>NZ_BAAAPU010000003.1:870884-1030807 GCF_039531305.1 Terrabacter lapilli
TGGCCCCAGGCGTGGCAGCCAGGCGTGGGACCCAGGCGTAGGTCTCAGGCGTAGGACTCGGCGAGCCCCACGAGGGTGCGCACACCGAAGCCGGTGCCGCCCTTGGGCCAGTAGCCTGTCGGCGCCTTGTCGTTGAAGGCCGGACCCGCGATGTCGAGGTGACTCCACGGGATGCCCTCGCCGACGAACTCGCTGAGGAAGATGCCGGCCGTCAGCATGCCGCCCTCGGCGCCGCCCTTGTGGGCGATGTCGGCGTTGATCGACTCGAGGGTCGGCCGCAGCTCCTTGGGCAGCGGCATCGGCCACATCGCCTCACCGACCGTGGAGGCGGCCTCGAGCACCCGCGTGCGGAAGGCGTCGTCGTTGCCCATGACGGCAGCGGTGTTGGCGAGCGCCACGACCTGCGCTCCGGTCAGCGTGGCGACGTCGACGATGGCGTCGGGCGACGACTCGGAGGCCAGGGCGATGCAGTCGCCGAGGACCATGCGACCCTCGGCGTCGGTGTTGAGGACCTCGACCGTCTTGCCGCCGCGCATCGTGACCACGTCGCTCGGGCGCTGCGCCGTCGCGCTCGGCATGTTCTCGGCCAGGCCGAGGTAGCCGGTGACGGCGATGGGCAGGCCGAGCTCGGCGATGGCGAGGACGGCGCCGGCGACGGCCGCCGCACCGGCCATGTCGCACTTCATCGTGAGCATGCCGTTGGCGGGCTTGATGCACAGGCCGCCCGAGTCGAAGGTGATCCCCTTGCCCACGAAGGCGATCGAGGCCTTCGGGCGCGAGGGGGCGTAGCTGAGGACGGCGATCCGCGGCTCGTTGGCCGATCCCTGGCCGACGCCCACCGTGCCGCCGAAGCCGCCGGCGCGCAGCGCCTTCATGTCGTAGGACTTGAGCTTGACCTTCGTGCCCTTGACCCGGGCGGTGAGCGACTCGACGAACGTCTCGGGGTAGAGCAGGTTCGGGGGCAGGTTGACGAGGTCGCGGGTGTAGGCGACGGCCTCGCCGATGGCGGCGGCCCGCTTGACCGCCTTGCGCGAGGCCGAGTCGGCAGGACCGACGAGGGTGACGGTCTCGACCGCGTCGGTGCTCGTCGTGCCTGCCTTGGAGACGGCGTACGCCCCGAGCGCCGCACCGTCCGCCACGGCCGAGACGAGCTCGACCGAGGTGCCGGGCACCACGACGGCGACCTTCTTCTTCTTGCTCAGCGAGCGGATCGCCGCGCCGATGCCCTTGCGGACGTTCTCGAGGCCCGAGGGGTCGGTCGCCAGCTCGCCCACACCGGCCAGCACGACGAGCCGGGCAGCCACGTCGGGCACCGCCGCCAGGGTCGTCACCTCGCCGATCTTGCCGGCCAGCTCGAGGTCGGCGATGACGGACGTCAGGTGCGAGAGCGCCTTGCGCGGCAGGTCGTGACCGGGCGCCAGGGCGGCGGTGCCGCCACCGGTCGGGTCGGCGGCGACGACCGCCACGACGAGTGCGTCGGCGGCAGTGTCCGCAGCCGAGCGGTTGGAGATGGTGAGGTTGGCCACGAAGGACTCCTTGGGTGTCAGGTGCTTCCGGGCGCACGTCGCAGCGCGTCCGCAGTGCGGGTGGTGCGGGGTGGTGCGGGGTGGCGCGGGTGCCGGCGTTCGATACTAACGAGCGCGAACGGCATACCCGGTGGCGGTAGGTTGACGGCCATGACGACAGCGACGTCGGGGACGACCTCCCCGCTGACCTCACCTCTGCACGACCGCCACGTCGCCCTCGGCGCCAAGATGGCCGACTTCGGCGGCTGGGACATGCCGATCGAGTACCCCGGCGGGGGCGTCGTCGCCGAGCACACGGCCGTGCGTGAGCGGGTGGGCGTCTTCGACGTCAGCCACCTCGGCAAGGCGTCGGTGACGGGCCCGGGCGCGGCCGACTTCGTCAACTCCTGCTTCACCAACGACGTGCGCCGCATCCAGCCCGGCTCGGCGCAGTACACCCTCTGCTGCGACGAGTCCGGCGGCGTGGTCGACGACCTCATCGTCTACCTCAAGTCCGACGACGACGTCTTCCTCATCCCGAACGCTGCCAACACGGCCGAGGTCGTGCGCCGGCTGCAGGAGGCAGCGCCGGAGGGGATCACGGTCACCAACCTGCACCGAGACTACGGCGTCATCGCCGTCCAGGGCCGTCGGAGCGACGAGGTGCTGCAGTCGCTCGGCCTGCCGACGGGTCACGACTACATGTCCTTCGTGGAGGCGGACTGGCAGGGGCGGCCGGTCATCGTGTGCCGCACCGGCTACACCGGCGAGCGCGGCTACGAACTGGTGCCGCGGTGGGACGACGCCCCGGCGCTCTGGGACGCCCTCCTCGAGGCGATGGCGCCCTTCGACGGCAAGCCGTGCGGCCTCGGTGCCCGCGACACCCTTCGCACCGAGATGGGCTACCCGCTCCACGGCCAGGACCTCTCGCTGCAGATCTCGCCCGTGCAGGCGCGCGCCGGCTGGGCCGTCGGCTGGAAGAAGGACACCTTCTGGGGCAAGGCTGCCCTCGAGTCCGAGCGCGCCAACCCGACGCGCCTCATGCGCGGCCTGCTCGTGACCGGCCGGGGCATCCCGCGTGCCCACTGCACGGTGTCCTTCGAGGGCGCCGCGGCCGGCGAGGTCACCTCGGGCACCTTCTCGCCGACGCTCAAGCAGGGCATCGCCCTGGCGCTGCTCGCCCCCGAGATCGCCGACGGGGAGACCGTCCAGGTCGACGTGCGCGGTCGCGCGCTGGAGGCCACGGTCGTCAAGCCGCCGTTCGTGCAGGTGCAGGTCCGCCAGCCCTGAGCGGTGTGTCGCCCCGGCGTTCCCGATGGCGCCGGGGCGGCTGACGCCCGCCCTCAGACGTGGGGCAGGGCGATCGTCGACGCGACCAGGGCGGCAGCGAGGGAGACCTCGATCGCCGCACCGATGACGTCGCCGGTGATCCCGCCCAGCCGGCGCACGGCATGTCGACGCGTTGCCAGTGCCGCCCCAAGCGCCACGAGCACGACCGCCGCCGGGTAGGCCGTCGCCGGCAGCCAGGTGACACCGCTGCCGTCGCCCGTCAGCCGGTGCGCCAGCAGCCCGAGCGCGGCGGCGAGCGCCGGCACGACGACAGCCACGGAGGCGAGAGCCGCTCGGCTGACCGTCCCGGCGACGCCCTGACCGAGACCTTGGGCACGAGCGGGTGGTATGCCGTCCCGCGCGCAGACGGCGCACGCGAGACGGCTCGCGGCGAGCGCCACGACGGCCAGCGCGGTCCCCGCGGGGTCACCGAGCAGCACTGTGAGACAGGCGGCGTCGAGGAGCAGGACGAGGACCAGGGCCGCAGCGCCGGCCGGTCCGGTGTTCCCTCGGCGCATGACGTCCAGGGACCGGTCGCGGTCGTGGCCGGACGTGAGGCCGTCGGCCAGGTCGGCAAGGCCGTCGAGGTGCAGGGCCCGGGACACCAGAGCGGTGACGAGCAAGGCGACGACGGCACCCACTCCAGCGGGGACCAGTTCGACGGCCACGGCGGCCGCGACGGCGCACCAGGCCAGCGCGGCCGGCAGGGTCGTGGCCGGTGCGAGGAGCATCGCCAGGCCGGCGACACGTCGCTCGACCCGCTGCGGGTGGCGGACCGGTAGCGCCGTGAACGTGCCGACGGCCAGACGCCAGGCCTCACGCATCCGGCGTCCGAGGGCCGGGGTCCCGTGGGACGACGGGCGCGTCGTCGAGGTCGAGGACGCGGCCGGCGACGACGAGATGCACGTGCCGGGCCACGGCGGAGACGCGGGCGTTGAGGCGCCCGAGCTCGTCCTGGAAGAGCCGACCGGACGCGGTCAGGGGCACCAGTGACCAGCCGACCTCGTTGGTGACGACCACGACCGGGACCGTTGCGCGGCAGAGCGACTCGACCAAGCGGTCGGACTCCTGGCGCGCCGCCGCGGCGGCGGTCTCGAGGTCGTCCCAGCCGGTGGCGTCGACGACAGCCGTGAGCCACGTGCCCAGGCAGTCGACGAGGACAGGCCCCTTCGCTGCGGCGAGGACGCCTGCCACGTCGGTGGTCTCGAGGGTCCGCCAGGACGAAGGGCGGCGTTCCCGATGGCCCTCGACCCGGCGTCGCCACTCCGCGTCGCCGACGTCGGCCGGGAGCGGTGAGACGGGGTCGTCGACGGAGGGCCCGGTGGCCACGTACGTGACGTCGGAATGGTGGGAGAGGAGGTCCTCGGCGTGCCGGCTCTTGCCGCTGCGCACGGGTCCGGTCACGAGCGTCGTCGTCGCCGCCAGGGAGCCTCCGGTGGCCTGGTGCTCCGGCTCGTCGCTCATCGGCGGCCTCGCGGCACGGAGGACGCCGCAGTGCTGTCGGGGGTGCGCCCGCGGGTGCCCTCGGGGCTGCCGGGCGTGGTCTCGGGGGCGGCGGGCCCGAACACGACCGGCACGCCGAAGGCCGCGCGCCGGGCCCCGCGGCGGAACACCCGCAGCAGCGCCGGACCGGCGAGCAGGACGAGCAGGGCGTTCAGGAATCCCCGCGGCAGGTCCCAACCGAGCGAGGTCGCGAGGTAGAACACGGCGTAGTGGGCGAGGTTCTCCGAGAGCGGGGCGCCGGGCACGAAGCTCATCCCCTCCGGTCCGCCGGCGCCGACGAAGGGCCAGAACCACAGGTTCATGAAGATCCCGAAGGCGAGGCCCGTCACGAGGGCGTAGCCGGCGATCACCCAACGCTCGGCCCGGCTGCCCGGCCGGACCGGCAGCAGCCCGGCCCCGAGACCGATGCCTCCGGCGCAGATCATCTGGAAGGGCAGCCAGGGGCCCACGCCGCCGGTGAGCAGGGCGCCCGTCGTGACGGCCAGGGCCCCTGCGACGAAGCCGACCCCCGGGCCGAGCACGCAGCCGGCGACGATGACGATGAAGAACATCGGCTCGAGGCCGGCGGTGCCGGCGCTCAGCAGCCGCAGCCCGCCGCCCGCGGCGGCGGCCACCCCGAGGACGGCGATGGTCTTGGGCTCGAGGCGGCCGGCCGTGACCTCGGCCAGGCACACGATCGCGAGCAGGCCGAGCAGGACGGCGAAGAGCCACGGTGCGTCGTTGCCGTGGTCGCGGGCGACCTCGCCGCTGACGAAGAACGGCCAGGTGAAGGCGACGAGACCCACCAGGCCCACGACGGCCACCGACACGACGGCCGGCCACCGCAGCGGGATGACGCGCCGCGCGGTCACGCGATCCTCTCCAGCGCTCCGGCCACCTCGGCGACGGTGAGCCACGTCTGGGGGAGGAGCACCTTCGTCACCTGTGGCGCGAAGGCCGGGGACGAGGCGAGGACCTCGCGTGCCGGGCCGTCGGTCACCACCTCACCGTCGGCAAGGATGACGACCCGGTCGGCGACCTCGGCGGCCAGCTCGACGTCGTGGGTGGCCAGGACGACCGTCGTGCCGTCCTGCGCGAGGGCGACGAGCAGCTCGCCGAGCCGCTTCTTGGCGCCGTAGTCGAGGCCGCGGGTCGGCTCGTCGAGCAGGAGCACCTCGGGGGAGCCGGCCAGGATGACGGCCAGGGCCAGCTCCAGGCGCTGTCCCTCCGAGAGGTCACGCGGGTGTGTGGCTGCAGGGATGCCCCCGGAGATGCGGTCGAGCAACGTCCTGGCGGTTCCGGGTGCGGCCCCGAAGTCTGCGTCGGCGGCGGCGCACTCGGCGCCCACCGAGTCGGTGTAGAGGAGCAGCTCCGGGTGCTGCGGCACCAGTCCCACCCGGTGGACCCGCTGGCGGGCAGGCGTGGCGTGCGGGTCCACGCGGTCGCTCCCGACGCGCACGTTGCCGCCCGCGAGCGGGAGCTGGGCGGTGATGGCGCCGAGGAGAGTCGACTTGCCGGCCCCGTTGCGGCCCATCAGCGTGGTGACCGAGCCGCGGGCGACCGTCAGGTCGAGTCCCTCGACCACCACGCGGCCGCCTCGCGACACCCGGATGCCCGAGATGCTGACCGCGTCGTCGGGTCCGATGGCCCGTCCGCCGGCCACGGCGCCGGGGGCGGTGGCGCCCAGCGCCTCTCGCAGGCCCGCGGCCCGTCGCCGGGCGTCGCGGATCGACAGGGGTGTCGGCGACCACCCCACGAGCCGCGAGAGGCCCACGACCGGCGGGTAGATCTGCGAGCTCAGCATGGCGTCCGACGGGTCGAGCAGGTCGGAGACGTGTCCGTCGTCGATGAGCAGGACGCGGTCGGCGTGGTGCACGACGCGCTCGAGGCGGTGCTCGGCGAGCACGACCGTGACGCCCAGGTCGTGGACGATGCGGTGCAGTGACGCGAGCACCTCCTCCGCGGCGACGGGGTCCAGGGCGGAGGTGGGCTCGTCGAGGACGAGCACCCGAGGCCCGGCGGCGAACAGCGCCGCGATGGCGACGCGCTGCTGCTGGCCTCCCGACAGCGCGCGCAGCGACCGTGCCCGCAAGGGCGTCAGGCCGAAGAGGTCGAGGGTCTCCTCGACGCGTCGGCGGATCGTCGTGGGGTCCAGGCCCATCGTCTCCATGCCGTACGCGACCTCGTCCTCGACGACGTCCGTGACGAAGGTGGACGAGGGGTTCTGCTCGACCAGGCCCACGACGGTGGCGAGGTCGCGGGGACGGTGCTCGGCGGTGTCGAGGCCGTCGACGAGGACTCGACCGCTGAGGGTGCCCCCGCTGAAGTGGGGCACCAGGCCGTTGATCGTGCGCAGCAGCGTCGACTTGCCGCTCCCGGTCGGGCCCACGACGAGGACGAGCTCGCCCTCGGGGATCTCGAGGCTGACGTCGTGGAGGCTGGCTGCCGGGGCGTCGGCATACTGCACCGAGACGTGCTCGAAGGTGATCATGCGGTGGTCTCCCGGGGACGCGGCGTGACCCAGGCGGGCACGGCCGCAAGGGCGATGGCGAGAACGGCGACCAGGGGCACCACGGGCAGCTCGGCGCGCTGGGCCGGGGTCACTCCCGCCCAGCCTCGCGCGGAGGCCACGAGGAGGACGGCGGCCGGCACGGCGCCGGTGACGACGGTGACGGTCTCGGTCCAGGTCCAGCGGTCGCGCCGGTGCCGCGAGCGCGGGTCGCGCGAGGCCCCGACGACGAGGCTGGCCGCCGCGAGGAGGGCCCCGAGGACGAGGACGGGCAGCCCGAGCACACCACCGGCCGACGCGTCGAGCAGGCCGTAGAGCCCGGCGAGCACGCCGACGAGGCCGGCCAGCGCCAAGCTGGTGGCGGCGCGCCGGCTCGTCGGGGTCGAGGTCACCGCTCGGCCGTAGCCACGCGACTCCATGGACGCCGCCAGGCCGAGGGAGCGCTCGAACGCCGTCTCGAGCACCGGCACCGCCAGCCGCGCCATCTCGCGCAGTCCCCGGCTGTCCCGCCCGCGCAGCGTGCGCGCGGCGCGGACGTCCCGGGCGTCGCTGAGCAGCTGGGGAGCGAACGTCAGGCCGACGACGACCGCGGTGCCGACGTCGTAAAGGGTCGCGGGTAGGTAGCGCAGCAGCCGTCGAGGGCTCGCGAGCGCGTTGGCGGCGCCGAGGCACGCGAGGACTGCAGCGAGGCGCAGGGCGTCGTAGGCGGCATACAGCAGCGACTCGAGCGTCACCGGGCCGCCGAGGCGGATGCCCGCGGCCCACCCCGGTAGCGGCACGCTGGGCAGGGTCACGACCACCGTGGTGCCGGCGACGCCGTTGCCGAGCACGGCCGTGACGACCACGCGGAAGGCCACCACGACGGCGCCGATGGCGAGGAAGGCGGGCAGCGGGTTGGGTGTGGCCGTGTCCCGGCGCTCACTGACCACGAGGACGCACACGCCGATCACGAGGAGCAGCAGCAGCGGGTTGGTGGTGCGGGAGGCCGCCGTGGCAAGGCCCAGCCCCCACAGCCACCAGGCTGCGGGGTGCTGGAGCCTCGCACGGAGCTGGCGCACGCCCGGCGTCGCCCCCTCAGGCGTTCCGGCGGGCGCGCGAGCGCACCAGCAGGTAGCCGACGAGGGCGAGCAGGAGCAGACCGACGATGACGTAGGCCGCCACGTTGGCCCCTGACGTCGAGGACGTCGCCGACGTGGAGGACGACGCGATGTCGGAGGCACCGGGCGTGGCTGACGGGGTGGAGGCGCTGGCCGCCGGGCCGGCGATGGAGATGGGCTGGTCCTTGGCCTTCGCCTCGGGGCTGACCTCCTTGACCGCGCCACCGCAGTCGGTGGCCGGGTAGCCGGCGATCGCGCAGACCAGGCCCTTCTCGGCCCGCACCTCGCCCGCCGTCGCGAGCACGGCCGAGCTGGTCGCGTCGGTGGGCACGACGGCACACGAGGCCTTGGGCTGGGGCGGGGTGGCGCCGTCGGCCGCGTCGGCCGGACGGCCGAAGTCGAGGACGAGGCCGACGCGCTTCTTGCCGGCCTGGGCCGGCGTCGCGCCGCACAGCTGGTCGAAGGTCAGGACCGCACGCGGGAAGCGCGTCGAGGACTCGTCGGCGACGGCGAAGCGCCAGCCCTCGACGGTGCCGTCCTTGGGGACCGTCTGGTCCGGGCCTTTCTGGGCGAAGGCCCAGGTCGTGCCGGTGAGCTGGAAGAAGCCCCAGTAGCGGTAGGCGGCGGCCTGGGCCGGCGCGAGCGTCAGGGCCGAGAGACAGGCCGCGACGACGGCGGCGAGCAGCACCCGGATGGGGGCACGACGAACGGTGGACATGGTTCCCTCCTCGCGGTCGGACACCATGTCGGGTCGCTGGCTGGAGCCGGCCCGGCGGGGTGACTCCGGTCCGCATTCCACGACAGACTGACAAAGGAGCCGTTCGGACGCGGGTTTTCCGGCTTGCCACTCGAGACGACCGGCGTCTCGGGAGGAGTAACGGTTGCGGGTCAGCGCCGGATTCTCACCGGCTTGCCCCATCGTCCTTCGGTTAAGGCGAACCGTCGCACGCGCGCCCGCCGCGCGTCAAACGCGCCGCCAACTAGGGTGGCGGGCATGAGTGCTGACTGGTCCTGGCTCTTCCTCGACGCCCACGGGAACCCGATGCAGGGGGAGGGACTCGCGACTGCGGGCTTCCCCACCCAGAGCGATGCCGAGAGCTACCTCGGCGAGTCCTGGCGTGAGCTGCTCGCGGCCGGGGTCGAGGCGGTCACCCTGCGCCAGAACGACTCCGTCGTCTACGGCCCGATGAGCCTGCGGGCGGCGGAGTGAGCGGCGGGCCGGGTCCCAGCACCGCAGGAGACCAGGAGGGCCTGTCGGCGGGGCTGGCGCGGGACCTCCTCGGCCGCGTCGTCGCCGCGCAGCGCTCGTGGCGCGCCCCCGGCGTGAGCGTCGGGGTCGTCCGGGACGGCCGCCTCGTCTGGTCCGCGCACGTCGGCTCGGCGCGCCTGGCGCCGGCGGCGGTGCCTGCCGACGACGACACCCAGTTCATGATCGGCTCGGTCACGAAGACGTTCACCGCGCTGGCGGTCATGTCGCTGCGCGACGAGGGCCTGCTCTCGCTCGACGACACCCTCGAGACGTACCTGCCGGGCACCACGCACGCACGAGTCCCGCTGCGCCAGATGCTGGCGCACGCCTCCGGCCTGCAGCGCGAGCCGGTGGGCAACATCTGGGAGAGCCTGGCCGCGCCGGAGCGCGAGGAGTTCCTCGCCGGTGTCGAGAAGGCCGAGCAGGTGCTCCCGCCGCACCACGCCTTCCACTACTCCAACCTCGCGTACGGCCTGCTCGGCGAGGTCGTCAAGCGCGTCACGGGCAAGGACTGGGAGCAGGTCGTGCGCGAGCGGGTGCTCACGCCGCTCGGCATGACCCGGACCGGTCTGACGCCGGCCGAGGACCGGGCCCTCGGCTACCAAGTAGACCCCTACGCCGGGACCGCCCGCGAGGAGCCGCTCTTCGCGCTCGGCGCGACGGCACCGTTCGGTGGGCTGTGGTCGACTGTGGCCGACCTCGGCCGTTACGCCGCCTACGTCGCTGCGCCCGACGACCGGGTGGTCCGTCCCGAGACCGTCGAGGAGATGTGCAGGCCGATCATCATGACCGACGTCGACGGGTGGAGCGGCGCCTACGGCCTCGGCTTCGGCATGGGCCGCCGCGGCGACCGGGTCTACGTCGGTCACGGCGGGGCCATGCCGGGCTTCCTGACCGGGCTGCGGGTGCGCCGCAAGGAGGGCGTCGGTGCCGTCGTCCTCGCCAACGCCACTTCGGGGGCCCTCACGCTCAAGCTCGCCACCGACCTCGTGGAGGCGGTCCTCGGCGCCGAGCCGTCCCTGGCTGCGCCGTGGGTCCCGGAGGCTCCGCAGCCCGAGCTCACGGAGCTGCTCGGCCTGTGGTGGTCCGAGGGGTCGCCCATCACGTTCTACGTTCGCGACGGGCAGCTGTGGTCACGTCTGTCCGAGGACGACCCACTGTCCGAGACGCGGTACGCAGCCGAGGGCGCCGACCGGTTCCGTGCCGTCGAGGGGCGCGAGCGCGGGGAGCTTCTCGAGGTCGTGCGGGACGCGGACGGGTCGGTGGACAAGCTGTACTTCGCCACGTATGCCGTCACGCGGGCGCCGCTCGCCTTCGCCGACCTGCAGGCCTGAGCAGGGAGAAGCCTGGCCGGGGCAGTGGGCGGCCCACTGGCCGGCCAGGCTGGTCCGGGCCGGTCGGAGGACCGGCCCGGGTGTCGGGCGGTCGGTCAGGCCGGGTGCTCGCCGCGGGCGACCTGCGGCTTCGGCATCCGCGTGCGGCGCATCTGGAAGGCGCGCATGATCGCGTACCACGCGTCGCCGCGCTCGGCCGAGCCGAACTTGTCCTCGACCTTGCGTCGCGTGCGTCGCCACATCAGGAGGGCGTCGCCGATGGCCACGAGGATGAGGCCGTAGACCATCACGAAGACGAGCAGCAGCGCCCAGCTCTGCCGGACGAAGCTGAGCAGCAGCACGATGAGCATGACGGGGAGCATGAACTCGCCGATGTTCCAGCGGGAGTCGACCGAGTCGCGGATGAACCGGCGACGCGGGCCCTTGTCGCGCTCCGGCAGGTACTTCTCGTTGCCGGTCATCATGCCGGCGCGCTGCTTGGCCATCGCCTCACGTCGAGCCGCCTTGTCCTGCGCGCTCGCTGCCTTGCGGTCGGTGACGATGAGCGGACGCTTGTTGAGGGCCTCCTGCTCGCGCCGCTTCGGCGTGGGCCGGTTCTTCGCGCCCGGGCGGGCCGGGTCCGCCGGCGCCGTGGGGGCGAGCTCGTCGTTGAGGGTCTTCTTGCGTCCGAACACCCGGCCAGTCTAAGGGGACGCGGGACCACCTCAGACCGAGCACCGGCGAAGGTGGCGGTAGGGGAGACGTCCCCGACCGTGACCCCGTCGGCTCCCCGCCTACTTGATGACGAGCGTGCCCTTCTCGCCCGCCGCGTAGTGCCCGGGGAAGGTGCACAGGTAGGTGTAGGTGCCCGGTGCGGCGGTGAAGGTGACCGTGTTGCTCTGGTTTCCCTCGATCAGCTGGGTGTGCGCGACGATGTGCGGGTCGTCCACGTTCAGCCAGTCCTTGTCGTCACCGGCCGCTTGGCCACTGGCGACCACGGCGGCTTCCTGGCCGGCCTTGACGAGGACCCAGTTGTGACCGACCTCGTCCTTGGGGTCGGTGTGGTTGACGAACTTCAGCTTGATCTTGTGGCCCGCGGGCTCCGTTATGGTCGTCTTGTCGTAGTGGAACTCCTTGGCTCCCGTGGCCGAGCCGACCTCGAGCGTGATCGTTCCGGCGGTGGCCGCCGGGGCGGCACCCGGGTTCTGCGTCGCCGTCCCGACCTCGCCGGGGGCGGCCGGACCGGTCGACGAGGCGGCCGCCGATGCGTCCCCGGGGGGCGCGGTCTGCTGTGCGGTGCCGCTGCACGCAGCCAGCAGGAGGCTGCAGGCGGCGATGCCCGTCATCAGGGGGAGACGCCGTCGCGTCAGGATCGAACAGCGTGCAGTGGCCATGTGGACCTTCCTCTCCTCGTCTGCAGGTGGTCGCGAAGGGTGGCCTCGAGGGTGTCCGGGCGGCGACCGTCACATGTCGTCCGGAGGCGCCGTGCTGTCCGCCCGTCGGCGGCGCACTATCGGCACGACGGCGATCAGCATCAGAGCGACCGGGGTCGCGATGGCCACGGGAAGTACCCCGCCCGGGTTCGCCTTCTCGAAGGCCCTGACGGTGAGGTGAATGCCCGAGCTGGAGACCGGTTGGGATGTCGCGTTCCGTCCACTTGGCTGGGGCAGGACCGTCATGTAGACCATGTAGTCGCCCTCCAGGATCGCCTCCACCGTCCACGACTGCTCGCTGGACTCACCGGGGGCGAGGGAGGCGACCTGCTGGGTCCGCTCCGGCGACCAGTCCTCGGGGTCGACCGGGTCGCCCTTGCCCGTCTTGACGATGTTCATCGCCACGTTGAGCGGCGCCGTCGCCGCCCCACCTGTGTTGGTCGTGACCGTGGTGAACTCGACCTCGTCACCGGCGTTGACCGTCTTGTACTGCAGGTTGACAGAGATCTGCAGCCCCTGCCCGGCTACCGTGGACGCCGCCTGTGCCCGACCGGCGGGCATGGCGACCAGCGCTGCCGCGATGCCGCCCACGAGAAGGAGGCCCGCCAGGCGCCCGGGTCTGGCAAGGGCCGACCGGGTGCCGTCCCGGTCGAGACGCAGCCGGGGGGCGGCGTACAGGAAGAGCACGGCCAGCGCACCGACGGCGGCGAAGATGGCCGCCAGCAGGTAGGGCATCTTCTCCGCGACGGTCCGGTTGTTCACGAGGACCTTCTCCAGGAACTCGCTCGAGGCCTGCAGGGGGTTGAACTGCTGGATCAGGTAGCCGAGGTCGCCCTTCTGGGCGCTGCCCGGCCACTGGGTGGGGATGAGGAAGACGAGATAGACGACCAGGCTGGCGAAGAGGCTCGCCCTGTTCGACCTGGCCCAGATGCTGAGGATCATCGCGAACCCGGTGAACGCGATGGCGAGCAGACCGCCGAGGAGTGCCCCGAGCAGGAGACCCTCCTTCACGACGTCGTTCCCCTGGGCGAGGACTACGACGTAGGGGATCGTGAGCAGGAAGGTCACCGGCCACGGGGACATCGCGGCGAGGAACTTGCCGAACACGACCTGCCGGGGGCGGGCCGGCGTCAGCAGCAGCGGCTCCAGGGTTGCTCGCTCCCGCTCACCGCTGATGCTGTCCGCTCCGATGACCAGTCCGACGAAGAGCCCGAAGGAGATGCCGCTGAGGATGGTCAGGAACGCCATCTCCACCGGCGGGATCAGGCTGAGCTCGCTCTCGAACTGCCGCAGTGCCGAGGTCACGGACATCACGAGGCTGAAGAGGATCAGCAGCAGCATCACGCGCCCGCCGGTCCACAGGTCGATGAACTCGCGCCTGAAGACCAACCACCACACCGGGGGAGCGATCCCGTGACGCTCCGCCACCTTGACCCGCTCACTGCGTCGCTCCTGTGCCACGCTCATGACAATGCCTTTCCTGGCTGGTGCCTGATGCGGTGTGCCGTCGCGAGGCGGCGGCCGTGTCACTCCGCCGCGAGACGAACGCGCCGCGCGGAGTGGAGGAAGAGGACGCCCACGATGACCGCTGTCATCACAGCAGGGGCGACGAGGTAGACCCAGGCCTGGCTCAGCGGCCTGTTCTCGTCCACCACCATGGTCAGCAGCCGGCTCGCCGACTCCAGGGGATCGATGGCCGAGACGACCACGCCACCGGATGAGTTGAGGAACTCCGTGGGGAGCTGAGCCGGGATGAGCAACCCGGCGTAGACGAGCAGGCAGATGAAGAGGCTGACCTTGCTCGAGTCGGACCAGATGCTCACCAGCATGCCGAAACCCACGAAGGCCACGGCCAGCAGGCTGCCCAGCACCGCACACCAGAAGAGGGCGGTCCACAGCACGGGGTCCCAGTGCGAGAGCGTCGCAAGGTACGGCACCGAGAGGACAAATGCAGCGGGCCAGGGGGAGAGGGCGGCCAGGAACTTGCCCAACACGATCTGCCGGGAACCGGACGGAGTGAGGAGCAGCGGCTCCAGCGTGGCGCGTTCCCGCTCGCCGCTGATGCTCTCCGCGCCGATGACCAGGCCCATGAACAGCCCGAAGGTGATGGTCGACGTGACCGCGACCACGACGGACGCCTTCATGGTGACGAGCTTCAGGTCGTTGTTCGTGGCCAGCAGGTAGGCCGTGACCGACATGAGGACCGCGTAGAGCGCGAGGAACCTCAGGACGCGTCCTCCTGCCCACATCTCCACGCACTCCTGCTTGAAGATCAGCCACCATGGGGCAGCGGTTCGACCGGACGCCATCGCGCTCCTGCCGGCCAGTGTGAGGTCCTGGCTCATCGGATGGCCTCCGCGGTCAACCTGAGGAAGACGTCCTCCAGCCGCCCACCACCGGTGTCGAAACCCAGGATGGGCACGTCCGCACGGATGAGGGTCTCGAGGAGGTTGTTCCTGACCTGCGACTCCTGCGGTCCGGATCCGTTGGAGGCCTGCAGCTTCACGTCGAGCCATCCAGGCGACTCCTCGGCGAGCGCTGCGTTCTCGATGCCGGGCAGCACCTCCAGGAGCGACTGGGTCTTGGCGAGCGACTCAGCCGGGACACGGATCCGCACGACGTGGTCGAGCTCCGGACGGGAGGCTCCGACGACCTCCGCAACGGTGCCCTTGGCGACGACCGTCCCAGCACTCAGGATCACCACCTCGTCGCAGACCCCCTCGATCTCGGACAGGAGGTGGCTGCACAGCACGACGCCCGTCCCGCGCTCCCTGGCAATCCGCTGGATCAGCCGCAACAGCTCTCGCTGCCCGCGCGGATCGAGTCCCAGCGTGGGCTCGTCCAGGAAGACCACGGCAGGATCATTCACGAGCGCCCGTGCGATGCCGAGCCGCTGACGCATGCCGTGGCTGAAGGAGCCGATGCTCGAGTCCATCCGGTTCTGCAGGCCCACGTCCTCGAGCAGGTCCGAGGCGACGCGTCGGGCCTCGGCAGCTGGTCGGCCGTAGAGCTGGGCGAAGTACGTCAGGTAGCCGTGTGCCGTCATCTGCCTGGGGAATCCCAGCCCTTCGGGCAGGACGCCGATGCGCCGACGAATCGCCACGGGATGCTCCGAGCTGATGCCGTCCACGACGAAGCGGCCGGATGACGGGCGGAGAATGGTGGTGAGGATCCGGATCGAGGTGGTCTTGCCGGCGCCGTTCGGGCCCAGGAAGCCCAGGACCTTGCCGGCGTCGAGGGAGAAAGTGAGGCCCTTGAGGGCCACTCGTTCACCGTAGGTCTTCCGCAGGTCCTCGGCGGCGAGTATCTCGGTCCGGCTGCCGGCCGCCGGTTCAGGGACGTGGTTCATCGTGCCGACCTCCTGCCACTGTTGACGGGGTGGTCGACGCCACGGATCCGGTGCGCGCGGCACGGCCCTCACAGGAGGTCTGTGCACCCGTCCTGCGCCCAGTCGTAGCAACCGCGGAGACGTCCATACAACCACCCCATTGCTGGCACCTGAGGTTCAGGGTATTCCCGAACTCGGCACAGCGAATTCGAAAGTCGGAGAGTCACTTTGGCCCGGGTTTGGGTCACTGGGAACGGGTTTGCCGGCGAATGACGGTTCACACCCCGACGCTGCGCCGGTCAGCGCAGGGGGACGAACCGGTAGGTGCCGTGCTCGGTGGTCCGGGGCCGTCCTGCCTCGAGCGCCACACGTGTCATCCGTCCCTGGACGGGGATCACGAGGACGCCGTCGGGCGTCAGCTGGTCCACGAGGGTGCGGGGCAGGACCTCTGCGCCCGCGGAGACGAGGATGCGGTCCCACGGAGCGTGTTCGGGGTCACCGAGCACGCCCGGCACCGGCTCGCGGATCGTCGCCCACGGCATACGCGTGTCGGCGAGGTTTGCGGCGCCCCACTGGGCGAGCGACGGCTCGAGCTCGAGACCGAGCACCTCCCCGGCGGGCCCGGTGAGGTACGCGAGGAGTGCGGTCGTCCAGCCCGAGCCGGACCCGATGTCGAGCACCCGGTGGCCGTGCCGGACGTCCAGCAGGCGCAGCATGTCCGACACGGTGCTCGGCTGCGAGCTGGTCTGCCCGTGTCCGATCAGGATCGGTACGTCGTCGAGGGCCCGCGAGCGGGCGCCCCGGGGCAGGAACCCCGCTCGGGGGACGGCCTCGAGGGCCTCGCGCACCCTGTCGGACCCGTCCATGCGTCGAGCCAAGCACGCCCCCACGGTCCAGGTCACCATCCGAGCGAACCGGAGCCACGCCCTGGCGCAGCGCGTCGGTAGGGTCGGGCAGGTGACTGACGACGCGCTCACCCCCGACCAGATCCAGCAGATCCGCGACCGTGTGGCAGGCCTCATGCCCCAGGTCCGGGCCGACCTCGAGCAGCTCGTGCGCATCCCGAGCGTCTCGGCGTCCTCCTTCGACCAGAGCCAGGTGGCGCGCAGCGCGGAGGCGGTCGCCGATCTGCTCCGCCGCGAGGGCCTCGACGTCGAGATCGTCGTCGAGGGCGGCCGTCCGGCTGTCATCGGGCACATCGACGGGCCCGAGGGCGCGCCCACGGTCACGCTCTATGCGCACCACGACGTACAGCCGCCCGGCGACGAGACCGACTGGGACAGTGCCCCGTTCGAGCCCGAGGAGCGCGGTGGCCGCCTCTACGGCCGCGGCGCCGCCGACGACAAGGCGGGCGTCATGGCGCACGTCGCCGCCCTGCGCGCCCACTCCGGCAACCTGCCGGTCGGTGTCACGGTCTTCGTCGAGGGCGAGGAGGAGTTCGGGTCGGCCTCGCTGCCGCAGATCCTCGAGAAGCACGGGCACCGGCTCTCGGCCGACGCCATCGTCATCGCCGACTCGGGCAACTGGGCCATCGGCGAGCCGGCGCTCACGACGACGCTGCGCGGCGGGGTGCGAGCCGTGGTCCGGGTGCAGACCCTGGACCACTCCGTGCACTCGGGGATGTACGGCGGCGCAGCACCGGACGCGGTCACGGCCCTCAACCGCCTCCTCGCCAGCCTGCACGACGACGACGGCAGCGTGGCCGTCAAGGGCCTCGACGAGGGAACGGCCGCCGACCTCGACTACGACGAGGCGCGGTTCCGCGAGGAGTCCGGGCTGCTCGACGGTGTCGACCTCATCGGCACCGGCTCGATCCTGACCCGCCTCTGGAACAAGCCGTCCATCACGACGATCGGCATGGACGTCACGTCGGTCGACAAGGCGTCGAACACGCTCGCCGCGCGCGCCGCCGCGAAGGTGTCCATGCGCCTCGCCCCGACCCAGGACCCGGGCGCGGCCTTCGAGCTGCTGAAGCAGCACCTGCTCGACCACGCGCCGTGGGGAGCCAAGGTGACCGTCGAGCTCGAGGAGCACGGCTCCGGCTTCGCAGCCGACGCCGACGGGCCGATCTACGACGAGGCGCGCGCGTCCTTCGCCGACGCCTGGGGCACCGCGCCGGTCGACATGGGCGTCGGCGGGTCCATCCCGTTCATCTCCGACTTCGTGGCCCGCTTCCCCGACGCCTCGATCATCGTGACGGGCGTCGAGGACCCCGACACGCGGGCGCACGGCGCGAACGAGTCGCTCCACCTGGGCGAGTTCGAGAAGGTCTGCGTCGCCGAGGCGGTCTTCCTCGCCCGGCTGGGAGCGCTGCGAACCGCCCACTGAGCCGACGGCATACGAACACGAGACGCCCGGGGGCCGCTCTGGCTCCCGGGCGTCGCGTATGCCGTCACGCCGCCTCGCGGGTGTCAGTGACCGCCGCGTCCCGCGCCCGTGCGGGCGGCCTCGCGCTCGTCGAGCCGGCCGAGCTCGCCGCGGTGCCGGCGCTGCACGACCACGCCCGCGGTCACGGTGACGGCGGCCAGGGCGAGGGTCCAGTAGAGCTCGAGCCTCGACGGGCCGAACGCCATCACGGCCATGACGACGACGATGAAGGCGATCGTCGCCCAGGTCAGGCCGGGGTAGAGCCACATGCGCACCGGCGGCCGGTGGCCGGCCGAGTCGGAGCGGCGTCGCTCCACCAGCTGCGACAGCGCGATGACGAGGTAGATGACGAGGGCGACCCCACCGGAGGTGAGCAGCAGGAAGTCGAACAGGCCGGTGTCGGAGAAGCCGTAGTGCAGCACCAGGCACGCCACCGCCACCGCGCTCGAGGCGAGGACCGCGCGGGAGGGCACCTTCGAGCCGCTGACCCGCGCCCAGGACGTCGGCGCATCACCGCGCACGGCCAGGGAGAACGCCATCCGCGAAGCGGTGTAGAGGGCGGAGTTCAGGCAGCTGGACACGGCGGTGAGGACGATGATGTTGACGACCGTGTAGGCGGTGTCGGGGGCGAGGCCCATGGCGGTCAGCGCCTCGCCGTAGGTGCCGATCTCGTGGCCGCCGGCTCCCTTGCCGGAGGCGAAGACCGAGTGCGGCACGAGCGAGACGACGATGAAGATCGACGCGAGGTAGAACGTGCCGATGCGCCAGATGACGCTGTTGGTCGCTCGGTGGATGCCCTGCACCGGGTCCTTGGACTCCGTGGCCGCGATCGTGACGATCTCGGTCCCCATGAACGAGAACATCGTGATGGCGATCGCCGTGATGACGGCGCTCCAGCCGTTGGGCGCGAAACCCTCGGCGGTCAGCTGGCGCAGCCCGCTCGCGCCGTTGCCGGGGAGCACGCCTGCGATGGCGAGGACGCCGACGACGATGAAGACCGCGATGGCCGCCGCCTTGATGAGCGCGAACCAGAACTCGAACTCCCCGTAGTTCTTCACCGAGGCGAGGTTGGTGGCCACGAGGACGACGAGGATGCCGGCGGCGAAGGCCCACTCGGGCACTCCGGGGAAGAACCCGTGGGCGACGCGCCCGGCGACGATGGACTCCCACGGGATGACCAGCACCCAGAACCACCAGTAGAGCCAGCCGACGGAGAATCCGGCCCAGCGGCCCAGGGCGCGGTCGGCATACGTGGAGAACGAGCCGGTGTCGGGGTTGGCGGTCGCCATCTCGCCGAGCATCCGCATGACGAGGACGACGAGCGTGCCCGCTGCGAGGTAGCTGAGCAGCACCGCCGGCCCGGCGTCCGCGATGGCGGTGGCCGAGCCCACGAAGAGGCCGGCGCCGATGACGCCCGCGATCGAGATCATCGTCAGGTGGCGGTTCTTGAGCCCCGTGGAGAGGTCGGAGCCCGTCTCGCTCGTGCCGGTGCGTGCGGTCCGTGGCGCCGCCTCGTCGGCGACGGCGCCGGCGTGGCCCGGGCCCGAGTTCGTCTCGGTGGTCATCGAGGTCCTCCGTTTCGTCAGCCCCCCGGCCCGTAGAAACTAGGGCGAAACGGCTGAAATCGCACCTCGGGCGCGACGGAGCCCCGGTCAGTCGGGCTTCTTCGCCGACCCCCGGAAGACGCCGTCGCGCAGCTCGAGCGCGTAGGCGTCGGCCTCGGGCATGCCCAGCTCGTGCGCCACCGCCACCTCGGCCTCGATGTCGTAGGGCACCCGGCGGAACGAGACCGAGAAGGGCGCCGGCTCGGCGGTGTCGAGCCGGCCCTCGAGGACGGCGTACGGTGCGGTCGGGGCGTCGAGGTGGTTGCCGACGGCTCCCGCGTTGAAGAGGGTCAGGCCCTCGTCGACCTCCAGGTACGCGCTGTGGATGTCGCCGTAGCCGACGACGTCCGGGGTGGCCCCGGGCTCCTGCCTCCCGGCCGAGAAGTCGCCGGTGAAGTCGGTGTTGGTGAACATTCCTCGGAACTGCTCGTGCGTGTGGTGGACGTGGACGCGGTGGAACTCGCTCGTCTGCGAGGCGTGGAAGAGCCGGATGCGGCGCCCGCTCATCACCAGCTCGTGGGTGCCCGGCAGCCCTGCGAGCCAGGCGATCTCGTTGTCGCCGAGCGAGTCACGGACCCACTGGCCGTGCTCCCAGGGCTGCCGTTCCTTCGCGGAGATGAAGGTGTCCCAGTTGCCGCGCACGGTGGCCTCGCACGCCTCGCGACACAGCTTGACCGCCTCGGCCCCCCGCGGGCCCTTGCCCACGACGTCGCCGAGGTTGACGACGCGCTCGATCCCGCACGCCTCGATGTCGGCGAGGACGGCGCGCAGGGCCGTGACGTTGCCGTGCACGTCGGAAATGACGGCCACGCGGTCCGGAAGGTGCGGGCTGCGACCGGGCTGGGGCACCCGGTGTCAGTCCTTGTGGGTCTTGCCGGGCAGGGCGAGCATCCGGTCGAGCGCCGCCCGGGCCTGGGCCGCGACGGTGGGGTCGACGTGGATCGGGTTGACGACGCGCCCCTCGACCAGAGACTCGAGGGCCCAGACGAGGTGGGGCAGGTCGATGCGGTTCATCGTCGAGCAGTAGCAGACGTTCTTCTCGAGGAAGGCGATGCGCTGCTCGGGGAACTCC
This sequence comes from Terrabacter lapilli, assembly GCF_039531305.1. Lineage (NCBI taxonomy): Bacteria > Bacillati > Actinomycetota > Actinomycetes > Micrococcales > Intrasporangiaceae > Terrabacter > Terrabacter lapilli. Next base: position 891,173 of record NZ_BAAAPU010000003.1, read on the forward strand.
CGCGCGAGGCGGCGCACGAGGTTGAGCTCGGTGCCCACGACCCAGGAGGTGCCGGCGGGTGCGGCGGCGATCGTCTGGATGATCTTCTCGGTGGACCCGACCTCGTCGGCCAGCTCGACGACCTCGTAGCGGCACTCGGGGTGCACGATCACCTTCACGCCCGGGATCTCGCGGCGTGCCGCCTCGACGGCCTCGACGGAGAAGCGGCCGTGCACGGAGCAGTGCCCGCGCCACAGGATCATCCGGGCGCGCTCGAGCTGCTCACGGGTCAGGCCACCGCCCGGGCGGTGCGGGTCCCACACGACGCAGTCGTCGAGCGAGAGGCCGAGCTCGCGCACGGCGGTGTTGCGGCCGAGGTGCTGGTCGGGCAGGAAGAGCACCTTGCCGGTGCCGGTTCCGTCCAGGCCGATGCCGCCGACCTGCTCGAAGGCCCAGTCGAGGGCCGTGCGGGCGTTGGACGACGTGCAGATGGTGCCGCCGTGGCGCCCGGTGAACGCCTTGATGGCGGCCGAGGAGTTCATGTAGGTGACCGGGACGGTCTGCTCGGCGACGCCGGCCGCGGAGAGCTGCTCCCAGCAGTCCTCGACCTGCGCGATGGCGGCCATGTCGGCCATCGAGCACCCGGCGGCGAGGTCCGGCAGGATCACGGTCTGCTCGTCGCTCGTGAGGATGTCGGCGGACTCGGCCATGAAGTGGACGCCGCAGAAGACGATGAAGGGCGCGTCGGGACGCGCCGCGGCGTCGCGGGCCAGCTTGAACGAGTCGCCGGTGACGTCGGCGAACTCGATCACCTCGTCGCGCTGGTAGTGGTGCCCGAGGACGAAGACCCGGTCACCGAGCGCGGCCTTGGCGGCACGGGCCCGCTCGACGAGGTCTGGGTCGGAGGGCGAGGGCAGCTCGCCCGGGCACTCGACGCCACGCTCGGTGTGCAGGTCGCTGCCGTGGCCGAGCACGAGGAGGGGGAGCGGGGCGGGAGCCGCCGCTGCCATGTCGGTGGTCATGGCCAAATCGTATGCCGCCGCACCGACTGCCCCGACCGGCAGTGGCAGGATGCGGCCGTGCACGTCATCATCGCCCCCGACTGCTACACCGGCACCCTCACGGCGGGCCAGGCCGCCGCGGCGATCGCCGAGGGATGGCGCCGCACCGCGCCGGCCGACCGGCTCACCCTGGTGCCCCTCTCCGACGGCGGTCCCGGCTTCATCGACGTCCTGGCCGAGAACCTCGAGGGAGAGGTGCACGCGGTCGTGACCACCGACCCGCTGGGCCGCGAGGTGCCCGGGTCGATCCTGCTGACGACCGGCGCCGGGGGGCGGACGGCATACGTGGAGTCCGCCCAGGCCGCGGGCCTGCACCTGCTCGCTCCCGACGAGCGCGACCCCACCCGGACCACGACCACGGGCGTGGGCACGCTCGTGGTGGCGGCGCTGGACGCCGGCGCCCGGCGCGTCGTCATCGGCCTCGGCGGCTCCGGCACCAACGACGCGGGGGCGGGACTGCTGGCCACGCTCGGGGTCGGGCCTGCGGAACGGCTCGGCCGCGGGGGCCTGGCGCTCGGCGCCACCACGCCGGCCGACGTCGCCGGCCTCGACGCCGCTCGCGACCGCCTGCGGGGGATCGACCTCGTCATCGCGAGCGACGTCGACTCCCCCCTGCTGGGGCTCAAGGGGGCGAGCGCCGTCTTCGGCCCGCAGAAGGGCGCGTCCGAGGAGGACGCGCAGCGGCTCGAGAACGCGCTCGGGCACTTCGCGAGCGTCGTGGCCCGCGTCCGGCCGCCGGCCAAGGACCTGCTGACCGGCACCCTGCTCAGGCCCGAGCGGGAGCCGGGAGCCGGCGCCGCCGGGGGCCTCGGCTACGCGCTGCACCTGCTCGGTGCGCGGCGGGTCTCGGGAGTGGAGGCGGTGCTCGATGCCGTCGGGTTCACCGACCTCGTCGCCTCCGCCGACCTGGTCGTCACGGGGGAGGGCAGCTTCGACTGGCAGTCCCTCCGCGGCAAGGTGGTCGTCGGGGTCGCGGAGGCGGCAGGGCGCGTCGGCGTCCCGGTCATCGCGGTGCCGGGCCAGTCGCTCGTCGGCCGCCGCGAAGCCATGTCGGCCGGGCTCTCGGGGGTGTATGCCGTCGCGGAGCGCCCGGAGCAGGTGGCGGCCGCGCTAACCGACCCCGCCGCACGGCTCGCCGACCGGAGCGCCCGCGTCGCACGCACCTGGTCGCCGTCCGCCTCGTGACGCCGGCTGCGCTTCCCGGAGGGGAGGTGCACTCCTGACCCCCACCCCGGACGTATGGTGGTAAGGCGTCCGGGAACACATCCGGCGCCGCATGGGTTGTCACTCCAGACCCATGCTCCACGACGTGAAGGACCAACACATGAGTGTCGAGACGAACGCATCTCCCGCCGAGGCTCAGACCGAGGCTCCCGCCCACGGCGTCGTCCTGACGGACGTCGCGGCCGCGAAGGTCAAGAGCCTGCTCGAGCAGGAGGGTCGCGACGACCTGCGCCTGCGTGTGGGCGTCCAGCCCGGCGGCTGCTCGGGCCTGATCTACCAGCTCTACTTCGACGAGCGCAGCCTCGACGGTGACCTCGTCCGCGACTTCGACGGTGTCGAGGTCGTCGTCGACCGGATGAGCTCCCCCTACCTCGAGGGCGCCACGATCGACTTCGCCGACACGATCGAGAAGCAGGGCTTCACGATCGACAACCCGAACGCCGGCAGCAGCTGCGCGTGCGGTGACTCCTTCAGCTGAGCCGCCTGGCCTCCAGCACGTCCGGGAGGGCCCGACCACCATGGTCGGGCCCTTCTGCGTGCCCGGCCGCCCTCCCCGGTCGCGCGGTGGTCGGGGCTGCCCCTGGGACGGGTAGGTTCGTCCCGTGCAGATCGCGATCACCGGTTCCATAGCCACCGACCACCTCATGACCTTCGACGGTCTCTTCGCCGACTCGCTCGTGGTCGAGCAGCTCGACAAGATCTCCCTGTCGTTCCTCACCTCCGACCTGCAGGTCCGGCGTGGGGGCGTGGCGGCGAACATCGCCTTCGGCATGGCCAACCTGGGGCAACGGCCACTGCTGGTCGGCGCGGTCGGCGAGGACTTCACCGACTACCGCAGCTGGCTCGAGCGGCACGGGGTCGACTGCGGTGCCGTCCACTACTCCGAGTCCCAGCACACCGCCCGCTTCATCTGCACGACCGATCGTGACATGGCACAGATCGCGACGTTCTACGCGGGCGCCATGACCGAGGCGCGTGACATCGAGCTGGCCCCGGTCGCCGAGCGCGTCGGAGGCCTCGACCTCGTCGTCATCGGGGCCAACGACCCGGAGGCGATGCTGCGCCACACCGACGAGTGCCGCTCCCGGGACATCCCCTTCGCGGCCGACCCGTCGCAGCAGCTGGCCTTCTGCGACGGACCGACCATCGAGCGGCTCATCGACGGCGCCGACTACCTCTTCACCAACGAGTACGAGAGCCACCTCGCCTGCCAGAAGACCGGCTGGAGCGAGGAGGAGCTCGCCGAGCGCGTACGCGTCCAGGTCAAGACCCGCGGCAAGGACGGCGTGACGGTACGCGTGCGCGGCGAGGAGCCCGTCGAGGTCAAGGTGGCGCGCGAGGTGCGCAAGGCCGACCCCACGGGGGTCGGCGACGCGTTCCGGGCCGGCTACCTCACCGGCCTGGCCGTCGGGCTTCCCGTCCAGCGCTGCGCCGAGCTCGGTTCCATGCTCGCCACCTACGTCATCGAGACGGTGGGCACCCAGGAGTACGCCCTCGGCAAGAAGCGCTTCCTCGAGCGCCTGGCAGAGGCGTACGGCCCCGAGTCCGCCGACGAGATCGAGCCGCACATCTCCTGCCCTCGGCCCTGAGGTCCCCACGACCACCGGGGACGCGCACCACCGCGTGAAGCAGCCGTGACGAGAGCCGGGAGCCCGCCAGTGCCCACACCACCGCCGTCGACGTCGTGGGACTTCGCGCTCGACCGCGTCCCCGCGGGGGAGGACCTCGTGGGCATCGGTGCGGACCTCGAGGTCGCCACGCTCTTCGAGGCGTACTCGGTCGGGGTGTTCCCCATGGGCATCGGCGACCACGGGTCGGAGCCGATCGGGTGGTGGTCGCCCGACCCGCGCGGGGTGCTGCGCCCGCGCGAGCTCAACGTGAGTCGTTCGCTGCGCAAGACGCTCCGGCACTTCGAGGTGCGGGTCGACACCGACTTCCTCGGCGTCATCGAGGGGTGCGCGGCACCGGACCGGGACGGTCGCTGGATCACCCCGGCGATCATCGACGCCTACGTCGAGCTGCACCGGGCCGGGTGGGCGCACTCGGTCGAGGCGTGGCAGGACGGCACGCTCGTCGGCGGGCTCTACGGCGTCGCGATCGGCGGTCTCTTCGCCGGCGAGTCGATGTTCCACCACGTGCGCGACGCCTCCAAGGTCGCCCTCGTGGGCCTGCGCGACCTGCTGCTGGCCGACGGCGACCCGCGTCGCCTCGTCGACGTCCAGTGGCAGACGCCGCACCTGGCCACCCTCGGGGTCCGCGAGGTCCCGAGGGACGAGTACCTCGCGATCCTGCCGACGGTGCTCAGCGCGCCTCTTCCGGCGTGCTGGGCGTGACCACCTCGACGACGTAGGCCGTGTGGTCGGCGTGCGGACGCGCGCCGACGTAGCGGTGCCCCCGCATCCGGCACCAGGCGGGCACGTCGTGCGCGGCGGCCGGGTCGGTGGCGAGCAGGACGACGACACCCACGTCGGGCGTCTCCTGCACGAGCCGGGCCAGGCGGATCACCGGCAGCGGGCACCGCTCGCCGCGCGCGTCGACCACGGTCTCGGCGGTCACAGCCCCGCCACGCCCAGCTCGGCGCGCACGCCGGCGACGGTGGGCGCCAGAGCGGTCGTGAACGCCGCGACGTCCTCGGCGACGGTGGGGGAGACAGCGGGCAGGGGCAGCGTGACGCGGACGTTGCCGTGGGTCAGCACCCCCATGGCGGCGAGGACGTGGCTCGGCTCCAGGGTGCTGGACGTGCAGGCCGACCCGCTGGCGACGGCGAAACCGCGCCGGTCGAACGCACCGACGACGGCCTCGCCGTCGACGTAGAGGCTCGAGAACGTCACGACGTGGGGGAGACGGTCGTCGGGGTCCCCGACGACCTGGGTGTCGGGCACAGCAGAGGCGGCCTCGCGGATCGACGCCACGAGCGCCCGTGTCGTGCGTGCGTCGTCGGGCCGGCTGGCGGCGGCCTGCTGCCAGGCCTCCGCCGCGGCGAGGGCGAGCGGCACCCACGGCGTGACGTCCGCCCGCCCGTGCTCCACGTGGGCCCTCGCGTCGGCCCACTGCCACCGGACGCCCTCGCGGACGACGAGGACGCCGAGCGGCGGTCCGCCCCACGAGCGGGCGTCGCCGACCAGCACGTCCCAGTCGGTCGGGACGTCGTCGCGCCCGAGGGAGGCCATGGCGTCGACGACCAGGGGTATGCCGTGGGCTGCGGACAGATCCCGGGCCGCGGCGAGCGGCTGGCGGGTGCCCACCTCGCCGTTGGCGCTCTGCAGTGCGGCCACGACCGTCCCGGGCACGGCCAGAGCCTCGCGCCAGGCGTCGAGGTCGAGCCGTCCCGTCCCGTCGACGCGCACCTCGGCGAGCAGCGAGGGGTCGTCAGCCCGGGCAGCGCCCGCACGGGCGGGCACGAGCACGGCGGAGTGCTCCACCGCGGAGGCCACGATCCTCGCTCCGCGGTGGCGGGCGGCATACGCCACCCCGTCCACGGCCCGAGCCAGCGCCGCGGGGCCGCTGGGCAGGAAGCTCACCTCCGCGGGACGGACCCCCAGCCCAGCGGCTAGGACCTCGCGTGAGCGGTCGAGCAGCGAGCGGGCACGGCGCCCCTCCGCGTGCAGGCGGTCGGGGTCCGCCCAGCCGACCTCGACGGCGGCGCGCAGGGTCTCGCGAGCGACCGGGTGCAGCGGTCCGGCGGCCGCGTCGAGGAGGCGGCGGGACTGCTGCGCGGACCCGTCAGCCGATGGATGCGGCGGCGCTCCCGGCGTGGGTAAGGGGGTCTGCGTGGAGGCCGGCACAGCGGGTCCAAGGTTCGTTCCCGGATCGTGACTGGCCACCCCGCAACGTTAGCCGCCCCCTACGGACAGCGTCACGAATGGGGCGGTAGGGTTGCGCCGTGGGCCTTGCCGGCCCTACGGATTGACGTGAACTAGCTCGTTGCGCGCCACGCGCGCCCATGTACTTGAACGAAAGGTGCACCTGGTGCCTGAGCACGAAGACACCCCAGCGGCCACGCCCGTGGTGACGTCGGTGGTGGCACGGACCGGGCGCCGCCGCCTGGTCGGCACCGCCGGCATCGCTGGACTCGCGACGCTCGCCCTCGGGGGCTGCCAGACGCAGGCGTCCGACGGCTTCCTGCCACCGGCGGTCTCCGACACCGGACGGCTCGTCACCTCACTCTGGATCCCGAGCTGGATCGCGGTGCTCGCTGTGGGTGCGCTGACGTGGGGCCTCATCATCTTCGCCGCCGTGCGCTATCGCAGGCGCAAGGACGACGACGGCTCGCTGCCCGTCCAGCTTCGCTACAACGTCCCGCTCGAGCTGCTCTACACCGTCATCCCGGTCTTCATGATCGCCGTGTTCTTCTGGTACACGGCCCGTGACGAGGCCGCCCTCGTGGACACGAACACGAAGAAGGACCTGACGGTCAGCGTCGTCGCCAAGCAGTGGAGCTGGGACTTCAACTACGTCGACTCCAACGTCCACGAGACCGGCGTCCACACCGAGCTCGACGGCACCACCGGCAAGCGGGCCCAGATGCCGGTCCTCTACCTGCCGGTCAACAAGCGGGTGCAGTTCGTGCTCAACTCCCGCGACGTGGTCCACAGCTTCTGGATCCCCGCCTTCATCATGAAGATGGACATCATCCCGGGCAAGACCAACGGCTTCCAGGTCACGCCCACCCAGGTCGGCACCTTCCAGGGCAAGTGCGCCGAGTTCTGCGGTGCCTACCACTCGCAGATGCTGTTCATGGTCAAGGTCGTCCCGCAGAACGAGTACGACCAGGAGATGGCGCGCCTCCGGTCCATCGGCCAGGAAGGCCTCATCCCCGTCGACGTCAGCCGTGAGTCGATGGTCTCCGGCGACATCCAGAAGATCCCCGCACCTGCCCGGACTGAGAGCAACCGATGACATCAGCAACCCTCAACCGCGAGGCCACCGTCACGGGCGTGCGGCCTGCCCGGCCGCGCCTGTCCAAGGGCCAGACCTTCGTCAAGTGGGTGACCACGACCGACCACAAGGTCATCGGCAACCTCTACTTCATCACCTCGTTCGTCTTCTTCCTGTTCGGCGGCGTCCTGGCCCTGCTCATCCGGGCCGAGCTCATGTCGCCCGGGCTCCAGGTCGTCGACAACGTCGACCAGTACAACCAGCTGTTCACGATGCACGGCACGATCATGCTGCTGCTCTTCGCGACGCCGCTGTTCGCCGGGTTCGCCAACGCCGTCATGCCGCTGCAGATCGGGGCGCCCGACGTCGCGTTCCCGCGGCTCAACATGCTCGCGTACTGGCTCTACCTCTTCGGCGGCCTCATCGCCTCTGCCGGCTTCCTGACGCCGCAGGGTGCGGCGTCGTTCGGCTGGTACGCCTACGCGCCGCTGTCCGACGCGAGCTACACGCCGGGTCTCGGCGGTGACCTGTGGGTCTTCGGCCTCGCGCTCGCCGGCTTCGGCACCATCCTCGGCGCCGTCAACTTCATCACCACGATCATCTGCCTGCGCGCCCCCGGCATGACGATGTTCCGCATGCCGGTCTTCACGTGGACCGTGCTCGTCACCTCGCTGCTGGCGATCCTCGTCTTCCCGATCCTCGCAGCGGCCCTGTTCGCCCTCGGCGGCGACCGGCGGTTCGGGATGCACATCTTCGACCCGCAGAACAACGGGGCGATGCTCTGGCAGCACCTGTTCTGGTTCTTCGGGCACCCGGAGGTCTACATCATCGCGCTGCCGTTCTTCGGGATCATCAGCGAGGTCATGCCGGTCTTCTCCCGCAAGCCGATCTTCGGCTACAAGACCCTCGTCTTCGCCACGATCGCCATCGCAGCGCTCTCGGCCAGCGTCTGGGCCCACCACATGTACGCGACCGGGCAGGTGCTCCTACCCTTCTTCGCCGTCATGACGATGCTCATCGCCGTGCCCACCGGTGTGAAGTTCTTCAACTGGATCGGCACGATGTGGGGCGGCAAGGTCGTCCTGGCGACCCCGATGCTGTGGGCGATCGGCTTCCTCGTGACCTTCCTCTTCGGTGGCCTGACCGGCATCATCCTGTCCAGCCCGGCCCTGGACTTCCACCTCAACGACAGCTACTTCGTCGTCGCGCACTTCCACTACACCGTCTTCGGGACCGTGGTGTTCGCGATGTTCTCCGGCTTCTACTTCTGGTGGCCCAAGCTGACCGGTCGGATGCTCGACGAGAAGCTCGGCAAGATCCACTTCTGGATGCTGTTCATCGGCTTCCACACCACCTTCCTCATCCAGCACTGGCTGGGCGTCGAGGGCATGGCCCGTCGTTACGCCGACTACCTGCCGGAGGAGGGGTTCCAGGCGGCCAACATCGTCTCGAGCCTCGGTGCCTTCCTGCTCGGCGCCTCGATGATCCCGTTCATGTACAACGTGTGGAAGACCTGGCGGCACGCCCCGCTCGTCGAGTCCGACGACCCGTGGGGCTACGGCGCCTCGCTCGAGTGGGCCACCTCCTGCCCGCCGCCGCGGCACAACTTCACCTCGCTGCCGCGGATCCGCTCCGAGCGGCCCGCCTTCGACCTGCACCACCCGGAGTCAGCCGCAGGACAGGCGCCGGTCGCCGACCAGGGCACCCTCGTGCAGGTCATGGGGCCGGCCGACGTCCGCGGGGAGCATGAAGCAAGCGGTGCGCACCGTGCCACCTCCGAGAACGAGAAGCGGGAGCACTGACCCGATGCGCATCGAGACCAAGCTCTTCCTCTACCTCCTCGGGTTCTTCGTCCCGGTCACCCTCATCTACGGCTTCTGGTCGAAGTGGGAGCCGATCGGCACCACGGCGCTGACCCTCAGCGCGTTGCTCTTCGCACTCACGGGCTTCTACCTGTACATGACGGGCAAGAAGCTGCCGCTGCGCCCCGAGGACAACGCAAGTGGCGAGATCGAGGACGCCGAGGGCAACTACGGCTACTTCGTCGCCAGCTCCTGGACGCCGCTGTGGCTCGCCGGTTCCGGCGCCATCATGTTCGCCGGCCTCGCGGTCGGCTGGTGGCTCTTCATCATCGGCGCCTTCGTCGGCATCGTCGCCGTCTGCCTGTGGGTCTTCGAGTCCTTCTCCGGCGAGTACTCCATCTGAGCGCTCCGCGGCACACATGGCCTGGAAGGGCCCGGTCGACGACCGGGCCCTTCTGCGTGTCCGGCGACCTGCGTCAGGCCGATAGACCGCGCCGCCAGCTGTGCCGGGGCTCGAAGCCGAGGACCTGACGGGCCAGCGCGTTCGACAGCAGGGTCTCGTGACCGGTGAGCCGGCCCCTGATCTCGACGCCGGGGAAGACCTCGGCGAGCAGCTCGGCGCTCGGCCGCTCCATGATGGTGTCGTCATTGGCGATGATGACGTTGACGGAGCCGGTGGCCTCGGCCTCGAGCGCGTTGCGGCAGGAGGCCGCGGCGTCACGCACGTCGATGTAGCCCCACAGGTTCCACATCCGGCTCGTCGCGTCCGACTGGAACGTGGGGACCGCGCGGTAGTCCTCGTCCGTGAAGATGTTGCTGAACCGCAGGCCGATGAACGGGATGCCGCTCCAGGCGCTGATGTGCGCTGCCATGGTCTCGGAGAGCACCTTCGAGAGGGCGTACGTCGACTCGGGGTGCGGGTAGTGGTCCTCGTCCACCGGCACGTAGCGCGGGGGAGTCTCCGGTCCGAACGCGAGCCCCAGCGTGGTCTCGCTGGAGGCCCAGACCACCTTTCGGAGCCCGAGCGTCCGGGCGGCCAGGAAGACGTGCGCGTTCATGGTCGTGTTGTCGGTGAGCGTGCGCGCGGCCGGCCGCAGCCCGGGGGCCGGGATGTTGGCCAGGTGGACCACGGCGTCCGCGCCGTCGAGGACGTCGACGACCTGGCCGTGGTCCGTCAGGTCGGCGCGCAGGAAGGGGGCGCCCAGGCCTGCGGGGGCAGCACTCACATCCGTGGCCGTCACGTCGTAGCCGTGCTCGAGCAGCTCGGTGACGGCGGCGCGGCCCGCCTTCCCGGCCGCACCGGTCACCACGATCTTGTCGGAGGAAGTCGTCATCCCAGAACCCTAGTGGCGCCCGCAGCCACAGCCCGAGGGAGGCGCCTGCACAGCGCGCAGTGGCCCCGAACCGAGGCGCCGGCAACGCGAAGGGGAAGGCCCACTGGCCTTCCCCTTCGATCAGTCGTGTACCTTCACGGGCCGAGCGGCTCACAGTGCGATCGTGTGGGAGAGAACATCTTCGCGCACCTCCATCCGATCGGTTGACGGTTCTTCGACGTTAACCCTCGCCGCGGGCGATGGGAAGAGGTGCGACGACCGGAGTGTCGAAACCGTCCCGAATCGGAGACAACGGCCCCTCAACCCCAACCCAGCTCGTGCAGGTGCGCGTCGTCGATCCCGAAGTGGTGCGCCACCTCGTGGACCACGGTGATGGCGATCTCCTCGCGCAGCTCCTCGACGGTGGCGCACATCCGTTCGAGCGGTCCCCGGAAGATCGTGATGCGGTCCGGAAGGGCCCCCGCGCTCCACCAGCCGTCACGGTCGGTCAACGGGGTCCCGTCATAGACGCCGAGCAGGTCCGGCTCGTCGCCCGGGGGCTCCTGCTCGACGAGCACCACGACGTTGTCCATCGCCCGGGCCAGGTCCGCCGGGATGGAGTCGAGGGCATCGCCCACAGCCTCCTCGAACTCGGCATCGGACAGGTGCTGCATGGGGCGAGTGTGTCATGCGAGACGGCCCGGCGCGGCGAGCTCACCTGCTGTCGCCGTCTCCGCCCGCGGGCGTCGGGGCGGGCGTCTGCGACACGGGGTCCGACCCGTTCACGCCGGCGGCACACAGCGCCACGGCCACGACGGCCGGGGCCGATGCCCCGGGGCAGCAGGCGCTGGTGGGCCGGCAGGCCGAGGATGGCGTGGCACACGGCCACCCGCCTGTCGAGGGGTCGAGAGACGTCTCGGCCGAGGCCGGCGGGCGCGTCCCAGACACTTCTCACAAAGGCCGCCGAAACCGCCGCCGCACCTGCGGAACGACGAGAGGGACCCCCCTTCCAGGGAGTCCCTCTCGTGCTGTCGAAGGCAGGTGCCGCGTCAGCCGTGGTGCTTGTCGGCCTTGATGGTCTCGCGCTCCTGGCCGGCACCGGCCGCCTCGATCGCCTCGTGCTCTCCCGTGGGAGCAGCCGTGTGGTCGTGCTCGTGGTGAGCGGCCTCCAGCTCGGCTGGCGTCGCGGGGGGGACGCGGTCGGCGAAGTAGAAGTGCGAGAACTTCGCGCGCAGCCGCTGCTTGCGTGCGACCGGGTTGTCGACCCCGTTGGCGTCCTTGGACGCCGACAGCTGCAGGGGAGCGGGCGCCTCGTGCTGCACGAGGACCCAGCGCTCCTCGGGGGTGAGCGGAGCGTGGATCTCCTCGAACCGGCCGTCGGCGTAGCGCCAGATGGTGCCGGTCTCGCGGCCGTGCAGGACCTTGTTGCGGTCCGCGCGCTGCAGGCTCAGGCAGATGCGCTTGGTGATCCAGAAGCTGATCGGGGGCGCGATGAAGAAGAGCAGCCGCAGCACCTGGGTGATGTCGTTGATCGACAGGTGCAGCTTGATCGCCATGAGGTCGTTGCCGGCCGCCATGAAGAGCACGAGGTACATCGAGATGCCGGCCACGCCGATCGCGGTGCGCGTGGGTGCGTTGCGCGGGCGGTCGAGCAGGTGGTGCTCGCGCTTGTCACCGGTGACCCAGGACTCCACGAACGGGTAGGCGCCGATGATGCCCCACATGATCGGCAGGAGCAGGATCGAGCCCGGGAAGATGTTCATGCTCCACGTGAAGCCGAACGTCTCGAACTCGAGCCACCCCGGCAGCAGGCGCAGCGCACCGTCGGCGAAGCCCATGTACCAGTCAGGCTGGGAGCCGGCGGTGATGGCCGACGGGTCGTACGGGCCGTACGCCCAGATCGGGTTGATCGTCACGACGGCGGAGATCAGCGCGATGACACCGAAGACGATGAAGAAGAAGCCACCGGCCTTGGCGATGTAGACGGGGAGCAGCGGGTAGCCGACGACGTTGCGGTTGGTGCGGCCCGGTCCGGGGAACTGGGTGTGCTTGTGCACGAACACCAGCAGGATGTGCGCCGTGAAGAGGCCCACGAGGATGGCCGGGATGAGCAGCACGTGCGCCGAGTAGAGGCGCGGGATGATCGCCTCGCCCGGGAAGGCGCCGCCGAAGATGAAGTAGGCCATGTACGAGCCGATGATCGGCACCGACTGGACGAAGCCGTTCATGGCGCGGATGCCGGTGCCCGAGAGCAGGTCGTCGGGGAGCGAGTAGCCGGCGAAGCCCTCGATGCAGGCGAGCATCGACAGGATGGTGCCGAACACCCAGTTGATCTCGCGCGGCTTGCGGAAGGCTCCGGTGAAGAACACGCGGGCCATGTGGACGAAGACCGAGACGATGAAGATCAGGGCCGCCCAGTGGTGGATCTGCCGGATGAGCAGACCGCCGCGGATGTCGAAGGAGATCCCGAGGGTGGAGCGGTAGGCGTCCGACATGGTCACGCCCTGCAGGGGGACGTAGGACCCGTCGTAGACCACCGGGGTGGCGCTCGGGACGAACCAGAAGGTGAGGAACGCACCGGTCAGCAGGCAGACGATCATAGAGTACATCGCGATCTCGCCGAGCATGAACGACCAGTGGTCGGGGAAGACCTTCTTGGCCAGGAAGGAGACGCCCTTGGCGGCCCCCAGACGGTCGTCCATCCAACCCGCGATGCCACCGAGGGGCTTCTGGGCTGAGGCTCGTTCGTCGGCCTGGCGGTCGCCGGCGCGCAGGGCGTCGGCAGGTCGGGACTCGTGAATGGTGCTCATCGGGCACGCTCCCAGAAACTCGGTCCCACGGGCTCCAAGAAGCCCTGGGGGGCGACGAGGTAGCCCGCGTCGTCGACGGTGATCTTGAGTTGCGGCAGCGGCCGTCGGGCCGGGCCGAAGATGACCTTGCAGTCCTCAGTGACGTCGAAGGTCGACTGGTGGCACGGGCACAGCAGGTGGTGCGTCTGCTGCTCGTAGAGGCCCACGGCACACCCGACGTGCGTGCAGATCTTCGAGTAGGCGAGGGTGCCGTCGACGCCCCAGTCCTTGGCCTTCTGCACGGTGATCAGGCTGGGGTCGAGGCGCATCAGGATGACGGCGGCCTTGGCTTTGGCCTCGAGCACGCCCTTGCCCTCGTCCATGAACTTCTGCAGCGTCTCGGGCATGACGTGGAAGACGGACCCGTTGGTGACCTCGTCGAGGCGGATCGGCGTCATCTCCGGGTCACGCATGAGGCGGACCGGCTTGCCGTTGTTGTACTTGATGGGGTCCCAGATCGTCTCCCTCAGCTCCTCGACGTTGACAGGACCGAGCGAACCGACGACCTGCAGGCCAAGGGGGAGGGCGAACAGGCCGAGGGCCCCGCCCAGGGAGTACTTGATGAGCGGGCGACGGGAGATCTGCGTGGAGGCGACACCGTCGCTGACGGTGGCGACGGCCTTCGCGCGCTGCTCGGGCGTGGACGCCTGCGCGTGACGCTCCTCGACCACCTCGACGTCGGACATGAGCGTCTTGGCCCAGTGGACCGCGCCGATGCCGATGAGGAAGATGGCGATGCCGAGCGAGAGGCCCAGTACGACGTTCTGCGTCTTGGCCACGCCGATGCCCGGGAAGAAGAAGGTCGCCTCGTCCGGGATCGCGAAGTAGCTCACGAGGAAGACGACCGTGGCCAGCATCGACAGGCCGAACATGGTTGCGACCTGGCGCTCGGCGCGCCGGGCGGCGGCCGGGTCGTCGTCGGCGGCGCGGTGGACGTGCGGCGGCAGCCCGGGGTTCTCGAAGTGGTCGGGGCCGGGCAGCAGCGACGCCGGCAGGACCTCCTGGTCGTGGCTGCTCGCCGGGACGAGGGAGGTGCCCTGTGTCGGGTCCGTGGTCTCGTGGTCGTTCATCGGGAAGTGGTCCTGTCGTCGTTCGTGAGCGGGCCGTCGCAGCGGGGGCTCATGCGGCCTTCTTGCCGAGCCACACGGCGCAGCCGATGAGGATGCCGAGGCCGAACACCCACGCGAACAGGCCCTCGGAGACGGGGCCGAGGTTGCCCAGCGTGAGGCCGCCGACGTTGGTCTCCCCCTCCTGCGCCTTGAGGTAGGAGATGACCTTCTGCTTCGCCTCGGGCGAGATGTTCATGTCGTTGAAGACGGGCATCGACTGCGGCCCGGTGACCATGGCCTCGTAGATGTGCTTCGGCGTGGTCTCCTGCAGCGACGGGGCGTACTTGCCGCGCGTCAGCGCGCCGCCGGCACCGGCGAAGTTGTGGCACATGGCGCAGTTGACGCGGAAGATCTGGCCGCCCTCGGCGATCGCCTTGTTGTTCTCCGGGGTACCCGGCTCGAGCACCTTCGTGTACTTCTCGTCCGGGACCGAGGGGCCGGGGCCCAGCGAGGCGACGTACGCGGCCAGCGCGGCGATCTGCTGGTCGTCGAACTTGATCTCGTTCTTGGGGGCCTGGACGTTCGGGCCCGCCAGCGGCATACGGCCGGTGCCGACCTGGAAGTCGACCGACGCGGCACCGACACCGACGAGCGAGGGGCCCGACTTGGTGCCCTGGGCCTGGACGCCGTGGCAGGAGGCGCAGTTGGCGACGAAGAGGTCCTTGCCCTGCGCGACGGCGTCGGCCGTCGCAGTCGGAGCAGCGGCGTTGGCGTCCTTCGGGGCGAGGAAGGAGTAGGCGCCACCGGTCACGAGCAGGCCGAGCAGCAGCAGCACCGCGATGGCGGCGGGGTGTCGGCGTCGGGCGGCCAAGGCGTTCACTGTTGGTTCCTGTCGTCCATGGAGAGGTGGTTCGGGTTCGTCCGGTTGCTCATGCGCCGGCTCAGCGCAGGATGTAGATCGTCGCGAAGAGCGCGATCCACACGACGTCGACGAAGTGCCAGTAGTACGAGGTCACGACAGCGCCGGTGGCGTTGGCGTGGGTGTAGCGCCGCGTGGTGAAGGTGCGGGCGATGATGAGGAGGAAGGCGATCAGGCCACCGGTCACGTGCAGACCGTGGAAGCCGGTCGCCATGTAGAAGACCGAGCCGTACGCGTCGGAGCTCAGCGTGATGTTGTCGCGGGTCAGCTCGGAGTACTCCATGACCTGGCCGGCGATGAAGAACGCGCCGAAGAGGTAGGTCAGGACGTACCACTCGCGCATGCCCCAGCCCTTGATGTCGAGCAGGCCACCGGTGCGCGCCTTCTGGCCGCGCTCGGCCTTCCAGACACCCAGCTGGCACCACACCGAGGAGATGACGAGCACGAGCGTGTTGATGCTCGCGAAGGTCACGTTGAGCTTCTCGGTGTGCGTCGCCCAGAGGTCGGGACGGACCGACTTCAGCTGGAAGTAGACGGCGAAGAGACCCGCGAAGAACATGAGCTCGCTGGAGAGCCACACGATGGTGCCGACGGCGACCATGTTGGGGCGGGTCGCAGGCCCGTGATGGGCCGGGTTTGCCACTGCGCTTGAAGGAACTGCCGATGCTGTCGCCACGTTGGACATTATTCCCACATTCAGGTCCGGCTACGCGAGCGCCCCCCCGGGGGGATCGGCTCCTCGCGCAGGTGTAGAGGGTTCGTGACCGTTTCGACACGAACCCTGAACAGCCGCCGAGGCCGTCCAGGACCAACCCTCCCATGCCCGTCCGAGCCCGTACCCCGGGAGTCCTGAACTCGGCGGCGGGGCAGGAGGACGCCTGCCGAAGCCCCGGGTGTCCGAGCGGCGAGGTGCGTGTGGAGGCCGCTGCGCACCCCGGTAGCATCGGCGGCATGACCGCCTCGAACGACAGCGCAGCGCAGGGCACGTCCACCACCCTCGCGACGACCGGCTCGACCGGGTCGCGACGCCCGGTGGCCCGGGTCAGCGTGCTGCTCTACAGCGACGACTTCACCACCCGCGACGCCGTCCGTGCCGCGGTCGGCCGTCGCCCCGCTCGCGACGTCGAGGTCGTCCGCTGGCACGAGTGCGCCACGGCAGACGCCGTCATCAGCTCCGTCGAGAGCGACCGGTTCGACATCCTGATCCTCGACGGCGAGGCCGCCAAGGTGGGTGGTCTCGGACTCGCCCGTCAGCTGAAGAACGAGATCTTCGAGTGCCCGTCGATCATCGTGCTGACCGGCCGCCCGCAGGACAGCTGGCTGGCCGCCTGGTCCCAGGCGGACCTCGCCGTGCCGCACCCGCTCGACCCGATCGCGCTGACGTCGGCGGTTGCCACGCTCGCGCGCCCGGGCGTGCCGACGGCCTGAGCATGCCGGCGGACGCAACCGCGACCTGGCCTGCCGTCCTCACCGCCCTGATCGCCGGTCACGACCTCGACCAGGGGACGGCCGAGTGGGCGATGGCCCAGATCATGACCGGGGAGGCGACGCCCTCCCAGGTCTCGGGTTTCCTCGTGGCGCTTCGCGCGAAGGGGGAGAGTGTCGAGGAGATGCGGGGGCTCGCCGAGCAGATGCTGGCGCACGCCCGCCGCATCGAGGTGCCGGGGCCGAGCCTCGACATCGTCGGCACCGGCGGTGACCGGGCACACACCGTCAACATCTCCACGATGTCCTCGATGGTGGCCGCCGCGGCGGGCGTCCGCCTGGTCAAGCACGGCAACCGCGCCGCCTCCTCCTCCTCGGGCTCCGCGGACGTGCTGGAGGCCCTGGGAGTCGACCTGTCCCTGCCGCCCGAGCGGGTGGTCGAGGTTGCGTCCGAGGCGGGAATCACCTTCTGCTTCGCCCAGACCTTCCACCCGTCCTTCCGCCACACGGCGGTGCCCCGCCGGGATCTCGGCATCGGGACCGCCTTCAACTTCCTCGGTCCGCTCACCAACCCGGCCCAGCCGACGTATGCCGCCGTGGGCTGCGCCGACGCACGCATGGCGCCGCTGCTGGCCGGGGTCTTCGCGGACCGCGGGAAGGACGCCGCCGTCTTCCGCGGTGACGACGGCCTTGACGAGGTGACGGTCTCGACGACGACGCACGTCTGGTGGGTGCGCGGTGGGGTCGTGACCGAGCGGTCGCTCGACCCGACACGTCTCGGGCTGTCCCTGCACCCGGTGGAGGCGCTGCGAGGGGGAGACGCCGCGCACAACGCCGGTGTCGTCCGCGACGTCTTCGCGGGGGCGACCGGTGCCGTCCGTGATGCAGTGCTGCTCAACGCCGGCATCGCGCTGGCGGTGACCCAGCCGGACTCCGGGCCGACCCAGGCGGACTTCGAGGCGGACGTGCGGGCGGGGATGGACCGAGCCGCCCACGCCATCGACAGCGGCGCGGCCACCGGACTCGTCGACCGCTGGGTCGAGGCCACCCGTCGCTGACCGCCGCTTTCTCCCGCTGGAAACGCCGGCGTCTCGACCGAACTTCCCTGCGCGAGGCCTCGGTCTCGTCGCGCCTGCGTGCCCCCGTGACCGTCGTGCCCGCTAGTCGCCCTCGAGACCCAGGCTGAAGGCGGCCTCGAGGTCGTGCGAGGAGTAGGTGCGGAAGGCGATGTGCGTGGAGGTCCCGACGATCCCCTGGACCTTGTTGAGCCGGTCGGCGATGACGTCGGCGAACTCCTCGTGGGCCTTCACCCGCACCATGGCGATGAGGTCGGCGTCACCGGTCACGGAGTAGACCTCCGAGACGGCGGGGATGTCGGCGACGGCCTCGGCGACCTCGGGGATGCGGTCGACCTCGCAGCGGATCATGACGATGGCGGTGATCACGAGGCCACCCTAGCCGTGCCTACACGGCTCGGCGCAGGCCGTTGCCGGTGCGCGTCAGGCCCCCGACCGGCTTGCGGGTGGCGCCCCGACCGGCAGGCACGTCGTTGTCGAACCCGACGACCTCCTGCGCAGAGGCCACGGCGGGCTCGAGCCGGCTGCGGATCAGCCCGGCGCCGCCGACCGGGCAGGTCCACGTCCCGTCGAGCTCGACGATGCGCACGCCGGGGGACTCGAGCCAGCGCAGCAGGATCTCGGTCTCCTCGGTCAGGGCCGCCGGGTGTCCGGGCCTGGGCGGCGGGACGACCTCGGCGGTGGCCTGCATCGCGTGCACGTAGGGCATCGGATCGGCCCCGCGGGGACTCACGACGGTGCCGGCGAGCCGGCCGTGACGGATGGACACCAGCTCCCACCCGCCCAGGTCGCTGCGGCGCGCGGCCACGATCTCCGAGGTGCGGAGCAGCGGTGCCAGTCGCTGTGCCCGGGCGGCCCCGCGCACGAGCTGCAGGAAGCGGTCGCGCACGCGGGAGGCGTCCTCGAAACGCTCCTGCGAGGCGAGCTCCTCGAGGCGCGCGTGCAGCAGTCCGGCCGTCGGCCGCGCGTCCCCGGAGAAGATGGCGCGGCAGTCCTCGACGACGGCGGCGTAGTCACCCTCGCTCTGCGCGCCGGTGCACGGGGCGCCGCACCGGCCCATGTCTGCCAGGGCGCAGGCCGTGCCACGGCCGGTGACCCGCCCGGTGCACTGCCGCAGCGGGACGACCTCGTGGACGGCGTCGATCGCGGCCTGCGCGGTGGCCCGGGAGCGAAATGGCCCGATGTGATGGGCGCCGTCGTCGCTGACCTTCTTGACGATGGACAGCCGCGGGAAGCGTTCCTGCGTCAGCCTGACCCACACACCTGTCCGCCCGTGCTTGGAGCGGCGGTTGAAGCGTGGCTTGTGCTCGTCGATGAGCCGCAGCTCGCGCACCTGCGCCTCGAGCGAGGTCTGGCAGACGATCGGGTGGACGACGTGGGCGAGCCGCACCATCTCGGCCATCCGGCTGCGCTGCTCGGACGCGGTGAAGTAGGTGCGCACGCGCGTGCGGATGTCGCGGCTGGTGCCGACGTAGAGGACCCGGTCGCTGCCGTCCTTGAAGAGGTAGACGCCCGGGGCGCTGGGCAGGGGGTCGGCCAGGAACCGCTTGCGTCGCTGGGACGGCGTCACCCTGGAGCTGTAGCTGCGGAGCTCCTCGAGGGTGTGCACCCCGAGGTTGCCCACTCGTTCGATGAGCCCGTGGAGGACGTCCACGGTGGCGCGGGCGTCGTGCAGGGCGCGGTGGTCGGGCGTCGTCGACGATCCGAAGACCTGCGCGAGCGAGGACAGCCGGTGGTTGGGCGACTCGTCGCGCACGACGAGCTGGCGAGCAAGGTGCAGGGTGTCCAGGACCGGGAAACCCGGCCAGGAAGCGCCGACCCGCGCTGCAGCGGCCTTGAGGAAGCCGATGTCGAAGCCGGCGTTGTGCGCCACGAGGACGCTGCCGGCGGCAAACTCGAGGAAGGCGGGCAGGGCGCTCTCGATGCGAGGGGCGTCGCGGACCATGGCGTCGGTGATGCCGGTCAGCACGGAGATGAAGGCCGGGATGGGCTCCGCCGGGTTGACCAGCGTCTGGAACTCGCCGAGTACCTCCCCGGCTCGGACCTTGACCGCGCCGATCTCGGTGATGCCGCACTGGGCGGGAGTGCCGCCGGTGGTCTCGAGGTCCACGACGACGAACGTGACGTCGGCGAGAGGGGTGCCGAGATCGTCGAACGTGGCCTGGATCGCTTGCATGACCTGGACCGTATGCCGCGCCGCCGACAACGGCGCGAAGGCGCGGCGGGCGGCGGCCACGGCTCCGGCACCCGCCACCCCCGCAGCAGGCCGGACCCCGGGAGAGCCGACGTCCACTGTCGGTGGCGGGACCTAGCGTCTTTCCTGACAGATCGCAAGGAGAGATGAGAGGTGGACCCAGGATGATGCTCGTCGACTGCCAGACCTGCCCCGTGCGGGACGTCCACTGCGCTGAGTGCGTGGTCACCGCACTGGCGTCGATTCCGCTGCGGCCGGGCGCCTCCGTGCCCGGTTCCCACGCTCACGAACCCGAGGCGCCGGAGACGCTGACGGCGCCGCTCGACCGCGCCGAGCGGCGTGCGGTCTCCGCACTGCTCGCGGCAGGGCTGGTCACCACCGCCACCGCCAACGCGGCTCGAGCGGAGCTTGCACCGGCCGCAGGTCACGGCGCCGGACGCGCACGGACCCGTCGCGCAGTGTGACAGCAGGCCGCGCCGGCCACGGGACGATGGGAACACCAACGAGGTCGCGTGACACCATGACGCGGTGTGGAGTCGGACGCGTCGTTCAATGGCTCGGCGCGCACTCGCTGCCGCCGCAACCGTCGTCGCACTGACGGGCTGCACCGCCGCAGACCCGTCCCCACAGCCCTCCGCCCATGACGGGCACGCCGCCGCAGCCCCGGACGGAGCCGGTTCCTCCTCGTCGCTCGACGACACGGGCACGAGCGTCGCCGTGGCTCCCGAGCAGTGGGCGGGAGCGCGGATTCGCTCCGTCACGGACCTGGTGCAGCGCCGGTACACCGCCGTCGGACGATCCGACCGCGCCGGCTGGTTGGGAGCCCTCGGCGACCGTCCTGACGCGTCCATGAGCGGGACGCAGGCGGCCGTGTTCGACCGCATGGCCCGGATGGGGGCCGGCGACTTCCACGTGGCCGGCCTGCGCGAGACGACACCGCCGGTGCCCGCCCCCGCCGGTGTCCCCGTGGAATGGGACGCCAGGGTGAGCCTCACCTACAGGCTGCGTGGGTTCGACACGCAACCCCGAGCCTTCGACCTCGACCTGACGTTGAAGGCCCCCTCTGGTGCCCCCGCCCGGCTCGTGGTGTCGGGATCAAGCCCCTCAGGGCGCCCCCAGCCCTGGGACCTCGCCGATCTGGTCGTGCGCAGGTCGCCCACCTCGCTCGTGCTCGCCGTCGGTGGGTCGTCACGGGTCGACGAGGTCGTCGCGCGCGCACGCACGGCCGCGACCCGGGTGGCCGCGGTCTGGGGGTCGGCACGGCCGGCCGTGTGGGTCGCGCCCGCGACCGACACGGACGCCGCCGCGCTGCTCGGGCGGACCACGGACGGGCTCGGCGAGGTGGCGGCCGCCACCGACGGCCCGCTGACGCCCGGCCAGCGCGCGGGTGCGGACCGGATCGTCCTCGTCCCCGGCGCCTGGGCCGCCCTGCGCCCCGCAGGACGGGACGTCGTCATGACGCACGAGCTGACCCACGTCACGGTCCGGGCCTCGACGACGCGAGCCGTCCCGCTCTGGCTCTCGGAGGGCTTCGCTGAGCTCGTCGCGTACGAGCCGATCGACCTGCCCGAGGCGACGATCGTCGCCCCGGCCCTGCAGCAGGTACGCGCATCGCGGCTCCCGTCTGGGTTGCCCGCCGACGCCGACTTCGAGCCGGGCACCGCCTCGCTCCCGGCGGCATACGGGCTCTCCCTGCTGGCCCTGCGCACCCTGGCCGACGTCCATGGCACCCCGGCCGTCGTGCGCCTCTACCGGGCGGCGGCAGGAGGGAGCGACATGCCCACCGCTCGCCTGGGCGACAGCGAGGCAGCGGTGGACGACGCGCTCGGGAGCGTCCTGCACACGAGCCGCGCCGCGGTGGTCAGCAGGTGGCAGCAGCGCCTCGAGCGGCTGCTGCGCTGACCCCTCAGGCGCCCGCCTCAGGCGTAGAGCTTGTCGACCTCGTCGCTGAAGTCCTTCATGACCACGTTGCGCTTGAGCTTCAGCGAGGGCGTGAGGTAGCCGTTGGCCTCGGTGAAGTCACCGGAGAGCACGGAGAACTTGCGGATCGACTCGGCCTTGGACACCGCCTCG
This sequence comes from Terrabacter lapilli, assembly GCF_039531305.1. NCBI lineage: Bacteria > Bacillati > Actinomycetota > Actinomycetes > Micrococcales > Intrasporangiaceae > Terrabacter > Terrabacter lapilli. Next base: position 913,015 of record NZ_BAAAPU010000003.1, read on the forward strand.
TTGGCGCGGTCGACCGCCTCCTGCAGCGCCTCGAGCACGTGCGGGTGCGTCCGCGCCTGCTCGAGCGTCACACCCTCCAGCCCGTGGCTCTTGGCCCACAGCGGCCACATCTCCTCGTCGAGCGTGACCAGCACGCCGACGAAGGGCTTCTGGTCGCCGACGACGATGCACTGGGAGACGAGGGGGTGAGCACGCAGGCGGTCCTCGAGCACGGCCGGTGCGACGTTCTTGCCGCCGGCCGTCACGAGGATCTCCTTCTTGCGCCCGGTGATCCGCAGGTAGCCGTCGTCGTCGAGCTCCCCGACGTCGCCGGTGTGGAACCAGCCGTCGACGATGGCGTCGGCGGTGGCGCTCGCGTTGCCGTGGTAGCTCGTGAAGACCCCGACGCCCTTGAGCAGGACCTCGCCGTCGTCGGCGATCCGGATGCCGGTGCCCGGCAGCGGCGGCCCCACGGTTCCGATCTTGATCTTGTCGGGGGTGTTGACCGCGACGGGGGCGGTGGTCTCCGTCAGGCCGTAGCCCTCGAGGATGACCACGCCGATGCCCCGGTAGAAGTGGCCCAGGCGGGTGCCCAGGGGCGCGCCGCCCGACACGGCGTAGCGCACCTTGCCGCCCATGGCCGCCCGCAGCTTGCCGTAGACGAGCCGGTCGAAGAGGGCGTGCTGCAGGCGCAGCGAGAGGCCGGGACCCCCCGCGTCGAGTGCCTCGCTGTAGGCGATCGCCACGGTGGCGGCCCGGAGGAAGATCTTGCCCTTGCCCTCGGCCGAGGCCTTGGCCTCCGCGGAGTTGAAGATCTTCTCGAAGACGCGGGGCACGGCGAGCACGAAGGTCGGCTGGAACCCGGCGAAGTCGTCGAGGAGCGTCTTGATGTCGGCCGAGTGGCCCATCCGCGCCTTGCCGGTCACGCAGAGCACCTCGATGAAGCGGGCGAAGACGTGGGCCAGGGGCAGGAAGAGCAGGGTCGAGGCGTTCTCGGTCAGGACGACCTGTCCCAGCTTCTCGATGGCGTTCTCGGCCAGGTCGAGGAAGTTGCCGTGCGTCAGCTCGCAGCCCTTGGGCCGTCCGGTGGTGCCGGAGGTGTAGATGATCGTGGCGACCGAGCGGCGGTCGAGGCCGGCCTTGCGGGACGCGAGCTCCTCGTCGGACACGGCTCGACCCTTCTCCCGCAGCCCGTCGAGCCCGCCGTCCTCGATCGTGACGACGTGGCGCAGCGAGGGGAGGTCGCCGCGGAGCTGGTCGACCACACCACGGTGTGAGGGTGTCTCGACGACGACGAGCTGGGCGTCGGAGTCGGACAGGATCCACTGGACCTGCTCCGGGGAGGAAGTCTCGTAGATCGGAACGACCACGGCCCCTGCCGTCCACGCGGCGAAGTCGACCAGCGTCCACTCGTAGCGGGTGCGCGACATGAGGCCGACCCGGTCGCCGGGCTGGACGCCCTCCGCGACGAGGCCCTTGGCGACGGCTGCCACGTCCTCGGCGAACTGCGACCAGGTCAGGTGTGTCCACCCGCCCGACGGCGTCTTGCGCGAGAACGCGGTCTCGGTCGGTGCCTCGGCCGCGTTGCGCGCGGGCAGGTCCGCGAGGCTGCCCTCCGTGGTGACCGGGGCAAGCGGTGCGACGACGTTGTCCTTCAACTGTCACTCCTCGTGGGGCGGGAACTGGGCTGCACCATACCGACGGGTAACCCACATGGGCCACGTCAGCAAGGTCACAGTCGGGTCCCGGTGCAGACGGGTCCGTCGGCGCAGGGCTGCCGTCGTCCCCATCTTGGCACGCAGCGGACCGGCGGTGGCGGTGGCCGGTGGACGCGGGCGTGACGCGGCAGACGGGCGGGCGGGACGGCCCCCCGGCGTGACTGCGGCGCGGGCCGGGGACGCGACGTGTGGTGCGCCGCTGACGCGATAGCCTTCCGCGCATGGCCGATCGCACGGAGTCCTCCATCGTCATCGACGCACCCCCGGGCGAGGTGCTCGACGTCATCGCGGACTTCGAGGCATATCCCCGTTGGGCCGGCGAGGTCAAGGACGTGACGGTGCTCGCCGAGGAGGGCGACGGCTGGGCCGACCAGGTGCAGTTCACCCTCGACGCCGGCGCCATCAAGGACACCTACGTCCTCGACTACGACTGGGACGTCGTGGAGGACGGCACCGGTGTCGTGTCCTGGTCGCTGGTGTCGGCCCAGGTGCTCAAGACGATGAACGGCTCCTACACCCTGGTGGCCGACGGGACCGGTACGAAGGTGACCTACCGTCTCGCCGTCGACGTCAAGATCCCGATGATCGGGCTGCTCAAGCGTCGGGCCGAGAAGGTCATCGTCGACACGGCCCTCAAGGAGCTGAAGAAGCGCGTCGAGGCCTCCGACCGCACGTGACGCCCACCGACCGGTCCGAGCAGCCCCCGCAGCCGGACGAGCCCACGCCCCCGCCCGCCGCAGGAGGAGGCGCCGACGCGCCGCCGCACGCCAGCGTGGCGGAGGAGGCGGCCAAGCTCGTCGAGCTGCTGTCGCGTCGCGGCTGGCCCGCGTCCTCGGGTATGCCGTCCGGCAGCTCTGCAGGCCGCGGTGACGCAGCGGGGTCGGGCAGGGCGGCGCCGGCCGGCAGCCCGCCCGGTCCCGAGGGCTCGGACGGCACGGGGCGCGCCGGGCCGGCGGCGCAGGCCGAGCAGGCGGGGAACGCGGGGCCGGGAGAGTGCACCTGCGGAGGGACCACGCCTGCCGCCTGCCGCGTGTGCCCGGTCTGCCAGGTGATCGCGCTCGTCCAGCAGGTGAGCCCGGACACGATCGAGAGAGTGGCCGACTTCGTCGGCTTCGCGGCCGGCGCGCTGCGCGAGCTGGCTGCGGCGCAACGCGAACGGCAGGCATCACCCGGCGAGGACGACGGGACCGGACCGGAAGGCAGGGCATGAGCAGGCGACTTGCCATCGGCATCGACATCGGCGGCACGAAGGTCGCCGGTGGTGTCGTCGACGAGTCGGGGGTCATCGTCCACCGCACCCGTCGGGACACCCCGCACCGGTCGACGTCGCCCTCGGTCGTCGAGGACACGATCGTCGAGTCGGTCGAGGAGCTGCTGTGCCAGGTCGAGCCCGGTGACGTGGTCGCCGTCGGCATCGGGGCAGCCGGCTTCGTCGCCGAGGACCGGGCGACCGTCGTGTTCGCCCCGCACCTCTCGTGGCGCAACGAACCCCTGCGCGAGGCGCTCTCGCAGCGCATCGACCTGCCGATCACCGTCGACAACGACGCCAACGCGGCGGCGTGGGCCGAGGCGACCTTCGGGGCGGCGCGGGGCGAGTCGCACGTCGTGGTGATCACCCTCGGCACGGGGATCGGTGGCGCGCTCATCATCGACGGCAAGGTCCAGCGTGGCCGCTACGGCATCGCCGGCGAGTTCGGCCACATGCAGATCATGCCGGGCGGGGTGCGCTGCGAGTGCGGCAACCGCGGCTGCTGGGAGCAGTACGCGAGCGGCAACGCCCTCGTGCGCGAGGCCCGCGCCATGATCGAGGCGGGGTCGCCGGTCGTGGCCGACCTGCTCTCACGCCTCCGCGGCGACGCGAACGGCCTCACCGGCCCGTTCATCACCGAGGCGGCCCGGGAGGGTGACGCGACCGCCCGGGAGCTGCTCGCCGACATCGGTGAGTGGCTGGGCGTGGGCCTGGCCAACCTCGCGTCGGCGTTCGACCCCGGGCTGTTCGTCATCGGCGGTGGTGTCAGCGCGGCCGACGAGATGCTGATCGGCCCGGCCCGCGAGGCCTTCCGCCGCCAGCTCCCGGGCCGTGGCTACCGTCCCGAGGCGCGCATCGTGCGTGCCGTGCTGGGCAGTGACGCCGGCCTGATCGGCGCGGCCGAGCTCGCCCGCGCCGGCCACTGACGATGGTGCGGCGCACTCCGCCGCACCTCCTGCGGGTGATGAGCTGGAACCTGCGCGACCTCCAGGACGACCGGGCTGCGGTGGCACGCGTCATCCGCGCCGTGGACCCCGACGTGCTGTGCCTGCAGGAGGTGCCGAGGAGGCTGACGACGCAGCTAGGTCCCGCCCTTCGCGGAGCCGGCGGGACGGCATACGACCTCTTGGCCGCCCGAGCCGCCGACCGGCTAGAGCCGGGTGCCGTCGTCGAACGGGTCGCGCTCGGTCCCGCCGCGCAGCACGAGCAGGACGAAGCCGACGACGACCATGGCGAGCGCGGTGGCGATCCACCAGCCACTGCCGTCCCGGTCGAAGAAGAGCAGGTAGAGGAGCAGGAGCGGACCGCCCACGAGGCCGCCGACGATGGCCCAGAACATCGGGTCGGTCTCGGCGGAGGGCAGGTCGATCTCCGAGGGCGGGACGAAGTGCTCGTCGTCGTCGACCGCGTCTGCCGCGTCGAGGGCGCCGTCGGTGCCGTCGACGCCGTCGCGCGCGGTGCTGCCGCGCCAGGAGTGCGACGTCGTCGGCGCGATGGGCAGCCCCAGCTGGGCGGACGGGGCGGCGGAGGTGGGGGAGCCGGGAGCAGCCGGAGCACCCGGAGCGCTCGGAGCACTCGGAGCAACCGGTGCGCCCGATGTCTCCGGCACCGCGGATGCGGTCGGCGGCTGCTGGTCTGCGTCGCCCTCGTCACCCGCGGGGTGGGGGTCTGTGGCGTCGCCCTGATCGGGTTCGGCGACCTCCGTCTCGGCCTGGCGCGGCGCGCGCGGTTGCGGGTCCGGCGCCTCCTCGTCCCAGCCGGCGATGATGCGAGCGAACTCGGCGTCGAGGTCACGATCACTCACGACGGCTCCTGGGGCGAAACGACTGGTTTTGATGATCCTCGCATGCGGCGCCCGGCCCGCGCGAGTGACGTAGAGTTCGACCGGTCACAGACGGAAGGCGGACACGGTTGTTCTACTGGTTCCTCAAGACGATCGTCATCGGGCCGATCATCAAGCTCCTGTTCCGTCCGTGGGTCGAGGGCGACGAGAACATCCCCGATGAGGGTGCCGCGATCTTCGCGAGCAACCACCTGTCGTTCTCCGACTCCATCTTCCTGCCGCTGGTCGTCTCACGCCGGGTGACCTTCCTGGCCAAGAGCGACTACTTCACCGGCCGCGGCGTCAAGGGCCGGCTGACCGCGGCCTTCTTCAAGGGCGTCGGGCAGCTGCCCGTGGACCGCTCCGGCGGCAAGGCGAGCAACGCCGCCCTGAACTCGGGCCTGAAGGTCCTCCGCCGCGGTGAGCTGCTCGGCATCTACCCCGAGGGCACCCGATCGCCCGACGGACGGCTCTACCGCGGCCGCACGGGCGTCGCCCGGATGGCGCTCGAGGGCAAGGTCCCCGTCATCCCCGTCGCCATGATCGGCACGGACAAGGCGCAGCCCACGGGCAAGGTCATCCCGCGGATCATGCGGGTCGGGGTGCGGGTCGGCAAGCCGCTCGACTTCTCGCGTTACGAGGGCATGGAGGACGACCGGTTCGTGCTGCGCTCGATCACCGACGAGATCATGTACGAGCTGATGCTCCTCTCGGGCCAGGAGTACGTCGACATGTATGCGACGTCGATGAAGGACCGGCTCATGTCGGCCGCCCGGGCCAAGGCGCGGGAGCTGCAGGAGGCTGCCAAGCCGGGCACGGCCGCGCCCGAGCTCGAGGCGGCTCTCGACGCGGCCGAGGGCAAGTCCCGAGCCGACGAGGGCAAGGGGCGCGCGGCCGACGACCGCGACGACGAGGGGGACACCCCCGTCGTGGCGGCCTCCTGAGGCATGGCGCCCAGCCGCGGCTCCGCCGGGCCGGGTGGCCGGGCTGAGCCCGAGGTCCTCGCCTCGTCGGCAGGCCGCGTCCTGGCCGACGAGCACGCCGTCGTCCGGGGGCTGTGGAGGGTCATCGACGTCTTCCGCTGGCTGGCCCTCGCGTATGCCGTGTGGGCGGCCTGGGAGCGGCACGACCGCATCGCGCACCCCGCCGCGGCGGTCGCGGTCCTCGCGGTCCTGGCCGCTTGGACCCTGGCGGTCACCCTCCGCCCGGTGCGGGAGGTGCGGGCCTACACGGTCGAGCTCGCGATCGGGTGCGCCGCCATCCTCGCGACGCGGCTGGTCGACGACCCCACCGTCATCACGGGGGGCGCCAAGACCATCCCGTCCATCTGGCCGACGGCCGCTGTCGTCGGCTTCGCGGTGCTCCGCGGCTGGCGCGGCGGGCTCGTCGCGGCGGCCGTGGTGGCGGCGTGCTCCTTCGTCGAGGTGGTGGAGCCGACGCCCAACACCGTCACCAACTCGATCTTCGGCCTGATGCTCGGCGGCTGCCTTGGCTACTGCGTCGACCTCGCACGGGCGAGCCATGCGGCGCTCGCGGAGTCGATGCGGCTCGACGCCGCCCGGGCGGAGCGGGACCGCCTGGCCCGGACCGTCCACGACGGCGTGCTCCAGACGCTCGCGTTCATCAACCGCCGCGCCGGCGACCTCGGCGGCGAGGCGGCGAGGCTCGGGGCGATGGCCGGCGAGCAGGAGCGGATCCTGCGCACGCTGGTGAGCCAGACGGACCTCGCCGAGGTGGGGCGGGCCGTGAGCGGCGACGCCGACCTGCGGGCGCTGCTGCGCCACGTCGAGGGGGAGGGCGTCCAGCTCGTCTCGCCCGCCGACCCGGTGCTCCTGCCGCGGCGCGTCGCCGACGAGCTCGTCGCCGCCGTCGAGGCGGCGCTCGACAACGTGCGCCAGCACGCCGGCACCGAGGCGCGGGCGTGGGTGCTCGTCGACGCGGACGACGACGAGGTGGCCGTCACGGTGCGCGACTCAGGTGCCGGCGTTCCTCCCGGGCGTCTGGAGGAGGCGGCCGACCAGGGCCGTCTCGGCGTCTCCTCGAGCATCCTGGGACGGCTGGCCGACCTCGGCGGGACCGCCACCGTCACCTCCGGGCCGACCGGTGGCACCACGGTGGAGATGCGCGTCCCCCACCACCGGGCACCCGGGGCGGCCCGCCGTCCCGGCCTTGCCCATCCCCACCCCGGCACCCACGTCCCAGGAGCATCGTGACGAGACAGCAGGACGCCCTCCCGCCGCAGCCGCTCGCCCGCGCGGAGCAGATCCGCGTCGTGGTCGCCGACGACCACCCCATGTGGCGCGACGCGGTGGCCCGCGACCTCGCCGACGCCGGCTTCGAGGTCGTCGCGACCGCGGACGACGGGCGCTCGGCGCTGGCCCGCACCCGCGCGACCACGCCCGACGTGCTCGTCCTGGACCTCAACCTCCCGGGTCTCGGCGGCGCGCAGGTCTGCGCCGCCCTGGCCGCGGCGGGGGTGCCGACCCGCATCCTCATCCTGTCCGCGAGCGGCGACCACCAGGACGTCCTCGACGCCGTCAAGGCAGGAGCGCTCGGCTACCTCGTGAAGTCGGCCGGCCGCGAGGAGTTCCTCGCTGCTGTGCGCGCCACGGCCGTCGGCGAGCCCGTCTTCACCGCGGGCCTCGCGGGGCTGGTGCTCGGCGAGTTCCGGCGCGTCAAGGCGGCCGGCGGCGGCACGCCCGAGCGCCCCATCCCCGAGCTCACCGACCGCGAGACCGAGATCCTCAAGTACGTCGCGACCGGCATGGGCTACAAGGACATCGCGGCCACCCTCTTCCTCTCGCACCGCACCGTGCAGAACCATGTCCAGAACATCTTCGGCAAGCTCCAGATGCACAACCGGGTCGAGCTCGCCCGGTTCGCGATGGAGCGCGGCCTCGACCTCGCCGACCCCTCCTGAGCGACTCCGCTGTCCTGGGCCCGCCGGCGCGTGGACGAGACGGCGCCCCCCGCGACCGGGCCGGGCGGCATACGCCCTCGGGTCGCTCGAGGTTTCGGGATGCGGACCCCGGCGGGGGCGGCCGCCTGCGGCGTCTACGCTTGCGGGGTGAACACGAGGTCTGTCACCGCCGATGTCGGCCTTGCACCCGGTGACGGGTCCGAGGCCCTCGCCGCCCTCACGGCTGCGGCCAGCGAGCTCGAGGCCGCGCAGCAGCCTGCCTGGCCCGACACGGCCGCCCTGGCCGAGGTGATCGAGACGCTCGCGTCGTACCCGCCGCTCGTCTTCGCCGGCGAGTGCGACATCCTCACCGACCGGATGGCCAAGGCTGCCGTCGGCGAGGCGTTCGTGCTCCAGGGCGGAGACTGCGCCGAGACGTTCGCGTCCGCGACGGCCGACAACATCCGCGACCGCATCAAGACCATCCTGCAGATGGCCGCGGTCCTGACCTACGGCGCCTCCGTGCCGGTCGTCAAGATCGGGCGGATGGCGGGCCAGTACGCCAAGCCCCGCAGCTCCACCGTCGAGACCCGCGAGGGCGTGACGCTACCCGCCTTCCGCGGCGACATGGTCAACGACTTCGCCTTCCACGAGACGGCGCGCGTCCCCGACCCGCAGCGCCTCGTCCGCGCCTACCACGCGAGCTCGGCGACCCTGAACCTCGTACGCGCCTTCACGACAGGCGGATTCGCCGACCTGCGCCACGTGCACGACTGGAACCGCGGGTTCGTCGCCAACTCGGCCAACCAGCGCTACGAGAAGATCGCCAAGGACATCGACAAGGCGATGCGCTTCATGTGGGCCTGTGGCGCCGACTTCGACGCCATGCGCACCGTCGAGTTCTACGCCGCGCACGAGGCGCTGCTCCTGGACTACGAGCGGCCGCTGACTCGCATCGACTCGCGCTCCGGGCGCCTCTACGACACCTCCGGCCACTTCGTGTGGGTCGGCGAGCGCACCCGCCAGCTCGACGGCGCCCACGTCGACTTCGTCTCGCGCATCAGCAACCCGATCGGCGTCAAGCTCGGCCCCAAGGCCGACATCGACGAGGTGCTGCGGCTCATCGACAAGGTCGACCCCAACCGCACCCCGGGACGCCTCACCTTCATCACGCGGATGGGGGCGGGCACGATCCGCGACGCGCTGCCGGCCATCGTCGACAAGGTGACCGCGTCCGGCGCGACGGTGACGTGGATCTGCGACCCGATGCACGGCAACACCTTCGAGAGCCCCTCCGGCTACAAGACACGCGACTTCGAGGACATCGTCGAGGAGGTCCGCGGCTTCTTCGAGGTGCACCAGTCGCTCGGCACGATCCCCGGCGGCATCCACGTCGAGCTGACCGGCAACGACGTCACCGAGTGCCTCGGCGGCGCCGAGAAGATCATCGACTCCGACCTCGAGAAGCGCTACGAGTCGGTGTGCGACCCGCGCCTGAACCACCAGCAGTCGCTCGAGCTCGCGTTCGTCGTCGCCGAGATGCTCGGCCAGGCCTGAGGTGGCGTCGGGCACCGGCAGCCCGTACAAGGCGGACCTGCTCAGCGACACCCTGACGCGGCCGTCCGAGGCGATGCGCGAAGCCATGGCCGGGGCCGAGGTGGGCGACGACGTCTTCGGCGAGGACCCGACGCTGCGCGCGCTCGAGGAGCGCCTCGCCGACCTGCTCGGCCACGAGGCAGGGCTCTTCACGCCGTCCGGCTCGATGGCCAACCAGCTCGGCGTGCGTCTGCACGTCAAGCCGGGTGAGGAGCTCATCGGCGACTCGCTGGCGCACGTCGTGCGCGCCGAGCTGGGCGCTGCCGCCGTGCTGTCCGGCATCTCGTCGCGCACGTGGGCGTCCGAGCGCGGGCGCTTCCGTGCGGACGACGCCGCGTCCCTGATGGTCACCGGCGTCGGTCCGTACCAGGTGTGCACCTCGCTGGTGGTCGTCGAGAACACCCACAACTTCGGTGGTGGCACCGTCCAGTCGCTCGAGGAGATCCGACGCGCCCGCGCTCTCACCCGCGAGCGGGGCGTCGCGATGCACCTCGACGGCGCGCGCCTCTTCAACGCCCACGTGGCGTCCGGTGTGCCGGTCGGGGACTACGGCCGCGAGTTCGACACCGTCTCGGTCTGCCTCAGCAAGGGTCTCGGGGCGCCCGTGGGGAGTGTGCTCGTGGGCTCGGCCGAGGCCATGGCCGAGTCGCGCGTGTGGCGCAAGCGCTTCGGCGGGGGTATGCGCCAGGCCGGGATCCTCGCCGCCGCAGGGCTCTACGCCCTCGAGCACAACGTCGAGCGGCTCGCCGAGGACCATGCTCGCGCGCGTCGGGCGGCCGAGGCACTGGCGGAGGCCGCTCCCGGGGTGGTCGATCTCGCAACCGTCGAGACCAACATCGTCATCGCCGACGTCGCGGCAGCGGGGTGGACCTCGGCGGCCTTCGTCGAGGCGGCCCTCGCCGGTGGGGTGCGCACGTATGCCGTCGGGCCGGGTGCCGTGCGCCTCGTCTGGCACCTCGACGTCGACGACGCGGGCACCGACGTCGCCGTCGACGTCCTCACCGCGCTGCTGCGGTCGGGCCCGGCCGCCTGACCCTCGGGCTGCGACCGGCAGTCTCCTTCCCGACGTCGCCCGAGGACGACGGGGCTCAGACCTCGTGGTGGAGGGCCTCGGCCGGCAGCTCGCGGGGACGGCGGCGCGTCGCGACGAGCTCGACGGCATACATCGCGGTGAGCACCATCGCGCCGCCAGCGACCATGCGCCACGTCGGCGACTCACCGCCGAAGACCACGGCGAAGAAGGCGGCGAAGACCGGTTCCATCGTCATGACGATCGCGGCGCGGGTCGCGGGCAGGTGGGCCTGCGCCCACGTCTGGGCCCAGAGCGCGAGGATGCTGGCGAAGAGCACCATGTAGAGGACGGTGGCCCACTGACCGGCCGTCTGGGGCAGCACGATCCCGTCCGGCACGGCGCCGATGCCGCACAGCACGGCAATGACGACCATCTGCACCACCGACAGCCCCACGGCGACCTCGGAGGCGCTGTAGCGACCGAGACCGACGATGTGCAGGGCATAGAGCAGGGCCGACACGAGGGTGACCGCCTCGCCCGGACCGACCGACAGGCCGCGCAGCGAGAGCAGGGCGAGCCCGGCCGTGGCGAGGCCGACGGCGAGCCAGGTCGAGCCGGCGACGCGCTCGCGCAGCAGCAGGGCCGTGAGCAGCGGGGTCAGCACGACGTAGGTCCCGGTGATGAAGCCCGACACCGATGCCGGAGTGGTGGCGAGGCCGACGGTCTGGGCGATCTGGGCCAGGCCGTAGAGCGCCCCGAGTCCGACGCCGACGAGGACCTGGCGCGAGGTGAGCGCGCGGACGGGGCGCCAGAACAACGCCAGCATGATGACGGCGGCGATGGCGAACCGCACCGCGAGGAAGTCGATGGGCGGGACGTGGACCACCAGGTCGCGGATGAGGAAGAACGTCGAACCCCAGACCGCGGTCAGGGACACGAGCAGGATCGTCGCGAGGCGCGAGCGCGCCGAGTGGTCCACGGGCGGCTCAGACGACGGTCAGGACGATGGTGCTGCCCTTGGGTGCCGAGTCGCCGCCCTTGACGCTCTGGTGCTGGACGAGGTCGAAGACGGGACCGAAGAGGCCCGCCTCCTTCTTGACCGCGAACCCCAGGTCGGTGAGCGCCTTCTCCGCGTTGCCCGAGGCGCGCCCCACGACGTTGGGCACCTGCACCATGACCGGACCCTTGGACACGACCAGCGTGACGGCGTCGCCGCGGTACAGGGTGCCCTTGTCAGGGGACTGCGAGACGACCTGACCGGCCGGAACGGTGTCGCTGTTGACGTCGGCGCCGCGCCGGACCACCAGCCCGGCCTTGGTGACGGCGGCGGACGCGGCGTCGAACGAGGTGCCCGTGACCGTGGGTACCTCGATCGGCTGGCGGCCCTTGGAGACCACCACCGCCACGCTGGAGCCGCGCTTGACGGAGGTCCCGGGCGCCGGGTCCTGCGAGACGACGGCTCCTGCGGGAACTGTCTCGCTCCAGGCCCGGGAGGTCTCACCCAGTCGCAGCGTCAACGGCGACAGCGCTGCCCCGAGGTCGCCCTCCTTGGTCCCGACGAGCTGGGGCACGGCATACCGCTCCTTGCCCTTGGACACGACGAGGCGGACGGTCGACTGCTTGCCCAGCTCCGTGCCGGCGCCAGGGTCGACCGCGAGCACGACCCCCTTGGCCTTCGTCTCCGAGAACTGCTCGGTCTCCTGCGCCTCCAGCGAGGCCCGCGTGAGCGCCGCGCGGGCCTGGGCGAGCGGCTGCCCGACGACGCCGGGCACCGTCGTCGAGCCACCGGGCCCCGCGGTGAACCACCAGCCTCCCGCCCCGCCCGAGAGGACGAGCAGCGTCGCTGCCAACCACAGCGGCCAGCGCCTTGGCGCACCGCGGCGACGGTCGTGTGCGACCGGCATGGCCGCGGTGTGCTCGAGGACCGGCTCGTCGTGAACGGGCAGGCCGGCGAGCGCGGCGCGTCGCGCCTCCGTGGCTCGATCGGGGGAGGGCCGGGACACGCCGGAGTGCTGCTGGGTCGGTTCGAGCGGACGCCGTCCCGAGGTCGTGGCGGGGTCGGGCACGACGGCCGGGCCACGCCGGTCCAGCTCCGCCCCGGAGAGGCCGCGCCGCACTCCGCGCAGCGCCGTCACGAACTCCGCCGCGGACTCGAACCGGTCGTCCGGCCGCGGTGCCGTCGCGCGGGCGACGAGCTCGTCCAGCGCGTCCGGGACCGTGGGCACGACCGAGGAGGGGGCCGGGATGCTGCCGTGGACGTGGTTGTACGCGATCTGGATCGGGGTCTCGCCGGTGACGGCCTTGCGCCCGGTGAGCATCTCGAACAGGAGCAGGCCTGCGGCGTACACGTCGCTGCGAGGGTCGGCGACTCCGCGCTCGACCTGCTCGGGGGAGAGGTAGGAGACCGTGCCGAGCAGCACGCCGGTCTGGCTCGTGGTGGTCTGGTTGGTGATGGCCCTGGCGAGCCCGAAGTCGGCGACCTTGACCTCGCCGTCGCCACGGACGATGACGTTCTCGGGCTTGACGTCGCGGTGGATCATGCCGGCCACGTGGGCGGCGCGCAGCGCGAGCAGGATCGGCTCCAGGACGGCGAGCGCCTCCCGCGCGGTGAGGGGCGCCTCCTCGTGGATCACCTCTCGCAGCGTCTTGCCCTCGACGAGCTCCATCGCGAGGAAGACCTCACCGGCGTCCTCGCCCTGGTCGAAGACGGCCACGACGTTGGGGTGGCTGAGGCGGGCGGCCGAGCGGGCCTCGGCGCGGAACCGGTTGACGAAGACCTCGTCGGCGGCCAGCCCGGGACGCATGATCTTCAGCGCAACCTCCCGGTCGAGGCGTCCGTCCAGCGCCACGTAGACGGAGGCCATGCCACCGTCCGCGAGGTGGGAGAGGATGCGGTACCGGCCGTCGATCACGCGACCGACGAGGGCGTCCGCCACACTGGACGTCACCGCACGGAGTCTACGGGCAGCTCCCGCTCATCCGGCGCAGGCCGCCCGGCATGCGGTTCGGTGTCCCGTGAGCGGGGGAGTCCACCTCACCGCGAAGAGCACTGCGGCGAGGACCTGTGAAAGGCCGACCGCGACGCGGTCACATGCGGTTGTAGATCGCCATGACGCTGGCGACGTAGGCCTTCGTGTCGTCGTACATGCCCTTGGTGCGGACGGAGTAGAGGCCTTGGTAGTAGCCGGCGATGGCCTGCTCGCGCGAGTCCGCGCCCGCCTGCAGGGCGCGGATGATCAGCACCCCCGCGGTGATGTTGTCCTGGGTGTCGTGGCGGTCGAGCCGGCGGCCGGCGAGCTCGGACGCCCAGGTCTGCGACGTCGGCATGATCTGCATGACGCCCACGGCGTCGGTGAAGGAGACGGCACGCTGGTACCAGCCGGACTCCAGGTAGCTGATCGCGAGTGCCAGCTTGGGGTCGACCCCGTGACGGATCGCCGTGGCACGGACCATGGCGGAGGTCGCCGTGCGGGAGGGCACGCTCCTCGCGGCGAGTGCTGCCTTGCTCGCGGCGACCGCCCGGGCGGTCTTGTCGGGGTACCTGTAGCCGGTCGGGGGCGTCGCCCTGGGCGCGGGGGTCACGGGCTTCGTCGAGGATCCCACGCCGGGCACGATGATCTTCTGCCCTCCGTAGATCATGTCCGCGTGGCGCAGCCGGTTGGCGGCCAGCAGCTTCGTCAGTGAGACGCCGTAGCGCTGCGCGATGCCGCTCATGGTGTCACCGGCGCCCACCACGTGCACGCGGTCGCCCGCCGACGCCCTGGCAGTCGTGCGGTGCGGCGCGACGGAGCGGACGGGGTGGGGAGCAGCCTTCGGACGTGCGGCCGCGGGGGCGGGCACCAGCAGCTTCTGTCCCGGCCTGATGACGGCGCCACCGCGGACCAGCCGGTTCTTCTCGACGATCGCCCTGACGGTCGTGCGGTGGGCGATCGCGAGGTCCCAGATGGTGTCGCCGGGCCGGACCGAGACGGTCTTCCAGGAGGTCGCGGCTACTGGCGCAACAGCCGCGTGGGCGGGCAGGGCGAGCGCGGCGACGTCGGCGAGGGGCATGGGGTGGAGTCCTTTCCTGGAGCCCGAGCTGGTGCTGAGCAGAGCCGTGGAGGGGCCTTCGGGGAAGGTGCGATGTGACGGGCGAAGTGCTGTGTGACGGTTGTGAGTTGAGGGACTGCTGTGACGATAGCGCACAATTTGAGCACTAAAGAATAACTACATCCCTGTAATTTCGCGGCCTTTGTCCGGTTCTCGCGACGAGGAGCGAGGGTCTTCGGAGCCGACCTGACGGGTGCGTCCCGTCCACCGCCGCGCCGCGGCGGTGGCACACTCTGGTGCTGTGAGCGAGAACCCCGTGCCGCAGTCCGCCGAGCCGACCACCAGCGACGTCGAACCCACCGACTCGCACCAGTCCCTCGAGTCACTGGTGGGGCAGTGGCTGACGGTGCCCGACGCCGCAGAGCAGCTCGGTGTCCCGCTGACGCGGGTGCGCCAGCTGATCGCCGACCGAGAGGTCCTCGCCGTTCGTATCGGCGAGCGCCGCGTTCCGGCCATCCCGGCCAAGTTCTTCGAGCAGTCGGGTCCCCGACCCGAGCTGCGGGGGACCTTCACCGTGCTCGCCGACGGGGGCATGGACGACGAGGAGATCATCGCCTGGCTCTTCACGCCTGACCCGACGCTGCCCGTCGAGGGCGCCCCGATCGACGCCATCCGGGCCGGGCACAAGACCGAGATCAGGAGGCGCGCCCAGGAGCTCGCCTTCTGACGCCTCGACGAGGGGGCGCTCCAACAGCGCCTTTGCCGTATGCCGTTGCCGTATGCCGTGCGCTTCGTCGCGTGACTGCGGTCAGGCTCGCGGTCACGCCTGCCGGGCAGGCGCTCGCGTCAGGCGCGGCGCGCGGTCGAGACCGCGACGAGCGCCTCGAGGACGTCGAGCGCCGACGGGTCGTAGGACCCCGTCGCGCGCGCTCGCTCCACCGCCTCCCGCGCCTCGAGCGCGAGAGCCTCGATGAGCGACTCGACGCGGTCGACGGCGCCGGTGTCGACGAGCACCTGGCGGATCGACTCGACCCCCACGAGATCGAGGTCGTCACGGCCGAGCAGGCCCTCGACGCTCTTGCGGTCGTCGTCGGAGGCGGCGTCGAGGGCATGGGCCACCAGCACCGTGCGCTTGCCCTCGCGCAGGTCGTCACCGGCGGGCTTGCCCGTGGCCTCGGGGTCGCCGAAGACGCCGAGGAGGTCGTCGCGCAGCTGGAACGCCTCGCCCAGGGCGAGGCCGTAGTCGGACAGCGGCGCCAGGGACCCCTCGGAGGCTCCTCCCACGAGGGCGCCGATGAGCAGTGGGTGCTCGATGGTGTACTTGGCGCTCTTGAAGCGGATCACCTTGCGGGCCGAGGCGATCCGGGCGTCGAGGTCCAGGCCGTCCCAGCCGCGGGCCGACTCGAGCAGGTCCAGGAACTGGCCGCCCATCAGCTGCGTGCGCATGGCGTCGAAGAGCCCGCGACCGCGCGAGAGCTGCTCTCCGGGAAGGCCACACGTCGCGTACAGCTCGTCGCACCAGGTGAGGCACAGGTCGCCGGCGAGGATCGCGGTGCCCTCGCCGAAACGGTCGGCGTCGCCCGCCCAACCACGCTGCTGGTGCAGCGAGGCGACGGCCCGGTGCGCGGACGGCATACCGCGTCTGGTGTCGCTGCGGTCCATCACGTCGTCGTGGAGCAGCGCGGCCGCCTGGAAGAACTCCATGCTGGCGGCCAGGCGGACCAGCTCGTCGGAGTCCGGGCCGCCGGCGGCGCGGTAGCCCCAGTAGAGGAAGCCGGCACGCAGGCCCTTCCCGCCGGTCAGGAGCCCGGACACGGCCGAGACGAGGGGAGCGGTCTCCTCACCGATCGCGGCGAGCGACTGCGTGGCCCCGGAGATCTGCCCGTCGATCGCCTGCTGCACCCGACGGCGCAGCACGTCCAGGTCGGTGGGGGTCTGCACGGGGTCCTCCATCGAGTCGCGGGAATCGTGGTCAGCCTACGCGGCGCGAGGTGTGGCCCGTGAGCAGCCCGCACACCGTGGACGGTGGTCCGCCTAGGGTGTTGCCCATGGCATACGGCACGGCATCCTCGATGGCGCGGGCGGAACGGTTCACGCGCTCCATCCCCGCGATGATCGAGGCCGACACCCCCACCTTCAGCTTCGAGTTCTTCCCACCGAAGGACGACGCCGCCGCGACCCAGCTGTGGAACGCGATCCGCAGCCTGGAGAAGCTGTCGCCGAGCTTTGTCTCGATCACCTACGGCGCCGGGGGCGGCACCCGCGACCGCACCGTGCGCCTGACGCAGCGCGTACTCGAGGAGACCTCGCTCACGCCGATGGCGCACCTGACGTGCGTCGGGCACTCCGTCACCGAGCTGCGCGGCATCGTCGGGTCGTATGCCGCCGCGGGAGTCCGCAACATCCTGGCCCTGCGCGGCGACCCCCAGGGCGGGCTGGGCGAGCCGTGGGTCGCGCACCCCGAAGGCCTGGACCATGCCGACGAGCTCGTCGCCCTCGTGCGCAGCCTCGGCGACTTCACCGTCGGGGTGGCGGCGTTCCCCGACGGGCACCCCGAGTCCCGCGGCGTCGGCGAGGACGCCGAGACGCTGATCCGCAAGGAGCGGGCGGGCGCTGAGTTCGCCATCACCCAGATGGTCTTCGACGTCGACAACTACCTGCGCCTGCGCGACGAGCTCGCGCGCCGCGGCTCGCGGCTGCCGGTCGTGCCGGCGATCATGCCGATCACCAACGCACGCCAGGTGATACGCATGGCGCAGCTCGCGGGCCAGCCCATGCCGACCGCCGTCACCGAGCGGCTCGACCGCCACGGCGACGACCAGGCCGCGGTGCGCGCCGAGGGCCTGGCGATCGCCACCGAGTCGTCGCGCCGGCTGCTCGACGAGGGGGCGCCGGGCATCCACTTCATCACCATGAACCGCTCCTCGGCCACGCTCGAGGTCTACGGCAACCTCTGACCCGGCAGCCTCTGACCCGGCAACCTCCGACCCGGCGGCCTGGCCGGCACTTTCGGCTCAGCCGCTGCGCGGCAGGCCCGGTGAGAGCTGAGAGCAGGGGAGACCTGTGGAGGTCGGGCCGGCCTCACGCCTCCTGGTCGAAGGGGGTGTCGGGCACCTCGTCGGCTCCCACCCTTCGGCGTCGTGGGGGTAGAGGTGCCGAGGGGTCGGGAGACCTGCGGCGGCCGGGACTCGCGATGCCGACGCGCTCACCCCAGACGTCGTAGCGCCGCTTGAGACGACGGATGCGGCCGGCGACCTTGTAGACGAGGAAGGCACCCGCCGCGAGCAGGACCAGGGCGATGGAGGCCGCCCACCACGGATGGGCGATCGCAAGGGCGGTGACCCCCGTGACGGTGACGTCCTCGGCGGTGCTGACGACGACGTTGCTGGCCGGCTCGGGGGAGGTGTTGACGGCGGCGCGCAGGCCGGCCTTGATGCCGTGCGAGACGAGCGCCGTGACACCGCCGGTGGCTGCACCGACGGCGGCGTCGAGACCGGCCGTCTCGTGGCCGATGAGGTAGCCGATGGTCGCCCCGACGGCCGGCCGCACGACCGTGTGGACGGAGTCCCAGACCGAGTCGACGTAGGGGATCTTGTCGGCGACCATCTCGACGACGAAGAGGAGGGCGGCGCCGACCAGCACGTCGGTCCGGGCCAGGGCGTCGGGGATCTGGCTGATGCCGAAGATCCGGTCGGCGAGGCCGAGGACGAGCACGACCGCGTACGCGTTGATTCCGCTGCCCCACCCGGAGGTGAAGGCCAGGGGGATGAGCTCGGCGCCCACGAGCGCTCCTTCGGTCGGCTCCGCCGCTGGTGCGCCGGTGCGCATGGTGCCCGGACGACGGCCGGGCAGGGGTTTCGGATGTCCTGACGCTGTCTCATTACCCCGGTCGGCGCAACGGGGCGCGCTGGGAGCCGGTGTCGGCGGGGCTGGCAGCGTTCCTCCTGCGGCCCCTCGGCCCGGGGGACGTTCTCGAGCGGTCCTCCTACGGGCAGCGGTACGGGCCCGATCCGCGAGCGGATGGGACCCCTGCACCCCTCCGTTCGCGGACCGAACCCGCGAGGCCCACTCTGCCGGCGCTCGCCGACGGGACACCTGAGCACCACTACTCAGTTCGTCTCAGGCGGGCGAGTCGGTTGAGGTCCGGGGCAGTTCGGGGCTTCTTGACAGCCTGTCGGCGGCAGGGGTTACGCTTTGAGTATCGAACAAATGTTCGAAGACAGTCAGGTTGTCAGTTCAGTCGTCGGTTGGTGTCGGGCCGCCCGTGTGGGGCGCGGGTGGCCTGGGTCGTGATGTCGGCCTCGACGTGTCCGAGGGAGACGTGTCGTGGTGCGTAGGTTCAGTGACTCCGTGCAGGTGAGGCTGCGGGAGCGTCAGCAGTGCGGGGTGACCCAGCACGTCGGTTCGGCCGGTTCGGTTGGTCCGGCCGGTCAGCTCGGCTCAGCCGGTCGAGTCGGGCCGCCCGGCGCTGGTGTGGCCGAGGCCTTCGAGGGCGGGCTCGCCGGACCACCGCCGGAGGCGTTCATCTGGCGTGGCCGGCTCTACGTCGTGCGTCGAGTGCTCGCCCAGTGGCGGGAGCGGCGCGCCTGGTGGCACGACGCGCTCGAGGCGGACGAGGGGCAGGTTCGCCCCGGCGAGACGCTCGTCGCGGCAGCGAGCGAGCAGCACGTCTGGCGCGTCGAGGCCAGCCCGGGATGGTCGTTCGCGTCCGGGGTCTACGACCTTGCCCACGACGAGTCTCCGCGCGGCGACCGGTGGTCGCTCGTGCGGGTCGCCGACTGACCGCGCCCGACTGACCCAGCCCGACCGTCCTGAGAAGAGGAGACCACCGTGACCGCCGCACAGCCACGCTCATCAGTCTCGCGCGCACCCGTCTCGCGCCCGCCCATCTCGGTCGCCGTGCTCGACCTGCTCGCGCGGTCCCGCGCGACGCTCGAGTCCGCCTGCCACACCAGTGACGCCTCCGAGCGCTACCGCGACGCCCACCTCGGGGCGCTCCGTGCAGCCGCGGCACTCGTGGCGGCCCGAACCATCCCCACCCCGCGAGCGCGCCCGCGCAGCGTCTGGCAGGTCCTGCCCGGCGTCGCGCCCGAGCTGGGGGAGTGGGCCGCCTTCTTCGCGGCCTGCTCGGCCCACCGGTCGGCCATCGACCGCGGTGAGCTCGTCGGCGCGCGTGAGTCCGACGACCTGCTGCGCCAGGCCGAGATGTTCCTCGAGATCGTCCAGGACCTGCTCGGGATCCCGCTGACGGTGCCGCTGCCGCAGTCGATCACGCCCGTCTCGAGGAGCCGGGCGAGCGGAGCGTGACGACCGGCATGACCACCACCAGCACCACACCCATCACCGCAGCCATCACCACAGCCATCACCACAGCCATGAAGACGGCCGGCGCCGCAGCCATGAACTCAGGCGGTGCCTCCGGTGAGAGCTTCGTGCACCTGCACGTCGCCTCGGGCTACTCCATGCGCTACGGCACGGCCAAGCCGCACGAGCTCGTGGAGCGGGCCGCGGCGTTCGGTCAGCCGGCCCTCGCCCTGACCGACCGCGACGGGCTCTACGGCGCAGTCAAGTTCGTACGCTCGTGCATGGAGCACGACGTCGCCCCGATCCTCGGCGTCGACCTCGCCCTCGGGCCCGAAGAGCCCGAGCGCGCCCGTCCGGTGCGCACGCCGGTGCGCGGGGGGGCGCTCGTCGACCCGCGGTTGCCTCGCGTCACGGTGCTGGCCCGGGGCAGCGGCAGCGGCCTCGCACCCGGCGAGGGATGGGCGGCGCTCTGCCGGCTCGTGACCGCGACCCACCTGCGCGGCGAGCGCGGCAATCCCGTCACCACCGCCCGCCTCGTCGCCGAGCACGCGAGCGCCCGACCCGAGCCCGGCTCGCCAGAGGCCACCTCGCTCGCCCGGACAGGCGCGGCGGGCGGACGGAGCGCAGCGCGGGGAGGGCCGGGACGGCATACGCCCTCGGTGACCGACGGCGGTCCCTCGCGCCTCGTCGTGCTGCTCGGGCCCGACTCCGACGTGGGCCGTGCGGTGCTCGCCAAGCGGCGCGACCGCGCCCGTGCAGCCCTCGAGCGATGGGTCGCGCTGCTCCCGCGCGGTGCCGTCGTGGTCGAGGTGGTGTGCCACGGCGGTCCGGAGCACCAGCCCGGCAGCCTCGGTCAGGCCGCGCGCATGCTCGCGCTCGCGCGAGAGGTCGGCGTGCCGAGCGTCATCACGGCCGCGGTGCGCCACACCGACCCTCAGGACGCCGCCATCGTCGACGTCCTCGACGCGGCGCGGCGGCTCGTCGCCCTCGACGCCCGGCACCTCGACCGGGTCACCACCGCCGGGCACCTCTCGCCGACGCCGCTGATGCACGCACTGGCCCTCGACGTCGTGCAGGTGTCCGGGCCGGGTCTCGTCGGTGGCGGGTCGCTGGCCCGGGAGCAGGCCCGAGAGCTGCTGGCGCGCACCACGGCCCTTGCCGCCGAGTGCGTCCAGGATCCCCGCTCCGACCTCGGCATCGGCTCGGTGCACCTTCCCGAGCCCGGCGTCCTCGGCATCCGGCCCGGCACCAACCCCCACCACGTCCTCGCCCGCCGGTGTCGCGAGGCCATCCCGTCCCGTTACCCCGGGCGCTCCGAGCTCGAGCTCACGGCCGTCAGCGACCGTCTCGAGGACGAGCTCGGCGTCATCGAGACCCTCGGCTACGCGACGTACTTCCTCACCGTCGCGCAGGTCTGCGACCTCATCCGGGAGATGCGGGTGCGGGTCGCGGCCCGAGGCTCCGGGGCGGGGTCGCTCGTCAACTACCTCCTCGGCATCTCCGGCGTCGACCCGATGCGTCACGGCCTGCTCATGGAGCGCTTCTGCTCGCCGTTGCGGGCCGAGCTGCCCGACATCGACATCGACGTCGAGTCGGCCCGCCGCACCGAGATCTACGAACGCATCCTCGACCACTTCGGCGGCGAGCGCGTCACCTGCGTCTCGATGATGGACACCTACCGGGTGCGCCACGCGATCCGCGACGCCGGCGCCGCCCTGGGGCTGCCGCCGCCCGAGATCGATGCGATGGCCAAGGCCTTCCCGCACATCGCCGCGCGCAACGTGCGGGCCGCGCTCGCCGAGCTGCCGGAGCTGAGGGCCAGCGGCCTCGACGTGCCGCGCCTGCAGCTGATGTTCGACATCGTCGAGCGGCTCGACGGGCTGCCCCGGCACATCGCCCTGCATCCGTGCGGCGTGGTCCTCTCCGACTCCGTCCTGCTCGACCGCACCCCCGTCGAGGCGAGCTGGCTCGGCTTCCCGATGAGCCAGTTCGACAAGGACGACGTCGAGGAGATGGGGCTGCTCAAGCTCGACGTCCTCGGCATCCGCATGCAGTCGGCGATGGCGCACGCCGTCGCCGAGGTCGAGCGCGTCGACGGCGAGCACGTCGACCTCGACGACGAGTCCCAGGTGCCCTTCGACGACGAGCCCACCTTCGAGCTGGTGCGCTCGACCAAGACCCTCGGCTGCTTCCAGATCGAGAGCCCGGGCCAGCGCGAGCTGATCGGCAAGTTCGGGCCGCGCAGCTTCGACGACCTCATCATCGACATCTCGCTCTTCCGGCCCGGCCCGGTCAAGAGCGACATGATCATCCCGTTCCTCAACGCGCGGCAGGGCTGGGACGACCCGTCCTACCTGCACCCGTCGCTCGTGCCGGCGCTGGAGCAGACCGAAGGGGTCGTCGTCTTCCACGAGCAGGTGCTCATGATCGTCGCCGAGACGACCGGTGTGACGCTGGCCCAGGCCGACGAGGTGCGCCGCGCCCTCGGCACCCCCGACGGGCAGCAACGGATCGAGGCGTGGTGGCGGCCGGCGGCGAAGGCTCGCGGCTACGCCCCCGAGGTCGCCGACAAGATCTGGGAGGTCCTCAAGGCCTTCGCGTCGTTCGGCTTCTGCAAGGCCCACGCCGCCGCGTTCGCGCTCCCGACCTACCAGTCGGCCTGGCTCAAGACCCACCATCCGGCGGCCTTCCTCGCCGGGGTGCTGACCCACGACCCCGGCATGTACCCCAAGCGGCTCATCCTCGACGACGCACGCACCTTCGGCATCGCGATCCTCGGGCTCGACGTCAACGTCTCGACCGGGGCCTACCGCTTCGAGCGCACCGAGGACGGCGGCGAGGCGATCCGGCTCTCGCTCGCCGACGTCCACGGCATCAGCGAGGCCGAGGTCGCCCAGATCGTCGCCGGACAGCCCTACTCGAGCCTGTCCGACTTCTGGCAGCGGGCGCACGTGTCGCGGCCCGTCGCCGAGAAGCTGGTGCTCGCCGGGGCCTTCGACTCCCTGCACGGCATCGACCTCGGTGGTCCCACCCGGCTCGACGAGGGCGCCACCGGCGTCGTGGCCCGCACCCGGGGCGGACTCGGCCGTCGTGGGCAGGTCACCCGGCGTGACCTGCTGCTCCACGTCGCCGAGCTCGACCGGTGGTCCGCCTCCCAGCGCTCGACCCGCCGGCGAGTGTCCGCGGCGAGCCGCTCCTCCGGGTCGGGCACCATGCGGGGGCGGGTCACGTCGGTCTCGGCCACCGGCGACATCAGGGCGCTCGCGGCCGCCCAGTCCCAGGCCTCCGCCGGCGCGCCCGCCCACGTCGCCACCCAGCTGACGCTCGACCTCGGCGACACGCCACGGCTCTCCGCGACGAGCGGCCTGCCCGAGATGACCGGCCCCGAACGGGTCCGGGCCGAGCTCGAGGTGCTCGGGCTCGACGCGAGCGGTCACGTCGTCGAGTTCTACCGCCCACTGCTCGACGCGCTCGGCGTCACCCGGGCGCGTGACCTGCTCTCCGGGCGCAGCGGCCGCGAGGTCCTCGTCGCCGGCGTCAAGGTCGCCACCCAGACCCCGCCGATCCGCACCGGGCGCCGGGTCGTCTTCCTCACCCTCGACGACGCCACCGGCCCGGCCGACCTCACCTTCTTCGAGGATGTCCAGGGCCCGTATGCCGCCACCGTCTTCCACTCGTGGCTGCTGCTGTGCCGAGGGGTCGTGCGCCGCACCGGCCCCCGAGGTGTCTCCGTCCGAGCCACGGGGGCGTGGGAGCTGTCCGCACTGCAGGACGCGTGGACCTCCGGCGGCATCACCGCCGTCCGCGACGCCCTCGACGCGGCCGACCGGGCAGCCTGGGAGCGGGCCACCGCGCTGGCCGGGCCCGACGGGACCACGAGGACCGGGGTCGGCGAGGGACCGGACGGGCGCCGGGTGCTCGTCCACGCCTCCGGGTTCAAGCAGTCGCCGTACGCCGACATCAAGCCGGCCGGCGACGACGTCAGGGGGCCGCGTGGCACGAGCGGGCTGGTGCCCACCGACACGCCTACCCACACCCTGGGCGGCCCGCCACGCAAGCTGTGGCACGCCAGCCCGGGAAGCTCGGGGCACTAGGGTGAAAGTCGTCCACATGACCCACGCGCAGCACCACGCGCACCACGCCCCCCGACGGAGGATCCCGTGCCCGACGAGCAGCGCCCCCAGCGACGTGGAGGGCATCGCCCGTCGGCCGTCGTCGCGGCGGTGGGCCGCATCGCCGACGACTACGGGGCCCGGCTCGGCCGACCGCTCGAGGTCCTCGACCTCGGAGGAGGCACAGGAGGCGTCGCCGTCCCGCTCGCCGAGGCCGGCCACCGCGTCACCGTCGTCGACCCGAGTCCCGACGCCCTCGCCTCGTTGGCCCGCCGAGCTCGCGAGGCCGATATCGTCGACCGCGTCACCGGGGTGCAGGGCGACGGCGACTCGCTCGATGCCATCCTCGCCGGCCGCCACGTCGACCTCGCCTGCTGCCACGGCACCCTCGAGTTCGTCGACGACCCCGCCGCCACCCTCCACGCCATCGCAAGGGCGCTCGGCGAGGGCGGCATGCTCTCGCTCCTGGTCTCGGGACGGCTGTCCGTCGTCTTCGCCAAGGCCATCGCCGGAGAGTTCGGCCAGGCCCGCGCCGCCCTCGTCGACCCGTTCGGCCGGTGGGGGAGCACCGACCCCCTGCCGCGCCGCTTCGACGTCGAGCAGCTCGAGGCACTCCTCACCGAGGCCGGCTTCACCGACGTCCACGTGCGGGGCACCAACATCCTCGGGCACCTCGTGCCGGCCTCGCTCGTCGACTCCGACGCGGACCGGGCCGCCCTGGCCGAGCTCGACGAGCTGCTCGTCACCGGTCCGGGGCGTGAGTTCCTCCGGAGCCTGGGCAGTGCCCTGCACGTCGTCGCGCGCCGGGGCTGAGCCCGCTACGGACGAGCTCGCGGCGGACGAGCTCGTGCCGTCTCGGGCGCGGACCCGACAGGCGGCCCAGCGATGAGCCGCCGCCAGTTCACCGCACCCACACGGGGGAGCGCCGAGCCTCCCGACGACACCGGCTGCACCGTCCTCCACGTCGACATGGACGCCTTCTACGCGTCGGCCTCCCTCATCTCGCGGCCCGAGCTGCGCGGGCGGCCCGTCATCATCGGCGGTGCGAGCGGCCGCTCGGTCGTGCTGTCGGCGACCTACGAGGCTCGCGCCTTCGGCGTCACCTCCGCCATGCCGATGGCGCGGGCGCAGCGGCTGTGCCCGCAGGCGGTCATCATCGAGCCGGACCACCGCCGCTACGCCGCCATCTCCGAGGCCGTCATGGCGACCTTCGCGACGATCACCGACAGCGTCGAGCCGCTCTCGCTCGACGAGGCGTTCCTCGACGTGTCCGGAGCCGTACGCCGGCTCGGCCGTCCCACCCGGATCGCCGCGCAGCTGCGTGACACCATCGCCGACGAGCAGGGCATCACCTGCTCGGTGGGGGTCGCCTCGACGAAGTTCGTGGCCAAGCTCGCCTCCAACCTCGCCAAGCCCGACGGCCTGCTCGTCGTGCCGCGCGAGGAGGTGGTCTCGTTCCTGCACCAGCTGCCCGTCGGCGCCATCTGGGGGGTGGGCGACCGCACCGAGGAGCACCTGCACCGGCTCGGCCTGCGCACCGTCGCCGACCTCGCCCACACGCCGGTCGAGACGCTCCAGCGCGCCCTCGGCGACGTCGCGGGTCGCAGCCTGCACGACCTCGCCTGGGGCCGTGACCCCCGGCCTGTCAAACCCGAGCGCCGGGAGAAGTCCATCGGCGCCGACGAGACCTTCGCCTACGACATCGACGACCCCGAGCGCATCCACCGCGAGCTGCTGCGGCTCTCGGACCGCACCGCCGCCCGCGCGCGGTCCGCCGGGATGATGGGGCGCACGGTCTCCATCAAGGTCCGCTTCGCCGACTTCACGACGATCACCCGAGCCAAGACCCTGCGCCACCACACCGACGTCTCACGCGACATCTTCGCCACCGCCCGAGAGCTCTACGACCGTCTGGGGCTCCAGCGCGCCCGCATCCGGCTCGTCGGCGTCCGGCTCGAAGGGCTCGTCCCGTCCGCCGTCGCCCCCATCCAGGCAACCCTCGACGAGCCGGAGCACGGGTGGCGCGAGGCCGACCGGGCCGTCGACCGGGCGAGTGCGCGTTTCGGTGCCGGGTCAGTGCGTCCAGCGTCACTCATGGCTGATCCCCCCTCGGGTTCCCAACGTGCTCGGCGGGACTTATCCTGAGGGAAAGAAGTCCGCGTAGACCGGTTCCGACATACGATTCGGGCACAGTCGATTTCGCACCAGGGAGGTGCCCGGTGGCACTCTCGGAACACGAGGAAGCACTCCTCCAGCAGATGGAGGAAGCCCTCTACGCCGAAGACCCTCGATTCGCATCGCGCATCGAGAAGACGAAGTCGCGCGGCCTCGGCCGCGGCCGCGTCGTGGCCGGTGTCGTTGCGGGTGTGGCAGGTCTCGCCCTCGTCGTGTTCTCAGCGATGAGCAGCTCCATCTGGCTCGGTGCCGTGGGCTTCGCGATCATGGTCGCCGGCATCGTCTACGCCATCACGCCCTCGAAGGCCAAGCTCGCCGCCGTCGGTGCGGACGGCAAGCCCAAGCCACGCCCCGGCAAGGCCAAGGCAGCCAGCACCCGCAAGCCCGCCACGTTCATGGAGCGGTTGGAGGAGCGCTGGGACAAGCGGCGCCGCGACCAGTGGTGACCGTGCGCTGACGCGCAGTCGCGAGCACGAGCGGAGAAGGACCCGGACGGATGCCGTCAGGGTCCTTCCGCGTATGCGGTGTCGTCATGAGCGGCTGGCCCTCGCGGGGCTCGACAACGACAGAGTCGACGACCCGAGCTCAAGGCGCCGGATCGCCAGCGCCGATCACGGGATCACGACCGGGTCGCCAGGACCCCGACACCCCATGCGGCGATGATCGCGAACGCCGTCCCGAGCTCGATCCCGACATTGAGCAGGACCGCGCGGATCGCCTGGCTCGTCGCGCGCCAGGCCGCCGCGTGCTCACGGTGCTTGAGCTGCTCGAGCACGTAGACGGTGAGGACGAACCCCAGCGGAGCGCCGACGACGGGAACGACGAAGAAGCCGACGACCGCCACGGCGAGCGCGACGGCGACGACGGCCCCGTCGACGCCGGCGTTCTTCATCCGGCGCCCGGGCAGGAGGTACTTCGCCACGAGGCCCACGGCATACAGCACGGTGGCGACCCCGAAGACGAGCCAACCCGGCCCGTCCTGTCGCACGAGCGCCCACGCGAGCGTCGCGCCCCACACCACGACCAGTCCCGGCAGGACCGGGACAACGACACCGACGGTCCCCACGAGCATCGCGAGCAGGACGAGAGCGTCCGTCGCGGTGGTCACGGGGTAGCCGTCGGTGGCGTCAGGATCGGGGTGAGGTCAGGAAAGGGCCGGGTCGGAGTCGTCTGCTGGACTCAGCGTTCGTCGGCGGGAGCTGATCCCGGGACTTCGTTGAGTCGGTCCGTCTCGTCGCGGATGTCGAGAGCCTTGTCCTTCAGCGCCGGGAGGTGCTCCCGACCGTGGTGTGCGCAGAAGAGCAGCTCTCCGCCGGAAACGAGGCGGGCGCGGATGTAGGCCTGGGCCCCACATCGGTCGCAGCGGTCGGCAACAGTCAGCTCGGGTGCCAGTGCTGTCGTCATCGTGTTTCGCCTCTTTCCTCCCTCAGGGGCCTCCTCGCGAGAGACCCTGTCATGTACCTACGACGCTCGATCGGTCCAGTGGGTGGACCCTTCGCGCTTCGCGGACGTTCCAACAGTGAACCATGTTGAAACCTTCCCGCAGAGCAGGCTCGGTCGCTGAGACGCCGCTCATACCAACATCGTTACGCGTCGGTGATTCGCGGCGCTGGTCCGTCTGGATTGTTCGTACCCGTTGAGTGAGACGAACGTACCCACGTCCACCGGCTGACACCGGCTCACACCGGCTGGCACCGGCTCGCCGGACCCCGCGGCCGCGAGCCTGACCGAGGCCGTCGGTGCGCATGGCTAGGCTTCCCCTGCCAGCCCTTCCACAGCCCGACCGCTGGCCGCTTCCCGACCGAAAGAGATCGACATACCGTGGCCTCCGCCTCCCGACCTGCTCCCTCCGGCAACGGCGACTACACCGCGCGCCATCTCCAGGTCCTCGAGGGCCTCGAGGCGGTCCGGAAGCGCCCCGGCATGTACATCGGGTCGACCGACCAGCGCGGCCTCATGCACTGCCTCTGGGAGATCATCGACAACGCCGTCGACGAGGCCCTCGCCGGCGTCTGCACCGACATCCAGGTGATCCTGAGCAGCGACGGCTCCATCGAGGTGCGCGACAACGGCCGCGGCATCCCGGTCGACATCGAGCCGCGCACCGGGCTGTCCGGTGTCGAGGTCGTCTTCACCAAGCTGCACGCGGGCGGCAAGTTCGGCGGGGCGTCGTATGCCGCCACGGGTGGCCTCCACGGCGTCGGCGCCTCGGTGGTCAACGCGCTCTCGGCCCGGCTCGACGTCGAGGTCGACCGCGCCGGCAAGACGTACGGCATGAGCTTCCGCCGCGGCGAGCCCGGCACCTTCGCCGACGCCGCCGGCCGGCCGCACTCGCCCGAGGCGCCCTTCACCCCCTACGAGCGCAAGAGCGCGCTGCCCGTCGTCGGCAAGGCCAAGCGCGGCATCACCGGCTCGCGCGTGCGCTTCTGGCCCGATCGCCAGATCTTCCTCAAGGACGCCGAGCTCGACTACGACGCCATCCTCGGCCGCGCCCGCCAGACCTCGTTCCTCGTCCCCGGCCTGCGCCTCGCGATCCGTGACGAGCGGCGCCTCAAGGGCACGCCCGGCGAGGAGGCACCCATCGAGGAGGTCTTCCAGCACGACGGCGGCATCACCGACTTCGTCGAGTTCCTCGCGCCCGATACCCCGATCACCGACGTGTGGCGGCTCGAGGGCTCCGGCACGTTCACCGAGACGGTCCCGGTCCTCGACGTCAACGGCCACATGACTCCGACCGAGCTGGAGCGGGAGTGCGGTGTCGAGGTCGCGCTGCGCTGGGGCCAGGGCTACGACACGAAGGTCCAGTCCTTCGTCAACATCATCACCACGCCCAAGGGCGGCACCCACGTCACCGGGTTCGAGCAGGCCGTCCTCAAGGTCTTCCGCAAGCAGCTCGAGGTCAACGCCCGACGGCTCAAGGTCGGCAACGACAAGCCGGAGAAGGACGACATCCTCGCCGGCATGACGGCAGTCGTGACCGTGCGCCTGGCCGAGCCCCAGTTCGAGGGGCAGACCAAGGAGGTGCTCGGCACCAACGCGGTGCGCGCCATCGTCGCCAAGGTCGTCGAGACGGAGCTCACCGAGCGGCTCACCTCGACCAAGCGCGGCGACAAGGCGCAGGCCGCGCTGCTGCTCGAGAAGGTCGTCTCGGAGATGAAGTCGCGCATCAGCGCGCGCCTGCACAAGGAGACCCAGCGTCGCAAGAACGCCCTCGAGAGCTCGACTCTGCCGTCGAAGCTGCGCGACTGCCGTACCTCCGACGTCGAGCGCTCCGAGCTGTTCATCGTCGAGGGCGACTCGGCCATGGGCACGGCCAAGGAGGCACGCAACTCCGAGTTCCAGGCGCTGCTGCCGATCCGCGGCAAGATCCTCAACGTCCAGAAGGCGTCGGTCTCCGACATGCTCAAGAACGCCGAGTGCGCCTCGATCATCCAGGTCATCGGCGCCGGCTCCGGCCGCAGCTTCGACCTCGAGGCCGCGCGCTACGGCAAGGTCATCATCATGACGGACGCCGACGTCGACGGCGCCCACATCCGCACGCTGCTGCTGACGCTCTTCTTCCGCTACATGCGCCCGCTCGTCGAGGCAGGTCGGGTCTTCGCCGCGATGCCGCCGCTGCACCGCCTCGAGGTCATCAACGCGGGCGCGAAGAAGAACGAGCTGATCTACACCTACAACGAGACCGAGATGCGCCGCACCCTCACGCGCCTCGAGAAGTCGGGCAAGCGGATCAAGCAGCCGATGCAGCGCTACAAGGGTCTCGGTGAGATGGACGCCGACCAGCTCGCCGACACGACGATGGACCCGCGACACCGCACCCTGCGCAAGGTGACGATGCGCGACCTGGAGGCCGCCGAGCGCGTCTTCGAGCTTCTCATGGGCAACGAGGTCGCGCCCCGCAAGGACTTCATCATCGAGTCCGCGGCCGAGGTCGACCGCGAGCGCATCGACGCCTGACGCCGGGTGCCGCGGCCGGGCAGCCGCTCTGCAGGGGGCCCGGGACTGTTGACACCACCCCTGCGCCACAGCGTCCGTGCTTACGATGAGTCCCTGCCGGAGCGACTCACCTCACCGGCACGTCGAGAAGGGGAGTCGATGGTGGCCAACGTCAACGCCGAGGAGTCGGTCGCGGACGACCACTTCACCGTGCCGGAGAACACCGATGGGGCCGCGCCTGCAGCGCCACCGGACGGGCCCTCGTTCCCCGTCGACCTCCCCGAGCCGTCGGGCCAGCCGTCTGTCCAGCCGTCGGGCCAGCCTGACGGTTCGCCTGACGCGCTGCCCGCACCGGCTCGCTATCTCACCACCGACGAGCTGGCCTGGGCGAAGGACACCGTCGGCGCCATCTCCGAGGCCTACGCCGCCAAGGTGGTCGGACAGTCGCGACTGCAGGAGACGCTGCTGATCGCCCTGCTGACCGGAGGGCACGTCCTCCTCGAGAGCGTGCCGGGACTGGCCAAGACCACGGCAGCGCAGACCATCGCGCAGGCCGTCGGCGGGCGCTTCCACCGGATCCAGTGCACCCCTGACCTCCTGCCGAGCGACATCGTCGGCACCCAGGTCTACAACCAGCACGCCGGCACCTT
Organism: Terrabacter lapilli; assembly: GCF_039531305.1. Lineage (NCBI taxonomy): Bacteria > Bacillati > Actinomycetota > Actinomycetes > Micrococcales > Intrasporangiaceae > Terrabacter > Terrabacter lapilli. Next base: position 943,496 of record NZ_BAAAPU010000003.1, read on the forward strand.
CGAGACCCAGCTCGGACCGGTCCACGCCAACTTCGTGCTGCTCGACGAGATCAACCGCAGCAGCGCCAAGACCCAGTCGGCCATGCTCGAGGCGATGCAGGAGCGCCAGACCTCGATCGGCGACAAGAGCTACGCCCTGCCCGACCCGTTCCTCGTCCTGGCCACGCAGAACCCCATCGAGCAGGAGGGCACCTACCCGCTGCCCGAGGCCCAGATGGACCGCTTCATGCTCAAGGACATCCTCGACTACCCGTCGCCGGCGGAGGAGGCGGAGGTGCTGCGGCGCATCGACTCCGGCGTCTTCGTGGCGGCATCCGAGCCGGTGGTGTCCATCGAGGACGTCAGACGCCTGCAGGGCCTCGTCGGTCGCGTCTACGTCGACCCCGCCATCGTCAACTACATCGTCGGCATCGGCTACGTCACGCGTCACCCGCGCGACTACATCGAGCCGCGCCTCGCGGCATACGTCGGGTTCGGCGCGAGCCCGCGCGCGAGCATCGCCTTCTCGAGCGCCGCCCGTGCCCGCGCCCTCATCGACGGGCGCAACCACGTCGTCCCCGACGACGTGAAGGCGCTGACGCACCGCGTGCTGCGGCACCGGGTCACGCTGGGCTTCGAGGCGGTTGCCGACGACGTGGCCGTCGAGACCGTGATCGACGCCATGATCGGCGGGATCCGCACGCCCTGACCGGCGACCGGACGAGGACCCGAGATGACGACGATGCTGCTGACGAGGGTGAAGAGCAAGCTCTTCGTGCACGCCCGGCGCCGGTCGCGCAGCCTCCTCGAGGGCGAGTACTCGTCGGTCTTCCACGGCCGCAGCCTCGACTACGACGACCTGCGCGACTACGTGCCCGGCGACGAGGTGCGCGACATCGACTGGCGCGCCACGGCCCGCCACCAGGCGCCGCTCGTCAAGCGCTACGTCGCCACCCGCAAGCAGAACGTCTTGCTCGTCGTCGACACCGGGCGCGGCATGGCGGCGGCGACGCGCAGCGGCGAGCCGAAGAAGTCGGTGGCCATCGCCGCCGCCGGGCTGGTCGGCTACCTGGCTGAGCGCCACGGCGACCTCGTGGGCCTCGTCCGCGGCACCGCAGCCTCGACGGTGGCCCACGAGCTGCGGGGGAGCGAGGCGCACCTCGAGCTGCTGCTGCGTGCCATCGACGCGGCCACCGTCCTGGACGGGGACCAGAGCAACCTGGCCACGCAGCTGCGGTGGGTCGTGCGGAACGTCCGTCGTCGCCTGGTGCTGCTGGTCGTCGCCGACGACAAGGAGCTCGACCCGGCGCTCGACGACCTCCTGCGCCGCCTGCACGTGCAGCACGAGATCCTCTGGCTCACGGTGGAGGACGCCGATCCCACGGCCATCGGGGGAGACCGGACGGCATACGACGTCGCCGACACGTACACCCTCCCGACGCTCGTGCGGCTCGACCCGAGGGTGCGGGCGGCGTACGCCACCTCGGTGGCCGAGCGCGTGCAGCGCACAACGGCCCTGCTCGACCGACGGGGCATCAACCACGCGCGGCTCGGGTCGTCCGACGAGGTCGTGTCGACGGTCTTCGCCCTGCTCGAACGGCAGCGTCGTGCACGCCGGTGACGCGCCGCCGCCGGGCTTCTACGCCCCCGACCCGTATGCCGGCCGGTGGCTGTGGGTCGGCATCGCGGTCCTCGCGCTCGTCGCCCTCTGGTACGCCTTCGTGTGGTGGTCGACACGCGAGCGGAAGGTCGCGCAGGCAACCCCGGTCGCGGCCGACCGCCTCGCCGAGCTGCGGGCCGAGTACACCCATCGGATCGACGCCGTGCTGGTCCGCGCGGCGGCCGGCCAGGTCAGCCAGCGCCGGGCCCACCAGCAGCTGAGCGTCCTCGTGCGCCACTTCGTGCAGGAGGTGTCGGGCATCGAGGCCCCGACGATGACCCTGACCGAGCTCAGCGAGAGGGGCCCCCGGCTGACCCCCGTCTCCGAGGTCGTCGGCGCGCTCTACCCGGGCGAGTTCGGTCCGCGTGAGACGGCCACGCTCGTCGGCGCGGGCACGGTGGCGAAGCAGGTGGTGGCCCGGTGGAGCTGAACGGCCCTGACCTCGAGTGGCCCGCCGTCCTCGCCGTCGGCACCGTCGTCGCGATCCTGGGCGCGTATGCCGTGCACCGGCGCCTGTCGCGCAGGTCGGCCCGGGCGGCGGCGCCCGTCGCCAACTCCGAGGCCCTGACCTCGCTGCCCGAGTACCAGCGTGCCCTGCGGCTGCACCGTGTCCGGATGGCGGTGCTGGCGCTGAGCGCGGTGCTTCTCGGCGGGGCGGCCCTGGTCGGTGCGGCTCGACCGCTGGACACGACAATCGACAAGCCCCAGACCCGCAGCCGCGACATCATGCTGTGCCTCGACATCTCCGGCTCGATGGCCGCCTATGACGCGACCCTGGTGTCCACCTTCAAGACGCTCGTCAAGAGGTTCGAGGGCGAGCGCATCGGGCTGGTGATCTTCAACAGCTCCGCCGCGACGGTCTTCCCCCTCACAGATGACTACGACTTCATCAACGACGAGCTCGACACCGCCGCCCGCGCCCTCGGTGGGGACCCCGAGTCGGAGTCGTTCTTCGCCGGCACCTTCAACGGCCGCGGCACCTCCCTCATCGGCGACGGCCTCGCCACCTGCGTGTCCAGCTTCGACAAGGTCGACACCCAACGCGCGCGCTCGGTCGTCTTCGCCACCGACAACCACCTGGCCGGCCGGCCGATCATCGACGTCGAGCAGGCGACCGAGCTGGCCAAGGCCAAGGGGGTGCGGGTCTACGGCCTCAACCCGGAGGAGAACGGGCCCGACGAGGAAGCCGTGCAGATGAGGGAGCTGGTCACGGACACGGGCGGGCACTACTTCCCGATGAGCGACCAGACCGCCATCAGGGGCATCGTCGACTCGGTCGAGGCGCAGGAGGCCACCCTGATCGACGCCGCGTCGCGCTCCCTGTACTCGGACAACCCGACGCTGCCCATCGCCCTCGCGGGCCTCGGGCTCCTCGGGGTCATCGGCGCCAGCCGGAGGTGGGCATCATGACCCTGCTGCCCGTTGCGCCGTGGCCGGTCCTGCTCGTGCTGACCATCGCCGCCCTGGCGGCGGTCTGGTGGAACCCGGCGTCGCGGTCTGTCCCAGGGGAGTCCCGGGCGACCCACTGGCGGCTGACGGCCGCGGTCGTCCTGCTGGCGACCGCCGCCCTGCGGCCCGCCGTGGCAGGCGAGCGGGTGGACACGACGGCCGCCAACCTCAACGTCTACTTCGTCGTCGACACGACCAGCAGCATCATCGCCCAGGACTACGGCAACGACCGTCCCCGCATCGAGGGCGTCGCCGCCGACATCTCGGCCATCGCCGCGGCCCTGCCCGGCGCCCGCTACAGCGTCGTCACCTTCGACCAGGACACCCGCGTGCGCCTGCCGCTGACGACCGACACCACGGCCCTCGACGCCGCTGTCGAGACCCTCCTGCCCGAGTCCTACGAGGTGTCACGCGGTTCGTCGGTCACCGAGGCCAACGAGCGGCTCAAGACCCTGCTGCAGCAGTCCGACGCGCGTGCCCCGGAGCGAGGACGCGTCGTCTACTACTTCGGCGACGGAGAGCAGACCGCGGCCGAGCCGCCGGCGCCCTTCGACATCGACAAGCGCCTCGTCAACGGCGGGGCCGTGCTGGGTTACGGCACGAGCAGCGGCGGCCGGATGAAGGCCACCCGCTCGCGGTTCGACACGAGCGGCAGCTACATCAAGGATCCGAGCACCGGTGAGGACGCCCGCTCGGTCATCAGCGAAGACACCTTGAGGTCGATCGCGGGACAGCTCGGGGTGCCCTACCTGCACCGGCAGCAGGGCGACGACATCAGCCCAGCGGTCGACGGGATCGACCTCGAGCGCTTCGGCACGAGCCAGCAGATCGAGAGGCAGAAGGTCCTCGCCCGCCGCGAGCTCTACTGGCCGCTGCTCCTGGGCCTGGCCGGCATCGCCGCCTGGGAGGTCGGCGCCGCCGTCACGGCCCTGCTCCAGACCCGGCGACGGAGGGAGGCCCGCCCGTGACCCTGCTCGACGAGCCCCGGCCGGCGCGTGGCGGCGCCACCGAGACGGGCGTACGCCGCCGCCTGGCACTGCGCCCGCGCGCCGGCCGCGCGCGCCGCCGCCCCCTCCCACCCCACCTTCGACGGCGACGCCGCCGGCTGCTGCTCGCCTCGGCTCCGCTCGTGGCGCTGCTGGTGCTCGTGGCGGCGCGCCTGATGACACTCAACCTCGTCCACGCCCAGACGCTCGCGGCATACCAGGCCGGTGACAAGCCCCGCACCCTCATGTGGGGCGAGCGGCAGGGGTGGGTCAACGTCGTGGAGCAGTTCCGGTCGCCCTTCGCGATCGGCGACGCGCACGTGCTCTCGGGGCACTTCGACCTGGCCCGGCCATGGTTCGAGCAGGCGTTCGCCGAGGTCCCCAAGGGCGGGATCGACGACTGCAAGGTGAGGGTCAACCTCGGGCTCACGTACGAAGCACTCGGGGACGCCGCCAAGGCGCGCGAGCGCACCGACGAGTGGAAGCAGTTCTACGACAAGGGAATCGCCATCACGAAGGAGCGACCGCCGCTCTGCGAGGCACCCGAGGGCGGTCAGACCGGCGAGCAGCTCAAGCAGGCGCAGCAGCGCCTCGAGACCAAGCGCTCGGACGCGCCGCCGCAGGACCAGCAGCAACAGGGCCAGCCGGCGCCGCAGCCGGCACCGACGCAGCCGGCGCCGACCCCCGACCCGGGCAAGACGCCCAGCCAGGAGGAGCAGGACTACCTGAAGGAGCAGCAGCGCCGCAACACCATCGAGCGCAACCAGCAGCAGGGGAACGACAACACGGTCCCCGGGGACGGCTCGTCCACCTACCCGAAACCCTGGTGACCGCGGGGGAGCCCGCGCGACGAGTGGGAGGATGAGGGCATGCGCACGCTGCTCAATCTCGTCTGGGTCGTGCTGGCGGGGTTCTGGCTGTTCCTGGGCTACGTCGCCGCGGGCGTCCTGCTCTGCATCCCGATCATCACGATCCCGTGGGCGGTGGCCTCCTTCCGCATCGGCGTCTACGCGCTGTGGCCGTTCGGCCGCACCGTCGTCGACAAGGGCACGGCGGGTGTCGGCTCCCTCCTGGGCAACGTCATCTGGGTCCTGCTCGCCGGCATCTGGCTGGCGATCGCGCACGTCGTCACCGGCATCGCGCTCTGCATCACGGTCATCGGCATCCCGTTCGGCATCGCCAACTTCAAGCTGATCCCCGTCTCGCTCATGCCGCTGGGCAAGCAGATCGTGCGGGTCGGCGCCACGCGCCGGCCGCTCATCGGCTGAGGACCGCGCTCGTTCGCCGTTCAGCCTCGCCCGTGGCGAAGGGCCTGCGCGACGAGCTGGGCGCGGTCGCGTACGCCGGTCTTGGCGAAGATGTGGTTGATGTGTGTCTTGACGGTCGCGGTCGAGACGAAGAGCCGCTCGGCGACCTCGCTGTTGGACAGTCCCTCGGCGACGAGCCCGACGATGTCCCTCTCGCGTTGGGTCAGACCCTCGAGGACGTCGTCGGACAGGTCACCGACCGGCGGTGTCGAGGGTCGCTCGGGGACACCGGCGTGCGCTCCGGAGCGAAGTGCGTCGAGCAGGCGCAGCTGCACGTCGGGAGCCAGGGCCGCTTTCCCGCCCGCGGCGGCCAGCACCGCCGCCTCGATCTCCGAACAGCCCGCGTCCTTGGTGAGGAAACCGCGTGCCCCCGCCCGCAGTGCTGCAAGGAGCCGCTCGTCGTCGGAGTAGGTCGTGAGGACCACGACAGGCAGGTCCGGGTGGCGGTCGGCCAGGACGCGCGTCGCCTCGATGCCGTCCAGGCGCGGCATGTCGAGGTCCATGAGCACGACGTCAGGCGCGTCCTGCTCGACCAGGTCGAGCGCCGCGTAGCCGTCTCCTGCGGAGCCGACGACAGCCAGGCTGTCGAGCAGGCCGAGGAGCGTCGTGAGGCCCTCGCGGACGATGCGCTGGTCGTCGACGACGAGGACCCGGACCGGAGCGGTGGCGGTCATGATGCCGCCCCGTCGGCACGGTCGGCACCGTGGGCTCGGTCGGCACCGTGGGCACGGTCGGCACCGGCCGCAGTGTCGGTGCAGGGGAGCGTCAGGTGCAGCACGAACCCGTCAGCCGTCGGGTGGGCGTCGAGCCGGCCGCCGGCGAGCTCGGCTCGTTCGCGCAGGCCGGTGAGGCCGTAGCCACTCCCGGGTACCCCCACGGGAGCTGGCTCTGCGGTGCTCCGCCGGTCGGTGACGGTGAGCTCGACCTCGTGCTCGCCCCAGTCGATGCGGACGCTGCTGCGGGCTCCGGCACCGGCGTGCTTGGCGGTGTTGGTGAGTGCCTCCTGGACGGCGCGGTAGAGGGTGAGCCCGGCCTCGGCTGCCAGGTCGCGTGGTGTCCCGGTCGTCGTCAGGTCGATGTCCAGGCCGTGGGTCCGCGAGGCCTCGCTGACGAGCTCGGCGATGCGCCGCGTGCCGGGGAGCTCCTGGCCACGCAAGGCGTGGATCGCCTGCCGCGTCTCGACCAGCCCGGCGCGCGCCAGCTGGTGGGCACGGTCGATCTGGACGCGTACGCGTTCGTCGGCGCCGGTGCGCTGCGCGAGCAGCGACGCGGCCTCGAGGGACATCACCTGCCCGGACAGGGAGTGCGCGAGGATGTCGTGGATCTCGCGGGCGAGCCGGGCACGCTCGGCGAGGGCGGCCGTCTCGGCCTGCGCAGCCCTCGACTCCTCGAGCGCGGCCACCAGCGCGGCGGATCGAGCGTGCGCCTGCCGGGCGCTGCGCGTGGCGGCGGCAACCGAGCCGGCGAAGGCGACGCCCAGCAGGTCGGCGGCGAGGGACGAGGCCGTGTGGCCGCCGCCGCGGGCGACGATCGCGATCGCCATGGCGGCGACGACGGTGCCGATCGTGATGACGGCGATGCGGGTGGGCAGTCGCAACCCGATCGCAGCGGCGGCGAAGTAGGCGAAGAGGAAGCCGGCCGAGTCGGCCGCGACGGCGTTGAGGGCGGCACCGGCGAGCCCGACGAGGACCAGCAGGGCGGCCTCGAAGCGGATGTCCCGTGGCGTGGCGAGCAGCTCCACGAGCCACAGTGCAGCCGCCGCGAGCAGGAGCGCGGTGGCAGTGGAACCCGGCAGGTCCTGCACGGTGGCGCCCACCGTCGCAGCTGCCGCGACGACTCCCAGGGCGCGTACTCCACGGCGCCAGCGCCGGTCGTCGATGGAGGTGGCGACCGGCGCCGGAGCGCCTCTGCCGGGCATCGCTGTGCTCATCGTGAGGTCACCCTACGGCCAGCTCCCCGTGCCGGTCCCGGTCATGTAGAACACGTCGGTCGCGTGCCAGCAGCACGAGGCCGAAGGTCAGCAGGACGACGTCCTCGGCGACGAGCACGGGGATCTTGGGCAGCGCACCGACGGCGGCCGCGAGATCCGTGACCGCGTGCAGGACCATGAGCGGGACGATGCTGCCGATGCGGTTGCGCACGGCGCCGTAGGCGACACCGAAGCAGAACGCTCCCCAGCACTGGGCCAGGACGATCACGACACCGTCGCGGAAGAAGACGTTCGCCAGGTGCGAGGCCCCGAAGAGGGCAGCGGTGAGGAGCACGCTGCGGACGGGCCCGAGCGGGCGGAGCTCGTGCTGCACGATGCCGCGCCACAGCAGCTCCTCGGTGAACCCGGTGAGGGCGTAGCCGACGAGCAGGACGAGGATGCCGTCCGCCGGAGTCCGGATGCCCCCGACCAGCGGGCTCAGGGCGACGACGGTCAGGAAGGCCAGCACGCCGCGGTGGGAGCGCAGTGCCGGGCGCGTCATCCCGACCTGCTCCCAGCTCCACCACCGGGCCCGCGCGATCAGGACCGCCGCGAAGAGCACCTCGGTCACCAGCAGCGCCCGCATCGTCGCCCCGACGTCCGGCAGGAGGACCAGGGTGAGGACGCCCCCGGCGGCAACGAGGGTCAGGACCGCGACCCAGAGCGCAAGGGCTCGGCGCAGCGGCGTCATGCCGCCACCGCCACGGGCGCCTGGGAGGCGTTCCGCCGGACGCGGGCGGCCCGGACCCAGGTGACGGCGACCCGGGCGACCACCATGGCGAGCGCCATGAGGATGAAGGCGGCGGTCCAGGCGTCGGCACCGGTGATGCGGTTCTCTACGGAGAACCGTCGGATCCACGCGGTGAACCAGTGGTCCGCTCCGTAGGCGAACAGGATGCGGCCCACGATGACGACGATCCACAGGAGGGCGTACGCGACGCCGGCCGTCATGACGACCGTTCCCGAACGCTCCCGGACCGTCACCAGCAGGCCCGCGAGGACGCCGAGCAGCAGACCGGCCACGAGGCCGACGACCTCGAGGCGGCCGTCGTTGCCGAGCGTGGGCACGTCCCGCAGGAACACGGCCGCGGCGACGACGACGAGCACGAGGGGCTGCACCAGCCGGCGGCGGGTCACCGGACGCGTGCCGAGGTTGCTGGCGAGGATGAACACGAGGAGCCCGAGATTGAGGGCGTACTGGGCGAGCGACATACCTTCCTCTCCGCGCCGCCGGGGTGACGAGCGCTGAGAAGGACGGTAGGGATCGGGGCAGTGGCGCCGCGTCGACCGACGGGTTGATCCGCGGATCTCCACCCAGGGGTGGAGCAGCAGTGCCCGTGGGGGCTTTGGTTGGGTTCGTCCGGGTCCGGGTAGGTGGGTCGCTGGCATCGTTGCACCGGCGCAACGACCTGACCCACGACGAGAGGCAGCCGATGGCCACGGTCGAGACCAAACCGCAGCAGCAGGAGACACCGGTCCTGAAGAGACACGTCGGAGTCGTCGGGCTGCTCTTCGCCAGCGTCGGCTCGATCATCGGCTCGGGCTGGCTCTTCGGCGCTCTCAACGCCTCGCAGGAGGCCGGGCCGGCGGCGATCATCTCGTGGGTGTTCGGGGCGGTCCTCATCCTGCTCATCGCGCTCTGCTACGCCGAGCTCGGCACGATGTTCCCGCTGTCGGGGGGCGTGGTCCGCTTCCCGCACATGGCGTTCGGCAACTTCGCCAGCTTCACGAGTGGCTGGATCACCTATGTCGCGGTGGGCACCACGGCTCCCATCGAGGTCGAGGCGGCCCTGCAGTACGGCACGCAGTACGCCGACTTCACCACGAAGCACATGATCGACGGCGAGCCGGTCTACACGCTGACGCCGCTCGGGTATGCGGCCGCGGTCGTGCTCATGGCCGTCTTCGTCGTCATCAACTACTACGGCGTCCGCTGGTTCGCGCGCATCAACAACGCGCTCGTCTCGTGGAAGCTGTTCATCATCGTGCTCGTCATCGTCGCGTTCTTCCTCTCGGCGTTCCACGGCGAGAACTTCACGAGCCACGGGTTCACCCCGTCCGGCTGGCACGGGGTCTTCACCGCGATCGCGACGAGCGGAATCGTCTTCTCCTACCTCGGTTTCCGGCAGGGCATCGAGCTGGCCGGCGAGACCGACAACCCCAGGCGCAACGTGCCCCTGGCGGTCATCGGGTCGGTCCTCATCACGGCCGTGATCTACATCCTGCTGCAGGTCGCGTTCATCGGCGCACTGCAGCCCTCGACGCTCACGTCCTCGGGCGGCTGGGCGAAGCTGGCGTTCGAGAACGACTTCGGGCCGCTCGCTGCGCTCGCGACCCTTCTCGGCATGGGCTGGCTGGCGGTGCTGCTCTACATCGACGCCATCGTCTCTCCCGGCGACACCGGCCTGATCTACACCACCGTCACCTCGCGCATCTCCTTCGCGATGGCCCGCAACGGCAACGCGCCCAAGGCGCTGGGACGCACGAGCGAGCGCGGTGCCCCGGTGATCGGCCTTGTCCTGGCCTTCGTCATCGGGCTCATCGCGTTCCTGCCGTTCCCGAGCTGGCAGCAGCTCGTCGGCTTCATCACCTCGGCCACCGTGCTGTCCTTCGCGTCCGGTCCGCTCGTGCTCGCTGCACTGCGCAAGCAGGTGCCTGACGCCGAGCGTCCCTTCCGACTGCCCGGTGGCCACGCGGTGCCGTTCCTCGCGTTCTGGGGCTCGAACCTCATCGTCTACTGGTCCGGTTGGCAGACCGACTGGAAGCTGATGGTCGCGGTGCTCATCGGCTTCGTCCTCCTCGGAGTCTTCTCGGCCACGGGCGTGCTCCGTGGGCAGTCGCTCGACCTTCGCGCCGGCTTCTGGGTGCTGCCCTGGCTCGGAGCCCTGACGCTCGTGTCGTGGCTCGGTGACTACGACGGAGGCCTCGGGGTCATCGGGTTCGGCACGGCCATCCCGGTGCTCTTCGTCGTGTCGCTGGCGATCTACGTCATGGCGTACCGGATGCGCCTGCCGGACGACCGGGCGCAGGCCTACATCGACGAGACGACCCGAGAGGCGGCCGTCGAGGAGCACCAGCTCCAGGACCGGTAGTCGTTCCGGGCGAAGGGCGTCGGCGTCCGCGACACTGTCAGCGGCGGGCCCCCGAAACCCGGTGGCAGGCGCCGCCGCCGCTCGCGAGGACGGGGCAGCCACCCGGGACGGCTGGCGCCGATGCCCCTCGCGGGTGCGAAGAGTGATGAGCCCCATGCGGGACTACCCGCTGCTCGGCGGACGAGTGAGCACACCGAGGCTGCAGCTGCGTGCCGCTACAGATGACCTGCTCGACGAGCCCCTCCAGCGGTAGGGAGCAGTACGGTCGACCCCATGGCGGCTCGGCGTCGGAACGGCTCGCGGAGCCGTCGTCGCAGTCGTGAGGAGGTCGGTGTGAAGTCGCTGGTGTTCGACCTCGGCGGCGTCGTCGTGGTGTGGGATCCCGTGGCGCCCATCGCGGCAGCCGTCGGCCCGGAGCGCGCAGAGCATTTCGTGCACGGTGGGGAGTTCGACTTCGCCGCGTGGAACCGCGCCCAGGACGCGGGACGCTCGTGGGACGACGCCGAGGCCGCGGCCATCGAGGCCCATCCCCACCTCGCCGCGGAGATCTCGGCCTACCGGCGCAACTTCCCGCTCGCGCTGCCAGAGCTGGTCCCGGGCACGTCGGAGATCCTGGGCGCGCTGCGCTCGCGCGGGCACCGACTGGTCGCCCTCACCAACTGGTCGGCCGAGACCTTCCCCCACGCGCCGCAGCGCTTCCCCGAGGTGTTCGCCCTCTTCGACGACGTCATCGTCTCCGGGGTGGAAGGCGTCGCCAAGCCGGACCCGGCGATCTTCCTGGTGCTGGGCCGCCGACTGGGGCACCCGCTCGACGGCGTGCTGTTCGTCGACGACTCCCTGCCCAACGTCGACGCGGCCCGCGCGGCCGGCATGGATGCGGTCCACTTCACCGGCGCCGCTGCGCTGTCGTGCGAGCTGCGGGAGCGTGCGCTGATCGACTGAGCGGGTGCTAGAACCAGGCCTCGAGGGTGGTCGCCCTGTGCTCGAGGACCTCGACCGGCTTCTTGCCGCACGACTCGGGGCGTGCGAGGCCGACGGGTTCTCGCGTCACCTTCACTCGCCACCGCCGGCCGTCCGTGTGGGTGACGATGACCTGCGACCCGCCGTCGACGGGCTCCGGCTCCGCGGCCCACAAGGCCCCGAGCCGGGTCTCACCGATCTCCACGCGGATGTGCGACTCGGCGCTCTGCGCGGCTCCGGGAACCGCCGACCGGCCGCGGTCGTGCGTCGGACCGAGCAGTTCGGCCGGGAGGTTCCCGGACTCGCTGGCCGCCAGGACCGACTCGCAGCTGCGGTCGTCGAGCCGCGCGAACGTCTGCCCCCACGGAAGGAGCACCGCGGTCGGCGCGAAACGATGTCCGCCGGTGTGCGACACCTCCCACGCACGACCGGGTGCGACCCGCGCGGCATGGGCGGCCAGAGGCCGCCCGCGCACGGCGCAGCAGACGTCGCGCCGTCCGTTGGTGCACACGAGCAGGGCCGGCTCGGCCGGCTCCGAGCCCAGCAGTGACGCCTGGACCAGCGCGCGGCTACCGCGAGCGAGCGCGCCCCAGTCGAGGCCGAGCAGCTCTCCCACGTCGGGGACGAGCGCGGTGAGGAGCCATGCGTCCTCTGGACGAGCCCCCGCGTAGGCGACGAGTACGCGCCGTGGACCGGGCTTCGCCGGGTGACCACCCGGGCGGCGGATCAGCATGAACCGGCCACCGGCCGCACTGACCCGGGCGTCGAGCTCGGCCCCGAGGTCGCGATCGAGGCTGGACTCACGCGCGGCGTCGCGGCCCCATGGGCCCGGCTGCTCGACGGCGATGAAGAAGAGCGCCGTCGCCGCGGTGCCGAAGGCGCTGGTGCCGTCGTTGTCCCACAGGACCGAGCAGGCGTCGGAGGACGGTGTGCCGTATCCCGTGGTCGCGGGGTGCGACGCGTGCTCCGGCTCCGACGCCGGCGCTTCGCCGGTGGCGGGGGCTTCGCCGGTGGCTGAGATCTCGCCCGTCGTCGGGGTCTCACCGGTCGCTGTGGTGGCGCCAGGCTCGGACGTCGTCGCGCCCAGCGCATCCTTCAGCGACCCGACCAGCTCGGAGGCCTTCGCCGACGCGACCTCGGCGGCCGCCGTGGCGACCCGCCGGACCGCGCCGGCGCCGGCGGGAGCGGAGCGCTCGTCGGGGCTCTCGCCGTTCGTGGGGGCGTTGCCCTCAGCCGCGCCGCTCACTCGCTGCCACCGTCGTCAGGGGTCGTGTCGTCCGGGGCCGCCTCATCGAGCGTCGCGTCGTCGGGCGCGGCCCCGTCCGTGGCCTCAGCCACCGCCGGAGCACCCTGTGGCGGTGGCCCGGCGACGTGGGCGATGACCGTGGTCGTGGGAAGCCCGGACCCGTCCCGCCGACCGTCCGCCGCCGGCAGCTCGATGGCGACGCCGTTGGCAGCCGCTGCGCGGGCCGGGGTGTTGCCGGCGAAGGCCAGCACCAAGGCGTCCTCGCCCTTGAGGAAGCGGTGGCAGCGCACACCCCCGGTGGCGCGCCCCTTGGCGGGGTACTCGGCATAGGGCGTCACCTTGAGCGAGCCGCCCTGCGTGCCGGGCAAGGCGCCCGACGAGCCGGCGGACGTGACGACCACGCCCTCGCGGGACGCGTCGACCACGCCGAAGAACGCGGCGCGGGCGCCGGCGGCCAGCTTGATGCCGGCCATGCCGCCCGCGCTGCGGCCCTGTGGCCGCACGGTGCCGGCCCGGAAACGCAGCAGCTGCGCGTCGCTCGTCACGAAGACGAGGTCGAGGTCGTCACGGTCGGCGACGCCGGCACCGACGACGCGGTCGCCGTCCTTGAGGCCGATGAGGCCCCAGTCGTTGCTCTTCGGCGCGTCGGGCGTCACCCGCTTGACCACGCCGCCGGCGGTGCCGAGCGCCACCACGGGCGCTTTCTCGCCGATCGGCACGATCGTGATGGGCTCCTCGCCCTTGCCGAGGTCGACGTATGCCGCGAGCGGGGCCCCGCCGGACAGCGTCGGTGCGCCGTTGGTCGGCGGCAGCGTGGGCAGGTCGAGCGCCGAGAGCCGGACCATGCGCCCGGCGGAGGTCACGAGCCCGAACTCGCCGCGGGCGCTCGTCAGGACGGCCCCGATCACGACGTCGTGCTTGGAGCGCGAGCCCTCCGCCGTCACCGGGTCGGCCGTGCCCGTGCGTGCGAGCAGCCCGGTGGAGGAGAGCAGCACCCAGCAGGGGTCGTCGGCGACCTCGAGCGGGGAGGTGGCCGACGCCGCAGCGCTCGCCCCCGAGCTTTCGAGCAGCACGGTGCGGCGCGGGGTGCCGTGCGCCTTGGCGACCTCGGCCAGCTCGGTCGAGACGAGCTTCATGAGCAGCTTCTCGTTCTCGAGCAGGGCGCGCAGCTCCTCGATGGCGCGCTCGAGCTCGCCCTTCTCGTTCTCCAGCTCGAGGCGGGAGAACTTCGTCAGCCGGCGCAGCTGCAGGTCGAGGATGTAGGTCGCCTGGACCTCGGTCAGGTCGAACACGTCCATGAGGCGCCCGCGCGCGGTGGCGGCGTCGTCGGAGGAGCGGATGACCTGGATGACCTCGTCGATGTCGAGGATCGCGATGAGCAGTCCCTCGACGAGGTGCAGCCGCTCCTCGCGCTTGGCGAGGCGGTGCGCGGTGCGGCGGCGCACGACGTCGGTGCGGAAGTCGACGTAGACCCGCAGCAGCTCCTTGAGCCCCATCGTGCGCGGCTGGCCCTCGACGAGCGCGACGTTGTTGATGCCGAAGTTCTCCTCCATCGGCGTCAGCTTGTAGAGCTGCTCGAGCACGGCGTCGGGGTTGAAGCCGTTCTTGACCTCGATGACGAGGCGCAGGCCGTGCTGACGGTCGGAGAGGTCCTTGAGGTCGGCGATGCCCTGCAGCTTCTTGCCCTGGACGAGGTCCTTGACCTTGTCGATGACCTTCTCGGGGCCGACGAGGTAGGGCAGCTCGGTGACGATGATGCCCTTGCGTCGGGGGGTGAGCGACTCGATCCGGGCCGTGGCCCGGGTGCGGAAGCTGCCGCGCCCCGTGAGGTAGGCATCGCGGATGCCCTCGAGCCCGACGATCTTGCCGCCGCACGGCAGATCGGGCCCGGGGACGAACTTCATGAGGTCCTCGAGCGAGCACGAGGGGTTGGCGATGAGGTGCCGGGCCGCACCGATCACCTCGACGAGGTTGTGGGGCGGCATGTTGGTGGCCATGCCGACGGCGATGCCGGACGCGCCGTTGACGAGCAGGTTGGGGTAGGCCGCCGGCAGCACGCCGGGCTGGAGCTGCGTGTCGTCGTAGTTCGGGACGAAGTCGACGGTGTCCTCGTCGAGCCCGCCCACCATGAGCAGCGCGGCGTCGGCCATCCGCGCCTCGGTGTAACGCGCGGCAGCGGGGCCGTCGTCGAGCGAGCCGAAGTTGCCGTGCCCGTCGATGAGCGGCAGGCGCAGGGTGAAGGGCTGGGCCATGCGTACGAGGGCGTCGTAGATCGCCTGGTCGCCGTGCGGGTGGTACTTGCCCATCACCTCTCCGACCACGCGCTGGCTCTTGACGTGCCCACGGTCGGGCCGCAGGCCCAGCTCGTTGGCGCCGTAGAGGATCCGCCGCTGCACGGGCTTCAGGCCATCGCGAGCGTCGGGCAGCGCCCGAGAGTAGATGACGCTGTAGGAGTACTCGAGGAAGGCGTTCTGCATCTCCTCCTCGACGTCGATGCCGACGATCTTCTCCTCGAAGTCCTCCGGGGGAGGCGGGGTGGTCTTTCCACGGGCCATGCCGGGTGGTGCTCCTTGCCGCTAGCGGGTCAACGCCCCATCATCCCGCAGGCCGGTCAGGCGTTCTCACCTGCCACGCCGAAACGGCCCCAGTGGGCCACCTCGCGACCGGTACGGCGGTGCCGGCGCAGGCTCGGGCTCCTGGGCCCGGGGACGGCATACCCGATGGACACGACCCCGACGATCGTGCGGCTGTCGGGGATGGCGAACGCCTCGTGGACGGCTACATGCCGCTCTGGCGGGACGCCGAAGAAGAGGCTGCCGAGGCCCTTGTCGGTCGCGGTCAGCAGGATCAGGAGCGAGGCCATCCCGGTGTCGACGTGCCAGTAGGGCACCGGCCAGCGCGCCTCGTCGCGGTCGGTCCAACCCTTGTCGGGCGCGGCGTAGCGGTCGAGGTAGGCGTCCTTGTGCGAGAGGCACAGGACCAGCACCGGGGCGGCACGTATGCCGTCCAGCCAGGGGTCGGGGGCAGCGCCCGGCTCCGTCGTCGCCGCCCAGAAGGCGTCCCGCTCGGCGGAAGTCGCGAGCACGAGGAAGTCCCAGCCCTGGCTGAAGCCGGCGCTGGGGGAGCGCACCGCGTTGTCGAGGCAGCGCTCGACCACCTCCTTCGGCACCGGCCTGTCGGGGTCGTAGCGGCGGACCATGCGACGGGCGCGGACGACGTCGGTGAACTCCATGCGACCACCCTCCCATCGGCGAGGGGCCCGGGCCGTGACGTGGCACCATGAGCGCATGGAGCGCGGCGAGCCCAGCGACGACAGCGGCGTCCTCGAGCGGGTCGCCGCGCGGTCGGCCGGGGCCCCGGTCGAGTGGGAGGCGGATGTCGTCCTGCGCGACGGCACCGTCGCGCACGTGCGGCCGATCACGCCCGACGACGCTGACGGCATACGCCAGTTCCACAGCCGGCAGTCGGCGGAGTCGATCTACCTGCGCTTCTTCGCGCCGCTGCGCGAGCTGAGCGAGCGCGACATCCACCGCTTCACCCACGTCGACCACCACGACCGGGTGGCCCTCGTCGCGACCCTCGACGGCGAGATCATCGGGATCGGGCGCTACGACCGCATCGACCCCACCTCGGCCGAGGTCGCCTTCAACATCTCGGACCACTACCAGGGCAAGGGCATCGGCTCGGTGATGCTCGAGCACCTGGCCGCCATCGCGCAGGAGCTGGGGATCAACCGCTTCGTCGCCGAGGTGCTGCCCCAGAACCGCAAGATGCTCGCGGTCTTCAAGGAGGCCGGCTACGAGGTCAAGCACCACATCGAGGACGGCGTCGTCGAGGTGTCCTTCGACATCTCGCCGACGGAGAAGAGCAAGGCGGTGCAGCTCTCGCGCGAGCACCGCGCCGAGTCGCTCAGCATGCGCACGATCCTCTTCCCCGAGCGGGTCGCCATCATCGGCGCCAGCCGACGGGAGGAGTCGATCGGCGCCCTGGTGATGCGCAACATCCTGGCCGCCGGCTACCAGGGCGAGCTCTACCCGATCCACCGGGAGGCCGAGCAGATCCAGGGCGTCAGGACCTACCCGAGCATCCACGACGTCCCGGCGCCCGTCGACCTGGCGATCATCGTCGTGCCGGCCGCGCAGGCCGTCGACGTCGTCAAGGACTGCGGCAAGGCCGGCGTCAAGGCGCTGCTCGTGATGTCGGCCGGCTTCGCCGAGGCGGGCGAGGAGGGCGTGCGCCTGCAGGAGAAGCTGCGCCGCCGGGTCCGCAGGGCCGGCATGCGGATCGTGGGGCCCAACAGCTTCGGCCTGGTCAACAGCGACCCCTCGGTGCGCCTCAACGCGACGCTGGCCTCGGTCATCCCAGGCCCGGGACGGCTCGGCCTCTTCGCCCAGAGTGGTGCGCTGGGGGTCGCGGTCCTGGCGTCGGCGGCCCGGCGCGGGCTGGGCATCTCCGTCTTCGCCTCGGCGGGCAACCGCGTCGACGTCTCGGGCAACGACCTCATGCAGTACTGGATCGACGACCAGGAGACCGACACCGTCGGGCTCTACCTCGAGTCGATGGGCAACCCCCGCAAGTTCTCGCGGATCGCCCGCCACCTCGCGTCGGTCAAGCCCGTCATCGTCGTCAGCTCCGGGGTGTCGAGCTTCGCGGCGCCACCCGGGCACCGCACGCGGGTGACCAACGTGCCGCCGCAGGCGTTCCGCGCACTGCTGCGCCAGGCGGGCGTCATCCGTGTCGAGAACGTCCACCAGCTCTTCGACGTCGCCCAGCTGACGCTCCACCAACCCCTGCCCAAGGGCGACCGGGTCGCGATCGTCGGCAACTCGGACGCACTCGGCGCGCTGAGCGCGAGCGCGTGCCTGAGCTGGGGCCTGAAGGTGACGCACGGCCCGGTCTCGCTGCCGCCGCAGGCGTCCGCCGAGGAGTTCGCCGCCGCCCTCGACGCGGCCTTCGCCGACCCGAACGTCGACAGCGTCGCCGCGGCCTTCATCCCGCCCCTCGTCACGCAGGACGAGGAGGTGCACGCGGCCGTGCGTGAGGTCGTCGCCAACCACGAAAAGCCTTGTGTCGCAACCTTCCTCGGGATGCGGGGTGTCGGGGACGGCCTCTCCTACGAGCAGGGCGGCGTGCGCCGGTCGGTGCCGGCCTACTCCATGCCCGAAGACGGCATCCGTGCCCTCAACGCGGTCACCAGGTACGCCCTGTGGCGCCAGCGTGACCGCGGCACCCAGGTGTCCCCGGTGGGCATCGACCGGCTCCGGGCGGAGTCCATCATCGAGGCCCTCCTCGCCGGCAGCCCCGAGGGGCGCGCGCTGACGCGCGAGGAGGCGCGCGAGCTGCTCGGGACCTACGGCATACGCGTGTGGCCGGCCGTCGAGGTCACCGGCGTGGACCAGGCGGTGGCAGCGGCCGAGGAGCTGACCTACCCCGTCATCCTCAAGTCGACCTCCCCGGTCGTACGCCACCAGCCGGGCCTCGTGGGCGTGCGCGGGGACCTCGTGGACGCCGAGGCGGTCCGGGACGCGCACGCGTCGCTCACCCAGCGCCTCGGTCCCCTCGGCGCCGACCGGTTCGTCGTCCAACGGATGGCGGTGCCCGGGGTGTCGTGCGTCATCCGCGCGAGCGAGGACCCGCTCTTCGGCCCGGTCGTCAGCTTCTCGGTGGCGGGACCACCGACCGAGCTGCTCGGCGACGTGGCCCACCGCATCCCGCCGCTGACCGACGTCGACGTCACCGACCTCATCGACGGCGTCAAGGCAGCGCCCCTGCTGAGCGGCCACCGCGGCTCGGCGCCCGTGCACCGCGCCGCGCTCGCCGACCTCATCGCGCGGCTGTCGGTCATGGCCGACAACCACCCGGAGCTCGCGTCCGTCGAGCTCAACCCCGTCAACGCCTGGACCGGCGGGGTGGACGTGCTCGGGGCCGACGTCGTGGTGCGGCCGGCGCTCGTGCGCAAGGACCCGGGCCGGCGCTCGATGACCTGAGCCGGCCAGAGCAGGCCGCTGTGGGTCGGCTGGCGGGCGCAGCCCGGGCTGAGTGCAAGGATGGTGGCATGCGACGCGCCACACCGGGCACCAGCCACACCCTTCCCGACGACCTCACCGAGGCGATCACCCGTGCCGGGTACTACCCCTCTCTCGTGTGCGACGTCGTGGAGTCGGCCGTCGCCGACGACGAGGTCGTCGCCCACCTGGTGCACCAGGAGACGACCTTCGACCACGAGACGGTGCGTCGTCACGTCACCGTCCTCGTCGTCACGCCGCTGCGCCTCGTCATCGCGCACGCCGACGACCACGCCGAGTCCGAGGACCGGATGATGGCCACCGCCACCACCGAGACGGTGCCGCTGGCGGCCGTCCGCGGCGTGATGCTCACCCACGTCGTGGCCCAGCCCGACTCGTTCTCGCCGGGCACGCACGGCCGTGACCTCACGCTCACCCTCGGCTGGGGCGCCGTGAGCCGCGTCGACATGATCCCGGCCCAGTGCGGAGATCCCGACTGCACCGTCGACCACGGCTTCGAGGGCACCATCGCCTCCGACGACATCTCGCTGCGCATCAGCTCCGCCGCCGACGGCGAGGACGCCGTCGGACGAGCCATGCACTTCGCCCGGGTGCTCTCGGCGAACATCGGCGGCGGCACGGCACACTGACGCCGTGACCACCGCCCCCCAGGACGGCGAGCTGCGCCCCACCGACTGGTCCGCCGGCACGCTCGCGTCCGTGCTGCCCTCGGTCGCCGACCGGCTCGGGGTGCAGCGGTATGCCGGCCGCGACGTCTTCGGGCTGCCCGCGGTGCCGCGCACGGTCGTCGTGCTCGTCGACGGGCTCGGCTACGACCTGCTGCGCCAGCGCAGCGGCCACGCGCCCTTCCTGCGCAGCCTGCTCGGCACGGCCAGCCGGGTCCCCTGCGGCTTCCCGACGACGACCGCCACGTCCATGGGGACCTTCGGCACGGGGCTCCCGCCGGGAGCGCACGGCCTGGTCGGCATGCAGGTGCTCGACCCGGCCACCGACCGGCTCCTAAACGAGCTGTCCTGGGAGGACGGCCCCGACGCGCGCGCCTGGCAGCCCAACGAGACGGTCTTCGAGGCCGCCGAGAACGCGGGCGTGTCGGTGACGATGGTCGGGCCGCACTACTTCGACGGCTCGGGGCTGACGACGGCAGCGCTGCGCGGGGGACGGTTCCGGGCGGGGCGCTCGCTCGACGACCGCGTCGACGCCGCCGTCGCGGCCGTGCGGGCCGCGCCGCGATCGCTCGTCTACCTCTACTGGGGCGACGTCGACAAGGTGGGTCACGTCCACGGCTGCCAGTCCTGGCAGTGGGGCGAGGAGGTCGAGGCCGTCGATGCCGCCCTGCGCCAGCTCGCCGCGCGGGTGCCCGACGACACGTCGATCGTCGTGACCGCGGACCACGGCATGACCGACGTCCCTTTCGAGGACCGGGTCGACCTGGTGGCCGAGCCGGCCCTGATGGCCGGAGTGCGCCACCTCGGCGGCGAGCCGCGCAACCTGCAGCTCTACACCGAGCCGGGGGCCGCGGATGAGGTCGCGTCGGCGTGGGCATCGCGTCTCGGTGACCGCATCCGGCTGCTGACCCGTGAGCAGGTGGTCGACGAGGGGTGGATCGGCCCGGTGCGCCCCGGAGTGGAGGCCCGCGTCGGCGACCTCGTCGTCATCACCCGCGGCTCCTTCGCCGTCGTCCACTCGGAGCTCATGCGCCCGCAGCTGGTGGCCCTGCTCGGCCTGCACGGCTCCACGAGCGACGCGGAACTCGCCGTGCCGGTGGTCGTGGTGCCACCGCGCCGGGACGCCTAGGGTGGTCCCTCGTGGCTGAGCTCGTCTTCTTCTCCGGGACCATGGACTGCGGCAAGTCGACCCTGGCCCTCCAGATGAACCACAACCACGGGGCCCGCGGTCGCGTCGGGCTCATCTTCACCAAGATGGACCGCGCCGGCACCAACGTCCTCAGCTCCCGGCTCGGCCTCTCGACCGGCGCGCTGGAGGTCCGGGACGACCTCGACTTCTGGGACGCCATCGTCGACCGGGCGACGGCCGGGACCCGCATCGACTACCTCATCTGCGACGAGGCCCAGTTCTACACCTGCGACCAGGTGGAGCAGCTGGCCCGCATCGTCGACGAGATGGACGTCGATGTCTTCGCCTTCGGCATCACCGCGGACTTCCGCACCGAGCTGTTCCCCGGCAGCAAGCGGCTCATCGAGCTCGCCGACCGGGTCCAGGTGCTCCAGGTCGAGGCCCTGTGCTGGTGCGGGCGCCGCGCGACCACCAACGCCCGTGTCATGGACGGCGTCATGGTCGTCGAGGGTGAGCAGGTCGTCGTCGGCGACACCAACCCCGGCAGCTCAGGGCTCGTGGAGTACGAGGTGCTGTGCCGCCGGCACTACATGCGCCGGATGACCTCGCACGCCGCGCGCGCCGCAGCCATCTCGCCGGAGGTGCTGCCGTTCGACCTCGACGTGTGCCCGGTGCCGCCGCTGCCCATCACCCAGGCCGACTGAGCGCGTCTCGAAGCCGACGCATTCCTTCGGCCGGTTGGGCTCAGTCGTTCTTGCGGCCGAACATGATGTCGTCCCAGCTCGGCACGCTGGGGCGTCCCGACTTGCGAGCCGGGGGAGCGGGTCGGGGAGTCGGTCGGGGAGTCGGTCGGGGCGCCGGCTTGGGAGCTGCGGCCGAGGGGCGCTGCTCGACCACGTCGTAGCCCTCACCATCGCCGTCGGCGTGGTCGCCTCGCCTGCCCTGGCTGCCCTCGTCGCGTCGACCTGGACTGCTGCCCTGGCCGTGCTCGTCGGGCAACCCCGACAGTGGCCGGGAGCCCTCGCGGCGACGGCCTGCCGGCCGCAGCGCCGGCCCGTCGTCGGTCGCCTGGTCGACTGCCTCGTCGGTCGCCTCGTCGGTCGCCTCGTCGGTCGCCTCGTCGGTCGCCTCGTCGGTCGCCTCGTCGGTCGCCTCGTCCGTCGCCTCGTTCGTCGCACCGACGGCGGCCTCGTCGATGGTGTCGTCGATCGCGGAGTCGTCGATCGCGGTGTCGGTCGGCTCGGTCCCGCCGGTCGCGCCCGAGGCCTCGACAGCCTCGACGGCGTCGGAGCCCTGCCCCTGGAGGGCGTCCTCGGCGGGCCTGCTGCGGGTGTCGTCGGCGATCTCGTCCGCGGCTTCGGGCATGGACTCGGTCGTGACCTCCGGCGTGGGCTCGGGTGTCGCCTTGCCGGACGAGGGTTTCGGCGCCTGGCGCACGGGCTGCGTGGGCTCGGTACGGCGAGCCTTTCGGCGGGCCGCCTCGGCACCGACGCGCGCCTCGACCGTGCCGGTCTTCGTGACCCCCGGGTCGTCCTCGGGGTGGGTGTGCGCCGGGGGCGGGAGCTGCTCGCGGTGGTCGCGTGCCAGCTCCTCAAGGGGCAGCGCCTCCTCGGGGGCCTCGTCGAGACCCGGGACCTCGGCGGACTTGGGGCGACGCCGACGACCGCGCTGGGAGCTGCGCTCCCGGATGGCCGCCATGAGGTCGACGGTCTCGCCCTGGCGCCGCCGGGTCGCGGAGGCAGCGACGCCACCCTCGGCCTCCACGTCGTAGACACGGCTCGGGCGGGTGGAGGCGCTCAGGTGCGGGGCCGGGATCGGGCCAGGAGCCTGTTGGTCCTCGTCCTCGCTGAGCCAGCGCGCCTCGTCGTCGACGGCCGAGACCGTGCGAGCCAGGGGGTCGAACTGCCAGAGGGCCTCACGCCGGCGACCGCCGGCGTTGAAGAGCAGGACGATCGTCCAGGCCCCCTTGTCGGTGCGTCGGGAGTCCCACTGCGCGCTGCCGGCGTCGATCTCACGGGCACGGAGCCGCTCGGTCACCCGAGCCTCGAGGGTGGGCGCGCCTCCGTGCGACCCACCGCGGGGGCGCAGCCGCACCTGGCGGGCGAGACCGGCGACGTGCTCGCGCTCGGCGAGGATCGGTCCTTCGTAGCGGTGGACCTTCTCCACCGACCAGCCGGCGCGCTCGGCCACGTCCTCGGCGGTCATGCCTGCCCGGATCATGGCCTGGACGTCCTTGGGGCGCAGACCTCCGTTGGTCTCGATCTGCAGCTGACCCAGCCGCGGACGGTCCCGTCGCGCCGCGGCGCGCAGCGCCTCGTCGAGTGGGAGGGAGTAGCGGTTGCCCTGGTCGTCGGCCAGCAGCAGGTGCAGTCCGTCCTCGTGGACGCCGACGAGCCTGAGGTGCTGCATGGGTGGGTCTCCCGGTAGCGAGTCTGCGGGCCTGCCGTGCTGGTGCGTGCGGTCCGGCACGGTTTCCTGGTGGTGCATGGCTCCTGTTGTGCCCGAACTCAGTTCGGGTGGGCGGGCCGTGCAGTCGAGCATGCCACCGGCATGGGCACGCACCAAAGCGACCACGCCGCAGAGGTAGCGTTTGCCCTGGCATGCCTACCTCCTTCGCGTCCGCGCAGCTCGCCCTCGACCTCGTCGGCGTGTTCGTCTTCGCGCTCTCGGGCGGCCTGGTCGCCGTCAAGAAGCGGTTCGACCTGTTCGGCGTGCTCGTCCTGGCCTGCGCAGCGGCCCTGGGCGGCGGCATCGTGCGCGACCTGCTGATCGGCGCCGTCCCACCCGTGGGCATCAGTGACTGGCGGCTGCTCACTGCGGCGGCGCTGGGCGGCCTCGTCACGTTCGTCTACCACCCGGGGGTCGAGAGGATCACCCGCTTCGTACGCGTGCTCGACGCCGCCGGGCTCGGAGCCTTCGCCGTCGCGGGCAGCCTCAAGGCCGTGACGACCCTCGGGGTCTCGCCGGTCGCCGCCGTCCTCGTCGGCATCATCACGGCGGTCGGCGGTGGCGTCGTGCGCGACCTGCTGGCCGGCCAGGTGCCCGAGGTCCTGCGCCGGGAGCTGTATGCCGTGCCGGCGATGCTCGGCGCCGTCCTCGTCGTCGTCGCGGCGCAGCTGGGCTCGCTGCAGGACTGGGTGCTGTGGACCGCGGCCGGTCTGGTCTTCGCCCTGCGCATGCTCGCCGTCCGGCTCGACCTCAACGCCCCGACTCCCTTGCGCTCCAACGTGACCTGAGACCGGTCGCGAACCCCGTGCACGCCAGCCCCAGCCCATCCACCGAGGCGGAGACATGACACCTGAAGCAACCCCGACACCCGAGGCGTCGCAGCCGCCGCTCGCGCCCTACGACGCCGTCCTCCTGCTGGGCTTCGGCGGCCCGGAGGCTCCGGAGGAGGTCATGCCGTTCCTGCGCCGGGTGACCGCGGGCCGCGGAATCCCGGACGAGCGGCTCGAGGCGGTGGGCGAGCACTACCACCACTTCGGCGGCCGGAGCCCGATCAACGACCAGAACCGGGCGCTCATCGCCGCCCTGCGCTCCGAGCTCGACTCGCGCGGCATCGACACGCCGATCGTGTGGGGCAACCGCAACAGCGCCCCCTTCATCGACGACGCGCTGCGCGAGAGCCACGCCGCAGGCCACCGCCGGGTCGTCGCCCTGACGACGAGCGCCTACTCCTGCTACTCCTCCTGCCGTCAGTACCGCGAGAACCTCGCCGACGCCGTGGCCACGGTGGCCGAGGAGGGCATCGACCTGCAGATCGACAAGGTGTCGCAGTACGCCCGCCGGCCCGGCTTCGCCGAGGCCAACGCAGGCGTGCTCGTCCGCTCGCTCCGGGCCCTCGACGGCGCACCGGACTCGGAGATCGCCCTGCTCTTCGTGACCCACTCCATCCCCGACGCGATGGACGACACGTCGGGTCCCGGCGACGGCGACGGCAACCTCTACCGACGCCAGCACCTGGCGCTGGCCTCGCAGCTGACCCAGGAGGCCAACCGGGTCCTGGGCCGCGACCTCACCGGCGAGCTCGTCTTCTGCTCCCGCTCCGGGCCGCCCAGCCAGCCGTGGCTCGAGCCCGACGTGAACGACCGCATGCGCGAGCTCGCGGCCGACGGCATACGGACGGTCGTCACGGCACCGATCGGGTTCGTCAGCGACCACATGGAGGTCGTCTACGACCTCGACACGGAGGCGCAGGAGACCGCCGACGAGCTCGGCCTGACCCACGTGCGCGTGCCCACCGTCGGGACGGACGCCGTCTTCGTGCGCGACCTCGTCGACGCGCTGCTCGAGCGCGCCGCCGAGGCGCGGGGCGAGGCCGTGCCGCAGTTCGAGGGGCGCATGCCCTCCGTGTGCGGCCCGGGGTGCTGCCCGAACCTGCGCCAGGCGCGTCCGGCGCTGTGCGGCAGCGACTGAGGCGGCGATGACCACGCGTCCCGTCCCTGCGCTGCCCGACGGCGTCACCGTCGCCGAGCTCGAGCGGCTCTGCGTCGCCTTCGCCGCCGAGGCCGGTCGCTTCATCCGTGACGAGCGGCCACCGAGGATGGGCGTGTCCGCGACGAAGTCGAGCGAGACCGACGTCGTCACCGTCATGGACCGTCGCTCGGAGGAGCTGCTGCACGCCCTGATCCAGCAGGCCCGGCCGGACGACGGGATCCTCGGCGAGGAGGGTGCCGACGTCGCCGGCACCTCGGGCCTCACGTGGGTCGTCGACCCCATCGACGGCACGGTCAACTACCTCTACGAGGTGCCGGCGTATGCCGTGTCCGTCGCCGTGGTGGTCGGTGACCCGCACGCGCAGGGCGGCTGGTCGCCGGTGGCCGGTGCGGTCGCCGACCCCTCGCTGCGCGTCGTGCACCACGCGGGGCGCGGCACCGGGGCCTGGACGAGCCCGGAGGACCCGTCGGACGACCGCTCTCCGGTGCGGCTGTCCGTGTCGGCCGAGGAGCGGCTGGGCCGCACGCTGCTCGCGACCGGCTTCGGCTATGCCGCGCACGTCCGGGCACGTCAGGCGCAGGTGATGCTCCGGGTCCTCCCGCTCGTGCGCGACATCCGGAGGATCGGCAGCGCGGCGCTCGACCTCGTACGCGTGGCCGAGGGGTCCGTCGACGCGTACGCCGAGTCCGGGCTCAACGCGTGGGACCTGGCGGCCGGCTGGCTCATCGTCGAGGAGGCCGGGGGCGTGGTCGTGGGCGAGGACCGGGACAGCGCGCCCGGCAAGATCCTCACCGTCGCCGCAGGGCACGCGCTCGTGGAGCAGGTCCGCACCCTGTTCGTCTCGGGCGACGACACAGCCGAGGACACCGCTCAGGAGGACAGCGACGAGGAGTGAGCCGGACCGCCGGCGCCTGGCGACCGGGACGCGCACAGAGCCCCATCCAGCCGTGCTGGGTGGGGCTCTGCGTCCCGAAGGGGGCCGGCGGCATACGCCCTCGGCTCCCGGCCGGCAGGTTCAGGCGGCCTCGTAGCGGGCCAGCTCGGGGACTCGCACGCCGTTCTCGGCTGCGAGGCGGGCGTAGGACTCGAGCTCACCGGTGCACACCTGCACCCGGTAGTCGTCACCGGCCTGCCGCGCCTCGGCGAGCTCGCCCAGTGTGTCGTTGACACGTTGCCTGATCTGGTCGACGAACTCGGTCATTGGATGCACCTCCGGGGCTCGGGTTGTCGTTCGGTCGGGTCCGGAGACCCTACCGCGCCGTGCGACCCCAATGTGCACCAACGTCGGTCGGGGGAGTGCAAAGCCCAGGTGTTCGCTTGGTCCGGAAAGGGTAGGTGTGTGGCGCATCGGGAGGGCGCCGTCTCAGGCCTCGGCTGGAGCGAAGTGACAACGGCCTGTCGATCAGGCATCATGCGCGCACGCGGACATGTTCCGGACCCCTCCCGAGCGCCTCCGCCGCATGCGTCCCACCGGGAAACCACGTGGGAACAAGCGCGGGTCCACGAGCGTTCTGGCGTCACAGGCCGCAGGCGCATCACGAGTAGAAGCGAGAAGAACCAGATGGCAACCGATTACGACGCGCCACGCAAGACCGACGACGACCTCAGCGAAGACTCCATCGAGGAGCTCAAGTCGCGCCGCGTCGACAAGACGTCGTCGAGCGTGGATGTCGACGAGACCGAGCAGGCCGAGGGCTTCGAGCTCCCGGGCGCCGACCTCTCCGGTGAGGAGCTGTCGGTCCGGGTCCTGCCCAAGCAGGCCGACGAGTTCACGTGTGGACGGTGTTTCCTCGTCCACCACCGCAGCCAGCTCGCCAAGGAGAGCAACGGCGTGATGATCTGCACGGAGTGCGCAGCCTGACCGCACTCCGGTCGCGTCGGCGGCAGGTTCAGGAGCAAGTAGGGTCGGTCCTCGTGACCGACCCTTGTGCTGTCCCGGTCCGCCGGCTGGACCCGGACCTGCCCCTGCCGTCCTACGCCCACCCCGGGGATGCCGGCGCCGATCTCTGCTCTCGCATCGACGTGACGATCCAGCCGGGGGAGCGGGTGCTGGTGCCGACGGGCGTGGCCCTGGCCCTCCCGGCCGGCCACGCCGGTTTCGTCCACCCCCGCTCCGGGCTCGCGGCCCGGCACGGCATCTCTATCGTCAACGCCCCCGGGACGGTCGACGAGGGCTATCGAGGCGAGATCCTCGTCAACCTGGTCAACCTCGACCCCCGGGAGCCGTTCGCCGTCCGGCGCGGCGACCGCATCGCGCAGCTGGTCGTGCAACGCGTCGAGCGGGTGCGATTTCTCGACGTGGAGTCGCTCGACGAGACCAGTCGGGGTGACACTGGACATGGGTCGACCGGAGGGTTCGGCCGCGGGGACACCGCCGCGACAGCGGGCTAGGCGCTCGACGGGCGACATCATCGGATACGGTTCGCCGGGCGCTGCGTCAGCGCCACGACGACCACGGACGGGCATGGCGCCCGCCGGGCCGCAGAACTTCAAAGGACGGGATGACGTGGGACTCTTCAGCCGGGGCAAGTCGAAGGACCGCCCGGACACCAGTGCCGTGGACGCGGACGGCGCGGACGACCTCAACGACGACATCGACTCCGCCGTGGAGCATGGCATCGACCGCGACATCGACGCCGCCGAGGTCGAGCACGACGGCGCGGACCGGAACCCGAGTGGTGACGGCACCGCAGGCCCCCTTGACCGCTCGCAGGTCGCGGACGACAGCGACTACCTCAACCTCGGGGCCATCTGGCTGCGCGGCCAGCAGGGCATGGAGCTGCGCCTGGAGGTCAACGAGCAGGAGCAGCAGATCACCGGTGTGACGGCCGTCCTCGGCGAGTCGGCCGTGCAGCTGCAGGCCTTCGCGGCGCCGCGCACCGAGGGCGTCTGGGTCGACATCCGCAACGAGATCGCCGCGAGCATCGTGGAGGCCGGCGGCACCGCGGAGGTCATGACCGGAGAGTTCGGCGAGGAGCTGCTGACCCGGATGCCGCAGGCCGGCCCCGACGGGCGCACCGTCTTCATGCCCGCCCGCTTCGTCGGCATCGACGGTCCGCGCTGGTTCCTGCGCGCCGTCGTGTCGGGCCGCGCGTCTATCGAGCCCGCTGCCGCCGAGGCCGTCCACGAGGTCATCCGCACCACCGTCATCGACCGGGGCAACGAGGCCATGCCGCCGCGCGAGCTGCTGCCCCTGCGACTGCCGGAAGCCGAGAGCGCCGAGCCCGTCGACCAGCCGGCGGAGCCGGGTGCCGAGGGTCCGGGCAACGTGTCCGACCTCAAGCCCTTCGAACGCGGCCCCGAGATCACCGAGGTCCGCTGATGACCGGCCGGGGCGTGTCGGTGGCGGTGTCCGCCGCCCCCTGTCCGGGAGGGGCGCGCTCGTGAGCGCCGGCCACCCCGGTGCGCTGCGCCGGCTGACCGAACGGCTGACCCGCTCCTCCCACGACCTCGAGGCCGCCGAGCTGCGGCGCGAGTCGTCCGACCTGCTCGGCGTCGTGCACATCGGGCAGGCGCGGCTGCGCACCAAGGTGACGATCTGCGGCGAGGTCCGGTCCGTGACGCTTCGTCCCCGTGAGGAGACCCCGGCCCTCGACGTCGAGGTGTGGGACGGCACGGAGTCGCTGCACCTCGTGTGGCTCGGCCGCCGCCGCATCGCCGGCATCGTCCCGGGCATCAAGGTGCGCGCCACCGGCCGCATCACGACCCAGCGCAAGCTGAGGGTGATGTACAACCCCGCCTACGAGATCATCGGCAGGACGGGCCAGGCCCATGGCTGACGCGCCTCGCGAGGAGGCCGTGCCCGACGCTCCCGCCGACGACGGGGTGGCCCGCTCCGAGGCCGACCTGCGCCGCTACGACTTCGTGGAGGAGCTGCTCCGGGACAAGCTGTCCGAGGCCCTGGGCGGGTGGCGCGGGGCCGTCGAGTCCGCCGTCCCCACGCTGGCCTTCGCGCTCGTGTGGGCCCGCACCGAGAACCTCCGCACCGCCCTCGTGGTCGCCGGCGCCTGCGTCGCCGTGCTGCTGCTCGTGCGGCTCGTCCAGCGCCAGGACGCCCGCTTCGTCGCGTATGCCGCCGCGGGGGTCGGCATCTCGGCGTTCTTCGCGCTCCGCTCGGGTCGCGCGGAGGACGCCTTCCTCCCGGGGATGCTGCAGAACGCCGGGCTGCTCGTGCTGCTCCTCGTCACGAACCTGACCCGGTGGCCGCTCTTCGGCTTCGTCGTCGGTGTCGCCGAGCCGGAGGCCTTCGCCGAGAACCCCACGTGGTGGCGTCGCCACTCCGGCATCGTGATGGTCGCGGCGCGGCTCGCGTGGGTGCTCATCGCGCTCAACGTCGTGCGCCTCGCGATCATGGTCCCGCTCTACTTCGCGGAGCAGGTCGCGGCCCTGGGCATCGCCAAGGTGGTGCTCGGCTGGCCGGCCTACCTCGTGGCTCTCACCGCCATGGGGGCCATCCTGCTGCGCGGGCGCACCCCGATCGACCCCAGCCGCGTCGCCTGACGCCCCGGTCCGGGAGCGCAGAGGGCAGTCTCCTGCGCCGGCGGTCAGCCCTCGGCGGCCAGGTGGTGCCGCTCGGCCGGGGCCACGAGGTCCTGGAGCCGGTCCTCCTGCTCGGTCGTGGTGATGAAGAGCAGCTCGTCGCCGGCCTCCATCGCGTCGTCGGTGGTGGGGGCGAGCGGGCGCTCCTCGCGGATGATGGCCACCAGCACGGTGTCGGTGGGCCACTCGACGTCGCCGACCCGGCGGCCGGCGAACGGGCTGCCCTCCGGCAGGGTGATCTCCACCATCGAGGCGCGCCCCTGCTGGAACTCGAAGATCCGGACGAGGTCGCCGATGCTCACGGCCTCCTCGATGAGGGCCGTCATCAGGCGCGGCGTGGACACCGCCACGTCGACGCCCCACGACTCGTCGAACATCCACTCGTTCTTGGGGTTGTTGACACGCGCGACCGTGCGCGGCACCCCGAACTCGGTCTTGGCCAGCAGCGACAGGACGAGGTTGGCCTTGTCGTCACCGGTGGCGGCGACGCACACGTCCGACTCCTCGAGCCGGGCCTCCTCGAGGGCGGCGAGCTCGCACGCGTCGGCGAGCAGCCACGAGGCCTCCGGGACGCGGGAGGCCTGGACGTCGTCGGCGTCCTTGTCGATGAGCAGCACCTGGTGGCCGTTGCCGAGCAGCTCGCGGGCGATGGAGCGGCCGACGCTACCCGCTCCGGCGATGACGACGCGCATGGGGTTCTCTCCTGGATGCCGGTCAGTGGGGGGCGGGTGCCTGGTCGCAGAGGCGCTCGACCCGGGCAAGGTCGTCACGGGGGACGGCCAGGTGCACGAGGTCGCCCTGCTGGACGACCATGTCGGTACGGGGGAGGGTCCCCTCACCGAGGCGGGTCACGTAGGCGACGCGCGCGCCGGTCTGCTCCTCGAGGTCGGTGAGGTGTCGACCGACCCAGGTCTCGGCGAGCGGGACCTCGGCGATGACGATCTTGCCGCTGGGGTCGGTCAGCTCCGGCACGGCGCCCTGCGGGAGCAGGCGCTGGATCATCTGGTCGGAGGTCCACCGGACCGTCGCGACCGTCGGGATCCCGAGCCGCTGGTAGACCATGGCGCGCTGCGGGTCGTAGATGCGGGCCGCGACGTGCTCCACGCCGAAGGTCTCGCGGGCCACCCGTGCGGCCAGGATGTTGGAGTTGTCACCGCTGCTCACGGCGGCGAACGCGTAGGCGTCGCGGATGCCGGCGGCGATGAGCGTGTCGCGGTCGAAGCCGATGCCGGTGACCGTCTGCCCCTCGAAGGAGGTGCCGAGACGGCGGAAGGCAGAGGCGTCGGAGTCGATGATCGCGACGTCGTGACCGCCGCGGCCGAGGGTGCGCGCGAGGGTCGAGCCGACGCGGCCGCATCCCATGATGACGAAGTGCACGGACGCGACGCTACACCGTGACAACCCCACCCCATGTCCACCCCGCAATGCGTGGGAAAGGGGGCGGGCGGCATACGTCCTCGGCGGGCGCGCGGGGCTGTGATGGCACCTTGCGGATCCGTCATACTCTGTCGTCGTGCCCGGTACCGGTTCGCTGTTCAAGCGCCTCCTCCTCGGTCGCGCGATGCGCAGCGACAAGCTCGGCGAGACGCTGCTGCCCAAGCGGCTCGCGCTGCCCATCTTCGCCAGCGACGCGCTCTCGTCCGTGGCGTACGCGCCCGACGAGATCCTGCTCATGCTCGGTCTCGCCGGCGGCGCCTTCGTGGCCACGCACAGCTGGCAGATCACCATCGCCGTGGTCCTGGTCATGGTCGTCGTCGTCGCGTCGTACCGGCAGAACGTGCACGCCTACCCGTCGGGGGGCGGCGACTACGAGGTGGCCACCGAGAACCTCGGACCCAAGGCCGGGCTCACCGTGGCGAGCGCGCTGCTCGTCGACTACGTCCTCACCGTCGCCGTCTCGATCTCCTCGGGCGTGCAGAACGCCGCGACGGTGCTGGGCTTCGTCCGCGGGCACGAGGTCATCGTCGCCGTGGCGCTGATCATCTTCCTCACGGCGATGAACCTGCGCGGTGTCCGCGAGTCCGGCAAGGCCTTCGCGGTGCCCGTCTACGCCTTCATGCTGGCGATCATCGGCATGGGCATCTACGGCTTCATCCAGCACTTCACCGGGACGCTGGCCCCCGCCGAGAGCTCGTCCCTGACCCTGGAGCCGCAGGAGGGGCAGGGGGTCACCGGGCTCGCCGCGGCGTTCCTGCTGCTGCGGGCCTTCTCCTCGGGCTGTGCCGCGCTCACCGGCGTGGAGGCCATCTCCAACGGGGTGCCGGCCTTCAAGAAACCCAAGAGCGACAACGCGGCCGCGACCCTGCTGCTGATGGGGACCATCTCGGTCTGCATGCTCGGCTCGATCATCGCCCTGAGCCAGTGGACCGGGATCAAGGTCGCCGAGGACCCCGCCACGCAGCTGCTCCGCAACGGCCAGCCGGTCGGTGATAGCTACGTCCAGCACACCGCCATCGGCCAGCTGGCGAACGCGGTGTTCGCCAGCTTCCCCGCCGGGGTCGCCTTCGTGTCGATCGTGACTGGGCTGATCCTCGTCCTCGCGGCCAACACCGCGTTCAACGGGTTCCCGGTGCTCGGCTCCATCCTCGCCCGCGACGGCTACCTGCCGCGCCAGCTGCACACCCGCGGCGACCGACTGGCCTTCAGCAACGGCATCCTCATCCTCTCCAGCGCCGCCATCGTGCTCGTCATCGTGTTCAAGGCCGAGGTCACCGCCCTGATCCAGCTCTACATCGTCGGAGTGTTCGTCTCGTTCACGACGTCGCAGATCGGCATGGTGCGGCACTGGACCCGGCACCTCCGGCTCGAGCGCGACGCCAAGGAGCGGGCCCGCATGCAGCGCTCGCGCATCATCAACGGTGTGGGCGCAGCGATGTCGGCGATCGTCCTCATCGTCGTGCTGCTGACGAAGTTCCAGGCGGGCGCGAAGTACGCGATCCTCGCGATGATCGTGCTCTTCGTCCTGATGCTCGGCATCAAGAAGCACTACGCCCGCGTGCGGGACGAGCTCGAGATCGACTGGAGCATCGAGCGTCCCATGCTTCCCAGCCACGTCCACGCGATCGTCTGCATCTCCAAGGTGCACAAGCCGACGATGCGTGCCCTCGCGTACGCCCGGGCCAGCCGGCCGTCGTACCTCGAGGCCGTCACCGTCGACGTCGACCCGGAGGAGACCCAGGCGCTGCTCGACGAGTGGGACAGGCGCGAGATCCCGGTGCCGCTGAAGGTGCTCGCCTCGCCCTACCGTCAGATCACCAAGCCGGTGCTCGACTACGTCCGCTCGATCCGCAGCGGCAACCCGCGCGACATCGTCACCGTCTACCTGCCCGAGTACGTCCTCGGGAAGTGGTGGGAGCAGGTGCTGCACAACCAGAGCGCCCTGCGCCTCAAGGCCCGGCTGCTCTTCACCCCCGGTGTCATGGTCGTCAGCGTCCCGTGGCAGCTGCAGTCCTCCGAGGGGGCCGAGCGCGACTGGATCGACGAGCCGCCGATCAGCGGCTCGGTGCGCGGCGGCGCCCTGTGAGCGGTCGGCGTACGCGCGAGCGAGCCGAGCGCGGCCCCTCCCTCGTCGGCGAGCGGTGGACGCTCGACGTCGGGCCGGTGGCGCACGGCGGGCACTGCGTGGCGCGCCACGAGGGGCAGGTCGTCTTCGTCCGGCACACCCTGCCGGGGGAGCGCGTCGTGGCCCACGTCACCGAGGGGCACGTCGGGGACAGCTTCGTGCGCGCGGACGCGGTGGAGGTGCTCGACGCAGCCACCGGACGGGTCGAGGCGCCGTGCCCGTATGCCGGCCCGGGCCTCTGCGGGGGCTGCGACTTCCAGCACGCCTCCCTCGAGACGCAGCGCGCGCTGAAGGGCGCAGTCGTGCGCGAGCAGTTCGCGCGCGTCGCGGGGCTCGACGTCGAGGTGGAGGTGCGCCCCGTGCCCGGCGACGAGGAGGGGCTGCGCTGGCGCACCCGCGTCGAGTTCGCCGTGGACGACGCGGGACGTGCCGGCCTGCGGCGGCACCGCTCCCGCGACATCCTGCCGGTCGACACCTGCCTCATCGCGACGCAGGGCGTGCTCGACTCCGGCGTGCTCGACACCGAGTGGCCCGATGTCGAGGCGGTCGACGTCATCGACGCGGCGCACCCCGACGAGCCGGTGCTCGTGCCGCTCCCGGTCCCCGAGGGGGCCGATGGAAGCGGTGGTCTCGTCGGTGAGCTCGCGCGGTCCGGCGACTGGGAGGGCGAGTACGTCGTCGCGGCGCGCGGCTTCTGGCAGGTGCACCCGGGAGCGGCCTCCACCTTCCTGTCCCGGGTGGAGACGCTGCTCGGCGCCCGACCGGGCGACAAGGTCGTCGACCTGTATGCCGGGTCGGGCCTGTTCACCATGCGGCTCGGCGAGCTCGTGGCGCCCGACGGCTTCGTCCTCGGTGTCGAGGGGGACCGGCGTGCGGTCGACAACGGCGCCCGCAACACCGAGCACCTCGACAACGTCGAGTGGCGCGCCAACCGCGTTGACCGGGAGCTTCGCTCGCTCGTCGGGCAGGGGGTGACGGCCGATCTCGCAGTGCTCGACCCGCCGCGCACCGGAGCCGGCAAGGAGGTCATGGCGCTGCTCTCGTCACTCGGTCCGCGGCGGGTCGTCTACGTGGCCTGCGACCCGGCGGCGCTGGCGCGAGACGTCCGGGCGGCGAGGGAGAGCGGGTACTCCCTCGTGTCCCTCGAGGCGTGGGACGCCTTTCCCATGACGCACCACGTCGAGTGCATCGCGGTGCTCGAGCCGGTCGACCGGGCCTGACCGGGAGCGCCGGGGAGCGCCGAGCCCGGGCGTCGGCAGGCCCCGGTGACGTGTCACGCAAGGGTGCCCGGGACGATGGCGGGATGTCCTTCAGCTACCCCGTCGCCGTGAAGTTCTCCGAGATCGACCTGGCCGGTGTCGTCTTCAACTCGCACTACCTGACGTGGTGCGAGGACGCGAAGATGGCCTTCCTCGACGACATCGGCTTCGGGCCGTACTGGTTCAGCGAGCACGGCCGCCTCGCGCTGGTGCGACACGCCGAGATCGACTGGACGGCCAGCCTCAAGCCCCTGGACCACGCCGACATCAGGGTCGTCGTCGAGCGGATCGGCACGTCGTCGTTCACCCTGCGCCACGAGATCTGGCGCCGCGGCGAGGCGCCCCTGCTCACCGCGACGTGCGTCATCACCTACGTCTGGTTCGACACCGAAGCCGCCGCCAAGGCGTCCCTCGACCCGGGGTTCCGCGAGGCTCTCGGGGCCGCCGGGACCGGGGGAGACAGACGGCCGGGTCCGGTGAAGGATTGGCGGGTAGGGGTGGACTGACAAGGACCGGTGGGTGTGGTTAGATATCTTGACGTCAAGATAAATCGCGCACCGTGACACCAGAGTTGCTGGAAGGAGCCCGTCGTGGGCAGTGTTGACAGCTTCAAGGCCAAGGGAACCCTCGAGGTGGGTGACCAGTCCTACGAGATCTACCGGCTGGCAGGGGTCGAGGGTCACGAGACCCTCCCGTACAGCCTCAAGGTGCTCCTCGAGAACCTCCTGCGCACCGAGGACGGCGCGAACATCACCGCCGACCACATCCGTGCCATCGGCTCCTGGGACGAGAACGCCGAGCCGTCCACGGAGATCCAGTTCACCCCCGGCCGCGTGATCATGCAGGACTTCACCGGTGTCCCGTGCGTCGTCGACCTCGCCACGATGCGTGAGGCCGTCGCCGAGCTCGGTGGCGACGCGGCCCGCATCAACCCGCTCGCCCCGGCCGAGCTCGTCATCGACCACTCGGTCATCATCGACGTCTTCGGCCGCTCGGACGCCTTCGAGCGC
Source organism: Terrabacter lapilli (assembly GCF_039531305.1). NCBI lineage: Bacteria > Bacillati > Actinomycetota > Actinomycetes > Micrococcales > Intrasporangiaceae > Terrabacter > Terrabacter lapilli. The sequence continues at coordinate 978,771 of NZ_BAAAPU010000003.1, forward strand.
AACGTCGAGATCGAGTACCAGCGCAACCGCGAGCGCTACCAGTTCCTGCGCTGGGGCCAGACCGCCTTCGACGACTTCAAGGTCGTCCCGCCGGGCACCGGCATCGTCCACCAGGTCAACATCGAGCACCTGGCCCGCACCGTCATGGTCCGCGAGGTCGACGGCGAGCGGGTCGCCTACCCCGACACCTGCGTCGGCACCGACTCGCACACGACGATGGTCAACGGCCTCGGCGTCCTCGGCTGGGGCGTCGGCGGCATCGAGGCCGAGGCCGCCATGCTCGGCCAGCCCGTCTCGATGCTCATCCCGCGGGTCGTCGGCTTCAAGCTGAGCGGGGCCATCCCGACCGCCGCGACCGCCACCGACGTCGTCCTCACCATCACCGAGATGCTGCGCAAGCACGGCGTCGTCGGCAAGTTCGTCGAGTTCTACGGCGAGGGCGTCTCGCAGGTGCCGCTCGCCAACCGCGCCACCATCGGCAACATGAGCCCCGAGTTCGGCTCCACCTGCGCGATCTTCCCGATCGACGACGTGACGCTCGAGTACCTGCGCCTCACGGGCCGCTCCGACGAGCAGGTCGCCCTCGTCGAGGCCTACGCCAAGGAGCAGGGCATGTGGCTCAAGGCCGGTCCCGACCAGCCCGAGTCCCGCTACAGCGAGTACCTCGAGCTCGACCTGTCGACGGTCGTGCCCTCCATCGCCGGCCCGAAGCGCCCCCAGGACCGCATCGCCCTCAGCGACGCCAAGGAGGCCTTCCGCAAGGTCCTGCCCACCTACGTCTCGCACGACGAGGGTGACACCGACCGGGTCGAGTCCTTCCCCGCGAGCGACCCCGGCCTCGACGACGGCGGCGAGAAGCCGGCCGACGGCGCCACCAACGGCCGTCCGTCCAAGAAGGTCAGCGTCACCGACGCCGAGGGCCGGGAGTTCGAGATCGACCACGGCATCGTCTCGATCGCCTCGATCACCAGCTGCACCAACACGTCCAACCCGTCGGTCATGATGGCGGCCGCGATGCTGGCCAAGAACGCCGTCGAGAAGGGCCTGTCGGTCGCACCCTGGGTCAAGACGTCGATGGCACCGGGCTCCAAGGTCGTCACCGGCTACTACGACAAGGCCGGCATGTGGCCCTACCTCGAGAAGCTCGGCTTCCACCTCGTCGGCTACGGCTGCACGACGTGCATCGGCAACTCGGGCCCGCTCAACGAGGAGATCTCCAAGGCGATCAACGACAACGACCTCGCCGTCACGTCGGTCCTCTCGGGCAACCGCAACTTCGAGGGGCGCATCAACCCCGACGTGAAGATGAACTACCTGGCGAGCCCGCCGCTCGTCATCGCGTACGCCCTCGCCGGCACGATGGACTTCGACTTCGACTCGCAGCCGCTCGGCCAGGATGCCGACGGCAACGACGTCTTCCTCGAGGACATCTGGCCGGCTCCCGCCGACGTCGAGCGCACCATCGCCGCGTCGATCAGCCAGGAGATGTTCACCGAGGACTACGCCGACGTCTTCGCCGGTGACGAGCGCTGGCAGTCGCTGCCGACGCCCGAGGGCGACACCTTCGCGTGGGACGCCGAGTCGACCTACGTGCGCAAGCCCCCGTACTTCGACGGCATGTCGATGGAGACGACCCCGGTCGCCGACATCGAGGGCGCCCGCGTGCTCGCCAAGCTCGGCGACTCGGTCACGACCGACCACATCAGCCCCGCTGGAGCCATCAAGAACGACAGCCCGGCGGGCAAGTACCTCGCCGAGCACGGCATCGAGCGCAAGGACTTCAACTCCTACGGCTCGCGCCGCGGCAACCACGAGGTCATGATCCGTGGCACGTTCGCCAACATCCGCCTGAAGAACCTCCTCCTCGACGGCGTCGAGGGCGGCTTCACGCGCGACTTCACCAAGGGTGGCGAGCAGACGACGATCTACGACGCCGCCCAGAGCTACGCCGCTGCCGGCACACCGCTCGTGATCCTCTCGGGCAAGGAGTACGGCTCCGGCTCCTCGCGCGACTGGGCCGCCAAGGGCACGAGCCTGCTCGGCGTCAAGGCCGTCATCGCCGAGAGCTACGAGCGGATCCACCGCTCCAACCTCATCGGCATGGGCGTCATCCCGCTGCAGTACCCCGCCGGCCAGAACGCCGACTCGCTCGGCCTCGACGGCACCGAGACCTTCTCGATCACCGGCATCACGGCCCTCAACGAGGGCACGACGCCCAAGACCGTCAAGGTCGTGGCCACCAAGGAGTCCGGCGAGACGGTCGAGTTCGACGCGGTGGTGCGCATCGACACCCCCGGTGAGGCCGACTACTACCGCAACGGCGGCATCCTGCAGTACGTCCTGCGCTCGCTCGTGAGCGCCTGACCTTCGCCCACTCGGCCAGACGGGCCCCGTACGCCGCATCGCGCGGCGTGCGGGGCCCGTCGGCTTGCGCGTGGGACCCCCCGCTTCCGCGCGGGACCCGGCCCCGCGGCATACGCCCTCAGATGGCATGCTGCTCGCGTGAGTGAGCGACACGCGGTCCTGAGGGTGTGGGAGAACGGCTTCGAGTGGGCCGCGGCGCCGGAGGTGCGCTACGCCGACGTGCATGTCGAGCACGCCCCGGAGGTCGCCTACCGCGCCCGCCGGTGGGAGTCCCCGGTCGTCGAGCTTCCGTGGGCGGCAAGGGAGCTGATCCCCTCGTGGAACGCCTCGACCCCGCCCGCGACGTGGCTGCAGGTCGAGGCCCGCGTCGCCGACGGTTCGGGCTGGACGCCGTGGTTCACCTTCGCCCGGTGGGCCGAGGACGACGTCGCAGGGGAGTCGCCGATCACCCGGACCTCACTCACGGGCCAGGCCTTCGAGGCCGGTCACGTGGACGCCGACACGTGGCTGGCGGCGACGGGCCACCAGTTCGACCGGTGGCAGCTGCGCCTCACCGCGCTGGCAGGCGGCGCCGACGAACAGCCCTGGCCCGAGGTGTCGCTCGTGGGCGCCGTGGCCTCCCGGATCAGCATCGACCCCGACGAGCCGACGAGCGCCCCCGGCGTCGGTCGCGGGCACGAGGTGCCGGTGCCGACGCACTCGCAGCGGCTGCACGTCGACTCGTTCCCGCACTGGGACAACGGCGGCCAGTCGTGGTGCTCGCCGACCTCGACCACGATGGTCCTGGCGCACTGGGGGCTGGCACCGACCGCGACCGAGTCGGCGTGGGTGGGGCACGACACCGACCCCGAGGTGGTGCACGGCGTGCGCCGCGTCTTCGACCGGGCCTACGGGGGCGCCGGCAACTGGTCGTTCAACACGGCATACGCCGGTGGTCGCGGCCTGCGCGCCTACGTCACGCGGCTGCGCGACCTGACCGAGGTCGAGGCGTTCGTCGCGGCAGGCGTGCCGCTCGTGGTGTCGGTGACCTTCGACGAGGACCAGCTCGACGGCGCCGGCTACTCGACGAAGGGACACCTGCTCACCGTCGTCGGCTTCACCGACGAGGGCGACGTCATCTCCAACGACCCCAACTCCCACCGGGTGGCGAGCAACGACGAGGTGCGCACGGTCTACCGCCGCGACCAGTTCGAGAAGGTGTGGCTGGGCACCGACGGGGGACTCGCATACGTCATGCACCCGCGCGACATCACGCTGCCGGCTCCGCCCGCGGAGCCCAACTGGGCGTGACCGTCGCAGACAGGTCAAGCCCTCGTAAATATCCTTCGCCAACGGCCGACCTGACGAAGATTTTACACGGCAAGGGGCCCCACGCCCGGGCGGCTCGGTGTTGACTGACCGCGCCCAGCCACGTCCGGAAGGTGTGCCCATGTCGCATTCCCCCGTCCCCTCCCTCGGCTCGCCGAGCCGACGCCTCCTCCTCGGCTCCGCGGCCGGAGCCGCCCTCGTCGGCATCGCGGGCTCCGCCGGCGCGGCCGCCGCGCCCGCCACCTCGCCGCTGTCATCGCCGTCCAGGCGGACCGTTGACCGCCACGTCTCCTACCGCGAGTGGAGCGGGCGGGAGCTGCACGTCGGTCGCTTCTCGGGGCGGCGCCACTACGTCGACCCGTTCGACCCCACGGCGAGGTCCCGGTCCTACGACGTCGCCACCTGGGTCTCGCCCGTCGTGCGGCCCGGCTTCGGCCTGACCGAGCTCGTCGCCTCCTGGAACGCCGACACCCCCGGCGCATCGTGGGTCGAGGTCTCGGTCCGGGGACGCAGCGGCGGCGTGGCCACCAAGGAGTACGTGCTGGGCCGCTGGTGCCGCTACGACCCGGCGCAGGGTGGCGGCATCCACCGCACCTCGGTGCGGGGGCAGGGCGACACCGTCGCCACCGTCTACACCGACACCCTCGCCACGCGCAGCGGCCACGTCCTGGAGCAGTGGCAGCTCGTCGTCCGGCTGATGCGCCCCACCGGCACCCGGCACACGCCGCGCCTGCGCTCCGTCGGCGCCATGGCCTCGGCGCTGCCCGACACGACCCGGGTCCCGCGCAGCCCGAACGGGCGGGCCCTCGGCCGGGTTCTCCGCGTGCCGACGTTCTCGCAGGAGACCCACATCGGCCACTTCCCGCAGTGGGACAACGGCGGCGAGGCGTGGTGCTCGCCGACCTCGACCTCGATGGTGCTCGCGTACTGGGGGTCCGGGCCCCGGCGCGACGAGACGGCCTGGGTGACCGAGGCGCTGCCGAGGGAGCCCGACCCGCAGGTCGACTTCGCGGCCCGCAACGTCTACGACTACACCTACGACGGCGCCGGCAACTGGCCCTTCAACACCGCCTACGCCGCGACGCGTCCGCGGATGCGCGCCTTCGTCACCCGACTGCGGTCGCTCACCGAGGCCGAGGAGTTCATCGCCGCCGGCATCCCGCTGATCACCTCGGTGTCGTTCAAGAAGGGCGAGCTCAACGGCGCGGGCTACGGCACGAACGGGCACCTCATGGTCGTCGCCGGCTTCACCCGTCAGGGCGACGTCGTGTGCAACGACCCGGCCTCCCATCTAGTCCGCGACAACTCGCAGGTGCGCGTCGTCTACGACCGGGAGCAGTTCGAGAACGCGTGGGTGCCGCACAGCGGCGGCATCGTCTACGTCATCCACCCGGAGCGGCACCGGCGGCCGAGGCCGCCGCGCCACGAGCGGAACTGGTGACCCGGCCGCCCGGTCGCTTCCCACAGGCGTGAGGCGAAGTGCCCACTCGACGTCATCGCCCGTCGAGTGGGCACTCTCTCACGGCCGTGGCGGCTCGCGTCAGCGGCCGAGCCCACTCCTGGGGTCACGGTCGGTCACGCAGTAGAGCGCGCCCGTGGGGTCGCGCAGGGTCGTCCACCCGCCCCCATGGTCGGCCACGAGCGTCGCGCCGAGCCCGAGGTGGCGGGACACCTCGGTGGGCCGGTCGTCGCAGGCCAGGTCGAGGTGCCCGGTGACAGGCCCCACGGCCTCGCCGCCCAGCCGCTGCAGCAGCAGCCGGATCGGTATGCCGTCCGGGCGCACGAGGTGCCGCAGCTCGGGCCGGCTCACCGAGCCGCGCACCGGCCAGCCGGTGAGCGCGGCCCAGAAGCCGCACTCCGTCTCGTAGTCGTCCGCGGGGATGTCGAGGGCCACCTGGTCGACGATGCTCTCGTGCTGCTGCGGCCACCGGGTGGGCAGGGGGCGATCGGAGAGCTGCTCGTGGACGAAGCAGAACGTGAAGCCACCGGGGGAGCGGAGCACGACGTAGCCGTGCTCCGATCGGTGCAGGACCGTGGCGCCCAGTCCCTGCGCGCCCGCTGCCGAGTGGTCCGCCGACGCGACGTGCAGGTCGAGGTGCAGCCCCGGTCCCGCCGCGGACGCGTCGTCGCACCCGGTGCGCTGGATCTTGAGGTAGGGGTCGCCGACCGGTGGCAGGAGCGTCGTGAACTCGGCCTCTTCCCCGCGGGGCGGCGACACGGCATACCCCGTCACCGCTGCCCAGAAGTGGGTGCCGACCGCGTGGACGTCGGGCGGCAGGTCGAGAAAGGCGGTGACCCAGCTGACCCTCGTCATGGTCCGAGAGTAGGCGAGGCAGACTGGGAGCATGGCGACTCCGACTCCTTCCGGGCACACCCCGCCCGGGTGGCCTCCGGGCGTGCCACCGGCCCACACCCCCGGCTGGGAGGAGCGGGCCGTGCTCTGGTTGCTCGACCAGTGCCCACCCGACTACCGGGCGTATGCCGGGTGGCGGCGTCACCCGATCGCGCTCGCCTGGCTGGCCGGCCGGCACATCGACGGGCAGGTCGTGGCGATGCGGGACGCGTGGCGCGAGGCCCGCGTGGCGATCGGTCCCCACGTTCCCGCGGAGGCGCTGACCGAGATCCTCGGCCACATCGAGGCCGAGGGCATCCGGCTGCTCGCCGCGTCGCGGTCCGCGCGGCTGCTGCACGAGGCGCTGCAGGGCAAGGTCTTCGCGCCGCGCCTGTGAGGCGGGGGTGCTGTGAGCTGTGACGCCGGGGCTGGGCCGGGTGTGCGTCCGGGTGTGCGTCCGGGGTGTGCGTCCGGGGTGTGAGTTCCGTGACGGACTCGTGCGGGCCCGGCACGCACGGTTCGGCCGGTGCCGTGCCCTCGCCGTAGACTCGAGCGACCGCCCTGTCCTCGACGGGAGGGTGGACGGACGATCGACAAGGACCGGAAGGACGGCGCCGCGTGGCTCTGTTGGAGACGATCACGAGCCCCGCTGCGCTCAAGGCGCTGCCGGCTGCCCAGCTGCCGGCGCTGGCCGAGGAGATCCGCACCTTCCTCGTCACGGAGGTCTCCAAGACGGGCGGCCACCTCGGCCCCAACCTCGGCGTCGTGGAGCTCACGATCGCGCTGCACCGGGTCTTCGACTCGCCGAAGGACACGCTCGTCTTCGACACCGGTCACCAGGCCTACGTGCACAAGCTGCTCACCGGCCGCCACGACTTCAGCAGGCTGAAGAAGCAGGGCGGCCTCTCGGGCTACCCGAGCCGCGCCGAGTCCGAGCACGACGTCGTCGAGAACTCTCACGCCTCGACCGCCCTGTCGTGGGCCGACGGCATCGCCAAGGGTAGGCGCCTGAGCGGCGAGGCCGACCGCCACACCGTGGCGGTCATCGGCGACGGCGCCCTCACCGGCGGCATGGCCTGGGAGGCGATCAACAACATCGCGGTCGACAAGACCCTGCCGCTCGTCATCGTCGTCAACGACAACGAGCGCTCCTACGCCCCCACCATCGGTGGCCTCGCCGACCACCTGGCCACGCTCCGGACCACCCGCGGATACGAGCGGTTCCTCGACTGGGGCAAGCGCTCCCTCGCGCGCACTCCGGTCGTCGGCGGCGCCATGTTCGAGACGCTCCACGGCGTCAAGAAGGGGATCAAGGACATCGTCGCCCCCCAGGGCATGTTCGAGGACCTCGGCCTGAAGTACCTCGGGCCCGTCGACGGGCACGACGAGCAGGCCGTGGAGCGAGCCCTGCGCAACGCCAAGGACTTCGGTGGGCCGGTCCTGGTGCACGTCATCACGCAGAAGGGCCGGGGCTACCAGCCGGCCATCGACGACGAGGCCGACCAGTTCCACGGCGTGGGCAAGTTCAACCCCGAGACCGGCCTGCCGTTCGAGGTGTCCGGGCGGATCTGGACCGACGAGTTCAACGAGGAGATGGTCGCGATCGGTCGCGACCGTCCCGACGTCGTCGCCCTCACCGCCGCCATGCTCATCCCGGTCGGGCTCGACGGCTTCGCCGCCGCCTACCCCGACCGCGTCTTCGACGTCGGCATCGCCGAGCAGCACGCGGTCACGATGGCCTCCGGCCTCGCGTATGCCGGGATGCACCCCGTCGTCGCGGTCTACGCGACGTTCCTCAACCGCGCGTTCGACCAGCTCCTCATGGACTGCGCGCTGCACAAGGCCGGCGTGACCTTCATCCTCGACCGCGCCGGCATCACCGGCAGCGACGGCGCCTCGCACAACGGCATGTGGGACATGACCCTCACGTCCATCGTGCCCGGACTTCGGCTCGCGGCACCGCGGGACGGGGAGCAGGTGCGCAAGGCGCTGCGGGAGGCGGTCGACGTCTCCGACGGCCCGACGGTGATCCGCTTCCCCAAGGGTGACGTGTCCGACCCGCTCGACTCGGTGCGTCGCATCGGCGACGTCGACGTGCTCTTCGAGAACGCCGGCGAGGACGTGGACCTGCTCGTCGTCGGGGTGGGCGCCTTCGCCGGCCTGGCCGCCGAGGCAGGCGAGAAGATCGCCGCGCACGGCCGCAGCGTCCGGGTCGTCGACCCGCGCTGGGTGCTGCCCGTCAGCGACGACGTCGTCTCCCTCGCCCGAAGCGCGAAGGCGGTGGCCGTCGTCGAGGACAACCTCGTCAGCGGTGGCGTCGGCGCTGCGGTGACGCTCGCCCTGCGGGAGGCCGGGGTCGACGTGCCCGTGCACGGCTACGGCATACCCAAGCGCTTCCTCGAGCACGCCTCCCGGGGGCAGATCCTCGAGGCGCTGGGCCTCACGGCCGACCAGCTCGTCGCCGACCTCGAGCCCAAGCTCTGACCCCTCCCGTGAGCACCGGACCGGTTGGGCCGGCCCGGCACCCGGAAGGCGCCGGCACAGGCCGGCTGCCTACGATCGGTGGATGCAGCTTCGAGACGCAGCAGACGTGACGACGGCCCCCATCGCAGCCCTCGGCCTGGTCGGGGGGTACGTCGCCGCCCGCGAGACCGGCATCCGCCCGCTCGGGGGCGTGGTCCTCGGCCTCGCCGGCGCCTATGCCGGGCGCAGCTGGGTGGCCAAGGCCGGCGGCCCGGCGGCGGCCGGTCTCGCGGCCCTCTACCTCGGCGGCTTCGGCGCATCGCACCCGCTGGCCAAGCGGATCGGCGCCTGGCCGTCCGTCCTGGCGGTCGCTGCCGTGAGCGCGGCAGCATCGTGGGTCGTGGCCGACCGGCGGCACTGAGTCGCCGCGACGGCTCAGTCGCCGGGCCGCGTCCCGCCGAGCCGACGGATGAGGGCGTTGGCGTCACCGACCGGCCCGAGGTGGACGAGCTTGTCGGGGTTGACGACCGCGCGGACGCCCGCGACCTGCCCGTCCCGGATCTCGAGCGCCCAGACAGCGAGCAGGCGCCCCTCGACGAGGAACGTCGCGCCCGGGCCTCCGTTGACCTCGGCGGGCCGGATCTCCATGTCGGGCAGGCGGCGCAGCGCACGCAGCCAGTTGGTGAGGGTGTGCGCGACCCTGCTGCGGCCGCGTTGCGAGCGCGCGAGAGAGGGTGCCTTGCCGCCGCCGTCGCCGACGAGCTCGACGTCATGGGCCAGGAGCGACTCGAGACCGGCGAGGTCGCCGGTCCGGGCGGCGGCGAAGAAGCGGCTCACGAGCTCGCTCTGCTGCTCGGGGGTCGTCGTGAACCGAGGACGACGGTCCTCGACGTGGCGTCGTGCGCGGGTCGCGATCTGGCGCACGTTGGCCTCACCCTTGCCGACGATCGCCGCGACCTCGCCGTAGCCGTAGCCGAAGACGTCGTGCAGCAGCAGGACCGCCCGCTGCTCGGGTGAGAGGCTCTCCAGCACCACGAGCAGCGCCATCGACAGCGAGTCGGCGGTCTCCGTCTGTCGTGCCGGGTCCAGGTCGACGCCGCGGCCGTCGGTGAGGATCGGCTCCGGCAGCCAGTCCCCGACGTAGCGCTCACGCCGGACCCTCGCCGACCGCAGCTCGTCCATCGCGAGACGGGTGGTCACCGTGGCCGTGAACGCCCTCGGTGAGGCGATCCGCTCGCCCGCCTCGAGCGAGCGGTGGACCCTGAGCAGCGCCTCCTGCACCACGTCCTCGGCCTCAGTGACGCTGCCGAGCATCCGGTACGCGATGCCGAAGGCCACGGGCCTCAGGTCCGCCAGCAACTGCTCCCGGTCAGGAGCAGCTGCCGGCGAGCGGGTCTCGTCGGTCACGCCGCGGCACCGCTCTCGGCGGCCGCCCGGGTGCCCAGCTCGCGGAAACCGTCTCGCCACGTGGCGTGCCTCGGGGCCCAGCCCAGCGCCTGCTTGGCCTTGGCGTTCGAGGCCCCCCGCAGCTCGGTCATCATCACCGTGCCAGTCTCGCCCGCCAGGAGCCTGCCGACCAGACGCGGCACGCGCATGGGCGCCCTGGCCCCGAGCGACTCCGCGAGGACCGGCAGCCACGTCGCCACGCGTGCGGGCTCGTCGTCGACGATGTTGTAGACGCCCGGCGCGCCACGCTCGATGGCCGCCACCGTCGCCTCGGCCGCGTCGGCGATGTGGACGAACGACCACACCCCACCGCCATTGCCGACCACGGGGAACCTGCCCCTGCGAACGGCGTCCGTCTGCTCGCCGCCCACGCCCAGCGAGGTGTGCGGACCGTAGAAGCCGCCGTACCTCAGGACGAGACCCTGCGTCCACGACGCACCGAGGACGCTGTCCTCGACGTGTCGGATGGCGCCCACCGTCTGCTCCATCCCGGGCGGCGGTGCGGTGCCGAAGGGGTCGGCCTCGGTCTTCACGCCGCCGCCCACCCGGTCGTAGCCGGCGAAGAAGCTCTGGGCGACGAACCGTCTCACCCCGGCCGCGCGCGACGCCGAGAGCAGGTGGTCGGTGCCTTCGGTCCGCAGCCGGTTGGTCGGGGCGAAGGCCCGGTCGAAGTGACGCAGGTCCATCGGCCCGATGGCGGTCAGCTGGTGCACGACCACCTCCGGGCGCGACTCTGCGACCGCGCGCGCCACCTGCTCGGGGTCGAGGGCGTCGGCCACCACCGGAGTCGCTCCGAGCCCCCGCAGGAACGCCTGCTTCGACTCGCTGCGGGTCATCCCGTGGACCTCGTGCCCGGCTCGCACCAGGAGCGGCACCAGCTGTCGCCCCATCGCACCGGTCGCGCCTGCCACCAGAATCCTCATCGCCAGCTCCTTCTCTCGTTGTCTGCCTACGCCATCTCAGACGAGACAGCTGCGGGTCCTGTGACACTCGGGGAGAACCTCTGGGATGACGGGTGGCGGCGACGCACATGAAGTGCTCGCCTTTGTGGTCCTGCGCTCCACCGCTGCGGATGCGGCGCTGATCTACCTTCGCCGAAACGGTCGGGCGTCGACGGATCTCGTGCGGCACAGGCGCGAGCGCCCGCCAGAGGTGGAGGACATCGGTGTCCAAGCGGTGGAGTGTCGCGCTCGCGAGCGCCATGATCACGGTCTCGGTCGCGGCCTGCGGCTCGCCGGGCCAGCCGGGGGCGGCGGCGGACAACGGCACGGCGGCTGCCGGCGGCGGCGGTGCGTCGGGCGGTGCCTACAAGGTCGGTCTCGTCTACTCGAAGTCCGGCCCCCTGGCCAGCTACGGCCAGCAGTACCGCCAGGGCCTCACGGCCGGCATCGACTACGCCACGAAGGGCACCGGCGCCGTGGCCGGCCACCAGATCCAGATCACGGAGCAGGACGACGCGGGCGACCCCGCCAAGGCCGTCGCCTCCGCGACGGACCTCATCGGGCAGGGCAACAAGATCATCGCCGGTTCGACGGCGAGCGGTGTGGCGCTGCAGGTGGCCCCGCTCGCCAAGGACAACAAGGTCCTCTTCATCTCGGGCCCGGCTGCTGCCGACGCCATCACGGGCGCCAACCGCTACACGTTCCGGTCCGGACGCCAGACGTACCAGGACGTCGCGACCGCCGGCACCATGCTCGGTGACGTCAAGGGCAAGAAGGTGACCGTCCTGGCGCAGGACAGCGCCTTCGGCAAGGCCAACGTGGCCGCCGTGACGGCGGTCCTCGGTGCCAAGGGCGCCACCGTGAGCTCGGTCGAGGTGCCTGCGGCCGCCACCGACCTCACGCCCTTCGCCACCAAGGTCAAGGACGCCGCACCCGACCTGCTCTTCGTCGCCTGGGCCGGTGCCAACGCCACGGCCATGTGGACGACCCTCGGCCAGCAGGGCGTCTTCGACTCGACCAAGGTCGTGACCGGGCTCGACATCAAGGCGACCCACGCCCTCTTCGGAGCGGTGGCGACGAAGATCGACTTCCTGTCGCACTTCTTCGAGGGCGCCACGGCAAACCCGGCCTACCAGGCGCTCGACGCCGGCCTGAAGAAGCAGGGCGCCACCGTCGACCTGTTCACCAACGACGGCTTCGTCGCCGGCCAGATGATCGTTCACGCCCTCGAGGCGGGCGGTGACGACGTCGACAAGATGGTGACCTCGCTCGAGGGCTGGACGTTCGAGGGCCCGAAGGGCTCGCTCCAGATCAGGCCCGAGGACCACGCCCTCCTGCAGCCGATGTTCACGGCGACGCTGAAGAAGGACGGCGCGAACGTCACCCCGCAGCTGGTCAAGACGCTGGAGCCCGCCGCCGTCGCTCCTCCCGTCAAGCCCTTCAAGTGACCGGCCTGCTGGCGACGTGATCACGGCAGAGGCGGTCGGATGGAGGGTCGGCGGCGCACAGATCCTCGAGGACATCTCCCTCACGGTCGGAGCCGGTGAGCTGCTCGGCATCATCGGCCCCAACGGGGCGGGCAAGTCGTCGTTCGTCAACATCCTGAGCGGGGTGACGAGGCCCTCCAGCGGACGAATCGTCCTGCAGGGCAGGGAAGTCACCCGAGCGAGCGCGACGCGTCGAGCCCGGATGGGACTGTCGCGGTCGTTCCAGACCTCGGCGCTCTTCGACGGCCTGAGTGCGGGGGAGAACGTGCGGCTCGCGGTGCAGGCCGCGGGTGGAGCGGTGCTCTCGCCGTTCCGTGGCGCCGGCTCTGCCGCGACCGAGGTGATCGACTCCCTGCTGACGAGAGTCCGTATGCCGGGTCGCGCGCGAACACTCGCCCGTGACCTCTCGCACGGCGACCGTCGCAAGCTCGAGCTGGCGATGGCCCTGGCCTCCGACCCGGCCGTGCTGCTCCTCGACGAGCCGATGGCCGGTGTCTCGGCTGAGGACGTCGACGGGCTCACCGAGATCATCGGCGAAGTGCGTGACTCCGGCGTCGCCGTCGCGATGGTCGAGCACCACATGCACGTCGTGCTCGGTCTCGCCGACCGGGTCGCGGTGCTGCACCACGGACAGCTGCTCGCGGTGGGCGCGCCGACCGACGTCACCGGGGACGAGCGGGTCCAGCAGGCCTACCTGGGAGAAGCACTGTGACAGGGACGAACGCCTCACGCGAGGTGGCGGACGCGACCGGCGGATCACCGCCCGTCCTGCAGCTCCAGGACGTGCACGTCCGCTACGGCGGCTCCCACATCCTGCAGGGCGTGAGCTTCGACGTGCCGGTGACCGGGGTGACCGCCCTGCTGGGACGCAACGGCGTGGGCAAGACGACGACGCTCAAGGCCGTGCTCGGGCTGGCACCACGGACCGGCCGGGTCCTCCTGCAGGGCAGGGAGATCCAGCGGCTCGCGACTGCGCGCATCGTCCGAGGCGGCATCGGTTACGTGCCCGAGGACCGCGAGGTCTTCGGCGGCCTCACCGTCGAGGAGAACCTCCGTCTCGTGGACCCCGACCGCGGCGTGAACGCGCCGGTCGTCGAACGACTCTTCCCGGACCTCGTCCGTCGCCGCGCCCAGCGCGCCGGGACGCTGTCCGGCGGCCAGCAGCAGATGGTGGCCCTGGCCCGGGTCCTGCTTCGCGAGAACGCTCTGCTCCTCATCGACGAGCCGACGAAGGGGCTGGCCCCCAAGCTGGTCACCGAGGTCGCCGACGTGCTGGCCGAGGTGAGCAGGACCACGCCGGTCCTGCTCGTGGAGCAGAACCTGCCCCTCGTGCGACGGATCGCCGACCGCGTCGTGGTGCTCGACGCCGGCCAGGTGGTGCACCGGGGTGCCGCGGCCGAGCTGGTGGCCGACGCCGGGCTCACCCGGGAGCTGCTGGGCGTCTCGATGCGACGGGAGGGAGCGGCGTGAGTGACCTGCTCCTCATCCTCGTCACGGCGCTCGGCCTGGGCGCCCTCTACTTCATCGCAGCCAGTGGCCTCAGCCTCGTCTACGGCCTGATGGGCGTGCTCAACTTCGCGCACGGCGCCTTCATGACGGTGGGCGCGTACGCCGCCTGGCTCGTCATGGGTGCCCTCCCTGCCGGATGGCCGGTGGCCGGTCGGCTCGTGGTCGGCGTCGCCGCCGCGGTGACGGTCGGCGGCCTGGTCGGACTGGTCGTCGAGGTCGTGCTCATCCGGCCGCTCTATCGTCGCCACATCCAGCAGGTGCTCGTCACCGTCGGGCTGTCGCTCGCCGGTGTCGCTGCGGCGCAGGGGATCTGGGGCGCCGACCCGCGACCGGTGGACAAGCCCACCTGGATGGGCGGCACGACCGAGCTGCTCGGCGCCCGACTCCCGAACGACCGGCTGGTCTACCTGCTCGTCGCGCTCACGCTCTTCGCGGGTCTGCTCGCGCTGCTGCACCTGACGCGTCTGGGCCTCGTCATCCGCGCCGGTGTCGAGAACCGCACGATGGTCGAGGCGCTGGGCATCGACGTCCACCGCACGTTCACCCTCGTCTTCGCGATCGGGGGAGCCGCGGCCGGACTGGCGGGGGTGCTCTACTCGCAGTACGCCGGCGCGGTGTCGCCGGCGCAGGGCGGGTCGCTGCTGATCTTCGCCTTCATCGTCGTCGTGATCGGCGGCATGGGCTCGCTCACCGGGACCGCTGTCGCCGCCGTGGTCGTGGGACTGGTCCAGCAGCTCGCCAACTACTACGCGGCCACCGGTGTCGGCGACCTGTCCGTGGTGCTCCTGCTCGCACTCGTGCTCCTGCTCCGACCGACCTCCCTGAAGGGAGCGACGGCATGACGTCGCCGACCGACCGCCTCAGCGCCACGCCCACGCTCCCTCCTGCGACGCGCCAGGCCCCGTCCGCCTCACCCGAGGAGGGCAAGCCCGCCGGTTCACGCCGGCAGGCGCGGACCCTCGGGCGGCTGCGCGCCGTCGGGCTTCCCGTCGTGGTCGTGGCGCTGCTCGCCTACCTGCCCTACGTGGCTGTCGACCTGCCCGGCATCCTCCCGGGGCGCGTCAACGGCCCGGGGTCGATGCAGCTGCTCGCCACCTGCCTCGTCATCGGCGGAGTGGCCCTGAGCTACGACGTCCTCTTCGGCCGCACGGGACTGCTCAGCTTCGGGCACGCGCTGTTCGTGGCGGCGGGCAGCTACCTGCTGACCATCTCGCTCGCGGAGTGGTCGCTGCCGCTGCCGCTCGCGCTCGTGACGGCGCTCGCCCTCTCCACGGCGCTGGCGCTCGTCGTGGGTGCGGTCGCGCTGCGCGTCGGCGGCATCGCCTTCGCCATGGTGACCCTGGCCTTCGCGCAGGCCGCCTCGATCATCGTGCTGCGCAACCCCGGCGGAGTGACCGGCGGCGAGGAGGGTCGCACGCTGGACCGCGACGCCGTGCCCGACCTGCTCGTCGGGGTCGCCAACGCGCCGTACCGCTACTGGCTCGCGCTGGCCTTCGTCGTCGTCACCTGGGTCGTCGTGAGCCTCGTCGTGCGCTCACGCGCCGGCCACGCGATGGCAGCCGTCCGGGAGAACGCGCAGCGGGCCGCGGTCCTCGGTTTCGGCACCTACCGGGTCAGGCTCCTCGCGTTCGTGCTCGGGTCGTTCCTCGGCTCGCTCGGCGGCATCGTCCACGCCCTGGTGCTCGGCGGCTCCAACCCGCACCTGACCACCTCGGAGTTCACCCTCTCGCTGCTCGTGATGGTCGTGCTCGGGGGAGCGGGGCACCGCTGGGGCGCCGTGCTCGGGGGCGTGCTCTACACCTTCGCCGATGCCCGGCTCGTCGAGGTCAGCGGCGCGCCGTTCCTGCAGTCCCTGCCCGACGTCGTGCGCCAGCTGCTCTCGCAGCCGCTCTTCATCCTCGGCGCCTTCTTCGTGGTCGTCGTCTACTTCGCACCGTCGGGCCTCACCGGCATCGGCGGCCGGCTGGTCAGGAGGACCGGATCCAGATGAGCGCCACCCCATCCGCCTTCGTCATCGAGCTGCCCGAGGGCAGTCTCGCCATCCACGACCTGAGCCTCGGGACGCCCGCGCCCGACGCGCCCGTCGTGCTGGCCGTCCACGGCATCACCGCCAACGGCCTCTCGTGGCGACGCGTCGCCGACGAGGTCGGCCGGCGGCACGGTCCCGGCGGCATTCGTTTCCTGGCCCCTGACCTGCGCGGCCGGGGTGACAGCAGATCGGCGCCGGGACCCTACGGCCTGGCCGCGCACGTCGACGACCTCGCCTCGATCGCGACCGTGTTCGGAGCGGCCCCCGTCGTCGTCGGCCACTCGATGGGCGCCTTCGTCGCCGCGCTCGCGGCCGCCCGGCACCCCGAGAGGTTCCCCGCGGCAGTGCTCGTCGACGGGGGAGCAGCCTTTCCCGTGCCGGCAGGCCTGGACGTGGACGCGACCCTTCAGGCGGTCATCGGACCGGCGATGGACCGGCTGTCGATGCGCTTCCCCGACCCGGCGGCATACCTCGCGTTCTGGTCAGGGCACCCCGCGCTGGGACCGATCCTCGAGGGCCCTGCCGGCGACGCGGCCCGCGGCTACATCGAGCACGACCTCGTCCAGGACCCGGCCGACGGGCAGTGGCACAGCACCTGCATCCTGGAGGCGGTGCGGGCCGACGGCGCCGACGTCCTGGCCGACCCGGAGACGCACGCGGCGCTGCGCACGGCGGTCGAGAGCGGCGTCGAGGCCGAGCTGGTGTGGGCGGAGCGGGGCCTGCTGGACGAGCCCCAGGGCCTCTACGACGAAGGCCGGCTGGCGGCCCTGGGCCTCCCGGCGGGCCTCCGGACCACTCGCGTGGACGCCAACCACTACGACGTCATCCTGGCCGAGCGCGGCAGCGCCGCAGTCGCCGACGCGCTCGACCGCCTCCTCGTCGGCTGAGCGGGCCAGGGACAGGCGGCTGGCGTCAGCCGCGCGGGCTGCCGCCGCGCGTCGACGCCTGGAGGGCGCGAAGGCGCAGCGCCAGCTGCAGCTCGAGGGAGTGGTCGGGCTGCTGCCAGGACTCGCCGAGCAGGGCGGTGATGCGCTCGAGCCGCTGGGAGACGGTGTTGACGTGGACGTGGAGGCTCACTGCCGCGTGCCGCGGGCTCCCCCCGGACGCGAAGTATGCCGCGAGCGTGCCGACGAGGTCCGTGCCGCGCCGTTCGTCGTAGTCCAGGACGGGCCCGAGCAGCGTGCGGACGTACTCGCCGACGTCCGGCTCGGATCCGACGATGAGGCCGGCGAAGCCCAGCTGCCTTGCGGCAGCGCCCTTCCCACGGTGCCCGAGGGCGATCAGGGCGGCGACCGTGCGGTGGGCCTCCTCGTACGCCTTCGCGATGTCGTCGACGTCGCCCACGGGTCCGGCCCCGGCGACGGTGACGCACGTGCGCTTGCCGATGCGCGCTGCCACGGTGCGCGCCAGCCCGTCCGCGTCGGTGCCCGGGACGAGGGCGACGACGTCGCCGTCGTGGCTGCCGACGAGCGAGGCCTCACCCGTGGCGGCGCTCGCGGAGATGAGCAGCGCGCGGTGACCGTTGGGGTCGTCGCCACGCAGCACGAGCAGGCAGAACGGCTGCTGCGGGTCGAAGCCGCTGTTGCGGGCCAGGGACAGCCGCTCCTCCCGGGAGCCGCGAGCGCTGACGAGGTCGCTCACGAGCCGGTTGCGGGCCGACTGCCGGGCGTCGGCGGCCTGGCGCTCGAAGAGCAGGACGAGAGCCGTCACGACTCCGGCGCGCTCGACGGTCCGCTGGTCGGAGTCGCCCAGTGTCAGGCCGCCGACCAGAATCGTGCCGAGACGCTCGCGGGCGGCCGTCACGGCCACCGCGTAGACGCCGTCGCGCTCGACGAGCCGTCCGGTGTCGAGACCCGGTAGCGCGTCGAAGGGCGCGAGCGGGTCGGTGCCGGAACGGCCTGTCGCGGGGGCGGGTCCGGCGGCGCTCTTGCGCTGCCCGTTCTCGTCGACGAGCACCGCCCAGCCGCCGAGCAGTTCGGCGAGGGCGTGCGTGATGTCGTCGACGCCGCCACCGCCGAGCACGAGGGAGGCGAAGCGGTCGTGGGCGGCGGCCGCCTTCTCGACGCCGTCGGCGTACCGGCGGACCGTCTCGTGGGCCTCCGACAGGGCGGCGAGCGCGCTCTCGGAGTCGGCGAGCGCTCGGGTCTGCACGAGCGTCAGAGCCGCCAGCGTCGCGAGGTTGCCGAGCAGGGCCACCTCCTCGCGGGTGAACGGGCGCGAGGACCGGTTGGCGGCGAAGAGCACCCCGACGAAGTGCGACTCGACGATGAGCGGAGTGCCGCAGATCGCGATGATGCCCTCCTCGCCGACCGCCCCGTCGATGGCGCCGGTGTGCCGGAAGCGCTCGTCCGCCCAGTAGTCGGCCGTCCAGTACGGCTTGTGGGTGGATGCGACGAGCCCACCGAGGCCGGCGCCCAACGCGAGGCGCACCGACTGGAAGACCGCCGAGACGGAGCCGTCGGTGGCCCGCATGAAGGTGTCGCCGGCCTCGGGGTCGTAGAGCGTGAGGTAGGCGAGGTCCGTGCCGACGAGGCGGCGGGCGCGCCGCACGATCGCGTCGAGGACCGAACCCGGGTCGTTCGCGGTGGCCAGCTCGCGCGCGATGTCCAGCAGTGCTGCCAGCCCGGCCTCCCGCTGCCGGTGCACCTCGCGGGCGCTCGCGATCCGCAGGGCGAGGTCACGGGCGTCGGCAGGGGCGTCCACCGCGGCCACGGCGGCCACCGGGGCGTCGGCAGCGAGCAGCTCGAGGAGGTGCACGACCTGGTCGACCTGGTCGACCTCGCCGGCGGCCTGCGACCGCTGGTGGTGCGTGCGTGTCTCCGGGCCGGTGGTCACGCGCAGATCCTAGGCGGGCCGAGTGGAGCGGTGGTCGTGTGTGTCACGGCAGATCGGACAGGTGGGGCGCTCAGTGCGCGGTCCACCCGCCGTCCATCGAGAAGGAGGTGCCGTTGACCGAGGCGGACGCCGGTCCGCACAGGAAGAGCACGAGAGCGGCGACCTCCTCCGGTTCGACGAGTCGCTTGACGGCAACGGGGTCGAGCATCACCTTCTCGAGGACCTCCGTCTCCGGGATGCCGTGGGTCCGGGCCTGGTCGGCGATCTGGGCCTCGACCAGGGGAGTCCGCACGTACGCCGGGTTGACGCACGTCGAGGTCACGCCGCGAGGCCCGCCCTCGAGCGCCACGACCTTCGACAGGCCCTCGAGGCCGTGCTTGGCGGTCACGTACGCCGACTTGAAGGCGCTGGCGCGCAACCCGTGGACGCTGGAGATGTTGACGACCCGACCCCAGCCCTGCGCGTACATGTGCGGCAGCGTCTGGCGGATCAGTCGGAAGGGCGACGCGAGCATGAGGTCGAGGATGAGGTCGAAGCGCTCGAGCGGGAACTCCTCGATCGGGCTCACGTGCTGCACCCCGGCGTTGTTCACGAGGATGTCGACGGCGGTCGGCAGCTCGGCCAGGGCGTCGAGGTCGGCGAGGTCCGCGGTGACGGCCCGGATGGAGGAGTCGCCGGCTCCGTCGGCCAGGGCACGCAGACCGTCCTCGTCGCGGTCGACCGCGTGGACCGTGGCGCCCGCAGACGCGAGGGCGCGGGCCACGCTTGCTCCGATGCCGCTCGCGGCTCCGGTGACCAGAGCGGTTCGCCCCGTGAGGTCGATGGGTGCGTTGGGTGCCGGGGCCGCCCGGTCCAGGTGGCCGGTGGCGGGGTCGCGTGCGTCGTCGCGGGCGTCGGGCATGCGGGAAGACTAGGGAGCGGCCCGGCGGGGGCCTGTGTGGTCGCCGTACACAAAACGGCCGATCCCATGTGGACGGGACGTGGTGCGTCGGGGCTCGGACTGCGGGCCGTGAGCCCGCTGTGAATCCGTGCAAGTGCCTGCCGTCCGGAGGCGCCCGACCTACTCTGACAAGACGTAGTAGATCGACTGGCACGGGCGCAACTCACAGTTCCTTCGGTCCAGGAGGTCTTGGATGTCCAGCGAGTTCTTCGCAGCAGCAGAGCCGACGCCCGCAGGTGCTGTCGTCCAGTGGGGCTTCATCACGGTGACGGTCGCCAACCTCGTCACGATCCTCGTGATGATCCTCGTCTTCGTCCTCGCGGTCCTCCTGCCCTTCCCGGGTTCGCACGACGGGGACGAGCAGTGAGCTCGCGACCTATGTCCGCGGAGCCCACGGCGCCGGCTCCGGGCACGTGGACCGCCCGGCTGAGCGCGTGGATCGAGGGGCTCGTCCCCAAGGGGCAGTGGCTGCCCGACCGGCAACCGGCGTACGTCGCCTCGTGGATCTATGTCTTCGGGGTGGCCTGCCTGGCAAGCCTCGTCGTCGTCATCGCCTCAGGTCTGGTGCTCACCCTCGGCGGGCTCACCTGGTGGCACTCGAGCTCGCTCGGTCGTTTCGTCAACTCGACGCACCTCTGGAGCGTCGAGCTGTTCTTCGCCACGATGGTCATCCACCTGTGGGGAAAGTTCTTCATGGCCGCCTGGCGCGGCCACCGCGGGCTCACGTGGGCCACCGGCGCGCTGGCCTTCTTCGGGTCGCTGGGCACGGCGTTCACCGGCTACCTCATCCAGACCAACTTCGACTCGCAGTGGATCAGCACCCAGGCCAAGGACGGGCTCAACGCCGCCGGCATCGGCGCGTACTTCAACGTCATGAACGTCGGGCAGATGGTGCTCTGGCACGTGTCGCTCCTGCCGCTCGTCGTCGGCGTCATCGTCGGCCTGCACCTGCTCCTCGTGCGACGACGGGGAGTCGTTCCGCCCATCGGCGCCGAGGCGCCCGCGGACGTGGCGCAGCCCGAGCGACCGGCGCCCGGGGTGCCGGGCCCATCGGCTCCCGAGCCCTCGTCCGTCCCCGACGAGAGCCGTCCTGAACGTGCACCCACCGGATCGGGGGCCCGCCCATGACCGCCGTACGCGTCCCGCGCAGCGAACGCCGAAGCGCCACGTGGGCGCCCGACTCGCACGAGTTCCCTACCCGGCGCTACGACCTCGTCAAGGAGTTCGTCGTCGCGCTCGGCGTCATCCTGGTCCTCACCGTCGTGGCGGCCCTCGTCTTCTCGTCACCCGACGATCCGGCGATCTCGTTGCAGCAGTGGGCTCGTCAGGCTCCGAACGACGTGGTGGCGACGGCCACGGGCGAGCTGGCAGGTACGACGACGTCGGCGACGTACGGACCGCCCTACAACACGGCAGGTGACGGGCAGGCCCTCGGGCCCGTCTCCCTGCAGAAGCTGCCGGGCGTCACCCAGCCGGTCGACCCTGCAAACGACTTCGTGATCACGCCGCTGCGCACCCTCTCGGGGCAGCCCGTCGTCGCGGCAGCCCTGCGCCAGTGGGACGCAGCCAGCCCGGACCAGCGGACGGCTTGGGCGCAGGCCTACTCGGACGCCCTCGGCAAGGCGCCCGACGGCGACCCGGCCAAGGTCGAGCGCGGCAGCTACGGCCCGGTGCCGATCCTCGCGTTGGGCACGCTCGCGCTCGCGGACAGCGGCGCGCTCGAAGGGCTGCTGACGTCGCGAACCAGCTTCTTCGGTGTCAACAGCACCAAGCCGCTGCTCCTGCTGGCGGACGGGTCGCACCTCGAGGACCAAGCACGTGCCCAGAACCTCGGCGGCGACCAGTGGGGGATCATGAACGAGACCGGCAACTACCCCGGTCAGCCGTGGCTGTGGCTCTACACCTTCTGGTACCAGATCTCGCCCTTCTCGACATCGGACAACGCGGACGTGCAGGTGTGGGCGCTGATGATCCTGCTCAGCATCGGCTTCATCTGCATCCCGTGGATCCCGGGCCTGCGCACGCTGCCGAAGTACCTCGGGGTGCACCGGCTGATCTGGAAGAAGCGCTGGCGTGCCGGCGGGCGGCCCTGACGGGCGGCGCTGACGGGCGGCGCTGGCGGACGGCGCCGGCGGACGGCGCCTCGGACGGGCGCGCTCGCCCGGCCGCCCGGCTTTCACGGCCGCGGGGTCAGGCGCAGGATCACACGGGCCTGGTCGTCCGCGACATAGACGGTGCCTGAGGCCGTGACGAGAAGGCCCTGCGGCTCGATCAGGCCGGAGCGCGCCAGGACGGTCGAGGCTCCACCGTCGCGAGGCCAGCGCCGCACGTCGTGCCTGGTGTGGCGCACGTCGGTCACGAGCAGGTTCCCGGCTGCGTCGAAGGCGAGGTCGTCCGGCATGACCGCCTCGGCCGCGCGGACCCGAGAGCCTCCGGCGTCGAGCCGCCAGACACCCCCGCCGCACTCGTCGGCGACGTAGACGCTGCCGTCGGCACCTACTGCGGCGCCGACCGGGTGGACGAAACCGCCGGCGAGGACCGAGCGCGTCGCCCCGTCAGGCGAGATGCGGTAGACGGTGCCCGTCACCGGGTCCGGGACCACGAGAGTCTTCGTGGTGGGGTCCCAGGCGATCCCGTCCACCCCCTGGTGGCACGTCGCCTTGACGGAGGTGCCGGGCAGAGCGGCCAGGACGGTGGGCGTCGACCGTCCGGGGGCGAACGCGACGAGGCGGTTCGCGTCCTCCTCGGCGACGACCAGAGTCCCGTCCTTCAGGAAGACCATGCCCTCGGGTCCCGGCAGGCCCCGGTGCAGGACGGTCGCCGACCCATCAGCGTTCAGGCGGCTGATGGTGCCGAACGTGTAGTCGCTGTAGAGCAGGGCGCCCGAGGGGTCCTGCACGAGGTCGTCCGGGTGGTCCCCGCCCCGGTGGACCACGTCGACCCGGTAGCTCGTGGGAGCTGAAGGGGTGGCGGACGTCGGGGGCCGGGACGGCACGGGCGTATGCGTGGGGCTCGCGGACGGCATACGCGACGGTGAAGCGGGGGGCGCCGTGGTGCCCGGCGTGCTCGTCCCCGTGCTCGTCTCCGTCCTGGATGAAGTGGTCGCACGCTGCTGTTGGCTGGGCGAGGTCGCGGTGGGGGAGCCGGCCGTGCAGCCCCCGACGCATAGGCACAGGGCAAGGGTCGCACTGAGGGACGAGGCACTCCTCATGCGCCGACGCTAGGTCGGGCACCTGTGGGCCGGCGGTGAGCCCGCCCACAGGTGCCCGACCGCTGCGCGTCAGTGTCCGAGCTGGAGCAGCGTCTCGCGCGCCATGGCGGCCTCGCCGAGGGCGTTCGGGTGCACCGGGAAGGCGTTGACCGGTGCGATGGCCGGCTCGATCCATCGCCGGCCGACCGGCTGGCAGGCGTCGTGGCCCAGCGAACTCGGCGTCATGTCGACGAACCGGGCACCGGTCTGCCGGGCGGCCCGGCGGACCGTCGCGTTGAGCACGTCCTGCTCGTGGTTGAGCCAGGGGACGTCGCCCATGGCGATGGGCATCGACCGGTAGCAGGACAGCTGGCCCGTGGCAGGCAGGATGCGCGGGTAGCCGAGGATGACGACGGAGGCGGCCGGGGCCTTCTTGCGGACCGCCGTCAGCGCCGCGACCAAGTGGGGGTAGGTCTCGTTCACGATCTGGTCGGTGAAGGTCGTGCCGTACCTGCGCTCGCACGGGCTGCCCATGACGTCGGTCGACGAGAGGGTCGCGCACCCGAAGAACGAGTTCGCGAAGACGCCCTCGTCGTTGCCGCCGATGGTCATGGTGACGAGGCGGGTGCCCTTCGTGACGGCGTCGAGCTGCGGAGCCACGCCGGGAGCCTGCGAGGAGAAGAAGTCGCTCGTGCGGGCACCGCTGCACGTGACGTCGGTGAAGGAGGACGGCCGCGTCACGGCCGCGACGTCGTGGGCGTAGTTGACCAGGGAGCGGCTGCACGTGGCCGGGGCGGCCGCGACGAAGGGCGCCACCCCGGCGGCGGACGAGTAGCTGTCGCCGAGTGCCACGTAGGAGGAGGTCTTGACGGAGTGCGGGTCGGCCGTGGGCGGGCTCGACTTCGCGCCGGCGGGACCGGCGGTGGTCAGCCCCAGGGCGACGGCGCAGAGGGTGGCAGCGAGAGCGCTGGCGGTGCGACGCATTCTGGACTCCATTGTCGTGAAAACGGTCTCGAGCTGACCGCAACGCCCCGGGCCAGCGGGCGTCGTCGGCGCCCGGGGCAGAACGTAACACCGGCCGCAGACGTCGTGACGG
This sequence comes from Terrabacter lapilli, assembly GCF_039531305.1. Taxonomy (NCBI): domain Bacteria; kingdom Bacillati; phylum Actinomycetota; class Actinomycetes; order Micrococcales; family Intrasporangiaceae; genus Terrabacter; species Terrabacter lapilli. The sequence goes on from NZ_BAAAPU010000003.1 coordinate 1,002,711, forward strand.
TGCCGCGCTCTGCCAGGCGACCCGGGCCCAGCGTCGACCGCACGGCCGCCTAGTCGGCCAGGCGCGCCAGAGTGCAGTCGTCGAGCCAGCGGCCGTCCCTGTCCAGGACCGCGTGGCGTTCGGTGCCCTCGAGGCGAAACCCGTTCTTGGTCAGGACACGGACGGACGCGACGTTCTCGGCGAACGCCTTGGCGACCACGCGCCGGACCCCGGAGTGCTGCAGGGCCGACACCAGCAGCGCGGTCGCCGCGCTGGCGATGCCCCGGTTCCAGTGCTCGGGGTCGATCGAGTAGCCGAGGTGGAAGTCGTAGGCGCTGGGCTCGGGCCCAAGGGACTCCGGGCGGTAGCGCCGTCCGCCGATGTCGCCGACGACCTGCCCGTCGACCATCACCGCACAGAGCAAGGAGTCCGGCTCGGAGAGGCGGTCGGCGATCAGGGCTCTGGACTGCTCGAGGGTGTCGACGGTGCGGGCGACGTAGGCCTGGCACTCCGGACGCCGCTTGTAGCGCAGGAAGTCGGACGCGTCGGCGTCGTCGGCGGGCCTCACGGTCACGCGCCCGTCGGTCAGGGGCCAGGGCAGGTCCATACGACCGGACCGTAGCGGATGTTCGAGAAGCTGAGGCAGCGCACAGGCCATTCGCTGGACCGGTATGAAGCTGCTCGGCCGTCGGCCGGGGAGGGCGCGCGATACTCCTCGGCTGCCTCCCGTTCCTTGGCGTCTGGCTCCGGTCATCGCTTCCGTTCGACGTCGGAGACGGATCTCGGCACCTGGCGGCAGTCGCTGAGCGGCGTGGCGCGTGACGGCATACGCGAGCCACTGGGGGCCACCGGCTCGCGAGGGGCGTGCCTGCCGCCGACCCGGGCTCGTGTGGAGGCGTGCGAGCGTCGCTGAGCCGACAGTCGTTGGCACACAGGCGTTTCCGCCAACAGCGCAGCCTACCGCCCTGTCACGATGGTGCGAGCGGTGAGCTGCGCTGAGCCCGTCAGGTGAGCCGGTCAGCCGGCCACGTCATACGCGCGAGCGCGGCGCACCTTCTTCCGGAGGGCACTCCCGACGGACGCACCCAGCAGCAGCAGGAGGGCGGCCGAGAGCGCGGTGCCGGCGACGTCAGGGGATCCGAGTCCGGCGGTCCGGGGCTCCTGACGCGCGGCGTTCATCAATGCGATGTTCGCGGTGCAGGGAACGGGACCGGCGGCACCCCGGGGGCCGCTACCACCGGCGCCTGCGGCAGAGGCCGACGCGGAACCGGGGGACTGGTGGTGAGCGCCGTTCACCGCTGATCCGGCTCTCGCATGGGCCGCACCGGTCGGCATGACGTCAGCGCAGACCGGGCCGCCCGAGCCGGGGCCACCGGCCGCGCCACCCAGGCCGAACAGTCCCATCGGCGCAGGCTCGTGGGCCGGCGTCGTCGGTTCCGGTCCGGCGCCCGCGCCGGGGTGCTCGTGACCCTGTGTGGACGTCTGGCCGCTCCCGGCTGGAGCGTGCGGGTATGCCGGGTGGCCGCTGCTCGGGTTGGCACCGTCCGTTCCGGTGCCGGAACGTGCGTCACCGAGCAGGCTCACCGCGTTGCCGCCGGTCGGCACCGGGGCGTAGACGGGGATGAGGATCTGGGTGCCCGACGCGAGCCCCTGGTCGCCGGACGTGGTTGCGCCCGGCGTGCTGTCCGAACTGCTGGCGGCGCCGCCGGCACCAGTTCCGGAACCGGATCCGGGGCCGGCCGAGGCGCTCGACGACCGCCCGAGTACCGCGATGGCGTTGCCTCCCACGTCGAGCGGTGCGCTGACGGGGGCGACCACCTGGGTCCCCGAGCCGGCCCCGCCGTCACCGCTCGTGCTGGCGGCCGTACCGCCCGCGTCCGTGCCAGAGGTGCGCGCCGCGTTGGTCGAGGCCTTCGACGTCGACGAGCTGCCGAGCACCGAGATGGCGTTGCCGCCGAGGTTGACGGGGACGGTGACCGGTGCGACCACCTGCGTCCCCGACGCGAGGCCGCGCGACCCGGAGGTGGTGGCCCCGGCGGACCTGCTTGCCGTCGGCGACTGGGCGGGTCCGCCCGTTGCTGCGCTGCTGGTCGATGACCGGCCCAGAACCGAGACGGCGTTGCCGTGCACGGATGCGGGAGCGGTGACAGGGGCGAGGATCTGGCTTCCGCCGGCGATGGAGTGGTCGCCGGTGGTGTCGGCGCTGGCTGCGGCTGCGCCCAGCAGCAGCAGGCCTCCGGCTGTGAGGGTGCCGTAGAGGCCCCTTCGAACGTATGCGTGCATGGTTGATCTCTCCTTGGCTGAAAGGGTGAGTCGCGCGCCGGAGGCGGCGGGCGGCTGTCGTACGGGGCGCCCAGAAGGGCGCCGTGGAGCGGCGACGACAGCGCACTCAGTCGGGAGAGAACCCCGGGTCGTAGGTCGGTGACGACGGGATGCGAGCCTCGCGTGCCCCGACCCGGCTCCCCGCGGCGTCCTTCGGGGTTGGGAGGCAGCCCCCGTGTCCGGTCGCGACAAGGTCAGCGAGGGACCACGACGACGAGACCTGCGCCGGCGAGGAGCCGGACAGGCCGGCCGGTTCCCACGGTGCGCCGGGACGCGGTGTCGGAGGCGGTGACACGGACGCTGCGGATCGGGACGGCGCGGAGGCGCCGCTCGCCGGCTCCGCGGCCGAGCCGGTACGCGAAGGAGATGGCGGCGAGCCGGGGCCGGCTGCAGGCCCGGCGGCGGCTGCGAGCGAGGTGCGGGTCTCGGGCGCCGATTGGGGGATCGGGTCGGTCATGCCGGATGAAGTCGCCGCTCCGGCCTGGCCCGAGTCGGCGCCGAGAGCGGCGGTTGCTCCCGGCGTGACCACAAGGGTCGGGACGGACCCGGGGGCCACGTGCGGGAGGGGCACGAGAACGGGGAGCAACAGGCCCCGGGTGCGAGACGTCACGTCGGACAACAGCTCTGGCACCGTCCGTACGACGGCAGCCAAGTGCCGCGGGACCGGGATCGCGGCCCGCAGCGGAGTCACCAGAGGGACATCCGCGGTCAGCGGCTCGACCAACGGCTCGACCAACGGCTCGACCAGCGGCTCGACCAGCGGCTCGACCAACGGCTCGACCAGCGGCTCGACCAGCGGCTCGACCAACGGCTCGACCAGCGGCTCGACCAACGGCTCGACCAGCGGCGCTGGGAGAGCGGTACGGCTGTCAGGTCGCGTGGTCTGCGCCCTGGACGCAGCTGGGGGTCGTTCGACGGACACGGACACGGCCGGCGGCCTCGACCGCACGGTGTTGACCGTGACGGGTCGAGCCGGTGCAGGACCGGTCGGGCGCCCGACGGGGGCGCCCGTCTCGGCGACCAACCGGGTCACGACGGGTGCGCCCGCCGGCGTTCGCGCAGGCGCACTCCCAAGGATGATGCGGAGAGCCGGCCCCGTCGCATCAGCGTGGGTGGCGGCGCTTCCGACAGGGACGCCCAGGGACGGGAACGCCGAGCCGGTCGACGAGGCGTCGTCGGCGTGCGCCGATCCGGACGTGAGGACGGCCCAGCCGAACGCCACGGCACACGCGAGGAGCACGGAGCGCAGGTGGGCATCGACGTGACGTGGCATGCGCTCTTGCACGTGGCTCACCTCCAACCCCTGAACTCGAGATGTGGTTCGACCCGCCCGAAGATGGGGAGAAACCGTCACCAACGGTACAGCGCGAGGGCGCCCCGTGGTGTCTTGCGCCCCTCACCGGCTGGGAGTCCTGCCGGCTCGGGGCCGAACCGGACTGTCACCAGCCGACACGGAGACCGAGCCGTCGGAAATCGCGGCGAGCATCGAACGTAGGGCCCTTAGCCCCTACCGAACCTCTGTGGGCGCCCTCACCGTGGCCCTTGAGGACCCGCTTCGGGTCGCTCTCAGGCTTCATCCTCCGAACGGCTCCAGCCGTGCAGCACCGGGCTGCCGGGTCCCAGACCCGAGGAGGGTCCGCACATGCGCTACGACCACGACACCAAGCCGGTTCACCCCACTCCGGTCCGTGACGGGCCCAGCCCCGGGATGGGCGTCCAGCTCGCCCGCTTCGGGCTCCACCTGGCGCAGATGTGCGTGGTGATGTGCGTGAGCATGGCCTTGCTCGGCCTGGTCACCGCCGGGGCCAGCCGCCTCCTCGGGTTCGACGACCCGCGACAGGGAGCCCCCATCCTCTCGGCCGCGATCGTCACCGCAACGCTCAGCCTCTCCATGGTGGTGTGGATGCGGTTCATGACCATGGACTGGCGCCCCACCCTGGAGATGGTCGCAGCGACGGTGGTCGCGGGGACCGTCATGATCCTCGGCTACCTGACGGGCCTCGTGCCGAGTCGTGAGCTCTCTCCGGGAGTGTGTGGGCTGGCGTGTGTCGCAATGGTCGCCGTCATGGTTCCCCGGTTCGGCATGTACGCCTCTCACACCGGCCGTCACGGCCACGGAGCCTGACCACCCCAGCCGCGGCGTCGGAGGGACACGACCTGCCCGCGAAGGTCAGATGTCGCGGAAGACCTCGATCGTCGCGCCCAGGGCGTTGAGGCGCTCGGCGAGGTCCTCGTAGCCACGGTTGATGACGTAGACGTTGCGCAGGACCGAGGTCCCCGGTGCAGCGAGCATCGCCAACAGCACCACGACGCCCGGACGCAGCGCCGGCGGGCACATGACCTCGGCCGCGCGCCAGCGGGTCGGACCCTCGACGATGACGCGGTGCGGGTCGAGCAGCTGCACCTTGGCACCGACCTTGGTGAGCTCGGTGAGGTAGATGGCGCGGTTCTCGTAGACCCAGTCGTGGATCATCGTGCTGCCCTCGGCGACCGCACCGATGAGCGCGAAGAACGGCAGGTTGTCGATGTTGAGCCCGGGGAAGGGCATCGGGTGGATCTTGTCGATGGGGGCGTGCAGCGGGCCGGGGATCGTCGTCAGGTCGACGAGTCGGGTCTTGCCGTTGGCGGAGGTGTACTCCGGGGTGAGGTCGTACTTCATCCCCATCCCCTCGAGCGTCGCCAGCTCGATCTCGATGAACTCGATCGGCACCCTACGGATCGTGATCGAGCTGTCGGTCACGACCGCGGCGGCGATGAGGCTCATCGCCTCGATCGGGTCCTCGCTGGGGGAGTACTCGACGTCGACGTCGATCTCGGAGACACCGTGCACGGTCAGGGTCGTCGTGCCGATGCCCTCGATGCGCACCCCGAGCTTCTCGAGGAAGAAGCACAGGTCCTGGACCATGTAGTTGGGGCTGGCGTTGCGGATGACGGTCGTGCCGTCGTGGCGGGCGGCCGCCATGAGCACGTTCTCGGTGACGGTGTCGCCGCGCTCGGTCAGCACGATGGGGCGCTGCGGGTTGACGGACCGGTCGGAGTGGGCCTCGTAGAAGCCGTGGGTCGCCGTGACCTCGAGGCCGAACGCGCGCAATGCGCTCAGGTGGGGCTCGACGGTGCGGGTGCCGAGGTCGCAGCCACCGGCATACGGCAGCTGGAAGTCCTCGTGCTCGTGGAGCAGCGGGCCGAGGAACATGATCACCGTGCGGGTCCGGCGGGCGGCGGCGACGTCGATGCCGTCGAGGTTGAGCTCGGCCGGCGGGATGATCTCGAGGTCGCTGCTGTCGGGCAGCCAGCGGGTGCGCACGCCGATCGAGGCCAGCACCTCGAGGATGCGGTTGACCTCCTCGATGCGGGCGAGGTTGCGCAGGGTCGTGCGGCCGCGGTTGAGGAGCGCGGCGCAGAGCAGCGCCACGGCGGCGTTCTTGGAGGTCTTGACGTCGATGGCGCCGTTGAGCTTCTGGCCGCCGACGATGCGCAGGTGCTGCGGGCCGGAGTGGCCGAGTGAGACGAACTCGGAGTCGAGGGCGTCGCCGATCTTGGCGAGCATCTCGAGGCTGAGGTTCTGCTTGCCCTGTTCGATGCGGGTGACCGCTCCCTGCGAGCTGCCGAGCAGCTCCGCGAGGTCAGACTGGGTCATCCCCTTGTGGCGTCGCGCGTCGCGGATGAGTCCGCCGATCCGGGTCAGGTAGGTCTGAGACACGCAGACGAGGCTAACTCATATATGAGTTAGGGCAAATCCGCCGCGCGGGAGGAGGCATGCAGGCAGCGAGTGAGCTGGGGGTGACCCGGCTCAGGAAGTATGCCGTCTGCGGGGGAGAGCGCCCCCGTTCAGGACCGCACCAGCGACGAGATGGGTGTCCGGGGCAGCCACGGGTGCTCCGCGTGTCCCGGCCCTGCGTCCGTCCCCATCGGGAGCCGTTCCATGGCGAGGGTCTGCCGGGCGACGCGAGCCAGGCTCGGCCGGAAGGGCCGCAGCACGTTCCCCACCATCCACACCGCCGGCGTGGGGATGTGCGCCGGGTGCTTTCCGGGTGCAGTCACGAGGCCGGCCAGGGCGGTCTCGCTGAGGTCCTCTCCTGCGACCTCGACGGCCCGGCCGCGCAGGGACGCGTCCGTGGCCGCGCGGGCCACCGCCACGGCGACGTCGTCGACGGCAACGAAGTTCACGGGGTTGCGTCCCGGGCCCATCACCTTGGGGACGCCGGACCGTCCGGCGTTGCTGCGGAAGAGCTCGAGCCACAGGTCCGCGAACGCGGTGGCTCGCACGATGGTCCATCGCGCTCCGCGGTGGTCCGCTGCGTCGAGGAGCGCCGCCTCCGCGGCCGCCTTCATCCGGAAGAGCTCGATGGGATGGTCCTCCCGGGCGCCGACGATCGACACCAGGACGATGTCGGCGCCGACGTCACAGGCAGCGTGGATCAGGTTGCGGTTGCCGTCACGGTCCACCTCCGAGGGCGTCTCGCCGGCGGCGGGATCCATGCCGTGCATGGCCGAGACCACGACGCTCGAGCCGGTCAGCGCCCGAGGCAGGGAGGCGGGTCGCCGCACGTCCGCGGCGACGTACTCCGCGCCTGCCATCGGTGTGCCCGGCGCCGACCTGGCCACGACTCTCACAGACTGCCCCTCGGCGACCAGGCGGGCCGTGACGAGGCGGCCGAGCCTGCCGGTGCCGCCGACGACGGTGATCATGGCCGGGTCTCCTGGTGCCCGCCCGTCGGGTCGGCGGCGTGCGAGCCCGAGGGGACGGTCCCTGCCATGGCCGCGAAGACCGCGTCGATGCCCGGGCCACCGTGCTCGACCGGTGCGGCATACATGTGGGCGCTGGTGATCTGGCCGTCCGCGACAGCCGCGATGAAGACCGTGCGCATCTCGAGGCGGTGGCCGTCCCGTCCCGTGCCCGTCTGTGCCGCCTCGAGCCAGAAGCCCGTGTCGGTGACGGCGTGGTCCTGCACGTCCAGGCGGACGTCGGGCAGGGCGTCGAACATCGTGGACCAGTTCTTCCGGACCTGCAGGGACCCGTTGAACGACCGCGCCGGGTGCACGGGGTCGGTGAGCGAGTAGTCCTGCGCGAAGCAGTCGACCAGGCCGTCGATGTCGTGCGCGTTGACGGATGTCACCAGTCGGTCCAGGACCTGGGCGGGAGTGCGTGTCGGGTCCATGGTGTCTCCCTTCAATTCGATACAGTCGCCTGTATCCAATAGAATTCGTGCTCCTCGTGCCACCGTCCGTCAAGGGGTCGACAGCCGGAGAGACCCGGCGCCGCTACGACGCCTCGGCTCGGCGTGCTCAAGCAGCCGAACGCCGCAATGCCGTGGTCGACGCGGCACGCAGCCGCTTCCTCGCCCGCGGCTTCACCGCCACGACCGTCGCCGAGGTCGCGGCCGACGCCGAGGTCTCCGTCGAGAGCGTCTACAAGTGGTTCGGCAGCAAGGCCGGACTCCTCAAGGCGGTCTGGGACCGGTCGCTCGCCGGCTCCGGAACCACCCATGCCGAGCGGCGGAGCGACGCCGGCTCTCGCTCGGCCACCGACGGGCGCGCCATCATCCGGAACTGGGCGCGCCTGGCGGCCGAGGTCGGTGCCGTCGGAGACCCCGTCCACCGGCTCATCGAGAGCGCGGCGCACGTCGATCGGGAGGCAGCGGAGCTCTACGCTGAGATCGAGCGAGAGCGAGCCGCGCGAATGGAGCACAACGTGGCCTATCTCGTGGACGGGGGACACCTGCGTGACGACGTGACCCCCGCGCAGGCGCGCGACGTGCTGATGCTCTACACGACGTTCTACGAGCGGCTCGTCACCGATGCCGGGTGGACGCCGGAGCAGTTCACCGACTTCGTCGAGCGCGGGCTCACCGCGCACCTGCTGCCCTGACGCAGACCAGCCGGGCCCCACCCCCGCACGCGTCGAGCACGTGCGACGGGGAAGAGCCCGGCTGCTGCGGTGGGACCTGCGCCCTCAGCGGCGGGCGTTGGCGACGCCCTCCGGCAGGAACCGCGAGCCCGTGACGGCCTCGGCGACGCCGGTCCGGTCGAGCAGCGGCGTGATGCCGCCGTTCCAGAACTGGAAGCCGGCGCCGGTGATCATCGCGAGGTCGATGTCCATCGGGGCCTGCGCGACGCCCTCGTCGAGCATCCGTCGCGCCTCGTCGGCCAGGACGGTCAGCACGCGCTCGCGCACCTGCGCCAGGTCGAGCACGACCGGCTCGGCCGGCTGCTCGATCAGCTCCGGCACCTCGGGGTCGAGGACGGGGCGGCCGGAGCTGAGGTCGTAGAACCCGCGCTTGCCGGCCGCGACGATGCGCTGGAGGGTGGGGGAGGCGTAGAACCGGTCGGGGAAGGCCCGGACCAGCGTCTCGCCGTTGTGCAGCGCGATGGCCGGCCCGACGAGCCCGATGAGGACGAAGGGCGGCATCGGGGCCAGACCGGCGAAGGCGCGGTCGACGACCTCGATGGGCGTGCCCTCGTCGAGGATCTTCGCCGCCTCGCCCATGAACCGGCCGAGGAGCCGGTTGACGATGAACGACGGGCGGTCCGCCGCCCGGATGCACGTCTTCTTGAGCGCCTTGCCGACGGCGAATGCCGTTGCGAGAGTGGCGTCGTCGGTGACCTCGCCCGGGATGACCTCGAGCAGTGGCATGACGGCGACCGGGTTGAAGAAGTGGAAGCCGACGACCCGCTCCGGGTGCTCGAGCTTCGAGGCCATCTCGGCGATGGACAGGCTCGAGGTGTTGGTGGCGAGCACGCACTCGGGCGACACGACGGCCTCGACCTCGGCGAAGACCTGCTGCTTGACCGACATCTCCTCGAAGACCGCCTCGATGACGAAGTCGGCGTCGGCGAAGCCGTCCTTGCTCGTGGACCCGGTGACGAGGGCCTTGTAGCGGTTGAGCCGGTCCGGGTTGAGGCGACCCTTGCCGGCGAGCTTGTCGAGCTCGGCGTGGACGTAGCCGACACCCTTGGCGACGCGCTCGTCGTCGATGTCGGTGAGCACGACGGGCACCTGGAGGCGCTGGATGAACAGCAGCGCGAGCTGGCTGGCCATGAGGCCGGCGCCGACGATGCCGACCTTGGTCACTGTCCGCGCGAGGCTCTTGTCGGGCGCGCCCGCGGGACGCTTGGCGCGCTTCTGCACGAGCTCGAACGCGTAGAGCCCGGCCCGCAGCTCGTCGCTCATGAGCAGGTCGGCCAGCGTCTCGTCCTCGGCCGCGAAGCCCTCCTCGCGGGTCGCGGTGCGCGCGGCCGTGAGGAGGTCGAGGGCGGCATACGGGCTCTTGGCCTGGCGGCCGGTCTTGACGTCGGCGAGCTTCCTGGCCTTGGCGACGGCGGTGTCCCACGCCGTCTCGTCGCGGTCCACCTCGGGGCGCTCGACCGTGACCTCGCCGGAGAGGACCCTGGCCGCCCAGGCGATCGACTCCTCCAGGAAGTCGGCCGGCTCGAGGAGCACGTCGGCCATGCCGAGCTGGTACGCCTCGACCCCCTTGAGCATCCGGTTCTGGCTCAGCGGGTTCTCGATGACGACCGTGATGGCCTTCTCGATGCCGACGAGGTTGGGCAGCATCCAGCAGCCGCCCCAGCCCGGCACGAGGCCGAGGAAGACCTCGGGCAGCGCGACCGCGGGGACGCCCGCGCTCATCGTGCGATAGGTCGCGGACAGCGCCAGCTCCACGCCACCGCCCATGGCGGCGCCGTTGACGAAGGCGAACGTCGGCACGGGCAGGTCGGAGAACGCGGCGTATGCCGTGTGGCCGGCCCGGGCGATCTCGAGCGCCTGGTCACGGGAGCCGATGAAGGGCACGCCGGTGAGGTCGGCGCCGACGGCGAAGATGAACGGCTTGCCGGTGACGGCGACGGCGGCGATCTCACCGGCCTCGGCCCGCTGGCGGAGCCGCTCGATGGTGGCGGTCAGGCCCGCGATCGACTCCGGCCCGAAGGTGTTGGGCTTGGTGTGGTCGAAGCCGTTGTCGAGCGTGACCAGGGCCAGGGTGCCGACGCCGCCCGGGAGGGCGATGTCCCGGGCCGGCGTCCTCGTGACGACCTCGGTGGCGAAGTCCGTTGCAGCCGTGGCCTTCTCGGCGGTCGTGGCGGTCACTTGGCGATCTCCTCGTCGGTCGCGGTGTGGCTCGTGGTGGCGGAGGACACGTAGTCCTGGTGGTGCGGGTTCTCCCAGATGACGGCGCCGCCCATGCCGATGCCGATGCACATCGCGGTCAGGCCGTAGCGCGACTCGGGGTGCTCCTCGAACTGGCGCGCCAGCTGGGTCATGAGGCGCACGCCCGAGCTGGCGAGCGGGTGGCCGGTGGCGATGGCGCCGCCGTACTCGTTGACGCGCGGGTCGTCGTCGGCGATGCCGAAGTGGTCCAGGAACGCGAGGACCTGCACGGCGAACGCCTCGTTGAGCTCGAACAGGCCGATGTCCTCGATGGAGAGCCCGGCCTTGGCGAGAGCCTTCTCGGTGGCCGGGACCGGGCCGACGCCCATGACCTCCGGCTCGACGCCGACGAAGGAGTAGGACACGAGACGCATCCGGACCGGCAGGCCGAGCTCGGTCGCGGCCTGCTCGGAGGCGAGGAGGCAGGCGGTCGCGCCGTCGTTGAGGCCGGCGGCGTTGCCGGCGGTGACGTTGCCGTGCGCGCGGAACGGGGTCTTCAGCTGGCCGAGGTCCTCGACGGTCGTGCCGGGGCGGGGCGGCTCGTCGGCGGAGGCCAGGCCCCAGCCCTGCTCGGCGTGGCGGGTCGCGACGGTGACGAGGTCGCGCTGGATCTTGCCGTCGGCATACGCCCTGGCGAGCTTGTCCTGGCTGCCCACCGCGAAGGCGTCGGAGCGCTGCTTCGTCAGCTGGGGGAAGCGGTCGTGGAGGTTCTCGGCGGTCTTGCCCATGACCAGTGCGTCCGGGTCGACGATCTTCTCGGACACGATGCGCGGGTTGGGGTCGACGCCCTCGCCCATCGGGTGGCGGCCCATGTGCTCGACACCGCCGGCGATCGCGACGTCGTAGGCGCCGAAGGCGATGGAGCTCGCGGTGTTGGTCACGGCGGTCATGGCGCCGGCACACATGCGGTCCACCGAGTAGCCCGGGGTGGTGTTCGGCAGGCCGGAGAGGAGGGCGGCCGTGCGGCCCAGGGTCAGCCCCTGGTCGCCGATCTGGGTGGTCGCGGCGATGGCGACCTCCTCGACCTTGTCCTTGGGCAGGTTCGGGTTGCGGTGCAGCAGCTCGCGGATGCACCGGATGACGAGGTCGTCAGCGCGGGTCTGGGCGTACATGCCCTTCTCGCCGGCCTTGCCGAAGGGCGTCCGGACGCCGTCGACGAAGACGACCTCATTGAGTGCGCGGGGCACAGTGCCTCCCAGGGGTCGAAGGTGATCGCAGGGATCAGGGTGGATCGGAGGGGTGGCCGGTTCGGAGCCGACCGGGGCGCAGGGGCGCGCCTCGCGTCATGCTACTTCTCGGTAACTTCCCCGCCAACGGCCCCGTGCGTGAGCATCCTCACCCGGCGCCGGCCGCGGCTCAGGCGGGCGGGTTCTCGCTGCAGGCGAGGGAGACGAGCGGCGCGGCGATGGTCGTCTGCCAGCGGCGTGCGCCCATCGCCGCCAAGGCGTCCGCGACCTCGGAGGTCGTCGGCGCGGCCGGCCCCTCCCAGAGGAACCGGCGCAGCAGGTCGGGGGTCAGGAGGTTCTCCACCGGGACGGCGAGCTCCTCGGACACGGCCCCCAGCAGCTCGCGGGAGCGGGTCAGGCGAGCCGCTGCGACCGGGTCGCGGTCGGCCCAGGCCTTGGGCGGCGGGGGACCCGTGGGAGGCAGCGTCAGCGCCGGCAGGTCGGCCTCGGAGAGGGCGAGGGCTCGCGCGACCGCCTCGATGATGGCCTCCTGGTTGCGGCGGATCGAACGCGCGAGGCGCGGGTCGCTGGAGGAGACGGTGCGCGGCGGTGCGGTGGCGCGCTGGTTGGCGATGGCGATCTCGCTGATGGCTGCGTCGGGAAGGATGCGGCCCGGCGACGTGTCCCGCTGCTGGGCCGTTGCGTCACGCCACAGCCACAGCTCCCGGACGATCGCGAGGCCCCGCCGGCCACGCACCTTGTGCATGCCCGAGGTGCGCCGCCACGGGTCGACCCGCGGCTCGGGACCGGTGAAGTCGAGCAGGTGGTCGAACTCCTCGCGCGCCCAGGCGGCCTTGCCCTGCGCCGCCAGCTCGGCGGCCACCGCGTCCCTGAGGTTTACGAGCACCTCGACGTCGAGGGCGGCATACCGCAGCCACGGCTCGGGCAGCGGACGCACGGACCAGTCGACCGCGGAGTGCTCCTTGGCCAGCTGGAGCCCGAGGTAGTGCTCGACCATGGCGCCCAGCCCCACCCGGGGGAGGCCGGCCAGGCGGCCGCCGAGCTCGGTGTCGAAGAGCGACTGCGGGCGCAGCCCGACCTCGGTGAGACAGGGTAGGTCCTGCGTCGCGGCGTGCAGGATCCACTCGGCGTCGCCGATCGCGTCGCCGACGGGGGACAGGTCGGGGCAGGCGATGGGGTCGATGAGCCAGGTGCCCGAGCCCTCGCGGCGGATCTGGACGAGGTACGCGCGCTGGCCGTAGCGGTAGCCGGACGCCCGCTCGGCGTCGATGCCCACCGGCCCGGTGCCGGCGGCGATGGCCTCCGCGGCCTGCAGGAGGGTGCGCTCGTCGACCACGACGTCCGGCACCCCGTCGCGCGGGTGGGTCAGCGGAACGAGCGCTGCGGGCGTCTCGGACGGCTCACCCGGAGTGAGCTCGCCGGTCGCCTGGGCGGCCTGCTCGGTCGTCGGCTCTGTCGGCTCGGTGGGCTCCGCCGTCACCGTCGTTGCCCCGGGAGCGGGACGACACCGTCAGGCAGCGGCGGGATGCCGGCGATGGTGCAGAGCATGTCGGCCCAGGCCCGCAGGTGGTCGGCGGCGTCGCCGAGCACCGGCGTCCACGAGGCGCGGATCTCCATCTCGACGCTCGCCGCGCGGTCGGCGAGCCCGGCAAAGCTCTCGCTGACCACTCGCGTGACCGTGCCGGCCTCGGCCGTCCAGGTGAGCCCGCGGCTCGAGAGCGAGTCGCTGAGCCACGACCAACCCACGGCGCCGAGCATCGGGTCGCCCGCCAGCTCAGGCTCGAGCTCGGCCCGGGCGAAGGTGACGATGCGCCACTGCCCGTCCCAGGTCTCGGGCGCGGCCGGGTCGTGCAACAGCACGAACCGACCGGTCGCGAGGTCCTCCTCCGGGTCGGTCACGTCGATGACGTCGGCGGTGATCGCTGCCGCGTACGGCGCGATGCGGGTGGGGGCCGGCACCTCGGTCAGGCGCAGCTCGGAGCGCAGACGGACGTCTCGCAGGGCGCTCAGCGTCCTTGCGAAGACCGCGCCGTGGCTGCCCGGCAACGTTCTCGTGTGCACCAGACGAGCGTATGCCGCATGCGGGCGATCTGTCCTCAGGCCACGCCGTGCGTGCGTGGCTCGGGGGCACCTCGGGGCCGTGGCAGGATTGACCGGTGCCGACCGCAGCCCTACCAGACACCCGCCAGAGCGACCTCGTGCGCGCTGCCCGCAGGGAGCCGGTCAGCCGCACGCCCGTGTGGTTCATGCGCCAGGCGGGCCGCTCGCTGCCCGAGTACCGCGCGATCCGCGAGGGCGTCCCGATGCTCGAGTCGTGCATGCGACCCGAGCTCGTCACCGAGATCACCCTGCAGCCGGTGCGCCGTCACGGCGTCGACGCGGCCATCTTCTTCAGTGACATCGTGGTGCCGCTCAAGGCGATCGGGGTCGACCTCGACATCGTGCCGGGCGTCGGGCCCGTCGTCGCCCGGCCCGTGCGCACGGCTGCCGACCTCGACCAGCTCGTGCCGCTGACGCCGGACCACGTGCCGTTCGTCACCGAGGCGGTCCAGACCCTGGTCCGCGAGCTCGGTGAGACGCCGCTCATCGGGTTCGCCGGTGCGCCGTTCACCCTGGCCTCCTACCTGGTGGAGGGCGGTCCGTCCAAGAACCACGAGAAGACCAAGGCGCTCATGCACGGCGACCCCGAGCTGTGGGACGCGCTCTGCGGCAGGCTCGCCCAGATCTCCGGTGAGTTCCTGCGGGTTCAGGCGCAGGCCGGTGCCAGCGCCGTCCAGCTCTTCGACTCCTGGGCGGGCGCGCTGTCCAAGGCCGACTACGCGGCCCGCGCCATGCCGCACTCCGCGGTCGCCCTGGCTGCCGTCGAGGACCTCGGCGTGCCGCGGATCCACTTCGGCGTCGGCACCGGTGAGCTGCTGAGGCTCATGGGCGAGGCCGGCGCCGAGGTCGTCGGCGTCGACTACCGCGTGTCGCTGACCGACGCCGTCGAGCGTCTCGGCCGGGGGTATGCCGTCCAGGGCAACCTCGACCCCGCGCTGCTCTTCGCGCCGTGGGAGGCCCTTGAGCGGCGCGTGCGCGAGATCGTCGAGGAAGGGCGGCGCGCGCCCGGGCACATCTTCAACCTCGGCCACGGCGTGCTGCCCAACGTCGACCCCGACGTCCTCACCCGCGTCACGGCACTCGTGCACGACTGCTCGAGCCGCGGATGACGGCGACGGCGCCGAAGATGACCACGGCAGCGCCATCGGTCGCGCGCTCCAGTCTCACCATGCTCGGTGGGTCGGTGGCCTCGCGCGTGCTCGGCATCCTGCGCAACGCCCTCATCACCGCGATCATCGGTCTGACGCTGGCCGGTGACGCGTTCTCGCTCGCGAACACGCTGCCCAACGTGCTCTACGTCCTGGCCGCCGGCGGCATCCTCAACGCCGTTCTGATCCCGTCGCTGGCGCGGGCCATGAAGCTCCACGACGGGGGGCAGGAGTTCACCGACCGGGTCATCACGGTGGCCCTCGCCGGGATGGCCGGCATCACCGTGCTCGTCATGGCGGGTGCCGGTGGCTTCGTGTGGCTGCTCGCGCGCAACAGCTCACCCGACTTCAAGAGCCTCGCCCTGTCCTTCTCCTTGATCTGCCTGCCGCAGATCTTCTTCTACGGGCTCTTCGCGCTGCTCGGCCAGATCCTCAACGCCAGAGGCCGGTTCGGCGCGTTCGCCTGGGCGCCGTTCCTCGCCAACGTCGTCGCCGTCGCGGGTCTGCTGCTCTTCCTCGTCGTGTTCCCGAAACCGCATCTCGTCGACGCAGCCGGCCAGGCTCGCGCGCGCTATCCGTCGGAGTGGACGGCGCCGATGATCTGGCTCTTCGCCGGCTCGGCCACGATCTCCGTGGTGGTCCAGGCGCTGTCGCTGCTCCCGGCCCTGCGCCGCACCGGCTTCCGCTACCGCCCCCGCTGGGGCGTGCGAGGTGTCGGCCTCGGAGGCGTCAGCCGTCTCGCCCTGTGGGCCTTCGCGGGCCTGGCCATCTCGCAGCTCGGCTTCTTCATCAGCCAAGGCGTCCTCAACAACGCGACGTCCTCGGCCGTTCGGATGGGCCTGGGCCGCGAGGTGCGCGGCCCGGCGGCCTACGGAGTCGCCTTCACCCTCTTCATGCTGCCGCACGCGTTCGTGACCACCTCGATCATCACGGCGCTCTTCCCTCGCTTCTCGGCGGCCGCGGCCTCCGGCGACAGCAGAGCCCTGCGACGCGACTTCCAGCAGGGCCTGACCATGCCGCTCGTGGCCAACGTGCCGATCATGGTGCTCGTCGTCGTCCTGGCCGCCCCGATCGTCGCCCTGCTGTATCCCAGCGGCACCGACCCGCGGTCGATCGAGGTGGCGTCGAGCGTGCTGGTCATCATGATCCTGGGTCTCGTGCCGTTCGGCCTCGACCTGCTGTGCTACCGCATGTTCTTCGCCCTCGAGGACGGCAAGCCGACGGTGGTGATGCAGGCGCTGCTGACCGGCATCAGCGCCCTCGCCGGCCTGGTCACGATCTTCGTCAACCCGGTGTGGGCGATCGGGATCATGGCCATGGGGCAGACCGTGGGCAACGTCGTCAGCTCCGGCGTCGGGCTCTACCTGCTGCGCCGCCGCACCGGCAGCCTCGGCCTCATGGGCTCCGTCGTCACCGCGTCGCGTGTCGGCATCGCGGCGGCCGTGGCCGGGCTCGTCGCCTGGGCCGTCACCGTGGTGGTCCACCCCATCACCGCCGGAGCCATCGACGGATCGTCGTCCGTCGGCAAGCGAATCTTCGCCAGCGCCCTGGAGATCGGCCTGACGAGCCTCGTCTTCGGCGTCATCTACCTGGGACTCGCCCACGCGCTGCACGTCCGTGAGGTCCGCCAGGTCTCGGACATGGTGCGCCGGCGCCTCGTCCGCTGACCCGAGGTCCTCGCCGGATCGCTGCGGGGTCCTGCGCCCGGTCAGTCGGCTGAGCCCGGGGACCCAGAGGCCGCCGGCGCACCCGCGGTGCGGCGGCGCCAGAGTCGCAGCCCCAGCAGCCCGAGCGGCACGAGGACCAGGAGCCAGGGGAGCAGGGCGGCGAGCCCGGTCAGGACGACGGTGAGGGAGCCGAGCAGGCTGTCCCAGGCGCTGCGGAGGCCGCCGGACAGGCCACCGCCGGTCTGGGCAGGTGGGGTGGTGTCGGTCCACATCGACAGAGTGACGTCACTCGTCGTCGTCATCGCGTCCAGCTGCGCGAGCCGCTGGGTCAGCGAGTCGAGCTCGGCCTGGCGGCGGCTCAGCTCGGTCTCGAGGGTGATGACCTGCTGGAGGTCGGTCGTCCGGGCCAGCAGGGCCCGCACGCGCTCGATCCCGTCGCGCATGGGCTGGATCCGGGACCGGGTGTCCACGTACGCGTCCGTGACGTCCTGCGACTGGGAGGACCGGTAGCTGACGGTGCCGAGCGTCGACAGCTGGGTCAGCACCTGGTCCAGCCCCTTGGCCGGCACGTTGAGGACCATCCTGGCCTGGTCGACGCCGACCTGCGTCAGCACTGCCCCCGGCTGGCTCGGCGCCGGCACGCCGGGCGCGGGTGCGACGCCGCCGGACGAGGAGTCCGGCCTGCCGGTCGTCGCGCCGCCCTGTGAGCCGCCGAGGAGGCCACCCGTCGGGTCCGCCGAGGTGACGACGTCCTCCGAGGTCACCTGGCCGCCGGCCTCCGTGGCGACGACCCGCGCGCGGGCGGCGGCGCCGGCCAGATCGGTGACCTTCAGGCCCAGCCACGCGGTCCTCGCGATCTTGGGTTCGATGACCGCGCCCGACTCGCTGGTTCCGCTGCCGCCGGCTGAGGATGTCGCGGACCCCGCTCCCTGTTGCGCTTCCGGCGCCCCGGTGACCCCACCGGCCGAGGAGCTGCCGTTGCCCTGCGCGGGGCCGCGGACGTCCCCGGCTCGGGCCCCGACCGCCGGGGCGGAGGAGCCGGCATCCACCCCGCGCAGGCCGAGGGGGACGGCCACCGCGAGCAGGGCGACGGTGACCGCGAGGACACCGAGGACGCGGCGGCGGCGCGGCCGCGACGGTGGCTGCGGCCCCGACGCCGACGCGGGGGACTGGGACGGTGAGGGGGAGCGCAGCAGGGGCGAGAGGGCGGTCATGGATCAGCCTTTCGACGGGTCGCCTCCGCCGCGCTCGCGTGACGGTGCTGCGATCGGTGGCGGTCGGAACGCATCCGTGGCGACGTTCCTGCCTGGACAGACACCTGGACCGGTGCCGTCGTTGCACCGCCCCCTTGCCCTGGCCCCGTTGAGCCACCTCGTTGCAGCTCGTGACCGCCGACCGCGACGACCCACCGCTGCCCGCGGCCCCGGAGGCAGTTCCACGGGGGCGCAGTGAAAGAGTGGCGCCATGGCACGAACGGTTGCCGTCATCGGTGGCGGGATCAGCGGGCTGGCGGCGGCGTGGGAGCTGAGCCGCTCCGAGCCGCGCTGCGACGTGACCCTCCTCGAGGGCTCCGACCGCGTGGGCGGCAAGCTGCGCCTCGAGGACGTCGGTGGCGTGCGCATCGACGTCGGCGCGGAGTCGGTCCTCGCCCGCCGGCCGG
Organism: Terrabacter lapilli; assembly: GCF_039531305.1. NCBI lineage: Bacteria > Bacillati > Actinomycetota > Actinomycetes > Micrococcales > Intrasporangiaceae > Terrabacter > Terrabacter lapilli. The sequence continues at coordinate 1,020,920 of NZ_BAAAPU010000003.1, forward strand.
AGGCCCTCGCCCTGTTCGACGAGCTGGGGCTCACGGACCGCGTCACGCACCCGTCCGCGGCGGGCGCCTCCATCGTCTCGCGGGGCCGGCGGTGGCCGATGCCACGTGGGACGGTGATGGGCGTGCCCTCCGACCCCGAGTCGGTACGCGGCCTGCTGAGCGACGACGAGGTCGACCGGCTCGCCCACGAGGTCCTCGACGGCGTCGAGGCGGACGACGTGTCGGTCGGCGACCTCGTCGACCGACGGCTCGGGAGCGCGGTGACCGACCGGCTCGTCGAGCCCCTGCTGGCGGGGGTGTACGCCGGCCATGCCCGGGAGATCTCCGCCGAGCAGGCGGTCCCGGTGCTGGCAGCCGCTGCTCGCAACGGCAGGCGGCTGCGCGACGTGGCCCGGGCCGCGGCGGAGGCCGCCGACAGCGGTCCCGCTGCCGGGCAGCCGGTCTTCGCCTCCCTCGTCGGCGGCCTCGGGTCGCTGCCCGAGATCCTCGAGCGCCGCCTGACCGCTTCGGGCGTGACGGTGCGGACCCGCACCGTCGTCCGGGAGCTGCGTCGCGACGGGGACGGCTGGGTCGTCTCGAGCGGCCCGACGACCGATGTGCTGCACGAGCGCTTCGACGCCGTGGTGCTGGCGACGCCCGCGGCTCCCGCCTCGCGGCTGCTGCGGGAGGTGGCGCCGGGCGCCTCGCGCGCCCTCGCGGGCATCGAGTACGCGTCGATGGCCATCGTCACGCTCGCCCTCGCGGGCCCACCGCCGGAGCTGCTCGACGGCAGCGGCTTCCTGGTGCCGCCCACCGAGCCGCTGACCATCAAGGCCTCGACCTTCAGCACGGTGAAGTGGCCGTGGCTGGCCGCCGCACACCCGCAGCGCACCTTCCTGCGGGCCTCGGTGGGGCGCCACCGGGAGGAGAGCACCCTGCAGCGGCCCGACGACGAGCTCGTCGAGGTCGCGCTCCACGACCTGCGCACGGTCCTCGGGGCGGAGCTGCCCGACCCTGCCGCCGCCCACGTGCAACGGTGGGGCGGTGGGCTGCCGCAGTATGCCGTCGGGCACCGTACGCGCCTGGCCCCCACGCGCGAGCTGCCGCCGGGGCTGGCCCTGTGCGGGGCGGCATACGACGGGGTGGGCATCCCCGCCTGCATCGCCTCTGGTCGGGCGGCCGCGCGGGCGGTGGTGACCCGCTGACGTCCGGGCCGGGAGAAGTTGCGATGATGGGGGCATGAGCGAGCGCCTGACCCCGGCACGAATGCGAGAGATCAACGACACCATCCGCTACTCCATGTGGTCGGTGTTCAGCAGCGTCACCCCCCTCGGCGACGACCGCGAGAAGCTGGTGTCCGAGCTCGAGGCGTTCCTCGAGGACATCGCCGGCGAGGGTGTCGTGGTGCGGGGCCTCTACGACGTGGCGGGCCTGCGCGGCGACGCCGACTTCATGGTGTGGTGGCACGCCGAGACGATCGAGCGGCTGCAGTCGGCCTACCACCGGCTGCTGCGCACGGAGCTGGGGCAGCACCTCGAGCCCGTGTGGAGCAGCGCGGCGCTGCACCGTCCGGCGGAGTTCAACAAGAGCCACATCCCGGCCTTCATGGCCGACGAGGTGTCGCGCAAGTACCTCTGCGTCTACCCGTTCGTGCGCTCCTACGAGTGGTACCTCCTCGAGGACAGCGAGCGGCGCGACCTGCTGCGCGAGCACGGCCAGATGGCCCGGGACTTCCCGGACGTGCGCGCGAACACCATCGCCTCGTTCGCTCTCGGCGACTACGAGTGGCTCCTCGCCTTCGAGGCCGACGAGCTGCACCGCATCGTCGACCTGATGCGCGAGCTGCGCGCGTCGCGGGCGCGCCTGCACGTCCGCGAGGAGATCCCGTTCTTCACCGGCCCCAAGGTCGAGCCGGCCGAGCTGGTCGCCAACCTCCGCTGAACCGACCCCACCCTGTGCTGAACACGGCTGAGGCCCCGCTCCAAGGAGCGGGGCCTCAGCCGTCGACCTCGCTCAGTCGTCGAAGGTCTTGACGAGGATCGCGATGATCGGCACGAGCAGGAACGCCAGCCACTGTCGCGTGAGGAAGAACGCGGCGAGAGCGATGAAGGGCGACAGGCTCACCAGGGTGCGCGCGAGCTTCGACCGGGTCGTGGCGGGCGGGACTGTGGTCTGCGGAGCCGAGGGGGAGGGCGCGGGGGCTGTCACCGACGCCCCGAGCTGCGGGTGCGGCTCGGGGAGGTCGGTGAACAGCTCGGTGATCTCACGCCGGACGACGGCGTCGGTGGCCCGTCCACGCCGGTCCTCGTACTCGTCGGCGTCCAGCCGGCCGGCCGCGTGGTGCTCCGCCAGGGCCGAGAGGGCCTGCTCGCGTTCGGCGTTGCTGATGCGGATGTCGCCGTCGTCCATGCTTCGAATCTAGGCGAGGACGCCGCCGGCCGGCAGCCGTCCCGGCGATCCCGTGACCTTCCCGACGTTCCTGCCGTGGTCCAGTCGGCTCAGTCCTCCGGGGTGACCGACTCGTCGGGCTGCAGCCGCAGCGAGATCGAGTTGATGCAGTAGCGCTGGTCGGTCGGGGTGTCGTAGCCCTCGCCCTCGAAGACGTGGCCGAGGTGCGAGCCGCACGTGGCGCACCGGACCTCGACGCGCTTCATCCCGAAGGAGCGGTCCTCGATGTACTCGACGGAGTCGCCGGCGAGAGGCGAGTAGAACGACGGCCAGCCGCAGTGCGACTCGAACTTGGTGTCGCTGCGGAACAGCTCGGCCCCGCAGGCCCGGCACGAGTAGACGCCCTGGGTCTTGGTGTCGGTGTACTCGCCGCGGAAGGCCGGTTCGGTGCCGGCCTGGCGCAGCACCTTGTACTCGGCCGGGGTGAGGGCCGCGCGCCACTCCTCGTCGGTGCGCTGGACGGCATACGGCTTCTGGGAGGTGGTGTGGTCGCTCATGTCCTTCCCAACGCCGCGGGTGCGCGGTTTGTGCCCGCGCCGCACCCGTCCGACCGTCCTTCCCGCGTGCCGTTCCCGTCCTTTGCGACGATGGGGCCGTGCAGGTGCGCCGCGTCCCCCGTCCGGTGCTCGTGGCGGCGGCTGCGGGCACCGGCTCGCTGCTGGGCGCCGCGAGCGGGTCCATTGCGGCGGCGGCGTACTTCGCCCGCAAGATCGTGACGCCCGACGAGCTGCTGCCCGACGACGTGCAAGTGCTGGCCCACGACGGGCGGACGGTGACCTTCACGGCGACGCCGGACACCCTCGCGCCCGGGCGCTACGGCGTCTGGCTGGACGGGGGAGCAGGGCACGCGCGCGTCGGCGAGGTCGTCGGTGAGGACGCCGGAGCGGTGCAGCGCCGGCTGCTCGCAGTGGACCGAGGCCGCATCGAGGTCGGCCCGGCGCGCTGGAACCAGTACTACTTCTGGGACCGACCGTCGGTGAGCCTGGGCCTGACCGACGAGGACGTCGGGATCGTGTCAGACGTGGGCACCCTCCCCGGGTGGGTCGTCCCGCCGGAGGGCGGGGCGGCCGGGACGGACTGGGCGGTGCTGGTCCACGGTCGCGGGGCCCGCAAGGAGGAGACGCTGCGGGCCGTGCCGGTCCTGCACGCGGCCGGCTGGACCAGCCTCGTCACGGCCTACCGCAACGACCGTGACGCCCCGCGGGGCGTCGACGGGCGCTACAACCTCGGCCTGTCCGAGTGGCGTGACGTCGAGGCGGCGATGACGTATGCCGTGGCGCGGGGTGCCCGACGCATCCTCCTGCTGGGCTGGTCGATGGGGGGTGCCATCGTGCTGCAGGCGCTCGACCGCTCGCCGCTCTCGAACCGCGTCGTCGGCGTGGTCTTCGACTCGCCCGTCATCGACTGGGGGGTCGTGCTGCGGCACCACGGACGGCTGCGCAAGGTGCCGGGTCCGCTCGTGCGCGTCGCGACCGACCTGATGGGATCGCGCCGCAGCCGCCGCCTGGTCGGGGTCCACGAGCCCATCGACGTGGCGCGCACGGACTGGGTGGCCAGGGCCGACGAGCTGCACCACCCGATGCTCGTCATCGCCTCGGACGGCGACGACTTCGTGCCCATCGGGCCTGCCGTCGCGCTCGCCGGACGACGGCCCGACCTCGTCCGGCTGGAGCGGTGGGCCACTGCCGGGCACTGTCGGGAGTGGAACGTCGAGCCCGAGCGCTGGGAGCGCGTCCTGCGGGAGTTCGTCGGAAGCGTCTGACCCGGCGAGCCCGGCGAGGCGGCGAGCCGGCAGGCGGCAGGCGGCGGCGGTCACCGCCGGACGAGCCAGCGCCCCATCACGGTGTCGTCCTGCTCGACGAGCACCTCGAGCTGGAGCTCGGCCGGCGTGCCGGGCGAGGCGACGGGACGGGGGTGGTCGCCGCCGACGACCTGCGGTGCGATGGTGAAGCACAGCTCGTCGATCCGTCCCTGGGCGAGGAACGCCGCCAGCAAGGTGGGGCCACCCTCGGTCAGGACCTGCCGCAGGCCTCGCTCGTGCAGCGCCATGAGCAGGGCCGCGAGGTCGACGCGCTCCTCGCCGCACACGAGGACGTTGTCCTCGCCGAGGTCTCGCCGAGCGGCTGCGAGTCCGGGCGCCGCGGCCGGTACGGCGACGAGGGCCCGCCCGTCCCGGCAGCCGCGCAGGGTCGAGGGCACCTCGCCGCGGTTGCTCACCGCGACGAGAGGCAGCACCTCCGGCAGGCCGAGGTCGCGTCGCAGCCCCAGGAGCGAGTCTGCAACGGAGAGGGGCGGATAACCCTCTGCGCGAATCGTCCCCGCGCCCACGACGACGACGTGGCTCATGGCTCGAAGCACGTCGAAGACCACGTGGTCGGCGGCGTTGTTGATCGAGCCGGAGCGGCCGTCAGGACCGGTCGCCGCCCCGTCCAGCGAGGCGATCATGTTGCAGCGCACCCACGGGTCACCCGGTGCGGCATACGCGGCGAAGAGCCCCGCGGCGTCGAGGTCGGCGAGCGCGGGGAGGCCGGACCGGCCGGGGACGAGCAGTCGCATGCCCGCCAGTATCCGCGACGGGGCGAGCGCCGGTCGCCGCCCCGCCGGTCGGCGCCCTCACATCCCCTCACGCGGGCCGCGCTTCAGGCAGGATGTCGCCATGGGCAAGGGCGCGAAGGGCAAGGGCAAGGGCAAGAAGGGCAAAGCCAAGAAGGGCGAGAAGGGCGGGGGCGGCAAGCTCGCCGCCGCGGTCGTCGAGCGCGCCGCCGAGGAGGACGAGCTGCTCGCCGAGCACGAGGCCGAGGCAGTCCAGGAGATCAAGGACGTCGCCAACGCCCTGCGGGTCGGCAAGGGCTTCGTGCTCGCCGACGTCGACACGTCCGGCACGCCCGGCTTCACCGGCGACAAGGTGGACGGCAAGGCGGCCCTCAAGGCCTGCGAGGCCGAGCTCTCCGACCAGCTGGAGCGACTCTTCGCCGAGTCGACCGCCGGCGGCAAGCACTCGGTCCTGCTCGTCGTGCAGGGGATGGACACCTCCGGCAAGGGCGGCATCATGCGCCACGTCATCTCGGTCAACCCCGAGGGCGTCAGGGCCACCGCCTTCAAGGCGCCCACCAAGGAGGAGCTGGCGCACGACTTCCTCTGGCGCATCGAGAAGGCGCTGCCCCTGCCGGGACAGCTGGGGGTCTTCGACCGGTCGCAGTACGAGGACGTGCTCGTCGTGCGCGTCCACGACCTCGTCCCGCAGGAGGTGTGGTCCAAGCGCTACGCCCAGATCAACGCCTTCGAGCGCAAGGTCGTCGCCGCCGGGACGACCGTCGTCAAGGTGATGCTGCACATCTCCAAGGAGGAGCAGAAGGCCCGGCTCATGGAGCGGCTCGACCGACCCGACAAGTACTACAAGTACAACCCGGGTGACGTGGACGAGCGCGGTCGCTGGGACGCCTACATGCAGGCCTACCAGGCGGTGCTCGACAAGACCTCCACGGTGGGCGCGCCGTGGCACGTCGTGCCGGCCGACCGCAAGTGGTACGCCCGGCTCGCGGTGCAGCAGCTGCTGCTCGACGCGCTGCGGGGCATGAACCTGCAGTGGCCACCGGCCGACTTCGACGTCGAGGCCGAGCGCAAGCGGCTGTCGCTCAGCTGACGCGCTCGATGACGGCCGCCGCCTGGCCGGCGAGGTCGACGTCGAGCGAGCCGAAGGTGTGCCCCCGGTGTCCGCCGATGCGGCTCGCGACGAAGGCGTCGGCGACCGGGCCGGGGGAGTGGAGCACCACGAGGGCCGCCTGCAGGGCGAGCGCCAGCCGCTCCACGACGGCTCGCGCGCCGAAGGCGGCATCAGCCGACGCAGGGTCGAGCGAACGAGGCTGCGCCAGAGCGGAGTCCACGTACGCGTCGAGCTCGCTGCTGCGGCCGCGCACCTCGTGGAGCTCCTTGGTCAGCGCCTCCAGGGTGGTCGGCTCGCGCGTCACGGCGCGGATCACGTCAAGGGCGTTGACGTTGCCCGAGCCTTCCCAGATCGAGTTGAGCGGCGCCTCCCGGTAGAGCCGCGCGAGGCCGTTCTCCTCGACGTAGCCGTTGCCCCCGAGGCACTCGAGCGCCTCGGCCACCAGGGGAGCGGTGCGCTTGCACACCCAGAACTTCCCGAGGGCCACCCCGATCCGCGCCAGCTCGGTCTCGCCGTGGTCCACGGCGTGGGCGAGCCGCAGCCCGAGCAGCGTCGCGGCCTCGGACTCGAGGGCGAGGTCGGCCAGGACGTTGCGCATGAGCGGCTGGTCGACGAGCCGCGCCCCGAACGCCGACCGGTGCCGCGCGTGGTGCACCGCACGGGCCACCGCGTCGCGCATGGTGGCGCTCGAGCCGAGGACGCAGTCGAGGCGGGTGGCCCCGACCATGTCGATGATGGTGCGGACGCCTCGGCCCTCCTCGCCGAGGCGGCTGGCCCACGTCCCGTCGAGCTCGACCTCACTCGAGGCGTTCGAGTGGTTGCCGAGCTTGTCCTTGAGGCGCTGCAGCGCGAAGGGGTTGCGGGTGCCGTCGTCGAGGGCCCTCGGCACCACGAAGCAGGTCAGGCCCCCCGGCGCCTGGGCCAGGACGAGGAAGACGTCGCTCATCGGTGCCGAGCAGAACCACTTGTGGCCGGTGAGCCGGTAGGTCTCGCCCGGGAGCGGCCCGCCGGGTGCGGCGTCCGCGCGCGTGGTGTTGCTGCGCACGTCCGAGCCGCCCTGCTTCTCGGTCATGCCCATGCCGGCGACCGCACCGGCCTTCTGCGAGACGGGCCGGATGCCGAAGTCGTAGCTGCGGCTCGCCAAGGCGGGAAGCCAGCGGTCGCCCAGGGTGCGGTCGTGTCGCAGGGCCGACCCGGCGGCATACGTCATCGAGACGGGGCAGCCGTGGCCGGCCTCGACGCGGGACCACAGGAGGAAGCCGGCGGCGCGGCGCAGGTGGGCACCGGAGCCCGGCGGCGCGGTCCACGGCTCGGCCGTCAGCCCGGCACCGACGGACTGCGTCATGAGCCAGTGCCACGAAGGGTGGAACTCGACCTCGTCGATGCGGTTCCCACGGGAGTCGTGCGTCCGCAGGACGGGCGGGTGGGTGTCGGCGAGCCGGGCGTGCTCCTGCGCCTCGTCGGTGCCGGCGAGGGCGCCGAGCGGTGCCAGGTCGGCCACCGTGGACGGGCCCGCCCAACGCTCGACGGACTCGCGCAGGACCGCGTCGTCGAGGAGGAAGTGGCTGCCGAGGAAGGGTGGGACCTGGTTCGTCACCTCGTGTGTGCTCACGTCCCGAGGGTAGGTCGCTGGCACGGCCGGGGAGGGACGCACCGGGTGTCGTGCCGGTCACCCGTGGGCACGCGGCGACGCGACCGCTCCCGACCCGGTTAGCCTCGGACACGATGAGCGTGCGGACGAGGACGCGAGGAGTGCTGGAGCGGGTGCCGTGGGGGCTCCGCCTCGGGAGGCTGACCCGGGAGACCATCCGGGTCTGCCTGCGTTACCGCGTGACCGGGCTGGCAGCCGAGGGCGCCTTCTTCATGCTGCTCAGCCTCCCGCCGCTCGTGCTCGGGCTCTTCGGTGGGCTCGGCTTCGTCGGCAGCTGGATCGGGCCCGACACCACCCAGCGGATCGTGACCGTCATCGAGCAGTACGCCTCCCGCTTCCTCTCCGAGTCGAGCATCAACGAGCTGCTCCTGCCGACCGTCACCGACGTGCTGCGCGGCGGGCGCGTCGACATCATCTCCGTCGGCTTCCTGCTCGCGCTCTGGTCGGGGTCGCGAGCCCTCAACGTGTTCGTCGACACGGTGTCGATCATGTACGGCCAGAACGGCGCTCGCGGCATCGTGCACATGCGGGCCTTCAGCCTCCTGCTCTACTCCTTCGGCATCGTCTCGGCCGTCGTCGTGCTACCCCTGATGCTCCTGGGTCCCGGGCTGCTCGCCTCGTGGCTGCCCGACCTCGCGGCCGCCGTCACCCGGGCGCTCTACTGGCCGGCCCTCATCGCCTTCGGCGTGGTGCTGCTGGCCTCGATGTACCACGTGTCCACCCCGCACCGGAGCCCGTGGCGTCGCAACCTCCCCGGAGCCCTGCTCGCCATGGCGGTCTGGATGGGCGCCTCCTACGTCGTGCGCGTCTCGCTCGAGGCCTCCATGGGCGGGTCGTCGATCTACGGCCCGCTCAGCACCCCCATCGTCCTGCTCGTGTGGCTCTACGCGTTGGCCATCGCCATCCTGATCGGCGCGGGGCTGAATGCTGCCGTACGCATCCTGTGGCCCGTGGACCTCCACGAGGGCACCGACGTGCGCCTCGTGAACTGGGCCAAGGAAGGCGCAGGCGCACTGCTGGGACGGGCGGCGGGCGCGGCCGAGCCGGAAGAGGCCGCGAGCGTCCAGGACGGCACCGCCCCGGGCGACCGCGGACGCGACCAGCAGTTCCACAGCAAGCAGCCCGGACCCCTCGGCGCAGCCATCCGGCGTGGCGTCGGGGAGAGCCCGACAAGCTCGGAGGAGGCCGCTAATCCGCCTGCGAAGCGGCCCTGAGAAGGGGTCCGCCGGGGCCTCCGGAGCCGGTTTTGTATCTCGTGGAGCGATCGGATAGTGTCTACCACGCACCGAGCGGGGAAGTTACACCGCTGGTGTTCCCGCGGACGTAGCTCAGTTGGTAGAGCGCAACCTTGCCAAGGTTGAGGTCGCCGGTTCGAGCCCGGTCGTCCGCTCGGAGGCAAAGATCCACTTGCCTTCCACGGTGGAGTGGCCGAGAGGCGAGGCAGCGGCCTGCAAAGCCGCGTACACGGGTTCAAATCCCGTCTCCACCTCGGTGAGACACCACGCAGGACCCAGCACCACCAGCAACACCCACGGGCGATTGGCGCAGCGGTAGCGCGCTTCCTTGACACGGAAGAGGTCACTGGTTCAAACCCAGTATCGCCCACCAGTACGAAGCAGCCCCTGACCAGCGGAAACGCAGGTCAGGGGCTGCTTCGCTCCCGGTGTTGCGCGGGGCCACATCGTCGGGCTCCGGGGGGACCGTGTGCGCGGGTCGCGGGTCAGGGCATGATCCCTGCACTGACCGGCACGTCACGCTGCTTGCCGCAGTCGAGGCACTCCTGGTAGCGGGCCCCGTAGTCCGCGCTGTTCGGGTAGCGGTGCGTGCGCCAGCGGTGCCAGAGGTGCAGGCGGCACCACCATCGTCCAGGGCGGCGCATCTCCTGGCCCGGTTCCCGGTGCGTGGTCTCATCCATGGGCGTCTCACCCTCCTTGCTGATCATCACCGCAGCGAGGCAGCCCCCGCTGCATGCTTGAACTCTACCTAGGGGCTAGGTAGAGTTCAAGCATGACCTCCGCGCCACGAATGACGCTGACCACGCAACTCGTGCTGCGTGCCCTCCTCGCAGAGCCTGGCGCAGAGCTCTACGGGGCACAGATCGGGGACGCGGCAGGGCTGATGAGCGGGACCGTGCACCCGATCCTCG
>NZ_BAAAPU010000004.1:0-90842 GCF_039531305.1 Terrabacter lapilli
CGGACCCGCCACCACTCACCCTAGAACCGCGCTTCCCGCCGCGTCTTGACACAGAGGGGAGCCATGATCGAACGCCTGGGGTCAGCGGTCGGCGTTCGTGCGCGCCACGATGATCGTGGCCCTCGTCGACGCCATCGGCATCTCGGTCGGCGCGGCCATCCTCAAGATGTCCTTCGCCTTCGCCATCGGCATCCTCGTGTTCCTGTTCGCGTTCATCCCCATCGTCCGCGCGCTGCCTCGGGCGCGGTCGCGGTGCTCCTCGCGGTCGTCGCGCGGGCCCGCGGTGGCGATCATCATGTTTGGCCGTCGTCATCGGCGTGCAGCAGCTCGAGTCGCACGTGCTCCAGCCGTTCCTGCTCGGCAAGGCCGTCAGCGTCCACCCGCTCGCCGTCATCCTCGACATCACGTGCGTGTCGATCATCGCCGGCATCGCCAGCATCGTCGGGGCGCTCGTGGCGGTGCCGTTCGCGGCAGTCTCGAACGCGGGCGGCAGGCACCTGCTCTCGGGTGAGTCCAGGGACGAGATCTACGGCGAGCTCGAGCATGCCGCCGACGAGGGCAGCACACCGGTCAGGCCTGACCGCGTGACCGTCGGCTCAGCGCGTGGGGACCAGCACCTCCTCGAGGAAGGCCTGCACGGCGGCGTCCCACAGCTGCGGCTGCTCCATGTTCGGGTAGTGCGCGGCGCCCGGCACCTCGGCGTACCGCCCGTCGCGCACCCCCGCAGCGAGCCGGCGGCCCATGTCGCGGTGGTCGGGCGAGTCGAGGTCGCCGCAGAGCGCAAGGACCGGGACCTCGATCTCGCCGAGGCGGACCTCCGCGTCGTGGACCGGCTCGGGCAGGAAGGCGTCGGGGCTGGCGTGCCGGGTCAGGGTGTCGGTCAGCATCTGCCGGCATCGCTGCACCGTGTCGCCCGCGACCTCGTCGAGAGTGCGCGTCGGGCCGGCGCAAAAGGCGAGGCTGGCCTCGACGTAGGCGGCGGCGTCGCGCTCGACGATCGCCCGCTGCCACTCCTGCAGGATGCCGAGCACCCAAGGGTCGGTGAAGGTGGGGACGCTCGTGGCCGTGCCGCTGACGACGATCGCCCGGACGACGTCAGGGTGCTCGAGCGCGGTGTCGGTGGCCGCTCCACCGCCCATGGAGAGGCCGACGAGGACGGCCGGCCCGGCATTGAGGTGGCGCACGAGGGCGGCGACGTCGTCGCAGTGACGGCCCGGAGCGTCGAGGGTCGAGGCCTCGCCGTGGCCGCGCAGGTCGGGCACGACGACGCGACGGTGCGCGGCGAGCACGTCCACCTGGTCGTGCCACATGCGGTGGTCGACACCGCCGCCGTGGAGCAGCAGCACGAGGTCGCCCTCGCCGGTGTCGGTGTAGGTGACGTGGCCGTGGTCGAGGTCGAGGCGGTGCATGTGGTCGCTCCCTGTGCGTGGTCGATGGGTCGATGGGTCGAGGGGATGGGTCGGGAGGCGGGCGGCGGATCCGGCGTCAGTCGCTGCCGCCGCGGTCGGCCGCGACGACGTCGGGGTGGAGCCGGTCGGCCTGCTTCCCTGCGATCCGTCGGACGCCGGCGGTGAGCCGGGCGAGCACCTCAGCGCACCGCACGAGGTCGTCGGGGTCGATGCCGGTGGTGGCGGCCTCGAGGTTGGCCGCCTCGGCGCGCTGCAGGTCGGCGAGGACGGTGCGACCGTGCTCGGTCAGCCCGACGAGCCGCGACCGGGCGTGCGCCGGGTTGTCGCGCAGCTCGAGGTGGCCGAGGCGCACGCCCTCGTCGACGACCTTCTGCACACCTTGACGTGTGACGAGCAGCTCGCGGCCGAGGTCCGGCACGGTCCGTGGGCCGCCCTCCAGGAGCAGCACGAGTACCGCTCGCAGCGGCAGGCTGACGTCGGTGCCCTCGAGCAGGTCGGCGACGGCGCGCGCGGAGTACTGGTGCAGGGGACGGACATGACGCAGGACGGCATACGCGCCCTCGACCCGGTTCATGACAACCAAGTTGTCATATTGGGCGAGGCCTGCGCAACTCCCGGACTGACGAACCCCACCCACACCCTCGCAGTGCCGCAGCCCGCCTCGACGGGTGAGTATGTGGCGCCCGCCAGGCTGCATCTAGTGTTCGTTGTCCACGCCGTAGACGGTGTATCCCGCTCCGGGAGCGCGGCCATGCCTCGGCTCCTCGCGACGCTCCGCGCCTCGTGGCCGGTCGCGGGCACGGTCGTCACCGGCGCCATAGCCGCCACCCAGCTCACCGGCTGCGTAAGCCACCCGAGCGCCGGGACGGTCTACGAGAAACGCTGCGAGGAGGCCGACAGAAGGGGGCCATGTCAGGATGTCGCCGTTCGCCATACTGCTCCGGTGTCACAGGAGCGGGCAACGATGAAATGGTTCACTTTTGCCTTCCATGACGGCCGCCTGCCGGACCGGGCGCAGGACGTGGTCATTCGCGACTACCGGAGGCATCTGCGGGACCTGCGACGGACCGCACTCGTTCTGCGCGCCCTCGCGGAGCTCAACCTTCACGACGCACAGGTCCAGCGGTGGCATCTCACGGATGCCCAGTTCCGCTGGAGCCTGCTGATCGGCGATCTCGAGAGCGGTTACCAGCTCGTGGACATCAGCTATCGGGCGGCGTCGCTGGTGGGGATCGACGCCCGGGCGCTCGTCGCGGCACAGCTGGACACATCGGCCGACGCAGAGCTTGTCTCGGATGAGCTCGACGCGCTTGACGACGGACGCTTCGAACACCGGTTCCGGTTCTGGCCGGAGCTTGAGTTCGGCGTTGCGTTCGGTCAGGTCGACGTCACGCTCCTTTCCGCATCGTCGCAAGACCGCCGGATGAGCTAGCCGTCTTGCCGAATCGGATCGCGGCATGAGCGAGCATCCACCGCGAGGGCGACGCCCGTCTGCCGATGTCCAGGGCGGGCTAGGTTGACGCTGGAGGAACGAGATCCCTCGCTTCATCGCTGTCGGCCACTAGCGTCGGCGCTGTGAAGCGACAGGTAGGGATGAGCCTCGGTGTGCTGGTTGTGGTCGTACTTGTGGCCGCCGCCCGCGTCGAGCGCGCGTCACACTCTGTGCCGAATGGCATGGCTCTCGGCGTTGTCGGCCTGGCGCTCGTGTCGGCGTTCGGATGGTGGTCGCTGCGTACCGGCAAGCACACGCCTTGGCGTGTGGCCGAAAAGGACCTGGCCCAGGGACGGGCCGTAGTGCTGTGGAAGCCCGGATGTCCGTACTGCGAGCGGTTGCTGGGGTCGCTGGGTCGCGATGAGCGGATCACCTGGGTGAACGTCTGGAAGGACGTCGAAGCCAACAGCGCGGTGAGGCGCCTGAACTCGGGCGATGAGTACGTGCCCACGGTTCTTGTGGGGACCGAGGTTCTCCGGAACCCGAAAGCACAGGAAGTGCGGAGCCTCCTCGCTGAGCGCTGATATGTGGGAGTCCGTGGAAGAAGCGCATCGAGTCTGCGCCGACGCTAGCGCGACAATGGGGACATGGCGAAGAAGTCCAAGGGCGCCACCTTTGCGGAGCTCCTCAAGCAGCCGACCGGGAGCGAAGCGGATGTGCTTAGGTCCAGGAAGCCTGCCGTACGTCCCGCCGGGCACAACGCTGCGGGTGAGTTTTTCGACCCCAGCGGCAGAGCCCTGCTTCTCCTGCACGAGAACGTAATCCCCGATCTGGCGCAGGAACGGGTCAGATCCGGTGCTCTCGTTGCCTACGAAGGCTGCGGTTGTGGCGGCTGGACTCGATGCCAGCCCGAATGGTTGTCCAGTGACGCGTTGTCACGACTCCACTCGGCCTCCGCACCCGAGTTGGTCAAAGGCCAGCGAGCGCCCACGTGGATCGACGTCTGGAGCAGCGACCGGTCCCAGGTCGTCGTCTACCTCCACGGAGACGTCCGGTGGGGTGACGTGATTCCGTGAGCCTCTCGCCGCCCTGACCGGTTAGTCGTGCTGCGGCATGCTCGGACCCGGCTTCCTCCGCGCGCCGTGAGCGGTGAACGCGTGACGCTGCCGCCAGCGTCTGTAGCCGGCGCGACGGCAGAGTCCGCGCCCCCGTTTCGGGCGCAAGTTCAGCCTCGAATGCCCATCGTGAGCGGAGCGGGCCACAGCAGTGATGAGGGCGGAAGTGGTCTTGCCGAGGGCGGTCCCGGGATGCGCTGAACCCGACGCCAGCCCCCGACGTCGTTCTGGGGTGAGGCCGTCCGGATCGGCTGGAGTGGCCCGGCAGAAGAAGGAATGGCCCATGCGTACACCAGTTGCCCCCCGACTCGTCGCGGTCACTGCGCTGGGCGTGGCCGCGATCGCCCTGGCCGCGTGTGGGGCCACGGGCGGCCCATCGTCGGGCGCTTCACCCTCGGTCGCCTCACCCTCGGTCGCCTCACCCTCGGCCGGCTCAGCCACGGCGGCCCCCGTGATGGCGCACCCCGCCCAACCGGTCGCGATCGGCGAGCGTCAGACCGGCGTGGGTCTTGCCCTGACCAACCCGGCGGGACGGACGCTCTACACCTACAGGCTGGACAAGGGCGCCGGCAGTCACTGCACGGGCGCCTGCGCAATCACATGGCCGCCACTCATGGTCGCCCCCCACGCATCGCTGACGAGCAGCGTTTCCTTGCCCCACGCGCTCGGCACGATCGCACGCCCTGACGGCATGCAGGCCACCTACGACGGACACCCGCTCTACCTGTTCGCTGGCGACAAGGCGCCAGGCGAGACCAAGGGGCCGGCGGTCATGCAGCTGTGGTTCGTCGCCACGCCCGTCGGCCGGGCCAGCATGGTGACTCCGGGTCCAGCAGGGACGATGACGCCCCCGACGGGCATCCGCGCTACCGCACCGCCGACCGTTCGACCCCTTCGGGCGTTAATCCCGCCCAGGATGGCGCCGCCGCGCGTGCCCGTTGTGCCGAATCCCATCCCGCAGGGCGGCGGCGGGGACCATGACTCGGATAACTTCGGTGGCCCCAACGACGGCGACGGCAACGTCTGATGACCGGCCTGCGCCGCTGCCACGCGGTTCGGGCCGCCGGTGGTCTGATGGCCGTCGCACTGTTGGCGGCTACGGGATGCAGCGCAACCGGTGCCGCCCCGGGTGGAGTCCCGGGTGGAGTCCCGGGACACCGCTCTGCGGCCTCGTCGGGCCCCAGCGCTGACCACACATCGGGCTTTGGCTGGTTCGTTCCCCGGGCCGTGCCCACCGGTTGGCGACAAGCCGGTCTGCCCGACCTGACTGCGGTCATGGCCTACCCACCATCGGCGCGGCCCATCCAGGCCGATACAGGCGCTGTCGCCGTCGCGCAACGCGGTGCGCAGGGAGACTTTTTGCTTTACCTCAACGCCACGCCAAAACAGGGCGCGGAGTCGCTCGCGAACTGGGCGACGTTTCGCCTCGCGCACCAAGCGGACGAGGCGAGCTCGGTGACGCTCGTGGCGTCGGCGACCGGCCTCATGTTCACCCGAGGCCGCGGCTCGTGCGTCATGGACGACTACACCTCCAGGCACGGACCGCGGGCCTACCGCGAGATCGCCTGTTTCGTCGCCGGTAAGCGCGGCAGCAGTGTCCTCGTCGCCGCCACGAGCAGAGAGCACTGGAGTGCAGAACGCGCCACCGTGCAGGCAGCAGTCGAGTCATACACCCCGCGCTGATGGTCCCGTCCGTCCATCCGTTCTGCGCCCTGCTCCCCACCGCTTTCACGCCTGACGCGCTGCCCCATGATGACGGCGCACCTGCTGACGAGCAGCGAGCAGATGTTCGAGCCCACACCCGGCCCACTGTCGCGAGGCGCCGCGGTGATCTCCGCCGAGAGCGACCGCTGACGCCTACCCACCGCCGTGCGCGGCGCCGGGGCGAGACTCGGCGCCCTCAGCCGTCGGCGACGGCGCCCAGCCTCGTCACCCGGGCGCCGGTGAGAACAGGCCGTGTCCAAGGCTGTCTCTCGGCGAGGTCTCGGTATGCGGAGAGCGGTCGTTGAGTGCGTCTGAAGCCGGGGAGCACTGACTTTCTTGGGGGGTCAGTCTTCGGGTGCTTCAACGATGGGCACGGCGATGTCCATGGCAGGCGCAGAAGTGTCTCCGTTGGGGTGGGTCGGGTAGTAGATCTCGCGGTTGGGCCCGGCGGGAACGACGCGGCCGCTGAAGGCTCCGGTCGATAGGTGAGCGTGTGCGGCCACGAGACGGTCCAGCTGGACGTCCCCGTTCGTGAAGGGGATGTAGGCCAGCCGGTCCTGCTGCGATCTCGAGTGCTATTCCCTCGGCTGGGCGCAGGGGTTGGGCTACGGGCACGCACACGCGGATGGATCCTGGGGTCAGGTCAGTCGCACGATTCAGGTACTCGGCGTACACGGGGGCGGTCACCGCGACGCCGCGCTGTCGAAGGACTGAGAAGAGAAAGTCTGCGGTTCGGCCGATGACGTCGGGGAGTTCGGTCAAGGTGGCTGCGCCGGAGCTGGTCAGGATGAGGGTTCCGGGTTGTTCTCTTTCGCGTGTCGTGAAGGCGGGTGCCTGCCCGAGTGCCGCTCGGGCGTCTTCCGCTTTGGCCGCCAGAACGCTGGTGTCGTTGCGTCTGAGACTCCATAGGTCGCCGAAGGCCTGCACGGGGTTGGAGGAGTTGAGGACCTGGGTGATGCGCTCCAGGGAGAAGTCCAGGTGGCAAAGCGCGACGATCTGGTGTCCCCGCTCGACCTGATCGGGCTCGAAAAGGCGCGTCCGGGTGAGCGGGTCGCGGCGTGCATCGAGTAGCCCACGGTCGGCCTCATCCGAGGGCGGCCACTCGCGGACGTCGAGCTGGTAGTGGTCAGCGAGTCTCGCCATCTGCGCCTTGTCTAGATTGGGGCACAAAGCCTCGACGGGAAGGAGTTGGCAGGGGATGCCGCGAGACATGAGTGGCACGGTCGAATCCGGGCGCGGCCTGGGTGTGGACCGGATGACTGATCCGGCCCTGCTCGAGCAGTTGCAGGTACTTGCCGGATGCCCGATCCTGCCCGGAACGCTGAATCTTCGTCTACACGCGGCCCTAGATCGAGGGGATCACTGGCGCTACGTCGCCGCAACGGACATCGCCCCGGACTGGGAGCAGCTCACCGGACAGGCCGGCTACTACCTTTCGCCGATCACGATCGCCCAGCGCTACCGCGGTCTGGCCTTCCAGGCCGATGAACCAGCTGGCTCCGGATATCCGACAGACCTGATCGAGCTGTTCAGCGAAGTCCACCTGCGGACCGCGCTGGGCCTCAGCGACGGTGATCAGCTTGTCGTGGCCTTGCGCGATTCGTGAGCTCCCAGACGCATCCGTTTTCGACACGGCAGCACACCACACCTGCCGGCGGTCGCGACGGCAGGCTCTGACGGGTCGCGCCCCCACCCCTCATTCGCAGGTCGGATGAACGCCTTCGCGCAGCTACGTCAGCGTGCTTTGGGGCCCGCTGGGAACTAGTCGGTGTCGTGCCGGGAGCCCGACTACGTACGGAGGAGGGTTGCCGAGGCACTACGCGCAATGCGCGGGGCCCCGCCCAACCTCAAAGTAGCGGCATGCCAGGTCGCTCACTGTCACGGCCAGCGCAGCGGCATAGGAAGGCGTTGACCGATGGTGCCTGTCGAGCGCGGTGGGCGGCGACCATGAGGTCAGAACCAGTGGAGGCAGTGGGGAGAGCGTTCGGCGCGGAAGAGGGCGTCGGCCAAGGCTGCTGCGCCTTGGTGGTGGGCCCGGATGTGCCCTGCACGCACGAGTGTGCTCGGTGCTGTTCCGCCGAGGTAGACGGCCCCCAGGTCGCTGACGTCGAGGGACAGGTCCGGCTCTCGTTCCGTCGGGACGCAATGAGCTTGGCCGCCCTGAACGGTCAGGAGATAGCGGTTGCGCTCGCCGAGGAAGGGGTCGTCGACGTCCAGGACGAGCTCGCCGTCCATGGACCAGCCGCGCGCGATCAGCGCCCGCGGAATGTCCAGCAGCCGCACCCAGAGCCAGTCCCCGACATGGTCCACCTGCGCGGCACGGCAGTCAGTGAGCTGCCAGCGCAGCGGGTGATCGTGCGGGACGTGTTTCAACACGCACTGCGTGACCAGGTCGTGATCGAGGATCAACCGGGCCAGGGCTGTGAAGACCGTGTCGTCGGAAGTGATGGTCTCGTCGACCGTCACCGTTCCGCTGTCGACCGAGTAGCTGGCGTACCCGTTGGGGACCCCGTCGCCGTCACGGTGGACGGCGACATAGCGCGGAGTGGGAGTGACCGGGGGCGCTCCCGCGCCCAGTGTCCACCAGCGGTGCGGGCGACCCAGTGCGCCGGGCGTCGCGCGACGGTACCGGTCGTAGACCTCTTCGAGGATCTGGCCGCACTGCTCGCGCCGCAGCACCTCGATAGAGCCAGTGCGGGACTCTGTCGTCGGGGCTCCGGGCGTCGCGCGCGCCCGGGGTCGGTCGAAGACTGCACGGTGGCGCTGCAGCGTCAGGTGGGCGGTGTACGTCGCCGGTCCGTAACCGAACCTCTGGTAGATCGGAGCCTCGCTTGCCAGCAGGACGGCGAGAAACTCCCCTCGGTTACGCACATCGGTGAGCTGCTGGCGCATCAGCGCGCTGAGTACGCCTTGGCGTCGGTGAGAGGGCAGGACGCCGACGGCGCTCACTCCGGCGACCGGGGCGATGACCCCACCGGGCAGGGTGAGCTCGAACGAGTACGCGGCGGCGCTGCCCACGGGTCGCCCGTCGGGCGTGTAGGCCAGCAGGCCGCGGTCCATCTCGATCGCGGACCACCAGAGCCCGCCGCCATCGACTGGGGTCTCCGTGAACCGCCCGAACGCTGCGTGAACGACGTCGAGGAGGACCGAGAGGTCCTCGTCGGTCGTGGCACGGATCTCCATTGATCTCCCCTGGCTGGGTGTCGGGACGCACGTCATTGGCACCGCCGTGCGGCGTCGACGATCCAGCAGCCCTGTCGCGCCGAGGCCGCGCCGACCGTACTGCCCGGAAGCGGGCCGCGGCCACGTGTTATTGGGCGGCCGGCTCACGCGTGCGGGCGGGTCGGCGCGGCGGAGCCCACCATCAGCAGCGAGCGGGGAGTCTCAGAGGAACTTCCGGGGTTGGGTCACGAGCTGACGAGCGATCGCGAGCATCTTGCGGATGCCTGGCCGGGAAAGGTGCGCGTCCGGGTCTGGGAGGTGGGCGGCGACGGTGCTCTGGTAGAGGCACACGCCGGCGAGATAGCCGTCGAAAGCGCCTCGTTCGACGGCTGTGAGAGCACCAGCGCCTTGCTCGTACGCGGTGATGCAGCTTCGGAGCTGCGTCACCGTGTCAGACGGCTCAGTGGCTATAGCGGTGGCCGTGTCGTCGGGACCGAGCAAGATCCAGGCGCCCGCGTACGCCAGATCGTGCACGCGTGGGCGTCGGGCGGCAAAGCCGAGATCGAGGACGAGGTGCTCGCCGCCGAGCCCAGCGGGAAGGTTCTCCAGCCGCGGATCGCCGTGAACCACGGTCGTCGGGAGTACGCGGGCGGGAACCCAGATCTTCTCGAGCCCCGCAGCGCTGACGCCACCTCGCGCACGTGCTGTCGCGAGAGTGAGGTGAGCGGTCGACGTGCGAGCAGTGCCAGGTGCCTGCGAAGCGTGCCGGGAGCGCCGTAGGTCGACACGACGGGACGTGGCACGTGCGCGTCGTCGAGCACGTCATGGATCCGCGACACGGTCGTGAACATGGCGCGGTAGGCAGGCCATCCGGGAACCGGTACCCGGTGAGGGACATAGCCCTCGATCTCGGCCACGCGGCCAGCCACCGAGAGCAGGTCGCGGCCGTTGCAGGTGCGAGGTTCTGCCGCGGACAGGCCCGCGTCCAACAGCTGGCGCTTCAGCCGGCGCTCGGCCTTGACCCGGGAAGGGCTGACGAACGGGGCATGCACTCGGAGAACGAGCTGGGCATCGATCAGGTGCACGTTCCGGCTCATGGTCCCACCGAGCGCCGCCACCCTGCCTCCGTTGGCCAATCGGCTCACCAGGTGCTGCAGGTCAGGATCGTCCGAGCCCAGGACCAGAGAACCTGAGGGTTTGGCCCGTCTGGGCGGTCGCTGCATGCCCACGAGTATCACTGACACCGCACCGTCGGCACGGGTCGGCCGCCACCGAACCAACAGCGCACATCGGCAGGTCCGGTAGACAACTGCCGCCTAGGGAAGCGGGTGAGTGGCCCGGACCAGCCTTGGGCCCGGGCGTCCGTAGTGGACTGGCGCTTCTGTTACAGGTGCCGAATGAGCGCTCGGACGCCGCGGAGGATCTGGGCGGCCACCCGGTCCGTTCCGTCCAGCTGCTTGACGTTGGCGACCACCCGGGGAGCCGAAGGGGACCAAGGCGCCCGAGCACCGGCGTACGGCCCCGCTCGGTCCCGAATTCCTCAGCCGTGGAGCCCCACATGTGCTCGGCGGTACGAGCCTCCGCCAGCCCGATCACGTGGATCCCGTCCGGGAAGTCGTCGACGCATCGCCGCGCCGGCTCGAGGGCGAGTCGGGTCTTGCCCGACTCGCCGCAGCCGTCGTGGCCGCCGCGGTGCATCATGGGTCCGTGGACGACGGAAACTTCGGATGACTCCCGGACGGCGACTCGCGGCGACGGTCAACGGTGCGGAGCTCAGCCTGGCCGGCGCCGACCCGTCGACCAACGCGCTCGACTGGCTGCGGGCCCAAGGCCTGACCGGTGCCAAGGAGGGCTGCGCCGAGGGAGAGTGCGGTGCCTGTGCGGTCATGGTGGCCCGACCCGACGGCGGTTCGGGCACCGAGTGGACCGCGCTCAACGCCTGCCTCATGCCGGCTGCCGCACTCGACGGCCAGGAAGTCGTCACGGCGGAGGGCCTGGGCACGCCCGAACGGCTCCACCCGGTGCAGCGCGAGATGGCGGTGCGCGGCGGCTCCCAGTGTGGATACTGCACGCCGGGCTTCGTCTGCGCGATGGCGGCCGAGTACTACCGCGACGGCCGCACTGCGACGCGTGACGATTCTGCCGCCGCCGGCCATCCGCACGGGCACGCCTGCGGGCCCAACGGGTTCGAGCTGGAGGCGCTCTCGGGCAACCTGTGCCGGTGCACCGGCTACCGGCCCATCCGCGACGCCGCCTTCGCACTCGGTGAGCCCGTGGCCTACGACCCGTTCGCGAACCGCCGCACGGGTCCGCCGCCCGCAGCCGCAGCGACGCGGCTCGAGGGACCGACCGGCACCTACGCCCGTCCCGCCCACCTGGGCGAGGCCCTGGACCTCCTCGCCGCCCACCCGGACGCGGTGCTCGTCGCCGGCTCGACCGACTGGGGCGTCGACGTCAACCTCCGCGGGGCCCGGGCGCCCTTCGTCATCGGCATCGACCGCCTCCCCGAGCTGCGGCACCTGGTCGTCGGTGACGACGTCGTCGAGATCGGCGGCGCCCTGAGCCTGACCGAGGTCGCGCGAGGCCTTGCCGGCCGGGTTCCGTTGTTGGACCAGCTCTTTCCGCAGTTCGCCTCGCGGTTGATCCGCAACGGCGCGACGGTCGGCGGCAACCTCGGCACTGCCTCACCCATCGGCGACCTCCCGCCGGCGCTGCTCGCGCTCGAGGCATCCGTGGTGCTCGCCGGCCCCGGAGGCGAGCGCGAGGTGGCGCTCGCCGACTACTTCACCGGCTACCGGCGGACGCTGCGACGCCCGGACGAGCTGGTCCGCGCCGTGCGGATCCCCGTGCCCCTCAGTGGCACGACGGCCTTCCACAAGATCACCAAGCGTCGGTTCGACGACATCTCCAGTGTCGCCGTCGCCTTCGCGCTCGACGTGGTCGACGGCGTGGTCCGCCGGGCACGCATCGGACTGGGTGGCGTGGCCGCGACGCCGATCCGGGCGTATGCCACCGAGGCGGCGCTCGAGGGGCAGCCCTGGACCGTGTCGGCTGTTCGCGCTGCTGCCGAGGTGCTGCAGGGCGAGGGAACCCCTCTGGACGACCACCGTGCGAGTGCCGACTACCGCAGCGCCGTCCTCGGCGGCGCGCTGCTGAGGCTCCACGGCGAGAGCACCGTCCACCCGGCCGCGGAGGCCGTCGCCGATCGAGGTGTGCAAGCATGACCGCTCTGTCGGACCGCCCGACTGATCCCATTGTGGGGCAGGCGATTCCGCACGAGTCGGCCGCCCTGCACGTCACCGGCGCGGCCCTCTACACCGACGACCTCACGGTGCGCACCCACGGCATCCTCCATGCGCATCCCGTCCAGGCCCCGCACGCCCACGCCCGGGTCACGCGGCTGCACACGGCGCCGGCGCTCGAGGTGCCGGGTGTGGTGCGAGTGCTCACCGCGGCCGACGTCCCCGGCGTCAACGACGCAGGGGTCAAGCAGGACGAGCCGTTGTTCCCCTCGGAGGTGATGTTCTTCGGCCACGCTGTCTGCTGGGTGCTGGCCGAGACCCTCGAGTCGGCACGGCTCGGGGCCCTGGCTGTGGAGGTGGACTACGAGCCGCTTCCCTCGATCGTGACGGTCCGCGAGGCGATCGCGGCCGAGAGCTTCCAGGGAGGCCGGCCGACGATCGCGCGAGGAGACGTCGACGCCGCCTTCGCGGGCGCCGAGCACGTGTTCAGCGGCGAGCTGGATCTCGCCGGTCAGGAGCACTTCTACCTCGAGACGCACTGCTCCCTCGCCCACGTGGACGAGGGCGGCCAGGTGTTCGTCCAGAGCAGCACCCAGCACCCGAGCGAGACCCAGGAGATCGTCGCGCACGTGCTCGGTCTGGCGAGCCACGCCGTTACGGTGCAGTGCCTGCGGATGGGAGGCGGCTTCGGCGGGAAGGAGATGCAGCCACACGGGTTCGCGGCGATCGCCGCCCTCGGAGCCGTCCTGACCGGGCGTCCGGTGCGGCTGCGCCTCACCCGGAGCCAGGACCTCACCATGACCGGCAAGCGGCACGGGTTCCACGTCCAGTGGCGCGCGACCTTCGACGGCTCCGGCGCGATCCGGGCCCTCGATGCCACCCTGACCTCGGACGGTGGCTGGAGCCTCGACCTCTCCGAGCCCGTTCTCGCCCGGGCCCTCTGCCACGTCGACAACGCGTACTGGATCCCGAACCTGCGGGTCAACGGTCGGATCGCTTTGACGCACAAGACGTCCCAGACGGCGTTCCGCGGGTTCGGCGGTCCCCAGGGGATGCTCGTCATCGAGGACGTCATCGGCCGATGCGCCCCCCGGCTCGGGATCGACGCAGCCGAGCTCCGACGGCGCAACTTCTACGCGGAGGGCCAGCACACCCCGTACGGTCAGCTCGTGCGCCACCCGGAGCGGGCGGTCAGGTGCTGGGAGCAGGTGCTCACCACCGGTGAGGTCGCGGCCCGCTCGGCGCAGATCGCCGCCTACAACGCCTCCCACGAGCACACCAAGCGGGCGCTGGCCGTGACCCCGGTGAAGTTCGGCATCTCGTTCAACTTCACGGCCTTCAACCAGGCGGGTGCGCTCGTGCACGTCTACAAGGACGGGTCGGTCCTGATCTCGCACGGCGGCACCGAGATGGGCCAGGGCCTGCACACCAAGATGCTCCAGGTCGCGGCCACGGCGCTCGGGCTCCCGCTCGCCCTAGTACGCCTCGCCCCCACCCGCACGGACAAGGTGCCCAACACCTCGGCCACGGCAGCGAGCTCGGGCGCGGACCTCAACGGCGCGGCCGTCAGGAACGCCTGCGAGCAGATCCTCGGGCGGTTGCGGGCCGTGGCCTCGGCGCGCCTCGGCGTGGACGACGAGGACGTGCTGTTCGAGGACGGCGTCGTGCGTGCGGCAGGGGGCGACGAGCAGGTGGCCTGGGCCCAGCTCGTGAGCGAGGCCTACCACCAGCGCGTCCAGCTCTGGGCGGCCGGTTTCTATCGCACCGAGGGCCTGCACTGGGACTCCAGGACGATGCACGGCTCCCCGTTCAAGTACTTCTCCTACGGGGCGGCCGCGTCGGAGGTCGAGGTGGACGGCTTCACCGGTGCCTACCGGCTGCGCCGTGTCGACATCGTGCACGACGTGGGGGACTCCCTGTCGCCGCTCGTCGACCTCGGCCAGGTCGAGGGAGGCTTCGTGCAGGGCGCCGGGTGGCTGACCCTCGAGGACCTCCGTTGGGACGAGTCGTCGACGCCTGCCCGCGGGCGGCTCGCGACCGCGTCGGCCAGCACCTACAAGCTGCCCAGCCTCTCCGAGATGCCCGAGGTCTTCAACGTCGCGTTGCTCGAGCGTGCCGCCGAGGACGGCGTCGTCTACGGGTCCAAGGCCGTCGGCGAACCCCCGCTCATGCTCGCCATCTCGGTCCGTGAGGCGCTGCGCCAGGCCGCCGCCGCGTTCGGGCCGTCCGGCACCTCCGTCGACCTCGCGTCCCCGGCGACGCCCGAGGCGGTCTTCTGGGCGGTCCGGCAGGCTCGCGGGGGCGGGCAGCCGCCGCACACGACCCCGCTCGTGGACGGGGGCGTCGGCCTCGTGCCGGAACAGCCCGACCCCGCTGCTCCTCCGCTGGAGCC
The DNA here is from genome assembly GCF_039531305.1 of Terrabacter lapilli. NCBI lineage: Bacteria > Bacillati > Actinomycetota > Actinomycetes > Micrococcales > Intrasporangiaceae > Terrabacter > Terrabacter lapilli. Next base: position 14,457 of record NZ_BAAAPU010000004.1, read on the forward strand.
CCGTTCCGAGCAGCTCGTCTCCGGATCGGGAGGCTGAGGTGCACTGGCTCGCAGCGGTGCAGCGGCTCCGGGTGGACCGGGAGCCCGGAGTTCTCGTCACGCTCGTCGGCGTCCGCGGCCACGCACCCCGTGAGGCCGGCGCCAAGATGGTCGTGTCGACCGACCGCACGTGGGGCAGCATCGGCGGCGGCAACCTCGAGGAGACAGCCGTGGCACGCGCGCGTGCGATGCTCGTGAACGGCGACGAGGCTCCCGAGCAGCTCGGCCTGTCGCTCAACGAGCGGGCCCCCGTCGAGCACGGCCAGCAGTGCTGTGGCGGGGAGGTGTCGGTGCTCCTCGAGCCGCTCGCCGTCGTGCCGTCGGTGGCGATCTTCGGCATGGGGCACGTCGGCACGGAGCTGGCCCGCATCCTGAGCCGGCACGACCTCGAGCTGCACCTCGTCGACGGCCGCGCGGACCGCCTGACGCCAGAGCGTCTCGAGGTGCTGGCCGATGCAGTGGCCGGGGTGCACGTGCACCACGCGCCCGTGCCCGAGCTCGTGCTCGGGCAGGTCCCCCGGGGCACCCACGTGCTGGTCATGACCCACGACCACGCCGAGGACGTGGCGCTGTGCGACGCCGCACTGAGGTGCTCACACCTCGGGTCCGTGGGGTTGATCGGATCATCGGCGAAGTGGCGCCGGTTCGAGCAACGCCTTGCGGCCGAAGGGCATTCGGCGCACGACCTGGCCAGGATCAAGTCTCCCATCGGCGCGCCCGGGGTCGTCGGCAAGAGCCCCGCCGCGATCGCGGTGGCCGTGGCAGCCGACCTCCTCGGCGTTTTCGCCCGCGAACGAGCCGACCAGGACGCCCCGTCGTGACCCTGTTCCGGGGGCACGTCATCGACACGCCCACGAGCCCCTTCACCGGTGGCACCCTGCGGTCCCACGACGACTGCGGGCTGCTCGTCCGGCAGGGGGTCATCACGGCACGTGGACCGTTCGAGGCGGTGCGCTGCGAGCACCCCGACGAGCCCGTCCTGGACCTGCGTGAGGGCCTGCTGCTGCCCGGGATGGTCGACACGCACGTGCACTTCCCCCAGGTGCGCGTCATCGGCGGGCTGGGGCTGCCCCTGCTCGACTGGCTCGAGCGCTACGCCCTTCCCGAGGAGATGCGGCTGGCCGACGGGGACTACTCGAGGGGCGTCGCGCGCGACTTCGTCGCCGGCCTCGTGGACGCCGGCACCACGACGGCACTGGTCTTCGGCGCCCACTACGCCCCGGCTGTCGACTCGATGTTCGAGGCAGCCGACCAGTGGGGCCTGCGCGTCACGACCGGGCTCGTGACGTCGGACCGGCTCCTGCCGGAGCCGCTGCTCACCACGGGGGAGCGTGCCTACGCCGAGTCCCTCGACCTCGCGACGCGCTGGCACGGCAAGGGCCGCCTGCGGTATGCCGTGACGCCACGCTTCTCGCTCTCGGCGAGCGAGGCGGTGCTCGAGGCCTGCGCTGCGACCTTGTCCGAGGTGCCCGGATCGTGGTTCACCTCGCACGTCAACGAGAACCCGCACGAGATCCGTGAGGTCGCGGCGCTCTTCGACGGCGCCTCCTACGTCGACACCTACGACCGCTTCGGCCTCGTCACACCGCGATCCGTGCTGGCCCACGACGTGCACCCGACCGACGCCGAGCTGGCGACGCTCGCCGAGCGGGGCGCCGCCGTGGCGCACTGTCCCACGAGCAACGCAGCCCTGGGCAGCGGGCTGTTCCCGTTGCGCCGCCACGTGGAGGCCGGCGTGCGCGTCGGCCTGGGCTCCGACGTCGGGGCCGGAACCGGGTTCTCGCTGTTCAAGGAGGGGCTGCAGGCCTACTTCGTCCAGCAGCTCCTGGGCCCCGCGGGGCTGCCCCTGACCTCGGCCCACCTGCTCTGGCTGTGCACCGCGGCCGGCGCCGACGCGCTCGGACTGGGCGAGGAGGTGGGCGACCTGTCGGTCGGCAAGCAGTTCGACGCCCTCTGGTTGCTGCCCGAGGCCGGTGACCCGCTCGCGGTCGGACTGGCGAACGCCGCGTCACCCGACGACGCGCTCTCGAAGGTCTTCGCTCTCGGCACGACCTCGGACGTCGGCGGGGTGTGGGTCGGCGGAGACCAGATCGCCTCCGGTCGCTGGCGGCTCCCGCTCCACCCCTGACCGTCAGCCGGAGCTGGTCGTCTGCGTCACGGCCGCCCAGGCACGCCGCGGCCCGGGCCGTTCCCGCAGCGACGCGCTGAGCCCGTCCAGGGACGCGTTCTGGCCGGTGAGCCCGGCTCCACCGTCGAGGCCGAGGAGCAGCTCGGCGGCGCCGCGGATCTCTGCGGCACTCGCCTGGTTGGGGTCGAGCACCTCACCCAGACCACAGCGCTCGATGGCAGCAGCACCGGCGAACTGGTCCGTGGACAGGGGGAGCAGGAGCAGCGGGACTCCCGCCGTCAGTGCTTCGGTGACACTGTTGTTGCCACCGTGCGAGACCGCAAGAGCTGCGCGACGCAGGAGCGTCACCTGCGGCAGCGTCTCGCGCACCAGCCAGGAGCGCGGGAGCGGCCCGAGCAGGTCGCTGGGCGTCGAGCCGCTGGCCAGTGCGACGCGGACGTCGAGGCCGCGCAGTGCTTCGGCGATCCGTGCCAGCACGTCGGAGCGGGCGGAGAGGAAGCTGCCGAGGCTGACGTAGACGACCGGCTCGTCCCCCTGGTCCAGCCACCTCCCGACCTGCTCGTCGTGGGCCTCCTCACGGACCGCGGATCCGAGGAAGGTGTGGCGGGGGAGCAGGGACGTGCGCCGGGGCTCGTGCAGCTCTTCAGGGTAGTTGAGCAGAAGGACGTCACCGGTCTCGGCAAAGGCGTCGGTGCTCGATGCAGCACCGGGGGACAGCTGCGCGAGAGCGGCGTTCCACTGCGCGGTGAAGTCGTCGCGGACCCGCTCGGACAGTCCGCGCAGCTCCTCGAGCGCACCGGGGTCGGGCCCGAAGGCGCGCGGCCACGCGTCAGGGTAGCCATAGACCTCGTCCCCCACGCTGAGCGCCGACGGGTGGCCGAGGACGACGTCGGCGTGGCTGATGCCGCTGCTGGAGAGACCCAGCCGGGCGCCGAAGGCCAGGTGGTCGACGATGATCGTGTCAGGGCGTACGCGCTCGACGACGTCGTGGACAGCCCGTGCCACCCCCACCGCGTTCCACAGCAGGTCGTCGCCCCGGGCCCTCGCCTGGTAGGCGAGTGTCTCGACGGCACCGAGGCGCGTCGCCGCGAAGAACCCTCGCAGGGAGTCGTCCTCACCGGCCGGCTGCTCCTCGGCTCGGATCACGCCAGGGTTCGAGCCTCGGCCGAGCTGGAGGTGCTCCCGCTCGTAGCCGAACATCGACACCAGGGCATCGGTGGCGGCCCCGGTGGCGACCACGACGCGCTCGCCGGCGTCGCGCCAGGCCGTCGCGAGCGTGGCGAGGGGGTAGAGATGCGAGGCGTAGTCGGGGCTGATGACGAGCAGCGTCACGAGGCGCCCTCCATGGCGTCGTGCCGGACGGGACCGGCCGTGGTGCCCGTCGAGCCCCTGCCGCCAGTCCGTCCCGGCCTGCGTGGGGCTGCGACGCGCTGGTAGACCGCAGCGAGCGAGGCGGCCATGATGTCGATGCCGAACCGCGTGCGCACCATGTCCTGCGCCTGCCGCCCGCGGGCCTCGGCACCCGGCGCCGCGGCCAGGTCGAGCGCCGCGTGCATGGCTGCGGCCACGGCATACGGCGTGGAGGTGGCGGTCAGGATCCCGGTCTCACCGTGGGCGACGTAGGTCGCCGGTCCGCCACCCGCGGGCGCGACCACGACGAGGCCGACTGCCATCGCTTCGAGGATGGCGATGCCGAACTCCTCCTTGAGGCTCGCGCTGACGTAGATCCCGGGCAGTCCTCCCACGCCGGCGCGAGCCGCGCGCAGAGCGGCGAGCCAGGCGATGGTCGTGGCGTTGGGGCGGTGGCCCGCGAGCAGCAGCCCTCGCTCGGCCGCCTCGGCTGCCGGGACGACGGCATCGATGCGCGCCAGCTCGGCCGCCTCCTCATCGGTGGGGTGCTCGAGGTCTCCGCCGACGAGCAGCACGTTGCAGCGGTCGTGGAGGTCTGGGTCGTCCACCCAGCCGCGCACGAGGGTCGCCATCCCCTTCACGGCGTTCAGTCGGCCGACCGACACGGCGACCGGCAGACCCCTCCGAGCGGTCGGCAGTGTCGCGAGGAGGTCGTCGAGCTCGCGGAGTGCGACCGCGGCCGCGGAGCCGCGCACCGCCTCGTCGCGGACCTCCCGCACTGCCCGGCCGAGGGCCGACACGTCGACGCCCTCACCGACGACGGTGGCCCGTTCCGGGCGGTCCGAGAGGTCGAGGCCGAGGTAGCGCTGCAGGTCGCGCTCGACCTGCGGCCGCGGGAAGAGCGCGAGGTGGTCGGCTTTCTCGGTCAGGTCGAGCAGCAGGCGGTCGCGGAACCAGAGGTGCTCCACGAGGTCCGCCTCCCCGAAGCCGGACCGGGTCAGGGTCCCGGCCGTGTCGCGGGCCTCGATGAGGGCCTGCGGGTCCGGGGCCAGGGTGAGCACGACCGGGATGTCGAGCTCGCACGCGACCTCCGCCGCGGCCATCGACCCGACGTCGGCCATCCGGAGGTGGATGGCGTCGACGTGCCCCGCGGTCCGCAGCACCCTGCGTATGCCGCGTCGTGCGGAGACGCGGGCCGGCCAGGCCCGGGACACCCCGGAGGGAGCCCCCGTGAGCTGCACGCGGGCGTAGTGGTGGCCGGCGGTGAGCAGCTCCGAGCCCGGCGTCGGGCTGTCGAGCGACCGGATGCGCGCCAGCGGGAACTGCGCCGGGTCGGGACTGCCACCCGAGATGGTGAGAACGCGTCCGATGCGCGGCTGCCGACGCAGGAGTGCGTCGCCGAGGTGGACGAGCAGGGTGGCGATGCCCCCGGTGTCGCCCTGGCCCGAATGGTGCAGGCGGCCGTCGATGTCGGAGTGGAGGAACACCTGCGCCACGGTGAGGCCTCCCGGGGCGGGGACCGTCGGCGCGGGGCACAGGTCGTGGAGGGCGAGCCGCGCGGTCTGGGCCAGGGGACCCATGCTCCGGGTCAGGGCGACGAGGAGTGGTTCGGCACTACGGTCCGCCGCCGGACCGTCGCCCAGGGCGGCCAGCGCCGCCGCCCGGACGGGAAGGGCTTCGTCGTCGTCGGCGGCGTGGTCGAGCAGGGCCTGGGTCGTGGCTGCACCGGCCACCAGCCCGAGGGTCTCCACCAGACGCGCGCGGCCGACAGGGTCCGTGCAGGTCCGCAGCTCGCCGACCAGCGCGGCGCGCACCTCATCCGGCCCCTGGCTCGCCCACTGCTCGAGGGTGCGCTGGGCCAGCATCCCGGCGAACCCTCCCTCCCGGCATACGTCGGCCAGGACCGGAAGGGCTGCGCCGACCAGGGGTGTGTTGCGAAGAGCGTCGACGGCATGCTCGGCCACGTAGCGGCGCTCGCCGGACAGGAGGTCGGTGAGGACGCAGCCCGCTGACGGGTGGTCCATGGCGCCGAGGGCGTGAACTGCCGCGGTGGCGGTGAGCGGGTCGCTCGTGAGTGCTGCCGACCGAAGCGTCGACAGGGAGTCGTCCCCGGGGGCTGCCGCAGCGGCAGCCGCCAGGGCACGCGCCTCGCGCATGCCTTGAAGCAGAGTGGGAGCGGCCCTGACGGCAGCGAGCGCTGGGCCGACGTCCATGGCCACAACCCTAGGTTGCCTCATGCTTTCGCGTCGTGGCGCTGTACAGGGTTCCTCGAGATGGCAGGGTCGCCGGCGACTGAGCCGACGGTCGTCGAGCGCGTGTCGCGTCCCTTGCGATCCGACGGAAGCCGTTGTGGCTGCTGACGGTTGCCCGGTCGGCGGTCGAAGACGGCCCCTGCGAGACGGCTCATTCGACTTCAGCCGGTCGCACCCTCGCGGGCCGTGGCCTCGAGTTGACGGACCCGGGACACGAGACCCTTCAGCAGCAGGACGGCAGTGTGCGGATGCTGCTCCATCAGGTCGGTCATGGCCACGGGCGACAGGCGGAAGGCGCGAACGCCCGAGGGGCCGCTCGTGACGGTCGCCGAGCGCGGCGCGCCGTCGATGAGGGACATCTCCCCGAGGTAGTCACCGGCCGACAGGGTCCGCACGTGGCGGCCGTCCACCTCGACGTCCGCCGTCCCCTCGATCAGCATCAGCATGCCTGCCGAGTGCTCGCCCTGCTGGACCAGCACGGTGCCCGGCCCGACCTCGAGGGTCGAACCCCGGGCGACCATTTCCTCCACGAGGTCGTCGGGCAGCTCGCAGAACAGCTCGACGGCACACAGCGAGTCCTTCAGGTTCATGGTTCATCCCCACCTCATGGCCCGTCCGGGTCCGCACCTCGACGGTAGCCCGTTCGACCAGGCCACGCGTCGGCATCGCGCGAACCAGCGAGACCAACGGACGGCAGCGCTTGGACGTCTCATGCTTTGTGGATGGTGACCCTGCCCGGTCACCCGTCGTCCAATACGGGTGAGGCCGACGACGCCGCACAAGAGGTGAGGGGATGACGACGAACAGGCCCGGGCTGGACAGCAGCCCCCACCCCTCCGCGCATCACGCCCGGCGAGCAGTCCCGCCTGCCTTGCGTGCGTATCAGCGATCGTGGCTTCGACCGGATGTCGTCGCGGGGGTGACGCTGGCGGCCGTCGCCATACCCGAGACGATGGGCTACACGTCGATCGCGCGTGTCCCGGTTGTCACCGGCCTGTACACGATCCTGTTCCCGGCAATGGCCTTCGCTCTCGTGGGCTCCTCACGGCTGCTCGTGGTCGGGGCCGACTCGGCGACGGCCGCCATCCTCGCCTCCGGGCTTGCTGCCGTGGGCATCGCGGGTCTGGTGCCCGACTCGCCGCAATGGCTGGCCCTGACCTCCCTCGTGGCGCTCATGTGCGGGGCCTTGCTCCTCCTCGCCCGCCTGTTGCGACTGGGATTCCTGGGCGACTTCCTGTCCGCCTCGGTGCTGGTCGGCTTCCTCACCGGCGTCGGCATCCAGGTGCTCTCCGGCCAGATCCCCGACATGCTGGGCATCCCCAAGGGGAGCGGCGGCTGGTTCGAGCAGCAGTGGTACATGTTGACCCACCTGCCGCAGACCAACCTGCCGACCATGGCCTTCGCCGTCGGAACCCTGGCGCTCATCGTCGGCTTCCGGAAGTTCCTCCCTGCCGTCCCCGGCGCCATCATCGCAGTGGTCCTGTCCATCGCGCTCTCGGCCGCGTTCCAGGCGTCCACCCACGGCGTGGCGATCATCGGGACGGTCCAGGGCGGGTTCCCTCCGATCGGCCTGCCGTCCGGGGTCGGCTGGGCGGACGTGCCCGACCTCGTCACGGTCGCCGTCTCGTGCTTCGTCCTGATCATCGCCCAGAGCGCGGCCACCTCGAGAAGCTTCGGTGCCCGACACGGCGACCGCGTCGACATCAACCAGGACCTCGTGGGGCTGAGCGCGGCGAACCTCGCGGCCGGGCTCTCCGGGACGTTCGTGGTCAACGGGAGCCCTACCAAGACCCAGATCCTCGACGGGCAGCACGGCAAGTCGCAGGTCGCCAACCTGACGATGGCCGGCGTCGTCCTCGTCGTCCTGCTCTTCCTGACCGGGTTCCTGACCGACATGCCCAAGTCCGTGCTGGCTGCGATCGTCTTCGTCATCGGGATCGACCTCGTCGACGTCGAAGGCCTGCGCCGGGTGTGGGCCGCCCGCCGCAGCGAGTTCTACATCGCGGTGATCACCGCCGTGGTTGTCTTTGCCGTCGGCGTCGAGCAGGGCATCGTCCTGGCCATCGTGCTGTCCGTCATCGAGATGGTGCGCCGCCAGTACCGTCCCCGCCAGTTCGTGGTCAGCGTCACCCGGGACGGCCGCGAGACCTACGCCCGCGCCGAACCGGGCCTGCAGAGTGCGCCAGGCCTCCTCGTCTTCCGCTACGACGCCGACCTCTTCTACGCCAACGCGAACCAGTTCTCCGACGAGGTGCAACGACTGATCGTCGGCGCCCCGGATCCGGTTTCGTGGCTGATCCTGGACTGCTCGTCGATCCCCGACATCGACTACTCCGCCGCTGCCGCCCTCGAAGGGCTGATCACCTTCGTGCACACCCACGGCGCGACGTTCGCCCTGGCAGCGACCGACCCGAACCTACGTGCGAGCCTGTCCGCGATGGGCGTGCTGGCGCACCTGCATGAAGAGCACATCTTCGACTCCGTCGAGGACGCCGTCGACGCGTACCGGAATACCGCGAACGCGAAGAAACGGGGCGGCGCCTAGCGACCCTCGCCCGCGAGCGAGGTCGTAGTGAACCCTGCGACAGGCGCGCCCGGATGTCGCCCCGCCGTGCGCGGCGCCCCCATTCGCCCCCGGACCTGCTGCGCAATTGGACCGCCCCGCGCCACGTGTGTCTCGAACGTTCAGGCGCAGTTGGTCGCAGACGACGGCGGCTGGGCGAGCTTCTTGAACGACTCCTTGTGCCCGGCGTCATCGGTGAACGTCGCCAGGTCATCAGCAACGGTCACCCGACCAGGCTGACTCGGATTGCTCCAGCCGGCCGGCGGGTTGCCATCCCTGACCAAGGGGCCGCCCACTCGCTCGAACCAGTCGACCCCGACCTGCACGTAACGGATGCCACAGTGGGTGTAGAGGTCCACCGTCGTGCCTTCATCCGCCGACGGGATCGGCGACGGCTGCTCGGACGAACACCCCGCGAGGCCCAGAGCGAGGCCGCACATGGTGATCAGGACCAGCGCTCCAGTCGGTCGCATGGCTGTACCCCCGTCTCATCAAGCCGTGTGCAGCGAGCATCGTGCCGGAGGGACGCCTCGCGGCGGCGGTCGCCGCAATCGTGACGCGACCGCAACTCATGCTTAGCCATCCCCGGCCCGGCACGAGCGGACCTTTGGCGGTTCGTGAGCCCCTGCCGACGTCTCGTCCTGTACTGCGTTGGCGGCTATTCGCTCAGCAGCTGCAGTTCGAGAGGGCTCCGTCCCATGGCCCAGCCCACCGCAGCCGTCGTTCCCACCGCTCCGGCGGCAAGGCCGGTGATGGGTGCCCAGAATGTGAGGTCGCGCGCGTTGCCGGAGCCCCAGAACGCGAGGAATGCAATGCCGGCGGCTGCGATCGCGGGGACGGCCAACATGGTTCCGACAACAACTGGAAGGGCGGCTTGAACCATGTTGGCTCGGCGGGTGACGCCGGCGGGGACACCGATGGCGCGTTGCGCGACGAGGGTGCGTCGTCCTGCCCATCGGGCCTCGGCGAGGGCGAAGATGAAGGTGAGGATGCAGAGCAGGTAGGCCAAGGTCAGGGCGCCACGGAGAACGGCGGACTGCTCAACGTAACGGGCAAGGCTCAGAGGGTCTTTGGTGACTCTCTGGATGATGGCGTCGGGTGCGCGGTGCTGGAGTCGCGCTTGAACGGCGTCAGCCTCGTCAGTCGGCACTACGGCGGTGATGGAGGCATTGGGGGCTGTAGCGGCCCAGGGCGCTGTACCGGGCGGAATGACGACGGCCATCCCACCAACCCCGCCGATGGTGTCGCGGGGCGCCGGGAGGGTGATCGGTGACCTGCCAACCTGCGGTATGGAGATGGTTGCGCCCGCCTGAACGGTGCCGGTGGCGCCGTCCTGTCCGACGCGCACTGGCCCCGGGACACAGTGCGCCCCTGATTCGCTGTATGTGTGGACATAGCGCTCGCACGATGTCACGTAGATGGACACCTGTTGTCCGTCCCCGCGTTGGGTGCCGATGAGGAAGATCTCGGACGTGGCGGGCAGGTCAGCTGCGATGGCGCGACGTTGTTCGGGTGAGGCGTCGGCGAGGTCTACGTGCAGGACTGCGGTGTGAGGGTCGCCGACTGCATCGAGGTAGGTCGACCGCAGAAACGCTGAGGACAAGCCGACAGCCATCACGGTCGCGACGAGGGCTGCGAGCAGGCGCGCACTGAGCCTGCCGTTCGTTGCCGCCTGCCGTGCTCCGAGCCGAATGCTGAGGGGCACCCCCTTGGTCGAGATCCACTGGGCGAATCGCGTCACGAGACCCGGCAACGCGATGAGTAGACCGACCATGGTCGACAGGCAAGCGCCCAGGACAAGCTGGACGTGCGTTGAGGGGTCGAGTACCGGATCCTCGGGAGCCGCACCCAGTACCTTGAGCGCCACTATCGTCAGGAATGCGCCGCCCACCAGAGCGAGAGTCCCACCGACATACACGGGCCACGGTCGCGAACGCAGTACGTGTTCACCGGTTCGAAGATGGCGCAACATGCTGCGTCGTGCGACGACGGAGGTCAGGACACCACACGTGAGGAGGCACGCCGCGGCCAGGCCGGGGTTCAGTTCGGTATCCGACGAAAACCAGGTGACGCCAAGGACCCCCGTGGAGAGCCAAGGAGTGGCGAGCACGTGAACCCCGATGCCCGCCAGTGCGCCGAGCGTGGCGACGAGAGTGAGCTCACCGCTGAAGATGCGGGCACACCGATCCAACGACACCCCGATCAGCCGCAGCGAAGCGAGCCGAGCACGCCGGCTCGTGACCGAGAGCCGCGCGCACACCGACAAGAACAACAGGGCCGGCAGTGCCACGAGCAGCATCGCCTCCAGGCCCAAGGCGCTGGAGGCGCCACCGGAGAGGCTGCGATCACCAAAAGCGACGACCGTCGACCCAGGCCCTGACGGCGTGGCACTCCCACCGCCGGTCGCCTGCGTGAGCCCCGCCGCTGACGCCGGGGGAGCCGTTGTCGACGCCGGTGCCGCTGTCGAGCCCGTTGGTGACAGGCGGCTGTATGACACGAGTTCGTCGGGCCGCGCCAGCCCGTCGTCGGCGATCACCCCCTCGTCGACAGCTCCCAGCGCGAGAGCTCGTCGTGGATCGTCGGCAAGAAGTCGCAGTAGAGCGGGTGAGACCTTGGAGTGACCGGGTGCTGGGAGCGCTGTGAGGCCGGGCGGGATCGGGGACGAGGAGTCCCCGCCGCTGAGACGGATCTGGGCCCAGATGCCTTGGGTGGTCGCGGTCTGGGTGGTGGCGACCTCGAAGTGAGCGGTCTTGCTAGAGGCGTCGCCCCAAACGGGCATTCGCGATGCCTCGCGGTCGGCGCCGGAGCCGAGGGCGCGCGGCACCGTGACGGCGACCAGGAGGGCAGCCACCGACAGGGCGACACCAACGGCCATCGTCAGCAGCCGGGTGAGGTCTGATGCTCCAGCGCCGCGGACCAATCTCGCCGCGAGGCGCAGATTCGAGGTCAACGCGGCGCGCCCACAGAGACAGCGACCGGCGCCTCGTGGCCGTCGACGACCTCGACGACTCTGTCAGCCGCTGACGCGGCTACCGCGTCATGGGTCACCAACACCAACAGGGATCCCTCGGAAGCGCAGGATTCGATCAGCAACCGCAACACATGGTCACGGTTAGCGCTGTCCAGTGCCCCAGTGGGTTCATCCGCGAAGACGACGGCGGGCCTTGTGGCCATCGCCCTGGCGATGGCAGCGCGCTGGCGTTGGCCGCCGGAAACGGTGGCAGGTCTGCGTCGGGCGGCCTCGGCTATGCCGAGTCGTTCAGTCCATGACTGCGCCATCCGCAGGGATTCCCGGCGGCGACGCCCGTTGAGCTCGACCGGTAACGCGATGTTCTCCAGCAGACTGAGCTCCGAAATGAGCTCCGAGGACTGGAACACGAACCCGAACCGAGTCAACCGGATCTGGCTGCGCTGCTTGTCGCTCAGCCGGTAGAGGTCGCGGCCCATGAAATGAACCACTCCGCTGGTGGGCGCCTGCAAACCCGCCAAGCTACGCAACAGGGTGCTCTTGCCGGACCCAGAGGGGCCGACTATGGCCACCGCCTCGCCGGCATGGGCAGCAAAGCCCATGCCGGCGAGAGCGGCGTTGACGCCGTAGCTGACATGAAGGTCCACGGCGGCCAAGAGGGACTCGGGCACAGGCGACGTCAGCGGTTGTAGGTGCCGACTTGGCAGGACTGCCCGAGAACCGTTCGGTCGCGGCAGACCTGCGCCTTGCTGTATCGCACGTACCGGGCTGCCCCGTCGTAGAGAACCCTGTTGAAGGATGCGTTGGTGCGGGGGGCCGCCTTGGCCAGCTGGCTGTAGCCGTACCCCTCCACCTGCGCGTAGAAATAGGCGCTCTGCGCATCCGTCGTGCCGGTGTTCCTCAGCGTTCCGACGTATTGAATGCCGGTGCCTGTGTAGCTGGTGCCCGAGGGATGCACGTCGTAGTAGTACGAGCCACTGGCCGAAGCACCGGAGACGGCGAGGTTGAACGTCCCGGAAGTGGCGGCCATCGCCAACCCAGCCCCGAGAAGAATCGAAGCCACTGCGGTCGTCCCGACAGCGGCGGCGCGAGATTTCTTGCGCATGAGAACTCCTCTTTCAGTAGGAAGAGGACTGACAGCGGGATCCCCAATTGGTCAGCTTTCGACGCGCGCCAGCCGTGTTGCCCCTGACGGCCCAAACACCTCACGTGATCAGACCCAACCGTTCAGCCGTCGACGCACCAGCGCCGACGGGGGGAACGTATTGAACATATTGGTCAGCCACAACCCGAGGTGCACAAACCTGCAAGAGCGCGGCAGCAACGACCGCGCAGGGGGTGCTCAACGGAGCTCCTCACGAACAGCCTGTTCTCGGGGCGTGTGCACGCGGACGCGTGCGGCGCCATCCTGGACGCGGTCAAGGTCCGGCTTGCCCCTGTGGGTGGCCCGACTGGCCCGGGCCCGAGTCGTACGCGTACTACCGGCTCGCCGACGAGGTGGCCCGGCTCCGTCTCGTGCTCTTCCACCGGCTCGAGCCGCTGGAGGTCCGCGCCGCTGACAGCACGGGCCGCGTCGAGACGATCCACACCTCGACGAACCGGGACGTCGTCGCGTTGCGTGCCGCCGGGATGACCGGCTCAGGGCGGCCGAAGAGGTCGCCCTCCCGGACCCGTGTCGGCCGTTCGCGCGTCGGCGACGAGGCGCCGGTCCACGACATCGGGCAGCCGCCTCGCGAGGCAGGCGCAGTCAAGGTGCCGGGGGAGTTGCCCAGTTCGACAGCAGCATCGCGGTGATCGTCTCGACCTCACCCAGGTTGGCCAGTGATGCCAGCCGTAGTGGGGGGCACGGCTCCGGCGGGCTCACCCGCATCAACAGCTCGCGACGGATGTCGAACGTGCGCTCCGGTCCAGGCGGGGTGCCCGGGCCTTCAAACCGGACAATGACCACGCCGTCCTCGGACCGCATCACCCAGCCCGCACCGTGGTCTGGGTGCGAGACGTCCAGCCCGACTGCCACAGAGTGCAGAGTCAGCGGTGTCGGCAGGAGCTCCTCATCTGCGTCGTCCGGCTCCTCGTCCTCGGGAAGCAGGCCTGCGCCCTCGATGGTCGCGCCGGGGACGTGATTCTCTTCCACCTTCGGGACCGCAGCGTCCGGCTCCCCGGCGGCGAAGGGCGTCCCCGTGAGGACGCCCAGGGCGTTGAGGCCATCGACAGCAGGGCCGCCGGCTTCGGCCTCCGGCAGACGCAGCTGGGCCCAGTGGGTCAGCCCGGACAGGGACACACCGAGCAGGCGGACCGGCTCGACCGGGTTGGCCGCGGTGAGCGCCGCAGTGGCTGCGTCCCGGAGCTGGTCAGCCTCGGCCGTCGGGTGGGCCAGCGTGACCGAACGGGTCAGCGTGGTGAAGTCGGACAGGCGGACCTTGACCGTGACCGTCCGGGCGCCACCGCCGTGGCGCGCGAGCCGGCGTAGCGTCCGCGCCAGGACGTCCTCGAGTGCACCCGGCAGCTCCCACCGGAGCAGGTCCTGGGCATAGGTCCGTTCCGCACCGACACTCTTGGCCTCGCGCTCCACGACGACCGGGCGTGGGTCATCCCCGCGCGCGAGCCGGTACAGGTTCCACCCCGCCGCGTCTCCGAGAACGCGCACCAGGTCCTCCCGACCTGCCGCGCGCAGGTCGGCGACCGTGCGGATGCCCAGCGTGCGCAGGGTCGCCTCCGTGGCCGGGCCGACACCCCACAAGGCGCCCACTGGCTTGGGCATGAGGAACTCGTCCTCGTCCTCACCGGGCACGACGGTGAACCCGTGTGGCTTGTCCGCGTCGGAGGCCAGTTTCGCGATGAGCTTCGAGCGTCCCAGCCCGACGGAAACCACCAGGCCGGACCGGTTGTAGATGAGCCGGCGTGCGAGGTCAGCGGCCATGACCGGGTCGGCTGCGAACGGGCCCGCGGCCAGGTCGACGAACGCCTCGTCGAGGCTGACCGGCTGCACCAGCGGTGACAGCTGCCGCAACGTGTCCATGATGAGGGCGCTGTGCGCGGCGTAGGCGGGGAACCGCGGCGTGAGCACGGTCGCGCCCGGGCACAGGACCCGCGCCTGGGACATCGGCATCGCCGACCGGCACCCGAAGGCGCGCGCCTCGTAGCTGGCGGTCGCAACCACCCCTCGAGGACCGGTCCCGCCGACCAGAACCGGTGTGCCGGCCAGCGACGGCTTGTGCCGGGTCTCCACCGAGGCGAAGAACGAGTCGGCGTCGACGTGCATCACGCTCGCGTCCTCGCGCACCTGCTTCGCCTCCTCCCGAGCTCTCCCTTTGACGGCACCAGCCCCTCGTGGTTCGCCGCAGCCCTCACTGTGCCGCACGCCCACGCACCGACAGGGCCTACCCCCTCGAGCGCATCCGCCGGGGCGGCCCTGGTCGACTCCAAGCGGGAGGGATGTAAGGGCCAGCTCGGCGGACGAAGTCACGCACCGCGGGGTCGGGGTCACCGGGTCAGGGGCACGTGCGTGCGTTCGAACGTGCGGTCACTCTGGTCGTGAGCCAGGCCTACTCCGTCGAGGTCATGCTCGACGAGCGCTGACACCACCAGGACCGACTGATGCCCGGCCTGCTAGCGCGGCGAGTACCGCCGGCGGGCGGCGACGACGAGGATGAGGCCGATGATGGCGAGGACTGCTCCCACGCCGATCGCGACGATCCAGGCGACGGCCTTGCCTGCGGTCGACTTCGCCGGTGCGACGGCGACGAGGGAGCCCTCGGACGGGACCTTGACGGAGAAGACGCCGGACGTGCCGATGGCGAAGTGGGCGACCTCGGTCCAGGTTTTGCCGTCGGCGCCGGTGACCTGGACGGTCTCGGTGGTCGGGATGACGGTCAAGGCGTCGCCGGTGGGGGCGGTCACGGTGACGGCGTCGGCTGGCACGGTCGCGTTCCCCGATGCCGGGGTTCGCGTAGAGCGCGGGACGTGGTCGGGGTCACGACCTCAAAAGTGTCGGTCCTCAGTCCCGGCAGAACACCTCCGATTGCGAGCCCTCAGGCCCGGTTGATCGCCTACAGGGGACGTTTCAGGACGGTCGGGCCCGACCAGCAGCTCGCCCCGACGAGGGAAGATCCTCGAGACTGGCCGGCCTCCAACGCCAACGAGCTTCGGCAGAGCCCGCCCTCCGCGGCGGATTCGGACGTCTCGTCCGCAGCGGATTCCGACGTCCGCCGCGGCCTGCACATGGTCGTCTGCGATCAGATGCCCCAACGGATGCTCGCCCCTCCAGACAGAGTCGGCCGAGTACGTCGCTGCCCAGTCCGCGGCCGCCCCGACGACTTGACTCGGCTGCCTGGATGCCACCGAAGCCGGTGAGGACGCGCCGTCGTAGAGCTGCAGGGCCGGATGGGGGGCGAGGTGCTGCTACCTCGGACGGGCCCGACGATCCTCAGGCTGGGTGTCGGAGGCCGCCGGGGCCTGGAGCCCGCCGACGACCCACGCGACGAGCATCGCCACGGACTCGGCGCAGGGCGGGCCTGCGACGGGCGAGAGGCTGCCGGACGCGAAGGCGCCGACGGCCCCCAGTACGGCGTTGTGACGCAGCATCAGCTCCTCGCGGCCGAGGTGGGGCAGCGCGGCCGCGAGCCGGTCGACGAGGTGGGCGTCCACGAGGTCGCGGACCGACCCCAGGTTCTCGAGGAGACCGGGTGAACGCTCCACCATGCCACGCTGGATGAGACCCCACAGCCGGGCAACGCGGGACCCTTCGGTCGCCGGGTCGAGCGCCGGTGCGAGCCAGATCCGCACGAGGTCCTCCAAGGGGGCGCCTTCGGGTAGCTCGTCGAGGCGACGGCGCTGGACCTCGGACACCTCGCGCAGCGCGTCCCCGTAGACCAGCGACACGAGGGCGTCCTTGCTCCCGAAGTGGTAACCGACCGCGGCGACGTTGGCGCCGGCCCGTTCGGTGATGTCGCGCAGCGTCGTCGCGGCCTGCCCCTGCTCGAGCAGCAGGTCCTCGGTGGCGGCCCGCAGGCGGGCGGCGGTCGACGAGCTCATGCGGCCATCATGCCAGCGCTTGCCGTGCGTCTCAAACATTTGCTTCAATCAATTGATTGAAAGCGCGAGGCGAGGAGGAGCCATGACGACGTTGCTGGGACGATTGGGCCGCGGGGCGGCCAGCCACCCGTGGCGGGCGTTGGCGGGTTTCGTGCTCGCGCTACTGGTCGTGGGAGGCGTCGCCGGCGGCCTCGGAGCCGGGTTCACCGACGAGGTCCGCCTCGGCGACACCGACTCGCAGCAGGCCTCGGACCTGCTGACCGAGCGGTTCCCTGCCGCCGCGGGAGACACCGCGACGCTCGTGTTCCACACCACCGGTCGGCTCGACACCGCCGCCGACAGCCCGGTCGGCACCGCGGTGGCCACCGTCGCACGTCAGCCCGACGTCGAGTCCGTCGCCCCGGTGCAGCTCTCGGCCGACGGCCGGACCGGGTACGCGACGGTGCTCTACGCCAAGAAGGCGGCAGACCTCACGGCGGGCCACCTCCAGCGGCTCGAGTCCGCCGTCGCACCCGTGAAGCCGGCCGGGGTTGACGCCAGCATGCGCGGCCCGGTCGTCGACCGGTGGCGGGAGCGGCCGGTCCCGCTCGGGGAGGTCATCGGTCTCCTGGCAGCGCTCGTGCTCGTGACGCTGCTCTTCCGTTCGCTCGTCGCGACCTTCGTGACAGTGGGTTCAGCGCTGCTGGGGCTCGCACTGGGCAACACGGTCCTTGCAGCCGTGTCCGGGGTCGTCGACATCCCCACCGTCGCACCCACGATCGCCATCATGCTTGGCCTCGGAGCCGGCGTGGACTACGGGCTGTTCCTCGTCGCGCGGTTCCGGAGCCGGCTGCGTGCGGGCGACGACGTGGTGACGGCAGCAGCCCGGGCCAACAGCACCACCGGCACGGCCGTCGTCACCGCCGGCGCCATCGTCGTGGTCTCCATCTGCGGCCTCTATGTCACGGGCATCACGATCATCGGCCGGATGGGGCTCGCGGCCGCCATCGTGGTGGCCGTCGCCGCGCTCACCACCGTGACCGTCGTCCCAGCGGCCCTGCGACTCGCCGGACGCCGCGTCCTGCCCAAGGCCGAGCGCACCGCCCCTTCCGGCACTGACCGCGCCTCCGCGCACGGGTCCGA
The DNA here is from genome assembly GCF_039531305.1 of Terrabacter lapilli. Classification (NCBI taxonomy): domain Bacteria; kingdom Bacillati; phylum Actinomycetota; class Actinomycetes; order Micrococcales; family Intrasporangiaceae; genus Terrabacter; species Terrabacter lapilli. Next base: position 31,913 of record NZ_BAAAPU010000004.1, read on the forward strand.
GGGCCGTCGGGCCCGGCGCCTCGCACGGTGGGTCGCTGCTCGCCCCTGGAGCACCGCTGTAGTGTCGACCGTCCTGCTCCTCGGCCTCGCTTCGCCGGCGCTCGGGCTGCAGCTGGGCCAGCCGGACGATGGCAACCGGCCCGCAGGCGACACGATGCGGATCGCGTACGACCGGCTCGCCGAGGGCTTCGGCTCTGGGTTCAACGGGCCCCTCCTCGTCGCGCTCGACCTGCGCGACACGTCCGACCCGGCGGCCAGCACGCGCACGGTCACCGAGCGGCTCGCGCGCACGCAAGGCGTCGCGGCAGTGGCCCCGGCGCAGACGAACCCGGCCGGTGACACTGCGGTGGTCACCGTCATCCCGACCACAGCACCTCAATCCGACGCGACGAGCGAGCTCGTACAGACCCTGCGCGAGGACGTCCTACCTTCCGCCCTGGCCGACAGCGGCGTCACGGCACACGTCGGCGGACAGACCGCGACCTTCGACGACCTCGCGAGCAAAGTGTCCGGGAGTCTCGTGCTCCTCATCGTCGTGGTCGTAGGGCTCTCGCTCGTGCTGCTGACCTTCGCCTTCCGGTCGCTCGTGCTGTCTTTGGTCAGCGCCGGGCTCAACCTGCTGTCCATCGGCGCGGCCTACGGCGTCGTGACGCTGGCCTTCCAGACCGGCTTGGGCACCAGTCTGCTGGGTGTCAACGAGCAGCCGGTCGTCTCGTTCGTCCCGATGCTGATGTTCGCCATCCTCTTCGGGCTGAGCATGGACTACAACGTCTTCCTGCTCTCAGCGATCCGCGAGGAGCGCGCCACCGGGACGCCGGCGCGCGAGGCCGTACCGATCGGCGTCGGTCGTACCGCGAGCCTCATCACGACGGCCGGGGCGATCATGACGCTGGTCTTCCTCGGCTTCACCTTCACGAGCGAGACCGAGGTGCGGATGATCGGGCTGGGCCTTGCGACCGCTGTGCTCATCGACGTCACCGTCGTCCGGCTGTTCCTGGCCCCAGCCGTCCTCGAGCTGCTCGGCGAACGCGCCTGGTGGCTGCCCCGAGTGCTGCAACGGCGGCTCAGTCAGGTGCCCGCCCCGAGTCACTACCCTCACGGCCAGCGCCCGGGGCCCAGTAGTCGGGGTGCACCCACCGCCGGACAAGATCGTCAGGGGAGGACGAGCCGAGGTGTACGAGCGAAAGCACGCCACAAGAGCTGAACCCGACGGCTACCTGCACACCGCTCCACCGCTGGTTGATGACCAACAGGGCTTGGAGACGTCGTCACGGTCGGCCCAGTTCCGGCCTGGGAACGTCGGTGAAGACGCCCGCACCGCGCGGCGGGAGGCGTAGCGTCCGAGAATGCGCAGCTTCCCGGTGACGGACGAGATCCGCTCCTACGCCGTGACTCACGGGTCCTGGCGCCCAGACCCTGTGGTGCACGAGCTGAAGGTGCAGACAGCGGAACTGGGGGACGCGGCAGGCATGCAGATCGGCGACGACCAAGGCCAGCTGCTCACGATGCTCGCCCGTCTGATCGGTGCCCGCCGAGCCGTCGAGGTTGGAACGTTCACCGGCTACTCGAGCCTGTGCATCGCTCGGGGTCTGGCTGAGGGCGGTTCACTCCTGTGTTGCGATGTCAGCGTCGAGTGGACCGCGATCGGCCAACGCGCGTGGGCTGCCGCTGGTCTGGCTGACCGGATCGACCTGCGGATCGCGCCGGCGATCGACACCTTGCGCTCCCTACCGGCGGCGCAAGATGTCGACCTGGTCTTCATCGACGCGGACAAGCCGTCGTATGCCGCCTACTGGGCAGAGCTGGTCCCGCGCGTGCGACCCGGCGGCCTACTGCTTGCGGACAATGTCCTGTGGAGCGGCCGGATCACCGACCCGGAGGCAGCCGACGCCGACACCACCGCCCTGCGTGCCTTCAACGACGTGGTCGCCTCGGACGCTCGCGTCGAAGCCGTGGTCCTGACAGCCTTCGACGGACTCACCATCGCCCGACGGCGGTGACGAAACCTGCGACAGCACGCAGCTCGGTCCTTCAGGGAATGTTCGCGACTAGAGGCCGGTCTGGGCTTCCAGTCGGCCGGAGTCGACGGCGTCGACGAGGGCTTGGTAGTCGCGTTCGTTCTGGTCGGCGTAGGCCGCGGAGAAGTCGGCGATCGCCTCGTCGAAGGAGGTGCCCGCGCCCAGGTAGGACGCGATCGCGATGCGGTCACCGGATCGCGCGTGGGCGCGGGCCAGCGTCGCGCCGCACAGCTGGGCGTATGCCGTCATGGCGTCCGCGTGCAGCGTCTCGACGTCGGCGGAGCCCTTCCAGTCACGCAGCTGGCGGATGTAGAAGTCACGCACCTGACCGTCCAACCCGGTGACGCGCTGCCAACCGAGGAAGATGTCGCTGGCCGCCTGCATCAGCCGCTGCCCGGCCACGACGCGCTGCCCGTGGTTGGCGTACCTGCTCTTGCCCACGAACCTCTCGAGGACGGACGCCTCGGCCTCCTTGGCCTGCAGGAAGAGGGGGTCCTGGTCGTCCCTGCCGAGCAGGAGCAGGATCCAGGCCCGGGTCCCGACGCTGCCGACGCCGACCACTTTGCGGGCGGCGTGGACGTAGTGGAAGGACTCCAGCAGCTCTCGTCGGTCGGTCTCGAGCGTGCGCCGGTACGAGCGGATGAGCGCCTGCAGCTCTCCCTCGAGGTCGTCCCGGGCTGACCCGGCCGGTAGCAGCTCCTCGATCGGCACGATCAGCGGGGCGTCGGAGACGATCCGGCGCTGCCCGTCGACCTCATGGGTGAGCTTGGTGAAGGCCTGCATGCTGTCCCGGGTGCGGGCCTTGGCGACGTTCGCCTTCGTCCGCTTCCGCTGCTTCTTGGACACGCTGTCCTTGAAGGTGTCGTACATCGTCTCGACGTCGATGTGTGCGTACCAGACGTCGAGGTTGCGCTCGGCCGCGAACAGCCGCATGCGTGTCCGGTACTCCGCGACGCAGGCTCGAACGATCTGCCAGCGCTCCTCCGGGGCGAACCCTCGGTCTCGTCCGGCGATCTCGAAGCTGGCCGCGAGCCGCTTGACGTCCCACTCCCACGGTCCGGGGAGCGACTCGTCGAAGTCGTTGATGTCGAACATCAACCGGCGCTCGGGCGAGGCGAAGACGCCGAAGTTCGACAGGTGGGCGTCGCCGCAGAGCTGGGTGTGCAGCCCTGACACCGGAGTGGCCGCGAGGTCGTTGGCCATGATCAGGGCTGCGCCCCGGTAGAAGGTGAACGGCGAGACCAGCATCCGTCCGTAGCGCACCGGCACCAGCTCAGGGACCCTGCTGAGGCCCTGCCCCTCCAGGAGCGCGATCGGATCGGGGCGGTCCGCGGCGGGATGCCACTGGCCGTGGCTGGTGCGGGGCGTCTCGTTGCGAGCCGCCTTCCCCTTGGCTTCCCGCTCGTCGACGCTGAGGTGCGTCAGCTTCGGTGCAGCCTTGTCGCCGAGGGTGGCTGACGTCGTTGCGGGTCGCATCATGGTGGTCACGAGTTGCTCCTTTGAACGCGGGACGCCTTCAGCCGGAAGCGCGTCCCTCTGACGACCCCCGAGAACGAAGACCGGCGTATTGGCTGGTGGTCTGGTCCAAGTGCCCAGGGTGCTCGAGTCACGGAATGCCCGTGGGCGCATGGCAATCGGGCGAACCCTGCAGCACTCGAAACCTCCACCCACTGTGGCACTGCCAGGGCCTGCGTCGAATCATCCGTGAGGGACTAGACCTCGTGGCCATGGCCGCTCGGAACATCCGCAGCCGAACGGAGCAGGACGCCTTCGTTCGGGCGTCAGGGGCGGGCAGACCGAACGCCGACTACCCGGCGGCAGGCGAGGTCGCGGCCGGGGTGGGGACGGGCGGCTGGTCGGTTGCCCGGCGGGCCCGCAGGGCGCGGAGGATCATCTTGTAGACCTCACCCAGGATCAGCAGGAGAACGCCGGGCACCAGGGCGATGGCCCATTGCCTGCCGGTGAGCGGGGTGGTGTGGAACAGGTCCTGCAGGACGCGGATCTGGGTGATCAGCATCGCCCCGACGAAGGCCCAGGCGAAGGCCCACAGCAGCTTCGGGTTGGACAGGGTCGCGCTCCCGAAGGCGCTCACCTCCGGGAAGCGGAGGTTGAGCGCGAGGAAGACGTTCATCACCGAAAGACCCACCAGACCCATGGTCTGCCCCACCTCCAGCGACCCGTCGGTGGTCTTGCCGATCTGGACCAGGACCAGTGTCGCGGCCGCCATGAACAAGCCGTTGACGAACAGCTGCACCATCATCGATCGGACGATGATCGGCTGGTCGAAGGGCCGTGGCCCGCGTCGCATGATGCCCGGGCTGGCGACGTCCAGCCCCATCACTGCCCCGATCGGCGCCACGACGGCCATGTGGATCCACAGCACCTGAGAGGGGACGAACAGGGCGGTGCCGGCTATCCGGAACGCACTGGAGCCGAGGAAGGCGAGGATGAACATGAACAGGTTGGCGATCTGGATCCGCAGGAACTTCTGCAGGTTGTCGTAGACCGATCGCCCTTCCTCGACGGCGGCCACGATGGTGGCGAAGTTGTCGTCGGCCAAGATCATCTTGGCGGCGCCCTTGGCGACGTCCGTTCCGGTGATCCCCATGGCGATGCCGATGTCGGCCGCGCCGATGGCCGGTGCGTCGTTCACACCGTCCCCGGTCATGGCGACGATGTGACCGTTTCGCTTGAGCACGTCGACGAGCCGCACCTTGTGCTCGGGCGCCACCCGAGCGATCACGCCGATCTCGTCGACCTGCCTGGCCGCCTGCTCGTCGTCGAGAGCAGCGAAGTCGGCGCCGGTCATGGCACGTCCCTCGATGCCCAGCTCGCTGGCGATGGCGGCTGCGGTGACGGCGTGGTCTCCGGTGATCATGCGGACGCGGATCCCCGCCCGCTTCGCCTCGGCGATGGCCTTGGTCGCCTCGGGCCTCGGCGGGTCGACCTCACCGACGAGAGCCGTGAGCTCGAGCTCCTGCATGAGGTCCATCAGCTCGGCGGTGGGGTCGAAGCCGGCGGGGTCGAACTCTCGTTGGGCGAAGGCCAGGACGCGCCGACCCTGGCCGGCGATGCGGTCGTTCTCTGCCAGGACCTTGGCGCGCATCTCGTCGGTGAGCGACTGGCTGACGCCACCCGGCATACGGGCCCGCGTGGAACGCTGCAGGAGCACATCGGGCGCGCCCTTGACGTACGCCCGCACGACGGGCCGACCATCGGCCCCCGGCATCGTGTGGAAGGTGGCCATGAACTTGTAGTCGGAGTCGAACGGCACCGCTGCGATGCGCGGGTGGCTCTCGCGGAACTGCCTGACGTCGAGGCCGCCCTTCTGCGCGAGCACGTACAGCGCCCCCTCGGTAGGGTCACCGACCACGACGCCGTCCTGGATGTCGGAGTCGTCGCAGAGCGCGCACGGGAAGAACACGTGGTCGAGGTTGGTCTCGGCATCGCCCGCGGTGCGTTGCACCTGGCCGTCGAAGCTGTAGCCCTCACCGCTGACCGTGTAGCGGTGTGCGACGGTGGCGAACTCGCGGACGGTCATCTGGTTCAGGGTCAGGGTGCCGGTCTTGTCGGAGTTGATCGCCGACGTGGAGCCCAGCGTCTCGACGGCGGGGAGCTCCTTCATGATCGCGTTCCTCTTGGCCATGTTGACCGAGCCCACCGAGAGGATCGTGGTCACGACCGCCGGCAGGGCGTCCGGGATGGAGCCGACGGCAAGTGCGACACCGATGCCGAAGAGGACCGTGAAGGACTCACCCTGTGCAAGACCCATGATCACGATGGCGATGAAGGCGAAGAGGGCTGCGCCGATGATGAAGATCGTGAGCCGGTCCACCTGCCTGGTCAGCGGCGTCTTCTCCACCTTCTGCTCGGCAAGAAGGTGTGCGATGTGCCCGACCTCGGAGCCCATTCCCGTGGTGGTGACGAGGATCTCGCCATGGCCGCGCGTGACGTTGGTATTCATGAACGCCATGCAGGTGCGATCACCGATCGGCACGTCGACCGACCCGAGCGGCTCCGTGGCCTTCTCGACGGCGACGCTCTCGCCGGTCAAGGCGCCCTCCTCGATCTGCAGCGTGGCGGCGACGACCACACGGCCATCTGCAGGGACCCGATCACCGGCGTCGACGAGAACGACGTCGCCGGGCACGATCTCCTCGGCAGGGATCTCGAGGACGGACCCGTCGCGCCGGACCTTGGCGACAGCTTTCAGCATCTCACCCAGAGCCGCGGCTGCCGCGTTGGCCTTCCCTTCCTGGTGGTACCCCAACCAGGCGTTGAAGAGGGTCAGCAGCGCCAGCCCCACCGCCGTGCCCCACTCACCGATCAGCAGGCTGACAAGGGCCGCGACAACGAGCACGATCTGCATGTAGTCGCCGTAGTGCTTCAGGAACTGCTTCCAGATCGGCTGCGGCTGCTCCTGGGCCAAGGCGTTCGGGCCCGACGTCTCGAGCCGCCGCTTCGCCTCCATCTCCGTCAGGCCCCTGACCGGGTCGACGTCCAGCCGTAGAAAGACCTCGTCGGCCGGGAGAGCCCACCATGCGACGACGTGGCCTGGTCGGGTGGTCGCGGCCGGACGGCTGACCTTCTCGGACATGCTCTTCCTCCCTGAGGGCGACGCGGTCAGCCGTGCAGAGGTTGGCGCGTTCAGAATGGCGTGGGAATCAAACGCGGTGGCAGAGCCGGGGCTTCGTAGTCACCGGCTGCCTGGCGCTCCGGCAGCTGGACGTCCCGCACCGTCAGTGGCTCGTAGGGCACCTGGGTCAGCAGATGACTGATGACGTTGAGGCGCCCACGCCTCTTGCAGTTGGTGTGCGCGACGTGCCACGGAGCCCAAGGGGTGTCGGACGCGGCGAACATGGCGTCCCTGGCACGGGAGTAGTCGTACCACCGGCTGTAGGACTCCAAGTCCATGTCGGAGAGCTTCCACACCTTCCGCGGGTCGTGGATGCGGTTCTCGATCCGGCGCGTCTGCTCGTCGGGGCCGACCTCGAGCCAGTACTTGATCAAGATGATCCCCGAGTCGACCATGGCCTTCTCGACGCTGGCGACCTGCGCGAGGAAGCGTTCGGTCTCGGCCGGCGTGCAGAACCCCATCACCCGCTCGACGCCGGCTCGGTTGTACCAGCTGCGATCGAAGATCACCACCTCACCGGCCGCGGGGAAGTGCTTGATGTAGCGCTGGATGTACATCTGCGATCTCTCCCGATCGGTCGGCGCCGGCAAGGCGACCACGCGGAACACCCGGGGGCTCACGCGCTCGACGATTCGCTTGATCGTGCCGCCCTTGCCGGCGGTGTCGCGCCCTTCGAACACCACACACACCTTGGCCCCGGAGGACCTCACCCACTCCTGCATGGCCACGAGCTCCGCCTGCAGCGGCTCGAGCTCGGCCTCGTAGGTCTTGCGCCGCAGCTTCGCCCGTCCTGAGGGCTCGTCCCACGCGCTGGAGGCCCCGAGCGGGAGCTGGTCGGTCTCGCTGGCCTTCTTCTTGCCCATCGCTGGCCTCCTGCACGACGCCGAGACGTCTGCGCTGCGGTCCAGATGAACCGCTCGCCGTTCTCGAAGGCTAACCCGGGGTTCGGCTCGGTGCCTGACCTTCCTCGAACTGACGCCGCGCCTCACGTCGCGCCTCTTGCCGCGCCTCACGTCGCGCCTCTTGCCGCGCCTCTTGCCGCGCCTCACGTCGCGCCGACTCCAGGCATGTGACGTCGAGCCGGTCAGGGCGGCGACGACGTGTGCTGTGGCAAAAGCATGATGAGGTCGGCGATCGAGGCGCAGCATGAAGAGATCCGTCCCCAGGTCCAGTGCCAGAGCCCAAGGAGCGACGATGTCACGACGAGCCCCCTTCGTTCCCGACGGCGTGCCGGTGCTGTCCCGCGGTCTGCACCGCAGCCCCCGCAAGGGTGCGTGCTTCATGGAGATGGCCTCGTTCCTCGCCGGGGAGCAGTGGAGCGACCATCCGACCTGCACCCATCCCGTGTTGGCCGCGATGGCCCGCCGGGTCAACGACATGCTCGACGACGCCCACCGCCAGCGCCTCGTGACGATGATCCCCGAGGTCGTCGGCCTCAACCCGGACGACCCGCGCGCGACGACGGCCCTGCTGCTGACCGCCGTACGGGCCGCCCTGCCGGTCGCCGCACAGGAGCGGCAGAACCTCCTGGCGGTGGCCATCCTCAACGCCGAGCGCGTGCTCGCCGAGCAGGACGGCCGTCCCTGTGGTGACCTGTCGTTGGCGTCCCGAGACGCCCTGGAGAACTGTCCGGCGGCCGGGCACTGGGCGCGGGCCTACGTGGCCCGCGTGGGCTTCACCCCTGTGGTGGCGACGGCCCCGTCCAATGCGGCCAAGGTCGTAGCCCTCGCTGTGGACACCATCGCCCGATCCTGGGTCGAGGACCGCCACGCGGCTCTGGTCGAGCTCCTGCGCGACGGCATCGACGTCATGGCGGCCTTCTCGCCACTGGTGCCCGACCCCGTCGTCGTGTCCTGGCCGGTGCGAGACCCCGCGGTGCCCGAGTCGACGCCGACGCGAATGGCCCGCAGCTACGCCGGCTGAGCCCGGCGGCATACGCACCCTCCACCCCTGGCCCGGCATGCCGGCCGTCACCGCCTCCCCGTTGGCCGCGGCGCAGACGGACCCTCACAGTCGCCGGAGGAAGGCAGGCCCCACGATGCAGTCGCGGCAGCCGACGCTTCACCATCTCTCGACGTTGATCAGTCGCGGCTGGCACCTCGTCGGTGCTCCTCAACGGCCGGTGCTGTTCGTCAACCCCCGCGCCGGAGACGGGGCGGCAGGCCGCCACGGCGTCATCGACCTGGCGCGTGAGCGCGGAGTCGAGACAGTGACCGTGTGCCCGGGCGAGGACCTGCGGGCGCGTGTGTCAGAGTTCGTCGCGGAGGGCGCCGACGTGCTCGGCATGGCCGGAGGCGACGGCTCGCTCGCAGTCGTGGCGTCCGTAGCCGCCGCCCACGAGCTGCCTTTCGTGTGCATCCCCGTCGGCATGCGGAACCACTTCGCCATCGACCTCGGTGTCGACCGGCGGGACGTGGCCGGTGCTCTCGACGCGTTCACCGTGGGCGTCGAACGCAGGATCGATGTGGCCCACGTGAACGGTCACATGTTCCTGAACAACGTCGCCCTCGGCATCGAGGGGGCGGCCGACCGGAAAGCGGCGTACCGCGGCTCGAAGGTCCGCGCCCTGGCGGAGACGGCGCGCCGAGTGCTCGCGCCGGGGGTGCTGATGCCAGAGCTGCGCCTCGTGGACGGCCCTGGACAGAAGGATGTCCGACCTGCGGTGCTGCTGATCTCCAACAACCCGTACGCGTTCGAGGGCCCGGGTGCCGGCACTCGCCCCACGCTGGGCAGCGGGCGACTGGGCATCCTGGGTATCGACGCCCTGCAGGAGAGAAGACCTGCGCCCGGGCGCACGTGGAGCTCCCCGCACCTGGAGGTCCAGGCCCCGGTCGAGACGCACGTCCGACTCGACGGAGAGGCCGTCGAACTCGTCGGCCTGCTGCGCTTCGAGGTGCAGCCGGCGGCTCTGCGGGTCCGCATCTCGCGACGCCACCCGGGTGCGTCACCATCGGCACGGCTCCGCTCGCCGATGTCGTATGCGGCGCCGGAGTACGTGCCGCGCGACGCCACGGGCAGGTTCACGAGCAGGTTCACGACGGGAGGATGTTGATCACCCGCGAGAGCACCACGACCAGCACCGACAGGGAGATCATCGACTGCACCGCCATCAACGCCTTGACCCGACGCGTCAGGGGGAGGGTGTCCGTGGGGCTGAAGGCGACGACATTCGTGAACGACACGTAGAGGTGGTCGCCGAACCGTGGCTGCCAGCCGGGTGGCGCCAGCCCCTCGGTGTCGGACTGCGGGAAGAGGAAGTCGGGGTAGCGCGAAGCACCCGTCTGGCGCGCCCGGGGCCCACCGCCATCGATCTGCCAGTAGACGAGCCCGAAGGTGACGATGTTGGTGGCGAGGATGGTGACGGCCGTGACCAGCAGCTGTGTGACCGTGGGTGGCGTCTGGCCCGGGGGCGTGCTGCGCAGCACCAGGACCACGAGCCTGGACGCGGCGCCCGTGTTCGCCATGATGAGGACACCGAAGAGCGACAGGATCAACGGGCGAGCCGCCCTTGGGACAGGACCGGGCTTCGCAGCGATGACGATGAGCATCAGCGCCACCACTGCCTCCACGGCGGGGACGGCCAGGGGCGGTCCGTTGCGGTAGTTCGAGGGAACGAGGACCTGGGGGAGGATGACGAGGACGAGGGCGCTCAACGGCCACAGGTAGGTCTCCTGCGCCGACGAGTCGCGCGCCCCTCCCGAACCTCCCGAGACCACGCTGTCGGGATCGGCCGGCGGGTCACTGGGCATGGGCCCATCATCCGCTCAACGGACTCCTCCGTCTCCGAAGCACTGATCTCACGGTCCCTGCAGACCAGCTCCTGGATCCCGGCGTTGCCGGGCCGATCCTGCCCCTCGACCCGTAGCGTGCAGGCATGGACGGTCCGGCGCTGCCCCCAACCGGCACCTGCGAGCTGACCACCATCGGGCGTCGCAGCGGCAGAGCGCGTCGGATCGAGCTCTGGTACGTCGTCGTCGACGGCACCATCGTCCTGACCGGCACTCCCGGCGCACGGCACTGGCTGGCCAACCTGCGCACGCACCCCCGGGCGGTGCTGCACCTGCTCGAGCCGGCGGGCGATCTCGACGTCGTGGCCCAAGAGGTCACGGATCCGGCGACGCGGCGACGGATCGCGAAGCAGGCGAGGCGGATCCAGCCCTGGTACGCGGCGCAGCCCTACTCCGTCGACGACTGGGTGAGCGGCTCGCCGATGGTGACGCTGACCCCGTCAGGCTCCTCCCTACCCGCCCCCAGGTGAGAGGCCGGCGGTGACGACGAACACGACGACGGACTCGACGCCCGCGAGCTGCTGGGAGGCCCCATGAGACTGAGCGCCGACGACGCTCGCGCGCGGTTGGACACGCAGGTGCACGGCGTGCTGTGCACGCTCCACCCTGACCGCGGGCCGGACCCGCAGCCGGTCGTCTTCGCCGTCAGCGCAGACGGGCACATCGGGGTGCCGATCGACCGAGTCAAGGCCAAGTCCTCGACGCGGCTGAGGCGCGAGGACAACCTCGAGGCCGACCCACGGGCATCGCTGCTCGTCGAGCACTGGGAGACCCAGGACTGGTCCCGGCTGTGGTGGGTGCGGGTCCAGCTGGAGCACGTGCCCGACCCGGCGGCGCGCCTGACCCACGAGCTCGCCGACCGTCTGGCCCGCACCGTGCCGCAGTATGCCGACAAGCCCTTCCACCGGCTGCTCGTGTGCCGCATCGTCGGCATCACCGGGTGGGCAGCAAGCTGAGCACCACCAACCACGACCACCACTCGCTGGGGGCTCTCGTGGAGGCGCGGGTGTTGTGCCCGCCGGCCCACTGCTCGACCATGTGCTCATGACCGCCGGACCGCCTCGGGCGGACGGGCCATGAGCCTCGACGCAGCGGACGCCGTGCGCGACCACGTCGTCCTGTGGAGCCGAGCGGTGCCCAACCGCGTGGACCTGTCCCAGCTGGACGACGCCGAGCGGCAACGCGTCCACGCGGCGGCGACCCCGGCGACGGCGAGGCAGCGGGCCGCCGGGCTCACGCTGGTCCGTCGCGCTCTTGCCGAGGTGCTGGGCACAGACGCGCCGGCGGTCGCGGTGGACAGGACCTGCCCCCGGTGCGGGGGCCTGCACGGGCCACCTCGGGTGGTGGCCGACCCGGGGCTTTTCGTGTCCGTCACCCACGTCCGCCCGCAGGCCGGGAGAATGCCGGCGCGGGAAGCCGGCGTGATCGTGGCGCTGACCCGAATCGCGCCCGTGGGACTCGACATCGTCCGCAGCGACGACGTGCAGTTCCCCGGCTTCGACGCGGTGGCGCTGCATCCGGACGACGGGCTGCCGGCGGACGCGACGTCCCGGGCGCGTGTCTGGGCCCGCAAGGAGGCCGTCCTGAAGGCTCTCGGCGTCGGGCTGGACACCGAACCGACCTCGTTCCCGGCCGGGCGCCCGGGCGTGGTGCAGGGGTTGCCGAACGGCAGCTGCGCGATCGTGGCAGACCTCGACCTGCAGGCGCCGGCCGCTGAGCAGTCCCTCGGCTTCGACGTCGGAGCGGCAGGACAGACGGTCGCGGCGGTTGCCCTGGCGCGATCTGCGCCCCTGGTCGCGGTGCGGTGGATGCCGTCGGGTCACCCCTGACGACCTGGCTGACCACACCGGCGACGGGCTGCAACGCGTGAGTGGGCTCGAACGCGTGACCGGGCTCAGGGGAGCCGCGGCAACCTCGGGTTGTCCAGCCATGCGTCGAGCAAGGTCCGGATGCGCCCGCCCGCGATGCCGGCGTGGGCTGTCGCGACGTCGTAGAACTGCTCGGTGGTGACCGTGCCACCGGCGTTGGCCGAGGTCCAGTCCCTGAGCAGCGCGAAGAAGGCCGTGTCACCGAGGGCGTGTCTCAGGGCGTGCAGGGTGAGTGCGCCGCGCTTGTAGACCCGGTCGTCGAACATGTCGCTCGGTCCCGGGTCACGAAGAACGAGGTCCTGGCGCTGCCGAGCCAGGATGGTGTGGTGGCGGCGCGCGCTGAGCGAGGTCGGGACACCGTCGGCGGCCTCGGCCCAGAGCCACTCGGCGTAGCAGGCGAAGCCCTCGTGCAACCAGATGTCGCTCCAGCGGGCGGCGGTCAGGCTGTTGCCGAACCACTGGTGGGCCAGCTCGTGCGCCACGAGCCGCTCGTGGCTGCGGTCGCCGCGGAGCCAGTTCGCTCCGAACGTGGCCATGCCCTGGGCTTCGAGCGGGATCTCGAGGTCATCGGCGGTGACGACGACCGTGTAGTCCTCGAACGGGTAGGGGCCGAAGCGCTGGGAGAGCACGTCGATCATCTGCGGCAGGCGTGCGAGGTCGTGGCGGGCGGTGGCCGCCACGGCGTCCGGGACGAGGAGCCGCACGGGCACCGGCAGGCGCGTCAGCACGTGCTCGGTGTAGCGGCCGACGTGAACGGCCACGAGGTAGGTGGCCGTGGGGTGCGTCTGCTCGAAGACGCGGCGGGTGCGGCTGCCCCGGATCCGGGTCTCGACGAGGGCACCGGTGGCCGCGACGGCGAACGGTGAGTCGCACTCGATGCCGATCCGGTAGGTCGCCTTGAGGCTCGGGTGGTCGTTGCAGGGGAACCACGTGGGAGCACCGGTGGGCTGCGAGGCGACGAGGGCGCCGTCGCTCAGCTCCTCCCAGCCGAGGGTGCCCCACCGAGTACGCGCCGGACCCGGTGTGCCGGAGTAGGTCACCGTGACCTGGACGATGTCGCCACTGTCGAGGGGGTGGGGGAGACGGACGAGCACCTTGTCGCCGCGGCGGGTCCACTTGGCGGTGCTCGACCCCACGGCGACCTTCGTGACGCGAAGGCCGACGAGGTCGAGACGGACGCGGTCGATCGGCTCGAGGGCTCGCACGTCGAGGACCGCCCTGGCGGCCAGCCGGTTGCTGGCGACGCGGTAGTCGAGCTCGAGGTCGTAGTGCTCGACCCGATAGGTGGGGTCGGCACGCTCGGGCGTGTACGGGTCCAGCGCCGGTGTGGGGAGGGCGGCCGCTGCGGGCACGGTGCTCATTCAGTCGTCCTTCTTCCGCCGCCAGGGGGCGATCGGGTTGCCGGTCCACCGGCTGTCCGCCGGCACGTCCTCCCCTCGCAGCACGAGGGACCCGGGGCCCACCGTGGCAGCGCGTCCGATGCTGGCCGCCGGGAGGATGACCCCGTGCGGTCCAAGGGTCGCCCCGGCACCCAGGGTGACGGTGTCCATGCTCATGATCCGGTCATGGAACAAGTGGGTCTGCAGCACGCAGCCGCGGTTGACCGTCGCGCCGTCGCCGAGGCTGACGAGGTCGGCCTCGGGCAGCCAGTACGTCTCGCACCAGACGCCACGCCCGATCCGGGCACCGAGGCTGCGCAGCCACACGTTGATGGCGGGGGTCCCGGTCGCGGTCCAGGCGAACCACGGGCCGGCGACCATCTCGACGAAGGCGTCGACGACCTCGTTGCGCCACACGAAGGAGCTCCAGAGTGGGTGCTCGACCGCGTGGATCCGACCGATGACCGCCCACTTGGCCGCGGTCGTCGTCGCTGCGGCGAGGGCACCGGTGAGGAGAAGCACGATGCCACCCAGCACGGCTGCTGCGACCCATCCCCACGACAGCGCCAGCGCCTCCAGCGCGCCGAGCACGAGGACCGCGAGGGCGACCGTGACCATGACGGGCACCACGCGACACAGCTCGACCAGGCCCCGCAGGACCTTGAGCCGGAGCGGAGGCCGGTAGGTGCGCTCATCGTCGCTGCCCTGCGGCGCCCGCCGCATCCGCACCGGCGGGCTGCCCAGCCAGCTCGACCCGGCCTTGGACTTCGGCGGGGCCGCGGACAGCACGGCCACGAGCCCGTACTTCGGGACGCGCCGCCCCGGTGCCGTCATCCCGCTGTTGCCGAGGAAGGCCCGCTTGCCGATCTTCACGGGAGCGATGTGCAGCCAGCCCCGGGACAGCTCGTAGCTGCCGACCATGGTGTCGTCGGCCAGGAAGGCACCCCCGGCCACCGTCGTCATGGACGGCAGCAGCAGCACCGTCGAGGCTTCGACGTCCCTCCCGACCGTGGCTCCGAGGGCTCGCAGCCAGACGGGCGTCGCGAGGCTGGCGTAGAGGGGGAACAGCAGGGTCCGGGCCTGGTCCAGCAGGCGCTCGGTCATCCAGACCTGCCAGCCGACGCGCCCGCGCACGGGATGGAACCCCTCGCGTACACCCAGGGCCAGGAGCCGGACCAGCACGATCGTCAGGATGGCCAGACCCAGCATGCCCAGCAGGGTCGCCACGGGCACCCACACGAGCGTCGTGACGACGGCCTCGCCGGCGCTCGCGGCGCGTCCGGCGGAGCGGCCGACCAGGAGCAGTGCCGGCAGCATCGCCACGAACGGCAGCAGGGACAGCAGTGCGCCGGAGACGCCGTACACCGCCGTCCAGCCCGGTCCTCGAGGGGCGGCCTCGGCGGGGTAGCCGGGGTCGACGGGCCCGTAGACGCGTCGGGCCGGGGAACCGGCCACGACGCGTCCGGCAGGAACGGAGGTCAGGACCGTCGAGCCGGGTTCGACGACGGCACCGCGACCGACGTGCACGTCCGGACCGAGGGTGCTGCGCGCCCCGACGACGGCCTCCCGGCCGATGTGCACCGACCCGACGTGCACGACGTCGCCGTCCATCCAGTAGCCCGACAGGTCGACCTCCGGTTCGATGCTCGCGCCGGGACCGATCTGCAGCATCCCCGTGACCGGTGGGACGGTGTGCAGGTCGACCCCCGGCGCGATGTTCGCCCCGAGCAGGCGCGCGTAGTGGACGATCCACGGCGCGCCGGCCATGGTCACGGCACCCATCGCATCGGCGAAGCGCTCAGCCGCCCACAGCCGCATCTGCACCGAACCGCCGCGAGGGTAGGAGCCGGGCACCAGACCCCACAGCAGCAGGCGGCAGGCCAGGGCGCTGATGCCCATCCGCCCCACCGGGGTGACGAAGGCGAGGAGCCCGATCGCGATGACCCACCACGAGACCGGCCGCGCCCACGGCGCCAGGTCGGCTGAACGCAGCAGCTCGGTCGCCAGGGCCAGGCCGACGAGCCACTGCATGCCCTTGATGGTCAGCAGGACGACCGAGACCAGCGTCTGCAGGAGCTGGGTGCGTCGGCTGACGCGGCCGACCCGGCGCTCCGGTCGCGACGCCCCATCGGGCGTCTTGGGCGCGAAGGACTCGAGCAGCTCCGCCTGGGCGCCGAGGCGGGGATGGGCGTGGATGTCGGCGACGGTCACGTCCGGGAACCGTTCACGCAGCAGCGACACGAGCCGCGCCGACGAGAGGCTGGCGCCGCCGAGGGCGAAGAAGTCGGCGTCCGGCGAGCGGACGGGCAGGCCCAGAACCGAGGACCAGTGCCCGGCGAGCCAGCCGGTCAGGCCCTCCAGCACCTCGCCGGCGTCGTCCGGTCCGCCGGCGGCCCCGGGAACCGGCCAGGGGAGGGCAGCGCGGTCGACCTTGCCGGACGTGCGGGTGGGGATGGTGTCGACGAGCGCGAGCACGGGCACGAGGGCTGCCGGCAGCTCCTCGCGCAGCCGGTGCATCGCGGCCTCGATGTCGAAGTCCCGAGCGCCCTGGCCGCTCCCGTCGGCGGGCGCGAGGTAACCGATGAGCAGCTGGGTGCCGGCCGGTGTGGTCTGGACGGCGGCCGCGGCGCCGCCGACCCCGGGAAGCGCCTGGAGGGCCGCGTCGACCTCGCCGAGCTCGATGCGTCGGCCTCCGATCTTCACCTGTTCGTCGGCGCGACCGACGAACAGCAGCCCTCGCGGGTCGTTCACGACGAGGTCGCCCGAGCGGTAGGCCCGTTCCCAGCCCAGGGTGGGCATGGCGGCATACTTCTCGGCGTCCTTGACGGGGTCGAGGTACCGCGCGAGGCCCACTCCGCCGATGATCAGCTGACCGGTCTCGCCCGGTGCGACCGGTCGGCCCTCGGCGTCGACGACGGCCAGGTCCCAGCCGTCGAGGGGCAGTCCGATGCGCACGGGGCCGTCGCCGTCCAGGCGCGCGGCGCAGGCGACGACGGTGGCCTCGGTGGGCCCGTAGGTGTTCCACACCTCGCGGTCCGGCGTCACGAGCCTGGTCACGAGCTCGGGCGGACACGCCTCGCCGCCGAAGATGAGCAACCGGACCGGTTCGAGCGCCTCGGCGGGCCAGAGCGCGGCCAGGGTCGGGACGGTGGACACGACGGTGATGTCCTGCGCCACGAGCCAGGGGCCCAGGTCCTGCCCGGTGCGCACGAGCGAGCGCGGGGCGGGGACCAGACAGGCGCCGTGGCGCCAGGCGAGCCACATCTCCTCGCACGAGGCGTCGAACGCCACGGACAGGCCGGCGAGGATCCGGTCGCCCGGACCGATGCGGTTGTCCTGCAGAAAGATTCGCGCCTCGGCGTCGATGAACGCGGCAGCGGAGCGGTGGGAGACGGCAACGCCCTTGGGGACGCCGGTCGATCCAGAGGTGAAGATCACCCACGCGTCGTCGTCAGGGGTGACCAGGCCGACGGGTTCGTGGGTCGCGACGCGGCCGTGCGCCGGTCCCTCACGACTCGTGGCCCTGATCCGTCTGCGCGCCCCGACCACCGCGGTGACCTTGGCCTCCCCGAAGACGAGGTCGGCCCGCTCCTGGGGGTCGTCGGCATCGACCGGGACGTAGGCGGCTCCGGCATACAGGATGGCCACGATCGTGACGTAGAGGTCAACGTGACCGGACGGTGAGCGGACTCCCACCCGGTCGCCACGCCGCACGCCGGCCGTGCGCAGCTCGGCGGCGAGCGACCGGCCCGCTTCGAGCAGCTGCACGTAGCTCAGGACGGTGGTGGTGTCGTCCACGGCGGGTGCGTCGGGGTATGCCCGGGCCGTCTCCTCGAGCACCTCCACGAGCGTTCGCGGGGCGGAGGCGCGGTCAGCGGCGCGCAACGGGTCGGTCACCGAGCCTCCTGACGGTACGGGTGTCGCGACGACGGCAGAGCGCACAGGTGGACACCCACGTCCATCATGGGCTCTCCCGCCAGCCCCCGCACGCCCCCTCACGCGCGGCGTGTCAGCGCCGCAGGGAGCGGAGGCCCCGGTCGGCGGTGTCGCCGTCCGGGGCCTCGCCGGGCGTTGGTCTCGCTCAGTGGTCGCTGTCCGCGGCCGGGATGAGGGCTCCGGGCACGTCCTGCGGGGCGAAGATCCGGGTCTCCCCGGGGTAGGGCTGGCTCCAGCCGTGCGCCTCGTACCACCCGAGGTGGTTCATCTGCGCCGGGTTGGTCGAGTCGGCCTGGGCGTCCGGGCCGGTCAGCCGCTGCTTGGCCTTCCAGGCGTCCCACTCCGCCGCCACACCCTGCTGGCCCGCCGGGATCCTGCCCGTCGGGGCGGCAGGCGACGCAGGCGCCTGTGGTGCCGGCACGTCGGCGCCGCAGGACGGGAGTGTCTTGAGCCCGGCCGTCAGGGACGTCCGGTTGGGCACGGAAGTGAAGGGCGTGAGATCGGGCTTGGGGGCGAAGGCGCGACGCATGGGGGTGGCGGCCGTGTCCTTCTGGTTCATCGGCCTGATCCCGAGGATCTGCTCGATGGTGCGGATCATCGTGATCTGCGTGTAGTAGTGGCTGTCGACCGCGCCGTGCCGCGCCCACGGACTGACGATCTGGATCGGCGCCCGGTGTCCGTCGACGTGGTCGACGCCGGCCTGCGAGTCGTCCTCGACGACGAAGATCGCCGAGTCCTTCCAGTAGGGGCTGTGCGAGATCTTGTCGATGATCTTCCCGGTCGCGAGATCGTTGTCGGCGACCTGGGCCGGCCCGCTGGGCGGCCCGCCCGTGTGGTCGCTCGAGAGCCAGAACATGTTGAGGTTCGCGGGGCCGTTCTTCTCGAAGTCCCGCTTCCAGATCTCGTAGCGGTAGACATCCGGGACGCTGGTGTCGAACTTCGGGAACCCGTGCACCGACACGTCGTTGAGTGACGGGATCGGCGACGAGGACACCATCGGGTATGCCGTGTCGTTCCCGGTCGTGGCCATCACCTTGCTGTCGCAGTAGAGGTTCTGCCAGGTGGCGCCCGCCGGCTTGGTGAGGAACTGCTGGAACTCGCCGAAGTCGCGTACCGACTTGCCCGCCGCCTGCGCCCCCGTCCAGAGGAAGCCGCTCCGCTGGTGGCCGAGCGCATCGTCCTCGGTGTCGTAGCTGCGGATGTACTCGCCCGCCGAGGACTCCGTGTACTCCGGGTTGTCGGCCTGCATCAGCCAGTTGTGGCCCTCGGCCGAGTTGGTGCCGATGTCGTAGGTGTTGTCGTAGAGGCCGAACTGCCTGGCGAGGGCGTGCTGGTTGGGGGTGACGTTCTCCCCGTACTGCGCCAGGGTGGGCTCGCCGTTGCCGCGCGGGTCGTCGCCGAGGACCTGGTCGTAGGTGCGGTTCTCCTTGACGATGAGGAAGACGTGCTTGATGGTCGACGGGTCGCCGAGCTTGACCGGCACGGGCACCGGTTTGGCGCCCTTGCCATCGCTCAGCGCGGCGGACCCACCGTGCCAGCCGTTCTGGGTGAACACCGTGCCTGTCTCGGCCTTGATGACGTCGTCGCTCGGCAGCGTGAAACGGGTGAGGCTCGACGTCGTGTCGTGCGTGCCGTGGGTGGGGCCGCTGGACCTGCGGGCGTCGATGCCGCGGGTGTTGGAGACCACGATCTCGTCACCGGTGGAGGTGATCTCGGCAGGGAAGTAGTCGGTGGGGAGCAGGCCGACGTAGCTCACCGGCTCGAGCGGGCTGGTGTAGCGGTAGACGGCGACCGCGTTGGCGCGGCCGAGGGTCACCAGCAGGTGTCCGTCGTCGGTCAGCGTGACGGCGTCCGGCTCGTAGCCCACGGAGGCCTCGGGCCAGGGTTGCGTGGCGATGGTCTGGACGACCTTGTCGCTGGCGGTGTCGATCACGGAGACGTCGTTGCTGGCGGTGTTCGTGACGAAGAGGGCGCCCTTCTTGACGTAGAGGGCCGTCGGGTGCAGCCCGACGTCGATGCTGTCGGGCGCTGCGTCCGGGTGCGCCAGGTCGATGACGCTGACCGTCCCGGTGGTCGTGGCGGCGGTCGCCTGGTCGGCGGGAACCTGCGTGCCGTAGGAGTTGATGGTCGGCTCCCCGGGCTTCGCAGGGCGCCCGCCCTCGTTGCCGACGTAGAGCTTGGACCCGACGAGCGCGAGGTCGCGGGGGGCGTTGCCGACCGACCAGCTCTGCTTGACGGTACCGGTGGCCGCGTCGAGGGCCACGACGCGGTTCTGCCCGTTCACGGCGGCATACACCGTCGAGCCGTCAGGCGAGAACACTGCCTGTCCCACGAGCGCGCGCTTGTCGCCGTCCTTGGCGATCGGGACGAACGTGGGGTCGGAGAGGGAGCCGTCCGGGGTCACGGTGAACTTGGTGAAGCCGTCGGCCTGGCCGAGCCACAGCTGCGAGCCGTCGGGGGAGTAGGTGGGCCCCTCCTGGCCGACGCTGTTGCCGCTGATGCGCAGGTCGGCGGCGGTGTTGTTGCCGACGTACTGCTGCACCTTCCACGTCTTGAGGTCGACGATGGCCAGGGCCATGCCGCCATCCGTCACGGTGGCGGCCAGGTGCGTGCCGTCGGGGCTGGGCGCCGACGACATGATCTTGCCCTTGTCGAGGACGAGGCGCTGCCCGTAGGGGCGCAGGTACTGGTCGCTCGAGACGACCAGCCCGTTGGCGGTCGTCTGCCCGACCTGGTCGGTGCCGAACTGCTGGGTCTGGGCGACTGCGGCGCCGGTGACCACGAGCGCGGCCGCGGCGGTACCGGCGGTGACGAGCGCCGCCCGGCGTCTGAGGAGGCGGTTGATCCGGCCGGTCTGGCCGAAGCCGTCACAGTGACGGCGGCGTGCTACCTGCATGGTTATCCCTTCGGGGTGGTTGACGACAGGTCGACGACGGCGTCGAACTGCCACAGCGGGTTCGGCTCGGTGCCGTTGGGGGAGCGCACCTGGAAGTAGCCGTTGACCTCCTTGGGCCCGTCACCGTCGGCAACGAGCTGTCCGTCCGCGCTGACGTCCAGCTGGTAGACGGCCGTGCCGACGGCGTCGACGCCGGGCAGGTGCCAGCTGACGATGCATCGCCAGTCGTTGCCGGGTCCCTGCGCCGGCTCGAGACCACCGCCCTTGGTGCACGTCGCGCTGGTCTGCAGCTGCGCCTCGGTGACGGGGGGCCGGCCCAGCTGCTCGGTCTGCAGGCGGTAGAGGTGACCGAAGGACGTGGCCACCGACCGCTCGACCTTGGCCTTGTCGATGCCGGAGCCGCTCGCACCCGCCGTCCAGGCCACGACGGCGGCCGTCGACGCTGAGACGACGAGCAGCGGCAGGACACCGACGGTCAGCGCTCGGCGTCCGGAGCCGCGCTCGTGGATGTTGGTGAAGTCGCGTGCGCGGAAGATGACGTATGCCGCCGTCCCCAGGATCGCGGCCCACGCGAGGCTCACGACGGCCGAGGTCGCCAGCGGTGCCAGCTGGGCGGGGTCGGTGAAGAGACCGTGCCAGGCGATGAAGCCGTATCCGGGGAGGGCGAGCCGGACCGGGACCGGCAGCGGGAGCAGCTGGGCGAGCTGCATTGCCAGGGCCACCACGGCGGGCAGCAGCAGCCCCACGGGGGAGCTGCTCAGGGTCACCGAGCCGAGCAGCCCGACGGCGGCGAGCGCGAGGGTGGGCGCGACGATGGAGCCCCAGGCGAGGACGAGTCTCGTCGCCGCGTCCGCCGGGGCCAGGACGTGTCCGTCCAGGCCCGCGAGGGGGTGGCTGCCGACGGCCAGCAACCCACCGACCACGCTGGAGCACGCGAGCCCGAGGACCAACAGGAGGATCACGGTCGCGCTCGCGAGGGCCTTGGCCGCGAAGATCCGCCGTGTCGAGCGGACGGCCACCAGAAGGTGGCGCCACGTGCCGAGCCGGTCCTCCGCGGCGAAGCTGTCGCCGGCGACGAGGGAGACCGCCAGGGGAAGCGCCCACGTGCCGGCGAAGCCGAGAACGACGAGCGACCCTGCCCACCCGGAGGCGTGCATCCAGCGACCGAACAGCGTGTCGGCGGGCAGCGAGGACTGCTGGCTGACCCCGACGACGAACGCGGCTGGTCCGACCCAGCCGGCGAGCAGGAGCAGCCGGACGCGCCACTGAGCAGCGAGCTTGGTGAGCTCGAACCGGTAGATGCGCCGCAGGGGGACGGCCGTGACAGGCCCGGGACGAGCCGTCGTGGCCGTCATCGGGCGTGCTCCTGCCGGTCGGTCAGGGCGAGGAAGGCGGCCTCGAGCGGGGAGACGAGAGGGCAGAGCTCGCGGATCGCGACACCCGCGTGCACCAAGCCCACCACCAGCTCGTCGAGGGCGGGCGCCGCGGCTCGGACGACGAGCGCTGCACCGGCAGCGTCGGACGGCTCGGAGCCCTCGACCAGGTGGATCGCAGGCAGCCTGGCGGCCACCCGGCGTCCGGCGCGGGCGTCGGTGAGGACCAGTCGGTAGTCGAGCGCGGGCACCTCGGCGGCCAACGTGGCCGGGGGACCGGAGAAGACGACCCGTCCGGTGTCGAGGATGGTGACCTCCGAGCACAGGCTCTCCACGTCGTCCATGCGATGGCTCGAGAGGATGATGCTCGTGCCGGTCCTCGCCAACTCGGTGAGGACCGCGTGAGCCTGGCGTTTGCCGGCGGGGTCGAGGCCGTTGGACGCCTCGTCGAGGACGAGCAGGCGCGGTCGGCCGAGCAGGGCCGATGCGAGACCCAGCCGCTGGCGCATGCCGAGGGAGAAGCCCTGGACCGGCTCGTCGGCGACCTCGGTGAGCCCGACCTCGTGGAGGACCTCGGCGACACGTGTCCGGGGCTCGATGCCGCGCAGGACCGCCAGGGTGGCCAGGTTCTTCCGGGCGGTCAGCGAGGGGTACAGACCCGGGCCCTCGACGAACCCGGCGACCCCCTCGTGGACGGAGGGGGCCCGACCCACCTGGGTCCCGAGGATCTCGAGGCTTCCCGCGTCCGGTGAGGCCAGCCCGAGGAGGAGCCCGAGCAAGGTCGTCTTGCCCGCGCCGTTCGGGCCGACGAGGCCGTGGATCTCGCCCCGCTCGACGTCGAGGTCGATGGTCTCGAGCGCCAGCACGTCGCCGAACGACTTCGTGACGCCTCGGGCACGGACCGCATACGTCACGTCGGTTCTGGGCCTTTTGTGCACGTCAGGAAACGTAGGCAGCGCACACCAACGCGTGGCGGTCGCCCGACTGAACGTTGGGCGAACGCGGGTGATCGGTCGCATGGCCCGGGAAGGCGCACCCGTCGACGAGCGGCCGGGTCACAGCACAGCTGCGCCGCCGGCTCGCACGGAGTCCGTTCCTCCGCCGGTGAACCGAACGAGGCCGGATGCCGTGTTGCCGAGAGGGGCGTCTCCGCCCCCTGCACCCGAGCCAGGTAGCCCGGGCGGTCACCCCCCGAGGAGGACCGCCATGCGCGAGTACCTGCTACCCCTGACCTGCTCCATCGCCCTCGTGATCGGCGCGCCGGCCGCCGCTGTCGCCCAGACGAACCCCACCACCGGCCAGCCGGGCACGACCGCAGGCTTCAACTGCGCGACGTCGAGTGCTCCGGCCGAACCGGGCACCGCTGCCGCTGCGCCGGGCTCGGCGTTCAACGAGACAACGCCCGGGACCGCCCGCACCGTCTGTGCAGGCAACGGGCCGTGGTTCGTGGACCACGCCGGCAGCACTGCTGCAGTGTCCCAGGACGACGCCGCCTGCAGGCAGCTCAGCCCGCACCGAGCCAGCCCGTTGGCTCGCCGTCCCTGCTCGGTAGGTGTGGCCCGCAGCGGGCGGCCTCACTGAACGCCGCCGCCGCGGCGACGGTGACCGTCAGGGCTGTGCGCCGTGACCGAACGCTCCGGAAGTCGATTGGCTGACGCACCCCGGCCGGGGGAGCATTGGGCATGCTCACGATGGAAGAGATCTTCCCTCCCTTCGGACTGCTCATCACCAGCGGCAGCGTCGAGATGCGCGTGATGCGCGACGAGGACATCCCGGAGCTCGTCGAACTCATCCACGACGGCATCCAGGCACCCGACCTCCCGATGCCCTTCCTCACCGACTGGCATGCCCAGAGCTTCACACCGGGCTCGCCTGACGGGTTCCCGACAACCTCGCTCGCGTGGTGGTGGAGCCAGCGAGCCATGTTCGCCCCCGAGGACTGGCGCATGGCCCTGACCGTGCGCCGTGACGGCGTCCTCGTCGGTATGCAGGACGTCCACGCCACGAACTTCGCGCAGACCCGGCACGTGGAGACCGGTTCCTGGCTGGGACTGCGCCATCAGGGCCAGGGCACCGGAACCGTGATGCGGCAGCTCGCGGTCGGGCTCGCGTTCGATGAGCTCACCGCCCAGTCGTGCGGGTCCGGATACATCGTCGGCAACCTCGCTTCGGCCGCGGTCAGCCGGAAGACGGGCTATGTCGACAACGGACGCAACCGGATCGTCCAGCGCACAGCCGATGGGAAGGTCGGGATCGAGGAGCAGCGGGTCCTCGTCACCCCGCACACGTACCTTCGCCCAGTAGGGCCAGTCACGATCCGGGGCGCCGATGCACTTCGTCGATTCCTGGCGATCGAGGACTGACGGTCACTCGTGGCCGGTCGGGCCGGCCCGTCCGGGAATGCGGGGGGGGTGACGCAGCGGTGATCGTCCCGCCGAGATCTCGGGAGGCGTGGATCGCCCACGGTGGCGAGTCGGTGCGTGACTGGTTGGACCGGTTGCCGTGGCTGTCGGAAGAACTGATGGATCGCTGGTCCTGCGTGCCTGCCGGCGACGTGCGGGCCGGCTTTGGCGGAGTCGTCCTTCCGGTGCGCCGCGCGGACGGGACCCGCGCCGTGCTGAAGCTGTCGCTCCCGGGGGAAGGGGACGACCTCGAGTCCGCAGTGCTGGCGACCTGGGCCGGGCGTGGTGCCGTGCGTCTGCTGGAACGTGACGATGCTCTCCGGGCACGGCTTCTGGAGAACCTCGAAGACCGCTCGCTCGCCGAGGTCGAGGACGCAGAGGTGTCGATGGCCGTGGTGGGTGACCTTGCCCGCCGCCTGGCAGTCCCGGCTGCGGGCGGCCTGCCCCGGCTGAGTGAGGCGTGTGCGCGGTGGGAGCGGGAACTGCCGAGGATGAACCAGCTGGCGGCCCATGCGCTGTCGCCGCGCGCCGTCGCCGTTGCCGTCGCGACCTGCCGCGAACTCGGAGCCGAGCAGCCAGAAACGGTTCTGCACGGGGACCTGCACCAGAACAACGTCCTGCGCGGTAGGAGAGAGGAGTGGCTCGCGATCGACCCCCTGGGACTGGTCGGTGACCTGGCCTCCGAGTGCCTGACCCACCTGCGCGACCGGTGGGTCGAGCTCCACCGTCAGGACCAGCCGCATCGGGCGCTACGACGCCGGATCGACATCTTCGCCGATGCCGCGCACATCGATCGCGAACGAGCCCGCCGATGGACCCAGCTGCGAGCTGCGGTGACGAGCCTGCGCAGTCGTCTGGACACCGCGCCTGTCGACGACCACGGCTTGCATGCGTGGGTGGCGTCCGTCCTCTGATCGACCGACTGTCGATCCACCGGCGTCATGACGGACCTTCCGCGTCCCAGCGCCTGCCGACCCGGCCCCGGCCGCGGTCTGCTGGGATGACGCAGCGATCGGACGTCATAAATCCCGTGCGTCCGGGCGGTGTGTCCGGTTGGCTCTGCGTATGTCGGTCGCGATGCAGTCCGGAACACCGGCCTTGTTGGACGATGTCGTGGAGGCGGTGGCGAGCTGGCAGCAGGAGGGCGCGCCGGTCCAGGTCCACCCCGGTGATCTCGGCTGGAACTGGGGCTTCGGCTCGGAGGCGCTGGCCCGGGAGGTTCGCCTGTGGCGGCGTGGGGGCACGATCCTGGCCGCTGGCATGGTGGACGCCAAGGATGGGTTGATCCGGATGGCGATCGCGCCGAGCGTCGACTCCGACGAGGCGTTCGCCAGGCAACTGCTGGCCGATCTGGCGGACCCGGGCCGTGGGGTACTGCCCGCCGACGGAGGGGTCGTCGAGGCCCGCTTCGGTGCCGCGTTCCGAGACCTGCTGCACCGTTCCGGTTGGGTGGCCGACGAACCGTGGACTCCGCTTCGTCGTGAGCTGACCGACCCTGTCGAGGACTGCGGCCTCAGGATCGAAGTCCTCGACGCAGACCACGTCGACGAGCGGATCCTGCAGGACCGGGTCGCGGTGGGCCGGGCCTCGTTCCCCAACTCGACCTTCAGTTCGCAGCGCTGGCGCGCCATGGCGGCGAGCTCGGCGTACCGTCGGGCTCGCTGCCTGGTCGCGTACGACGAGGACGGCGCTGCGGTCGCAGCGACGACGGTGTGGTCGGCCGGCCCCGGGCGTCCGGGGCTGATCGAACCGCTGGGTGCGCACCCGGACCACCGAGGCCGGGGGCACGGTCGGGCCATCACCTTGGCAGCGGTCGCCGCCCTGCAGCAGATGGGGTCGTCCAGCGCGACAGTGTGCACGCCGAGCAGCAACGTCGCCGGCGTTGCGGCATACATCTCGGCAGGGTTCGAGAAGCTCTCGGCCGTCACCGACTTCCGACGCCTGGCCTGAGCGAGGCGCGGGCCGCGGCACGGGGGCGGGCCTGCCGCGTCGAAGCATTAGCCCCAGCGACGCACTGCGGTGGACCGGATTCCACCGGTTCAGGGTGCACCAGCCGACGAACGAACCGTCAGAGACACGATCCACCGCCAGCCGCGCGCCCCCGTGCCCTCCTCTTCTCCTGTCCGGAAGCCGGTGGGCGGCCGACGAGCCTACCCACGCCGGGCAGGAGGGGTCACGCACATCCGTCTGCGTACGCCGGTGCTCCCCTCCTCGGCCGAGACGGTGGCCGCCGCCGGAGAGCGGCCCACCGGCGGTCGGCGGGCGCGTGGACGCGTCACCCCACGTCAGGGGCGTGCACCTCCACTCACCGGGCGACTGGCGGCTTCCTCGAACGCGGGGCCGATGCCTGTCATCGTCGGGCCCAGGGGGTGGCGGTCCAGGGCATGGAGCAGGTGTGTGGCGTCGAAGGCCTCTCCGGGGGCGATGGCGCCGCTCTCGAGGCCCTGTCCGTGCAGCAGCCGCACCGCTCCTTCGACCACGAGCGGCCCTGTGCTGGCGTAGATGTCGCGGCCGGCAGCGCTCGACCGACGCAGGTGCCCATCGACGATGACAGCCACGTCGAGGACGAACTGCTGGCCGGAGGGGCCCGATGCGTCCGCCGCGACTGGCTGCGGCGTCGACGGGTCGCGAAGCTGCGCCAGGGGAGCGGTGGTGATGTACGAGGTCAGGTCCTGCACGTCGAGATGACGGTGGGTGGTCGGCACCTCGGAGAAGGTGAGCTCGGTCACCGGCTGCGCCCCGAAGGGCGCGGGGAAGGACCACTGCTCGCGCGCGCCATGCCCGCCCAGGACAGCAAGCCTTCCCTCCCGGATGCGCCGGCGGGGAGCGGTGTTGCGGGCGCCGGTCGTGCGGGTCCCAGCGGTGGGGTGCCAGCTGTCGAGCGCAACGGCGATCTCCACGCTGCACTCGAATGGGCGGCTTGCCTCCGCGAGGGCCGCGCTGACCATCAGGTCGGCCAGGCCGCCGTAGAACGCCATGGCCGGGACGACGCTGACGCCGGCAGCGCGCGACGGGGCATCGAGCGACTCGTAGAGCTGCCATACGGCGGGCTGCTCGGCGGTGACGTCGAGGTAGTGCGCCCCGGCCGTGACGGCCGCCGACGCCAGTGGAAGGGCGGTGTCGAGGAACGGGCCGGCGCAGTTGATGACGACACCGACCTCGTGCAGCCTCGAGGGCAGCCGGTCCTCGGTCAGGGCGAAGACCCTGCGGTCCAGCCCCGCGAACCGGCCGCCCATCGTGTCCAGGGCGCGCGCATCGCGTCCGGCGAGAACGGGGGCGACGCCGCGGGACATGAGCTCGTCGACGACGAACCGTCCGGTGTGCCCTGCCGCCCCGTAGACCAGTACCTGTGCATGAGAAGTCATGACCCCAGCGTGCGGTTCACCGGCCCGGTCGACGAGCGGCTGGGGGGACACGATCCGTACAGTTTCGGACATGCACCGCGTCGCCCTGGTCGTGCACGAGTCGGCCATGCTCCTCGAAACCGCTCTCGCCGCAGAGGTCTTCGCCGTCGACCGGTCGGAGCTGTCGCCGACGGGGAGCTGGTACGACGTGGTGGCCGTCACCCCCGACGGGCTCCCACACGCATGGTTGCCCGGACTCGCGTCGGCCGCGTACGACGACCTCGAGGAGATGGACACGATCGTCGTCTCCTCGACCAGTCAGCCGCTGGCCGAGCCGGACCCGCGGCTGCTCGACGGCCTGCGCGGCGCGCACGATCGCGGCCGTCGCATCGTGGGCCTGTGCACGGGGGCCTTCGTCCTGGCAGCGGCCGGGCTGCTGGACGGACGTGTGGCGACGACCCACTGGATGCACGCACCGGAGCTCGCCCGGCGTCATCCGCAGGTCGACGTCCGAGCCGACGTGCTCTACGTGGACGAGGGGCTGGTGCTCACCTCCGCCGGGAAGACGGCGGCACTCGACCTGTGCCTCGCGCTCGTGCGCCAGGACCTCGGAGCGGTGACGGGCAACGGCGTCGCGCGGCGTCTCGTCGCGCCGGCACACCGGCCGGGAGGGCAGGCGCAGTTCATCGCGCCGCCGGCACTTCCGAGATCGGACACCGACCTCTCGGCGACGCTCGAGTGGGCCCGCGGGCACCTGGACCAGCCACTGACGGTGGAGCGGCTGGCTCGCCGAGCGGGCCTGAGCCGGCGACAGCTGGCGCGGCGCATGCACGCGGAGGTCGGAACCGGCCCCCTGGAGTGGATCCACCGGGAGCGGCTCTTCCTGGCCCGGCAGCTCCTCGAGATGTCGGATGCCTCCGTCGAGCACGTCGCGGCGCGAGCGGGCCTCGGTTCGGCGGCTACCCTGCGTCGTCACTTCCACCAGTCCCTCGGCGTGACGCCCACGGCGTACCGCACGACCTTCCGAACAGGCTGACGCGCGCGCCACGAAGCGCACCGGAGCCGAGCGGCGAGCATCCGCATCTACTTCTCGAGCGTCATCACACTCCGGGGATGAGGGCGCTCGCGGGATGCCGGTCGCCCGGCCGCCCCGAGGCCACGCACGGGATGTTCAGGCGCTCAACCGGTGCTCGGCGGACTGACCACGCCGGTCGTGCTCTCGCCGACGCTTCCAGCCGAGGTCCATGAGGAGTGCCAGCGCCAGGATCACCACGAGGGCGAGCGACGAGGCCGGCGCGTCGACCAGGGTCGTGGTGCAGAAGACGACGAACGTCACGACGGTGCTCAGCAGGGCGGTGACGAGGACCACGAGCATCAGTACGTAGACGAGCAGGCCCGGGGTCGGCTTGGCGGCCCCGGCCAGCGGCGTCGGCCGGCGGCGACGACCTGATCGGCCGTCAGGGTCCCGAGCACCCCGAGCGAGACGGCCACGTAGACCGCGGTCGCGACGGCCAGGGCGAGGAACATCGCGCGAGGCAGCTGCCGCGTGGGCCGTGGAGCCGACGACGTTCAACGCGGTCATGGCCACGACGAGGGCAACCGCGAAGACCCTTGCCCACGTGGCGTTGTCGTGCGCCAGCACGGCGCGGGCGTACCCGCCGAACGACGAGGCCACCATGGCCGTGACGATCGCGCCCGTGACGTAGAACAGCCACGAGGTCACCCCGGTGACGTGCCCCTCGCCGAAGCTGCGGGGGAGGTGGGCGAGCCATGCCGCCTTCCGACGGGCTCTCGCTCCCAGCATCGGCCGGCGACGCATTCGGGTCATCAGCCCCAGAGGCTGACAGCCCTCGCATCCGGACGCGTCCATACGACGGGGCCGGGACGAGCGCCGAGGCCCCGTCATGTGGTGGTCCGGACAGCCCACAGCCCTCGACCGGAGAACCGGTCAAGGGCTGTTCGCGCGTCGAGCCAGGACGGGGATCAGGAAAGCGCCCGAGCCTTGATCTGGCTGTACTCCTCCTGGGAGATCGCACCACTGTCCAGGAGCGACTTCGCCTGGGACAGCTGGTCGGTCGGGGAGTAGGCCGGCTTTGCGGCGACGCTGCGGATGTAGTCCTCCTGTGCGGCCCTCTGCCGCTCGGCGCTCGCCATCTCGCGGTCGGCCATGCCGTGTCCCCGGACCACCAGGTAGACGAGAGCGGAGAGGAACGGGAAGACGATGAGGACGATCACCCACAGGACCTTGGCGAAGCCGCCCAGCTCCCTGTCACGGAAGAGGTCTCCGAAGATGTGGAACAGGATCATCAGGTAGGCGACGAAACAGAAGGACCATACAAGCAGCCAGAAGAAGCTCCAGAAGTCCATGGTGAGCCAGTCCTTTCATAGTGACTCGGCGAGGGTTGCGGTCAGTGGACCGCCTCCACCACTCAATCTGCCGCTCCCACTCCCTCCCGACATCGCACTTGGCGAGGGAGATGAGAGGTTTCACCGGGTGTCCGGCTCCACGGGTGCATCGCGTTCCGGCGACTCCTCGACCAGGTGGGTGGAGGTGACCTCCAGGCCCAGGGCCGTCAGGCTGCCCAGCACCGCCACCAGCTCCTGGCTGTCGTGCACCCGCACCGTGAGGGTGGTGCTCGTCCCGTCGCTGAAGCACCACGCGGCATACGGCCAGATGTCCCGCTCGTCCACGTTTCCGGTCACGGTCACGACGGCGTGCATGGTCATCTCTCCCTCCGCGTGGGGTCCGCGTAGGGACATCGTCACCGGAGCTGGTGCCCCTGCGCCTCGCCCCCTGCGAGGGAGATCGCCGTGCCGGCAGGCCCGAGAGGGCCCGAACCGGCTAGTAGAGCTCGAGCTCCGCGGCACGGCGGATGGCCGCCCGACGGCTGCTCACGCCCAGCTTCTGGTAGATGTGCGAGATGTGCGTCTTCGCCGTGTGCAGCGAGATGTACTCCGCATCGGCGATCTCGGCAGCAGTGAGGTTGGTGGCGAGGTACTGCAGGATCACGTGCTCGCGCTGGGTGAGGTGCTCGCTCCGACCGGTGACGTCGTGCGGCTGTCCGGTCGAGATGCGCCCGAGGATCTGCGTCACGGTCGTGGCGTGCGAGGTGCCGTGTCGCAGGTGCGACTTGAGCAGCTCGCGCAGCTTGCGACCGGCGCCGAGGAAGGGCCCGTAGAGCTGGTCGCGCTCGGCCGCGGCCAGCGCCAGCTCCAATGACTCGTGGGCGTTTGGACGGCCCAGGACCGCGCGCGCCTCCGCCTCGATGCACCGGCAGAAGCACTCGACGTGCACCAACCTGTCCTCGGCCCGCACCCGGCCCAGCTCGGCGAGCGCCTCGACGGGAAGGCCCGCCTGCAGGAGGACCGCGGCGCGGTGGGGCCGAGCCATCGGGTAGCCAGGCTCCGTCACGGGACTCATGGCCAGCGCCACCGCCTCGCGCTTGCTGCCCTCGGCCAGCAAGACCAGACCCTCGAGGCCGGCGAGCATGGAGGCCCACGTCGGTGAGCGGCGGCCGGACTCGATCAGCTCCTTGATCTGCGAGGTGGCCCGTCGCGCCCCGGCGACGTCTCCCAGTGAGAGGTAGGTCTTGGTGAGGAAGTTCAGGGTGAGGCCGCGCAGCTCCCAGTCGAACGGCAGCATCATCGACAGGCTGCGCTCCAGCTCGGCTCGTGACTCGTGCAGGTTGCCCCGCCAGTGGTCCAGCCAGCCCAGGTAGGCCACTGCCGGGGCGAGCGTCGCGAGCCCCACCCAGCCGCGGTCCTCGGCCCGCGTCAGCACGCTCATCGCCAATGCGCCGATCTCACTGAGCCGCCCCTCAGCGACGGCCGGGATGCACGACTCGGCCAGCGCCGACAGCTCGAGGGCGACGAGACCTGCGTCGTGGGCCGTCGCCGCGGACGAGCGCAGCATCTCGAGAACTGGCCCCCGCCGATCCTGCAGCCGCGCTTCGCCCATGCCCACGAACATCTGCACGGAAGCCAGCACCGCGGGTTCGGTCGGATGCCGGCTCTGCCCGAACCTCTCGAGCAGGGCCTCGCCGGGCTCGATCGCCGCGCTGAGGCCCAGGCCGTAGCCGGTCCGGAAGAGCTCGACGACGGCCATCCGGTCTCGGAAGCCGTCCTGGTCCGCCTCAGGGACGTCCCCGGCGGCAACACGCGCAGCGTCGATCTCGAAGCGGGCCTCGTCCGTCTTGCCCTGCTGCACGAGGATGAGCGCCCTGGCCAGGTGCGTGTCTCCGCAGTAGGCCGAGCTGTGTGGCAGCTGGTCGAGAGCGCCGAGCACGGCGTCCTCCTTGCCCTCCATCAGCATCTCGAGCCAGTGCTCGGCGAAGATCTTCGAGGCCAGCTCGGCGTCGCCGGCGGCCATGGCATGGCGGATCGCCGTGGGCGCGTCGACCGCGCTCCACCACGCCGCGGCCGCCCTGTGCTGGACGGTGGCCCGCTCCGGGTGGGCCGTGACCAGGCGACGGTGGACGTGTGCCGCGAAGAGGGGGTGCCAGGAGTACCAGGGCTCGTCCGTGCTGCTCGCGCGGGACAGGAAGAGCCCGTCGGCGAGGCACTGCTCGAGCAGCGCCTCCGCGTTGTGCGTCCCGCGCACCCTGTCGATGAGCGGCGCGCACACCTGCTCGTCGAGCGTGCTGTCGAGCACGAACTCGCGCACCTCGTCGGTCAGTGACGCGAGGACCTCCGTCGCGAGGTACTCCGCCAGGGCCTGGTCGCGTCGCAGCTGGGTCGGCACCTGTCGCCGCAGGCCGTACTGCCGGGCCGCGAGGACGGCCATGCGCACGCCTGCCGGCCACCCACCGGTGGTGCGGTGGATGGAGTCGACTGTCTCGACGTCGAGGTCGAGACCGGCCACTCGGACGGCTTCGGCCGTCTCCTCGGGACCGAACGCCAGGTCCTCGTGGGTCAGGTAGGTGAGCCGGTCGTCGAGCCGCAGTCGCTGCAGTCGCAGCGGAGGGACGACGCGTGCCGCGATCGCGATGCGCATGTTCGCAGGAGCCCACCGCAGGATGTGGTCGACCAGAGAGGCGGAGGCCGGGGCGCCGGTGAGGTGATGGAGGTCGTCGAACACGAGGGTCAGCGGGACCCCGGCGTCGTAGAACACCTCGAGGAGCGAGTCGACGAGGGTCTGCGGTTCCGCTCGCAGGGTCGACTCGCGCACCGGTCTGAGGTCGGCACCGGCCCGCTCGAGTCCCGAGATCCCGGCCGCGCTGACCAGGTCGGAGACGAGGCGCGCCGGCGCGCGGTCGGAGTCGTCGAGCGTGAGCCAGATGGCCACGCCCTGCTCCTGCCGCCGGCGGGAGGCCTCGGCCAAGAGTGTCGACTTGCCGTAGCCGGCCATTCCCGCGAGCACCACCACCGGCCGTCGGTCCACCAGGGGCACGAGCCGTGAGCGCGCGATGGTGTGGGCGGAGAGCAGTGGAGGGGTCATCCGCGCCTGACGTGGTCCGACCATGTCAACCTTGTCGGTGGATGCGGGAGTTCTCTTTCCTTGTCAGATTAGACAGACGCAGAGCCACGAGAGCGGAGTTCGGCGTTTTCGGGATGTGAGGCCCGCCATGCAGAGATACGACATCGTGATCGACGGTGAGCTCACCGCTGATCTCCTCGATCCGGGGCTGTCGCTGCGACGCCGCAACATCGACAGGGCGACCATCCTGAGTGTCCCTGCGCTCGACCCGGGCGTACTGGGACGAACGTTGCAGCTGCTGGAGTCCCTCGGCATCGGCGTGACCGCCATCCACAAGGTCGATGACCTCGAGGGAGACGTCGACAGCCAGGCAGCAGGGCAGGACGCTCCAGCCACACATGGCGATGGCGGCTGACCGGGTGTCACCACCGGGTCGTCACCGCCAGATCGTCACGGCCACGTGGTCAGCCGTCACCACCAGGAAGGTGGCTGCTGTCCCAGCACCAGCCGGCCGAGCGCTGCCTCGTCGCGCTCGGCGTGCTCCTGGCGCAGGTAGAGCTGGAGGTCGGCCACGCGTCCGGCATGGTCGTCCTCCAGCGCCAGCGGGGCGGGCCCGGTCGCATGACCCACGCGCTGCAGGACCGCCTCCGCGGCACGGCTGACCACGTGACGGACCCGCAGGGCGAGAGCAGCGCCCTCGGCACCCTGCGCGAGGCCGTCGTCCACGCGCTTTGCCGCATCGGACAGGGTCGCCCGAGCCGCCCACAACGTGGCCTCGACGGCGCCGAGGTGCATGAGCGCAACCTGGTCCGGCGCTCGCCGGCTCGCCAGCAGCCGCCGCGCCACCCCGACCGCCCCGCCGTACCAGATGGCGGCCACCCCCATGCCGCCCCAGGCGAAGCCGGGTCGCTCCAAGTACCACCCTGCTGGCCCGACAGGCGTCGCCGCCGAGCCGTCGAACGTGACGGGCCCGCTCGGGACCGCGACGAGCCCGCGGGCGAACCACGCCGCCTCGTGGACGGTCACGCCGTTCGACGGGCCCAGGCGCACGGCATACAACCGCCGCGTCGTCGGGCCGTCCCAGGCGGTGACGAGCGCGTGGGTCAGCGACCCGGCGAGGGAGCACCACGGCTTGGTGCCGTGGAGCCGGAAGGCTCCGCCGTCCGCGACCGCCTCGAGCCGCGTGCCGGGCCCCTCGGCGGCGTAGACACCCCAGCTCGCGCCCGGGTCGTCGACGTCGACGAGCTGGTGACCGGCCGCTCGGGCCTCCGCGAGGATCGCCAGCGCGTCGAGGTGCGGCTCGACCGCGCGCGCGGCGGTCAGGCTCACCGCCGCGAGCGAGGCGAGCGCCTCCCACAGCTGCGTGGTGTCGCCCGTGCCGGGGAGCGGAAAGGCGTCCGGACGACGCCGCACCAGGTCCAGCGCGGCCGCCGGGTCGGAGCCCGGGCCGAGATCGTCCAGCAGCCCGTCGAGGAGGCCGTCCTTGCCGCCGCCGCCGTCGTCGACTCGCTCGCTGGGCCGTTCGGTCAGGCGCACGGCGCCGGTCACTGGACCGCGTGGGGTCGGGAATCGCTCACGACGAGGGTCATACCCCCGAGGCCCGCGCGCACGGCGCTCCTCCACCGGGGTGGCTCCCGACGTCGGCGCGGGTACGCCACCAGCGAGACGCGCCAGCGCGCCCTGCCCAGCCCGATCCACCTCAGGAGGAAGCACCTTGATCTTCATCACCGCGAAGTTCCCCGTGAAGCCCGAGCACGCCGACGACTGGCCCGAGATCTCCCGCGCCTTCACCGAGGCCTGCCGCGCCGAGGAGGGCTGCCTGTGGTTCGACTGGTCACGCAGCATCGACGACCCGAGCGAGTACGTCCTCGTCGAGGCCTTCCGTGACGACGCCGCGGGAGCCGCGCACGTCCATAGCGACCACTTCAAGGAGGCCACGTCGAGCCTTCCGTCCTACCTGTCCGCGACGCCGAAGATCGTCAACACCACGGTCGAGGGCACGCAGTGGTCCGAGCTCGGCGAGATGGCTGTCGAGAAGTAGCCGAACAGCCTCGCGCAGAGCGGGTTTCGCACTCCGGGCGAGCGTCCGCTATCGTCTACCTCGCACCCCGAGCCCACGGGCTCGGAGGTTGGCAGGCGGACGTAGCTCAGTTGGTAGAGCGCAACCTTGCCAAGGTTGAGGTCGCCGGTTCGAGCCCGGTCGTCCGCTCCGCCGGAAGGGCCCGTCGACTCACGTCGGCGGGCCCTTCCGCTCCTCCGCGGCCCTTCGCGTCTCCCGCATGGCGTATGCCGTGTCCCGGCCCCTGCGGTCCGTAGGCTGTCGCCCATGGCTGCGTCGAGCAAGACCCCCACCGTGGAGCTCGAGGTCGGCGACCACACGGTGCGCCTCTCCAACCCCGACCGCGTCTACTTCTCCGAGCGCGGCGAGACCAAGCGCGACCTGGCCGACTACTACCTGTCCGTCGGCCCCGGCATCGTCAACGCCCTGCGCGAGCGGCCGTGCATGCTGCACCGCTTCCCCAAGGGCGTCGACGGGCAGAAGGTCCACCAGAAGAGGCTGCCCGCCGGCGCGCCGCCGTGGGTGCAGACCGTGCGGCTGCACTTCCCCCGCTACGGGCTGCACGCCGACGAGCTGTGCGTCACGCAGCTGGCCGACGTCATCTGGGCGGTGCAGATGTCGACGGTCGAGTTCCACCCGTGGAACAGCCGACGTGCCGACACCGAGAGCCCCGACGAGTGGCGCATCGACCTCGACCCGATGCCCGAGTGCAGCTTCGACACGGTGCGGCGGGCGGCGGCCACGACGCACGAGATCCTCGACGAGCTCGGCGCGGTGGGCTGGCCCAAGACCTCCGGTGGAGCCGGCCTGCACGTCTACGTCCGCATCGCCCCGGAGTGGGGCTTCAAGGACGTGCGCCGCGGGGCGCTGGCCTTCGCCCGGGAGGTCGAGCGGCGGCTGCCCGACGAGGTCACCACGACGTGGTGGCGCCGGGACCGCTCGCCCAAGGACCTCTTCGTCGACTACAACCAGAACGCCCGTGACCACACCATCGCCGCGGCCTACAGCGTGCGCGGCAACCCCCGCGGCACGGTGTCGGCCCCCCTGACCTGGGACGAGATCGCCGACGCCGAGCCGCAGGACTTCACCATCGCGACGATGCCCGAGCGCTTCGCACGCCTCGGTGACCTGCACGCCGGCATCGACGACGCGGTCTTCGACTTCCGCCCCCTGCTCGAGTGGGCCGAGCGCGACGAGCGCAGCGGCAAGGACGTCCCTCCCGAGCCGGAGGAGGGCTCGGCCTGAGCCGCATCCAAGTGCCGACGCCCATCCGGATCGGCTCTCGCACCGAATCCCCGACACCCGCAACGACAGCGAAGGAGACACCGTGACGGTGCTGCACGACTTCAAGGCCACCGCCCTCGACGGCAGGGAGGTCTCCCTCGCCGACTACGCCGGCGACGTCGTCCTCGTCGTCAACACGGCGAGCCAGTGCGGCTTCACCCCGCAGCTCGCCGGCCTCGAGGCCCTCCACGAGGCCTACCGCGACCGCGGCTTCGCCGTCCTGGGCTTCCCGTGCAACCAGTTCGGTGGCCAGGAGCCGGGCACCGAGGAGGAGATCGGCGCCTTCTGCCGGAAGAACTACGGCGTCACCTTCCCGATGTTCGCCAAGATCGACGTGAACGGCTCGGGAGAGCACCCGCTCTACGCGTGGCTGAAGTCCGAGAAGGGCGGCCTGCTCGGCGCGCGGATCAAGTGGAACTTCACCAAGTTCCTCGTCGGCCGCGACGGCACCGTCCTGGGCCGCTACACGCCCAACACCGACCCTGCGGACCTCGCCGGCGACGTCGAGAAGGCCCTCGGGGACCAGTAGGCGCAGGCCCTACGATCGGCGGGTGGACCACGCCCGCTTCGCCGACCGGGAGGCCTGCGGTGTCGTCGACGTGCGTCACGGACCCGAGGCCCTCGAGGCGCTGTCGGGCGACGGCTTCTGGGCCGTCGTGGCGACGTTCGAGGGCGACGTGACGGCCGTGCGCTTCGAGCACGTCACGAAGCAGCCGTATGCCGCCACGCCCGACGACGCACGCCGGCCGGCTCGTGCAGTGGGCTGGCGCCCGCTCGACCGCCGGTGGCGCAGCTCGCTCGACCGGACGGCATACGTGGAGGCGGTGAAGCAGGTGCAGCGGCGCATCGCCGCGGGCACCGTCTACCAGGTGAACGTCTGTCGCGTGCTCACCCACGAGCTCGAGGAGGATGCGGACCTCGACGCCCTCGATGCGCTTCTGCGGCAGGGGAACCCGGCTCCACACGGCGCACGCATCCGGTGCACTGCGGCAGGGATCGACGTCGTCAGTGCGTCGCCGGAGCTCTACCTCTCGCGGGACGGCCGGCGACTGGTCACGCGTCCGATCAAGGGCACCGCCACCACTGCCGCGACGATGCTGCCGAAAGACCACGCCGAGAACGTCATGATCGTCGACCTCATGCGCAACGACCTGTCCGGCGTCTGCGAGCCGGGCACCGTCTCGGTCGACGCGCTGTGCGAGATCGAGGAGCATCCCGGTCTCGTGCACCTGGTCTCGACGGTCAGCGGCCGCCTGCGCGACGACGCGCGCTGGGCCGACGTGTTCGCCGCCGCCTACCCGCCCGGCTCGGTGTCGGGTGCACCCAAGTCGAGCGCCCTGACCGCGATCCGCGACCTCGAGACCGCCCCGCGCGGGCCCTACTGCGGCGCGGTCGGCTGGGTCGACGCCGACGCCGACGAGGCGGTCCTGGCGGTCGGCATCCGCACCTTCTGGGCCGAGCGGGACGACACGGGCCGGCGCCTGCTGAGGTTCGGCACGGGCGCCGGCATCACCTGGCACTCCGACCCCGAGGGGGAGTGGGCCGAGACCGAGCTCAAGGCCGCCCGGCTCATCGGGCTCGCCGCGGGCTCTGTGACACCATGAACACAGCCGGTCGGCCACGCTCCCGGTGGCGCCCGAGCCCGTCAGGAAGGGGCACGAGAGGTACATGAGCACGACCACACGCGTCTGGGTGAACGGCGACCTCGTCGACCCGGAGGGGCCCTCCCTCTCAGCGCTCGACCACGCCGTCACCGTCGGCGACGGCGTCTTCGAGACCGCCAAGATCGTCGCCGGCCGGCCCTTCGCCCTCACGCGTCACCACCGCCGGCTCGAGCGCTCGGCCGCGGGCCTCGGCCTGCCGCCGGTCGACCTGGGCCTGCTCGACAAGGGTGTCGCCGCGGTCCTCGACGGCCCCACCATCGACTTCGGGCGGCTCCGCTACAGCGTCACGGGCGGGCCCGGCCCGCTCGGCTCCGACCGCGACGACACCGCCCTGACCTACATCGTGCTGGCGGCGCCGCAGGCCCTCCCGCCACAGAGCGGCAAGCTCACGGTCGTGCCGTGGACCCGCAACGAGCGCTCGGCCGTCGCCGGCCTCAAGACCACCTCCTACGCCGAGAACGTCGTCGCCCTGGCCCGCGCCAAGCAGGAGGGTTCCATCGAGGCCGTCTTCGCCAACACGCGAGGCGAGCTGTGCGAGTGCACCGGCAGCAACGTCTTCGTCGTCGTCGACGGTGTGGTGCTCACCCCGCCGGCCGACTCCGGCCTGCTGCCCGGTATCACCCGGGAGCTCACCATCGAGTGGGGCCGCGCCGCCGGGTTCGACATCCGCGAGGAGCCGCTGCCGCTCGAGATCCTGCGCACCGCCGACGAGGTCTTCATCACGAGCACCACCAAGGACGTCCTCCCGATCCACGCGGTCGACGACCGGACCCTGCCTGATGACCACCCCGTGACGGACGCGCTCCGGCGGGTCTTCCGCAGCAACGCCGAGCGGGACAGCGACCCGTGAGCGGGCCGAGTGGGCCGCACGACCCGACGGCCGACGGCACCCGTACGCCTGACCCCGTCGACTACTCCGACGCGGACGTGACGCTCGACGCCGGCGAGGACCGCTGGGCCTGGCGCGCCCGGCTGCGCCGCAACCCGGTCACGCACGCCATCTGGCGCACCGCCGTGGGCGTCGTCGGCGCCCTCGTCACCGGAGCCGGGCTCGTCATGGTGCCCGCCCCCGGCCCGGGGTGGCTCGTCGTCTTCTTCGGCCTGCTCATCCTCGCCAGCGAGTTCGAGTTCGCCCAGCGCTGGCTCGACTTCGCCAAGCACCACGTGAGCCGCTGGAACGACTGGATCATGGGCCAGGCGCTCTGGGTGCGGGGCCTCGTGGCGCTGGGAACCCTGGCCTTGGTGTGGGTCGTGGTCTGGGGCTACCTCGCGGTGGCCGGTGTCCCGCAGTTCGCTCCCGAGTGGGCCGAGCAGCTGCTGACGC
Source organism: Terrabacter lapilli (assembly GCF_039531305.1). Taxonomy (NCBI): domain Bacteria; kingdom Bacillati; phylum Actinomycetota; class Actinomycetes; order Micrococcales; family Intrasporangiaceae; genus Terrabacter; species Terrabacter lapilli. The sequence goes on from NZ_BAAAPU010000004.1 coordinate 71,300, forward strand.
GGCTGCCGGGAGTCGACTGACCGCACGGTCGCCCACCGGCCGACCCACGGGCCGGTGCGACGCGGAGGGCCGATTACCGCGCAGACCTTCCTTCCCGCTATTGTTTGCAACCGTCGCCCCGACGCCCTCGTCGGCACAGGGGCGCCCGGACGTGTAGCTCAGTTGGTTAGAGCGTTCGCTTCACACGCGAGAGGTCAGGGGTTCGAGTCCCTTCACGTCCACCACCCACACCACCCGGCACGACGACAAAGCGGCCGCCTCGATCTGGTTGACGCACAAGGACGCCGGCGCGACATTGAGACGGTGACCCGGGCGCTGACCTTGCTCGCCGTAGCAGCGCTGCTGGTGATGCTGCTGGAAGCCGCTCCCAGCGGCCAGGTCATGCCCGCCGCGGTCACCGGGTCGGGCTTCGTGGCCTGGTCGGTGCTGGGCTACCGCTGGGCGCTGGTGCGTCGACGCCGCGCCCGAGTGACCTACCTGGCCGTGGCGTTGGTCCTCGGCTTCCTCGTCTTCGACGTCGCGGGCGCCGGAGTCGGCAGCACCCTGCTCCTCGTCGTGGTCGTGGTGCAGGCCGTCATGCTGCTGCCCCTCGGCTGGGCCGTCGTCGTCGCGCTCCTCGTGCCCTTCGTGCATCTCGGCATGCCGATGCCCGACGCCGTGCGGCAGGTCGTCAGCACCGCACTCGCGTGCGCCTTCGCGTTCGTGCTGGCCGCCCTGCACCTGCGCGAGCAGCAGGCGCGGGCCGAGCTGGCGGAGGCCAACGCTCAGCTGCAGCTGTTCAGCGCGCAGGCGCAGGAGCTGGCGACCATGCGGGAGCGCACGCGGGTGGCCCGGGACATCCACGACGGTCTCGGGCACCACCTGACGGTGGTCGGCATGCAGGTGCAGGCCGCCCGGGCGGTGCTCGGCCGCGACCTCGTCAGGGCCGATGCCCTGCTCCTCCAGGCCGAGGACCAGGCGCGAAAGGCGTTGACGTCGGTGCGCGAGTCGGTTGCCGCCCTGCGCGAGCCCCGTGCCGCCGAAACGCTGCAGGAGCAGCTGAGGGGTCTCGCCGACGAGAGCGCGACCCTCGGGCTGCCGGCCGCCGTCGAGGTCGAGGGGGTCGAGCGCCACCTGGACCCCGAGGTGGAGGTGGCGCTCTACCGAGCCGCGCAGGAGGGCCTGACGAACGTCCACAAGCACGCCTCGGCACGCGGTGCCGTGCTGCGACTGGCGTACCGACCCGGCTCGGTGGCACTCGAGGTGCGAGATGACGGCTCGGGCCTGCGCCGCGAGGGCGGCGGATTCGGCCTGGTCGGCATCCGTGAACGCGCCGAGCGCCTGGGTGGCTCGCTCACCATCGAGTCATCGGCGACGGGCGTGGTGCTCCGCGTCGAGGTGCCGGGATGAGCGCCGGCCGCCCCCTGCGCATCCTGGTCGTCGACGACCAGACCCTCTTCCGGGAGGCCCTGACGACGCTGCTGGAGGCACGGCCGGAGGTGGACGTCGTGGGCACCGCTGCGCACGGTGCCGAGGCGCTCGAGCTCGTGGCCGCGCTCCAGCCCGACGTCGTCCTCATGGACCTGCGCATGCCGGTGCTCGACGGCGTCTCGGCCACGCGACGGCTCAGCGTCGAACACCCGGGCGTACGCGTACTCGTCCTGACCACCTTCGACGGCGAGGACGAGGTCTTCCCGGCACTGCGCGCCGGTGCGGTCGGCTACCTGCTCAAGGACGCCTCGGCCACGCTGCTGGTCGAGGGCATCCTGGCCGCAGGTCGGGGCGAGTCCGTCCTGCAGCCCTCGGTGGCCGCCAAGGTCGTGGCGCGGGTGAGCCAGCTCCCGGAGCAGCCGGGCGGCCCGCGTCCGCAGCCACTGGTCGATCCCTTGACGCCTCGCGAGCTCGAGGTCCTCCGGGCGGTCGCCGAGGGGCTCAGCAACCGGGAGGCCGCGCAGCGGCTCTACCTGTCGGAGGGCACCGTGAAGAACCACGTCACCACGGTCCTGGCCAAGCTGGGCGTGCGCGACCGCACCCAGGCCGCGCTGCGGGCGCACGTCCTCGGCCTGCTGTGAGGGTCATGCCGAACCGATGACCTCGACCATGACCTCCGGCACGTCACCGCATTGACGCCCCGGATCGACCATCGTCGGCATGGACACTCTCACCACCTCGTATGCGGAGCCCGCGCCTCGCGCCACGGCCCGCCGTCTCCTTCGCCCGCGGCTCGTCCGCTTCCTGATCGCCTACCTCGAGATGACCGTCTCCATGGTTGTCGGCATGCAGCTCCTCGGAGTCGTCTGGGACGCCGTCCGGCCGGGCCTGACCAGCCGCCCCGACGCCATGGCCCTGACGATGGCCGTCGACATGACCCTGGGCATGAGCGCCTGGATGTGGGTGCGAGGGCACCCCACGAGGCACATCGCGCAGATGTCCGCCGTCATGGTCGTGCCGTTCCCGGTGCTGCTGGTGCCGTACTGGCTCGGCGCGATCTCCGGCGAGGCGCTCCTGACGTGGGGTCACGTCGCGATGTTCGCGCTCATGGCGGCCTTCATGGCTCGCGTTCCGCACGCCGGGCAGGCGCGGCATGCGCCCCTCGGTGACCAGGGGGCGCACCTCGCCGGCCCTCCGTCGACTGCCCCGCAAGGTGCCACCCCGGCGTCACGCACCGGCCGCACCGCTGCCGGCCTCCTCGTCCTCGGCGCGACGCTCGCCGTCCTCGGCGGTCTCCTCCACCCGCACAGCGAGCCGCCGAACTCCCACCTGGCCGTCTTCGCCGAGTACGCCCGGAGCACCGACTGGGTGTGGGTCCACGACCTGCAGTTCCTCTCCGGAGCGTCCGTGGTGGCAGGGTTCCTCGTCCTCGGCCGTGCGCTCCGCCGGGCCGGCGTCGCCCCCGCCCTGGTGCGACTCGGCGACACCACAGCGGCCGCCACGGTGGCGCTCATCGCCATGAACATGGCCGTCGACGGCGTGGCCCTGAAGCGAGCCGTCGACGCCTGGGCCAGTGCAGGGGCGGGGGAGAGGGCCGAACGGTTCGCCGTCGCCGAGGGGGTGCGCTGGGTCGAGTGGGGCGTCAACTCCTTCTTCACGATCGCCCTTGGCCTGACCGTCCTGATCTGCGCCGTCGCACTCCTGCAGGTCGCCCGCCGGACCCGCCTGCGGCTCGCGGCCGTCAGCGGGGCGCTGGCCGGGGGAATGCTCGTCGTCAACGGCCTGGCCGTCGGCGCGCACGGCTTCGAGCCCAGTGCGTTGCCATTCGTGGCAACCGCCCTCTACGTCGTCATGGCGCTGTGCGTCCCGGCACTGGACAGGCCGGCACTAGCCTCCACGCCCGAGGCACGGGCGTACGCGCGAACCGTCGCCTCCCGCTGACCTTCGGCCGCGGACGGACCGAGGAACGATCCCCGGTCCGTCCGCGCAGCCCGTCCCCGCCCGGATCGCCGCGGTCGAGCGTCCCGGCATCACGCATGGACGGGTCGCGCGAGGGTGATGAGGTCCCGCAGGCCGGCAGCGGGAAGGTACGCGCGGCCGAGGGCGAGTCCGATCCGCGGGAGCGCCGCCTCGTCGGGGAAGACGAGGTAGAGGGGCTCGGTCCGGGGCTGGAACTTCGCCTTGAAGGCGTGCAGCGAGCGGAATCCGTAGTAGGGCTCGAGGGTGGCTCCGAGCCGGTCGAGGAAGGCGTCGAGCGTGCCTCGGTCAAGGCCCTCGTCCGCACCCGTGCTCCGGGCCAGGGGCGCCCCCGACAGGGACACGGTCGAACATCCCTCGTCCCGGAAAGCCAGGCAGGAGGACGCGATCAGGAACTCCATCGAGTGGCGGAAGCCCCCAGGCAGGCGGCGCATCACATCGAGGGTCCAGCCCGCCGGTCCACCGCCACCGACGCCGTAGATCGGCATCCACGACGTGACGCCGTGCACCGTCCGGTCGGCGTCGACGGCGAGGCCGACCCGGACCCTGGGATCGAGGGCCTCGTCGACGCCCCCGAGGGTGAAGCCCATCTCGGGCAGTCCCTTGTCCTCGACCCACTGCGAGGAGATGGCCTTGACCTGCATCTGCAGCCCGCGGGGCATATCGGTCAGCGGCCCCAGATCCAGGTGGATGCCCTGCTTCGCCGCCTGGTTGAGGGCCGTACGCACGTCCTGCCACGCCTTGCCGACGAAGTCGAGCTGGTCGAGGTCGATGACTGCCTCCTCGGCGACCTGCAGGCTGTGCCAGCCCTGCGCCCGGGCGTGCCTGGAGGCCTCGGCGCTCACGGTGAACAGGCACGGGACCAGGCCCTGGGCGTGCACCCGGTCCGCGAACTCGACCAGCAGCCCGGCTCGGTCCGGCTCCGCCGCCGCGACCGGGTCGCACAGTCCCACGGCAACCCCGGCATGGACGCGATAGGCGACGTAGCCGGCCCGGTCCGCGGTGGTGAACCACCGGTTCTCCGGCCAGGTCGTCATCCACGCGAGCCGGTTGACCGTGCCCTGCTGGGCGAGCAGCTCGGTCGCGAGCGTGCGCTGGTCGTCGTCGGCCGGCGCGACGAGGCTTCCCGCCGTGCGCCGCGCCCGTCGCGGCGACGGGTTGCGGAAAGCCCGTCGCCCCACCAGGAGCAGGCCCAGGCCCGCGGTGTTCAGCACGAGGTCGTAGGAGGCTGCCACCAGCCCGGGCTCACCGACCACGACCATCCACACGACGTTGCCGACCTGGATCGCGATCACCACGGTCAGCAGGCCGACAGCCCAGAGCCACGCGCGTCGTCGGCCCTTGTAGAGGCTGCGGGCCAGCCACAGCCACAGGAGTGCGAGGACGACGGCGCCGACGAGGTTGCGGTGCGAGAGCTCGTCGATGCGCGCCTGCGCCGAGAGCGTCGCGGCGAGCGGCCCCTGGGCGGTCGTGAAGTTCTCGATCACGGCCTCGATGGCCGCCACGACGAAGAAGCCGCAGGCGAGCAGCCGGTAGTCCCGCCGGGTGAGCCGCCGGGCGCTCAGCTGCGGTGGCCGCCCCTGGAGCAGCGGGCCGATGAGCAACCCGCACGCGACGGCGAAGACGTGCTCGAGGTCGGTCAGGGCGCCCATGTGCACCGCGAACAGCAGCACGTAGGCGACCAGTACCGCGCGCAGCCGACCCCGCCAGGGAGGGCTCAGCGTGACCGAGGCGGCAGCCACCGCCCCGAGGAACGCAGCCGACGGTCCGGCGTCCCGGTCGTCGGCGAGCGAGGTGGTCCAGAGGTACCCGTGGTCCCGGCTCGCCCACAGCACCGCGGCAGCTGCGAGAACCGCGACAACCTGGCAGGCCGCAAGCGCAACGCCGGCCCGTCCGGTCCCCAGGCGCCACTCCGCGAAACCACCGAACAGGGCCAGCCCCACCAGGATCGGGAGGTACCTGACGGGCTCCAGGGCCAGGAACGAGCCCGTCACCAGGGTCCACCACGCACCGTCCTCGAACGAGGGCAGCCCGTAGGCCATCGACGATCCCAGGGGACGGGTACCCAGTGGCTGCCAGAGCCCCCGTGTCACGACGGACATCACCAGGACGAGGAGGACCAGCCCCACGGTCAGCGGGAGCTGCCTCATCACCGTCACCGGACGGGCCATCCCTACATCGTCGACCTGCCCCGGCTGCTCCGGGGTGGGATTGGTCGATCCCGCCACCCGTGAGCCCGACACCCGGGCACTGCCGGCGCCGACGGTCCACCATGGGAGGAGACACGCGAGGCCGGCGGGTGACTGCGCCCCGGTCCGCCCGGGCCGGGCCGTCGCGCGACCTGCGCTTCCGCCGCTCGGTGTCCGAGCCTAGGGAGGCCACCATGGTCGTGTTCGAGGACCGGCACGATGCGGGTAGCCGGCTGGCCGGAAAGCTGGAGTTCCTCAGGGGTGAGGACATCGTGGTGCTGGGGCTGCCGCGAGGTGGCGTGCCCGTCGCCGCGGTCGTCGCCCGCACCCTCGACGCCCCGCTCGACGTCATCGTGGTCCGCAAGCTGGGCGTGCCCTTCCAGCCCGAGCTCGCGATGGGTGCCATGGGAGAGGGCGGGATCGAGGTTGTCGACCGGCACATGCTCAGGCGCGCCCGCGTCAGCGACCGGGACCTCGCCGCGGTCGAGGCACGCGAGCGGGCCGTCCTCGACACGCGGGTGGAGCGGCTGAGGCAGGGTCGTCCTCGGGTCGACCTGCGCGGCCGCGTCGCCGTCGTCGTCGACGACGGCATCGCCACCGGCGCGACGGCCCGGGTGGCGTGCCGGGTCGCCAGGGAGCTCCGGGCGGCGCGCGTCGTCCTCGCCGTCCCCGTCGCCCCCGCAGACACCCTGGCGCGCCTGCCGGAGGCCGACGAGGTCGTGTGCGTGTCGGCGCCGGCGCACTTCCGTGCCGTGGGGGCACACTACGAGGACTTCTCGCCGACGACCGACGAGGAGGTCGTGCACCTGCTCGAGCAGGCCGACCGCCGATCGCGACACGACGGTGGCGTCGCGACGTCCCCCTGCGACGTCGACGAGGACGTCTTCGTGCCAGCCGGGTCGGTCACGATCGAGGGTCACCTGCGAGTGCCCGAGCACGCCAGGGGGGTGGTCGTCTTCGCGCACGGCAGCGGCAGCAGCCGGCACAGCCCCCGCAACCGCTACGTGGCCGGAGTGCTCCAGGACGCCGGCCTCGGCACCCTCCTCCTCGACCTGCTGACACCCGAGGAGGAGGGGGACCGGCGCAAGGTGTTCGACATCCCGCTGCTGGCCGACCGTCTCGCGTCCGCGGCGGACTGGCTGGCCCGGCGAGCGGACACGGCGACGTGCCGGGTCGGCTACTTCGGCGCGAGCACCGGCGCCGGAGCGGCGCTGTGGGCGGCCGCGGCGCCGGACTCACGGGTGGCTGCCGTGGTGTCCCGCGGCGGACGACCGGACCTGGCCGGGCCCCGGCTCGCAGACGTACGCGTACCCACCCTGCTCATCGTCGGCGGCGACGACGACGTCGTCCTGGAGCTCAACAGGCAGGCACGTGCCGGGCTGCGGCACTGCCCGAGCGAGCTGACCGTCGTCGCGGGTGCCACCCACCTCTTCGAGGAGCCCGGAACCCTGTCCCGGGCCGCGAGGCTGGCCCGCGACTGGTTCGTCGAGCACCTTGTCGAGGACCCTCCGCCGGCCCAGGACAGGGGCCGGCCGTGACCCTGTCCACCAGGACCGACCACGACGGGTGTGGCGTCGTTCCAGCAGGCGCGGAGCGCCGCGGCCCCGAGCGCCCGCGCACGGACTAGCGTGGGAGACATGCTCGCCACGGTCTCCAGCCTCTACATCTATCCCGACTCCGATGCGCCTGGCCAGGAGCTGGAATCGGTCCACGTGACCGAGTCGGGCCCGGAGGGCAACCGCTCCAAGAAGCACGCCGTGCACCTGGTGTCGGTCGACGACTACGTCGAGACGCACCCCAAGGCCAACATCGTCCTCGACATGGACGCCTCCGCGCTGGAGAAGCTCGTCGGCCGGATCGTGCGGCTGGGGGACTGCACCCTCGAGGTCACCCAGACGCCGTCGCAGTGCGCCGGGGTCTACGCCCGCGTCGTCGAACCCGGCACGGTCTCGGTGGAGGACTCGCTCCTGGTCGCCGAGCCCGAGTGACCGGCCCACTCGCCGCCCCATGACGATCCACACCGAGCACCCGTTCGAGACCCCGGAGGACGGCCGCGACCAGGTGCGCCGACTCCGCAGCCGCGTCGGCGCTACCGTGTCGCTCTGGACGTCGGGCGAGGGGGTCGAACGGGCGGGGCTGACCGTCTCGTCCTACCTGGTGGCGACCGGCGACCCCGGACGGGTCGTGGGGCTGCTGCACCCGGACTCCGACCTGCTCGACCGGCTCCGGGAGACCGGCACCGCCGTCGTCGCCCTGCTCGGCGCGCGCGACGAGCGGCTGGCCGAGGCCTTCGCCGGGAGCATGCCCGCGCCAGGCGGCCCGTTCCGCCTCACCGAGTGGGAGCAGACGGAGTGGGGGCCGAGGGCCGTGGGCGCGCAGACCTGGGCCGGCGTGCGCCTCGATCCCTCGAGCGTTCACGAGGTCGGGTGGTCGGTGCTCGTCGAGGCCAGCGTCGAGCACGTCGTGGTCGGCGCCGACGAGGCCCCGCTCGTGCACCGACGGGGCCGCTACCAGCGTTCGACCTAGACGGTCCCCGACATCTCCGTCGTCTGCAGCCCGTCCGGGATGCCGAACGCGTCGACGAGGGTGAGCGCGTGCGGGCGCAGCTCGGCGCAGATCTCGTTGACCAGCGCCGTCAGCGCCTTGGCCCGAGCGGGGCTCAGCCGGTCGTGCTCGAGGTACCACGCCTTGTGGCGCTCGATGGTCGAGAGCAGGTGGAGGTCACAGACCCGCCCCAGCAGTGCCCGGACGTCGGTGTCCGGGCAGGACTCGACCGAGGCCGCGAACGACTCGGCGACCATGCGCTCGACGTGGGCGGTGGCCGCCTCGACGAGGTGGTCCTGCGTGGCGTTGAAGACGGCGAAGGCGTCGGCCCCCGGTGCGGTCGCCCGCCGCAGCCGCCGGGCCAGACCCTCGATGAGGTGGGCCTCCCGCTCGCGGAGCAGGCGCAGCTGCGTGCCCCGGATCCCGAACGCGACGACCTCCTCGCGGCCCGGGGCCGCGTCGACGAGCCGCTGGATGATGCCTCGGGCGGCGGACCGCTCGAGGACCGTGCCGCCGACGAGGCGCGCCCCGAAGCGCACGATGCCTGCCGTGTCGAGGTCGCCGAAGGTCGCCTGGTACTCACCGAGCAGCGACTTGGCCACGAGCTGGAGCAGGACGGTGTTGTCGCCCTCGAAGGTCGTGAAGATGTCGGTGTCGGCCTTGAGCGCGGCCAGCCGGTTGGCCCAGAGGTAGCCGGCGCCACCGCACAGCTCGCGGCACTCCTGGATGGTGTCGGTCGCGTGGCGCGTCGTCAGCACCTTGATGCCCGCGGCCCGGGTCTCGAGCTGCCGCTGGTCCTGCTCCGAGGTCGCGCGCCCGCTCAGCACGTCGTCCATCGCCGAGACGAGCTCGTGCTGGGCCACCTGCAGGGCGTATGCCGTCGCGAGCCTCGGCAGCAGGCGCCGCTGGTACGTGCGGTAGTCGAGGACGGTGGTCTCCACGTCGGTGCCGGGGGCGGCGAACTGTCGGCGCCGGGCGGCATACGTGGTCGTGACGGCGAGGGCCGAGCGGGCTGCGGCACCCGCGCCGCCGGCCACCGAGATGCGGCCGCGCACCAGGGTGCCGAGCATCGTGAAGAAGCGGCGGCTGGGGTTGTCGATCGGGCTCGAGTAGGTGCCGTCGTCGCCGATGTCGCCGTAGCGGCCGAGCAGGTTCGTGCGCGGCACGCGGACGTGGTCGAACAGCAGGCGGCCGTTGTCGACGCCGGCGAGGCCGAGCTTGGGGCCGCAGTCCTCGATGGTGACGCCCGCGGCCGCGGCGCCGTCCTCGTCGCGGATGGGCACGAGCACGCAGTGCACCCCGCGCGACTCGCCGTCGACCACGAGCTGGGCGAACACGGCGGCCATCCGGCCGTCCCGGGCCGCGTTGCCGATGTAGTCCTTGCGGGCCGCCGGCTCGGGGGAGTGGACGACGATCTCGTCGGTGTCGGGGTCGAAGGTGGCGGTCGTCAGCAGGCTCTGCACGTCGCTGCCGTGACCGGTCTCGGTCATCGCGAAGCAGCCCTGCAGCTCGCCGGAGATGATCCTCGGGAGCAGGTCGTCGTGGCGGCTGGTGCCCAGGAGCGAGACGGCGCCGCCGAAGAGGCCCCACTGGACGCCGGCCTTGACGAAGAGCGACAGGTCGCTGTGGCCGAGCATCTCGAAGGCCGCGACCGCCTCGCCGTAGCGCGCGGTCCCGCCCTGGTGCTCGGGGAATCCTGCTGCGGCGTAGGACTGTTGGGCCAGTGCCTCGAGCTGGGCCGCGACGCGGGCCCGGTGCTCCTCCATCGGCAGCGGCTCCGGCGGGGGACCGAACACCGCGGCGTCGAGGGTGCGGCACTGCTCGCGGACGTCGTGGAACGGCCCGTCGAGGTGGCGACGGAGCGAGGCGACGAGGCCGTTCTGGTCGCCCGTCCCCGGCGTCGGCTTCGGCTTCGGCTTCGGCTCGACGGTGGGCGCGGACGCAGAGGACTCCGCGAGATGGTGAGCGGAGGAGTCGGCGGGGGTGCCGGCGGGGGAGTCTGTGGCCGTGGACATCTGGGTGCCTTCCGGTCTGGACCTCAGGAGGTCGGTCTCGTGGTGGGAGTGGCGCGAAGGGTGGGTGCGGCGAGTGCGGGCGCGAGGCCCTGCCACGCGAGCTCGGTGAGCGACTCGACCACGGCGGCGCGTGGGGCGCGGTCGGCCTGGGGCGTGGCGAGCCAGTCGTCGGCGACGGCGCGCACCGCGCCCACGAGCGCGATGGCCCACGTGCGGGCCCGGGACGGGTCGGTGCCGGGCGCGGTCAGGGAGTCGAGCAGGAGCCGGGTCAGCTGGTCGGCCACCTGGACGACCGTCTCGTCGACCGGGTCGTCCGGCAGCGGCCGGTCGACCAGAGGACGCGTCACGACGAACCGGTAGACCTCCGTGTCCGACTCCACCAGGGAGAGGTACGCCTCGACCGTCGACGCCACGACCTCTCGGGGGCCGGCCGCCGGGGCCTCGGCCGCACTGTGCGAGCGTGCGAGCGCCGCCCCGACGTTGCGCACCACCCTGGCGTCGATCCGGGCCGCCACGGCGCGATAGAGCCCCGCCTTGTCCTCGAAGTGCCGGTAGACGACCGTCTTGGAGGTGCCGGCCTCGGCCGCGATGTCGTCCATGCCGACGCCGGCACCGTGCTTGCGGATGGCGCGGATCGTCGCGTCCACCAGGGCCTCACGGCGCTCCTCGCGGTGCTGCTCCCAGCGGGCGTCGCGTCCGTCGCGGGTCGTTCCGCGCCGAGCGGCGCTGCTCGCAACGTCCTCGTCCATTGCACGAAAGTAACAGGTACTTGCTGTATCGACTACTACCGGTTTCGGTTATCTTGGTCGGGACGACAGGTCCAACCCCAGCAGCAGGAGAGACCCATGGCCCCCACAACCACCCCGCGCGCGCCGCGCCGTGTCGCGATCCTCGGCGGCAACCGCATCCCCTTCGCCCGCTCCAACGGGCCGTACGCCAAGGCCTCCAACCAGGACATGCTGACCGCGACCGTCGACGGGCTCGTCGCCCGCTACGGCCTCGCGGGGGAGCGGCTCGGCGAGGTGGTCGCGGGGGCCGTGCTCAAGCACAGCCGTGACTTCAACCTGACCCGCGAGACCGTGCTCGGCACGCGCCTGGATCCGGCCACCCCGGCCTACGACGTCCAGCAGGCCTGCGGCACGGGTCTCGAGGCGGCGATCCTCGTGGCCAACAAGATCGCCCTCGGACAGATCGACGCGGGCATCGCCGGCGGGGTCGACAGCGCGAGCGACGCCCCGATCGCGGTGAGCGAGGGCCTGCGCCAGACCCTGCTGGCGGCCAACCGCGCCCGTTCTGCGACGGAGCGCGCCAAGGCGCTCACCGGACTGCGCCCCGGCCACCTGGTCCCATCGATCCCCGAGAACGTCGAGCCGCGCACCGGCCTGTCGATGGGCGAGCACATGGCCCTCACGGCCGCCCAGTGGGGCATCACGCGCGAGGCCCAGGACGAGCTCGCGGCCGCGAGCCACCAGCACCTCGCCGCTGCATACGACCGGGGCTTCTTCGACGACCTGCTGACGCCCTACCTCGGCGTCTCCCGTGACACGAACCTGCGCCCGGACTCCGACGTCGCCAAGCTCTCCACGCTCAAGCCGGTCTTCGGCAAGGGCCCGGACGCGACCATGACGGCGGGCAACTCCACGCCGCTGACCGACGGAGCCTCGGCCGTGCTCCTCGCGAGCGAGGAGTGGGCCACCGAGCACCGGCTGACGCCGCTCGCGTGGTTCGTCGACGCCGAGACCGCGGCCGTCGACTACGTCCACGGCGACGAGGGGCTGCTCATGGCTCCCGCGTATGCCGTTCCGCGGCTACTCGCCCGAAACGGCCTGAGCCTGCAGGACTTCGACTACTACGAGATCCACGAAGCCTTTGCCGCAACGGTGCTCACGACGCTCAAGGCGTGGGAGGACCCGGACTTCTGCCGCGAACGACTGGGTCTCGACGCGCCCCTCGGGTCGATCGACCGCAGCAGGCTCAACGTCAACGGCTCGTCCCTGGCGGCCGGGCACCCCTTCGCCGCGACGGGTGGGCGCATCGTCGCCTCGCTCGCCAAGCAGCTCGAGGAGGCCGGCGGCGGACGTGGTCTCATCTCCATCTGCGCTGCCGGCGGCCAGGGCGTCGTCGCGATCCTGGAGGCCTGACCATGAGCGACCTGTTCTCGACCATCCTGAGCTCGCCCGTGGCCAAGCGGGCCGGCGTCCCACAGCCGACGCGGCTGCGCCGCTTCGAGCCCGGTATGCCGCTGTGCGAGGGCCCCGTGCTCGTGGCCGGCGGTGGCCGCTTCGCCGACGGCGTCGCGTTCTGGCTGGGCAGCCGTGGGGTGGCGACGGTCCGCACGCCGTCCGACGCGAGCGACAAGCTCGGGGCCGTCGTGCTCGACCTCAGCGCCGCGGTCGACCCTGCCGAGCTCGACCAGCTGCGGCTGCTCGGGGCACCGGCGGTCAAGGCCCTGAAGCGCAACGGGCGGGTCGTCGTCATCGGCACCGACCCGGCCACGCTGTCCGACGTCGCCGAGGTGGCGACGCAACGCGCCCTCGAGGGCGCGGTCCGCTCCATCGGCAAGGAGCTGCGGGCCGGCGCGACGGCGAACCTCGTCCTGGCGCAGGGCAATGCGTCCGACGGCGTGCGCTCCGCCGTCGAGTTCTTCCTCTCCGGGCGCTCGGCCTACGTCGACGGCCAGATCGTCCGGGTGGACGAGTCGACGAGCGGCGAGGTGGACGCCGTGCGCCCGCTCACCGGCAAGGTGGCGGTCGTCACCGGCGCGGCCCGCGGCATCGGGGCCGACATCGCACGCGTGCTCTCGCGTGACGGGGCGACGGTGGTGGCCGTGGACGTGCCGGCTGCCGGCGACGCCCTGGCCGTCGTGGCCAACGAGGTCAAGGGGACTGCGCTCCAGCTCGATGTCACGGCCGAGGACGCCGGGCGGCGGATCGTCGAGCACGCGACGACGCGCCACGGGCACCTCGACATCGTCGTGCACAACGCCGGCATCACCCGCGACAGGCTCTTCGTCAACCTCGACGAGGACCGCTGGCGCAGCGTCATCGACGTCAACCTGCGCTCGATCCTGCGGATGAACGAGGCGATCCTCGGCGAGGGCGGCCTCGGCGACGGGGGGCGCATGGTGTGCGTCGCCTCGATCGCCGGCATCGCAGGCAACCGCGGCCAGGTGAACTACGGCGCGAGCAAGGCCGGCGTCATCGGTCTCGTGACCGCTCTCTCCCGGCAGGTCGCCGACCGCGGCATCACCGTCAACGCGGTCGCGCCCGGGTTCATCGAGACGGAGATGACCGCGCGGATCCCGTTCGCCACCAGGGAGATCGGCCGCCGGATGAAACTCGCTGCAGCAGGCAGGCCTGCCCAAGGACGTCGCCGAGACCGTCGCGTGGTTCGCCCAGCCCGGCACGGCTGCCGTCACGGGGCAGGTCGTGCGGGTCTGCGGCCAGAGCCTGCTCGGGGCGTGAGACGGCCATGACGAAGGAGATCACCCTCGACCAGGCCCCCGACCTGCGCCGCATCTACGCCACGGCAGCCCTGCGACGGGGCAGCTCCAGCGACACGCTGCCCGATGTGCGCTACTCGCGTGCCGGCATACGCGTCGCGGTCGACGACCTCGTCGACTACGCGCACGTGTGCCGCTTCCCGGTCGGCAGCATGCTGCCGCCCACCTACCCGCACCTCGTCGCGTTCCCGCTGCAGATGGCCGTGATGAGCGGGCACGGCTTCCCGCTGCCGCTGCTGGGTGCCGTGCACGTCGAGAACCGCATCGAGGTCGTGCGGGCGATCGGCGTCGACGAGCCGCTGGACGTGTCGGTCTGGGCGTCGGACCTCCGGCCGCACCGCCGGGGACGGCAGGTCGACCTCGTGTCCGAGGTGAGCGTGCGCGGCGACGTGGTGTGGCGCGGCACGAGCACCTACCTCTCGCGCGGGGCCGAGCACCCGGAGGCACCCTCGTCCGAACCGCCGTCGACGGCCGCGCTGGAGCGCGTGACGGCCGGCCCGCTCTGGCGGCTCGGGGAGGGCACGGGACGGGCGTATGCCGCCGTGTCCGGTGACTGGAATCCCATCCACGTGCACGCGCTGGCGGCCAGGCCGCTCGGCTTCCCCAGCGCCATCGCCCACGGGATGTACTCCTACGCCCGGGCGTTGGCCTCGCTCGGCCCGAAGCTGCCCGAGTCGGGCTTGACCAGCCGGGTGTGGTTCCGCAAGCCCGTCCGGCTGCCCTCGACCGTGCGGCTGCGCACCACCTTCGAGCCCTCGCGCACGCTGTCGGTCCTCGAGAACGCCAAGGGTGAGCGCGGCGACGTCGTCCACGCCGTCGTCGAGAACACCTGGTAACCGTCGAGAGGCCACGAACGGCCCACCCCCAACCGTCGAAAGGCCACGAACGGCCCACCCCCAGCCGTCGAGAGGCCACGAAGGCACCAGTGCCGCCAGGGGCCAAACCGTGTCGCCGGGGCGCGCAGGCGCTCGATACCCTTGCTGGAGCCGCAGCAGCGGCGCCACCCCCCGACCCGTCGCCCGTCGACGGGTCCCTGCTGAACGAGGAGCACCAACCGTGTCTGCACAGATCACCGTCACCGTCGCCGGAAGCGAGCGATCGGTTGCGGAGCAGACGACGGCGGGTGACCTCTTCGAGGGTGACCGCGCCGTCGTCGTCGCGCGCGTCAACGGCCAGCTGCGCGACCTGTTCCACGTCCTCGCCGACGGCGACGTCGTCGAGCCGGTCCCCGTCGACAGCGAGGACGGCCTGTCCGTCCTGCGGCACTCCACCGCGCACGTCCTGGCGCAGGCCGTCCAGTCGCTGCGCGCCGACGCCAAGCTCGGCATCGGGCCGCCCATCCGCGACGGCTTCTACTACGACTTCGACGTCGACACCCCGTTCCACCCCGATGACCTCAAGGCCCTCGAGAAGGCCATGCAGAAGATCATCAACGAGGGCCAGACCTTCTCGCGACGCGTCGTCACCGACGCCGAGGCGCTCGAGGAGCTGGCGCACGAGCCGTACAAGTGCGAGCTCGTCGGCCTCAAGGGCGGCAACGCCGACGAGGCGGCCGAGGGTGCGGGCGTCGAGGTCGGGGCCGGCGAGCTGACGATCTACGACAACATCCGTCGCGACGGCACCCGCGCGTGGGGCGACCTGTGCCGCGGACCGCACCTTCCCAACACCAAGGTCATCGGCAACGCGTTCAAGCTGATGCGCTCGGCGGCCGCCTACTGGCGCGGCTCGGAGAAGAACCCGCAGCTGCAGCGCGTCTACGGCACCGCGTGGCCGAGCAAGGACGAGCTCAAGGCCTACCTCGACCGGCTGGCCGAGGCCGAGCGCCGCGACCACCGCAAGCTCGGGGCCGAGCTCGACCTCTTCAGCTTCCCCGACGAGCTGGGATCCGGTCTGCCCGTCTTCCACCCCAAGGGCGGGGTCATCAAGCGCGAGATGGAGGACTACGTCCGGCGCCGGCACATCGAGGAGGGCTTCGACTACGTCGGCACGCCGCACATCAGCAAGGACGGCCTCTTCCACACCTCGGGCCACCTGCCGTACTACGCCGACACGATGTTCCCCCCGATGGAGCTCGAGGGCGCGAAGTACCAGCTCAAGGCGATGAACTGCCCGATGCACAACCTCATCTTCGCCTCGCGGGGACGCTCCTACCGCGAGCTGCCGCTGCGGTTCTTCGAGTTCGGGTCGGTCTACCGCTACGAGAAGTCGGGCGTCGTGCACGGCCTGACCCGCGTGCGCGGCATGACGCAGGACGACTCGCACTCCTACGTCACCGCGGAGCAGGCTCCGGCCGAGATCCAGCACCTGCTGGACTTCGTGCTCTCGCTCCTGCGCGACTTCGGCCTCGACGACTTCTACCTCGAGCTGTCGACCCGTGACGAGGAGGGCGACAAGAAGGACAAGTTCATCGGCACCGACGAGCAGTGGAAGGTCGCGACCAAGGTCCTCGAGGACGTGGCCGTCGCCTCCGGGCTCGAGCTCGTCCCCGACCCGGGCGGCGCCGCCTTCTACGGCCCGAAGATCTCCGTCCAGGCCAAGGACGCCATCGGGCGCACCTGGCAGATGTCGACGATCCAGTACGACTTCAACCAGCCGGAGCGGTTCGGCCTCGAGTACCAGGCCGCCGACGGCTCGCGCCAGCAGCCGGTCATGATCCACTCGGCGAAGTTCGGCTCCATCGAGCGGTTCCTCGGCGTGCTCGTCGAGCACTACGCGGGCGCGTTCCCGGTGTGGCTCTCGCCGGTGCAGGTGCTCGGCGTCCCGGTCGCCGAGGACTACGCCGACTACCTCGGCGAGGTCCTGGGCCGCATGAAGCGCCAGGGGGTCCGTGTCGAGCTCGACGCCAGCGATGACCGCTTCCCGAAGAAGATCCGCAATGCGAGCAAGTCGAAGGTGCCCTTCACGCTCATCGCGGGGGAGGAGGACCGAGCCGCCGGCGCCGTCTCCTTCCGCTACCGGGACGGGTCGCAGAAGAACGGCGTGCCGGTCGACGACGCCATCGCCGAGGTCCTCGCCGCGATCGAGAGCCGCGCGCAGGTCTGAGACACGGGCCGCCGGTAGCGCACCACCGAGGGCGTATGCCGTCCCGCCGAGCCGGCGAGACGGCATACGCCCGCTTCCGGCAGCGGATCCGGGGCACCGCTCCGGGGCACGCGAGTTTCTTCGAAACGCCCTCTGCGGCAAGGAGGCAGTGCTAGAAAGGAGAGACCGAACTGCTTCGGCGGAACGGTCTTCCGAGTCGCTTCGGCGACGAGGTGGCGAAGGCCCGGGAACTCATACGTCCCGGGCCTTCCCCTGCCTCACTCATCCACGCGCTGCAGCGACGCGCGGACCTCGGAGCACCGGCCCCGCGGCTCTCACACCCGCGGGGCCGTCCGCTGCTCCCAGACGAGAGGCTGTCGTGGGCGGGACACCACAAGGGCCCTGCGGTCTCACACACCGCAGGGCCCTCTCCATTGAAGCCGCGGTCGGCGCGTCCTGGGAAATCGACACGCCACAGGCACCGACGGCAGGACCGTGGCATCCCCTTCTCGGCGGGGTCCGGTCCTCGCCCGGCGAGCCGCTCGCCCTAGGATCACCTGTCATGACGAGGCAGGCGAGCGGTCCCACGACGCCCGGCGCGACCACGTTGCCCGAGGGCGACGAGACGGAGACGCCGGTCGCACCCTCGGTCGAGCCCTCGCAGGACTTCGCCCGCGTCGAGGACGGCTTCGAGCGGCTCTGGACGCCGCACCGGATGGCCTACATCGAGGGGGAGAAGCCGACCGCGGAGGCCGGTACCGGCTGCCCGTTCTGCGCGGCGCCCGGCAAGTCCGACGCGGAGGGCCTCGTCGTGCACCGCGGCCACACCTGCTACGTCGTCATGAACCTCTTCCCCTACAACCCCGGCCACCTGCTCGTCTGCCCCTACCGTCACGTCTCCCTCTACGTCGACCTCACCGACGAGGAGACGACCGAGTTCACCACCCTGACCAAGCAGGCGGTGCGCGCCCTCGAGGCGGCCTCGGCGCCCCACGGCTTCAACCTCGGCATGAACCAGGGCGCCGTCGCCGGGGCCGGCGTCGCAGCACACCTGCACCAGCACGTCGTCCCGCGCTGGAGCGGCGACTCCAACTTCCTGCCGATCATCGGGCAGACCAAGGCGCTGCCCGTCCTGCTCGAGGACACCCGATCACGCCTCGTCGAGGCCTGGCCCAAGCCGTCCGCCTGACCTGAGCACGGCCCGAGCACGGCCTGAGCACGGCCCGAGCACGGCACGCCGCTGTTGCTCCGGGTGCCCGGGCGCCCGGCACCCATCAGTACGCTGGTCCCACCATGCTCAACAGACTCCTGCGCGCGTCGATGACCAAGATCCTCGGTCCGATCGCCCACCTGTTCCTCCGACTCGGGATCAGTCCCGACATCGTCACGATCGTCGGCACGGTGGGGGTGTGCGTCGGAGCGCTGGCCTTCTTCCCCCGCGGTGAGATCTGGGTGGGCGTGCTCGTCATCACCGCCTTCGTCTTCTCCGACACGGTCGACGGGATCATGGCCCGCGAGTCCGGCCGCTCGAGCAAATGGGGGGCCTACCTCGACTCGACCCTCGACCGCATGGGGGACTCGGCGATCTTCGGCGGACTCGTCCTCTACTACGCCGGCCGCGGCAACAACCAGCTCATGGCCGGTCTCGCCCTGGCCTGCCTCATCCTCGGCAGCGTCGTCTCCTACGCGAAGGCGCGGGCCGAGGGCCTGGGTTACACGGCCGACGTCGGGATCGCCGAGCGCGCAGACCGGCTCGTCGCCGTGCTCGTCGCCGCCTTCTTCGCCGACGTCTTCGACTCGACGGTCCTCCTCGGCGTCGTGCTCGGCCTGCTGGCCGTCGCGAGCTTCATCACGGTCCTCCAGCGCATGCTGACCGTGCGCAAGCAGGCCCTCGCGTCCGGAGAGGTGGGCGCGTGACGAGCATCGCCCGCCGGGCGACCGACACCGTCAGCGTGCTCGGGTTTCGGCTCGGGTGGTCCGCCGTACGCGCCCTGCCGGAGCGGGCGGCATACGCCCTCTTCGACCGCGTCGCGGACGTGCTGGTCCGCCGGGGCGGCAAGGGCATCGAGCGCCTGCGCTCGAACTACCGTCGCGTCCGGCCGGAGCTCTCCGAGGGCGACCTCGACGCCCTGGTGCGCGCGGGCATGCGCTCCTACATGCGCTACTACTGCGAGGCGTTCCGGCTCCCGTCGCTCTCGCGCGCCCAGATCGACGGCGCCGTGGAGGTCAGGGGGGACTCGGAGGTTCGTGAGCTGTGCGCTCGGGGCGAGTCGGTCATCGCCTTCGTCGGGCACCTCGGCAACTTCGACCTCGCGGCCGCGTGGTCGGCCGGCAACCTCATGCCCGTCACGACGGTGGCCGAGCGGCTCGAGCCCGAGGAGGTCTACCAGGAGTTCGTGGCGTTCCGGCGCAGCATCGACATGGACATCATCCCGCTGACCGGGGGAGACGACCCCTTCCACGGGCTCCTGTCGGCCGCCCGCGGCGGAGGCCGCATGATCGCGCTCGCCGCCGACCGCGACCTCACCAACGGTGGCGTGGAGGTCGACCTGCTCGGTCATCGCGCCCGCATGGCCAAGGGGCCAGCCGTGCTCTCGCTCATGACCGGCGCCCCGCTCTATGCCGCGCGGATCTGGTACGAACCAGCAGCGCCCGGGACCGGGCTCGGCGGCCACCGCACCGTCATCGAGTTCAGCGACCGGCTCGTCCCCCGGGTCCAGGGCACCACCGCGGTCCGGGCGGCCGACCTCGTCCAGCAGTGCGCCGACCACCTCGCCGTGACCATCCGCGAGCACACGTCGAGCTGGCACATGCTCCAGCGCGTCTTCGTCGAGGACCTCGACGCGCCGGCACCGCCCTCAGCCAGCGCCCCGACGGCGTCCGGG
>NZ_BAAAPU010000004.1:90874-215697 GCF_039531305.1 Terrabacter lapilli
GGCCGGCGCGCCGGCGGCCGGCGCGCCGGCGGCCGGGCTCACGCCATGAGGATCGGCATCGTCTGCCCGTACTCGTTCGACGTCCCCGGCGGGGTGCAGTTCCACGTCCGCGACCTGGCCGAGCACCTCATCGGGCTGGGGCACGAGGTGTCGGTGCTCGCGCCCGCCGAGAGCGACACCGAGCTGCCTGCCTACGTCACGTCGGCCGGCCGGGCCACGGCCGTTCGCTACAACGGCTCAGTGGCGAGGCTCAACTTCGGGCCCGTCAGTGCCTCGAAGGTCAGCCGGTGGCTCGACGCCGGCAACTTCGACGTGCTGCACCTGCACGAGCCGGTCACCCCGAGCATCAGCGTCCTCGCGCTGATGGCGGCGGACGGGCCCATCGTCGCCACCTTCCACACCTCGATGCTCCGGTCGCGCTCGATGCAGGCGGCCTACCCCATCATCCGGCCGAGCCTGGAGAAGATCGCCGGGCGCATCGCCGTCAGCGAGGACGCCCGGCGCACCGTCACGACCCACGTCGGCGGAGACGCGGTCGTGATCCCCAACGGGGTCTACGTCGACCGCTTCGCCGACGCACCACGGCGGGCGCCGTGGATCGGCACGCCGGCATCGCCCACCATCGCCTTCCTCGGCCGCATGGGCGAGCCCCGCAAGGGACTGCCGGTGCTTGCCGCGGCCCTGCCCGCCGTGCTGCGCGAGATCCCGCGGCTGCGCGTCCTCGTGGCCGGCCCCGGTGACATGGACGAGGTCACGGAGGGCTGGCCCGTCGAGGTCAGGGCGGCCTGCCAGTTCCTCGGCTCCGTGTCCGACGACGACAAGGCCTCGCTGCTCGCCTCGGTCGACGTGTACGTCGCACCCAACACCGGCGGCGAGAGCTTCGGCATCATCCTCATCGAGGCGATGAGCGCCGGGGCCTGCGTGCTCGCCAGCGACCTGCCGGCCTTCTCGCGAGTGCTCGACGGCGGCACGGCCGGTGCGATGTTCGCCAACGAGCAGCCGGCCGAGCTCGCCCGCGTGCTCGTGGACCTGCTCCGCCGTCCCGACCGGCGTGCGACCCTGGCCGCCGCCGGGCAGCACCGCGCGCGGCTCTTCGACTGGTCCGTGGTCGCCGACGAGATCCTCGCCGTGTACGAGACGGTCATCGAGGGACGCGCCGCGGCCCAGTGGGAGCCGCAAGGGCGCTGGAACCGCTTCCTGCGAGGGGGTGGCCGATGAGCGAGGTCCTCTCCTGGGTCTTCGCGGTCCTGTTCGTCCTCGTCGTGGCGGCCTGGTACCTCTCCTACACCGCCGCCCGGCTCGACCGGCTGCACGTGCGGCTCAGCGGCACCCTCGCTGCGCTCGACGCCCGTCTCGTCCGCCGGGCCGAGGCCGCCGTCGAGCTCGCCAACAGCGGCCTGCTCGACGGCGCCACGTCGCTGATCCTCGCCAACGCCGCGGCCGGGTCGCTCGAGGCACCGGCCGACCACGGCGAGGAGCGCGAGCTCGCCGAGAACGACCTCACCGAGGCGCTCGACCTCGCCCTGACGCCCGACGTCGTGGCCGAGCTGCGCTCGACCCCACTCGGCCAGGACGTCCTCGCCCGGGTCGGCTCGGCCTGCACGCGCGTGCAGCTGGCGCGGCGGTTCCACAACGACGCCGTCACCGACGTCCGGCGCGTGCGGCGCAAGTGGGCCATCCGCCTCTTCCACCTCGCCGGCCACACGCCGATGCCGCACACCGTCGAGTTCAACGACGAGGCGCCGGAGCACCTCACCCCGGTGTGAGCCGGGCGGGCGGCGGAGAGCACGCGCGCCGGCGGCCCGCAGCTCGCTGTGGCTGCCTGACGGACCGTGTCGTGGGCACCCGGCACGGGGGCCTACCCTTTGTGGCAGCACCACTCCAGTACACGGGAAAGCAGGACATCGTGAGCACCACCCCGACCTCGGGCAGCACCCCCGCCGGTGACCAGCAGTCCGGCACGAGCGCGACCGCCACGAGCACGACCGGCACGACTCGCGTCAAGCGCGGCATGGCCGAGATGCTCAAGGGCGGCGTCATCATGGACGTCGTCACCGCCGAGCAGGCCCGCATCGCCGAGGACGCCGGCGCCGTCGCCGTCATGGCCCTCGAGCGCGTCCCGGCCGACATCCGCGCCCAGGGCGGCGTGTCGCGCATGAGTGACCCCGACATGATCGACAGCATCATCGAGGCCGTCTCGATCCCCGTCATGGCCAAGGCCCGCATCGGCCACTTCGTCGAGGCCCAGGTGCTCCAGAGCCTCGGCGTCGACTACATCGACGAGTCCGAGGTGCTCACCCCGGCCGACTACGCGAACCACATCGACAAGTGGCAGTTCACGGTGCCCTTCGTCTGTGGCGCCACCAACCTCGGCGAGGCGCTGCGCCGCATCACCGAGGGCGCGGCGATGATCCGTTCCAAGGGCGAGGCCGGCACCGGCGACGTCTCCAACGCGACGACGCACATGCGCAAGATCCGCCAGGAGATCCGCCGCCTCCAGAGCCTGCCCGAGGACGAGCTCTACGTCGCGGCCAAGGAGCTGCAGGCCCCCTACGACCTCGTCAAGGAGGTCGCCGAGGCCGGCAAGCTGCCCGTCGTGCTCTTCACGGCCGGTGGCATCGCGACCCCCGCCGACGCGGCGATGATGATGCAGCTCGGCGCCGAGGGCGTCTTCGTCGGCTCCGGCATCTTCAAGTCGGGCAACCCGGCCCAGCGCGCCGAGGCGATCGTCAAGGCGACGACCTTCCACGACGACCCCGACGTCATCGCCAAGGTCTCCCGTGGCCTCGGCGAGGCCATGGTCGGTATCAACGTCGACGAGATCCCGCAGCCGCACCGGCTCGCCGAGCGCGGCTGGTGACCTCCGCACTCCGAGCCACCTGCTGACGTATGCCGTCGCGCCCGACCGGGCGTGGCGGCATACGTCGTCGTGGGCGCGGTCAGCCGGGCCTCGGGCTGGCACGATCGACGGCATGGACCCCTCCGGCACCGAGCTGTCGCGCGCGTACTTCGAGCAGGTCGTCGAGCCGCTCGTACGCCGGCGCCGGCCGGAGATGCCCCTGGCCGCAGCGCGGCTCGGCGCCGGGTCCGAGGTGCTCGGGCTCGACGACACGATGTCGCGCGACCACGACTGGGGCCTGCGGCTCGACCTGCTCGTCCCGGCGGACGCCGTGGCCGAGGTCGAGGCACACCTGACGCAGAGCCTTCCCGTCTCGTTCGCGGGTCACCCGACCCGGTTCGCCACGACGTGGGACCCCGTGGTGCGCCACCGGGTCCAGGTGCAGACCGCGAGAGAGCTCGCGGTCGCACGCCTCGGCGTCGACCCGACTGCCGGGCTGACCCTGGACGACTGGCTCTCGCTGACCGGGCAGGCCGTGCTCGAGGTCACCGGCGGGGAGGTGTTCGCCGACGTCGCCGGAGAGCTCACCGGCATACGGCGACGGCTCGAGTGGTACCCCGATGACCTGTGGCGGCACGTCGTCGCGACCGACTGGGCCCGTCTCGCCCAGGAGCTGCCCTTCGTGGGCCGGACGGGCGACCGTGGTGACGACCTCGGGTCGCGAGTCGTGGCGGCCCGGCTGGTCGGGATCGCCATGCACCTCGGTCACCTGCTCGAGCGACAGTGGCCGCCCTACGCCAAGTGGCTCGGCACCAGCTTTGCGCGGCTCCCACGGGCGAGCGCGGCGGCGGGGCCGCTGGAGGCAGCCCTCGCCGCTGACCACTGGCGCGAGCGCGAGTCCGGGCTCGTCGATGCTCTGCGCGTGCTCAGCCGGGTGCAGGCCGACGTCAAGCTGCCCACCGTCGACGACCCCGTCGAGCCGTTCTGGGACCGGCCCTACCAGGGAGTCCGCGAGGCCACCGTCAGCCTCCTGGCCGACAGCATCCGCGACCCGGACGTGCGGTCGCTGCCGCGCGGCGTCGGCTCGGCGGAGCAGTGGAGCGACAACGTCGACGTGCTGGTCGACGCGTCGCTCCGGCGCCTCAGGTGACGGCGCCGCGCTCGGCGAACTCGGGGCGCTCGAACTCGTGCCCGTCGAGCACCTCCTTGACGTGCATCGCCGCGCGCACGGCGTCGACGTGCGTGACGTAGAGCGGCGCGAAGCCGAGCCGGATGATGTCGGGCTCACGGAAGTCGCCGATGAAGCCGCGGACGATCAGGGCTTGCACGACGGCGAACGCCTGCGGGTGGCGCAGCGACACCTGGGACCCGCGGCGCTCCGGCTCGCGGGGAGTCGCGAGCGGCAGGTCGACGCCGAGGGCGTCGAGTGCGTCGATGAAGGCTCCCGTCACCGAGAGCGAGGCGGCGCGCACGTCGGCGGGGGAGAGCCCGTCGTATGCCGTCAGCGCCGCCTCGAGCGCGAGCAACGACAGCAGGGGCGGGGTGCCGACGCGGGCGCGGGTGATGCCGGGCGCCGGCTCGTAGTCCGGCCGCATGGCGAAGGGGTGGGCGTGTCCCTGCCAACCGGTCAACGGCTGGTCGAAGTCGTCCTGGTGGCGTGAGGCGACGTAGAGGAAGGCCGGCGCACCGGGACCGCCGTTGAGGTACTTGTAGCCGCAGCCGACGGCGAGGTCCGCACCGCCCGCGTCGAGGTCCACCTCGACGACACCGGCGGAGTGGCACAGGTCCCAGCACGCCAGGGCGCCGACGTCATGCGCTGCAGCGGTGATGGCGCGCAGGTCCCACAGCTCACCGGTGCGGTAGTCGATGCTCGAGTACGAGACGAGGGCGAGGGCGTCACCGACCTCGGCGACGGCGGTGACCGCGTCGCGCGGGTGGACCCGTCGGACCTCGAGCCCGGCCAGTGACGCGGCAGACTCGGTCATGTAGAGGTCCGTCGGGAACGAGTCGGGATCGGTCAGCACCACGGTCCGCCCCGGTCGCAGCCGAGCGGCGCCGATGACGGCCTTGAAGAGGTTGACGGAGGTCGAGTCGGTGACGACGACCTGGCCGGGAGCGGCGCCGACCAGTCGGCCGACGCGGTCGCCGACGCGGGTCTGCGCACCCCACCAGTCCGCCTCGTTCCAGGAGCGGATCAGCCGCTCGCCCCACTGCCGGTGCATGACGGCGTCGACGACCGGGGGCACCGCCCTCGGGAGGGCGCCCAGCGAGTTGCCGTCGAGGTAGATGACGCCCTCGGGAAGGGAGAAGAGCTCGCGCGTGCCGCGCAGGGGAGAGGTGTCGTCGGCCTGCTGCGCGCCGGCGATGAGGGCGTCGTGGGTGTGCACCGTCGTCATGGCCGCAACGTATCCGGTGCACCGGCCGCGATGTCAGGTCGGTCGGCCTTCGTGTCTGGTGACCGAGACAGTGACCGAGACAGTGACCGGAGGGCCGCCCTCCGCCACCCGTGGCGAGACCTCACGCGTGCCCGTTCTACCCTGAGGCGGTGAGCACGACGACCAGCACCGCCCGCCCGGCTCCGGCCGGGGCTGCCCCCGAGCAGTCGAAGCCCCGGATCGGCGTCCTGGCGGTGCAGGGGGACGTGCGCGAGCACCTCGCGGCCCTCACCGCGCTCGGCGCCGACGCCGTCACGGTGCGCCGGCCGGCGGAGGTGGAGGCGATCGACGCCCTGGTGATCCCCGGCGGCGAGTCCACGGTGATGGACAAGCTCGTGCGCGCGTTCGAGCTGCGCGAGCCGCTGCTGCGGCGCCTCGCGGACGGGATGCCGGCCTACGGCTCCTGCGCGGGGATGATCATGCTGGCCGACCGCATCGCCGACGGACGCCCCGACCAGCAGACCCTGGGCGGTCTGGACATCACGGTGCGCCGCAACGCGTTCGGCCGCCAGGTCGACTCCTTCGAGCAGGACCTCGACTACGCCTGGAGCACTCCGGGCAACACCGGTACCGTGCACGCCGTCTTCATCCGCGCCCCGTGGGTCGAGGAGGCCGGCCCCGACGTGCAGGTGCTCGCCCGCGTGAGCGAGGGGCAGGCCGCCGGTAGGATCGTCGCGGTCCGGCAGGGCAACCTCATGGCCACGTCCTTCCACCCGGAGGTGGGGGCCGACCGCCGGATCCACGCCGAGTTCGTCTCGATCGTCAGAGAGCACCGACTCCAGCAGTCGGGCGCACGCCAGTCACCGGAACGCGAGGACACTGCATGAGCGGCCACTCCAAATGGGCCACCACGAAGCACCAGAAGGCGGCCAAGGACGCCAAGCGCGGCAAGCTCTTCGCCAAGCTCATCAAGAACATCGAGGTCGCGGCTCGTCAGGGCGGCGCTGACCCCGCCGGCAACCCGACGCTCTACGACGCCATCCAGAAGGCGAAGAAGACGTCCGTCCCCAACGACAACATCGACCGCGCAGTCAAGCGCGCCTCGGGTGCCGAGGCGGGCGCAGCCGACTGGCAGACGATCATGTACGAGGGCTACGCCCCCAACGGTGTCGCCGTGCTCATCGAGTGCCTCACCGACAACCGCAACCGCGCCGCGGCCGAGGTGCGCACCGCCCTGACCCGCAACGGTGGCCAGCTCGCCGACCCGGGCTCCGTGTCCTACGTCTTCAACCGCAAGGGCGTCGTGACCGTCCTCAAGGAGGCCGGCTCCGAGGACGAGATCCTCGAGGTCGTGCTCGAGGCGGGCGCCGAGGAGGTCAACGACAACGGCGACACGTGGGAGATCATCTCCGAGGCCACCGACTTCGTCGCGGTCCGCACGGCCCTCCAGGACGCCGGCATCGACTACGAGTCGGCCGAGGCGTCGTTCGTGCCCAACCTGCAGGTGCCGCTCGACCTCGACGGGGCCAAGAAGATGATCCGCGTCATCGAGGCGCTCGAGGACAGCGACGACGTCCAGAACGTCTACGCCAACGGCGACATCCCCGACGACGTCCTGGCCGAGCTCGACGACGAGGAGTGACCGGGCTGCTGGGCCCGCAGGTCCGGCAGGACCACAGAGCAGGAGGCACGCCGGCGCCCGGCGTGCCTCCCGTCCTTTCGGGGCCCGCCCGTTAGCGTTGTCCCGAACACGTGTTCGGATCGCCCCAGCCCGTCCCGACCGATCGTCACCCGCCGTCCCCAGCACCCGAGGAGGTATGCCGTGCGCGTCCTCGCGGTCGACCCCGGGCTCACCCGGTGCGGCGTCGGCGTCGTCGACGGCGTCCCCGGCCGCAAGCTGTCCCTCGTGGAAGTCGGGGTGATCCGCACGCCGTCCGGCGATCCCACGCCGAAGCGCCTCGTCGCCGTCGAGGACGAGATGCGGCAGTGGTTCGCCCGGCACCGGCCCGAGGCGGTGGCCATCGAGCGCGTCTTCGCCGACACCAACGTCTCGACGGTCATGGGCACCGCCCAGGTGACGGGGATCGTCATGATCATCGCCGAGAGACTCGGCCTGCCCGTCACCCTGCACACCCCGACCGAGGTCAAGGCCGCGGTCAGCGGCAACGGTCGGGCCGACAAGGCGCAGGTGACCACGATGGTGACTCGGCTTCTCGGTCTGGAGACCCCGCCCAAGCCCGCCGATGCCGCCGACGCGCTCGCCCTCGCCATCTGCCACGTGTGGCGCGGCGGCACGCAGAGCAGGCTCGAGGAGGCTCGTCTCGAGGTGCTCGCGCGCACGGGCAGCCGGGGGAGCGGCATACCCCGCCGGGTCCCTCCGGGGGCCGCGCCACCCGTGCAGCGACTGCGGGCGGCGACGACCCAGCCCGCCCGCACCCGACCCGGCACCGACCGACCCCAGCAACCGCACCCTGGAGCCCAGCCCCGATGATCGCCTCGCTCTCCGGAACCGTCCTCAAGGTCGGCCTCGACTCGCTCGTGGTCGGCGTGGGAGGTGTCGGGATGCTCGTCCACACCACGCCCGCCACAGCAGCCTCCGTGCGACTCGGCCAGCCCACCGAGCTCGCCACCACGCTCGTCGTGCGGGAGGACTCGCTGACCCTCTACGGCTTCGCCACCGACGACGAGAAGCACGTCTTCGAGACCGTGCAGACGGTGTCAGGCGTCGGGCCACGCCTGGCACTCGCTGTCCTGGCGGTCCACTCGCCCGACGCGGTGCGGGTGGCCCTCGGCACCGGAGACCTCGCCGCGCTGACCAAGGTGCCCGGCATCGGGAAGAAGGGCGCAGAGCGCATGGTGCTGGAGCTGAAGGACAAGCTCGGCGCCCTGCCCGGCTCGGCCGGGCAGGCTGCACCGGTCCAGCTCGGCACCGGCGAGGCCTGGCGTGAGCAGGTGCGCGAGGCGCTGGTCGGCCTCGGCTGGACGATCCGCCAGGCCGATGACGCGCTCGACAAGGTCGCGCCCCTGGCGGCGGACGGCGCCGGCGTCTCGGCGCTGCTGCGGGCGGCTCTGCAGGAGCTGGGCCGATGAGCGTCGGTTCGTGGGGCAGTGACGCCGAGGCCGAGCGGCAGGTCTGGGACGACGGCTCCTTCGACGCGACCGCCCGGATCGTCGACGCCGGGGGCGACACCGACGAGCGGCAGGTCGAGGCGGCCCTGCGCCCGAAGCGGCTCGACGAGTTCCCCGGACAGAGCCGTGTGCGGGACCAGCTCGGCCTCGTCCTCAAGGCCGCCAAGCGTCGCGGCACGCCTCCCGACCACGTCCTGCTCTCCGGGCCCCCCGGCCTCGGCAAGACCACGCTCGCGATGATCGTCGCCGGCGAGCTCGAGCAGCCGATCCGCATCACCTCCGGACCGGCGATCCAGCACGCGGGAGACCTCGCCTCGGTCCTCTCGTCGCTGGCCGAGGGCGAGGTCCTCTTCCTCGACGAGATCCACCGCATGTCGCGCTCCGCCGAGGAGATGCTCTACCTCGCGATGGAGGACTTCCGCGTCGACGTCATCATCGGCAAGGGCCCGGGCGCGACGGCGATCCCGCTGGAGCTGCCGCCCTTCACGGTCGTCGGCGCCACCACGCGGGCGGGCCTGCTGCCCGCCCCGCTTCGCGACCGCTTCGGCTTCACCGGTCACCTCGACTACTACGCCGCCGCCGACCTCGTCACCATCCTGCAGCGCTCCGCGCGGCTGCTGGGCCTCGAGGCCGACGACGACGGCATCCGCGAGATCGCGCTGCGCTCACGCGGCACGCCCCGCATCGCCAACCGCCTGCTGCGCCGCGTCCGCGACTGGGCCCAGGTCCACGGCGAGGACCGCGTCACGCACGCGGCCGCGCGCCAGGCGCTCGAACTCTTCGACGTCGACGAGCGCGGCCTCGACCGGCTCGACCGCGCCGTCCTCGAGGCCCTGTGCCGCCGCTTCAACGGCGGACCGGTGGGGCTCTCGACCCTCGCCGTCTCCGTGGGGGAGGAGCCCGACACCGTCGAGACCGTCGCCGAGCCATACCTCGTGCGTGAGGGCTTCATGGTGCGCACCCCGCGCGGTCGCGCGGCCTCCAGCCTCGCGTGGGAGCACCTCGGGCTGACCCCGCCGGTCGACGCGCAGTCGATGTGGGCCGCGACGCTGCCCATCGACGACGCCGGCGGCGGCCGTTTCGAGGGTTGAGGAGTGCGGACCGACCCGCATCGCCGAAGTGGCCCGGAACGCTGCCAAAACGTGACACGTCGCTGCACCGGGTGCGTGGCGTCTCGTCTGACAAACTGCACCCGCGCACGTAGACTCCTGCGGGCACCATCGCCGCTGCCGCGGCACCATCCGGTGCTCCCGGTCGTTGACGCGACATCCGACCCAGACCGACGGGTTGTGGCGCGCGGGTGCGACGACCGGACGACACGATGAAGGACTGAGCTGACATGAACAACAACGGGAGCTTCTCGTTGCTGATTTTCGCCTTGCCTCTGCTGCTCCTCGGCTGGCTGTTCTACACCCAGAACAAGCGGATGAAGCAGGCACGAAACTTCAGCTCGGCCCTCAGCGTCGGTGACCGCGTGATCACCTCCTCCGGCATCTTCGGCACCGTCAAGCACCTCGACGACACCAGCGCCTGGCTCGAGGTCGCAGAGGGCACCACCATCCGGATCGACCGCCGCGCCGTCGCGATGAAGCAGGCCGACACCCCCGGCGCCCCCGGCACAGGCGCCGTCGAGGGCGGCAGCACCGACGACCCCGGCTCCACGCCGGGCATCCAGCAGAACGGTCAGTGAGGGTTTCGTGGCACGCAGCTCCACCAAGAAGTCCGCGAGGCGCCACCTCCTCGCGCTGGTCGTCGTCATCCTCGCCCTCGCCGGCCTCGCCGGCGGCCTCACGAAGTGGGGCGGCGGCTCGCTGACACCGCGCCTCGGGCTCGACCTCGAGGGCGGCACGGAGCTCGTGCTCCAGCCACAGCTCGTGGGCAACCAGACGATCAGCGAGGGCCAGGTCAACCGGGCCGTCGACATCATCCGCCAGCGCATCGACGCCAACGGCGTGAGCGAGGCCGAGATCGCGACCCAGGGCGGTCGCAACATCGTCGTGTCCATCCCCGGCTCGCCGACCGCCGAGCAGCTCGACGCCCTGAAGAAGCCGTCGCAGCTGCGCTTCCGTGCGGTGTTCGTGCAGGCGCTCGACCAGAACTCCAGCAAGGCCAACCCCACCCCGAGTGGCGCGCCGGGCGGGACGACCACCCCGTCCGCGACGCCGTCGGGCTCCGCCACCCCCAAGGCGACCGCCTCGGCCACGCCGTCCGCGTCCAAGACCGCCCAGAACGGCGTCGTGCCCGAGGCACTCCGCGCAGCCACCACGGCCGCCACGCCGACACCGGGCTCCTCGGGGGGCACCCCGTCGGGCAAGGCCACCTCGCCCGCACCCGCGCCGGCACCCGCGCCGGCACAGACGCCTCCGGCGCCCACGCCCGCACAGGCCGAAGCAGCCGTGAAGGAGCAGGCGAGCAAGGGCCTGGTCGGGATGGGCTGGGACAAGGCGAAGGCCGACGCCGCGGCTGCCAAGGTCGCCAAGGCATACACCGCCCTCAACTGCTCGGCTCCCGGTGCCCTGGACAAGGTCGTCGACGACCCGTCGCAGCCCATCGCCACCTGTGGCGAGGACCGCGTCACCAAGTACGTCCTCGGCCCGAGCGAGATCGACGGCAGCGAGATCGCCGACGCCACCAGCGGCTACCAGCCCGGCCCCAACGGCCAGCCCACCTCGATCGTCGAGGTGGCGCTGTCGTTCAAGGACGCCGGCAAGGCGAAGTTCGCGGCCGTGACCAAGCGCCTGTTCGCCCTGCAGGGGCAGACCCCGCTCGACCAGTTCGCGGTCGTGCTCGACAAGGCCGTCATCACGGCCCCGCAGGCCCGCGCCGTCATCACCGACGGTCGCGCCTCCATCACCGGCTCGTTCACCATCGACTCGGCCAAGCAACTCGCCGAGCAGCTGAAGTTCGGTGCCCTGCCGATCTCGTTCGCCCTGCAGACGCAGGACAACATCACCCCCCAGCTGGGTGAGGAGCAACTGCGCATCGGCCTGCTCGCCGGCCTGATCGGCCTGCTGCTGGTCGTGGTCTACTCGCTCCTGCAGTACCGCGCCCTCGGCATGGTCACCGTCGCCTCGCTCGTGGTCGCCTCGGTCATCACCTACCTCGCGGTCACGGTGCTCGGCACAACCCACGGCTTCCGCCTCACCATGGCGGGTGTCACAGGCCTCATCGTCGCCATCGGTGTCACCGCCGACAGCTTCATCGTCTACTTCGAACGCATCCGCGACGAGGTGCGCGACGGGCGCCCGCTCGTCGCGGCCGTCGAGACCGGCTGGCGACGCGCCCGACGCACCATCATCGCCGCCGACGCCGTCAACTTCATCGCGGCCCTGGTGCTCTACCTGCTGGCCTCGAGCAACGTGCGCGGCTTCGCGTTCACCCTCGGGCTCACCACCCTGATCGACCTGCTCGTCGTCATGCTCTTCACGCACCCGACGGTGCAGCTGCTGGCCCGCACGAAGTTCTTCGGCGGCGGGCACAAGTGGTCCGGGCTCGACCCGCAGCGCCTCGGCGCCAAGGAGTCGGTCCGCTACCGCGGGCGCGGCCAGTTCGGGGCTCCCGGCGCCCAGCGCCCGCCCGCCACCGTGGGCTCGGCCCGCCTCGCCGAGGGGAAGGCCCAGGCATGATCAACTTCGCCCAGGTCGGCAACGACCTCTACACCGGCAAGCGCTCGATCGACTTCATCAAGCGCCAGAAGACCTGGTACGCCCTCTCCGGCGTGCTCATCGTCCTCGCCCTCGTCGGCATCTTCGTCAAGGGCCTCAACTTCGGCATCGAGTTCAGCGGTGGTTCGGAGTTCCGCGTCCAGGGCGTGACCAACAGCCAGGGCTACGAGGAGAAGGCGCAGTCCGCCATCTCCACGGCGGGCATCCCGGGCAACGTCACCTCGACGATCATCGGCCAGAACACCGTCCGCGTGCAGTCGGAGGCGGCCTCGGACCGCACCGACGAGGCGCGCACGGCCCTGGCCAAGCAGTTCGGCGTCAACGAGAGCTCGGTCAGCGCCTCGCTGATCGGCCCCTCGTGGGGTGAGTCGGTGAGCCAGCAGGCCATCCGTGGCCTCGTGGTGTTCCTCGTCCTCGTGACCATCGTGATGGCGCTCTACTTCCGCACGTGGAAGATGGCCGTCTCGGGGCTCGTGGCCCTGCTTCACGACCTCGTCATCACGGTCGGCATCTACGCCCTCTTCGGGTTCGAGATCACGCCGTCGTCGATGATCGGCTTCCTCACGATCCTCGGCTACTCGCTCTACGACACCGTCGTCGTCTTCGACAAGGTGCGCGAGAACACCACCGAGGCGTTCCGCACCAGGCGCATGACGTACTCCGCGGCGGCCAACCTGGCCGTCAACCAGACGCTGGTCCGCTCGATCAACACCACGGTCGTCGCGCTCCTGCCCATCGCCGCGGTGCTCTTCGTCGGCTTCACGCTGCTCGGCCCGGGCACGCTGCTCGACCTGTCGCTCGCCCTGTTCATCGGTATCGCCGTCGGCGCCTACTCGTCGATCTTCATCGCGACGCCGCTGCTCGTCGACCTGCGCCGCAACGAGCCGGCAGTGCGCGAGCTGGACAAGTACGTCGCGCGCCATGGCGCGAAGGCACGTCCCGAGACCCCGGAGGGGGCACCCGAGCCGGTGGCCGTCGGTGCGGACACGACCGGGGCGGCTGCCGCCGGGGAGTCGGCCTCCGGCGCCTCCGCTGCGACCCCCGCGCCCGGCGCGGCCAGGCCGGTGCACAAGTACGCCCAGGCGGGCCCGCGCAACCAGCCCAAGCGCGCCCCGAAGTCGCGCCGCTGAACGCGGCCCACAACGGCCACGTGCACGGCCTCGCACACCCAGACAGGA
Source organism: Terrabacter lapilli (assembly GCF_039531305.1). Classification (NCBI taxonomy): domain Bacteria; kingdom Bacillati; phylum Actinomycetota; class Actinomycetes; order Micrococcales; family Intrasporangiaceae; genus Terrabacter; species Terrabacter lapilli. Next base: position 104,061 of record NZ_BAAAPU010000004.1, read on the forward strand.
GACGGCGTGAGCCAGATCAGTGACCTCGTGGCCGGCAAGCTGCGTGACATCCCGGACTTCCCCAAGCCGGGGGTGGTGTTCAAGGACTTCACGCCGCTCTTCGCCGACGGCCCGGCGTTGCGCGAGCTCGTGCGCGACATCGCCCAGCGGTATGCCGGCTCCGTCGACGTCATCGTCGGCATCGAGGCTCGCGGCTTCATCCTCGGCGCCGCGGTCGCCTACGAGCTCGGGCTCGGGATGGTGCCGGTGCGCAAGGCCGGCAAGCTGCCGGGGGAGACGCTGCGCGAGTCCTACGCCCTCGAGTACGGCACGGCCGAGATCGAGGTCCACACCGACGCGTTCCAGCCGGGGCAGCGCGTCCTCGTCATCGACGACGTGCTGGCGACCGGCGGCACCGCCGAGGCGACCGCCCTGCTCGTGGAGCGGGCCGGGGCCAAGGTGGCCGCGATCGAGGTGGTCCTCGAGCTGTCCTTCCTCGAGGGCCGCAAGCGCCTGGCTCACCACCCCGTCAACGCGATCCTCACGGTGTGACCCCGGCGGCAACGCCTAGACTCTGTTCATGAGCGAGGACGTCCGCAGCGAGCTGTCCACCCCGTCGCGGGTGCGGGCGCGCTTCGCGCGGTTCGGGGCCACCCGCCCGGCGGGCAACCCCGTGCTCGAGCCGCTCACGACGGCGGTCCGCCAGAACCACCCGAAGGCCGACCTCTCGGTCATCGAGCGGGCGTATGCCGTGGCCGAGCGCGCGCACCAGGGGCAGATGCGCAAGAGCGGCGACGCCTACATCACGCATCCCCTCGCCGTCGCGACGATCCTCGCCGAGCTCGGCATGACCCCGCCCACCTTGGCGGCGGCGCTGCTGCACGACACCGTCGAGGACACGGCATACGGCCTCGACGAGCTGCGCCGCGACTTCGGCGACGAGATCGCGATGCTCGTCGACGGGGTCACCAAGCTCGACAAGGTCACCTACGGCGAGGCGGCCCAGGCCGAGACCGTGCGCAAGATGGTCATCGCGATGGCGCGCGACATCCGCGTCCTCGTCATCAAGCTCGCCGACCGGCTGCACAACGCGCGCACGTGGCGCTACGTCAGCGCCGAGTCCGCCAAGCGCAAGGCCAACGAGACGCTCGAGATCTACGCGCCGCTCGCGCACCGCCTCGGCATGAACACCATCAAGTGGGAGCTCGAGGACCTCTCGTTCGCGACGCTCTACCCGAAGGTCTACGACGAGATCGTGCGCCTGGTCGCCGAACGCGCCCCGGCTCGCGAGGAGTACCTCGCGGGTGTCCGGGCCCAGGTGACCGAGGACCTGGCGGCGGCCAAGATCAAGGCGGTCGTGACCGGCCGGCCCAAGCACTACTACTCCGTGTACCAGAAGATGATCGTGCGCGGCCGTGACTTCGAGGAGATCTACGACCTCGTCGCCGTCCGCGTCCTCGTCGACACGGTGCGCGACTGCTACGCCGCCCTCGGCGCCCTCCACTCGCGGTGGAACCCGGTCCCCGGCCGGTTCAAGGACTACATCGCGATGCCGAAGTTCAACATGTACCAGTCGCTGCACACGACGGTCATCGGCCCGCAGGGCAAGCCGGTCGAGATCCAGATCCGGACGCACACGATGCACCGACGGGCCGAGTACGGCGTCGCCGCGCACTGGAAGTACAAGGACCAGAACAACGGCGGCGGGACCGCCCGGCCGGGCGAGGTCACCCCGCAGAACGACATGGCGTGGCTGCGCCAGCTGCTCGACTGGCAGCGCGAGACCGAGGACCCCGGCGAGTTCCTCGACTCGCTGCGCTTCGAGATGGGCAGCAGTGAGGTCTACGTCTTCACCCCCAAGGGGTCGGTCGTCGCCCTCCCCGTCGGCGGCACCCCCGTCGACTTCGCGTATGCCGTGCACACCGAGGTCGGGCACCACTGCATCGGCGCGCGCGTCAACGGCCGCCTGGTGCCGCTCGAGTCGACGCTCGAGAACGGCGACGTCGTCGAGGTGCTGACCTCCAAGGCCGACGGCGCCGGCCCCTCGCGCGACTGGCTGCAGTTCGTCAAGAGCCCCCGCGCCCGCAACAAGATCAAGCAGTGGTTCAGCAAGGAGCGGCGCGAGGAGGCCATCGAGGCCGGCAAGGACTCGATCGCCAAGGCGCTGCGCAAGCAGAACCTCCCGTTGCAGCGGCTGATGAGCCACGACTCGATGACGGCCGTCGCCACCGACCTGCGCTACCAGGACATCGAGGCGCTGTATGCCGCCGTGGGCGAGGGACACGTCTCCGCGCAGCACGTCGTCAGCAAGGTCGTCGCCTCGATGGGCGGCGTCGACGGCGCCACGGAGGACCTCGCCGAGGCCACGGTCCCGACCCGGGCAGCATCCCGCCGGCGCGCCGGTGACCCCGGGGTCGTGGTCGTCGGCACGGCCGACGTGTGGGTCAAGCTCGCCAAGTGCTGCACGCCGGTGCCCGGCGACCCGATCATCGGCTTCGTGACGCGCGGCAACGGCGTCTCGGTGCACCGTGTCGACTGCACCAACGCCGACCAGCTGACGGCCAACCCCGAGCGCCTGATCGACGTCGAGTGGGCGCCGAGCTCAGCCAGCGTCTTCCTCGTGCAGCTGCAGGTCGAGGCCCTCGACCGCAACCGGCTGCTCAGCGACGTGACGCGCGTGCTGTCCGACCAGCACGTCAACATCCTGTCGGCCTCGGTGCAGACCTCCCGCGACCGGGTCGCCATCTCCCGATTCACCTTCGAGATGGGCGACCCTGCGCACCTCGACCACGTGATCAAGGCGGTGCGCCGCATCGACGGCGTCTTCGACGTCTACCGCGTCAACGGCGGCAAGTCGACCATGTGACGTCGCCGGCCGGGGGACACAGGCCACCGGTTGCGACGAACCGCCCGCTCGACGTACGAAAGTGCCCACACGACCAGCAAGTCGAGTGGGCACTTTCATGCATTCGTCCACAGGCCGCCTGTGCCCAGATGTGGCAAAGTGCCCACTCGACCTCGGAGTCGAGTGGGCACTCTGCTGCACGCGAGGGGACGCTCAGCCGCCGAACTCGGCGACGCCGGCGCGGGCCTGGTCCAGCCACACCTGACGGGCCTCGAGGGCCTCGCGGGCCTTCTTCACCTTGCTCGCGTTGCCCGACGCCTCGGCCTTGGCCAGGTCGTCCTGCAGGTCGGCGACCGCGCGCTCGAGCTGGTCGACCATCGCCCGGGCACGCGCCGCGACCTCGGGGTTGCTCGACTTCCACTTGCGGTCCTCGGCGTCACGCACCGCCTGCTCGACGCGACGCATCGCCTTCTCGACCCGCTCCATGTCGGCGCGGGGCACCTTGCCGGCCGCGTCCCACTTGTCCTGGATGACGCGCAGCTGTGCCTTGGCCTTCTCGAGGTCGGTCACGGGCAGGATCGCCTCGGCCTCGACGAGCAAGGCCTCCTTGACGGCGAGGTTGCCGCGGTACTGCTCCTCCTCGGCGGCAACGACCTCGTCCTTCGCGGCGAAGAAGCGGTCCTGCGCGGCCTTGAAGCGGGCCCACAGCTTGTCGTCGTCGGCGCGGCTGGCCCGGCCGGCGCGTCGCCAGTCGTCCATGAGGCGCTTGAAGGCGCCCGCCGTGGCAGCCCAGTCGGTGCTCGTCGAGAGCTTCTCGGCCTCGGCGACCAGACGCTCCTTCGTGGCCTTGGCCTCGGCGTGCTGCGCGTCCAGCCCGGCGAAGTGGCTGCGCCTGGCCTTGTCGAAGCTGTTGCGCGCGGCGCTGAACCGCTGCCACAGGGCGGACTCGGTCTCACGGTCGAGACGGGTGGCGGAGCGCTGGTGCGCCTTCCACTCGTCGAGCAGCTCACGCATACGCGCGCCGCTGGTCTTCCACTGGATGCGCTGCTCGGGCTGCGCGGCGATTGTCTCGGCCTCCGCGACGATCTTCTCGCGCTCGGCCGTCGCGGCCGCGCGCGCCTCGGCACGGTGCTGCTGCTCGACGTTGCGCTTGGCGGCCAGGCCCGACTGGATCTCGTCGAGCTTGGTGGCCAGGGCGTCGAGGTCGCCGACGACGGCCGCCTCCTTCACCTGGGCGGCGAGGGTCTTGAGGCCCTCGGCGACGTCCTTGGAGGGGACCTCCGGCTGCGACAGCCGCTGCTCCAGGAGCACGGCCGAGGCGAACAGCTCGTCGTACTTGCGGGCGAAGTAGGTCAGGGCCTCCTGGTCGCTGGCGCCGGGATAGGAGCCGACCTCGTGCTCCTCGCCGTCACGGGTGCGGACGTAGACGGTGCCGTTCTCGTCGACCCGGCCGAAGGCGGCCGACGCGGAGTGGTCGGTCGTGATCGGGGCGGGTGCCGCCGGCGTGACCGCCGGGTGCGGCACGGCCTTGGCCAGGGCAGCCGGAGTCGGGATCGCGGACGGCTTCGGGATGCTCGCGGGCGTGGGCGCGGGCGTGGGCGCGCTCGGTGCCGGCTCGCTCACCGGCGCCTCGGTCGCGGCCTCCTCGGTCGAGGCTGCCGGAGGCTCGGGCGCTTCTGCCGTGTCACCCACCTCGGTGCTGCTGACCGACGCGACGGTGTCGGCGAGCTCGGCCTCCGCCGCGGCCGCCTGCTCGACGGGTGCCGACGCCGTGGTGGTGTCCATCGTCTCGGCGTTCTCGGCCGCCGGGGTCACCGCGGCCTGCTCTGCGGCCTGCTCTGCGGCCTGCTCTGCGGCCTGCTCTGCGGCCTGCTCTGCGGCCTGCTCTGCCGCCTGCTCTGCCGCCTGCTCTGCCGGCTGCTCGGACTCGGGCTGCGAGTCCGAGACCGGGGTCTCGTCAGCGGGCTCGGGGTGCTGGATGTCGCTCATGCCTTCTTCTCCGTCACGCTGACGCTGAGGATGCTGATCGGGGACACGGGGGTGCCGTCCTGCGGGCTGGGGGGCAGGGCCTTGTTGGCGGCGATCTCCTCGACGATGTCGAGGCCCTTGGTGACCTTCCCGAAGATCGTGTAGCCCCCACCGTCGGTGGGCAACTGCGTTTCCTTGTAGGTGATGAAGAACTGGCCACCGTTGCTGTTCGGGTCCTGGGTGCGCGCCATGGCGAGGACGCCCTTGGGGTACTTGCCGTCCTTCGGGGCGTTCTCGATGCCGAAGCCGTAGCCGGGGCCGCCCTGGCCGGTGCCGGTCGGGTCGCCGCACTGCAGGACGTAGATGCCCTCGGTGGTGACGCGGTGGCAGGGGCTGGGAGCCCAGTAGCCGGTCTTGGCGAGGTTGAGGAACGAGGCGACGGTCTGCGGGGCCTTGACGCCGTCGAGCTCGAGGGTGATGTCGCCGCACGTGGTCTTCACGGTCGCGACGAACGTCTTGCCCGCGGCCGTCGACTTGGGCGGCACCTGAGTCTGCTTCTTGGGCGTGGCCTGCAGCGGCGGGGGAGCCGTGCAGCCGGCGGCCAGCTTCTGCCCGGACTGCAGGCCGCCCTTGCCCGCGCCCGTGCTGGTGGCGCTGCTCGCAGGCGTCGTGGCGCCCCCGGCGGCGGGCGTCGGCGTGTCGGAGCTGCCGACGAGCTTGGGCACGGCGATGACCGCAGCGATGACGAGGATGACCGCGAGGATCACACCGAAGACCTGCTTGTCGCGGGTCGCGTCGCCCACCGGGGGCTTGGCGGTCTTCAGCTGTTCCTCGTGGCGGCGGCGCGCACGTGCGCGTTCCTGCTCTTTGGTCACGAACCTCTCCTCGTACGGGCCCCGTGGGTTGTCCCCGGGCGTTCGGTCATTTTAGGGAACGAGTGCGTGACTGGTGCGGCGGGAGGGTCACGAGTGCGTGACATCTCCCGGGCGGAAAGCCGTCGCTAGGCTCCTCGGGTGCTGACCATCGCGTTCCCGGCCCTGGCCTTCGACACCAACTGCTACGTCCTGGCGCCGCAGGCGGGGGAGGAGTGCGTCGTCGTCGACCCGGGCGTCGGCGTGGTCGAGACGCTGCGCGAGGTCCTCGCGGAGCACCGGCTGCGACCGGCCGCGGTGCTGCTCACCCACGGGCACGTCGACCACGTCTACTCGGTGACGCCCGTCTGCGGCTCGGACACGGCCGCCTACATCCACGCCGACGACCGCTACCGGCTGCACGACCTGCTCGGACGGACCAACCCCGGGCTCATCGCCATGTTCGAGCAGCAGTTCGGCGCCGCTGCGACGTGGACCGAGCCGAGCAACGTCGTCGAGATCGGCGACGGCACGCGCCTCACGCTGGCCGGCCTCGACTTCGACGTGCTGCACGCGCCGGGGCACACCGAGGGCTCGGTGATGTTCGGCATCGACCGCGTGCCGGACGGGCTCCGCGGGCAGGTCGACGTCGACCGCACCATGGTGACGGGCGACGTCCTCTTCGCCGGCTCGGTCGGCCGCACCGACCTGCCGGGCGGTGACCCGGCGGCCATGCAGCGCAGCCTGCGCGACGTCGTGCTGCCCCTGCCCGACACGACGCTCGTGCTGCCGGGCCACTACCAGGCCACGACGATGGGCCACGAGCGGGCGACGAACCCCTACCTGAGAGACTTGCCCGCGTGAGCACGCGCCCCCCGTCGAAGAGCACCGCCAAGGTCACCCCGATCAGCGGCTTCCCCGAGTACCTCCCGTCCGAGCGCATCGTCGAGCAGCGCTTCCTCGACGTCATCCGCGAGACGTTCGAGCTGCACGGGTTCTCCTCGATCGAGACGCGCTCCATCGAGCCGATCGAGCGCCTGAGCTCGCAGGGGGAGGACGCCGACAAGGAGATCTACGCCGTCTCCCGCCTCGCCGGCGGGAGTGACGACGACGCCCGCTGGGGCCTGCACTTCGACATGACCGTGCCGTTCGCCCGCTACGTGCTCGAGAACGCCGGCAAGCTCGCCTTCCCGTTCCGCCGCTACCAGATCCAGAAGGCGTGGCGCGGCGAGCGCCCGCAGGAGGGTCGCTACCGCGAGTTCACCCAGGCCGACATCGACGTCGTCGACGTCGGGCAGCTCTCGCCGCACTTCGAGGCGGAGATGCCGCTCGTCATCGCCGACGTCTTCAGCAAGTTCCCGGTCGGCGAGTTCGTCATCCAGGTCAACGACCGCAAGATCCCCAACGGCTTCTACCAGGGCATCGGCATCACCGACGTCATCGGGACGCTGCGCATCGTCGACAAGCTCGACAAGATCGGCCCCGAGAAGGTCAAGGCGCTGCTCGTCGAGTCGGGCACGACGCCGGAGCAGGCGGACCAGTGCCTCGCCCTCGCCGGCATCCGCTCCACCGACCTCTCCTTCGTCGAGCAGGTGCGCGCGCTCGGCGTCGAGCACCCGCTGCTCGACGAGGGGCTCGAGTCGCTCGCCAACGTCATCCGCACCGGCCTGGCCCACGCGCCGGGCAAGCTGGTCGCCGACCTGCGCATCGCGCGCGGCCTCGACTACTACACCGGCACGGTCTACGAGACGCAGTTCGTGGGGCACGAGTCGTGGGGCTCCTTCTGCTCCGGCGGCCGCTACGACGCCCTGGCGAGCGACGGCCGCAACACCTACCCCGGCGTCGGCATCTCGATCGGCGTCACCCGCATCCTCGGGCTGCTCATCGGCCGGGGCCTGGTGACGGCCTCGCGCTCGACGCCCGCCGCGGTCCTCGTCGCCCTGACGGATGACGACGCCCGCGAGGGCGCCGTCGCGGTCGCGTCGGCGTTGCGTGGACGGGGCATCGCCTGCGAGGTCGCCCCGTCGGCCGCACGCTTCGGCAAGCAGATCCGCTACGCCGAGCGGCGCGGCATCCCCTACGTCTGGTTCCCCGGCGCGGGGGAGTCCGGCGACGAGGTCAAGGACATCCGCTCCGGGGAGCAGGTGCCGGCGTCGGCCGACTCGTGGACGCCGCCGGCCGAGGACCTGCGCCCCCTCGTGACGCGCGTCGCGGACTGAGGACCGAACGCCCGAACGCCGCCGGGTCGTACGCGCCGCAGTCCCTGCGCGTACGGCCCGGCCGCGACGTTGCCCGTTCCCTCAGCCGGACGGCGGGCGCAGCCCCTCGTCGCGCAGCTCCAGGGTGGCCAGCTCGCGGATGACGGCGGTGTCGCCGCGTCGCCAGGCCCCGGCCGGGTCGTCGCTGACCCGCGCGAGCACGTTCAACGGCTGGCGCGACATGGCGCGCAGGGCGAAGAGGTCGAGGTCCTCGCTCGAGTCGAGGAAGCGCTGCGCGGCAGACGCCCTGCGGACGAACCCCACACGCACGTAGAGCCACAGCGACACGACCAGCACGATCGGCACGGCGGCCACCACGAGGCCGAGGACGAGCGCCACCCGCTCGACCGTCGTGGCCATCGACGTGCCGGCCGCGCTCAGCGTGGTGCCCGACTGGGCGGCCTGTCCCAGCCACTGCTTCAGCTGGTCGCCGACGAGCGGGAGCTGGCCGGCCTGCTCGCCGGCGCCGCTGAGGGAGCTGTGGACCGAGGTGCCCGCCGCGGTGAGCGAGTCCGCCGGTCCGCGCAGCTCGACGACCACGTCGTGCGTCTGGCGCCCGAGCCACACCCACAGGCCCACCCAGAGCAGGACGAGGACGTCGGACAGCAGCTGGCGCGTCCGACGGGCGGGTGCGTCGGCGTACAGCTTCATGTGGACTGCTTCATGCGTCTGGCTCCTTCGACGGTGGCGGCACCAACCTACGGGGACGGCGCAGCTCTCACACTGGCGGAGACACCCGCCGAGCGCGTCGCCCGGCGGTGGTGAAAGTGCCGAGTCCGTCCTGACGCGTCTTGCATGGTGGATAGAGTTGGGCTCGCCGGTCAGCGTGGACCGGACCTGCTCACGAGCACTCACGAGCACGGATCACCAGAGAAGGAAGTGCGCCAGACATGAAGGTCGGCATTCCCCGCGAGGTCAAGAACAACGAGTACCGCGTGGCCATCACGCCCTCCGGCGTCCACGAGCTGACCGAGCACGGTCACGAGGTCCTCGTCGAGAAGGATGCCGGCGTCGGGTCCCAGATCAGCGACGACGACTACGTCGCCGCGGGCGCTCGCATCATCGGCTCGGCCGACGACGTCTGGGGCGAGGCCGACATGGTGCTCAAGGTCAAGGAGCCCGTGGCCGAGGAGTACCACCGGATGCGTGAGGGCCTGACCCTCTTCACCTACCTGCACCTCGCCGCCGACAAGCCGCTGACGGAGGAGCTCGTCAAGCGCAAGGTCACCGGCATCGCGTACGAGACGGTCCAGCTGCCCTCCGGCGGATTGCCGCTGCTCTACCCGATGTCCGAGGTCGCGGGCTGCCTCGCGCCGCAGGTCGGCGCGCACGCACTGATGCGGGCCCAGGGCGGCCGAGGCGTGCTGATGGGCGGTGTCGGTGGCGTGGCCAACGCCAAGGTCGTCATCCTCGGCGCCGGCGTCTCGGGACAGAACGCGGCCAACATCGCGCTCGGCATGGGCGCGGACGTGACCCTGCTCGACACCGACCTCGACAAGCTGCGCATGTCGTTCTGGCGCTACGACAACCGGGTGCACGGCCTCGCCTCCTCGCGGCTGACCGTGCAGGAGCAGGTGCTCCAGGCCGACATGGTGATCGGTGCGGTGCTGATCCCGGGCGCGGCCGCCCCGAAGCTCGTCTCCAACGAGCTGGTCTCCCAGATGAAGCCCGGCTCCGTGCTCGTCGACATCGCCATCGACCAGGGCGGGTGCTTCGAGGACAGCCACGCGACGACGCACGCCGACCCCACCTACACCGTGCACAACTCAGTCTTCTACTGCGTCGCGAACATGCCCGGCGCCGTGCCCAACACGTCGACGTACGCCCTGACGAACTCGACCCTGCCGTATGCCGTGAAGCTGGCCAACCAGGGCTGGCAGGAGGCGCTGCGCGGCGACCACGCGCTGGCGCTCGGGCTCAACACCCATGACGGGCACGTCACGTACGCCGGCGTCGCCGAGGCCCACGGGATGGAGTCGGTGTCGCTCGAGGAAGCGCTGTCCTGACCCAGCAGGTCGCCACCGAGCCACCCGCAGCGCGTCCCACGCCCCTCGAGCGTGACGTGCGCGGGTGGCTCGACCACGTCCGCGTCGAGAAGGGCGCGTCGGAGAACACCCTGAAGTCCTACGCCCGGGACCTGCGGGCGTACTCGTCGTTCCTCGCCGCCCAGGGGGTCGACGACGCCCGCGACGTCACCGAGGCCAGGGTCAGCGACTTCCTCGCGTCCCTGCGCGAGCGAGGCCTCGCCCCCTCCTCCGCCGCCCGGACCCTCGTCGCCGTCCGCGGCTTCCACCGGTTCCTGGCGCTCGAGGGTGTCGTCGCCGGCGATCCCGCCGCCAACGTCGCTCCACCGAAGCCGCCGGCGCGCCTGCCCAAGGCGATCCCCGTCGATGCCGTCGAGCGCCTGCTCGCGGCGGCCTCGGTCGGCGACACGCCCGAGTCACTCCGCGACCGGGCATTGCTCGAGGTCCTCTACGGCGTCGGTGCGCGCATCTCGGAGGCCGTGGGTCTCGACGTCGACGACGTCGAGACCACCCTCGCGACGAACGAGCCTGCCGCCTTCGCCGGCTCGGGCGGGGGAGCGTCGTCCGTGCGACTGCACGGCAAGGGCGGCAAGGAGCGCATCGTGCCGGTCGGGCGCTACGCCGTCGAGGCCGTGACGGCATACCTCGTCCGCGGGCGACCCACGCTCGCCGCGCACGGCCGCGGCGGTCCGGCGCTCTTCCTCAACCAGCGCGGGGCCCGGCTCTCACGCCAGTCGGCGTGGGCGATCATCCGCCGTGCGGCCGAGCGCGCCGACCTCGGCGAGCACGTCTCACCGCACACGTTGCGGCACTCCTTCGCCACCCACCTGCTCGACGGCGGCGCCGACGTGCGCGTCGTGCAGGAGCTGCTCGGGCACGCCTCGGTGACCACCACGCAGATCTACACGATGGTCTCGGTGCACCGACTCCGCGAGGTCTATGCGGGCGCCCACCCCCGTGCCCGCTGATAGGGTCACACGTGATCAGCGCGAGGCTGACCGCAGCATCTGAAGGCAAAGGCCGAGCGGAGTGGAACACCTGGTGAACGAGGAGTCAACCGACACCATGCAGTCCGTGCCGTCAGGGGACCTCGACCAGCTCCGCCAGAGTCCGGTCAGCGGCGTACCCCGGGTCGCGCACCTGCCGGGCACCGAGTCCGCCGGATCGGGCGCCATGGGACCCACCGGACGCCCGCTTCCCGACTTCCCCGACCCCGCGCCGCTCACCAGCCACGGCCCGGCGCGCATCATCGCGATGTGCAACCAGAAGGGCGGGGTCGGCAAGACCACGACCACCATCAACCTGGGCGCGGCGCTGGCCGAGCTCGGTCGCAAGGTCCTCGTCGTCGACTTCGACCCCCAGGGCGCCCTGTCCGTCGGGCTCGGCATCAACGCCCAGGGCCTCGACGTCACGATCTACAACCTGCTCGTCGAGCGCGGCCACGAGATCCACGACGTCATCCAGCAGACGCGGACCGAGGGCCTCGACGTCGTGCCCGCCAACATCGACCTGTCGGCCGCCGAGGTCCAGCTCGTCGGCGAGGTCGCGCGTGAGCAGATCCTCGCCCGCGTGCTGCGGCCCGTCGTCGACGAGTACGACGTCATCCTCATCGACTGCCAGCCCTCCCTCGGCCTGCTGACCGTCAACGCCCTCACCGCGGCGCACGGCGTCATCATCCCGCTCGAGTGCGAGTTCTTCGCGATGCGCGGCGTGGCCCTGCTCATCGACACCATCGACAAGATCACCGACCGCCTCAACCCGCGCCTGACGGTCGACGGCATCCTCGCCACGATGTACGACGGCCGCACGCTGCACAGCCGCGAGGTCGTGCGGTCGGTCGTCGACCACTTCGACGAGCAGGTCTTCCACACCGTCATCAGCCGCACCGTGAAGTTCCCCGACGCGACCCTGGCCGCCGAGCCGATCACCTCGTACTCGTCCGAGCACTCCGGTGCCAACGCCTACCGCCAGCTCGCGCGCGAGCTGATCGCACGCGGCGGCGCGGCCTGACCAGTCGTGAGCTGATGACCGAGCAGGGCACCGTCGACCGCCAGGCGGTCGACGCCGACGACGCTGCTGTCGAGACCCCCAGCGACGTCGCGGAGGCAGCCGGTCACGCGGACGCGGGTGGGTCACAGGACCTGGGCGACCTCGGCGACCTTCCTGTCGCGGCCGGCGTGCCGGCCCAGGAGCTCACCCCCGGCGGGGTCATCACCCGCCGGGCCTCCACGCCCTTCGAGGTCCACCTCGACGTCTTCTCCGGGCCCTTCGACCTGCTGCTCGGACTCATCAGCAAGCACAAGCTCGACATCACGGAGGTCGCGCTCGCCAAGGTCACCGACGAGTTCGTCGCCCACATCAAGGCGGCCCAGGCGGCCAACAGCGACTGGGACCTGGGCCAGGCCTCGGAGTTCCTCCTCATCGCTGCCACCCTGCTCGACCTCAAGGCCTCACGCCTGCTCCCGCAGTCCGGGCCGCAGGACGAGGAGGACCTCGCCCTCATCGAGGCCCGCGACCTGCTCTTCGCGCGACTGCTCCAGTACCGCGCCTACAAGCAGATCGCCGGCACGTTCCGCGACCGGATGGCCACGGCCGGCCGCATCGTGCCGCGCCAGGCCGGGCTCGACCCCGAGTTCGCCAGCCTGCTGCCCGAGCTGGTCATCGCCCTCACCCCGGAGCAGTTCGCCAAGATCGCCGCCCGGGCCATGACGCCGAAGGTGGCCCCGACCGTCGGGCTCGAGCACCTGCATGCACCCCAGGTGAGCGTGCGCGAGCAGGCCGCCATCCTCGTCGAGCGGCTGCGCCACCGAGGGCAGGTGTCGTTCCGCAGCCTCGTGGCCGACGCCGACAGCACCCTCGTCATCGTGGCCCGGTTCCTGGCGCTGCTCGAGCTGTTCAAGGAGGCCGCGATCGCCTTCGAGCAGGCCGAGGCCCTCGGCGAGCTCGACATCCGCTGGACCGGCGCCGGGGCGGGCGAGATAGCCATCGACGACGAGTTCGACGACCAGGCGGATACGGCGCAAGCCGACGAGTCGGCGGGCGTGACCGACGCAGCCCGGCCGCACGCGGTCGACGAGCAACCGGCAGGGACAGGAGAAGACGACGATGAGTGACCAGTCGGCGCAGGGGTCCGACGCGACCGTCGAGCCCGAGGTGCTCGACGAACGCGGCGGTGCCGAGGAGCAGATCGCCTTCGACATCAACGACTTCCCGGGCGGCGCCCGGTCCGCGCTCGAGGCCGTCCTCATGGTCGTCGACGAGCCGGTCACCGAGGTCGCCCTCGCCTCCGCGCTGGAGCTGCCCGTCGAGGACGTGCGGGCCCACCTGCACGCCCTCGAGGAGGAGTATGCCGTCGCGCAGCGCGGCTTCACCTTGCGCAGCGTCGCGGGTGGGTGGAGGGTCTACAGCAGGTCCGACTACGCGCCCGTCGTGGAGAAGTTCGTCCTCGACGGCCAGCAGGCCAAGCTGACGCAGGCCTCGCTGGAGACGCTGGCCGTCATCGCCTACCGCCAGCCCGTGTCGCGCGCCCGGGTCAGCGCGGTCCGCGGCGTCAACGTGGACGGCGTCGTGCGCACCCTGACCTCCCGCGGCCTCATCGAGGAGGTCGAGGACGCAGGCGAGAGCGGCGCGATGCTCTACCGCACCACCCCCTACTTCCTGCAGCGGATGGGACTGTCGTCGCTCGACGACCTCCCGGCGCTGGCGCCCTACCTACCGGACGCCGACGTCATCGACGAGCTCATCGAGGAAGGACACGCATGAGCGAGTACTCCAGGTCACCACGCCAGCCACGCAAGAAGGGGTCCGGCTCATCGGGCGGTGGCGCCGCAGGCTCCCGCCGTGGTGCGCCGGGCGCCAAGGGGCGTCCCGGTCGTCCCGTCGCGGGCGGCAAGGCCGGCGCGCGCAGCGGCGGCAAGTCCGCAGGCCCCCGGTTCGCCGGGTCGACGAAGGCCAGCCAGCCCACCAAGCTGCCCGAGCGCAAGGCCGCCCCGCAGGTCGACGTCCACGACCCCGACGGCGTGCGACTGCAGAAGCTCATGGCTGCCGGGGGAGTGGGCTCACGGCGCGTCTGCGAGAACCTCATCGAGCAGGGCCGGGTGGAGGTCGACGGACAGGTCGTCACCGAGCTCGGCGTGCGCATCAACCCGCGCACCCAGGTCGTCCACGTCGACGGCGTACGCGTCAACCTCGACGAGGACCGCGTCTACCTCGCCTTCAACAAGCCCAAGGGCGTCGTCACCACCATGCACGACGAGCTCGGCCGGGTGTCGCTCGAGGACTACGTCGGCAACCGCGAGGAGCGGCTCTTCCACGTCGGCCGCCTCGACGCCGACACCGAGGGCCTGCTGCTGCTCACCAACGACGGCGACCTCGCGCACCGGCTGCAGCACCCGGCATACGGCGTGCTCAAGACCTACGTCGCGACCATCCGCGGACCGGTGCAGCGCGACGTCGGCAAGCGCCTCCGTGAGGGCGTCGACCTCGAGGACGGGCCCGTCAGCGTCGACTCGTTCCGCATCGTCGACCACCAGCCGGGCAAGGCGATGGTGGAGGTCGTCCTGCACGAGGGCCGCAAGCACGTGGTGCGCCGCATGCTCGAGGCCGTGGGGCACCCCGTGCTCGAGCTGGTGCGCACCGAGGTGGGCCCGATCCGCCTGGCAGACCTCAAGTCCGGGCGCACCCGCCGGCTCAACAAGGCGGAGATCGGCGCGCTCTACAAGGCCGCCGGTCTGTGATCCGGACGCCCCCTCGGAGGCGCCGGCCGATGGCTACGCTGACGCCGTGACCACGCACGTCCGCATCGTCGGTGCAGGACTCATCGGCACCAGTCTGGGAATCGCCCTGTCCGGCAAGGGCTTCCGCGTGTCCCTGGACGACCCGTCGCCCACCGCCGTCCGGCTGGCCCGCGACCTGCGCGCCGGGGAGATCGCGGCGGCGGACACCGACGCACCGGACGTCGTCGTGGTGGCGGCGCCGCCCGACGTCGCCGCCGACGTGGTGGTCGCCGCGCTGGAGCGCTGGCCCGACGCCGTCGTCACCGACGTCGCGTCGGTCAAGGAGTCGGTCCTGCACTCGGTGCTGGACTCCGGCGTCGATCCGAGCCGCTACGTCGGGTCGCACCCGATGGCCGGCCGGGAGAGGTCCGGGACGGCAGCCGCGCGGGCCGACCTCTTCGAGGGCCGCGCGTGGGTGATCGTGCCGCACGAGACGTCCACGCAGGCAGCCGTCGCCGCCCTGCGCGAGATCGCCCTGGCCGTCGGCTCGCTCGTGCTCGTCATGCCGGCGCACGAGCACGACGAGGCGGTCGCGGCCGTCTCGCACGTGCCACAGCTCGCCGCGAGCATCGTCGCCGCCTGCCTCCGGGACCTCCCCGAGTCCGCGGTCGGCCTCGCCGGCCCGGGACTTCGCGACGTGACCCGGATCGCCGCGAGCGACCCACGGCTGTGGACCCAGATCCTCGCCGGCAACGCACCCGCCGTGCGCGCGGTCATGCGCCTCGTGCGTGACCAGGTCGACGACGTCGTCAACGCCCTCGACGCGCTCGTCGACGCGGACGGCGCGGGCGCCCTCGGCACGCTCAGCCGGGTGCTCGAGGCCGGCAACCTCGGCCGCGCCCGCATCCCCGGCAAGCACGGAGCCCCGCCCGCGGCGTACGAGGTCGTCTCGGTCGTGGTGCCGGACGAGCCGGGGGCGCTCGCGCGGCTCCTCGGCGACGTGGGGGAGGCCGGCATCAACCTCGAGGACCTGCACCTCGAGCACGGGCTCGGCCAGGCCGTCGGCGTCGCCGAGCTCTCCGTCGTGCCCGCGTCGGTCGAGCCGCTGCACACCGAGCTGGCCCGGCTGGGCTGGCGCGTCCACGACTGAGACCGGCGCGCGAGGCGCCGGCAGGGCCCCTCCCGGCAGCCGGCCTCGTCGCGGGGCGGCAGCGGCGAGGCACTATCCTCGGGCGCATGCCTGACGCCCCCGAGGACCACCTTTCCGGTTTCGTCGTCGCCGTCGACGGCCCTTCGGGATCGGGGAAGTCGAGCGTGAGCAAGCAGGTGGCGCGCGTGCTGGGCTACGGCTTCCTCGACACCGGCGCGATGTACCGGGCGCTGACCTGGTGGTGCCTCGAGCAGGGCGTCGACCTTGGTGACGCGGACGCCGTCACCGCCGCCGCCGAGCGTTTCCCTCTCGGGATCGGCACCGACCCCGACGCGCCGGACGTCACGGTCGACGGCACCGACGTCGCCACCGCCATCCGCGAGCCGCGCATCTCGACCAACGTCTCGGCGGTCGCCAAGATCCTGCCCGTCCGGGAGATCCTCAGGGTGATGCAGCGCCGCCTCATCAACGAGGCGGGCGAGGCGACCGGCGGGGTCGTCGCCGAGGGCCGCGACATCACGACCGTGGTCGCCCCCGAGGCACCGGTCCGCATCCTGCTGACGGCGTCGGAGGAGGCCCGGCTCGCCCGACGGTCCAGGGAGCTGCACGGGGCGGCCGACGCCAACGCGGTGGAGGCGACGCGCTCCCAGGTCGTCGACCGCGACAAGGCCGACTCTGCCGTCTCCGAGTTCACGGTGGCGGCCGACGGCGTCACGACGATCGACACCTCGCACCTCGACTTCGACGGCTCCGTCGAGGCGGTGCTCCAGGTCGTCGAGGCGGCCCGGGCGTGACCGGCGGGAGCGCACCGGTCGCCCCGCACCCGTGGCGCGCGGTCGTGGGCCGGTGGATCGGGATCGGCATCTTCCGCGGTCTCTACCGTGGCAGGGCCCAGCATGCCGACCGGGTGCCTTCCACCGGGCCGGTGATCCTCGTGGCAAACCACGCGGCCTTCCTCGACGGCCCGTTCGTCTTCTCGCTCGCGCCGCGCCCGGTGAACTTCCTCGTCAAGCAGGAGGCCTTCACCGGGTTCTTCGGCTGGCTCATCCGCGCCGTCGGCCAGATCCCGATCGACCGCACCGTCGGCGACAGGGCGGCCCTCGGCACCGCCACCGCAGTGCTCGAGCGCGGGGGAGCGGTCGGCATCTTCCCCGAGGGAAACCGCGGAACCGGCGACGTCGAGCAGGTCAACCAGGGCGCCGCCTGGATAGCGCTGCGCACCGGCGCCTCCATCGTGCCGGTCGCCGTGAGCGGGACCCGCGTCCCGGGTGCCTCGGCGGACGCCTGGCCGCGCCCGTGGAGCCGACTCGACGTCGACTTCGGGGAGCCGTTCCACCTCACCGTCCCGCCCGACGCGCCGGGACGCGAGCGTCTCCAACTGGCCAGCGAGCAGCTGCGCGACGCTCTCGCGTCACACGTACACCGCTCGCGGGTGGAGAATGGTCCCTCAACGCACGTTCACTGATTCGAGGACACCGTGACTGACGAGACCGCCCGCCCCAACGACGAGGGCGCTCCGATCTCGACCGCCGACCCCGACAGCGCCCCCCACAGCGCCCGCGACGACGTCTCCGTCGAGCGCGCGCTCCGCGCCGGGCTCGCCGACTTCGAGCTGAGCCCGGAGGACCAGGCGCTGCTCGACGCCGAGGGGCCGTATGCCGCCGACGGCGCCGAGCAGGGCCCGCTGCCCGTCGTCGCCGTCGTCGGACGACCGAACGTCGGCAAGTCCAGCCTCGTCAACCGCATCCTGCGCCGCCGCGAGGCCGTGGTCGAGGACGTGCCCGGGGTCACCCGCGACCGTGTCTCCTACGAGGCGGAGTGGGGCGGCCGCCGCTTCACCATCGTCGACACCGGCGGCTGGGAGGCCGACGCGACCGGCATCCACCTGCGGGTGGCCGAGCAGGCCGAGATCGCCATCGACCTGGCCGACGTCGTCATGTTCGTCGTCGACGCGACGGTCGGCGCCACCGACGACGACGAGGCCGTCGTCAAGCTGCTCCGACGGTCGGGCAAGCCCGTCGTGCTCGTCGCCAACAAGGTCGACGACCAGCGGGGCGAGGCCGACGCCGCCATGCTGTGGAGCCTGGGCCTCGGCCAGCCGTGGCCGGTCTCAGCCCTCCACGGCCGCGGCAGCGGCGACGCACTGGACGCCGTGCTCGAGGTGCTGCCCGACGTGTCCGCGCACGGCGCATACGCCCAGGGCGGCCCGCGACGGGTCGCGCTCATCGGCCGCCCCAACGTCGGCAAGTCCAGCCTGCTCAACAAGCTCGCCGGCAGCGACCGTGTCGTCGTCGACAACGTGGCGGGCACGACCCGCGACCCTGTCGACGAGCTGATCGAGCTCGGCGGCAAGACGTGGCGCTTCGTCGACACCGCGGGCATCCGGCGTCGGGTGCACCAGACGCGCGGCGCCGACTTCTACGCCTCGCTACGCACCCAGACGGCTCTCGAGAAGGCGGAGGTGGCCGTCGTGCTGATCGACGCCGAGCAGCCGATCGCCGAGCAGGACATCCGCGTCGTGCAGCAGGTCATCGACGCCGGCCGGGCCCTCGTCATCGCCTACAACAAGTGGGACACCCTCGACGAGGAGCGCCGCTACTACCTCGAACGGGAGATCGAGAAGGAGCTCGTCCAGGTGCCGTGGGCCCCGCGAGCCAACATCTCGGCGCGTACGGGCCGTCACATGGACCGCCTCGTCCCCGCCATCGAGACCGCCCTCGAGTCCTGGGACACTCGCGTGCCGACGGCCCGACTCAACGCCTTTCTCGGCGAGATCGTGGCCGCGCACCCGCACCCCCTCCGGGGCGGCAAGCAGCCGCGCATCCTCTTCGCCACCCAGGCCTCCACGCGGCCGCCGCGGTTCGTCGTGTTCGCGTCCGGCTTCATCGAGGCCGGGTACCGCCGGTTCATCGAGCGCCGGCTGCGCGAGGAGTTCGGCTTCGAGGGCACGCCCATCGAGGTCTCCGT
Organism: Terrabacter lapilli; assembly: GCF_039531305.1. Classification (NCBI taxonomy): domain Bacteria; kingdom Bacillati; phylum Actinomycetota; class Actinomycetes; order Micrococcales; family Intrasporangiaceae; genus Terrabacter; species Terrabacter lapilli. The sequence goes on from NZ_BAAAPU010000004.1 coordinate 122,818, forward strand.
GCGCGTCCGCGAGAAGCGCCGGCGCTGAGACGCTGGGCACACCGCCCGGGGCGAGGCCTTCGCCCGGGGGCCGATTGGGACCAGTAGTGCCCGGTGCGCTACTGTTCCTTTCGCCCCGAGGGGCATCGGGCTGTGGCGCAGCTTGGTAGCGCACTTGACTGGGGGTCAAGGGGTCGCAGGTTCAAATCCTGTCAGCCCGACCGATCGACGAAGGGCCGCACTCTCCACCGAGAGCGCGGCCCTTCGTCGTGTCCCGCGGTCGCGCCCTGGGCCCGGGCTTCGCGCTCGCTCGAGCACAAGGCAGGCTGGCCGTTGCCGCAAGAGCTCCGGGCCCGGAGCAAGCGATCCGCAAGGTTTGTGCAACATCGCCCGACATGACCATGATTCGGCGGTTTCGCGTGTCAGTGTCCTCCCAGTAGGACACCAAGAAACGGTAAAGAAACCACAGCGAAAGGTCATGCGGGCTCATGCGCACTCAGCAGACGAACGCCAAGCAGTCGAACAAGAAGAAGCGTTACGCGGCGGTCGCCGTGGCCGGCGCCATCGGTCTCGCCACGGCGGGCGGGGCGTACTCGTACTGGACGAGCCTCGGCGACGGTTCCGGCACGGCGAGCACGAGCGCCGGCAACGCCAAGCCGTTCGTGGTCACGGGCGGAGCGGCCGATGCCATGTTCCCGGGCGACACCCCCCAGACGGTCACCGCCACGATCAGCAACAGCGGCCAGGAGAACTACACCGTCTCGACGCTCAAGGTCTGGGTCTCGACCGACAAGGCGGCGGACTGCGACGGCTCCAACTTCCTGGTCAACGGCGCGGCGGCATCTGTGGCTGCGGACAGCGCCGCGTCGATCCCCGTGACGCAGACCGACCTCGCGCCGACCAAGAGCACCACGACGACGTTCACCATGCAGTTCAACAACAAGGCGAAGAACCAGGACGGCTGCAAGGGCGCCGCGGTGACGATCCACTACCTGGCCAGCTGACACCGGGCCGAGGGGGCGCCACATCGGGAGCCCCCTCGGCTTCTGCATGTAGCCGGATCGGGACGCGCTGAGCCGCACTGCAACGAAGCCGTGACAAGGGGACGGAACGTGAGGACGACGAGGAGCAAACGGCGCGTCGCCGCGAGCGCGCTCGTGCTCGTCCTCCTCGTACTCCTCGTCGCCGCGGTCCTCGGCGCCTCCGCCACGGCTCCCGGCACCACCCTTGCAGCGCCGGTGTTCACGTCTCTCCCGGCCGACCCGACCTCGGTGCGCACCAACACGGCCGGCTGGGTTCACGCCCGCACCGACGTGCGGTTCCGGTGCTCGGTGGACGACGGCTCCTGGTTCGACTGCACCACGCCGCTGACCTGGACCCTGGATCCCGCGAAGCCCCAGCGCCACCGGCTGTCCGTCCGAGCGGTCGGCCCGTCCGGCACCGAGTCCCGCCCGGCGACCTACGCGTTCTCCTACCGCGAGCCGCGACGCGCGGACGCCGTGCGTTTCAGCGTCGCCGGAGACCTCGCCGGGCTGGTGCCCGGGGTCTGGCGAGAGGTCCCGGTCCGGGTCACCAACCCGAGCGTCGTGCCCATCCGCGTCACCGGCGTCACGCTGGCGATCGGACCCGACAGCACCCCGCCCGGCTGCCTCACGGCGACGAACCTCGAGGTCCGGCAACCGGTCTTCACCGCCGGCCGCAGCCTGGCGCTTCCTCCGCGGGCGACGGTCACGCTCCCCGCAGCTGGCGTCTCCACGGCCGTCATCCGGCTGCGAGACCTGCCTGGCGTCAACCAGGACGTCTGCAAGAGCAGGTCGTTCACCCTCCTGTGGTCCGGGACGGCCGAGCAGTGATCCGCGACCGGACGAGCCCGAGGCCGCGCCGGCGAGCCGCCGCCCCGCGCCGCGGCCTGCGCGCGGTCGCGGTCGTGGCGATGTCCGCAGCGCTCATGGGAGTGTCCGACTCGGCCTGGGCCCTCTGGACCGCCACAGGCGGTGGGACCGGCAGCGGCACCACGAGCACCCTCATCGCTCCGGCCGGTGTCTCCGCGACGTCATCCGCCGGCAGCTCGGCGGCCGTGGTCTCGTGGACGGCACCCACGAGCGGAGTGGCTCCTGCCGGCTACCGGGTCGACCGCATCGACACCGCAACAGGGGCGACGGCCGCCGCCTGCGGCACCAGCGCCACCACTCTTCTCACGTCGACGGCCTGCACCGACGCCTCGGTCCCCGACGGCACCTACCGGTACGTCGTCTCGTCGGTCCGCTCAGGCTGGTCCACCGCGAGCGCGCCGAGCGCCACCGTGTCCGTCCGCACGAGCGTTCCGACGACCACCTCGCTGACCTCGTCTGCCAACCCGTCGGTGGTGGGCCAGCCCGTGACGTACACCGCAAGCGTGACCGCCGCGTCGGGCACTCCGACCGGCACCGTGGTCTTCAGCAGCGGGGGAGCCGCCCTCAGCTGCTCGGGTGGCTCCCGGACGCTGAGTGCCGGCACGGCCACCTGCGTCGTCGCCTGGACCTCCGCCGGGACGCAGAACGTCATCGCCGCGTATGCCGGGTCGGCGCCGTTCGCCGCGTCGTCCTCGACCACCGTCGTGCAGTCCGTGGTCAAGAGCTCGCAGACCATCACCTTCACCTCGACCGCTCCCGGCTCCGCCACGGTCGCCGGCCCGGCCTACACCGCCACCGCGACCGCGACGTCCGGCCTGCCGGTGACTCTCTCGAGCGACACGCCCACCGTCTGCACCCTCTCGGGTTCCACCGTCACCTTCGTCGCGGCCGGCACCTGCACCATTGCCGCCGACCAGCCCGGCAACACCACGTATGCGGCGGCCGTCCGGGTGATGCAGTCCTTCGGCGTGTTCAAGGCGCAGACGATCACCTTCACCTCGACCGCTCCAGCGTCCGCGATGCTGGGCGACCCGCCCTACGTCGTGGGCGCGTCGGCTACTTCCGGGCTGGCTGTGACCTTCACCAGCAGCACCCCGTCGGTGTGCACGGTCACCGGTGCCAGCGTCAGCTATGTGGCGGCGGGCACGTGCACGGTCGGCGCCGACCAGGCCGGCAACGCAACCTGGGCCGCAGCCCCTACCGCCACCCAGTCCTTCCTCGTCACCACGAGGCCGACGGCCCCGACGGCACTGGCCGCCAATGCCACCCCGAGCGCAGGTGCGGGGACGTGGACGGCGACGTGGACCGCCGAGCCGGGCTACACCTACGAGTGCCAGCTCACGAACGGCACCAGCCCGCCGAGCGCCTCCGGATGGTCGGCCTGCGCCCCGCCCTACGGCTTCACGCCGGTGAAGAACGGCAACCAGACGCTCTGGGTCCGCGCGGTCCGAGGGTCGGCGGTGAGCGCTCCGGCCTCCCTGTCCTTCCAGCCGTGAGGATCGAGACAGCAAGGACGTAACCGGACGTCCCGACTCGTGTGTGGCAGGGTGCAGGCATGGAACTACCCCGTCCCACGGTCGACCCCGGTGGCCTGCGCGAGTTCTCCGTCGTCTTCACCGACCGGTCGCTCAACCACATGTCGCAGCGCTTCGTCGGCGTGATGCGAGACATCATTGACGTGCTGAGCACGACCTACTCGGCCGACAGCGTGGCGGTCGTGCCCGGCGGCGGAAGCTACGCGATGGAGGCGGTGGCGCGCCAGCTGGCGACCGGTCGTCGTTGCCTGGTCGTGCGCAACGGGCTGTTCTCCTACCGCTGGACCCAGATCATCGAGGCCGGCTCCATCACCGACGACGTCGTGGTCTGCATGGCCCGGCCCGAAGACGGGGGCCCGCAGTCGCCGTGGCAGCCGGCGCCGGTCGAGGAGGTCGTCGCCGCCATCCGCGAGCAGCGGTCCCAGGTCGTCTTCGCGCCCCACGTCGAGACGGCGTCCGGCGTGGTGCTGGGCGACGACTACGTCCGCGCGCTGGCCGACGCCGCCCACGAGGTCGGTGGCCTCCTCGTTCTCGACTGCGTGGCGTCCGGTGCACTCTGGGTCGACATGAAGCACCTCGGCGTCGACGTCCTCATCAGCGCTCCACAGAAGGGCTGGAGCGGCTCACCCTGCGCCGGCTACGTGATGCTGAGCGAGGCCGGCCGGACGGCGGTGGAGGCGACGACGTCCACCAGCTTCGCCGCCGACCTCAGGAAGTGGCTGTCGGTCACGGAGGCCTACACCGAGGGCCGAACCCCGTACCACACCACGATGCCGACGGACGCGCTGGCGTACAACGCAGCCATGATGCTCGAGACCCGCGACGCCGGCCTGGAGCAGCTGAGGGCTGCCCAGGTCGAGCTGGGTGGCCGGGTGCGGACGCTGCTCGCCGAGCACGGCTACCCGTCGGTCGCCGCGCCGGAGGTCGCTGCGTCCAGCGTCGTGGTCGTCTACACCGACGACCCGGACCTGCGCAGTGGCGCCGGTTTCAAGAAGGTGGGCGTGCAGGTGGCCGGGGGAGTCCCCCTCATGTGCGGCGAGCCCGAGGACCTCTCGACCTTCCGCATCGGCCTGTTCGGACTCGACAAGCTCACCGACGTCGACGGCACCGTCGCCCGGCTCAGGGACGCCCTGGAGCAGCTGGCCCGCTGACCGCGTGGGCCTTCTGACTGGCGTGCTCGCGGCCTCCGGACGTGGCGCGACCGACCGTGTCCGGATCGATGCCGAGCAGGTGCGACGGGGCCTGCGACCGCCGGTTAGGCTTGCCGCCGTGGAGGTCGAGAGCGCGGCGCAACCGGAGCACGTCGTGTCGGAGCGGCTGCTGACGATCCCCAACGTCCTGTCGGTCCTGAGGCTGGTCGGGGTCCCGTTCTTCCTGTGGGCGATCCTGTCCGAGCGGGACGGCCTGGCCCTCCTGCTGCTCATGGCATCGGGGGTGACGGACTACCTCGACGGCAAGATCGCCCGCCACTTCCACATGGAGAGCCGCCTCGGCGCGTTCCTCGACCCCATCGCCGACCGCCTCTACATCCTCACGACGCTCATCGGCCTGCTCTGGCGCGACCTCATCCCCGTCTGGTTCGTGGCGGCGCTGCTCGCCCGCGAGGCCGTGATGGGGCTCATGCTGCTCTACCTGCGCTCGCGCGGGCAGCTCGGCCTCCCGGTGCACTTCGTCGGCAAGGCTGCGACCTTCAACCTCCTCTACGCCTTCCCGCTGCTGCTGCTGGCCAACCGCGAGGACTGGCTCGGCGACCTGGCGAGACCGCTCGGCTGGGCCTTCGCGTGGTGGGGGCTGGTGCTCTACTGGCTCGCGGCCGTCCTGTATGCCATCCATGCGCGTCTGGTGCTGACGCGCGCTCCGCGGACGGTGGGCCCTTGAACGTGCGCCGCCGCCGACCCGACGAGTCGATGACGCTGCTGACGACGATGATGGAGCGGCCGCTCGACGCCGGCTACCAGGAGGCTGCCGACCGCCGCGCCGCCGCAGGGTTGCCGAAGGCGACCTCGACGCAGACCGTGCTCGTCATCGTGATGGCCATCCTCACCGGGTTCCTCTTCGCCGTCGCCGCCCAGTCGCTGCGGCCCAAGCCCACGGCGGCCGCGGCGGTCAAGAAGGAGCTGGTCACGCGCATCGAGGCGCTGCAGCAGCACGGCACCGAGCAGGAGGCGAGGGTCGCGGCGCTGGGTCGGCAGGTGCGCGACTACGAGGCACTGGCCCTCAAGCAGTCCGGCGGCCCGGACCTGACGAGCAGGATCAAGGAGCTCGAGGTACAGGCCGCGGCGGTCCCGCTTCGGGGTCCGGGGGTGACGCTGACGCTGGACGACGCCGCGACAGCGGGTGGAGACGCGAACGCCGGCAGCCGTCCGAGCAGCGGGTTCCAGGAGGGGCGGGTCACCTCCGGAGACCTGCAGGTCGTGGTCAACGGCCTGTGGGGTGCCGGAGCGGAGGCGATCTCGATCAACGGGCACCGGCTCAGCTCCACGGCGGCGATCCGCTTCGCGGGCCAGGCGATCATCGTCGACTTCCGGCCGCTGGCGAGGCCGTACGTCATCACGGCGCTGGGCGACCCGCAGGCGATGCAGCAGCTGTTCGAGCCCTCGTTCGCGGGCCTGTACCTCTCCCAGCTGACCGACCAGTTCAAGATCCGGTCGACCATGGCCGCCGGCGACTCCCTCACCGTGCCCGGCGACCCCTCCGCCCGCCTCGAGGTCGCCCGCCCCCTAGGCTCGTCACCGCCGAGCGCGCCTCGCGGCTCCTCGACCGGCACGCCGTCGCAGCCTCCGAGCAGCAGCAGCTCCAGCACCGGCGACCCCAGCACCGGCAACCCGATGACACCGACCACTGAGAGGAACCACTCGTGATCCCAGTTCTCGGCCTCCTGGCCGGACTCGCGGTGGGGCTCTTCCTCGACCCGTCGGTCCCCGTCTGGCTCCAGCCCTACCTGCCGATCGCGGTCATCGCGGCGCTCGACGCCGTCTTCGGAGCGATTCGCGCCATCCTCGACGGCATCTTCAACGACAAGGTGTTCGTGGTGTCGTTCCTGTCCAACGTCGTGGTGGCGGCCTTCATCGTCTTCCTCGGCGACCAGCTCGGCGTGGGAGCGCAGCTCTCGACGGGCGTGGTCGTCGTGCTCGGGGTCCGGATCTTCTCCAACGTCGCCTCCATCCGCCGGCACCTGTTCAAGGCCTGACCATGGCGAGCCGCAAGAAGCGTCCAGAGGCACCGCCGGGTGTCACGGAGCCGCCGGCCACGGTCCCCGTGTTCGGGACGAGCGTGGACGACGGCGCCGACCCCGACTTCACGTCAGCGGAGGTGCGCGAACCGGGACCCGCGCAGCCTGCCGTCGAGGGCCGGGGCGCCTGGCGCCGCCTGGTCCGGATGGGCCGGCCGCGCGCCACTCGCGGCAACGTGCTCGGCGCCCTGCTGGCCCTGCTGCTCGGGGTGGGCATCGCCGCCCAGGTGCAGCTGACCAACCAGCGCGGGCTCGACGAGCTGAGCCAGACGGACCTCGTACGCGTGCTCGACGACATCTCCCTGCGCTCCTCCCGGCTCGACCAGCAGGTGCGCGAGCTGGAGGCCACACGGGACCGGCTCGAGAACGGCACGGGCACGGCGGGCGAGGCGCTCGACCAGGCCCAGCGGCGGGTCGACACGCTCGGGATCCTCGCCGGCACCCTCGCGGCCAAGGGGCCGGGCATCACCATGCAGGTCTCCGACCCGACCAACGCCCTGAACGGCCCCATCGTGCTCGACATCATCCAGGAGCTGCGTGACGCGGGTGCCGAGTCCATCGACGTCGGCGGCGTGCGGGTGGTCGCCTCGTCCTTCGTGAGCGACCGCAACGGGTCGCTCTTCGTGGACGGCAAGCAGGTCAGCCGCCCCCTGCTCATCAAGGCCATCGGCGACTCCAAGACGCTGTCGTCGGCCATGACGATTCCCGGCGGGATCGTGGAGTCGGTCCGCCAGAAGGGTGCCGAGGCCACGGTCAGCGAGTCGGGGGACATCGAGATCACCTCGCTGCACCAACCGACCCCGATGACCCACGCCAAGCCGGTCGAATGACCGGGGGAGCGAGGGCCCGGCGCGACGCGCGGTCGTCTCTCGGCGCCGCACTCCCTGCGCGCACGCCGGTGACGTGGCATCCTCTCAGGTGCCGAGGCATCGACACCGGCTCCCAACAGCCCACCCACCAGCGGCAGTCCACCGTGCCGGCAGCCGGCACACCACCGACAAGGAGCGACATGAGCGACCTGCAGTACCCCTCTGACCTGCGCTACACCAGCGACCACGAGTGGGTCCGCGTGGGCGAGGACGGGGTGGTCCGCATCGGCATCACGTCGTTCGCCCAGGACGCCCTCGGCGACGTCGTCTACGTCTCGCTCCCGGCCGTCGGTGACACCGTCACCCCGGGCGACTCCTGCGGCGAGGTGGAGTCGACGAAGTCGGTCAGCGACGTCTACGCCCCGCTCGAGGGCGAGGTCACGGCGACCAACGAGGCGCTCGACAGCTCGCCCGAGCTCATCAACTCCGACCCCTACGGTGAGGGCTGGATGTTCGAGCTCCGGCTGAGCGACCCCTCCTCCGTCGAGAGCCTCATGGACGCCGACGCCTACACCGCCTCGCTGTCCTGACCTGACACGTCCCTGCGGTCCTGGAGTCCCAGGGCCGACCCCCGGATCCCAACGGGATCCGAGCGCAGTCCGTGTCCACCTCCACCCCATGCCCTGGCCGCGCCGCCCGGGCCCGAACACCGCGCCGGTCCCCGTCGCGTCGCTCGGGTTCGGATCGGTGCCGTTCAACTAGAGTGGATGGACCCGGTCTCGCCCGAGCCACAGAGGAGGAGCGGCGCATGTCCAGCGACACGCCCGAACCCGACGCCACCAACGTCGAACCCCGCACCATGCGGTTCCAAGGCGTGCCCGCGCAGGACCTCGAGCACCTCGAGTCCTCGGTCCCACGCGGACTGACAGCCGAGGACCAGGCCACGATCGAGGCGCTGCGGCCCGGTACTGCACTGCTCGTCGTGCTGCGCGGCCCCAACACCGGCGCGCGGTTCCTGCTCGACGACCAGGAGGTGGCCGCCGGCCGCCACCCCGACTCCGACATCTTCCTCGACGACGTCACGGTCTCGCGCAAGCACGCCACCTTCCTCGCTCGGGGCGGCGGCTACGTCGTTCGCGACTCCGGCTCGCTCAACGGCACGTACGTCAACCGTGAGCGCATCGACGAGGCGCCCCTGCACCAGGGCGACGAGGTGCAGATCGGCAAGTTCCGCCTCGTCTACTACTCGTCCGGAGCCGCGCAGCACGCCCCGGCATGAGCGCCGCCTCCCTCACGGGCGATGGTGAGGCGCCTGCGCCGCGGCGTCTCACCATCGGCAAGGTCCTCGCCAGCCTGTCGACGGAGTTCCCCGACGTCACCGCGTCGAAGATCCGGTTCCTCGAGGCGGAGGGGCTCGTCCGACCCCACCGGACCGCGTCCGGCTACCGCACGTACACCGAGGGCGACGTGGCGCGCCTGCACTACATCCTCGCCGCGCAGCGCGACCGCTACTGGCCGCTGAAGGTCATCCGCGAGGCCCTGGACGCGCTGGACCGGGGACTGTCGGAGCCGACGGACGAGCCGGACGCACGCCCACGCCCTCCCGCTCCGCCCGTCGACCCGGAGGTACCCACCCCCCGGGAGCTCGCCAGCCGGCGCACGGTCTCACTGACCGGCCCGGAGCTGCGCGAGGCGACCGGCATCGACCGCGAGGTGATGCACGCCCTGGAGACCTACGGGCTGCTGCGCAGCGACGACCGGGGTCACTTCGGCCACGACTCCCTGGCCATCGCCGCCGCAGCGCGCGTGCTCGCAAGCCATGGTCTCGAGGCCCGTCACCTACGGCCGTTCCGCACGGCCGCCGACCGTGAGATCGGGCTCGTCGACCAGGTGCTCGCGACGCGCCGCGGCGGCGGCACGCAGGAGGAGCGCGCGGCCGAGATCGCGTCCGCCTGCATCGCGCTGCACGTGGCACTGGTGCGCGAAGGCCTTGCCCGCCAGGGCCGTCCCGGGTGACGGGGGCGCGAGGTACGGTGGGGGAGTGAGAGAGGTCGATGTCCTGGGCGTGCGCGTCGAGATGCCCACGAACCACCCGATCGTCCTGCTGCGTGAGAGGGATGGCGGTCGCTACCTGCCGATCTGGATCGGCGCTGCCGAGGCTGCGGCGATCACCTACGCGCAGCAGGGTGTGGTGCCGCCGCGGCCCCTGACGCACGACCTCATGCGCGACATCCTCGCCGTTCTCGGGCACGAGCTGACCGAGGTGCGGATCGTGGCCCTCAAGGACTCGGTCTTCCACGCGTCCCTCGTGATCGACGGCGGCAAGACCGAGGTGAGCTCCCGCGCGAGCGACGCCATCGCCCTGGCCCTGCGCACCGGGGCGAAGGTCCTGGTGGAGCCCTCGATCCTCGACGAGGCAGCCATCGTCGTCTCGTCCGAGGAAGACGACGAGGTGGAGAAGTTCAAGGAGTTCCTCGACCACGTCTCGGCCGAGGACTTCGAAGGGCCTACCCCCGAAGGGGAGCCCGGCGACCGCCCCGATCTGCCGGAGTGACACCGCGTCCTTGGGTCCTGACGCGAAGCCTCACCTTCAACTAGCAGGTGAATGTTTGCCCTCACGGCCGACACGCCGTGCCCGTGCTCGCTCGGGTGATTGACCGCAGCCTGTGCGCGGCCTACCGTCAGAGAACGACGTGACTGTAGTTATCCCCATGTCGTCTGCGTCGGCACACCAGCCGCGCAGCCTGAGCTTGAGGAGGACGGCATGGCCGCCATCGAGGACGCGCACGACGCGAGCCGGGTTCTTCCCGCCGCGTCCCAGGGCCTGCTGTTCACCGACGACCTGCCCGAGCTGGCCGAGGACAGCGGCTACCGAGGTCCCACGGCCTGCAAGGCGGCCGGGATCACCTACCGCCAGCTCGACTACTGGGCCCGCACGGGCCTGGTGGAGCCCTCGGTGCGCAGCGCCACGGGCTCCGGCACGCAGCGCCTCTACGGCTTCCGCGACATCCTGGTCCTCAAGGTCGTCAAGCGGCTGCTCGACACCGGCGTCTCCCTCCAGCAGATCCGGGTCGCCATCAGCCACCTGCGTGAGCGCGGGGTCGAGGACCTCGCCCAGATCACCCTCATGAGCGACGGCGCGTCGGTCTACGAGTGCACGTCCGCCGACGAGGTCATCGACCTCGTCCAGGGCGGGCAGGGCGTGTTCGGCATCGCGGTGGGTCGCGTGTGGCGCGAGGTCGAGGGCGAGCTGGCGCTGCTGCCGAGCGAGCGGGTCGACGAGGCCCCCGCCGAGCACCCCGACGACGAGCTGAACGCGCGTCGCCAGGCACGCCGGCTGGCCTGACCCCCGCCGCGTCGAGGGCGTCACCACCGCCCGCGGCTGCTAGATTTGGTGGTGCCGATCGACCCTGCGTGGGAGAGTCCTCGGGGTGCCTGGCACCTACGGGGCGCCGAAGGGGCAACATCCCCGGAACCTCTCAGGCGCCAGGACCACGCGGGCGAGGCAACTCTGGAGGCATCCGGCGACGGGCGCTCGACAGACGGGGAGCGTGTGTCGTCCGCTCGAATCCCGCCAGGAGTGCCCATGTCGATCGACCAGCTCGTGCCCGTCACCACCGGAAGCTCCGACTCGACGGCGATGGCCGACTTCGTGAGCCGTCACGTCGGCCCCGCCGGGGACGACGTGCGCCGGATGCTGGAGGTGGTCGGCCAGCCCAGCCTCGACGTGATGTGCGACAAGGCGATCCCGGGTGCCATCCGCTCGGACGCCCCGCTGCGCCTGCAGGCCGCGGCGAGCGAGAGCGCCGTCATCGAGGAGCTTCGCGGGTTCGCCTCCCGCAACACCGTGCTCACCTCGCTCATCGGGCTCGGCTACTACGGCACCGTCACGCCCCCGGTCGTGCGCCGCAACGTGCTCGAGAACCCCGCCTGGTACACCGCCTACACCCCGTACCAGCCGGAGATCTCCCAGGGTCGCCTCGAGGCGCTGCTCAACTTCCAGACCGTGATCACGGACCTGACCGGCCTCGACGTGGCCGGTTCCTCGCTGCTCGACGAGGCGACCGCCGCTGCCGAGGCCATGTCGCTCATGCGCCGCGCGAGCAAGGCGGCGGCCGACGGGGTCGTCCTCGTCGACGAGCGACTCTTCCCGCAGACGACCGCCGTGATGCGCACGCGCGCCGAGGCGCTCGGGCTTCCCCTCGTCGTCGCCGACCTGCGCCCGGTCGCCGACGCGGAGTCCCTTTCCGACGCTGCGGGCGGCAAGCCCGTCGTCGGAGCGATCGTGCAGTACCCCGACGCCACCGGCGAGCTCGTCGACTGGTCGGCCCTGACCACCGCGGTCCACGAGGCCAAGGGGCTCGTCACCGCCTGCGCCGACCTGCTCGCTCTCACGCTCGTCAAGGCGCCGGGGGAGTGGGGCGCCGACATCGCGGTCGGCAGCGCCCAGCGTTTCGGCGTGCCGATGGGCTTCGGCGGACCGCACGCCGGCTACATGGCCGTGCACCGCGGCCTGGAGCGCCAGATCCCCGGCCGCCTCGTAGGCGTGTCGGTCGACGCCGAGGGCCACCAGGCCTATCGCCTGGCCCTGCAGACGCGCGAGCAGCACATCCGCCGCGAGAAGGCGACCTCCAACATCTGCACCGCCCAGGTGCTCCTCGCCGTCATGGCGAGCATGTATGCCGTGTGGCACGGTCCCGCGGGCCTCGTGGCCATCGCGAAGCGCGTGGCCGCCCTCACCACGGCCCTGCGCGGCGCGCTCGTCGACGGCGGGCTCGACGTCGAGACCACCTCCCACTTCGACACCCTCACGGTCGTGGTCCCCCGTCGCGCTGCCGAGGTCGTCGCGGCCTTCGCCGACCGCGGCATCAACGTCTGGCGGGTCGACGACGCCCGCGTCTCGCTGAGCCTCGACGAGACCTCGGGCCCGGCCACGGTGGTGGCCGTCCTCGAGGCGTTCGGCGTGGAGACGTCGGACGACCTGAAGGCCGGCGTCGTCGGCGCGGGCGCCACCGGCATACCGCAGGAGCTCGAGCGCACCTCGGAGTTCCTGACGCACCCCGTCTTCCACGCCCACCACTCCGAGACGGCGATGCTGCGCTACCTGCGCCGGCTCTCCGACCGTGACTTCGCCCTCGACCGCGGCATGATCCCGCTCGGCTCGTGCACGATGAAGCTCAACGCCACCACCGAGATGGAGGCGATCACCTGGCCGGAGTTCGCCAACCTCCACCCGTTCGCGCCGGCCGAGCAGACCGCGGGCATCCGCAGCCTCATCGACGACCTGTCGGCGTGGCTGTGCGAGATCACCGGCTACGACGCCGTGTCGCTCCAGCCCAACGCCGGGTCGCAGGGCGAGTTCGCCGGCCTGCTCGCGATCCACGCCTACCACCAGGCCCGCGGCGAGGGACACCGCCGGATCTGCCTCATCCCGGCCAGCGCCCACGGCACCAACGCGGCGTCTGCGGTCATGGCCGGTCTCAAGGTGGTCGTCGTCAAGACGGCCGCCGGCGGCACGGTCGACATGGACGACCTCCGGGCCAAGATCGAGGCGCACCGCGACGACCTCGCCGCGATCATGGTGACCTACCCCTCCACGCACGGCGTCTACGAGGACACGATCACCGAGCTGTGCGAGCTGGTCCACGACGCCGGTGGCCAGGTCTACGTCGACGGCGCCAACCTCAACGCGCTCGTGGGCCTGGCCCAGCCGGGCAAGTTCGGCGCCGACGTCAGCCACCTCAACCTCCACAAGACGTTCTGCATCCCGCACGGCGGTGGCGGCCCCGGGGTCGGCCCCGTCGCAGTCCGGGCCCACCTCGCGCCGCACCTGCCCAACCACCCGCTCGCGGCCGAGGCCGGCCCCGAGACGGGTGTGGGTCCCGTCTCCGCCGCGCCGTACGGCTCCGCCGGGATCCTGCCGATCTCGTGGGCCTACGTCCGGCTCATGGGCGGCGAGGGGCTCAAGCACGCCACGCAGATGGCCGTCCTCGGGGCCAACTACATCGCCGCCCGGCTGCGCGAGCACTTCCCCGTGCTCTACTCGGGCGACGACGGCCTCGTGGCGCACGAGTGCATCCTCGACGTCCGGCAGATCACCGCGGAGACGGGCGTGACCGTCGACGACATCGCCAAGCGGCTCATCGACTACGGCTTCCACGCCCCGACGATGAGCTTCCCCGTCGCCGGCACGCTCATGGTCGAGCCCACCGAGTCCGAGAACCTCTACGAGCTCGACCGGTTCTGCGACGCGATGATCGCCATCCGCGGCGAGATCGAGGCCGTCCGCACCGGTGAGGTCGCCGTCGGCGACAGCATGCTGCGACACGCCCCGCACACGGCGCTCAACATCGCGGCCGAGTGGGACCACCCGTACGACCGCATCCAGGCGGCCTTCCCCGTGGGCGTCCAGGCGGCCGACAAGTACTGGCCGCCGGTCAGCCGCATCGACGGGGCCTACGGAGACCGCAACCTCGTGTGCTCCTGCCCGCCGCCGGAGGCCTTCGAGGGCTGACACTCCGCGCATCGGGCTCGCACGAGCCCCTCGAGTGTGGTTGTCTCGGCACGTGGGAGCGGATGTCGAGCAGTCCAGGTACACACGCGAGCAGCGGCAGCAGTACCGCGAGAAGGTGCGCCGCGACCTCGACGTCTTCGAGCGCATGCTCGGGAAGAGCGAGTTCGAGTTCGACCGACCCATGACCGGGCTCGAGATCGAGCTCAACCTCGTCAACGAGGACCTCGGCCCCAAGCTCGACAACAAGACGGTCCTCGAGCAGATCGCCGACGAGAACTACCAGACCGAGCTCGCCCGCTACAACATCGAGCTCAACGTCCACCCGCGCCCGCTCCCGGGCGACGCCGCGCTGGAGCTCGAGCAGCACCTGCGCGAGTCGCTCAACCGGGCCTCCGAGAAGGCCGCCGAGGCCCACGCCGGGATCGTGGCCATCGGCATCCTGCCCACCGTGATGCCCGAGCACTTCGAGGGCGACTGGATCAGCGAGAACATCCGCTACGCCGCCCTCAACAACGCGGTCCTCGACGCCCGCGGGGAGGACGTGTGGCTCGAGCTCGAGGGGCCGACGGGCGAGCGCATCGCGCGCTACTCCGACAGCCTCGCGCCCGAGTCGGCCTGCACCTCGATCCAGCTGCACCTGCAGGTCCAGCCCGAGCGCTTCGCCGACCACTGGAACGCCGCGCAGGTCCTCGCCGGGCCGCAGCTCGCGCTCGGTGCCAACTCGCCCTTCTTCCTCGGCCAGCGGCTCTGGGCCGAGACACGAATCCCGCTCTTCACCCAGGCCACCGACACCCGTTCGGTCGAGCTGAAGAACCAGGGCGTGCGTCCGCGGGTGTGGTTCGGCGAGCGCTGGATCACCTCGATCTTCGACCTCTTCGAGGAGAACGTCCGCTACTTCCCGGCCCTGCTGCCCGAGCTCTACGACGAGGAGCCCGAGGAGGTCTTCGAGCGGGGCGAGGTCCCCCAGCTCCGGGAGCTGCGGCTGCACAACGGCACCGTCTACCGCTGGAACCGGCCGATCTACGACATCGTCCACGGCCGCCCCCACCTGCGCGTCGAGAACCGGGTGCTGCCGGCCGGTCCCAGCATCGCCGACGTCATGGCCAACGCCGCCTTCTACTACGGCACGATGCGCGTCCTCGCCGAGGAGGACCGCCCGGTGTGGACCCGGATGAGCTTCTCCGCCGCCGAGTCCAACTTCGAGGAGGGCGCGCGCCTCGGCATCGACGCCCGCACCTACTGGCCCGGGTTCGGCGACGTCCCGGCCACCGAGCTCGTGCTGCGCCGGCTGCTGCCGATGGCGCACGAGGGACTCCAGCGCTGGGGCGTGTCCATGGCCGTGCGCGACAGGTTCCTGTCGATCATCGAGCAGCGCTGCCTCCAGGGCGTCAACGGCGCCTCGTGGCAGACCGAGTGCGTGGCCAGGCTCGAGAGCCGTGGACTCACCCGCGACAAGGCGCTGCGCGAGATGCTCGCCCGTTACATCGAAGGCATGATGGCCAACGAGCCGGTCCACACCTGGGAGCTCCCCGGCGACTGAACGCCCTGTCGGCTCCGCTCCGCGGCAGCGGAGCCCACGTATGCCGTGCCGCCGGGCCCACGGCATACGCCCGGAGCGTGGGGGCTCACTCGGTGAGCAGGCGCCAGGGGGAGAGGTTGTACATCCCGAGGCAGCGGGTGCTCCGGTGGTGCGTCAGCACACTCATGGATCCCGCGTCGAGCACCAGGTGCTGGCCGAAGCACGGGTCGACCTTCAGGTAGGTGGCGGTCAGCACGCGCAGGGCGTGCCCGTGCCCGAAGAGCGCGACGTCCCCGCGCTCGAGGTCGGGCCAGATCTTGTCGAGGACCTGCTGCGCGCGCGCCGCGACCTCGTGGACCGTCTCGCCCGGCGTCACCCCCGGCTTCACGCCGTCGACGAAGACCTCCCAGGGGTGACCCAGGTCGGCGCTGATCTGCTTGGTCGTGATGCCCTCGTAGGCGCCGTAGTCCCACTCCCGCAGCAGCGGCTCCACCTCGAAGTCGCCGAGCCCAGCCAGCTCGGCGGTCCGCTTGGCGCGCTGGAGCGGCGAGACGAGGACGCGCTCGAAGCGGTGGCTGCGCAGCACACCCGCGAGCTCCCGGGCCGCCGCCTCACCCTCGGGCAGCAGCGGCAGGTCGGTCGTGCCGGTGTGCTGGCCGGTGAGGGACCACTCCGTCTCACCGTGCCGGAAGAGGTAGATGTTCCCGGGCACGACACCGTCAGGGGAGGCCATGCCTGTCACAGTAGCGGCGACGGCTGCACGGCGCCGCGCGCGTCCGGTCGCGCGCGCCGGTCGCGCACGGGCCCGGTTGTGGGTGGGCTGGGGCAGACTGCCGTCATGGACCTGCCCTTCCGGCTGCTCAACGTCTTCGCCATCGCGGGTGACCCGTTCTCGGGCAACCCCCTGTGCGTCTTCCCGGATGCCGGGGGACTGACCGACGGCGAGATGCTCGCCTGGGCGAGGCAGTTCAACCTCAGCGAGTCGACCTTCGTCACGTCCGTGAGCCACCGGGAGGGCGGGGGAGAGGCGCACGTGCGGATCTTCACCCCCGGGCACGAGATGCCCTTCGCCGGCCACCCGACCCTCGGCACCGCCGAGGTGGTCGCGCAGCTGGGGTGCGGTGCCGACGAGGTGCACCTGTCCATGCCGGCCGGGCGCATCCCCGTCGTCCGCACCGAGCACGGGTGGCGCCTGGCGGCCCCGCCCGCGACGCTCCGGGAGGTGACCTCGAGCAGAGCCGACCTCGCGGCCGCCCTGGCCGTCGACGAGACGTCGGTCGTGCGTCCCGACGCCTCGTGGGTCGACGCCGGGGTCGAGCAGCTCGTCGTGCGGCTCGACTCCGTCGAGGCGGTCCGGGCCTGCTCGCCGGTGGCATCGCGGATGGTGGAGCACATGACCTCACCCGGCCGGCCGCCGCACGTCTACGTGTGGGCCAGGACCGGCGCCACGGGCATCGAGGCGAGGCTCTTCTACACCCAGGGACAGTCGGTCCTCGAGGACCCGGCCACCGGCTCGGCGTGCGCCAACCTCGGCGCCTGGCTGGCCGCCCGAGGCGCGCGCGACGTCTCCGTCGTGGTCAGCCAGGGCGCTGCGGTCGGCCGGCCGTCGCGGCTGCTGCTCGACATCGACGTGCACGGCGGCGTCCACGTGGGAGGACGCGTCGACGTCGTGGGCGGCGGCTCGTGCACCCACGAGAGGGCCGGCGCCTGACATGGCCACGTTCGTCGCGTTCCTGCGTGCCGTCAACGTGGGGCAGCGCTGGGTGAAGATGGAGCGGCTGCGCAGCCACCTGACGGCCAACGGGTTCGTCGACGTGGTCACGCACATCCAGAGCGGCAACGTCCGCGTGACGACCCCGATGCGCAGCGCGTCCAGGGTCGAGTCGACGCTGCGGCAGCTCATCAGCGACGAGTTCGGCTTCGACGTGCCGGTCATCGTCCGGACGCCGAGCGACCTGGCGCGCACGGCTCAGGAGGCCGACTCGCTCGAGTCGCCCCTCGGGGCGCAGGCGCGTCGCTACGTCACCTTCACCACGGGCGGCATCAGCGCGAGCGGCCGGGTGGCGCTGGAGGAGTGGGACGAGCCGGGTGAGCGCGCGGTCGTGCTCCGGTCCGACGTCGTCCTCTTCCTCACCAAGCCCGCCCACGGGGTCAAGCTGACCAACGCCCGGCTCGAGCGGCTGACCGGGGCCACCGGCACCGCGCGCGACCTCAAGGTCGTGCGGGCGCTCGCCGAGAAGTGGGGCGCCTGAGGGTCAGGCTCGCTGCCGGCGGACGAGCTCGAAGCACACGACAGCCGCTGCCGCGGAGACGTTGAGCGACTCGACATCGGCCGCCATGGGGATCGACACCCACGTGTCGACCTGCTCGGCGACCTCCGGGGTGAGACCGGCGGTCTCGCTGCCGAGCACGAACGCGACCGGCTCGGGCAGGTGGGCTGCGAACAGGTCGTCGTCGCCCGAGGCGTCGAGACCGACGACGTGGAAGCCACGCTCCTTGAGCTGACCGACGGCCTCGGCCGCGGTGAACGCCTTGAGGATCGGCGCCCGGAAGGCCACCCCGGCCGAAGCCTTGACCACGAGCGGGTCGAGCGATGCGACACCCTTGCGCGGGACCACGATGCCGTCGAGACCGGCCGCGGTGGCGGAGCGCAGGATCATCCCCACGTTGGCGGGTGTCGTCACCCCGTCGAGCACCAGGACGGCATGCAGCGGGCGGGCCCCCTCGGCCAGCGCCGCGTCCAGCGGGCGCATCCGCGGCGCCACGACATCGGCGAAGACGCCCTGGTCCTGCCGACCGTTGCCCGCGAGCTTCTTGACCCGCTCGGCGCTCGCGTGCTGGACCACGACCCCGCGCCGGCGCGCGGCCTGCTGGATCTCACGCAGGCCGCTGCCGCGGGCCCCGTCGGCGATGACGACCTTGTCGACGTGCAGTCCCTCGTCGAGGAGCACCTCGTGCACGGGGTTGCGGCCGTAGACCGTGATGAACCGGTCCTTGGGGGAGGTCTCTGCAGTCACCGCGACAGGATCCCACAGCGCCTGCGCCGCGACCGACGGCCGGGAATGGCGGAGGCGCCCGCTGCGTTGGGTACGATTGAATCATCAACTAAAGGAGCTGGGACACATGCAGTTCGGGATCTTCACCGTCGGCGACGTCACCACCGACCCGACGACCGGCCGGACGCCGACCGAGCACGAGCGGATCAAGGCCACCGTCGCCATCGCCAAGAAGGCGGAGGAGGTCGGGCTCGACGTCTTCGCGACGGGGGAGCACCACAACCCGCCCTTCGCCGCGCCGGCCAACCCGCCCGTGCTGCTCGCCGCCGTCGCCGCCCAGACCGAGCGCCTCGTCCTCTCGACCTCGACCACCCTGATCACGACGAACGACCCGGTGCGGATCGCCCAGGACTACGCCTACCTGCAGCACCTGAGCGACGGGCGGATGGACCTCATGCTGGGCCGCGGCAACACCGGACCCGTCTACCCCTGGTTCGGCAAGGACATCCGCGAGGGCATCCCGCTCGCCATCGAGAACTACGCGCTGCTGCACCAGCTGTGGCGTGAGGACGTCGTGAACTGGCAGGGGAAGTACCGCACGCCGCTCCAGAGCTTCACCTCGACGCCGCGCCCGCTCGACGGCATACCCCCGTTCGTCTGGCACGGCTCGATCCGCAGCCCCGAGATCGCCGAGCAGGCCGCCTACTACGGCGACGGCTTCTTCTCCAACCACATCTTCTGGCCGGCCAGCCACACCCGGCAGATGGTGCAGCTCTACCGGCGGCGCTTCGAGCACTACGGCCACGGCACCGCCGACCAGGCGATCGTGGGCCTCGGCGGCCAGGTCTTCATGCGCAAGAACAGCCAGGACGCGGTCCGCGAGTTCCGCCCCTACTTCGACAACGCCCCGGTCTACGGGCACGGCCCCTCCCTCGAGGAGTTCACCCGGCAGACACCGCTGACCGTCGGCAGCCCGCAGGAGGTCATCGAGCGCACCCTGTCCTTCCGTGACTACGCCGGCGACTACCAGCGCCAGCTCTGGCTGGTCGACCACGCCGGGCTCCCGCTCAAGACCGTCCTCGAGCAGCTGGACATCCTCGGCGAGGAGGTCGTTCCCGTCCTTCGCAAGGAGTTCGCGGCACTCAAGCCCGCGCACGTGCCGGACGCCCCGACCCACGCCAGCCGGGTCGCCGCTGCGGGAGGCGGGCACGACACCACCGTCCACGCCGCCGGCGACGACGTCACCGGTGCCTCGCCGGAGCCGACCAGCAGCTCGTCCACCAGCACGCCCATCACCCTGGAGGTGACCAAGTGACCACGCGCACCCCGTTCCACCTCGCCGTCATCACCGCCGGCGTCACCGAGCCCTCGTCGACGCGACTGCTCGCCGACCGGCTGACCGAGGCGACCGTCCGGGCGCTCGCCGACCACGACATCGGTGAGGTCGTCGTCGAGGTCGTCGACGTCCGCGACGTCGCCCACGACGTGACGAACAACGTCCTCACCGGCTTCGCGTCACCGGAGCTGCAGGTGCGGCTCGACGCGATCGCGGAGGCCGACGCGCTCGTCGTCGCGACACCCGTGTATGCCGCGTCGTACAGCGGGCTGTTCAAGATGCTCGTCGACGTGCTCCCGAAGGACGCCCTCCGCGACACCCCGGTGCTGCTCGGCGCCACGGGCGGCACGGCACGCCACTCGCTGGCCATCGACCACGCCCTGCGTCCGCTCTTCGCGTACCTCGGTGCCCTCGTCGCCCCCGTCGCGGTCTTCGCGGCCAGCGAGGACTGGGGCAGCGTCGAGGCCGGGCGCCTCGGGGAGCGCATAGACCGAGCGGGCAGGGCGTTCGCTGCCCTCGTCTCCGGCACGCCGCGGGAGGCTCGGGTCGACCCCTTCGAGCAGGTCACGCCGTTCGCGGCGATGCTCAGCGACCTGCGGGCCTGAGCTGCGCCCCCCACCCCGATGCACGCGCCCGGTCAGCCGCCACGGCCGACCGGGCGCGACGGCCTACGCCTGCGCAGACCGGGCCGGAAGGGTGGGGAGTGCTCCCCATGGACCGTCCGCTCAGGGGGCACATACGGTGGGGCCACCGTCGACAGGAGGACCGCGTGCTCTACCGCAAGGGCGCTGACCCGGAGGCCCTGGACCGCACCGCCCGCGAGCTGACCGCCTGCGCCAGCGAGGTCGAGGGAATCCGCGCGAACGGCACGAGGGCCTTGGCCGTCATCGGTCGGTCGTGGGGCGGCGCCGACGCGGAGGAGGCCCAGCAGAGCTGGCGGTCGACTGCCACCGCGCTGACCTCGCTGGGCGCCAGCCTCGACGGACTGGCGCGTCGCCTCGCCGACAATGCCCGCGTCCAGCGCTCGGCGAGCACCGGCCAGGGCCCACTGCTCGGCCCGGGAGGCCTGTTCCCTCTGGGTCCCGGCGCGCCGCTCTGGGGTCCCCTCGCGCCCGGGCAGCTGCCGCCGACCGAGCCGGACTTCGCAGACAGCGTGCGGGGGACGACGCCGCACCAGATCGACCTCGAGCTGGCCGAGCTCGCGAAGGGCGTCTACGACGGCACGGGCACCGCCAGCTACCACCCGGTGGACCCCGCCGCCCTGAGGGAGCTCGGCATCAACCCCGATGCGCTCACCGGACCCGGCGGCTTCGCCGCGAACGTCTACCGCGACGCGCAGGGCCACTACGTGCTGGCCTTCCAGGGCACCGACCCGACGAGCCTCGACGACTGGGGCGCCAACGTGCAGCAGGGCGTCGGCCTGCTCAGCACGCAGCATGCCCAGGCCATCGGACTGGCCCAGGCGGTCGCCGCATCCGTCGGCAGCGACAACATGGTCCTCACGGGGCACTCCCTGGGCGGGGGCCTTGCGAGCACGGCCTCCGTCGCCACCGGCGTGCCGGCCGTGACCTTCAACGCGGCGGGGGTGCACCCCAACACCGTGCAGTTCGCCACCGACCTCGGGCACGGCGACGGCGGCCTGACCACGGGGCAGATCCGCAACTACCACGTGCGCGGTGAGGTCCTCACCACCCTGCAGAACCCGGTCGGCTCCTTCCTCGACCACGTCCCGCACGCAGGGCCGGACAGCGTGCCCGACGCCCTGGGCACCCAGATCGCCCTCGACCCCGTCAAGGGGCCCGACCTCCACATCACGCCATGGGGCATCGTCAGCCCCGTCGTCGGCGTGGCCGAGACGGTCAAGGACCTCGGCGGCTACGCCGTGGGGCTGCACCAGACGCCGTCGGTCATCGAGGCGATGGAGGCGAGCTCGTACTTCGGCAAGCAGTGACGCGACCTCACGCGCGGGCAGCCTGTGGCAGTCGTGTGCCGGCTCAGCCGAGCCCGAGCTCCGAGACCACCCTGTCGGCGATGGCCAGGGAAGCCGTGGCCGCGGGCGAGGGGGCGTTGCGGATGCAGAAGACCGGCCCGACCCGGCTGAACCGGAAGTCCTCGACCAGCGACCCGTCCGGATCCATGGCCTGGGCGCGCACACCCGAACCGGCCGGCAGGACGTCGGAGTCCGCGATGGCGGGGACGTAGCGGCGAGCGCGTGCCACGAACGTGCGACGGCTGAGCGACCCGCGGACCTCGTGGACGCCCGTTCGGACGTTGGCGCGCGCGAGCCGCCTGAACCCGCCCGACGCGGCCAGCTCCCGGAGGACCTGAAGGTCGACGTCGCGCTTGGTGTAGCCCTCCCGGGCCGTCGCCAGCACAGCGTTCGGCCCGAGGAGCACCGACCCGTCCACCCGCTTCGTCAGGTGCACGCCGAGGAACGGGTAGCGCGGGTCGGGCACCGGGTAGACCAGCCCGCGGACCAGGTGCGCAGCAGAGGGAGCCAGCCGGTGGTACTCGCCCCGGAAGGGCACGATCGCAGGGTCGGGCCCGTCGCCGGCCAGGACCGCCAGCCGGTCGGCATACAGCCCGCCCGCGATGACGACGTGGTCGGCGCGAAGCGTGCGCCCGTCGGCGGCACCGACGTGCACCCCCTCGCCCCGGCGGTCCAGGGCCCTCACCTCGAAGCCGGTGACCACCTCGGCCCCGCCGGACCGTGCGTCGTCGAGCATGGCGGCCGCCACGAGCGAGAAGTCCGTGATGGCCGTCGTGGGGGAGTGCAGCGCGGCCCGCCCGACCGCATGCGGCTCGACGTCCCGGAGCGCCGGGGCATCGACCCAGCGCAGGCCGGGCACGCCGTTGGCCCGAGCCCTGGCCTCGACGTCCCGCAGCCGCGCCTCCTCCGTCTCGTCGAGCGCGACGACCAGCTTGCCGACCTCCTGGTAGGGCAGGCCCCGCTCGCTGCAGTAGTGCTTGAGCCGACGCACCCCCTCGCGCGACAGGGTCGCCTTGGCCGATCCGGGTGCGTAGTAGATGCCGGCGTGCACGACGCCGCTGTTGCGCGACGTCTGGTGTCGGGCGGGCTCCGGCTCCCTCTCGACGAGCGTCACCTCGGGGCGCGGTTCGGACAGCGTCAGGCGCCGCGCGACGGCCGACCCGACGATGCCCCCGCCCACGACGACGACGTGCGGCCGGCTCATCCCGAGCTGGCTCGCTCGGCCGCCTCGACGTCCGCGCGGGTCGGCTGCCGGAGGCTGGCGGCATACGCGTCGGGATGGTGGCGGACGTACGCCTTGATGTAGGGGCACAGCGCGACGACGACGCGTCCGGAGGCCACCGTGCTGTCGAGAGCGTGGGCGGCGAGGCGCCCTCCGAGGCCCTGCCCCTCGTAGTCGGGGCTGACCTCCGTGTGGAAGAGGACGACCCGGTCGGGCTCGTCGCCGCCTCCCGGCACGACCGCGTAGGCCGCGACGCCGATGACCTCGTCGCCGTCGCGCAGCTCGAACCGCTTCCGCTCCTGGTTGTGGACAATGCGGACCGAGTCGGGGGAGCCGGGGGAGCCGGGGGAGCCGGGGGAGCCGGGGGAGCCGGGGGAGCCGGGGGAGCCGGCGAAGTCGCCGTCCTGCTCCCGGTCTGGCGTGGCCTCTTCGGTGCGATCACCCGTCTGCTCCGTCATGGGCCCAGCATGGCAGGGTGTCACCATGGCGAAGTACTTCGACGTGCACCCCGTGGACCCGCAGCCCCGGGCGATCGGGCAGGCTGTCGAGATCCTGCGGTCCGGCGGCCTCATCGCCTACCCGACGGACTCGTGCTTCGCCCTCGGCTGCTCCCTCGACAACCCCGAGGGCAAGGAGCGCATCCTGCGCATCCGCCACCTCGACGACAAGCACCACTTCACGCTCGTGTGCTCCGACTTCGCCCAGCTGGGCCAGTTCGTGCACCTCGACAACGCCGTCTTCCGAGCCATCAAGGCCGCCACGCCCGGCCCGTACACCTTCATCCTCCCCGCGACGCGGGAGGTGCCGCGTCGGCTGACGCACGCGAAGAAGAAGACCGTCGGCGTACGCATCCCCGAGCACCCCGTCGTCCGCGAGCTGCTCAAGGCCATGGGGGAGCCGATCCTCTCGAGCACGCTGCTGCTGCCCGAGGACGACGACCCGATGACCGAGGGCTGGCTCATCAAGGACCGCCTCGACCACGTCATCGACGCCGTCGTCGACTCGGGGGAGTGCGGGCTGGAGCCGACGACCGTCGTCGACTACTCCGACGGCTACCCCATCGTGACGCGGGTCGGCGCCGGGGACCCGTCACCGTTCGAGTGAGTCGCTGACGGCCCCACCGGCTCACCCGCGGCGTCGGTGTCTCGCGGCCAGGTGCCGCACTGTCGCAGTCGCCGCCGGTGCTGTTCAATCGGCCCATGAGCCAGGCGCTGACGGGGGAGTCGATCACGACACTGCTCGCGGGGCTCGACCCCGACGAGCGCGAGACGATCGAGCTGCGGCTCGAGCGCTGGACCGACGACCTCGTCGCAGCCCTGACGACGCTCTACCCGGAGCGCGACGTCTCGGCGCTCGCGACGCGGCTCATCGAGTGCGCCGTCACCGGGTTCCGTGAGCGCGAGCCCGAGCTGCGCCGTCTCGACCAGAGGCGACTGCTGCGGCCCGACTGGCTCCAGCAGCCCGACATGTTCGGCTACGCCTGCTACACCGAACGGTTCGCGGAGGACCTGCGCGGCGTCGCGGGCCACCTCGGGTACCTGCGCGACCTCGGGGTGACCTACCTGCACCTCATGCCGCTGCTCCTGCCCCGTGACGGCGACAACGACGGCGGCTACGCGGTCGCCGACTACCGGCGGGTGCGACCGGACCTCGGCGACAACGAGGACCTGCGAGCGCTGACCCGGGAGCTGCGCGGCGAGGGCATCTCCCTCGTGCTCGACCTCGTCCTCAACCACGTGGCCCGGGAGCACGAGTGGGCCCGGCGGGCCCGCGCGGGAGAGCAGCGCTACCGCGACTACTTCCACGTCTACCCCGACCGGGTCATGCCCGACGCGTACGAGCGCACGCTGCCCGAGGTGTTCCCGGACTTCGCTCCCGGCAACTTCACCTGGGACGAGGAGCTCGAGGGCTGGGTCTGGACGACGTTCAACGAGTGGCAGTGGGACGTCGACTGGTCCAACCCGGAGGTCCTCGTCGAGTACGCCGAGATCGTCCTGCACCTGGCCAACCTCGGCGTGGAGGTCCTGCGGCTCGACGCCATCGCGTTCACCTGGAAGCGGCTCGGGACCAACTGCCAGAACCAGCCGGAGGTGCACGCCGTCGCCCAGGCCCTGAGGGCGGTGGCGCGGATCGCGTGCCCGGCGCTCGCGTTCAAGGCCGAGGCCATCGTCGGCCCCCGCGACCTGGTGCAGTACCTCGGGCTCGGGATCCGTGTCGGTCGGGTCAGCGACCTCGCCTACCACAACAGCCTCATGGTCCAGGTCTGGTCCATGCTCGCCACCGGTAGCACGCGGCTGGCGCGCGTGGCGCTCTCCAGCCTGCCGCCGACCCCGCCGAGCGGGACCTGGATCTGCTACGTCCGCTGCCACGACGACATCGGGTGGGCCATCGACGACGAGGACGCGGCGCGCGCCGGTCTCGACGGGTTCGCGCACCGCCGGTTCCTCTCCGACTGGTATGCGGGTGAGTTCCCCGGGTCGTGGGCCCGCGGGCTCGTGTTCCAGGCCAACCCCGTCACCGGTGACAAGCGGATCAGCGGGACCGCCGCGGCGCTGGCGGGGCTGCAGTCCGGAGAGGAGGCGGGCGACCAGGCAGCGATCGAGCTGGGCCTGGCGCGGCTCTTCGTCACCCACGCCATGGTGTCCGGGTGGGGTGGCATCCCGGTCGTGTGGAGCGGCGACGAGCTCGGGCTTCCCAACGACCCTCGGTGGGACCGGGAGCCTGGGCACGAAGACGACAACCGGTGGGCGCACCGGGAGCGCCTGGACTGGGACACGGCGGCACGACGGGATGACCTCGACACCGTCGCCGGCAAGGTCTTCCAGGGGCTGCGTCACCTCGCCCGGGTCCGGGCCGGCCTGCCGCAGCTGCACGCCTCCGCGCCCGTCCGCGTCGTCGACGACACCGACGACGGGGTGCTCGTCGTCGTGCGCTCGCACCCCAGCGGGCCCATGGTGTGCGCCTACAACGTGACCCCCACCTGGCGCACCGTCGATGTCCGACACTTCGCCGAGGCCGGCATCACGCGGCCGTTCGACGCACTGGGTGGCCACCCCGTCTTCGGCGGCCCGGACGGCCGCGCGTCGCTCAGCCCGTATGCCACGTGGTGGGTGGTGGACGCCCCCGACTGACAGGGACCGCGTCCCGCAGGCGCCAGATCGGACAACCGAATTCCCTTGTGCCGCAATGACTTTCGCCCATAATCGACATTATGATGTCCGCCCCGAGCTGCCTCTCCACGTCACCAGGTGTCGACCCAGGCTCCGTGCGGATGGGCGACCCCGAGGACGCGGGCCCGCGCCTCCACACCGCCCGACCACGCCCGGAGCCCAAGCACCGTGAGCCCGGCGGCGGCGCGCGGATCGTCCGGCAGGCCGGGCACGCAGCCCGGCGGCTCGGCGGTGAGCCACGTCAGGGCCGGCACGGTGCGGGCCGCTCGGGCGAGCTGGTCCACGAGGGCGAACCGACGGTCACGCGCCACGTAGGTCAGCGCCCACGAGCTGTAGACGACGACGTGGTCTGCGCCACCAGCACGCGCCGCCCCGTCGAGGACGGCGTCGACGGCCCTGGCCACGTCGTCGACCAGGTCGCCCTGCAGGAGAGGGGGAGGGTTGGCGCGCAGGACCTGCCTCGCCGCCTCGAACCGCTCGACGCGCCCCGGCACGTCGGGCCACAGGCAGGCGAGCAGCCAGCGCACGGCGTCCTCGTCGTCGAGCGCCACCGGATGCCGGTCGACGCCCACGCGCGCGACCACCTCGGGCAACGGCTGCAGCGCCCGGCGCCTGGCCGACCGGTCGACGCCCTCGCACAGCACCGGCGAGCCGAGGTCGCCGACCGAGGTGCGGAGCCCCCTCGGCGAGACCGTCGTCGTGCGGTAGCGGTCGACCCGCAGGAGCAGGCCGGCGCTGGCGCCCAGCTCAACGAGCGCGACCCTGCCGGACGCCGGGTCGTCCGGGCTGCGGTGCGGGCGGTGCTGCTGTGCGGCCACCGCGTCGACGGCGGCGGAGAGGCCGGCGGCCACGTAGACGCTGCGGTTGACCTCGTTGGTCTGCGTCGTGCGCGTGGCGATGGTGCTGCGCAGCTCGTCCTCGTGGGCCAGGACCGTCGCCCGGATGTCGGGCCACGGGTCGCCGGTGGGCACCGCGCCGCGCCCCACGACGCTGGCGTACCAGCGGGCCGCAGGGACGTCGGGGCGACGCAGGACGAGGTCGTGCAGGGCCGCGAACCACAGCACGGGCCGCGCCTGGCCGGGCTGCGCCTCCGTCAGCAGAGACGCTGTCGCAGCGTCGTCGGCGACGTGCCGGCTCACCGTGCCGTAGAGGGGCAGCGACGCGTACTCGACGGCGAACTCGCGGAACCGCCGACGCACCGTTTCGAGACGGTCCACGTCGCTGCCGCCGTCCTCGTCCCTCGACCGGTGGCGGTCAGGCCCGGGTGGCATCCGTCCCGACCCGCTCGAGCAGCACGGCCACCTCGTGGTGCGAGGTCTGCGGGAACATGTCGAAGAGGCGCGCCTCCCGAGCCCGCAGCGAGGGCATGGCAGCGAGGTCGCGCGCCAGGCTGTCGACGTTGCAGCTGGAGTAGAGGACGTGGGTCGCTGCCGAGTCCTCGAGCCAGGCGGCGAGCCCGGGGCCGATGCCGCGTCGGGGCGGGTTGACGACCACGAGGGAGGCGGGGCCAGTCCCGTCCGCGACGTCGGGCAGCAGCGTCACGTCGGTGGCGTCGCCGACGGTGAAGTCGAGCGCCGCGCCCGTGGCACCCGACGCGACGAGCGCTGCCGCGCTGCGCCGCGCCGACTCGATCGCCTCGGGCGCCACCTCGACGCCGCGGACGACGCGCTCTCGCCGGCCGGGCGCGACCGCCGCCTGCAGGGCGAACCCGCCGACTCCGCAGTAGAGGTCGAGCACCACCCCCGGATCGACGCGCGCCACCCAGTCGCGGGCCTGTTCGTAGAGCGCGGTGGCGACGCCGGTGTTGGTCTGGAAGAAGCTGTTCGGGCGCAGGAAGAGCTCGACGTCGCCGAGGCGCATCGGCAGCACATCGGCGTCCGTCAGCACGAGCTCGACGTCACCCTCGGTGATCGCCTTGTGCTCCGGCTGCAGGTTCACCGACACCACCCGCACCTCGGGCAGGGCGTCGAGCACCACGGGCAGCCGCGAGCGCAGGAGCGCCACGTGCTTCTGGGAGCGCAGGACGAAGCGGATCATCGCCTCCCCGTCGGGGGAGTGGGTCAGCAGGACGTGCTTGACCTCACCCCGGCGGCTGGGCACGTCGTACGGCTCGAGGCCGAGCACGTCGAGCAGCGCCGCGACGCGCGGGACCAGCTCGGCAAGACCCGGCTCGTAGAGCCCGCAGTGGCGCAGGTCGATGCCGGCGCCACCTCGGTCGAGGATGCCGACCGTCACGGCACCGGGGGAGCCGCCGACGACGAGCTTGGCCTTGTTGCGGAACTGCGACTCGGGACCGGCGTGTGCCGGCAGCCAGGTGACGCCGGGCGTCACGGCGGCCAGCACGTCGACGACGTGACGCTGCTTGGCAGCCAGCTGACCGGCATACGGCACGCCCATGAGGGTGCACGAGCGGCACCGCGCGGCGTCGAAGTAGTCGCACTGCATCGCGCCCAAGGCTACGTCGCCGCAGGAGCGTCTACGACCAGCGGTAGAGCGGGCGGGGAGGCAACCCCCGGTCGCAGAATGACATAATGTCGATTATCGGCGTTACAGACCTGAGTCCGGAACTCTCACCACGCCGACCTCCAGCGTTCGAAGCCACGTGCGCAGCAGCTCCTCGAGGGCTGTGCGCTGCGCGGCCTCGAGCCCGGCCAGCAGCGCGTCGTCCCCGGCCATGACGTCCGCGATGATGTCGTCGAGGCGCGCCGACCCGTCCTGCGTGAGCTGGACGAACACCGTCCGGCGGTCCGGCTCCTCGCGCACGCGAGCCACCAGGCCGAGCCGTTCCATCGCCTGGACCCTCTGGGTGGTCGCTCCGGGCGTCACCCGGCAGCGTCGGGACAGCTCGCCGGCGCTCAGGCGGTACGGCGGACCGCCGAGCCGCAGCGTCACCAGGACGTCCAGGTGGCTCTGGTCGAGCCCGTGGCCGGCGAGGATCCGGGTGCGGCGCCCCAGGGCGATGGCCGCGATCCGCCCCAACGGGATGGTGACGCCGATCGAGCCGACGTCGACGTCGGGGCGCTCCCGCCTCCACGCCTCGACGATCTTCCCGACCTCGTCCCCCGGCAGCTCCACCATGCATACATTTTAGTCCTAAAGTTCCCCCTGTGGGCGCCCCCGCCCCGAGCGGCGGCGTGTTGTGGACGGTCGACTCCCCAGCCCGGCGACGGTGTGGGACAGTCCTGCCATGTCGCACGCCGTCGTCAACGCCGCTCGCCCGGAGACTCGCGAGCAGCGCGCCTGGTACTGGTACGACTGGGCCAACTCGGCCTACGTCACCACCACCGCGACCGTGCTGATGAGCCCCTACCTCACGACGGTGGCCGAGCAGGCGGCCTGCCCGGGGCTGCCGTCCGGGCAGGACTGCACCACGAACCTCTCGGTCCTCGGCATCCCGGTGGCGCCCGGGTCACTGTGGTTCTTCACCGTCACCTTCACGACGATCCTCTCGGCGGTCGTGCTGATCTTCATCGGCGCCATCGCGGACCGGAGCCCGCGGCCGACGCGCCTCTTCGCCGCCTTCGCCTGGGTCGGCGCCCTCGCGGCCAGCCTCATGTTCTTCGTGGCCGGCACGAACTGGCAGCTGGGCGCGGCGCTCGTCGTCGTCGCCGGCATGTGCCTCGGCGCCTCGCTCGTGATCTACGACTCGATCCTGTGCCGCATCGCCAACGAGAACGAGCGCGACCGCGTCTCGTCCAAGGGCTGGGCGTTCGGCTACCTCGGCGGCGGGATCCTGCTGACGCTCAACTTCGCCCTCGACTTCTTCCACACCCAGCTCGGGCTCGACCGCGCCCTCTCGACGCGCATCAGCATCCTGTCGGCCGGCCTGTGGTGGGGCGGGTTCACGCTCATCCCCTACCTCGGGCTGCGCCACCTCACCGGCACCGTGGAGACGCCCGTCGCCCGCACGGCAGGCGTCGTCGGCGGCAGCATCGCGCAGCTGCGCAGCACCTTCCGCGACCTCGCGCACTACCCGCAGACGAAGATGTTCCTCCTCGCCTACCTCTTCTTCAACGACGGCATCCAGACCGTCATCGGCAGCTCGAGCGTCTACGGGTCCAAGGAGCTCGGGTTCTCCGAGACGACGGTGCTCGGCGTCTTCCTCTTCGTGCAGTTCGTCGCGTTCTTCGGCGCTCGGCTCTTCGGCCGGGTCGCGGCCTCCATCGGCGCCTGGCGCACCGTGCTCTACGGCATCGTGCTGTGGACCGTGGTGGTCGTCTTCGCGTTCCTCGTGCCGTCCAAGTCCCTGGTGATCTTCCTCGCGCTCGCCCTGCTCATCGGCCTCGTCCTCGGCGGCACGCAGGCGCTGTCGCGCTCGCTCTACAGCCAGCTGATCCCTCGCGGCCGCGAGGCGGAGTACTTCAGCCTCTACCAGGCCATGGAGCGCGGCACGAGCTGGTTCGGCACGCTCATCTTCGGGCTCGTCTACCAGTTCACCCTCAGCTACCGCTGGGCGATCATCGCCCTCATCGTCTTCTTCGCCGTCGGCGGCGCCCTGCTCGCGCGGGTGCGCATGCGTGAGGGCATCGAGCAGGCCGGCAACCCGGTTCCCGCCGTCATCTGAGCAGCCCCGCCCACCAGCGTGTGAGCACGGGAACAAGGTGGCGCATTCGGTCGTTCAAGGGTCTGTGAGGGTATGACACTGGCAGTGGTGTCACAGGGCAGAGTCTTGGAGGGGTCCACATGGCCGATCGAGCACTACGCGGTTCCAACCTCGGTGCGAGGAGCATGGAATCCGACGAGAACGTCGTTCCGAGTGAG
Source organism: Terrabacter lapilli (assembly GCF_039531305.1). NCBI lineage: Bacteria > Bacillati > Actinomycetota > Actinomycetes > Micrococcales > Intrasporangiaceae > Terrabacter > Terrabacter lapilli. The sequence continues at coordinate 153,773 of NZ_BAAAPU010000004.1, forward strand.
CGTCAGCTCACCGTCTACGTCTGCCCGCAGGGCCACCGCACCGAGCTGCCCTTCTCCATCGAGGCCGACATCCCGTCCACCTGGGAGTGCCGTTGTGGCCTCGACGCCAAGCTCCAGGGCGACGGTCCCGAGCCGGAGGCCAAGCCGGTCAAGCCGCAGCGCACCCACTGGGACATGCTGCTGGAGCGTCGCTCCATCCCGGAGCTCGAGGAGCTGCTCGAGGAGCGGCTGACGCTCCTGCGCGAGTCGCGCGGTGAGAAGCCCCGTCGCAAGAAGACCGCCTGACCACTCCCCACCGACTGCACCACCGAGAAGCCCGCCCCGTTCGTGGGGGCGGGCTTCTTCGTATGCCGTATGCCTGCCGTATGCCGTGACCCCGGCCCTCGCGACCGACTCCCCGGTCGCGCGGCCCGTGCTCCACGTCGAGAAGTGAGCACTCACTCGACGGGGTCGGGACGCTCAGTCCTCGTCGATGATCTCGCCCTCGACGACCTCGTCGCTGCTGCTCGAGCGCTGCGGTCCCTGCGGGTCCGTCTCCTGCCAGCCAGCCCCGGTCGGCTCCCCGGTGGGTTGCCCGGTGACGCGGGGGCCGGTGAAGCGCTCGGTCTGGGCCAGCAGGCGACGCGAGATGACGGCGGCGAGCAGGCTGCGCGCGACCGGCCGGGTGAACGGCAGCACGAGGAGGAGACCGACCACATCGGTGATGAACCCGGGCAGGACCAGCAGGGTCCCTCCGGCGAGCACGACGATGCCGTCGGCGATCTCGCGCGCCGGCATGCGGCCGCTGCGCACCGCCTGCTGGAGCTCGCGCCAGGCGCGGCCACCCTCGCGTCGGATCAGCCACGCCCCGAGCAGGGACGTCGCGACGATGAGCAGGAACGTGGGCCAGCCGCCGATCCACTGCCCGACCGCCACGATGACGACGATCTCGAGGATCGGCAGCAGCAGGAGCCCCACGAGGGCCAGACGGGTCAGCCGCAGCCGGCGGGTGCGCGGGGACCGGGGCGCCGTGGTCATGACCTCTCCCCCACCGGCTCGCGCTCGCGCGCCTTGCCGACGGCGGACCGCAGCTGGCCGACCCGGTGCTCGATGCCCCACCGGGTGACGCTGGTCAGCGCCTCGCGCACGATGTCGCGGCCCATCTTGGAGACGCCGACCTCACGCTCGACGAAGGTAATCGGCACCTCGACCACGGTGAGCCCAGCTCGGATCGCGCGCAGGGTGAGGTCGATCTGGAAGCAGTAGCCCTGGGACTCCACGCCCTGCAGACCCATCGTGCGCAGCGCGCTCGAGCGGTACACGCGGTAGCCGGCCGTCGCGTCGTTGACGGACATGCCGAGCAGCACCTTGGTGTAGAGGTTGGCGCCGACGGAGAGCACCTTGCGCCGGGCGGGCCAGTTGCGCACCTCGCCTCCCTTGACCCAGCGCGCCCCGATGACGACGTCGGCCCTTGGGAGGGCCGCGAGCAGGGACGGGAGCTGCTCGGGCTGGTGCGAGCCGTCGGCGTCCATCTCGACGGCTGCGTCGTAGCCGCGCTCGAGGACGATCGCGAAGCCCGCGAGGTAGGCCTTGCCGAGGCCCTCCTTGCTGGTCCGGTGCACGACGTGGACCTGGGGGTCGGCGGCGGCGAGGTCGTCGGCGATCTGCCCGGTGCCGTCGGGCGAGCCGTCGTCGAGGACGAAGACATCGGCAGCCGGCACGCTGGCGCGCACGCGCGCGACGATGCCGGGCAGGTTGTCCCGCTCGTTGTAGGTCGGGATGAGCACGGCCACTCGGGTCACGGGCTCACGCTGCGTCGTCGTCATCCTCTTCCTTCGGTGTATGGGGCACTGTCTCCGGCACTGTCTCCGGCGGTTTCTGCGGCGCTCTCCCCGTCGGTGTGCGGGGTCCCGCCGGGCGACCGCGGCGAAGCCCGAGGGCGAGCATCGCCACCAGCGCGGCAGCGGCCACCCATTCCGGCGCCTCCCCCACCCGGGTGGCCAGGGTCGTCGCGTCCCGCAAGGGTAGTGCCCCACGGACCACCGCCTGTGTGAACAACGACGTGACCTGGTGTGCGGTTCCGTCAGGGGTGATGAGGGCGCTCTGGCCCACCGTGGAGACGTGCACGACGGAGCGGCCGAACTCCATGGCGCGCACCCGGCTGATCGCCAGCTGCTGCGGCGACTCCGCGGTGTAGCCGAAGGTGGCGTTGTTGGTCTGGACGACGAGCACGTTGGCGCCGGTCTGCACCGCGTCGCGCATGATGTCGTCGTAGGCGACCTCGAAGCAGATGGCGAGACCGGCCCGGATCTGCTGTCCGGTGGCCGTCGTCACAGTGAAGACACCCGGTCGCGACCCCGGTACGAAGTCGCTGCGGACGAGGTCGACCTCCTTGCTGAAGTTCCTCCAGAAGGAGCGGTTGGGGATGTACTCGGCGAAGGGCACCGGGTGACGCTTGACGTAGCGGTCGGTGTTGCCCTTGCCCGGCTCGAAGAGCAGGGCGACGTTGGACAGGAACCCGACCGGCTCCTCGAGCAGGCCACCGACGATGAGTGGTCGGTGCAGGGTCTGGACCGTGGTCAGGATCTCGTCCTTCGCGTCGGCGTTGCGCAGCGGGTCGATGTCGGAGGCGTTCTCGGGCCAGACCACGAGGTCGGGCGCCGGCGCCCGGCCTGCCGCGACGTCCTGCTGCGCCTTGAGCGTCGCCGCTACGTGGTTGTCGAGGACCGCCCGGCGCTCGGCGTTGAAGTCGAGCCCGGGCCGGGCCACGTTGCCCTGCACGCCGAGGAACTGTGTGGTCGCCCCGTCGGTGGGCAGCGGCACGGCGAGCCCGACGAGGCCCAGCACGAGCGCGGCCAGCACCGGGAGCCAGATGCCGCGGGACGGCATACGGGGGGAAGACGGTGAGCCGGCGTTCTCGGCGACGACGCTGCCCCTCCCCCGCCCGGGCGAGGTCAGCGCCCGCTGGACCGTCAGTGCCGCGAGCGCCGCCGCCAGCGCGATGGCGAAGCCCACGAACGGCGCGCCGCCCACCGCGACGAGGCGCCCGAACGGCGAGTCGGCCTGGCTGAAGGCGAGCTTCACCCAGGGGAAGCCGCCGTAGGGCGCCCGGGAGCGCAGCCCCTCGGTGACCACCCAGACCAGCGCGAACGCCAGCGGTCGCACCGTCCCCCGCCGGCTCAGCCAGCCGTAGAGGGCACCCGCGAGGCCGACGAAGAGGCTCTCGAGGGTGGCCAGCGCGAGCCACGGCAGCGACCCGACGTAGATGCCGGACCAGCTGAGCGTGGGCACGAAGAAGACCAGTCCTCCGGCCAGGCCGAGCAGGAAGCCACGGCGGCCTCCGGCCCCGGTCCAGGACCAGGCCCACAGCGCGAGAGCCACCGGTGCCGCAACCCACACGTCGAACGTCGGGAAGGCGAAGCACAGCAGCCCGCCGCCGAGCAGGGACAGCAGGAGAGGCAGCACGGGTTTACCGTAATCGGCGCGGCTCGGAGTCGAGCCCTCAGGGCACGACGACGACCCCCCGGGCCGTGGTCGCCACGACCGGTGGGTCGAGCAACCGCGCCGCCGACCCGCCACGCTCCTCGTCGCCACGGGCGACGACCCGCACCTCGAAGTCGACCTCCCGGGAGCGGCGCCCGACACGGACGATCTCGGCGGAGATCTCGATGACGTCCCCGGCCTGCACCCGCGAGCGGAACTGCACGTCGCTGTAGGAGGCGAAGAGCCCCTCGTCCCCGTCGGTCACGATGCACAGCTCCGTCGCCACGTCACCGAAGGCGGCCAGCGAGTAGGCACCGTCGACGAGGTTGCCGGCGTAGTGCGCATGGGAGTAGGGCACGTAGCGGCGGTGCGTCACCCGCATCCCGACGGCCGCCCTCGTCGCCGGTCGGGTCTCCGGCTGGGTCTCCGGGCGGGTCTCCGGGTCGGTCATCGTCTCGCCTTCCGCTCGGTGATCTCGTGCACGAGGTAGCTCGCCACCTCGGCCGGGGTGGTGCCGCGGCCGAAGATGCGGTCGACGCCGAGCGCCTGCTCCGAGCCCTCCTCGAAGCGCGGGCCGCCGACGACGAGGATCGGCACGTGCCCGGCCGGGTAGGCCTCACGGAAGGCCGCGGACATCTGGGTCGTGTTGTGGACGTGCGCGTCCTTCTGCGTCACGACCTGGCTGACGAGCACGGCGTCGGCCTTCTCCGCGCGGGCGCGCGCCACGAGCTCGGGCACGAGCACCTGCGCGCCGAGGTTGACCACCTTGATCTCGCGGTAGTACTCCAGGCCCTTCTCGCCGGCGAACCCCTTGATGTTGAGGATGGCGTCGATGCCGACGGTGTGCGCGTCGGTGCCGATGCAGGCCCCGACGACGACGAGCTTGCGACGCAGCTGCCGGCGGATGGCGAGGTTGGCGTCCTTGGCCGAGAGCAGGGGGTACTCCCGCTCCACGACGTGGACGTCGCCGAGGTTCACCAGGTGGGTCGAGCTGCCGTAGACGACGAAGAAGGTGAAGTCCGGCCCCATGGCCTTCGCGTGGACGAGCAGGGCCGGGTCGAGGCCCATCTTGCGGGCCAGCTGCAGCGCGGCGCCCTCGGCCAGCTTGTCGTGCGGCAGCGGCAGCGTGAACGACATCTGCACCATGCCGTCGCCGGTCGTGTCGCCGTAGGGCCGGATCACCCGTCCCTGCCGGCCGGGCGACCCCGCCGTGACCTCGGGCTGCTCGACCGCGCTCATCGCCTCGCCCCTTCCAGCACTGCCGCCTCCTCCGAGGACGTATGCCGTCCCGCCCCGGGCGGCGTCCAGGCGTCGAGGGCGGTGATCGCCGGGTTGTCGTAGTCGTCGGCCCGCTCGCTGACACCCTCGAGGCCCTTGCCGCCGGTGGGTGGTCGTCTCATCAGGCCGAAGGTGCCGTCGGCGATGGCGGCGAGCAGCGGAGGGTCACCCGCGGGGTCGGAGTCGTGGACGATCCGGTCGAGCAGGTCGACCGCCTCGGACAGCACCTGTCGAGCCCGCGTCTGGATGAACCCGTCGCGCGGCGGGTGGAAGTCCTCGGTGAGTCCGCCGGCGGCGTTCATGACGTAGCGGACGTTCTGCAGCGCCAGGTCCCGGTCGGACAGGAACGGGGTGACCACGGCCTCGGTCATCATGCCGACGAGCAGGATGCCCTGGCCCGTCATGGCGCCGACGAGGTTGAAGAACCCGTCGAGGAGGTAGCCGCGGAAGATGTCACCCGTCATGTGCTTGGTCGGCGGCATCCACTTCAGCGGGGCGTCGGGGAAGAGGCAGCGGGCCAGCAGGGCGTGGGCCAGCTCCATCCGGAAGCTGTCGGGCAGGTCGGGGTTGATCTCGAAGGCGTGGCCGAGGCCGAGCTGCCAGTCCTGCAGGCCCGCCTCCTTGGCGAACTGCTCGTTGAGCAGCTGGCTCACCGTGACGGTGTGTGCCGCCTCGACGGCGTCTGCGGTCGTGAGGTAGTTGTCCTCGCCGGTGTTGATGATGATGCCGGCGCGGGCGTGCACCTGCCGCGAGAAGCGCTGGTCGACGAAGGTCCGGATCGGGTTGATGTCGCGGAAGAGGATGCCGTACATCGAGTCGTTGAGCATCATGTCGAGGCGTTCCATGCCGGCGAGCGCCGCGATCTCGGGCATGCACAGGCCCGAGGCGTAGTTCGTCAGCCGCACGTAGCGGCCGAGCTCCTTGCTGACGTCGTCGAGCGCCGCCCGCATGAGCCGGAAGTTCTCCTGGGTGGCGTAGGTGCCGGCGAAGCCCTCGCGGGTCGCGCCCTCGGGGACGTAGTCGAGGAGCGACTGTCCGGTCGATCGGATCACGGCGATGACGTCGGCGCCCTCACGCGCCGCCGCCTGGGCCTGGGGGATGTCCTCGTGGATGTCGCCGGTGGCCACGATGAGGTAGATCCAGGGCTTGCCCGGGGGGTCGCCGAGCCGCCTGACGAGGCGCTCGCGAGTGGCACGGCTGCGGTCGATGGTGCGCAGTCCCGCGCCGACACCCTTGGCGGCGGCTCGTCGCGCCGCTGCGGCCTCGCGGCCGGAGGGGAAGCGGAAGGAGACGTTGCCGCTCGCGGCCTTCTGGGCGAGCGTCGTGAGGTCGGGCGCCTCACCGCGCAGCAGCGCGTCGTAGACCGGCGTGGTGACCCCGTGCTCGAGGCCCACCTCGGCGCGCACGGCGGCGACGAGGTGGTTGACCCACGGCACCCGCTCGTGGTCCGCACCGGAGAGCCCGGCCAGGCGCAGCGTCGCCCGCTCGACGGACACGGTGGTGTGGTTCCTGGCGATCTGCACGACCGGTTCGGCCGCCTTGCGGGCGAGCGACCGGGCCCGACCGACCACGGCGGGGTCGAGCTCGAGCAGCGGGGCGGGGTGGGGGCTCACGCGTCCGATCCTGCCGTCTCGTGGGCGAGGCGCGACTCGAACAGCTCGCGCACTGCCGGGACGTCCCGCACGAGCGAGAGGGCCAGGTCGGCATGACCGGGGACGTAGCCGTTGCCGATGAGCATGCGCACGTCCGCCGCCAGCCCCTCGGCACCGAGCGCCGCGGCGGCGAAGCTCGTCGCCATGCTGAAGAAGATGATCGTGCCGCCCTGGGCCGTGGCCAGGACCGCCGGCTGCTCGCAGCCGGGCACGTCGACGCAGACGACCGTCACGTCTGCCGGGCCGCCCGCCGACTCGACCGCGGCCGCGAGGCCCAGCGGCGAGCGCGCGTCGGCCAGCACGACGGCGTCGGCGAGGCCGCTCGCCTCGAGGGCCGCTCGCTCGCGCTCGAGCGGGACGACCCCGATGGTGCGACCGGCGCCGGCCGCCCGAGCCGCCGCGAGCGAGAGCGAGCCCGACTTGCCCGCGCCGCCGAGAACGGCGACGGTGGGCGCGACGCCGCGGGCGGCATACTCCCCCACGACCCGTCCGACGAGCGCGGGCGCACCGCACACGTCCATGACCATGAGCGCGAGGCGCGGGTCCAGGTCGTCGGGCAGGGTGGCCGCGATGCTCCGGCCGAAGAGGATGGCGTGACCGCGGGCCGGCACCTGCTCGCTGAGGCCGTCCCAGCGCTCCAGCCCGTCGGTGACGACGAGCGGGGTCAGGGACAGCGACACCAGGGTCGCGACCCGGTCACCGACGTGCAGACCGAGCGCGCTGTCGGGCCCGACCTCCTCGACGGTGCCGATGAGCATGCCGCCCGAGCCGGTCACGGGGTTCTGCATCTTGCCGCGGGTGGCGATGATGTCGAGGACCTCCGCGCGCACCGCTCCCCCGTCGACCCGCCCATCCGTGGAGTGCTTCTCGGCGAGCTGCCGGTAGGACGCCGCGTCGAGGTTGAGGGTCTCCACGGCGATCCGGACCTCGTCGGGCCACAGCTGCGGCCGCGCGTCGAGCCGACGGGCGGCCTGTGGAAGCGTCACCTCGTCCCCGCTCGGCTCGAGGACCCGGTGCAGGCCGACCGGCGAGGAGGCACGCGCGCCGTCGGACGCAGACAGAGCAGTCACGGGAGATCCTTCGGTCAGCAGCGACTCGTACACGAGATCCTTTCGCATCATAGGGGCCTGAAGACGAGACCTTCGGCTATCGTCGGTTCATGACACTGGTGTCACAGCCGTATGCGTACGCCCGTCGCGAGCTCGTCGAGCCGGACTGGACCCGACTGCCGGGCTGGGCGCACGTCACCGCGGCCGACTGGGACAGCGCGCAGTGGCAGCGCGCGCACTGCGTCAAGAACGCCGGGCAGCTGCGCGCGGTGATGGGCGACCTGCTCGACGACCGCTTCTACGCCGACCTGGCCCGTGACCAGTCCGAGCGCGCGACGATGTCGATGCTCGTCCCGCCGCAGATGCTCAACACGATGGTGCCGTCCACCGACACGCCGATGCGGTCGGCCGGTCACGACTTCACCGAGGCGTTCTACGCCGACCCCGTCCGGCGCTACATGCTGCCCGTCTTCTCCGACCGCCGGTCCGACTGGCCGTCACACCCGCACGCCACGCGGGACTCGCTGCACGAGCACGACATGTGGGTCGCCGAGGGCCTGACGCACCGCTACCCGACCAAGGTGCTCGCCGAGCTGCTGCCGACCTGCCCGCAGTACTGCGGCCACTGCACCCGGATGGACCTCGTCGGCAACTCGACGGAGCAGGTCGCAAAGCTGCGCTTCGACCTCAAGCCGACCGCCCGCCACGAGGCCATGCTCGACTACCTCCGCGCCACGCCGGTCGTGCGCGACGTCGTCGTCTCCGGGGGCGACGTCGCCAACATGCCGTGGAAGCACCTCGAGTCCTTCGTCGACCAGCTGCTCGACATCGACAACGTCCGTGACATCCGCCTGGCCAGCAAGGCGCTCATGGGCCTGCCGCAGCACTGGTTCGCCGAGGACGTCGTCGAAGGCGTGGCCCGGGTGTCGGCCAAGGCCCGCTCCCGCGGGGTGTCGCTGGCCATCCACACCCACGTCAACAGCGCCCAGTCGATGACCCCCTCGGTCGCGCGGGCGGCCCGCGCGATGCTCGACGCGGGGGTCCGCGACGTGCGCAACCAGGGCGTGCTGATGCGCGGGGTCAACGACTCCACGGAGCAGCTGCTCGACCTGTGCTTCGCCCTCGCGGACGGCGCGCAGATCACCCCGTACTACTTCTACATGTGCGACATGATCCCGTTCGCCGAGCACTGGCGGCTCTCACTCGCCGAGGCCCAGCACCTCCAGCACTCGATCATGGGCTACCTCCCCGGCTTCTCCACGCCCCGAATCGTCTGCGACGTGCCGTTCGTCGGCAAGCGCTGGGTGCACCAGGTCGAGGAGTACGACACCGAGCGCGGCATCTCCTACTGGCGCAAGAACTACCGCACCTCCATCGAGGGCGACGACACCGAGGCCCTGTCGCGCGAGTACGTCTACTACGACCCGATCTACACGCTGCCCGCGTCGGGCCGGCAGTGGTGGCGCGACTCGGTCGACGAGTCGTCGGTGGCCGCCCGGGCCGCCGACGCCGCGGCGCGCAGCCGCGCCGTCGCGGAGACCCAGCTCGTCTGACGGGGTCGCGACGGCGTGGAGTTCGACGGCGTCGTGCGCATCCGCGCCTCTCCCGGCCGGGTCTACGAGGTGCTCGCCGACATCCAGGACTGGGCGGTGCATCCGGGCTCACCCGTCGAGGCCATGGAGAAGGACCCCCCGGGCACGACACGCGTGGGGACGCGCTGGCGCGAGGTCGTGCGGATCGCACCACTGGTCACGCTGACGATGTGGAGCGAGGCGACCGAGGTCGCCCCGGACCACCTCCTGGCCCTGAGATTCCGAGGCGGTTCGATGCAGGGACGACTCACCTACACGTTGGTCGAGGACGGGCCGGACACGGTGCTGCGTCAGCAAGAGACGATGCATGCCGTCGGTTGGCTCAAGCCGTTCGACGCGTTTCTCGGCCGCAGCCTCCAGGGGCGCCTCGGACACCGTCTCGACGAGATCCGGGACATGTTCACGGCCGGTGGGCCGGGACCCGAACGACGCTGACCGCCCCCTGTCCGGGCCCGCGGTTTCGGCTGCACCCCTGGTCGGGCTTCGCCATAGACTGCGCCGGTGACGTCCCGCTCCCCCGGCGCCCGGGTCCGCGTGCCACGCGCCGAGCGCGAGGCGCAGATGCTGGACGTGGCTGAGCAGGTCTTCTCGCTGCGCGGCATGCAGGCCGCGACCATGGACGAGATCGCCGAGCTCGTCGGCGTCACCAAGCCGCTCATCTACGACTACTTCGGCTCCAAGGAGGGCCTGTTCGTCGCGACGATCGAGCGCGCCCGCGGACAGCTGCTCACGGCGCTCATCGACTCGTGGGTCGCGCGGCCCTCGGCGCCGCCGCGTGAGCGGGTGCGCGGCGCGGTGCACGCCTTCTTCTCCTTCGTCGACGAGCACGCCCAGGCCTTCGCCCTGCTGCGCACGGAGGGCTCGCTCATCGGCGACGCCTGTGCCTCTGTCGAGCGCATCCGCCAGCAGACCGCGAAGGCGTTCGCCGAGGGGCTCGCCACCCTGCCGGCCTTCGCCGGACTCGAGCCGCGACGCGTCACCGTCATGGCCGAGGTGGTCATCGGCGGCTGCGAGCGGCTCGCCGTGTGGCGCACCACCCACCCGGGGACCAGCGCCGACGAGGCGACCGAGCTCGTCGTCACGACGATCTGGGACGGGCTCAGCTCCGTCCCCGACGGCTGATGGCCAGGCAGCGGCCCGGGGCGGGCCCCTCCACACCGGCCACCGTGGCCCTGGACCGTGCCCGCGTCGACTACGTGCGCCACCCCTACCACCACGACCCGTCGGCGCCCAGCTACGGCCTCGAGGCCGCCGAGGCCCTCGGCGTCGACCCGGCGCGGGTCTTCAAGACGCTGCTCGTCGACACCGGCAGGGGCCTCGCCGTCGGGATCGTGCCCGTCGACCGCCAGCTCGACCTCAAGGCGCTCGCAGCGGCGCTGGGCGCCAAGAGCGTCACCATGGCCGATCCCGCGGCCGCCGAGCGCAGCACCGGCTACGTCGTGGGCGGGATCTCCCCGCTCGGGCAGAAGCGGGCGCTGCCCACGGTCCTGGACGAGACGGCATACGACCTCCCGACGGTCTTCGTGTCGGGCGGGCGCAGGGGCTTCGACATCGAGCTGCGTCCCGCCGACCTCGCGGCCGTGACGCGGGCCGTCCGCGCCCGGATCGGGCGCGCCTGACCGGGGCTCAGGCGTCCTCGTGCGGCATGGCGGAGGCGCTGCGGCCCTCCCACGGGGTCGACAGCACGACGGTCGTGCGGGTCGACACGTTCGCAGCCGAGCGGATGCGCGCCAGCAGGTCCTCGAGGTCGGCAGGCGTCGAGACGCGCACCTTGAGGATGTAGCTCTCCTCACCGGCCACGGAGTGGCAGTCCTCGATCTCGGTGATGTGGCGCAGCCGGTCCGGCACGTCGTCGGGGGCGCTGGGGTCGAACGGGGTCACGGAGATGAGCGCCGTCAGCGGCAGGCCGAGCGCCTCCGGGGACACCTGTGCGGCATAGCCGGTGACGACGCCGCGCTCCTCCAGCCGCCGCACCCGCTGGTGGACGGCAGACGTCGACAGGCCCGTGGCCTTGCCGAGGTCGGTGTAGCTCATCCGGCCGTCGGCGAGCAGCAGGCCGACGAGGCGACGGTCGAGATCTTCCATGGCCGCAGGCTAGTGCAGCACCACCGACCCGGGAGCCGCGTCCTCATGGCGGTACGGTCGCCGACCACCGTGACGCCGGGCGTCGGCCGCTACCCTCTGCCGTATGCCGTCGCCCACCCCCCGGATGCTCCTGCTCGACTCCGCGTCGCTCTACTTCCGCGCGTTCTTCGGCGTGCCGGAGGTGATCGGCCCGAGCGGCGTGCCCACCAACGCCGTGCGCGGGCTGCTCGACATGATCGCCTCCCTCGTCGAGCGGGGCCGGCCCACCCACCTCGTGGCCTGCTGGGACAACGACTGGCGGCCCGCCTTCCGGGTCGAGGCGATCCCGTCGTACAAGGCGCACCGCGTGGCCGAGCCGGGCGACGACAACCTCTCCGGCGAGCAGGTGCCCGAGGCCCTCGGCGTCCAGGTCCCCATCATCGTGCAGGCCCTCGAGGCGCTGGGCATCGCGCGGGTCGGGGCCGACGGCTTCGAGGCCGACGACGTCATCGGCACGCTCGCCACGCGCTACAGCGGCCGTATGCCGGTCGACATCGTCACCGGCGACCGGGACCTGTTCCAGCTCGTCGACGACGCCAACCAGGTGCGGGTCGTCTACACGGCGCGCGGCGGGGTGCGCTCCCCGGACCTCGTCGACGAGGCCTTCCTCGCCTCGAAGTACGGCGTCGGCACCGGACCCGCGTACGCCGACATGGCGGTCCTGCGCGGGGACACGAGCGACGGCCTGCCCGGCGTGGCCGGCATCGGCGAGAAGACCGCCGCCAAGCTCATCACGACGTACGGCTCGCTCGAGGCGATCCGCGCCGCGATCGACAGCGGCGACCCGGCCATCAAGAGGGCCCAGCGCGCTCGGCTCGAAGCGGCCGCCGACTACCTCGACGCCGCACCCCGGGTCGTCGCGGTCGCCAAGGACGCGGCGCTGCCCGACCACGACCTCGCCGCGCCATCGGCCGTGGCGGACCCGGTGCTGATGTCGAGGCTCGCGCTCGAGCACGGCCTCACCTCGTCGTTCGACCGGGTGATCTCGGCGCTCGGCATCGACTGACGGGGCCGCTCGCGGCAGGGCGCATACTGGAGGGTGCCCAACCACGGAACCCCAGACCGCCGACGCCATCTCTCCAGCAGCCCGTTCAGGCCCGCTCCGACACCCGACGTCGAGGAGTTCTCGGTCGGCGACCGGGTGTCGCACCTGCGCCACGGCCTCGGTGTCGTGGTCGCGACCACGGCCGACACGGTGACCCTGAAGTTCGAGTCGGGGGTCGTACGCGTCAACAGCCCCTTCGAGCGCGTGACGCGCATCTGAGGCGCGTCCGGGGGCCGCTGGCGTGGGGCGTTCTCGCCCCACGCCGCGCCACGGGGCCTGCAACGACGACGAAGGCCGGCCCCCTTGCGGGGACCGGCCTTCGTCGTGCGGACCTGGGTCCGGCGGGCTCAGCTCAGATCGGCGAGATCAGAGCGCGCGGACGCGCATCGCCTGCGGGCCCTTGGGGCCCTGCTCGACGTCGAACTCGACGGCCTGGTTCTCCTCGAGGCTGCGGTAGCCGTTGCCCGTGATCTCCGAGTAGTGGACGAAGACGTCGGGACCCTCGGTCGGGGCGATGAAGCCGAAGCCCTTCTCCGAGTTGAACCACTTGACGGTTCCCTGTGCCATGTTTTCTCCTTTTGGGTGAAGTGAGCCGTTGCGTGTCAGCGACCCCCGGTCGGCAGAGACGCGACCACTCCAGAAACCCTGAAGAAACAGTTGCGCTCGCAATGTCGTTCCTTGCGAGCGTGTGAAGACACGAGCACCAAAAACGTCGACCGGTGCTGCAACCATAGCCGAGGCGGGCGCTCCGGGGACAATCGCCGCCGCATCCGGGACGGCAGGACGTCCCGGAGCCTCAGTCCAGCCGGTCGGCCGCGACGACGCCTCGCAGCACGGCGTCGCTCGCCCTCCGCGCCGTCGTCGCCAGCTCCGGCTCCGCCGCGTCGGTGAGCTGGCCCAGCAGGTCGATGACCTGCTTGCAGCGGCGGACGAAGTCCCCTGCTGCGAGGTCGGTCCCCCGCAGCACGTCCTCGAGCCGTTGACCGCTCGCCCACCGGTGCATGGCCCAGGCGATCCCGCCGTCCGGCATACCGGTGCGGGGCAGCGCGAGCGCGCCCTCGGCGTCCTCGAGGTCGGACCAGATCTCGATCATCCGGTCGTACGCCTCGCGCACGTCGTCGTTGGGCCAGCGCGGCGTGAGCCCGCCCTCCTCACGGCGCGGCTCGTGGATCAGCGTCGAGACGATCGCCGCCAGCGACGGCGCATCGAGCCGGCGCCAGGTCCCCTCGCGCAGGCACTCGGCCGCCAGCAGGTCCTTCTCCGTGTAGAGCTGGCGCAGGCGGTTGCCCTCCTCGGTCACCGACTGCCCGCCCTCGCCGAGGTAGCCCATCGTCAGGAGCAGCTCGCAGATGCGGTCGAACGTCTTGGCCACCGAGTTGGTGCGCCCGTCGATCTTGCGCTGGATGCCGTCGGTCTCGCGCCGCAGCCGCCACCACCGCTCGGCCCACCGCGCATGGTTCTCGCGGTCGGGGCACCGGTGGCACGGGTGCGCCTTCATCCGCCGGCGCAGCTCGTCGATGCGCTCGTCGGTCGGGTCGTGCTGGGTGTCGCGCCGGCGGCGCGGAGGGTCGTGCGGCATCGTCGTGCGCAGCGTCGCCGCCAGGTCTCGGCGCGCCTTGGGGTTGCGCGCGTTGAACTGCTTGGGCACCCGCATCGACCCGAGGGGCTCGAGCGGCGTCGGCACGTCGTGCAGCGTGAGGCGCCGCAGCTGGCGGTCCTCGGTGACGACGGCCGGGGACGCGGCCTCACCCTTGCCACCGCGGTTGGGCATCACGACGACGGCGAGGCCGCTGTGCCGCCCTGCCGGGATGCGGACGATGTCGCCGATCTTCAGCGACTCCAGCGAGATCGCCGCCGCAGCCCGGGTCGACGCGGACCGGGCCCTGGCTCCCTCCTTCTCGAGGTCACGGATCTCGTTGCGGATCGCGGCGTACTGGGAGAAGTCACCGAGATGGCAGGTCATCTGCTCGGCGTAGCCGGCCAGGGCCTCCTCGTTGCGGCGCACCGTGCGCACGAAGCCGACCACCGCCCGGTCCGCCTGGAACTGCGCGAAGGAGGTCTCGAGGATCTTGCTCGCGTTCTCGCGACCGAACTGGCGCACCAGGTTCACGGCCATGTTGTACGTCGGACGGAAGCTCGAGCGCAGGGGGTAGGTGCGGGTCGAGGCGAGACCGGCGACCGCGGCCGGGTCGAGCCCACGGTTCCAGAGCACCACCGCGTGGCCCTCGACGTCGATGCCACGACGGCCGGCACGGCCGGTCAGCTGGGTGTACTCCGCCGGCGAGATGTCGACGTGGCTCTCGCCGTTGAACTTCACCAGCTTCTCGAGCACGACGGTGCGGGCCGGCATGTTGATGCCGAGGGCCAGCGTCTCGGTCGCGAAGACCGCGCGGATGCGGCCGGCGGTGAAGAGCTCCTCGACGATCTCGCGGAACGTCGGCAGCATGCCCGCGTGGTGGGCGGCGAAGCCCCGGGAGATCCCGTCGGCGAAGTCCCAGTAGCCGAGCACCGAGAGGTCCTCCTCGGCCAGGCCCTGGATGCGCTCCTCGACGAGCCGTCGGTTGGCCTCCCCGTCGGACTCCGGGATGAGGCGCATCCCGCTGGACAGCAGCTGCCCGACCGCGCCGTCGCAGCCGGCACGGCTGAAGATGAAGGTGATCGCCGGCAGCAGGCCCTCCCGCTCGAGCCGGTCGATGACCTCCGCCCGGGTCGCCTGGCCGCCGGGGCGTCCGCCGCGGGCGAACCCGCGGCCACCGTCGCCGCCACCGGGCCCGCGGCCTCCCGAGGAGTCGTTGCCCCGGCGTCCCCGTCCGCCCCAGTCGTCGCGACCGGTGCCGTTCTTGCCGCCGTTCTTGCCGTGCAGGCGGCCCTTGTCCCGTCCGCCGCGCGAGCTGACCCAGTGCGAGTCCCAGGCGCCGCGGCCCTCCGAGCCCCGGATGGCGTGCACGAGGTCGGGGTTGACGCTGACCGGGTAGTAGCCGGGGTCGACCACGACGTCCTCGTCGTCGTCCGCCTGACGCTCCTCGACGAAGAGGTCGAACAGCGTCTGGCCCACCATCATGTGCTGCCACAGCGGCACCGGGCGGTGCTCCGAGACGATGACCTCGGTGTCACCCCGCACCGCGTCGAGCCACGCCCCGAACTCCTCGGCGTTGCTGACGGTCGCCGACAGCGACACGACGCTGACGTCGGGGGGCAGGTGGATGATGACCTCCTCCCACACGGCACCCCGGAAACGGTCCGCGAGGTAGTGGACCTCGTCCATGACGACCCAGCCCAGCCCACGCAGGGTGGTCGACCCGGCATACATCATGTTGCGCAGCACCTCGGTCGTCATGACGACGATCGGCGCCTCACCGTTGATCGAGGCGTCGCCCGTGAGCAGCCCCACCCGGTCGGCGCCGTGGACGCGTACGAGGTCGGCGTACTTCTGGTTGGACAGCGCCTTGATCGGGGTCGTGTAGAACGCCTTGCGCCCGGTCGCGAGGGCCAGGTGCACCGCGAACTCGCCGACGACGGTCTTGCCGGCGCCGGTCGGTGCGGCCACGAGCACGCCGCGGCCCTCCTCGACGGCCCGGCAGGCCTCGATCTGGAAGTCGTCGAGCGGGAAGTCGAGCTGTGCAGCGAACTCGGTCAGGCGCGGCCAGCTGGCGATCACGAGAGCACCTCCGTCGGGGTCAGGACGTGCAGGGCGCCGGGGACGACCTCTGCGTCGATGGGAAGGTCGGCGAACATCTCGCCGTCGGCCTGCGAATGGATGCCTTCCGCCTCCAGGCGAACTCGGCGGGCCCGGTGGATCTGGACCGCGGGATGGGTGGTGTGGGTCCCGGAGTAGACCTTCGGGAAGACGCGCAGGAACGCCGGGATCGACAGCGCGCCCACGATCATGACATCGAAGTACCCGTCGGCCACATCCGCACTCGGGCACACCCGCATGCCGCCCCCGAAGGAGGTCGTGTTGGCGACCGCCACGAGCATCGCGCGGGTCTCGATGCGGCAGCCGTCGAGCTCCACCGCGTACGGGATCGGCCGGAAGACCGGGAGCTCGCGCAGGACGGCGAGGTTGTAGCGCATCTGGCCGTGCGGCCAGCGCATCCGCTGGGCCCTGGCGTTGACGACGGCGTCGAAGCCGGCCCCCAGCACCCCGGCGAACCACCGGTCCCCCGCTGCTGCATGGCTGACGCGCCCCAGGTCGATCCTGCGCGTGAAGCCGGTGTCCAGGAGCGCCACGGCCGCCCCCGCGTCCCGGACCGGCAGGCCGAGGTTGCGCGCGAAGTCGTTGCCGGTGCCGGCCGCGACGACGGCCAGGCGCGTGCCGGTGCCGCCGCACAGGTTGACGCCCAGGTGCACCATGCCGTCGCCGCCGACGACGGCCACGACGTCGACCCCCTCGTCCACGACCTCACGGGCGCGGGACCGCGCCTCGGCGTAGTCGCGTCCCGAGACGTCGACGACCTCGTGCCCCGCCTCGCGCAGCAGCCGTCCGGCCTGCGCGCCGATGACCCGTCCGGCGCCCTTCCCAGCGGTCGGGTTGACGATCAGGGCGACACGCTGGGACACACCCGAACGCTACAGGGCCGACGCCTGGTCGTCGGGGACCTCCAACCAGTCGGGCTTGTGCTCCTCCTTGCGCCGGTCGACGAGGAACGCGACGCCGACGGAGGCGAAGTAGAGGGCCACCATCGGGGCGGCGAGGAACAGCATCGTGTAGGCGTCGGGGGTCGGCGTCATGACGGCGGCGAAGACGAGGATGATCATGACCGCCGGGCGCCAGCCCTTGAGCATCGCCCGCGCGGGCAGCACGCCGATGAGGTTGAGCGCCACGAGGAAGACCGGCAGCAGGAACGCGCACCCGAAGGCCACGATGAACTTCAGGACGAAGTTGAGGTACTGCGAGCCGTCCTGCAGGTTGTAGGCGCCCGTGGGCGTGAAGCCGAGGAGCACGGCCACGGCCTTGGGCACCATGATGAAGGCGAAGAAGCAGCCGGCGAGGAAGAGCGGCACCGCGGCGACGACGAAGAGCCGCGCGACGAGCTTCTCCTTGCTCGTCAGGCCCGGGACGATGAAGCCCCAGATCTGGAACAGCCAGATCGGCGAGGCGATGATGAGCCCGACGAAGAGCGAGGTCGTCAGCTGCAGCGCGAACGCGTCGGTCATGCCCGCGAAGTTGATGTTGACGACGCTGTGCCGCTGCGCCGCGATGTCGCGCAGGGGGCGGGTCAGGGCCTCGATGACCCGGTCGTAGTAGATCCAGCCGACCACGCCGCCGATGACGATCGCGATGGCGCTGATGGTGATGCGGTTGCGCAGCTCGCGGAGGTGGTCACCGAGCGACATCCGCCCCTCGGGGTCGCGCTGACGTCGGAGTGAGGGCATTCAGGTGAGTCCGATGAAGGAGGCTGGAAGGGGTCCGGGAACCGACCCGCTCAGAATGTGGTGTCGCGGCGGAGGTCGTCGTTGCTGCTCGTGCTCCCGGGAGCGCCCGTGGCGCTGGGAGTGCTCGTGGTGCCCGGAGCGGGCGTGTGGGTCGGCGTGCTGGCCGCGCGGAGGCGGTCGGCCTCGGCTCGTGCCTCGGCGGCGCGGCGCTCGGCGTCGGCGAGGCGGGCTTCCGCCGCGCGGCGTTCGGCGTCGGCGTCGACGACGTCACCGGGGACCGTGGTGCGGGAGGCCTCGCTGGGCGCCGGCTTGCCGTCCTTCTTCAGCTCGTCGACCTCGGACTTGAAGACGCGCGCCGAGCGACCGAGGCTGCGGGCCATGTCGGGGAGCTTCTTCCAGCCGAACAGGGCGATGAGCACGACCGCGATGATGATGAGTTCGGGGGCACCCAGGTTGGGCATGGTGACGTCTCCTCGTGAAGAGCCGGTCCGGGTCCGGACCGTCATGGGGCAGCCTCGGTGCTGCAGGTGTCCAGCATACGTGCGCCCGGTGAACAACACCTGTGCTACGTCCGTCCCGCGCCGCGCGACCGAACGGTGGACATCGGCGTCCAGTGGATGGACAGCGTCGGGCAGGGTCAGGCGCGGTCGTACGCAGCCAGCGCCTCCCGGGCCTCCCGGGCCACCGCCTCGACCAGCTCGCGCGGCTCGACGACCCGAGCCTCCCCGCCGAGACGGAGCACGAGGCGTCGGACCAGGGCCGGGTCGGCGACCTTGAGGGTCACCTGCAGGGAGCCGTCGGCGCCGCGGACCACTCCCTCGTTGGGGTAGTAGTCGGCGATCCACGCGGCCCAGCGGCTGGCCTCGAGGACGACCGTGAGGTCGTTCTCGCCGGGGACGAAGACGTCGTCGAGGTCGCGCGGACGGGCGTCGGGCGGCGGCGTCCCGTCGACGTCGAGGACCGTCGCGTCCTCGATGCAGTCGAGGCGGAACAGGCGAACGCCCCGTGCCCGGTGGCAGTAGCCCTCGACGTACCACTGCGAGTCGAGGTTGAGGATGCGCATGATGTCGACGTCGCGCTCGGTGGACTCGTCGCGGGTGGCGACGTAGTAGCGCAGGTGCACCCGGCGACCACGCGCGAACGCGTCCTTGAGCGTCGCCATGGCCGGGTGCTGGCTGCCGTCGTCGAGGTCGAGGGCGATGCGGCCGGTCGGCTCGCCGACCGTGGTCGCCGCTGCGGCCCGGATCTTGGCCAGCGTGCGCTCGGCGACGTCCGACCCGACCAGGGTGGACCCCAGGGCCTGCAGGCCGGCCGTGAGGGTGACCGCCTCGTCGCGGGTCAGGCGCATCGGCGCGGCGATGTCGTCGGCGTTGTCGAGGTAGATGTAGCCGCTGTCCCACTGCGCGTCGATCAGCTCGGAGTGGCCGTAGCCCGGGGTCCCGCACACGAACAGCAGCTCGAGGTCCTCGACGATCTGCTGCTCGTCGACCCCGAACTCGCGCGCGGCGTCCCCGATCGCCACCCCCCGGTGCTGCAGCAGCCAGGGGACCATGTCGAGGAGCCGGCCCAGCCGCTGCGTCGCGGTCTCGGTGGGCTTGCGAGCCGCCGTCCGACGTGCCGCGCTCATGCCCGCTCCCCCGTCGGTGCTCCCACCGGCTGGCGCGAGCGTCGCTCGTGGGCCTCGGCCACGGCCAGCAGCGCCGAGCACACGCCGTCGACGAGCTCGGGCGGCGCCACCGCGACGGCATGGGTGCCGAGCGCCACGACGTCGCGCTCGGTCGTGCCGCGACGGTAGGGCAGCTCGATGTCGGCCCAGGACTCGTCGACCTCGGTCGTGCGCACGGCGTGGCGGCGCAGCGTGTGGCCCCGCCCGTGGCGCACCCGCACCACGGCGGTGCCCTCCGGCTCGGGGAGCTCGGCCTCGAGGGCCACCTCGGGCACGTGGTCGGTCGGGACGGCATACGTCCCCGCCCTGCCCTTGCGGTGCACCGGACCCTCGAAGCGGCTGAGGCGGAAGGCACGCTCACCGCGACGGTCGACGTCATAGCCGGTCAGGTACCAGCGGCCGTGCCAGTTCTTGAGGGCCCAGGGCTGCACGTGGCGGGTGGTGAGCTCCCCGTCGTTGCGGCGGTAGTCGAAGGTGATCGGCTGCAGCGCCGACACGGCCGCGTGCACGGCCTCGAAGGCCGGCTCCTTGGTGCGGATGCGCGGCTCGGCCCCGGCGGCGACGGACTCGTCGATCTCGACGCCCGACAGGCGCAGCTTGCGCAGGCCCGCCGACGCCGCGCCCGAGATGCTCGCCGTCGACCAGGCGCGGGCGGCGAGGGCGAGCGCGGCCATCTCGTCGGGCTCGAAGCTGATGGCCGGCAGCGCCGTCTCGCTCGCGTCGATGCGGTAGCCGACCTCGTCGTCGAAGAGGACGTCGAGCACCGTCGTCGTGATCGGGATGCCCATCTCGCGCAGCTCGTCCTTGTCACGCTCGAACATGCGGTCGAACGCCTCGTCGGAGCTCGCCTGGGCGTAGGCGGGCAGCGACTCGCGGATCTTCTGCTTCGAGACCGGTCGGCGGGCCGACTTGAGCGCGAGTATGAGGTTGAGCAGCCGTTCGGTCTTCTCGGCCGAGGCAGACGCAGGGCTCATCGAGACCTTCCTGACGGGGGCGGCGCGCGGGCGGGCAGTCCGACGCTACCCGAACATGCGATCGAATAGGGTCACCGCATGATCCAGTGGCGTCGGGGAGTCGTGGTCGAGGTGCGTACGCGCTGGGCGGGGGCGATGGAGTATGCCGTGCGCCTGGCCTCCGGTGACAGCGTCCGCGCGCTCGGCTACGTCGACACCGTCGGCGAGCTCGCGGCCGGCACCGATGTGCTGCTCAACACGACGGCGCTCGAGCGGGGGCTCGGCACCGGCGGGCTCGCCATCGTGGTCGCCGCCCCGGACGCCCTGCCCCGGCCCGTGGACGACGTCACCGCCGTGGCGGGCCATGTCGTCAAGGCGCGCTACACGCCCAGCCAGACCATGGTGCTGGGCGTGGACGAGCAGGACAGCGAGCACCACGCGACCCTGGCCGACGCCGACGACCTCGCGGGGATGCCGGTGGTGGTCGCCGACCTCCACTCCGCGCTGCCGGCGATCCTCGCCGGCCTGCGCGAGGCTTCCCCGCAGCTGCGCGTCGCCTACGTCATGACCGACGGCGGCGCGCTGCCGATCGACTTCTCCCGCACCGTCGCCGGG
This sequence comes from Terrabacter lapilli, assembly GCF_039531305.1. Lineage (NCBI taxonomy): Bacteria > Bacillati > Actinomycetota > Actinomycetes > Micrococcales > Intrasporangiaceae > Terrabacter > Terrabacter lapilli. The sequence goes on from NZ_BAAAPU010000004.1 coordinate 174,585, forward strand.
CTGCGCGAGGCCGGTTGGCTGGCGGCCTCCGTCACCGTCGGGCAGGCCTACGGCGGGGACCTCGAGGCCGTCAACGTCCACACCGGCCTGCTGGCCGCCCACCACGTCGTCGGTGCCGACGTCGTCGTCGTGTCCCAGGGGCCGGGCAACCTGGGCACCGGCACGCGCTGGGGCTTCTCCGGCACGTCCGCCGGCGAGGCGGTCAACGCCGCCGGGACCTTGGGCGGCAGGCCCGTCTGCTCGCTGCGGATCTCGGAGGCCGACCCGCGCGAGCGGCACCGCGGCGTCTCGCACCACAGCCTCACGGCATACGGCAGGGTGTCACTGGTGCCGGCGGACGTCCCCGTGCCCGTGCTCCCCGGCGAGCTGGGAGGCCGGGTGCTCGCCCAGGCGCGGGAGCTGTGCGACTCGAGCGCGGGGCGGTTGGCGTTCCACGAGGTGGGCGTCGACGGGCTCGACGCGGCGCTGCGCGCGAGTCCCGTCCCGCTGCGCACCATGGGCCGCGGATACGACGACGACCGCGCCGGTTTCCTCGGCGCGGCCGTCGCGGGGCGGTATGCCGCCCGGATGCTGCAGGACTAGACCACTCAGCGCACGTCGTCGAGGTCGACGACGAAGATCAGGGTCTCCCCCGGCTTGATCGCGGCGCCGGCGCCACGCTCGCCGTAGGCCAGGTGCGAGGGGATGGTCAGCTTGCGACGGCCCCCGACCTTCATGCCCTCGATGCCCTTGTCCCAGCCGGGGATGACCATGCCGACCCCGAGGCGGAAGGCGAGCGGCTCGCCCCGGTTCCACGAGGAGTCGAACTCCTCACCGGTCGAGTGCGCGACGCCGACGTAGTGGGCGCTGACGGTGTCGCCCGCCTTCGCCTCGCGGCCGTCGCCCTCGATGAGGTCCTCGACGACGAGGTCGGTGGGCGCGTCACCCTCCGGGAAGTCGATCTCGGGCTTCGTGCGGTTGGGGTCGAGTGCCATGCTGCGGGTGCCTTTCGTCCGTGGTGGCTGTTCGTGGGGCAGGTGCTGGGGGTGTCAGTACGCGTCGAGGATGTCGACGACGAACACCAGGGTGTCCGTGCCGGAGATCTTCGGCGGGCTGCCGGCCTTGCCGTAGCCGTCGGCCGGCGGGATGACGAGCAGCACCCGGCTGCCCACCTTCTTGCCCACCAGGGTCGAGTCCCAACCCTTGATGACGCCGCCGACCCCGATCGGGAAGTCCGCGGGCGTGCCACGCTCCCACGAGGAGTCGAAGACGCTGCCGTCCTTCCAGAGGACGCCGTGGTACTGGGCGCTGATCGTCTGACCCTTCTGCACGACCGGGCCGGTGCCCTCGACCAGCGTCGCCTGCTGCGTCGTGGTGGGGGCCTTCGTCTTCGGGACGGTCACGGTCGGCGCCTTGGTCGGGCCGTTCTTGAACTCGACCGTGGGCAGGCCGGCGGGCGAGGGTGACTGCGCACCGTCGACCTTGGTCATCGGGGTGTGCACGTCGGCGATGTCGGCCACGACGACGATCGTGTCGGTGCCCTTGATGCCGAGCTGCTGGTTGCCCGCGCTTCCGAAGCCCTTGGCCGGCGGGATCGTGAAGGCGATGCGACCGCCCTTGGTGGCGCCCACGAGGCCCTCGGTGAAGCCCGGGACGATGTCGGTGCGGGCCAGGCGGTAGCTCTCGGTGGGGCGGCCGGCGGTGAAGCCGTTGTCGAGGAGCTTGCCGGTCGTGCCGTTGTAGATCTGGGCGCGCAGCTTGACCGTGTCGGCCTTGGTCGCCGCCTTGCCGGTTCCCGGCGTCAGCACCTTGTGCTCGACGTTCGTGGAGCTGATGGGCGTCTTGCCGAGCGTGACCTTGGGCGCGGTCTTGAGGTCGACCGCCCCGGTGGCGGTGAGCCCCTGCAGCGCGGCCGAGGCGGCTGCGCTCGAGCTTGCGGTCGAGGACGCGGCGCCCGAACCGCCGGAGCCGGAGCCGCACGCGGCGACGGTGGTGAGCCCGAGAGCGGCGGTCAGGACAACGGCCATGCGGTAGGCCGGACGGTTGAGACGCACAGGGAAGACTTTCGGTCGGGAGTGGGCGGGCACGAGGGTCCCGCAGGTCAGAGCCCGGCCACTGTAACGCCCGCCCTTGTGCGCGTTTCACAGCGCACTGACAGGTTCCGCTGCGACCGCGGGCGCTCTGTGCGGCCCGTCCGGGAGCGGCCCGGGCCCGATCGGTCAGAGGGGACGGTGGCTCGCGGGCGACCGGTCGATGCTCTCCATGAGCCGTTCGACCCTCTCGTCCACGGCCTTGAACGGGTCCTTGCACAGCACCGTGCGCTGGGCCTGGTCGTTGAGCTTGAGGTGCACCCAGTCGACCGTGAAGTCGCGACCGTGCGCCTGGGCCGCGCGGATGAAGTCGCCGCGCAGCTTGGCACGCGTCGTCTGCGGTGGCCGAACCTTGGCCTCGAAGATCTCGACGTCCGAGGCAACCCGGGCCGTGCGGCCGTGGCGCTGCAGGAGGTAGAAGAGGCCACGGCGGCGGTTGATGTCGTGGTACGCGAGGTCGAGCTGCTGGACCCGGGCATCGGTCAGGGACAGGCCGTGCTTGGCCCGGTAGCGCTCGATGAGGCGGTACTTGATGACCCAGTCGATCTCGGTCTCGATCGCCCCGAGGTCGCCGGCGCCGATGGCGTCGATCGCCCGGCCCCACAGGTCGATGACCTGCTTGGTGTCAGGGCTGTGCGTGCCCTCCCTGTCGACGAACTCGACGACCTTGTCGAGGTACTCGCGCTGCATGTCGAGCGCCGAGAGCTCTCGGCCGTTGGCCAGGCGCACCGTCGCCCGTCCGCTGGGGTCGTGGCTCATCGTGCGGATGGCGCGGATGGGGTTCTCCATCGACAGGTCGCGCATGACGACCCCCGCCTCGATCATCCGCAGGACGAGGTCGGCACTGCCGACCTTGAGCAGGTTGGTCGTCTCGGACATGTTGGAGTCGCCGACGATGACGTGGAGGCGGCGGTAGCGCTCAGCGTCCGCGTGCGGCTCGTCACGGGTGTTGATGATCGGCCGGCTGCGGGTCGTGGCCGATGACACGCCCTCCCAGATGTGGTCGGCGCGCTGGCTGACGGCGAAGCTGGCCCCGTGGGCCGTGGTGACGACCTTCCCGGCGCCGCACATGATCTGGCGGCTGATGAGGAAGGGGATGAACATGTCGGACACCCGCTGGAAGTCGCCGGTGCGCCCGTAGAGGTAGTTCTCGTGGCAGCCGTAGGAGTTGCCCGCGGAGTCGGTGTTGTTCTTGAAGACGAAGATCTCGCCCTCGACCCCGTCGTCGCGCAGGCGACCCTGGGCATCCTCGACGAGCCCCTCGAGGATGCGCTCCCCCGCCTTGTCCTGGACGACGAGCTCGCGCACGGAGTCGCACTCGGCCGTCGCGTACTCCGGGTGCGAGCCGACATCGAGGTAGAGGCGAGCGCCGTTGCCGAGGAAGACGTTGCTCGAGCGGCCCCATGCGACGACGCGACGGAACAGGTAGCGGGCGACCTCGTCCGGGGTCAGCCGACGCTGGCCCTGGGTGGTGCAGGTGACGCCGTACTCGTTCTCGATCCCGAAGATCCGCCGCTCCATGGACCAACTCTAGGTGGCGGCCGGCTCTTGACCGGGTCCGACCGGCCCCTTGTGGACGACTTCCGCACAACCACGGGCCCGGGGGTCCAGCACCCGGGACAGGTCCGGGGGTGCCTGCCGGTCCACGGTGGGGTCAGGGTTGCGCCGTCGCACACGGTCCGTGCCACGGTGACCGGAGTCCGGCGACGCCTGCCACAATGTCGCCGTCCCCTCATGCCGTGTCCCTCCACCTCCTCTGCATTGGACGGAAATGATCGACAGACCCCACTTCAAGTTCTCCCGCCGCGGCTACGAGCCGGAGGAGGTGGACGCCTTCATCGAGTCGCAGAACCGCACGCTTCAGGCGGCCAAGAAGGACGCCGCCGAGCGGAGCGTCGAGCTGACGAAGCTCAACGCAGCCCTGTCCGACCTGCGGGGCCAGCTCGGGCAGCAGGCCCGCGTCATGGCGGAGCTGAAGAACGCGTCCGCGGGCCCGGCGCAGAGCTACGCCGACCTCGGTGAGCGGATCACGCAGATCCTCACGCTCGCCGACCAGGAGGCCGCGGAGATGCGCAACCGCGCGGCGGCCGACGCCGAGGAGATCCGCGAGCGGGCCAACCGTGCCGCCGCGGACCTGAAGACGACCACGACGACGTACGCGGACCAGGCCCGGGCGCGTGCAGACGAGGAAGCCGTGCGGGTCATCGCGCAGGCCAACCGGGAGGCCCAGGCCGTCGTGGCCGAGGCGCAGAGCGTCATGGCGGCCCAGCGTCAGGAGGCGGCCGCCGAGCTCGAGGCCCAGCGCCTCAAGGCCTCGACCGCCTCCGCGGAGCTCGAGGTCAGCCTGGCTGCTCGCCGCGAGTCGGCGGACGCGGAGTTCGAGGCCCGTCGCCAGCAGATGGAGGCCGCGTTCACCGAGAGCGAGGCCCGTATGCGTCAGCTGACCCAGCGCGCCGAGCAGGACGCCAACGAGATGCGGGCTCGGGCCAAGCGCATGCTCGAGACGGCCCAGAGCCAGGCCGACCAGATCGTGTCCGAGGCCCGCGACCACGCATCTCGGGTGCGCGAGGAGTCCGAGCGCGAGCTCGCCGCCGCCTCCGCGCAGCGCGACAGCATCACGGGGCAGCTGGCGAACGTCCGCCAGATGCTGGCCACCCTCGGTGGTGGCGCCGTGGTGGAGTCGCTCGACTCCCCGGAGACGGCCCAGGGAGCCGACGTCTCCGGCGGGGCTGCGGCCCAGGCCGGCGCGGCGCAGCCGCAGGCCAGGGCCCAGACCCAGGCCGCGGGCGTGCAGCAGCGCACCGCGAACGACAACCACGGAGGCGACGCCGGCGAGGACCCCACGCCCGCCGCTCAGCCGACGGCGGGCACCCAGGCCGGTCCCGCTGGCGCAGCCGACCAGGTCGACGAGGTGGCTGCGCAGGCCGCGGGGGCCTCGAGGCCCGGTTCCCCGGCCGCCCAGCGCGACGAGGCCGGTGAGCAGCAGGCCGAGGACGCTTCCGAGCCTGCCGGGGACGGGCCGGCGCACCAGACAGGTGCGACCGGCAAGCGTGTGGGCGCCAGCCGCCGCTGATCTCGTCGACTCAGAGACATCGAGGGGCGCCCCCTTCCGGGGGCGGCCCTCGTGCGTCCGCAGCCGGTCAGCCGACCGGGCCGGTTTCGGGTGGAGCTGCCGGCGCCACCTCGTCGGAGGACTCACCGGCCGGCTCACCGAGCAGGCGCGAGAGCACCGGGCCGACGATGCGCCGGAAGGAGCGGCGCGGTCGGTCGCGGTCCAGCACCGCGACCTCGAGCTGGCCCTCGTCGAGGTTTCGGCGCTCGCCGTTCTCCCCGGCCCCCAGGACGTCGACGGCCAGGCGCAGGACCTCGGCGAGCGACATGCCGGGTCGCCATCCGGTGGTCAACCGTTCCTCGGCCGCGTCGCTCGCACCGCCCATGGCCACGAAGCCGCGCTCGTCGGCGACGGAGCCGTCGTAGGTGAGCCGGAAGATCTGGTCGCTGTCGGGGTCGGCACCGACCTCGGCCACCACGATCTCGATCTCGAGGGGCTTGGACTCCTGGGTGAAGACGGCACCGAGGATCTGGGCGTAGGTGTTGGCCAGGGCGCGAGCCGTCACGTCGGTGCGGTCGTAGGAGTAGCCGCGCAGGTCGGCGTAGCGGATGCCGGCCACCCGCAGGTTCTCGAACTCGTTGTAGCGCCCGACCGCTGCGAAGGCGATGCGGTCGTAGATCTCGGAGACCTTGTGCAGGGCCCGCGACGGGTTCTCGGCGACGAAGGCGATGCCCTTGTCGTAGCCCACGACGATGACCGAGCGGCCTCGAGCGATCCCCTTGCGGGCGAAGTCCGCCCGGTCCTTCATGACTTGCTCGGGCGGGACGTAGAACGGCATGGTCATCGCGCGCCTCCCGGGTTGTCACGGCGCGCTGCGATGACCTGCTGGACATGGCCCTCGAGCACGTCCTGCGGGACGAACCGGACGCCGGCGTGGTCCACGACGGCGACCGTCGGCCAGATCTGACGACCGACGTCGGGACCTCCCGTGGCCGAGTCGTCGTCGGCGGCGTCGTAGAGGGCCTCCACGGCCACCGACACCGCCTGCTGCTCCTCGAGCCCGGGACGCCACAGCTTCTTGAGGGACCCCCGGGCGAAGACCGAGCCGGATCCCGTCGAGTGGTGCCCACCCTCGACGTAGCAGCCACCGGTGACGTCGTAGGAGTAGATCCGGCCGGTGGCCGACTCCAGGTCGAAGCCGGCATAGGTCGGCACGACGGCCAGCCCCTGCATCGCGAGCCCGAGGTTGCCGCGGATCATCGAGGCGAGGCGGTTGGCCTTGCCCTCGAGCGACATGATGGCGCCCTCGATCTTCTCGTAGTGCTCGAGCTCGACCTGGTAGAGGCGCACCAGCTCGATGGCCAGGCCGGCGGTGCCGGCGATCCCGACGACGCTGTACTCGTCGGCGGCGAACACCTTCTCCATGTCACGGTTGGCGATGATGTTGCCCATGGTGGCCCGGCGGTCGCCGGCCATGACGACCCCGCCGTCGAACAGCAGCGACACGATGGTGGTGCCGTGCGGGGCCTCGATGGTGGCACCGGACGGGAGTCGACGGGCGGACGGGAGCAGCTCGGGGCGGTAGGCGGAGACGAACTCGGTGAAGGACGAGGAGCCTGCGCGGAGGAAGGCGTCGTCGAGCGGCCGGGAACGTCCTGTGGACGCTGGGGTCACTGGCCGCCCTTCTGCACGAAGCCGCGGACGAACTCCTCGGCGTTGGACTCCAGGACCCCGTCGATCTCGTCGAGGACGCTGTCGATGTCGTCGGACAGGCCCTCCTTGACCGCGGCCCCGGCCGGCGCGGCGGGAGGGGCTTCCGGTGTCTCCGGAGGCTCCTCGTCACGACGCTGCGGCTTGACGTGCTCCTGACCCGGCATGGCTACCTCCCAGACGTGAAGAACCTGTTGACTCGACCCTAACCCGTAGGGCCCACGCCGACCGAGCACCGAGCCGTGATCCGCCGCAGGCTCACTCGGGCGTGGCGAGCCCGCGGAGCAGCTCGGCGACGTCGCCGCTCTGCTCCAGCAGGGCACCGACCTGCGCGCGGGTGCCGCGTTCGGGCTCGAGGATGGGCACGCGCTGCAGGCTGGCCCGGCCGGGCACGTCGAAGACGACGGAGTCCCAGCTCGCCGAGAAGACCTGCGGGGTGAAGCGGCGGACGCACTCGCCCCGGAACCAGGCGCGCGTGTCCTCGGGGGGCGTGGTCTGTGCGGCCTTGACCTCCTCCGGGGTGACGAGGTCGCGCAGCATGCCGCGGTCGCGCAGGCGGTGCACGAGGCCCTTCTCGGGGCGCACGTCGGCCCACTGGATGTCGATGGCGGCGAGCCGGTGGTCGTCCCAGCCGAGGCCGTCGCGGGCGCGGTAGCCCTCGAGAAGCCCCAGCTTGGCGACCCAGTCAACCAGCGGCGCGCACGACATGACGTCGGCGCCGAGCCCGGTCAGCACCTCCTCCCACAGGCTCATGACCTCGCCGGTCGCGTCCGGGACGGGGTCGTCGCCCCGCCGGTCGAGCCAGGTGCGAGCGGCTTCGTGGTACATCCACTGCAGGTCGAGGGCCGTGACCGAGCGCCCGTCGACCAGCTCGACGGTCGCCTGCAGCGACGGGTCGTGCGAGACGGTCTGCAGGGCCGCGACCGGACGCCGGATCGACCAGTCCTCGGTCAGGTGCCCGTCCTCGATCATCCCGAGCACGAGGGAGGTGGTGCCGGTCTTGAGCAGCGTCGCGACGTCGAGGTGGGTGGCGTCGCCGATGATGACGTGCAGCCTCCGGTAGCGGTCAGCCACGGCGTGCGGCTCGTCACGGGTGTTGATGATCGGGCGCTTCAGCGTGGTCTCGAGGCCCACCTCGGTCTCGAAGAAGTCCGCGCGCTGGGAGATCTGGTAGCCCGCCCCACGGCTGTCCACGCCCAGCCCCACCCGGCCGGCACCGCATACGACCTGACGGCTCACGAAGAACGGGATGAGGTGACGCACGATGTCGGGAAAGGGAGTCCGGCGCGGCATGAGGTAGTTCTCGTGGGTGCCGTAGGACTGGCCCTTGCCGTCCGCGTTGTTCTTGTAGAGGTTGACCGGCGGCTGCCCGGGCCGTGCGGCGAGCAGCCGCACCGACTCGAGCGCGATGGCGTCGCCGGCGCGGTCCCAGGTGACGGCGTCGCGCGGGAGGGTCACCTCCGGCGAGCTGTACTCGGGGTGCGCGTGGTCGACGTAGTAGCGGGCGCCGTTGGTGAGCACGACGTTCGCGAGCGTCGGGTCCTCGACGTCGGTGAGCTGGCTCGGGTCGGCGGTCTGCCGGTCGAGCTGCCAGCCGCGCGCGTCGCGCAGCGGGTCCTCGAAGGCGTAGTCCCAGCTCGACTGGTTGGACCGGATGCCCTGCGCGGCGGCATAGACGCTGATGACCTGGCCCGAGAGGAACATCGGGTTGGCCATCGGGTCACCGGGCACGGAGATGCCGTACTCGGTCTCGAGTCCCATGATCCGCCGCACCGTCATGGCCCGACGATAACCGCCCCTGCCGCAGCTGACCTCCGCGCCCCGGACCGAGGGCGTATGCCGGCCGGCCGGCTCAGATGGCCCCGACCTTCTGCAGGCGGCTGAGCGAGAGCCACCCGAACGGGATCGGGAGCCAGTAGGTGGCCAGGCGGTAGAGCAGGACCGAGGAGACGGCGGTGCCGCTGTCGACGCCGATGGAGATCAGGCCGAAGGACATGGCGGCCTCGATGCCGCCGAGGCCACCGGGGGTCGGCACGGCCGAGCCGACGATGGCGCCGGCGAAGTAGACGACGGCGATGGCCGCCACGGGCGCCTCGCCGCCGAAGGCCCTCGTCGCGCACACCAGGGCCGCGACGAACGACATGTCGAGCATCAGGGCGCCGCCGAGCAGCTGCGTCAGCTTCTTCGGGTGCTGGAGGACGGCGAGGACCTGCGGGAGCGCGGAGCGGACCTGCGGCAGCACCCGGTCGGTGAGCACGGCGCGGATCCGCGGGACCGCGAGGAGTCCCAGGGCGAGGATGACGACGGCCAGGATGCCCGCGACGAGGATCGGCGAGGGACTGAACGACACGGCCGGTCCGGTTCCGGCCAGGACGCCGGAGATGACGAGCAGCACGAAGTACGAGCAGAACTGGGCCACCTGCGCGACGCCCACGCTCGCCCCGGCGACGGTGGGCGTCAGGCCCGAGGTCTGCAGGTAGCGGGTGTTGAGCGCGATGTTGCCGACGGCGGCGGGCGCGACGAGACCGGAGAAGGCGACGGCCAGCTGCGTCATGTAGGTGCGGACGAATCGCAGGTGGATCTGGACGGCCCCGGCGAGCGCCAGGGACGCCCCGGCGAAGGTCGCGGCGGCGAAGACGACGAGCAGCACGGCCCAGCGCCAGTCGGCGGTGCTGACGACCTGGGCGATGTCGACCTGCGCGAGCTGCGTCAGCAGCAGGTAGCCGGCCACACCACCCATGACCAGGGTCAGGACACCCTTGACGGAGATGCGGCGCAGCTGCACCGGCTCGACGGGCTCCGCCTGGGGCCGCAGGGAGACGAGGCGCTCACGCAGCTCGCCCATGACGGACTTCGAGGCCCGGAGCGCCGCCCGCGCATCGGAGCTGAGCGCCACGGGCTGCAGCACGGGCACGGCCCGCAGCACGGCGTCCTCGCCCAGGACGGCCACGGCCGAGTCGACGGCGCGCTCGGGACCGACCGCGAGCGCCACCGTGGTCAGCAGCTGCGCGAGGTCGATGCGCAGGCTGATGTCGTCGGCTGCGACGTCGCCGCTGCCGAGCTGCGCCAGTGCCACCCGGGGCCCGTCGTCCGGCCTGTCGTCGAGCAGGATGGTCGACGGTCCGAGCTGGCGGTGCACGATGCGGCGTCGGTGCAGCGTCGCCGCCAGCTGCCAGATCGCCGCCAGCTGGGCGTCGTCCAGGCGGTCACCCAGCTCGCCGATCGGCGTGCCGTCCGGCTCCCGGTAGGCGATGACGGCCGAGAAGGGCCCGACCTCCGAGACGGCGACCGGTCGCGGGGCGCGGATGCCGGCGTCGTGGAGTGCGAGGCCCATGAGGGCACGGTGCTCGATCTCGGACTGCAGGGTCAGGGACGGGGGCCGGGTGAAGCCGCTGCGCAGGCGCAGCACGCGCAGCAGGCGTCGCCCGGATGCCAGGCCGAAGGTGTCGCGGTCGATGACGTGCACGTCGAGCGGTCCCGCGGCCGTGGAGCCGAGGTAGCGGCGGTCGCCGGCGTCGTTGGCGTCGACGAGCTCGAGCCGGCGCAGCGGAATGCCGCCCGACACCAGCACGGCGGCCACCTCGGTGCCCGGCGGGCGGGTCGAGCTGACGCCGAAGATGAGCCGCGAGGCCAGCCCGACGATCCACCCCAGCAGGAGCGAGCACGTGAGCGCAGCCAGCGTCATGGCGCCCGAGAGCAGGGTGGTGACGAGGGTGGCGACGACCACCCCGGTGGCGATCGGGGAGACCCACTTGCGGCCCGAGATGTCCGCGACGGTCAGCAGGGCGAGCATCGACACGACCACGATGTCCAGCGGGGCGGTGTGCCCGGTCGGGGTGGGTCGGGTCAGGACGCTGGTGATGAACCCGCCGTTGCCCGACTGCACGAGCAGGCCGATGACGATGACGAGGATGCCTGCCACGACCGCGGCACCGAGCGCCTGGATGAGCTGCATGGGACGGCGCCGCACGAGCAGGTCGGCACCGACGCCGATGGGCAGCAGCAGCACGCCGATGCCGCTCAGCCAGCCGAGCAGCGTCAGCAGCAGGCGTGGCAGGCCGCTCGTGACGTCGGTGAGGTCCTGCTCGACGCCTCCACGGGTGCCGGACGCGAGGTCGGCGACCACGAGGCCGAGCAGCAGCAGCAGGACCGCAGCGGCGAGGCGTACGCCGTCGGCAGGACGTCGGACGCGCCCGGGGATGGGTGGCTCGACCACCTCGACGTCCGGCACCGGCTGCGGCGTCGGGTGCGCCGTCGGGTGCGCCGGGGTGGGCGCGACCGTGGGATCGGTCACGGGCCGCTCCTCGAGCGGGTCCTGCACGTGCTCCGCTGTCCGGCGCATGGTCTCCCCCGTGGTGTCGTCCGACTGCCGCGCCGTGCGAGAAGGCGGCCCCTCGGTGGGGGCCGGTGCCTTCTCCGCGTCACCGGGCATGGGGCAATCCTGCCCGAGCCACGGACCGAATGGCCGCAGGGTGGGCACCGCCACGCGTACGGGAGGTGCGTCGGCTCCTGCACGGGTGGGTATGCGCTTCTTCCGCGCCTGCTGGAACACTGGCGTCGTGACCGCCACCGACTCGTGGAACATGCCCCTGCGCACCAAGCTCCTGGTCCGCGCCCTCAACCGCTCCCGGGGCAGCGACCGGATGCTCGTGGACGACGAGATCGCCCGCAGCAGAGCATGGTTCGCCCCCACCCGCATCCCCTACACCTGGGTCACGGGGCCCGTGCCGGCCGGCGTGGAGATCGCCGACACCGCCTTCGCGGCGCGCGACGGGCACCGCGTCGCCGTGCGGACCTACCGGCCGCGGGACACCGAGGGCGAGGCCCTGCCGGCGCTCCTGTGGTTCCACGGCGGGGGGTGGGTTCTCGGCAACACACGCGGCTACGACCCGATCTGCGCGTGGCTGGCAGACCGGGCCCACGTCACGGTGCTCAACGTGGACTACCGCCTGGCGCCGGAGCACCGGGCACCGCAGGCGGTGCACGACTGCGTCGACGCGACCCGTTGGGCGGCGTCGGAGGCGTCCGGCCCGGGCATCCGGCACATCGGCCTCGGCGTCGCGGGCGACTCCGCCGGGGGCAACCTCGCGGCCGTGGCGGCGCAGGTGCTGCGTGACGAGGGGGGTGCCGACCTTGCCTACGCGGCACTCGTCTACCCGGCCGTCGACGCGACGATGAGCTCGGAGTCCGTGGCCCTGCACGCGCAGGCACCGATCCTGACCCGCGCCGACATGGACGCCTTCCTCGCGCACTACCTCGGCGACGCCGAGGACGCGCTGGACCCGCTCGACCCCCTCGTGTCGCCGCTCCACGCGGAGGACCTCAGCGGGCTGCCCCCGACCCTGGTCCAGACGGCCGACCTCGACCCGCTCCGCGACGAGGGCGCCGCGTATGCCGTGGCGCTGCGTGAGGCCGGGGTCGAGGCCCGGCACACGAACTACGAACGGGTGCCGCACGGCTTCGTCAGCTTCCCGGGCGCCACGCGCGTCGGGCGCGCCTCGCGCGAGGAGCTCGTGGGCTGGGTGCGCGACCACGCGCACCACACCCGGCTCGGATAGTCTGCAACGGCACGTCGGTCTCATGAGGGATGGTGTGGAAATGGTCTCGAAGTGAACGACGTCGTGGTCTTCAGCGGCTCGGCCCACCAGGCCCTCGCCGACCGCATCTGCACCCACCTCGGGGTCACCCGCTCGCCCGCGGAGATCAAGCGCTTCAGCAACGACTGCCTCCAGGCGCAGCTGCTGGCCAACTGCCGCCAGCGTGACGTCTACATCATCCAGCCGCTCGTGCCGCCCACCCAGGAGCACCTGATGGAGCTGCTGCTGATGATCGACGCGGCGCGCGGCGCGTCAGCCGCCCAGATCACCGCCGTCATGCCCCACTACGCCTACGCACGCTCCGACAAGAAGGACGCCTCGCGCATCTCGCTCGGCGGCCGCCTCGTCGCCGACCTCATCGCCACGGCCGGCTGCTCCCGCGTGCTGACCATGGCGCTGCACGCGCCGCAGGTGCACGGCTTCTTCTCGACACCGGTCGACCACCTCACCGCCATCGGGGTGCTCGCCGACCACTTCCGCGGCACCGACCTGTCCACCTCGATCGTCGTCAGCCCCGACCTCGGCAACGCCAAGGTCGCCACCCAGTTCGCCCGCCTCCTCGGGCTGCCCGTGGCCGCCGGGTCCAAGCAGCGCGTCGCCGACGACCGGGTCGTCATCGACTCCATCGTCGGGGACGTGGCCGGCCGGCGGGCCATCGTGCTCGACGACGAGATCGCCACCGGCGGCTCCATGGTCGAGCTGATGGACCGGCTGGAGGAGGCCGGCGCGACGGAGGCCGCGATCGTGTGCACGCACGGGCTCTTCGCCGGGAAGGCGGTCGAGCGCCTGCGCGGTCACCCGTTCGTCACCGAGGTCGTCACCACCGACACCGTGCCACCGCCCGCCGACTGGCCCGAGCTGACGGTGCGGTCGGTCTCCGCCCTCTTCGCCGAGGCCATCAGCCGGATCCACCACGGCCGGTCGGTCAGCTCGCTCTTCGAGGGAGTGGACCCCACGCACGCCCCGCCCCAGCCGCGTCTTCCGTTCGACACGCTTCCGTGACACGGCTCCCCTGGTGGCGCCGCCCCGCGCTCGCGCTGCTCCTCGACGTCGTCCTCGTCCTCGTCTTCGCCGGCATCGGTCGGGCCAGCCACGACGAGGCCGGTCCCGTCCTCGGTGCAGTGCTCACCGCCTGGCCGTTCCTCGTCGGGACGGCGCTCGGCTGGGGGGTGGTGCGCGTCCGGCGCCACAGCTGGCCGATCGACGTCGCGCCCGGCGTCACCGTGTGGTTCGCAACCGTGCTCGTCGGCATGCTCCTGCGGCGGTCGATCGGTCTGGGCACCGCCGCCAGCTTCGTCGTGGTGGCCTCGGTCGTGCTCGCGGTCTTCCTGGTCGGCTGGCGCGCACTCGGCGCGTATGCCACCCGGCGGGCTCGGCGGCATACGCCGACCTAGCGGCTGCGGCAGGGCCCACCCGACACGGGGTCGGATGGGCCCTGGCTGACCGCTCGCGCGGTCAGAGGTACTGGCCGGTGTTGGCGGTCGCGATGGAGCGGCCCGGCTCGGTGCCGTCCTTGCCCTTGATGAGCGTGCGGATGTAGACGATGCGCTCGCCCTTCTTGCCGCTGATCCGCGCCCAGTCGTCGGGGTTGGTGGTGTTGGGCAGGTCCTCGTTCTCCTTGAACTCGTCGACGCAGCTGGCCAGCAGGTGCTCGACGCGGATGCCCTTCTGGCCGGTGGTCAGGAACTCCTTGATCGCGAGCTTCTTCGCCCGGTCGACGATGTTCTGGATCATCGCCCCGGAGTTGAAGTCCTTGAAGTAGAGGATCTCCTTGTCGCCACCCTGGTAGGTGACCTCGAGGAAGCGGTTCTCCTCCATCTCGGAGTACATCCGCTCGACCGCCGCGGTGATCATCGCCTCGACGGTGGCCTCCCGGTCGCCGCCGTGCACGGCCAGGTCGTGCTCGTGCAAGGGCAGGGTGCTCGTGAGGTACTTGCTGAAGATGTCACGGGCGCTCTCGGCGTCGGGGCGCTCGATCTTGATCTTCGCGTCGAGCCGGCCGGGTCGCAGGATCGCCGGGTCGATCATGTCCTCACGGTTGCTCGCGCCGATGACGATGACGTTGTCCAGCCGCTCGACGCCGTCGATCTCGGCGAGCAGCTGCGGCACGATCGTCGTCTCGACGTCGCTCGACACACCGGACCCGCGGGTGCGGAACAGCGAGTCCATCTCGTCGAAGAAGACCACGACCGGCGTGCCGTCGGACGCCTTCTCCCTCGCCCGCTGGAAGATCAGGCGGATGTGCCGCTCGGTCTCGCCGACGTACTTGTTGAGCAGCTCCGGGCCCTTGATGTTGAGGAAGTAGCTCTTCTCGGTGGCCTTGCCGGTGCGAGCGGCGACCTGACGGGCCAGCGAGGCTGCGACCGCCTTGGCGATGAGCGTCTTGCCGCAGCCCGGAGGGCCGTAGAGCAGGACCCCCTTGGGCGGCTTCAGGGCGTGCTCCTTGTAGAGCTCCGGGTGCAGGAAGGGCAGCTCGACCGCGTCGCGGATCTGCTCGATCTGCCCGGAGAGACCACCGATGTCCTCGTAGTCGACGTCGGGCACCTCCTCGAGGACGAGCTCCTCGACCTCGAGCTTGGGGATCAGCTCGTGCACGAAGTTGGAGCGCGGGTCCAGCGTCAGCGAGTCGCCCACCCGGATGGTCTCGCCGAGCAGGGGCGTGGCGATGCGGCACACGCGCTCCTCGTCGCCGTGGGTCACCACGACGACGCGCTCGTCGTCGATGCGCTCCTTGACCGTCACGACCTCGCCGACGCGCTCGTAGCCGTGCACCGAGACGACGTTGAGCGCCTCGTTGAGCATGACCTCGCGACCGAGCCCGAGGTCCGTCTGGTCGACCGACGGGCTGATCGCCACTCGCATCTTCCGGCCCCCGGTCAGGATGTCGATCGCGCCCTCCTCGGGCGCGTCGATGACCAGCCCGTAGGTGCTCGGCGGCTGCGCCAGCCGGTCGACCTCCTTCTTGAGGGTGAGGATCTGCTCCCTGGCGTCCTTGAGCGTGCGCACGAGGCGCTCGTTCTGGGACGAGAGCGTCGACAGGCTGGTCTGGACGTGGGCCAGTCTCGCCTCGAGCTCACGGGTGCGCTGAGGAGAGTGGCGCGCCGCCTCCCGCAGGTCGTGGACCTCGGCGCGCAGCGCGGCGAGCTCCCGGTCGCCCGCCGCGGCGTCCGGTGACTGCTGCTCTCGGGGGTCTCGGGCGCCGGCGGCACCCTGCTGGTCTGGGTATCGGACGTCGTCAGACATCTCGGCCTCCTCGAATGGTCACTCGCACACAGTGACTATTCGACCCTAACCCCGCTTCAGCCGATGTCGTCGGATGTATCAGCCAGTGATCGTCGGACGCGTCGAATCGTCTTGTCGCTCTTGACCCGCTCGCCGAGGGCCTCGGCGGTCCAGGCGTCGGCCGGCACGTCGGTCGACGCCGTGGAGCCCGCGATGGCTGCGCCGCCGGCCACCCCCTGCGAACCGTCGCCGTTCGACGCCTCGGTCTCGCCGTAGGCGCCCTTGGCGGGCCGCCGCTTGCGCTCGGGTGCCGGCACCCCCGGGGCAAGGCGGCGCGTCGTGATGAGGAACCCGGTGTGTCCGTGCATGCGGTGCTGCGGACGCACGGCCAGGCCCTCGAGGTGCCAGCCACGCACCAGCGACTCCCACGCGGACGGCTCGGTGAAGCCGCCGTGGGCGCGGATGCCCTCGGCGACCCGGCTCAGCTGCGTCGTGGTGGCGACGTAGCAGATGAGCACCCCACCGGGGATGAGGGCGTCGGCGACCGCCTCGAGGCACTCCCAGGGCGCCAGCATGTCGAGCACGACCCGGTCCACAGTGCCCGGCTCGACCAGCGTCGGCAGGGACTCCACGAGATCACCCACCGTCACGGTCCAGGCCGGGTGGTCACCGCCGAAGAAGGCGCGGCCGTTGCCGCGGGCAATGTCGGCGAAGTCGGCGCGCCGCTCGAACGACAGCAGCCGGCCGCGCTCACCGATGGCGCGGAGCAGCGACATCGACAGCGCCCCGCTGCCGACGCCCGCCTCCACGACGGTGGCGCCGGGGAAGATGTCGGCCATCTGGACGATCTGCCCCGAGTCCTTCGGGTAGACCACTGCCGCGCCGCGCGGCATCGACATGACGTAGTCACTGAGCAGCGGACGCAGGGCGAGGTACTCGACGCCGGCGGTGTTGGTGACGACAGAGCCGTCGTGGGAGCCGATGAGGTCGTCGTGGCGCAGGAACCCCCGGTGCGTGTGGAACTCACGGCCGGGCTCCAGCGTGATGGTGTGCAGCCGGCCCTTGGGGTCGGTCAGCTGCACGCGCTCCCCCACCTCGAAGACGCCGCGCCGGGCATGGGCGCCGGTGACCTTCGGCTCCACCGAGTCCTGCCCCGAGTCCTGCCCCGAGTCCTGTGCCGCTGGCAGCTGTCCCGCTGGCTCGTGCTCCATCTGCTGCTGGTCCGCGGGCTGCTCGGCGTCGGTCATGGGAGGACAGTCTAGGTGCCGGCGAGGGCACCTCCTGACGCCCTCCGGAGGACCGAGGCCTCGACCTCGTAACGGCTCTGGCGCCCCGACGGGCCGCCGAAGAACCGACGCCGCAGCGCGCCCTCGACCTCGACCACCTCGTCGGCTCGCAGGCGCAGGGCTGTGCGGCGCGTGGCCGCCGTCCAGCAGACGACGTCGATCGTGTCGACGGTGGCGCGCTTGGGGCCTTCCACGGGCTGCCGCCGACGGTTGCCGGCCTGAGCCCGCGCCACGACGACGCGCAGCGTGACGATGCGGTCGCCGCTGGGCAGCTCACGCTCCTGCGCCTGCGCCGCCAGACGCCCGCACAGACGGACCTCGTTGCGGCCCGGGCCGCCGCTGCCGACCGTGGTGGAGCCGGCAGCCGCCTTGTGCCGCAATCCACGCTTCGTCGCCGGAGACGGCAACGGGTCAGGCGCTGCCGCAGGGCTGGTCTTCTCGCGGCTCGCCTTCCCAGTGGAGGACGTCTCGGTCGTCGTCTCGGTGGTGCTCGTCGTCATGGCGCCTTCCCTCGGCCCGCCCCTCGGGCCCTCCCCTGACTTTGACGCGAGTCTCGCCGGTGGCCCAGTGCGCTGCTGCCGCCTGTGGACGGGCGGCCTCGCCATGAGGGGGATGTGGACGGGCATCCGCCGCGGCGCCCGGTGCGCTGTCAGTGTCGTCCGCGGCGCGCGAGCTCTGCTCCCACGACGCTGTTGATCCGTTCGGCCCGGGCGAGCCCGCGCACGTCGCGGCTCTCCTCGTCGACGACCACCGCGAACGACAGGTCCGCATCGCTCATGACACGGATCAGGTCGGTGAGGACGGCATCGGCCGGCAGGGCCACGACCCACGTCGCAGGCTGCGCGAGCGTGACGGACGCGACGGCGGTGCGGTCCCGGCTCTCGACGGGCACCTGCGCCACGGACTCGGCGTCGAGCAGCCCCACGGGCCAACCGTTGGGGTCGGCAGCCGCAACCCATGAGCCGGGCGCGAGGTCTGCGACCTCGGCCACCGACGTCGTCCCCGGGACCAGGACGAGCGGCTCGAGGACGTCGGAGGCTCGCGACGCGCTGGCCAGGTGGATGTGCCCCGCGCGTACGGCACCGGATGCGCCCTGCCACAGGAAGAAGGCGATCGCGACCGGCCACACGAGGTCGAAGAGCTGCGGCGTGCCGCCCTCGAGGAAGGCGCGCAGCACGAACCAGGCGACGGTCGCCACCGCGACGACGCGTCCCAGCCAGCCTGCGGCGACGAGCCCCTTGCCCTTGCTGCCGGTGGCGCGCCACACGAGGGCGCTGACGATCTGCCCACCGTCGAGGGGCAGCCCGGGCAGGAGGTTGAAGAAGCCGACCAGCAGGTTGGCGAAGGCGACGATCCCGAGCAGTGTCTGGGCCGTGTCGTTGGCCGTGAACCCGCGGATGCCCCACACCACTGCCGCGAGGGCCAGGTTGGACAGGGGGCCGACGACGGCGACGAGCGCCGTCGTGGTGGGCGAGCTGCGCGTGGAGTCGTAGACAGTGTGTCCGCCCCACACGTCGGCGACGATCCGGCTCACCGGGTGTCCCCGCCAGCGGGCGGCCAGGGCGTGCGCGGCCTCGTGGACGAGCACCGACGCGAGCAGCAGGACGGCATAACCCCCTGCCAGCAGGTAGCCGTACTCCGGCCCTCGGTCGGGCCGTGCGAGGTTGGGCCCGAAGATCACGACGATGACCACGGCGATGACCGGCCAGGAGCGACCGAGGTAGACCGGCGTGCCCGCCAGGCTGCCGATGCGCCACCCGTGAGCCGCGTCGGGACGGGCTCGGGTGCTCATGGCCTCGACCCTATGCCCTCGCTCCGGACGAGGGGCTCACACCGCCGATGAGGACCGGGTGGACCTGCTGTGGGTGGCGGCACGACGCTGTCGGCGCCGCGGCATACAGTCGGGCCCATGGTTGCAGCGCTGTCCCCCAGTCGGGCCGCCGACTTCATGTCGTGCCCGATGCTCTACCGCTTCCGGGTCATCGACAAGCTGCCGTCGCCCCCGACCAAGGCGGCGGCCCGGGGCACGCTCGTCCACGCCGTGCTCGAGCGGCTCTTCGACCTGCCGGCGAGCGAGCGCACCGTCGAGGCCGCGGTCGGCCTGGTGGCTTCCGAGTGGGAGCGCCTGGCCGAGGAGGAGCCCGCGATGCTCGACCTGCTGGCCGAGCACGACGGCCGCACCGACGAGTGGTTCGCGGGGGCGGCCAGCCTGCTCGAGACCTGGTTCGGCCTCGAGGACCCCACCCGCCTGGAGCCGGCGGAGCGCGAGCTCTACGTCGAGACCGAGGTCGACGGGC
This sequence comes from Terrabacter lapilli, assembly GCF_039531305.1. Classification (NCBI taxonomy): domain Bacteria; kingdom Bacillati; phylum Actinomycetota; class Actinomycetes; order Micrococcales; family Intrasporangiaceae; genus Terrabacter; species Terrabacter lapilli. The sequence goes on from NZ_BAAAPU010000004.1 coordinate 193,818, forward strand.
TCGTGCTGCGCGGCTACGTCGACCGCCTGGACGTGGCGCCGGGCGGCGCCATGCGCGTCGTCGACTACAAGACCGGGCGGTCACCGTCCGAGCACTTCGAGGCCAAGGCCCTCTTCCAGATGAAGTTCTACGCGCTCGTGCTGTGGCGCCAGCGCGGTGTCATCCCCAAGCGGCTGCAGCTCGTCTACCTCGGCAACAGCGAGATCGTGGCCTACGAGCCCGACGAGCAGGACCTACTCGGCACCGAGCGCAAGGTCAAGGCGCTGTGGCAGGCCATCGAGCGAGCCGCCACGACGGGCGACTGGCGCCCCAACCCCAGCCGCCTCTGCGACTGGTGCGACCACCGGGCGCTCTGCCCGGCGTGGGGCGGCACCCCTCCCCCGCTGCCCGTCGACGCCGCGTCCCGCGCCGTGGACCCCGAGGTCACGGGACTCGTCGAGATCGACGCCTGAGCCGGGACGTCCACCGGCCTCACACGGGCGGCGGCACGGGCGGTGGCACCGGCCACGCCCCCACCGCGCGGAGGGGGGCTCCCCCTAGGGGGACGGTGCCGCGACGCGCGCGTCGTGGCCGGTCGCGATCGACGCGATCGCGCGCAGCGACCCCGTGCCGGCGACCAGGTAGCCGTTGTGACCGTGCGCGCCGTCGACGGGCAGCGGCCGGGCGCCGAACGACGGGGACGTGGGGTCCGCGGCGTGGCCGAGGCCGTCGACCCGGGTGTGGGGGACGAGACCGATCGGGTCGTCAGGGGCGATGCCCGCCCACACCGTCGCCGAGGTGCGCAGGCCGGCTCGGGACCAGACGTCCATCCCGGGAGAACCGACGACGACGAGCGAGGAGGCGTGCAGCCGGGGCGCGGCACGCCCGCAGACCACCGATCCGTAGCTGTGGCACACCACACTCACCCGGGCGGTCCCTGGGAGGCCGTCCACGAAGGCGGCCAGCTGGGGAGCGCCCTGGACGGCACGGTCGGAGCGAGCGGCGTCCGGGTCGATGCCGGCGGGTGGGTCGTAGCCCAGCCAGACCACCACTGCCGCCGGCGCCCCGGGCGCGAGCGCCTCCATCTCGTCCAGGAGGCTGCGGGCCTGGACCGCAGGATGCCTGCGCCCTGCCCCGGCCTCGTCCTCCAACAGAGGACCGGTCCAGCCGACGCCGGGCACGATCACGGCGATGTTCCGAGCGCGTCTCACGTCACCGAACGCCTCGACGAGGTGTCCTTGCCCGCGGGTGTCGGCGCTCAGCACGGTTGCCGGCGGACCCGTGACGGTCACAGGTGTCCCGTCCGTGAGCGACTGGCCCACGGCGGGAGCTGCGCCGGCCAGCAGGGCCATCACGGTGGCCGCTCCCAGCGCCAGCCGGTCGCGCACCCGCCCTCGGGACAGCCGTGCCCTCGTCACGGGTCGTCCGCGACCGCTCGGTCGTCGTTCCACTCAGCATCCTTCGCACACGGGGTCGGGCAGTCGCAGTCCGCAAGTCTGCGCGATGACCCTGTGAGCAGGGCGAGATGCGCCATAGGACTCGCGAGCGCCGCGCCCCGAGGGCTCAGGCGTGGACCTCGCCCAGGTGCCGCACGAACGCGAGCCGGTCCAGGCTGACGTGCTGACATCCGCAGACCCACACCCCGAGCGGCACGACGATCCCGCGGCTGCGGGCGTCCTCGCGAGCGCACCGCAGCTGGTAGGCGCGGACGGCACGACGGAAGAGGCCGGTCATCGGCCTGCCCCCGTCGAGGAGACGGGACGTGTCACGAGAGCGCGCGAGGGGGTGGAGGGGCATGTCATGGCGATCGAGCCTAGGTCCCGGGACCCGGTGAGGGCCAACCGGGCGCGCGTCCGTCCCGCACTGTGGGCGTACGCCACACCACCGCCCGCCGGCGCGCCAGCCGCCGGCGCGCCAGCCGCCGGCGCGGCACCCGTGACGGGCGGCGCCACCCGATGCAGGTCGGCGCCGGGGGACGACCCGGCCACCGCTCGCAGAGTCGCAGTGGCGGCCGGGCCCTCGTCCTCGCGGAGAGGAGTCGGTCAGCGGGCGTGCGCCCCGGGGGCCATCGGCCAGGTGGGCACGACGGTCCGCTTGAAGGTCTCGTTCGTCACGCCGGCGAAGGAGGCGTACCACGCTGCCAGCGCGGTCGCCAGCCCCAGCCACCCACCGATCTTCGTCCACGACGACGTGGACGGCACGGTGGCGAGGAAGGCGCCGATGCACAGGGCGGCGAAGGTCAGGGTCAGCAGGACGAAGACCGCGGCCACGGCGCCGCTCACCCGGAACGAGGCCACGGTCATGTAGGCCGTGAAGATCGTCCAACCGAGCAGGTACAAGCCGATCGCCTGGTGCACCTGGCCGGCCGCGGCCGCCAAGGCCGGCGCGCTCAGGATGAAGGTGGCCAGGAACCAGTACGACAGCCAGAAGGCGCCGAACGAGCTGAACGCCACCGCCCCGAACGTGTTGCCCCTGCGGAACTCCCACATGCCGGCGAGCAGCTGGGTGCCACCGCCGTAGAAGAGGGCCAGACCCAGCACCGCGGGGGCCAGGACCGCGTTGAGGATGCCGGCGTTGACGACGCTGAGGGCCATCGTGGTCATGGCGAAGGCGGCGAGCCCCAGGGGTGCAGGGTCGGCCGTCGCGGTCGTTGCGGCCGGCACCGGGGTGAGCGGGGTGGTGGCCGCGGTCATGCCCGTCGTGGGCGTGGTGATGTTGGTGTCAGACATCGGAGGCTCTCCTTGTCCGGATCGGCCGGCTGCCGGTCAGCCGGGCTCCATCGCTTCTCTGAGGGGCGCTGAGCGTACGGCCGTTCGGTCGGTGCGAGAGCACCCGGTGCGAGCAGATCGACGGTCTGGCGATGGGCCTGCCGTATGCCGTGGGCGCCGCCTCGGCGACGCGAGCCCTGGGCTGCGTGGGGATCCCCCTCCCCAGGCGCTGCCGGTCTCTCGCTCACTGGACTTGTCCACCAAGTCTGACACCGCGACCCGGACGCGTCCACGAAATCCCACACCGGGCGGCGCACGCGCAGTGCGGCCGCGCACCACAGTGGGAGACGGCGGGGCCGGGTCAGACGACCCGGCCCCACGGCGGCGGAAGAGACGGCATACGGCTCGTCCGGATCAGGTGGTGAACTCGTCGGCCACGGCGAGCGCCTCGTCGAGCACGAGGAGGCCCTCCTCCACCTCGGCGGGCGTGCTGGTGCACGGCGGGACGACGTGGGTGCGGTTGAAGTGGGTGAAGGGCCAGAGGCCGCGCTCCTTGCAGGCGGCCGCGAAGGCGGCCATCGGGCGCGCCGCCTCGCCGGCCGCGTTGTAGGGCACGAGTGGCTCGCGCGTCCCACGGTTCCTGACGAGCTCGACGGCCCAGAACACGCCGAGCCCGCGCACCTCGCCGACGCTCGGGTGCCGCTCCGCGATGTCGCGCAGGCGCGGGCCGATGACGTCGGTGCCGAGCATCCGGGCGTTGTCGATGATGGCCTCGTCGCGGAAGGCGTTGATCGAGGCGACGGCGGAGGCGCACGCGAGCGGATGACCGGAGTAGGTCAGGCCACCGGGGTAGGCCCGCTGGTCGAAGGTGGCGCGGATCTCGTCGGAGATGATGACGCCGCCCAGCGGGACGTAGCCGGAGTTGACCCCCTTGGCGAAGGTGATGAGGTCGGGCGTGACGCCCCAGTGGTCGACCGCGAACCACTCGCCGCACCGGCCGAACCCGGCCATCACCTCGTCGGCGATGAGGACGATGCCGTGCTCGTCGCAGAGGTCGCGCACGCCCTGCAGGTAGCCGTCCGGGGGGACGAGGATGCCGTTGGTGCCCACGACCGTCTCGAGGATGATCGCGGCGACGGTGTGCGCACCCTCGACCATGATCGTGTCGCGCAGGTGCTGCAGGGCCCGGTCGCGCTCCTGCTCCTCGGTCTCCGAGTGGAAGGCCGAGCGGTAGGTGTAGGGGCCCCAGAAGTGGACGATGCCGGAGAGCCCCGGCTCGGAGGGCCATCGCCTCGGGTCACCGGTCAGGGTGATGGATCCGGCCGTCGCGCCGTGGTAGCTGCGGTAGGTCGCGAGCACCTTGTGCCTGCCGGTGTGCAGGCGCGCCATCCGGATCGCGTTCTCGTTGGCCTCGGCCCCACCGTTGGTGAAGAAGACGGCCGACAGGCCCTCGGGGGCGACCTCGGTGATGAGGCGTGCCGCCTCGCTGCGCGCGTCGTTGGCGAAGGCGGGCTGGATGGTCGCGAGCCGCGCAGCCTGCTCCTGGATGGCTGCGACGACCTTGGGGTGGCCGTAGCCGATGTTGACGTTGACGAGCTGGCTGCTGAAGTCGAGGTAGCGCTTGCCGTCGTAGTCCCAGAAGTAGGACCCCTGGGCGCGGGCGATGGGCAGTGGGTCGATCAGGCCCTGGGCGGACCAGGAGTGGAAGACGTGCGCCTTGTCCAGCGCGCGCACCTCCTCGCCGGTCATCGCGTCGAGGTGGTCCGCGACCACGGTGCGCTGGTCGAGCTCGGTCATGGTGGGCAGTCCCTTCGTGTCAGCGGGTGCGCGGGAAGCCGAGGTCGACGCTCGAGGTGGCGGGGTCGGGCCAGCGCTGCGTCACCACCTTGCCGCGGGTGTAGAAGTTGATGCCCTCCGGGCCGTACATGTGCGTGTCGCCGAAGAGCGAGTCCTTCCAGCCGCCGAAGGAGTAGTACGCGACGGGCACGGGGATGGGCACGTTGATGCCGACCATGCCGACCTCGACCTCGTTCTGGAACCGGCGGGCGGCGCCTCCGTCGCGGGTGAAGATGGCGGTGCCGTTGGCGTACCGGTTGCTGTTGATGAGGGCGAGCCCCTCGTCGTAGGTGGCGACGCGCACGACCGACAGCACCGGGCCGAAGATCTCGTCGCGGTAGACGGTCATGTCCGGGGTGACATCGTCGAGCAGGGTCATCCCGAGGAAGAAGCCGTCGTCGGGCACCTGCTGCTCGCGGCCGTCGACGACCACGGTGGCACCCGCCTCGGCGCCGGCAGCGACGTAGCCGGCCACCTTGTCGCGGTGCTCGCGGGTGATGAGCGGGCCCATGTCGGTGCCCTCGGCGGCGCCCGGCCCGACCGTCAGCTTCGACAGCCGGGTGGAGATGGCGGAGACGAGCTCGTCGCCCACGTCGCCGACGGCGACGGCCACGGACAGGGCCATGCACCGCTCTCCCGCCGCGCCGTAGGCCGCCGAGACGATCGCGTCCGCTGCCATGTCGACGTCGGCGTCGGGCAGCACGAGGGCGTGGTTCTTGGCGCCGCCGAGCGCCTGGACCCGCTTGCCCTGGGCGGTGCCGCGCTCGTAGATGTACTTCGCGATCGGCGTCGAGCCGACGAAGCTGACGGCGGCGACGTCGTCGTGGTCGAGGAGGGCGTCGACGGCCTCCTTGTCCCCGTGCACCACGGTGAAGACGCCGTCGGGGAGACCGGCCTCCTTCCACAGCTCGGCGAGGAAGAGCGAGGCCGAGGGGTCCTTCTCGCTGGGCTTGAGCACGAAGGTGTTGCCGCACGCGATGGCGTTCGCGCACATCCACAGCGGGACCATGACGGGGAAGTTGAAGGGCGTGATGCCGGCGACGACGCCGAGCGGCTGGCGGATGCTGTAGACGTCGACGCCGGAGGCCGCCTGCTCGGAGAAGCCGCCCTTGAGCAGCTGCGGGACACCGGTCGCGAACTCGACGTTCTCGAGCCCGCGGGCGATCTCGCCGGCGGCGTCGGAGAGCACCTTGCCGTGTTCGGCAGTGATGATGGCGGCGAGCTCGTCGGTGCGCTCGTGCAGCAGCTCGCGGAAGGCGAAGAGCACGGCCGCGCGCTTGCTCAGCGAGCTGGTGCGCCACTCGCGGGCCGCGGCGACCGCCGTCTTGACCGCGGCGTCGACCTCTGCGGCCGAGGCGAGCGGCACCTCGCCGGTCTGCTGACCCGTGGCGGGGTCGTAGACGGGGGCGGTGCGGCCGGAGGTCCCCGGGGTGCGTGTCCCTGAGATCCAGTGGTCGATGGCGGTCACGGCGGAGGTCGTCATGGTCGCCAGATTACGTTCCAGCCCTGGGCCACACAATGAATCCATTGCTATGTTACGAACATGCGCGCGCTCATCTCCTCCCTCGAGGAGCGCCTCGACGCCCCCACCGCGAAGGGCTTGGCGCAGGCGGTGTCCCGGGCGATCCGTGACCAGGCGCTGCATCCCGGTGACCAGCTGCCGCCCATCCGCCGGCTCGCTGCCGAGCTGATGATGTCGCCGACCACGGTCAGTGCCGCGTGGCAGCTGCTGGCTCGCTCCGGGACGATCCGCTCCGACGGGCGACGCGGCACGACGGTGGCCTCCACCGCCCGGGGAGGCGAGCGCTACACCCGCGCCCTGCGCCACGAGTCACCGGTCCGCCTGGACCTCTCGACCGGCATACCGGACAGCGCCCTGCTGCCCGCGCTCGTACCGGTGCTGTCGACGCTGCACGACCCCGCCACGCCGAGCAGCTACCTCGACGACCCCGTGCTGGACGAGCTCCGCGCAGCGGTGATGCGCGACTGGCCGTATGCCGCCGACGACCTTCTCGTCGTCGACGGCGCCATGGACGGACTCGACCTCGTCACCCGCGCGCTGCTGCGCCCGGGAGACCTGGTCCTCGTGGAGGATCCCGGGTTCCCGCCGCTTCTCGACCTGCTCGAGGACCGCGGGGCAGAGGTGGTGGGCATCCCGCTCGACGAGGACGGCATGGCTCTCGAGCGAGTCGAGGCGCTGCTCCCCCGACGGCCGGCGGCCGTGGTGATCCAACCGCGCGGGCAGAACCCCACCGGCGTGTCCCTGTCAGCGGGCCGAGCGCGCCGGCTGGCCGAGCTGCTGCGCGGCCACGACTGCGTCGTCGTGGAGGACGACTCCAGCGGTCCCATCGCGACGTCGGAGCCGCTCAGCCTCGGCTCGTGGATCCCGGACCAGGTCGTGCACATCCGCAGCTTCAGCAAGTCGCACGGGCCCGACCTGCGGATCGCCGCCCTCAGCGGGCCGGACGCGCTGCTGGGCCCGGTACGCCACGCGCGGGCCATCGGGCAGGGCTGGACGAGCCGCCTCCTCCAGCGGGTGCTCACCGGCCTGCTCCGCGACGAGGACTGCGCCCGGGGCATCGCCGCAGCGCGCGAGGAGTACGCCCGCCGACGGCGGCTCGTCGTCGCCGGCCTTGCCCGCCACGGCATCGAGGTGCCGGGCACCGAGGGGCTCAACATCTGGGTTCCCGTGCGCGACGAGTCCGCTGCCGTGCTGCGGCTCGCCAGCCAGGGCATCGCCGTGACGCCCGGGTCCCCCTTCTCCGTCGGCAAGGTCACCGGCGCGGAGGGGCACGTGCGGGTCACCACCGGCCTGGTGCGCGAGCACCACGCGGAGCTGGCGGACGTCATCGCCGAGGCGGCGAACGCCGGGACCTGGACCGCCCAGCACCGCTGAGCGACGGCGATCCACCGGTTCGCCTGCCGCCGCGGGTCCGGCGGAGGCTAGGAGCGCAACGCCTCGAGCACCTGGGCCACCCGCCGCCCGCGCGTCTCCTCCGTCTTGGCGGAGGACACCGAGAGGGCGTACGCCTTCTGCTTGCTCGGCGTGAGCGCCGCCCAGGCCGCCGCAGCCGACTCGTCGGACCGGAGGGCGGCCTGCAAGGCCTCCGGCACCTCCACCGCACGCGGGGAGTCGTCGAGCTCGAGCCGCACCTGCACCTCGTCACCGGCCCCGCGCCCGGTCGCGGCCCTGGTCGCCGCGTTGAAGGACACGAGGAAGCGGCCGCCCATCGAGGCGATCGAGCCGGCGAAGGTGTAGCCGTCGTCGACCGTCACGGACACCGGCACGCGCTTGCCACGACCGAACGACATCACCACGTCGTCGGGCACCACGATCGCGACGTTGTTGCCGCCCGTGGGCTCGAGCACGGTGCGGAAGGTCTGGACGGTCTCGGCCACTGCTGCTCCCGGATGTCGAGGGGGGGTGAACGGGTTCGGTCAGCCCTTTGCGGCGGCGGCCCTGAGGCGCGCCTCCTCGGCGCGTACCTGGGCGAAGATGTCACGCTCGGCCACCAGCCAGTCGGGCATCTCGTCGAGGATCGCCTTGATCTGTGCCGTCGTCAGGTGCTCACCCACACCGGCCCGGGCGAGGCCGGAGTTGGAGATACCGAGCCTGCGCGCCGTCTCCTGGCGGGTGTGGGGGCCGTTGCGGCGCAGGTCCGAGAGCCACTGCGGCGGGTCGGCCTGCAGGGCGTTGAGCTCGTCGCGGCTGACCACGCCGGCCTGGAACTCCGGGGGCGTCTCCCCGAGCAGGACACCGAGCTTCTTCGCGGCCGTCTGGGGTTTCATGGTCTGCGGCTTCGGCATGGCACCAGCGTAGGGGCTGCGCTCCCGGCGCCCGACCACTCGCCCGACCACTTGCCCGACCGCTCGCCTCGGGACCGGGGGCCCGGCAGCCACCGGCGACCTCGGTCACGCGTGGGGCGGCCGACGCTCGCTGCACTAGCCTCGGACCGTGCTGCCACGCCCGTGGACGCCCGCGACGGAAGGCCAACCATGACGCACGCGTTCCGCGTCGAGTTCGTGCCCGGTGTGACGCCGGACAAGTGGCTGCGCACGTGGGCCACCCGCTTTCCCGAGGCGCCGCTGGAGGCCAGCCCGGTCGACGACGGTGAGGCGCTGGTCCACCTGCGGGACGGCTCCGCGTCGATGGCCCTGGTCCGGCTGCCAGTAGAACGCGATGGCCTGCACGTCATCCCCCTCTACGAGGAGGTGCCCGTCGTGGTGGTCGCCAAGGAGCACGTCATCGCGGCCTTCGACGAGGTCGACATCGCCGACCTCGCCGAGGAGGTGCTGCTCCAGGACCCGGCGCAGGTGCCGGAGTGGGCGCAGCTGGCGGGTGCCGACGTGCGCGCGCGTGCCGCCGCCATGCCCCCGATGACGACGAAGCAGGCCGTCTCGGTCGCCGCTGCGGGGTCCGGCATCGTCGTGGTCCCCATGTCGGTGGCGCGGCTGCACCACCGCAAGGACGTCGTGCACCGCCCGGTGACCGGCGTGTCCCCCTCCGGGATCGGACTCGCCTGGCGCGTCGACGACGAGGACCCCCGCATCGAGGACTTCATCGGCATCGTGCGCGGCCGCACCGCCCGCTCCAGCCGGGGCGCCCAGCCTGCGACGGAGGATGCGCGCGAGGCGCGTGGTTCCGGGGACGCCGGCGGGCGGCATACGTCGTCGGAGGGGCGCCGGCAGGACCGCGGGCGCACGGTCCCCCAGCGCGGCGCGGCGCCGCGACGTCGCGCCTCCCGCGGGACCGGCAGCCGCCGCAAGGGCCGCCGCTGACCCTGCCGCGTCGGTGAGCCCGGCAGCGGCTGGGATCAGCTGCTGCGGCGGGCGCGGGCCACGATTCCGGCGAGGTCGGCGGCGCGGACCCCCGCCAGGGTGTCGATGTGCACGGCGCCGTCGATCTCGGGCACCGGAACGACGTGCGGGATCGCGATGGTCGGCACGCCGGCTGCCGTCGCCGAACGGACTCCCGCCGGCGAGTCCTCGATGGCGATGCAGTCGGCCGGGTCGGCCCCCACGAGTCGCGCGGCCTCGAGGTAGGGCTCCGGGTGCGGCTTGCCGTGGCTCACCTCGTCGCCGGTCACGAGGTGGTCGAACGCGCCCTCAGGAAGGTTGCGCACGACCACGTCGGCGAGGGAGCGCCAGGACATCGTGACGAGCAGGGACGGCACGCCCAGAGAGCCGAGCTCGAGCAGCAGCTCCCGCGCCCCTGGCCGCCAGGGAACGCGCTGCTCGACCCGGCGGATGACGCGCTGCAGCAGCGCGTCGACGATCTCCGGGACCGACAGGGGGATCCCCGACTGGTCGATGATGAGCTGGGCAGAGACCTCGAGCGCGTTGCCGACGAGCTGGTGCGCGAACTCGTCGTTCCACACGCCCCCGTGCGCTCCGACGAGCTCGTGCTCCGCCTCGATCCAGTACGGCTCGGTGTCGACCAGCGTGCCGTCCATGTCCCAGAGGACGGCGGCCGGCAGCGACGCGGCCGTGCTGTCGACCGCCGGCTCGTCGGGCTGGTCCGCCGTGGCGGGCGCTCCGCCGGCTGCGTGCGAGAGGCTCACGACGTCAGTCCTCCGGGTCGTAGGCGAGGTTGGCGGACAGCCACCGCTCAGCCTGCGCGAGGGTCCAGCCCTTGCGGTCGGCGTAGTCCTGCACCTGGTCGCGGCCGAGCCGGCCGACGACGAAGTACTGCGAGTCCGGGTGGGAGAAGTACCACCCCGACACCGAGGCGCCCGGCGCCATGGCCATGCTCTCGGTCAGGGTGATGCCGGTGTTGCGCTCCACGTCGAGCAGGCGCCAGAGCGTCTCCTTCTCGGTGTGCTCGGGACACGCCGGGTAGCCCGGGGCCGGGCGGATGCCGGCGTACTGCTCCTTGATCAGGGCGACGTTGTCGAGGTGCTCGTCGGGGGCATACCCCCAGAACTCCTTGCGGACGCGCTCGTGCAGCCGCTCGGCGAAGGCCTCGGCCAGGCGGTCGGCGAGCGACTCGAGCAGGATCGCGTCGTAGTCGTCGAGGGAGGCGCGGAACTGCGCCACGCGCTCGGCGGCGCCGAGGCCCGCGGTCACCGCGAAGCCACCGACCCAGTCCTTCGTCGTGCCCTTCGGCGCGACGTAGTCGGCCAGCGACCGGTTCGGAACGCCCGCGCGGTGCTCGCCCTGCTGGCGCAGGTGGTGCAGCACGGCGAGCGGCTGGGTGCGGTCCTCGTCGTGGTAGACCTCGACGTCGTCGCCGACCCCGTTGGCCGGGAAGAACCCGATGACGCCCTTGGCCGTGAGCCAGCGCTCCTCGACGATCCGGTCGAGCATGGCCTGCGCGTCGTCGTAGAGCTTGCGGGCGGCCTGCCCGCTGGCGGGGTTGTTGAGGATGTCGGGGAAGCTGCCCTTGAGCTCCCAGGCGTTGAAGAACGGCTGCCAGTCGATGTAGCGGCGCAGCTCGTCGAGCGGATAGTCGTGGAAGACCTTGACGTGCTGGGCCGTCCCGCGCGAGCGGGTGATCGAGGAGACGTCGTGGTCCTGCTGCAGCAGCAGGTGCGGGTGCGGCGGGTGGTAGCCGCCCCACTCCATCGGGGTGCGGCGCTCGCGGGCCTGTTCGAGCGTGAGCAGCGGCCGCTCGTGCTTGCCCGCGTGCCGGGCGCGGAGGGAGTCGTAGTCCTCCTTGACCTTGGCCATCAGTTTCGGGCGCAGCTCGTCGCTGAGCAGGGCCGCGGCCGTCGGCACGGAGCGGGACGCATCCTTGACCCAGACCACCGGCCCGTCGTAGCGCTGGTCGACCTTGACCGCGGTGTGCGCGCGCGAGGTCGTCGCACCGCCGATGAGCAGCGGGATGGACATGCCCTGGCGCTGCATCTCGGCGGCGAAACCGACCATCTCGTCGAGCGAGGGCGTGATGAGGCCGGAGAGGCCGATGATGTCGGCGTCGTGCTCCCTGGCGGCGTCGAGGATCTTCTGCGCGGGCACCATGACGCCGAGGTCGATGACCTCGTAGTTGTTGCACTGCAGGACCACGCCGACGATGTTCTTGCCGATGTCGTGGACGTCGCCCTTGACCGTCGCCATGACGATCGTGCCGTTGGTGTCCTTCTCCGTGGCCAGCGAGGGGTCGTCGATCTTCTCCTGCTCGATGAACGGGATGAGGTAGGCGACGGCCTTCTTCATGACGCGGGCGCTCTTGACCACCTGCGGCAGGAACATCTTGCCGGCGCCGAAGAGGTCGCCGACCACGTTCATGCCGTCCATGAGCGGGCCCTCGATGACCTCGATGGGACGGCCGCCGCGCGCCTCGATCTCGGCCCGCAGCACCTCGGTGTCGGCCTCGATGTGCGCGTCGATGCCCTTGACGAGGGAGTGGGTGATGCGCTCGCCGATGGGCAGGGCGCGCCACTCCTCCTCGCTCACCTCGGCCGCCTGGCCGGTCTTGTTGTACTCCTCGGCGATCTCGAGCAGGCGCTCGGCGGCGTCGGGCCGGCGGTTGAGGATGACGTCCTCGATGCGCTCGCGCAGCTCCGGGTCGACCTCGTCGTAGACGGCGAGGGCCCCGGCGTTGACGATGCCCATGTCGAGGCCCGCCGCGATGGCGTGGAAGAGGAAGACGGCGTGGATCGCCTCGCGCACCGGGTTGTTGCCGCGGAAGCTGAACGAGACGTTGGAGATGCCGCCGGAGACCTTGGCCCCCGGGAGGTTCTCCTTGATCCAGCGGGTCGCCTCGATGAAGTCCAGGCCGTAGGAGGCGTGCTCCTCGATGCCGGTCGCGACGGCGAAGACGTTGGGGTCGAAGATGATGTCCTCGGCCGGGAAGCCGACCTCGTCGACCAGCAGGCGGTACGCGCGTGAGCAGATCTGCTTGCGCCGCTCCAGCGAGTCGGCCTGGCCGTCCTCGTCGAAGGCCATGACGACCGCGGCCGCGCCGTACTTGCGCACGAGGCGGGCCTGCTCGAGGAAGCGCTCCTCCCCCTCCTTGAGGGAGATGGAGTTGACGATCGCCTTGCCCTGCACGCACTTCAGGCCGGCCTCGATGACCTCCCACTTGGAGGAGTCGACCATGACGGGCACCCGGCTGATGTCCGGCTCGCTCGCCACGAGCTTGAGGAAGCGGTCCATGGCCGCGACGCCGTCGATCATCCCCTCGTCCATGTTGACGTCGATGACCTGCGCGCCGCTCTCGACCTGCTGGGCCGCCACGGACAGTGCCGTGTCGTAGTCGCCGTCCTTGATGAGCTTGCGGAAGCGTGCCGAGCCGGTGATGTTGGTGCGCTCGCCGACGTTGACGAAGAGGCTGTCCTCGGTGATGGTGAACGGCTCGAGCCCGGAGAGGCGCATGGCCGGCTGGGCCGGGCCGAACTCACGCACCGCCTTCCCGTCGACGGCCTTGGCGATGGCGGCGATGTGCTCGGGGGTGGTGCCGCAGCAGCCGCCGACGAGGTTGACCAGGCCGGCCTCGGCGAACTCGCCGACGATCGCGGCCGTCTCGTCGGGCGCCTCGTCGTACTCGCCGAAGGCGTTGGGCAGGCCGGCGTTCGGGTAGCAGGACACGAAGCAGTCGGCGAGACGCGACATCTCGGCGATGTAGGGCCGCATCTCCTTGGCGCCGAGCGCGCAGTTGAGGCCGACGGCCAAGGGCGCCACGTGCCGGACCGAGTTCCAGAACGCCTCGGTCACCTGGCCGGAGAGCGTGCGCCCGGAGGCGTCGGTGATGGTGCCGGAGACGACGACCGGCCAGCGCCGACCCTGCTCCTCGAAGAGCGTCTCGACGGCGAAGATCGCAGCCTTGGCGTTGAGGGTGTCGAAGATGGTCTCGATGAAGATGAGGTCGCTGCCGCCGTCGACCAGGCCCCGGGCCGCCTCGAGGTAGGCGGCGACGAGCTGGTCGTAGGAGACGTTGCGTGCCCCGGGGTCGTTCACGTCGGGCGAGATGGAGGCCGTACGCGTCGTCGGCCCGAGCGCCCCGGCGACGTAGCGCGGTCGCTCGGGGGTGCGAGCCGTCATCGCGTCGGCCTCGCGACGGGCCAGGGCCGCGGCCGCGTGGTTGAGCTCGTAGGCCAGCTCCTCCATGCCGTAGTCCGACAGGGAGATCGCGTTGGCGTTGAACGTGTTGGTCTCGATGATGTCCGCGCCGGCCTCGAGGTACTCGCGGTGGATGCCGGCGATGATCTCGGGCGCCGTCAGCGTCAGCAGGTCGTTGTTGCCCTGCACGTCGGTCGGCCAGTCGGCGAAGCGTTCGCCGCGGTAGCCGGCCTCGTCGGGACGGTCCCGCTGGATGGCCGTGCCCATCGCGCCGTCGAGGATCATGATGCGCTGACCGAGGCTCGTGGTCAGGCTCTCGGTGGCGTCGGGTCGCTGCAGCGACTGGGACAACGTGGCTCCTCTCGGCGGCACGGGTTTCGCGCCGTATGACGGGACCGCGCTGATTCTACGGAGCGTCTCGCGCCGATGCGCCGCCAGCCCGCACTGCGGTCACCCGGGGCGGCATACCCGGCAGCCGGCATACCGGCACGAAGGGGGAGGTCCGCGGACACCGGGGACGTGACGGGGGACGCGCCGTCCCCGTCGCGGGCCCCGCGGCACCGGCAGGACCTAGGCTGATGGGGTGGGCGCGACCGCGCGCACGGTGAAGGAGAAGACGTGCTGGAGTTCGAGGACGTGCCGGAGCTGACCGACCCGGTGCTCATCGCGGCCTTCGAGGGCTGGAACGACGCCGGTGAGGCGGCCACGAGCGCCGTCCGTCACCTGGCCGACGTGTGGGGTGCCGAGGTGGTGGCGGCCTTCGACCCCGAGGACTACTACGACTTCCAGGTCAACCGTCCCCGCGTGTCCCTCGAGGACGGCCGGCGACTGCTCAGCTGGCCGACCACCCGCATCCTCGTCGCCACCGAGACCGGCTTCGAGCGCGACGTCGTGCTGGTGCAGGGCATCGAGCCGTCGATGCGGTGGCGTGCCTTCTCCCTCGAGCTGCTCGAGCTCGCCGAGCAGCTGGGCGTGACGACGATCGTCACGGTCGGCGCACTACTCGCCGACGTCCCGCACACGCGTCCCATCCCGGTGACCGCGACGGCCGAGGACGAGGCGGCCATCCACCGGTTCGACGTCGAGGCCTCCCGCTACGAGGGGCCGACGGGCATCGTCGGCGTGCTGACCCACACCGCCACCGAGTCCGGCGTCCCGACCGTCTCGGCCTGGGCCGCGGTGCCGCACTACGCCGGCGGGGCGCCCTCGCCCAAGGCGACGCTCAGCCTGCTGCGCCGCATCGAGTCCCTCCTCGGCATCACCGTGCCGCACGGCGAGCTCGAGGAGAACGCCCGCGCCTGGGAGCGCGGGGTCGACGAGCTGGCGCAGTCGGACGAGGAGGTCGCCGAGTACGTCCAGTCCCTCGAGGAGGCTCAGGACACGGCCGAGCTGCCAGAGGCGAGCGGCGACGCGATCGCCCGGGAGTTCGAGCGCTACCTGCGCGGCCGCGACGACGACCAGCCCGGTCGCTGAGCCCGCTCTGGGGCGTGGCCCTCACCCGCAGCCGTATGCCGTCCGCGCCGGGTGGCCTCGGGCGCCCCGCTGAGGGGCCCTCTCAAGGACGCATTCAGGGGGTGGCGAGCAGGGTCAGGGCGTCGGCCAGCCGCCCGATGTGGATGCTGGCCGACCCGGTCCGAGGGTCCGCGTCGGCCAGGGCCGCCACGGACGAGCTGACGCGCTCGCGCGCCTGCACCACCGCGGCGGCCGGCTTCGCGGGCGCGGGAAGGGATCCGATCTCCGCGAGGCTGCGCGACTGCGCGGCGAGCTCGCCGCACGCGGTGGAGAGCTCAGGGGACGCGATCTCGGACGAGGTCAGCATCGCCGCGAGGGCCCGTGCGTGCGACCCGCAAGCGCCGAGGACGCTGAGCCGGTGGCGCAGCCGACCGCGGTCCACCCCGACCAGGCCGCCGCGGGCGACCGCACGGTAGGTGTTGACCACCTGCCGGCCCCACGAGTCGAGCTCCACGGTCAGGGCCAGCAGGTCGGCACCGTGCTCGAGGCGCAGGTGCTCGGCGCATCCGTCCAGCAGGTCCGCCAGTCGGTGCAGGAATCCCGAGCGGGCCGCCCGGGCCGTCGCACGCGTGCCGGTCGGCAGCACGAGCACCGAGACGGCCACGCCGATCACCGCACCTGCCGCCGTCTCCTCCAGCCGAAGCACGAGCACCGCGTCGGTGAAGGTGTTGAGCAAGGTGTACATCTGCCCGAGGAGCAGGGTGATGAAGAAGATCATGGCGGCGTACGACAGCTGCTGGACGTAGAAGGCCAGGAAGATGCTGGCGAACAGCACCGCGAGCGCGGCCGGCGGGTGCCCCGTCGTCAGGTGGGCCAGACCGATCGCCCCGACGAGGCCGGCCATGGTTCCGGCCACCCGGGCGACGCTGCGCCGCAGCGTCTCCCCGGTGTTGGAGGCGCCGGTGAAGGCGATGAAGGCGGTGATGACGGCCCAGTAGTAGCGCTGCGGCGAGATGACCTCGCCGACGACGATCGCCAGCGCGGCCGCCGTCGCCGCCTGCACCGCCTGACGGGTCGTCAGCTGCAACCGGGTCGACGACCAGCGCCTGCCGGCCTGGTCCTCCAGCAGGCTCGAGGCCACGACTGCCGAGCCCGGCAGGTTGCCGGCGAACAGCGTGACGACCGGCTCGAAGTCGGCGTCGGCCGCGGTCCGGTCGAGCAGGTCCTCGGCGTTCGCGCGGTGGGCCACGGGGTCGTCCAGGTGTCCGGCATCCCACTGCTCCACCAGGCGCAGCAGGTCCGCCGCGGACCACGTGAGCCGTCGGATCGCGGGCGTGTGCGTGGTCACCTGCGCCTCGAGGGTGGCGACCCGCCGATGCGCCTCGTGGCCCGCGCCCCACCCGAGCGACCGCAGCAGGTCGCCGATGTCCCGGACCAGCCCTTCCGGCAGGTCCGGCTTGTGTCGCGCGAGGTCGACGACGGCGGCTGCCGCCTCGTCCATGGCGATCTCGAGGTCGACCGTCCACCGGCGCACCTGCCCTCGCCGCAGGCCCGCGGGGACGGCACGGGGGTCGGCCAGCTGGCCGTCCATCAGCAGGGCGATCTCCGACAGCTGGACGAGCTGCGTGCGCAGGCGGCGCTGGGGTCCGGGCGCGTCGGGCTCGTTCAGCACGTCGAGCATCGCGGCGATGCCGGCACGGGCACGGGCTCGCAACGCCTCCACGGTGCGGCGCAGGCGCACCCGCGGGTTGTCGCGCAGCACCGTGAGCAGCAACAGCCCCACCCAGGCCGAGGCGACGACGACGGCACCGAGCATGAACGGCAGGGCCACGAGCGGCGGGTGCAGGAACAGCGCGAAGAAGAAGCCCTGCCACGCCAGGAAGCCGTAGGTGAACCAGCGCGGACCGAAGCGCCGCACCCAGACCGCGACGAAGGAGATCACCACGAAGGTCGCCAGACCGAGCCAGTGCTGCCTCGAGGTGACCACGCCCAGCGTCGCGCCGAGCCCGGCGGCGAGCGGCACACCGGCCATCGTCGTGAGCGTGGTCGCCCGGGAGGGCTCGCTGACCGACGTGGACACGAGCATGGCGACGATCGCGCCGAGCAGCACCGCCAGGGTCGCGGGTGCACCGAGCGCTCGGGCGAACGCGAGCTCGACGACCACCGTCGTGCCGACTGCGAGGACGGCGTTGAGCCCCCGGCGCAGCCGGAAGAGTCCCGGGTCGGAGGCAACCAGGCGGTCGCGGGCGTCGCGCAGGCCCGTCCTGACCCGGCCTGCCCCCAGCTGGGGCAGCACCCGTGACCAGCCTTCCGCGGTGGAGGGGTGCACGAGAGACGATCCTTCCCGAGGCCGCCGCGACCCACGGGGCCGGGAACCACCATGCCCGACCGGGCGCATCCCGGGCGAGCGGCGAGTCAGAGCCGGACGCCGAGCAGGGCGTCGAGCGCCCGACCCAGTATGCCGGGTGCGCCCGGGTCGTCGCCGCCGCGGCTGAGTGCCTGGCTGGCCCACCGATCGACCGCCTCGAGCGCCCGAGGGCTGTCGAGGTCGTCGGCGAGGGCGGCCCGCATGTCGTCGACCGTCTGGTCGGCGACCGGGCCACCGTTGCCGGACAGCGCCTCACGCCAGGTCTCGAGGCGCTGCTGGGCCTCGGCGAGCTGGCCGTCGGTCCACACCCAGTCGTGCGCGTGGTGGCGCGCCAGCAGGGCGAGACGGATCGCCATGGGGTCCACGCCCTGCTTGCGCAGCTGCGAGACGAGGACGAGGTTGCCCCTGCTCTTGCTCATCTTCTCGCCGTCGAGTCCGACCATGCCCTGGTGGACGAAGGCGCCGGCGAAGGAGCTCGACCCGCTGAGCGCCCGTCCGTGCGCCGAGCTCATCTCGTGGTGCGGGAAGACAAGGTCGGTGCCACCGCCCTGCACGTCGACGGGGATGCCGAGGTGGTCCATGGCGATGCAGGCGCACTCGATGTGCCAGCCCGGCCGGCCCGGGCCGAGACTGCCACCGTCCCACTCCGGCTCGCCCTCGCGGTGGGCCCGCCACAGCAGGGCGTCGAGGCGGTTGCGCTTCCCGGGGCGGTCGGGGTCTCCCCCGCGCTCGGCGAAGACCTCCATCATCCCGGCCTCGTCGAGGTGGCTCACCGAGCCGAACCGGGGGTCGCGGGCCACGTCGAAGTAGTAGTCGCACGCACCCTCGCGGGACGCGTCCGGCGCCGGCACGGCATACGCCCACCCGTCGGCGACGAGCTTCTCGATGGGAGGGACGAACGTGGGGATGCTCTCGACGGCGCCGAGGTACTCGTCGGGCGGGATGACCGCGAGAGCCGTCATGTCCTCGCGGAACAGCGCGATCTCCCGCGTCGCGAGGTCGCGCCAGTCGATGCCGTCGCGCTCGGCCCGCTCGAGCAGGGGGTCGTCGATGTCGGTGATGTTCTGCACGTAGCGCACGCTGTGGCCGTTGTCGCGCAGCACCCGGCCGAGCAGGTCGAACGTCACGTACGTCGCGGCGTGCCCCATGTGCGTGGCGTCGTACGGCGTGATGCCGCAGACGTAGAGCGTCACCTGCTCGCCACGGGCGGCCTGGACCAGCTCGCCGGAGGCGGTGTCGCGCACGAGCACTTCGGGGGCGCTGCCCGGAACCTTGGGGATGAACGGCGTCGGCCAGCTTCTCACGCGCCGACTCTATCCCGGCCCTCTCGTGCGCTCCGGACCGGTCGACCGCCGCCGGGAAGGGCTCAGAGCGGCGGCCAGGGCACCGAGGGCCAGTCGCGACTCGGGTAGGGGTGGACCCCGCGTTCGAGGAGCCGGACCACCCGCAGCGCCAGCGCCTCGACGTCGGCCGCGGGCAGCAGGGCGAGCAGCCGAGCCCGGTCCGCGTCGTCGTCGAGGGCGGCGCGAAGTCGCTGCAGGCGCTCGCGGTCCGCGTCGGTGAGCGGCTCGCCGGCCCAGCCCCACAGCACCGTGCGCAGCTTCGGCGTCGGTGAGAAGGTCACCCCGTGGTCGATGGCCCAGAGTCGGCCGTCGCGGTCACGCAGGCAGTGCGAGCCCTTGCGGTCGGAGTTGTTGAGCGCCGCGTCGAGCACCGCCAGCGACCGCACGTCCTCGGCGCCGGAGTGCACGACCGTGACGCTCCGGCCCCCGGGCGTCTCGCCGTCCAGCACCTCGTGCCAGCCCTCGGGAGTGTGCCCCTCGGGGACGAGGTCGACGACGACGTCGTCGGAGACGGGGTCGAAGGGGTCGCCGATCCAGAGCTGGACCGACCCGGGCCCGAGTGGGCCGTCCCGCAGCACCGTCGGCGGCACGACGTCCCAGCCACCCAGCTGGGACACGACGTGGGCCGCCACCTCACGCCCGGCGAGGGTGCCGTCGGGGAAGTCCCACAGCGGCCGTTCCCCTCGGACCGGCTTGTAGATGACGTGACCGCCGGGCAGCGTCGAGACGCGCGCGATGACGGCGAGGTTGGACGAGTCCGCCACCCTGCCGAGCACCTCGATCTCGCCGGTCAGGTCGACCGCCGACGGAGTGAGGTCAGCGCTTGTAGCCATTGGCCCGCGGGCAGATGTGGCCCGTGGGGTCGAGCGGGTTGCCGCAGAAGGGGCACGGCGGACGGCCGGCCGCCACCAGGGCGGTGCTGCGTCGCGCGAAGGCGCGGGCCTCCGCCGGGCTGAGGCTCACCCGGATGGAGTTGCGCGCCAGCAGGCTCACCTCGTCGTCGGACTCCTCGTCGACCTCGTCGGGGTCGTGGTCG
The DNA here is from genome assembly GCF_039531305.1 of Terrabacter lapilli. NCBI lineage: Bacteria > Bacillati > Actinomycetota > Actinomycetes > Micrococcales > Intrasporangiaceae > Terrabacter > Terrabacter lapilli. The sequence continues at coordinate 213,540 of NZ_BAAAPU010000004.1, forward strand.
TGGCACTCGATGACGAGCTTCTGGCGGTCCTCGTCCCACGCGAGGGACAGGGTCTGGACGCGCCAGTCCTCGTCGAACGGCGTCTGCAGCGGCTCGGTGTCCTCTGCGACGCCGCCGGGCTCGCCGGGCTCGACCGCCTCGGCGGGAGCCAGCTGGTCGAGGACGTCGTTGATGCGGTCGGCGAGGATGGAGACCTGCTGCTTCTCGACGCCCACGGTGACCACGAGGGGGCCGGTGCTCGCCTGGAGGTAGAAGGCCCGCTGGCCGGCGGGGCCGACCGTCCCGGCGACGAACCGGTCAGCGGGATCGAAGTCCTGGACCGTCATGCTCCCGACCCTATCCGACGGCCGGGGTCGTTCCGGCGCCGCCGCCCACCACCGCGTCGCCCTCCTCGGTGGCCGGTTTCTCGGGCGGTCGGAGGCCCGCGAGGTCCCCGCCGACGTCGTTGAGCCGCAGCACGAACGGCTTGCGGCTCGTGTAGTGCACGACGCTCACGGAGGCGGGGTCGACGTGGATGCGCTGGAAGTCGTCCAGGTGTGCGCCCGTCGCGTGGGACAGGATCGACTTGATGACGTCGCCGTGCGAGACCGCCACCCAGATCGCGTCCTTGCCGTGGGTCTCGAGGATGCGCGCGTCCGTCTCGCGCACGGCCTGCAGGGCCCGGTCCTGCATCTCGACCATCGACTCCCCCGGGTATGCCGCCGAGTCGGGGAAGCGCGCCTCGCTGGGTCGGTCCTGGACGACCTTCCAGAGCTCTTCCTTGGCCAGCTCTGAGATCGGGCGGCCCGTCCAGGCGCCGTAACGGCACTCACCCAGGCCGGGGTGGACGCTCCGGCCGACGTGGTCCGGGAGGGCGGCTGCGAGCAGGTCTGCCGTCTGGACGCACCGGTCGAGCGGTGAGCTGACGACCTCGGCGACCGGCAGCACGGCGGCCGCGATCCGGTGCCCCACCGCGGCGGCCTGGGCCTCCCCCGTCTCGTCGAGGAAGACCCCCGGCATCCAGCCCGCGAGGGTTCCGGCGGTGTTCGACGTGGAGCGCCCGTGGCGCACGAAGAGAACGGTGGGCACGTTGGCCACCCTAGTCCGGGCCCGGCCGCCGGCCCGCTCGTCCGGCATCCGCGACTGATGCCGCCGAACGTGGTGGAGTAGCCCTGTGATCGTGGACAAGGCCATCTACCGCAACGGCCGTCGCCAGGGGTGCGGCGACCTCAGCGACGAGCTGGACGCCCTGCGCCTGCAGCAGGACGGCTTCCTCTGGATCGGGCTCGAGGACCCGACCGACCAGGAGTTCGCCCTCGTCGACGAGGAGCTGCAGCTGCATCCGCTCGCCGTCGAGGACGCCGTCAAGGGGCACCAGCGGGCCAAGATCGAGAAGTACGAGTCATCGCTCTTCGTCGTCCTGAAGACGCTGCGCTACATCGAGGCCACGAGCGACATCGAGACCGGCGAGGTGATGCTCTTCATCGGGGACCGTTTCGTCGTGACGGTGCGCCACGGCCAGGGCAACCCGCTGGCCGAGGTGCGCCAGCGTCTCGAGGCCATGCCCAAGCGGCTGCGCCTCGGGCCCATGACGGTGCTGCACGCCGTCATGGACTCGGTGGTCGACAACTACACGGTCGTCGACCGGGAGGTGCGCCAGGACCTCGAGCAGATCGAGGAGCAGGTCTTCGCCTCCGACGCGGGCGGCGACGCCAACACGATCTACCGGCTCAAGCGGGAGGTGCTCGAGTTCCGCCGCGCCAGCCAGCCGTTGACCGACACGCTGGCTCACTTCATGGACCCCGTGCGAGGCGGCGGCGTCGGGAAGGAGCTCCTACCGTTCTTCCGCGACGTGGCCGACCACCTGCGCCTCGTCAACGACCACGTCGAGTCCTACGACCGGCTGCTGACCGACGTCCTCTCGGCCCATCTCGCCAGCGTCGGGGTGAAGCAGAACGAGGACATGCGCCGCATCTCCGCCTGGGTCGCCATCGCCGCCGTGCCGACGATGATCGCCGGCATCTACGGCATGAACTTCCAGTACATCCCCGAGTTGGAGGCGAGCGTCCACGTGGGCGGCCGCGAGGTCTACTACGGCTATTTCGTCGCGGTCGCCGTCATGGCCGGCGCCTGCATCGGGCTCTACCGGGCGTTCAAGCGTTCGGGTTGGCTGTAGGTG
>NZ_BAAAPU010000004.1:215756-218995 GCF_039531305.1 Terrabacter lapilli
GGTGGGCGTCAGGTGGCGTTGACGAACCCGGCCGCCAGCGCGCCGGCAAGCAGGATGCCGAGGATGACGCGGTACCAGACGAACGGGATGAGGGTGTTCGTCGCCACGAAGCGCAGCAGCCAGGCGATGGAGGCGTAGGCCACGACGAAGGCGACGACGAGGCCGACGACCATCGGCCCGAGGCCCAGGGCCGACAGCCCGTGTCTCTCCTGGACGGCCTGGAAGAGGCCCGCCGCCGTGAGGGCGGGGATGGCGAGGAAGAAGCTGAGGCGCGTCGCCGTCACGCGGTCGAGCCCACGCATGAGGCCGGCCGAGATCGTGGCGCCCGAGCGGGAGACGCCGGGGATGAGCGAGAAGCACTGCAGCAGGCCGATGGCGAGGCCGTCGACGGGCCGTACGTCGTGCTCGCCGCGCACCACCCCTCGCGACTCCAGGGTGGCGTGCATGCGCTCGGCGGCGACCATCACGGCGCTCCACACGATGAGGGCGACGGCCACGACCCAGAGGCTGCGCAGCGGTCCGGAGATCACGTCGCGGGCGAGGAACCCGACGATGCCGACCGGGATCGAGCCGATGACGACCGCCCAGGCGAGGCCGTAGTCGCTGCCCTCGCGCTCCGCTGGGCGCACCAGGCCGCGGAACCAGGCCACGGCGAAGCGGATGATGTCCCGGAAGAAGTAGAGCAGCGTCGCCGCGATCGCGCCGAGCTGGATGATCGCGGTGTACGCGGTCACGGCCGGGTCGTCGACCTTCAGCCCGAGCAGCTGCTCGGTGATCGTCAGGTGGCCGGTCGAGGAGACCGGGAGGTACTCGGTGAGGCCCTCGACGACGCCGAGGACGACGGCGTCGAGGTAGCTGAGGTCAGCCATGGGTCAGGGTGGGCCTTCTGCGGGAGGGACGGGACGGGCCGCTCACCTGCAGGTGGCGGCCGCTGGGCACAGTGTCGCACCCTACCGACAGCCGCCGGCACATCTCCGCGACATCGCCGGGGGGCCGGCGAACTCCGGGTGAACGTCCCGGCCGGCACGCGTGCGAGGTGGCGCCGCCCGCACCCGCCGCACGCCCGTGGCGGGTGCGCGGGTCGGTCAGTGCGGGGGGCGCAGTCCGGCGACGTGGGCCACGGCGTCGAGCGTCGCAAGGGCCTGGTCGCGCGTCATCCCGCCGCCCACGGCGACGGCGAGGGTCGTGACCCCGGCCTCCGCGTACCTGCCCATCCGGCGCGCGACGCGCGCCGGTGAGCCGAGCAGCGCCGTCTCGTCGATGAACTCGAGCGGCACGGCCGCGGCCGCCTCGCGGTGCCGTCCGGCGAGGTAGAGGTCCTGGATCCGGGCCGCGTCCTCCTCGAAACCCATCCGGCAGGCCAGCTGGTTGTAGAAGTTCTGCTCGCGCGAGCCCATGCCGCCGATGTACAGGGCGCAGTAGTCGCGCACGTGGTCGGCGGCTGCCTCCACGTCGTCGACGAGGACCACCGGCGTGGCGGCCACGACGTCGAAGCCTTCCATCGGCGCGTCGGCGGGGCCGCGGCCGCCCGCGCGGCGCCCCTTCTCGAGGGTGGCCAGCAGGTCGCCGGCGTGCTCGGGGCTGAAGAAGATGGCGAGCCAGCCGTCGGCGATCTCGCCGGTCAGCTCGAGGTTCTTGGGTCCGACCGCCGCGAGGTAGACGGGCAGGTCGGCTCGGACGGGTCGGGCCGAGAGCTTGAGGGCCTTGCCCTGTCCACCGGGCAGCGGCAGCGGGTAGTGCGGGCCGGCATGCGTCACCGTGTCGCGGCGCAGCGCTGCGCGCACGATCTCGACGTAGTCGCGCGTCCGGCCGAGCGGGTGGCGGAACGGCACGCCGTGCCACCCCTCGCTCACCTGCGGGCCCGAGACCCCGAGCCCCAGCCGGAAGCGTCCGCCCGACATCGTGTCGATCGTCGCGGCCGTCATCGCGGTCATCGCCGGGGTGCGCCCCGGGATCTGCATCACCGCGCTGCCGAGCCCGACGTGCTCGGTCAGCGCGCCGATCCAGGCGAGCATCGACGGGCTGTCGGAGCCGTAGGCCTCCGCGACCCACACGCTGTCATAGCCCAGGCGGTCCGCCGCCCGGGCCACCGCGACCTGGTCGGGTCCGCTGGTGCCGCGTCCCCAGTAGCCGAGATTCACGCCGATCCTCATGCAGCGCAGGCTATCGGCGCGCCGACCGACGTGCCGCCCGCCGCGGGCGTGGGATGGCCCACTACCGTTCCTGCCATGCGCAGGCGTCTCGGTTCGTCCGGTCTCACGGTCACCCCTCTGGCCCTCGGGACCATGCTCTGGGGGAACGCCGTCGACCGCCACGAGGCCGGTGACCACCTCCGCGCGTTCGTCGACGCGGGCGGCAACCTGGTCGACACGGCATACGGCTACGGCGGCGGCGACGCCGAGACGATCCTCGGCGGCCTGCTCGGCAGCAGCATCGACCGAGACGACGTCGTCGTGTGCACCAAGGCGGGCATCTCGCGAGCCGGCGGGCAGCGCCGGGTGGACGTGTCGCGCCGCGGGCTCATGGGGCAGCTGGAGACGTCGCTGCGCCGCCTCGGCACCGACCACGTCGACCTCTGGCTCGTGCACACGTGGTCCGACGAGGTGCCACTGTCCGAGACCCTGTCGGCGCTGGAGTGGGCGGCGACATCGGGACGCGCGCGCTACGTCGGCGTGTCCAACTACTCGGGGTGGCAGTCCGCGCGCGCCTTCAGCCTCCTGGAGTCAGCGCGAGTTCCATTGGTGGCCAACGAGGTCGAGTACTCCCTCGTCTGCCGCACGCCCGAGCACGAGGTCGCCCCCGCCGCGTCGGCGCTCGGCTTCGGCCTACTTCCCTGGTCACCGCTGGGACGCGGCGTGCTCACCGGGAAGTACCGCAACGGCATACCGTCGGGGTCGCGTGCGGCGTCCAACGACTTCCCGGGCTTCGCCGAGCGCTTCCTCGACGAGCCGGCGAGGCGGGTCTCCGACGCCGTGGCGATGGCGGCCAGGGGGCTGGGCGCCAAGCCTGCCGAGGTGGCCCTCGCCTGGGTGCGCGACCGCCCTGGCGTCGCGGCGCCCATCGTCGGCGCGCGCACGTCGGCCCAGCTGCGTTCGGCCCTCGCCAGCCTCGAGCTGACGCTGCCGACGGAGATCGTCGCCGCGCTCGACGACGTCTCGCTCTAGTTGTACCCAGCCATCAGGTTGGTTGCAGTCGGCTGACGGGTGGGTGACCTCGCAGGGCGCTGTGGCGGCGTTCAG
>NZ_BAAAPU010000005.1:0-40708 GCF_039531305.1 Terrabacter lapilli
CAACCAAAGGATAATTCGTCCAAGACCAGCAAAGACCCACCGAACAGTGAGACCACACCAGCCCCGGGACGAGGTAATTGGCATCGATTTTTGACACGCTGTTGAGTTCTCAAGCATCGGACACACACCATCGACCAGCTCAAGGAACCGGCCTCCGGGGCTCATCCAGCCTAGTAGGGCCCGATGTCTTCGACCAAGTCGAGGACATCTTGTCTGACGGTCAGGGCTCACACGCCGTCCTCATGGGACGTCATGACCGAGGTGACTGCCCACCCGCGGGACCGGCCAACTTCGCTCTCGATCATGTCGATCGCGGTGGCGTCCGTTGCTCCCTGTCGGGCTGACGAAGAGAACATTACAGGGCTTCCGGCGAACCGCCAAAACGGCCCCGCGAGGCTGCTCCGGGCTCACCAGGCGAGCCCGCCACGCCGACCACCGTGGTGCCCCGATCGAGGCCCTCGACCCGGCCGGCCGGCGCTCCGTCGGGTTTGCGCGACGCGCTCTGCTGGGTAGGTGTCGGGAGACCGAACCCCGATCGAAGGAGCGCACATGTCTGACGACGCAAAGGCAGCCAAGGAGCTCGTGGAGACGCTGAAGGACGGCGAGCGCGGGTACGCCTCGTCCGCGGAGAAGCTGCGCGACAGCGACCGTGCCGAGTGGGCCGCCACCATGCAGCGCCTGTCGGAGCAGCGTGCCGGCTTCCGCCGCGAGATCGTCGAGATGGGCCACGAGTACGGCGACGACGTCGACAAGAGCGGCTCGGCCACTGCGGCCGTCCACCGCGGCTGGATCGCGCTCAAGGACGCCCTGACCGGTGACGACGCAGGCAGCGTCCTCGGTGCGGCCGTCACCGGCGAGGACCACGCGGTGTCCGAGTACGAGAAGGCCCTCGAGATGGACCTCAGCGACGGCTTCCGCCAGGTCGTGTCCCGCCAGCACGCAGCGGTCGTGGCGGCGCGCGACGAGGTCAAGGCCCTCCAGGTCGCCGACTGACCCCACCCGACGACAGGGCGAAGAGCCCCGCCGGCAGCCGAGCCGGCCAGCACCCCCACGGGAGCTGGCCGGCTCGTCCCGTCCTGCGGCACCTCAGAGGTCGTATGCCGCGTCGCCCGTCCCGCGGCCGTGGCTAGATACCCACCCCGGACCGTTGCGCCTCGATGCCCAGCAGGTGGTTCAGGCTCTCCATCACCTCACCCTTGGGGCCCTCACCCTCCGGCGGCCCCTCGAGGACGGTGTCCTGCTCGAGGACGTACCACCCGGCATACCCGGCGTCCTCGAGGGCGTTGACGATGGCCCGAACGTCGACGTCGCCGCGTCCGAGGGGCACGTACATCCCCGCCTTGACCGCCTCGGTGTAGGTGACCTCCCCGGACTGCACGCGGCGGGCCTGCTCGAGCCGGACGTCCTTGAGGTGGACGTGGGCGATGCGCTGCGGGTGCTCGCGGGCGAGCGCCACCGGGTCGGCCCCGCCGATGAGCAGGTGGCCGGTGTCGAGGCAGAGGCCGATCGACGACCCGTGGAGGACCCGCTCGACATCCGCTGCGCTCTCGACCATCGTGCCGACGTGCGGGTGCAGCGTCGGCGTGAGCCCGCGGGCCCGGACCGCCTCGGCGACGCGGTCGAGGTTGGCGAGCAGCGTGCCCCACGCGGCGTCGTCGAGCTCCGGTCGGCTGTCGTAGCCCTCCGCCCCGGTGGCGGCCGCGAGGACCACGGTCGAGGCGTCTGCCGCCACGAGGCCCTCGAGCGCGCGCTCGACCTCGGGCACCGGGTCGTGGTCGGCGTCGTGCAGGACCACGGGCACGAACTGGCCGACCGCCTGCAGGTCGTGCGCCCGCAGCGTCTCCGCCCTCTCCCGCGGGTCCTCCGGCAGGAAGCCGTCCGGGCCGAACTCCGTTGCCACCAGGCCGGACTCGGCCATCTCGGCCAGCACCGTGGGCGCGTCGTACTGCCAACCCCAGCCCGGGACCTCGCAGACGCCCCACGAGACCGGTGCCCCTGCCACGCGCTCGTCCAGGGGCGGGACGACATCGGGGTTGCCGGGGTGCGGGCTCCTGGGGCTCACTGCGACTGCGCCTCCTCGGGCGCGCCGGCGCCCCTCGATGCCGGGAGCCGTCGCCGCCGCGACGCCCAACGCCTGCAGCGGCAGCGAACCCCTTTGTCGCGCACGAGCCTAGACGAGATCGGTCGCCCGAACCCGAAGGAGCGTGCAGGCAGTCGACGTTCAGGCGATGGGCTTCAGCACGTCCAGGCCGAGGAAGGGGCGCAGCGCCTCCGGGACCCGCACCGAGCCGTCGGGCTGCTGGTGGTTCTCGAGGATCGCGACCAGCCAGCGGGTGGTACCGAGCGTGCCGTTGAGCGTCGCGACGGCACGGGTGCCCGAGCCGTTCGGGTCGCGCTCACGGGTGTTCAGTCGCCGGGCCTGGAACGTCGTGCAGTTCGACGTCGAGGTCAGCTCGCGGTACTTGCCCTGGGTCGGCACCCACGCCTCGCAGTCGAACTTGCGCGCGGCGGGGCCACCGAGGTCACCGGCGGCCGTGTCGATGATGCGGTAGGGCACGTCGATCTTGGCGAGCATCTCGCGCTCCCACCCGAGCAGGCGCTGGTGCTCGTCCTCCGCATCCTCGGGACGGCAGTAGCTGAACATCTCGACCTTGTGGAACTGGTGCACCCGGATGATGCCGCGGGTGTCCTTGCCGTGCGACCCGGCCTCGCGGCGGTAGCAGGCCGACCACCCGGCATACCGCTTCGGGCCGTCGCTCAGGTCGATGATCTCGTCCGAGTGGTAGCCGGCGAGCGCCACCTCCGAGGTGCCGGTCAGGTAGAGGTCGTCGGCCTCGAGGCGGTAGACCTCCTCGGCGTGCGCGTCCATGAAGCCCGCGCCGACCATGATCTCGGGCCGCGCGAGCGTCGGGGTGATCATCGGGGTGAAGCCGGCCGCGGTCGCCTGGGCGATCGCCATGTTGAGCAGGGCCAGCTCGAGCAGGGCCCCCACCCCGGTGAGGTAGTAGAAGCGCGCCCCGCCGACCTTCGCGCCGCGCTCCATGTCGATGGCACCCAGCTTCTCGCCGAGGGCCAGGTGGTCAAGCGGCTCGAAACCCTCGGCCGCGAAGTCCCTTGGCGTGCCGACGGTCTCGAGCACGACGTAGTCGTCCTCACCACCCACGGGGACGCCGTCGATGATGACGTTGCCGACCTTGCGCAGCAGGGCCTCGAGCTCGGCACCGGCCTCGTCGGCCGCCGCCTCGAGGGCCTTGACCTGCTCGCTGAGCCGCGCCGCGTGGGTGCGCGCCTCGTGCGCCACCTTCTCGAGGTGGTCGGCGTCGGCAGCGCCGGCCTTCTTCGCCTTCTGGAAGGCGCCCATCGCGGCACCGACCGACTTGCTGACCGTCTTCTGCTCGGCGCGCAGCGACTCGAACTCGCCCAGGGACGACCGACGGCGCTCGTCGGCGGCGAGGATCGCGTCCACGATCCCCGGGTCCTCTCCACGGGCCTGTTGCGAGGCGCGGACCCGATCGGGTTCGTCGCGCACGAGCTTGATGTCGATCACGCGGGCCAGCCTAACGGCGCCCGCACGGCGCCCACGACCGAGATCGCGACCACCCACCTCGAGCGAGCGCGCGACCACACTCGACCGGGGCGGGGCGCTCACTCGACTATTCGGGGTGGATCACCGCGTAGGCGGCCACCGCATCCGGGGGAAGGTCGCGGACGTCGACCTGCACCGGTCCGGGAGGAAGCCCGAGGTGCATCGTGCGCTGCACGTGGCCGTCGCACGGGAACGGGCGGGAGTAGATCGGGTCGCCATGGCCGTAGACGCCCGGGGCCGCGTCGTAGACGGCATAGCTCGTCCCCGTCGAGGGCGTGCCCGCCGTGCAGGCCGCCTCGACCGTGTAGGTGCGCTCGGACACCAACGGCTCCCCCGGCACGATGCGGAATGCCTTGGTCGCACCGTGCCTGCTCACCTCGACCCGGGCCACCTCGCCGGCGAAGCGCGGCGGAAGGCTCAGCGGCGGCGCCGGCTGAGGGTCGACAGGCGTGAACGACACCTCGGGCGTCCCGACGCGGACGGCCGTCACGACGCCGGTCGGCGCCACCGGCGGGGCACCACCGGTGCACCCGGACGCGGCCAGGAGCGCGGCCAGGACCACCGAGGGCAGGCCGACGACGCGCCCGAGCCGTCGCCACCACATGCCTTCGACTCTAGGTTCCCCGACCCCCGACCGGGTATGGCCCTTCCACACACGTCGAAGGGGCACACATGAGCGAGAGCACGCAGCCACGCGAGTCGATCGAGACCGCACCGAGCAGGGAGGCGGAGCTGGGCTCCCACACCGAGACGGGTGCGCCGGCACCGAGCGACCGCAACTCGCTGACGGTGGGCCCGGACGGGCCGATCCTGCTGCACGACCACCACTTCACCAACCAGATGGCGCACTTCAACCGCGAGCGCATCCCGGAGCGCAACGTGCACGCCAAGGGCTCGGGCGCGTTCGGGGTCTTCGAGACGACCGAGGACGTGTCGGCGTACACCAAGGCAGCGCTCTTCCAGAAGGGCGTCACGACCGAGATGCTCGCGCGCTTCTCGACGGTGGCCGGCGAGCAGGGCAGCCCGGACACGTGGCGCGACCCCCGCGGCTTCGCGCTGAAGTTCTACACGACCGAGGGCAACTACGACCTCGTCGGCAACAACACCCCGGTCTTCTTCATCCGCGACACGATGAAGTTCCCGCACTTCATCCGCAGCCAGAAGCGCCGCGGCGGCTCGGGCCTGCGCGACAACCACATGCAGTGGGACTTCTGGAGCCTCAACCCCGAGTCGGCCCACCAGGTCACCTACCTCATGGGCGACCGCGGCATCCCCAGGACGTTCCGGCACATGAACGGCTACGGCAGCCACACCTACCTGTGGATCAACGAGGCCGGCGAGAAGCACTGGGTGAAGTACCACTTCCACAGCAACCAGGGCGTCGAGGGCCTGACCGGCGCCGAGGCCGAGCGCATCGCCGGCCAGGACGCCGACCACCACCGCCGCGACCTCTACGAGGCCATCGAGGCGGGCAACTACCCGAGCTGGACGCTGTCGATCCAGGCGATGCCCTACGAGGACGCCAAGACCTACCACCTCAACCCGTTCGACCTGACGAAGGTGTGGCCGCACAGCGACTACCCGCTCATCACGGTCGGCACGATGACCCTCAACCGCAACCCCGACAACTTCTTCGCCCAGATCGAGCAGGCTGCCTTCGAGCCGTCCGCGATCGTCCCGGGCATCGGCTTCTCGCCGGACAAGATGCTGCTCGGGCGGGTCTTCGCCTACAGCGACACGCACCGCTACCGGATCGGCCCGAACTACCTGCAACTGCCCGTCAACCGTCCCCGCGTCGAGGGCCTCAACACGTACACGCAGGACGGGCCGATGGCCTACGACCACCGCGGCGACGCCCCGGTCTACGCCCCGAACAGCGAGGGCCGCGGCTACGCCGACAACGTCGGTGAGGTCGAGGAGGGCTGGGAGACCGACGGCGCCATGGTGCGCCAGGCCTACACGCTGCGCGAGGACGACGACGACTTCGGCCAGGCCGGGCGGCTCGTCCGCGAGGTCTGGGACGACGCGCAGCGCGAGGCCTTCACCGAGACTGTTGCCGGGCACCTGCTCGGCGGCGTGAAGTCGCCGGTGCTCGAGCGCGCCTTCGACTACTGGAAGCAGGTCGACGCCGAGACGGGCAAGCAGATCGAGGAGCTCGTCCGCGCCGGGCTCGGCGGCGAGAACCCCGGCGGGGACGCCGACGACGCCAAGGTCGTGCAGGAGCCCCTCGTCGAGTCGGACACCAACGCCGCGAGCTGACAAGGCTTCTCGCCCCACCACACGAAGAGGTATGCCGTGTGCCCCCGTCGGGCACACGGCATACCCCTCGTTCGTGGGGAGGTGCTACTTCACCTCGGCGCGGGTGAGGCGCCAGATGCCGACCGCGAGCGGTGCGACGACCCACACAGCGACCGAGGTGGCGAGGTGCGCCCACTGCGCTCCGGTCAGCGACCCCTGGAAGAGCGGGTTCATCGTCTGGTTCATGTCGAGCCACGTGGCGGCGTCGCGCAGCCACGCCACCAGCGAGCCGAGGATCGACCACGCGGTCGGCAGGACGAAGAAGACGACGACGGCGGCCGGCGTGTTCTTGAAGAGCATGCCGAAGCCGACACCTTGGGCGATGCCGAGCAGCACGTAGCCACCGGCGCCCAGGAGCACGAGCGCGTCCGTCGACCAGTTGCCGTCGATGCCGCGGAAGGTGATCGCGGCCTGGTGGGCCAGCGCCGCGAGCACGAGCGCCAGCGCGAAGGCGCAGACGCCGACGACGAGCGCCGACAGCAGCTTGGCCCAGGCGATGCGGATGCGGCGCGGCTCGAGGCCGAAGGTGACGAGGCCGGTGCGCTGGCTCCACTCCGACGTGACGGCGAGGATGCCGACGACGGGGAGGATGAGCGCCATCGGCATCGTCGTGGCCTGGAGGTACTCCCCGAACGCGTGCTGGCCGCCCTCGGTGAAGAACATGATCGTCAGGGCGATCGCGATGATCGCGCCGATGCCGATGAGCAGCCAGCGCCCGGCCCGGGTGTCGAGCATCTTGCGCAGCTCGACGTGGACGAGGCGGCCGAAGGGCACGCCGGTGGTGGGGCGCGGGCCGTCGATGCGGCTCGGGACCTTGGCATGGGTCGGCAGGGCCGACTCGGCGTTCTTGGAGACGGGCGCCCCGCTGGGCACCTGGGTCGTGGTCGTGGCGGTCATGCCGCCACCTCCTCTCGGGCGGCGTCGGCCGTGAGGTCGAGGAACATCTCCTCGAGACCCCGGCTGTCGGCGCCGCGCAGCTCGGTCAGGACGATCTGGTGGGCGACGGCGACGCGGCCGACGGCGATCGGCTCGGCCTCGACCTGCAGGCCGCCGGTGGGCGTGCGCTGGGCGACGATCGACTGCTCGGCGAGGGCCGCCATGAGAGCGTCGTCGTCGGTGGAGCGGGTGAACGTGCCGGCGCCGGCGAGCAGCTCGTCCTTGGTGCCGTGGGCGACGATCTTGCCGTGGCCGATGACGATGATCTCGTCGGCGACGCGCTCGATCTCGTTGAGCAGGTGCGAGCTGAGCAGCACCGTGCCGCCCTCGTTGGCGTAGCCGCGGAGCAGGTCGCGCATCCAGCGGATGCCGGCCGGGTCGAGGCCGTTGGCCGGCTCGTCGAGGATGAGCACCTCGGGGTCGCCGAGCAGGGCGTGGGCGATGCCCAGGCGCTGGCGCATGCCGAGGGAGTAGTTGCGCACCCGCCGGTTCGCCTCCTTCTCCGTCAGGCCGACGAGCTCGACCATCTCGTCGACGCGGTGCCTGCCGACGCCCATGAGGATGGCGCCGAGCGTCAGCACCTCGCGGCCGGTGCGGCCGGCGTGCTGGGCGGAGGCGTCGAGCAGCAGGCCGACATGGCGGCCCGGGTTCGGCAGGGCGGCATACGGCTTGCCCAGCACCGTGGCCCGCCCCGACGTGGCAGGGGTGAGGCCGGCCATGACGCGCATCGCGGTCGTCTTGCCGGCCCCGTTCGGCCCGAGGAAGCCGGTGACGAGGCCCGGCTTGACGTCGAAGGAGACGTCGTCGACGGCCGTGAACGGGCCGTAGCGCTTGGTGAGTCGTTCCACTGTGATCATGGGCTCCACCCTCCCGAAGCCGGGTGGGGTCGCACATCCGTCACAAGCCTGATTCCGACCCCTACCAAGGTCGTGTCCGACCCTGACCCGGGTCAGGGTCCCTGCTCGGGGTGGCCACTGTGGTCGGGTGCGAGAGCAGACCTTGGTCGTATGCCGTCCCGCCCGGTCCGCGCCTAGGCTGGCGGGGTGCCGCTGCCCCGGATCGCCCGCACCCGACGCGGGCACGTGTGGGGCGAGAGCTGGCGGCTCGGGCTGTCCTTCCTCTTCGGGCTCGCGATCTGGGGCTCGGTGCAGGCGCAGCTCGACCAGCGGCACCTCGACCCGACCTTCGGCAGGGGCTGGCTTCTCGTCGACCTCGCGATCGGGCTCGGCTCGGCCGTGCTGCTGCTGTGGCGGCGCCGCCGGCCGCTCGCCGTGGCCCTGGCCACGGCGCTGCTCTCGGGCCTGTCCTCGGTCGCCGTCGGCCCGTCGGTGCTCGCTCTCGTCTCCTTGTCGACGCGGCGCCGCTGGCGCGAGATCGCCGTCGTCGCCGTGCCCTGGATGCTCGCCGGCTGGGGACACGCGTTCGTCTATCCCACCGAGGACCAGGCGATCACGCTGCCCAACGTCATCATCGGCCTGCTCAGCTATGCCGTGAGCGTCGCCATCGGCTGGGCCATCGGCGAGCGCCGCGCCTTCGTCGCCTCGCTGCACGAGCGGGCGCTCACGGCAGAGCGCGAGCAGGCGATGCGCGTCGTCCAGGCCAAGGTGGCCGAGCGGGCCCGCATCGCGCGCGAGATGCACGACGTCCTGGCGCACCGGATCTCCTTGGTGGCCATGCACTCCGGCGCCCTCGCCTACCGCACCGACCTCACACCCGAGCAGGTCTCGGAGACGGCCGAGGTCATCCGCGAGAGCGCCAACCAAGCCCTGACCGAGCTGCGCACCGTGCTCGGGGTGCTCCGCGACGTGCCCGGCGTCGACGCGCCGGCGGACGGCTCGCCCGAGCCACCGCAACCGACGTTGGACGACCTCGACACCCTCGCGGACGAGGCCCGGTCCGGAGGCACGACGGTCTCGCTCGACCGCTCCGGCACCCTCGAGGCCGTGCCCGAGCAGGTGTCGCGCAGCGCCTACCGCATCGTCCAGGAGGGCCTGACCAACGCCCGCAAGCACGCCCCCGGGGCATCCGTCCGCGTCAGCGTGGCGACGTCCGCCGACGCTGGCCTCGACGACGAGACGGTCCGGATCACGGTGCGCAACAGCGTCCCCCGCGCGCGCACCGACGCAGCGGACGGCATACGCCCCGACGTCACGGTCGGGTCAGGGCTGGGACTGCTCGGGCTCACCGAGCGGGCCGTCCTCGCCGGTGGCGAGCTGACCTACGGCCCCGACCGGGCCGGCGACTTCGTCCTCACCGCTCGGCTACCGTGGTCGCGATGAGCGGGGAGCAGCGGTGTACGCGTGTGGCGATCGTCGACGACGACGCGCTGGTCCGTGCGGGCCTGAGGATGATCCTCGGGGGTGCGACCGACCTAGAGGTCGTGGCCGAGGCCGGTGACGGGCTCGAGGCCGAGCGCGTGGTCCATGAGCACCGTCCCGACGTCGTGCTCATGGACATCCGGATGCCGCGTCGCGACGGCCTCGAGACGACGAGATCCCTTCTGGCCGAAGAGGCCCGGGCCGTCCGCGACGCTCGCGGTGACGACCTCAAGGTCATCGTCCTGACGACCTTCGACGCCGACGACATGGTCGTGCAGGCGCTGCGGGCCGGCGCGCACGGCTTCCTGCTCAAGGACACCGAGCCCCGAAGGCTCGTCGAGGCGGTGCGTCTCGTCGCCGCCGGTGAGCCGATCCTCTCCCCCAGCGTCACCGCGGCCCTCATCACCCACGTCGCCACCGGCGGAGGCGCCGACGTGGAGGGACACCGCCGCCGGTCCGAGGCGGAGACCCGCCTCGCCACCCTGACCGACCGCGAGCGCGAGGTCGCGCACGCCATCGGCCGCGGGCTGTCCAACGCCGACATCTCGCGCGAGCTCCACCTGTCGGTCCCGACCGTGAAGGCACACGTCTCGCGCGTGCTCGACAAGCTCGGCGCCGACAACCGGGTGCAGATCGCCATCGTCGTCCACGACGCCGGCCTCACCTGAGCCCGACCCCAACGGCGCCATGGCGCACTTCCCGCCCCGAACCGCGCCGGAACCCGACCCCGAACCGCGCCAGGGCGCACTTCGCGCGCACGGGTGCGCACGGAAAAGGGGTGGACGGCAGGCGCGCCCGCCCCTAACCTCTCTCCCGTGTGGATCTCCTGATGCTCCGAGCCAGCCCGCGCGCTGACCCGTCGACGACACGCCGCTGAGCGTCCGACGTCACCGCCGGGGCCCTGCCGACCATCCAGGACCTCTCATGTCTTCCACACTGACCATCACCGGGCTCGACGTCGCCTTCGGCGCGCGCACCCTCTTCTCCGGCCTCGACCTCACGCTCGCCGACGGCGACGTGACGGCCGTCGTGGGCCCCAACGGCTCGGGCAAGTCGACGCTGATGCGCACCATCGTCGGCGAGCTCCCCGTGGAGGCCGGCTCGATGCGGCTCGCCCCGCGCGACGCGACCATCGGCTGGCTGCCGCAGGTTGTGCCCGACGCGGACGAGACGCTCGTCGCGTACGCGCGTCGGCGCACGGGTGTCACGGCTGCCGACGCGGAGCTCGAGGCGGCGTCCGCGGCGCTCGCAGAGGGAGCCGACGGCAGCGAGGACCGCTACGCCGTGGCGCTCGAGCGCTGGCTGGCCCTGGGGGCTGCCGACCTCGACGAGCGGCTCCCCGAGGTCGCCGCCCGGGTGGGCCTCGACGTGGCACCCGACCGGCCGCTCGGGACGCTGTCCGGTGGCCAGGCCGCCCGCGCCTGCCTCGTCGCGGTGCTGCTCAGCCAGTACGACGTGCTCCTGCTCGACGAGCCGACGAACAACCTGGACGCGCGCGGGCTCGCCCTCATGGCCGAGTTCGTGCGCGGGCACGAGGGGCCCGTCCTCATCGCGAGCCACGACCGGACGTTCCTCGACGCGGTGACCACGAGCGTCGTCGAGCTCGACGTCAAGCAGCAGCGTATCGGCCACTACACCGGCGGCTGGAGCGACTACGTCGCCCAGCGCGAGCTGGCGCGGGCGCACGCGTGGCAGGCGTACGAGGGGTATGCCGCCGAGCGCGACTCGCTGCTCGCCCAGTCCCGGCAGCGCCAGGGCTGGGCCGAGAAGGGGCGGCGCAACGTCGCCCTGGGCGGTGAGCCGGACAAGCACATCCGCGAGAAGCACAGGGCCCGCGCCGACCGCCAGGCCGCCAAGGGGGCCAGGCTCGAGCGGGCCGCCGACCGCCTGGCGACCGTCGAGCAGCCGCGCAAGGAGTGGCAGCTGCGCTACGCCATCACCGAGGGGCGGCCGTCGGCCGACGTCGTGGCGACCCTCTCGGAGGCGGTCGTGGAGCGCCACGGCTTCCGGCTCGGCCCGGTCAGCCTCGTCGTGGGGCGCGGTGACCGCATCGCGCTCGTCGGCGACAACGGCTCGGGCAAGACCACCCTGCTCGGGGCGCTGCTCGGCGACCTGCCGCTCGCCTCCGGCCGGCAGGCCCTCGGCACCCGGGTCGCGGTCGGCGTGCTCGACCAGCGCCGGCACCTGCTCGACGACGACGCGCCAGTCCTCGAGGTCGTACGCCGTGAGCTCGGCACCGACCCGAGGACGGGTCGCGAGTGGCCGGTCGCCGACGTGCGCACGCTGCTGGCCAAGTTCGGGCTCGGCTCGGAGCACGTGTCACGTCCGGCGCGGAGCCTGTCGATGGGCGAGCGGACCCGTGCCCTCATGGCCCTGTTCCAGGGACGCGAGGTCAACGTCCTCGTACTCGACGAGCCGACCAACCACCTCGACGTCGACGCGATCGAGCAGCTCGAGGCCGCCGTGGCGGCCTTCGGGGGGACGGTGCTCGTGGTCAGCCACGACGAGAGCCTGCTGGACGGCATACGGCTCACCCACCGGTGGGTCGTGCGCCGCGGGCACGTGCGGGTCGAGGCGCTCTGAAGCGCCCGACACGCCTACGGCACACTCGGACCCGTGACTGCACACAGGGGAGCACAGGTCCGTCGCGTCGTCGACACGTTCCGTCGCGACGGCAGGGTGGAGGTCCGGTTCAGCCGGTCGATGGTGGGGGTGTACCTCGTGCTGGGAGTGGGGCTGCTGGCGGCGGGCCTCGCACTCATCGGCATGGTCCTCGGAGTCGTCTCGCCCGGCACCGGCACGGTGGAGGGCGGTGACGCCGTCATGGGCTCCGTCTTCGCCCTCGTCGGCCTCTTCATCCTCGGTCTGGGCATCGGGCAGGCCCGACCGTCCGGACCGCCCGTGGTCGCCGACGCCGAGGGCGTGCACGTCCAGGGCAAGTGCGTCCCGTGGTCGGTCATCTCGGGCTTCGGCACCAGCCTGCAGGGCAACCGCCTGGACAAGAGCCACCTCGTGGCGACGATCCTCGTCGACGAGTCGACCGTCGACGCGTGGGTCGCGCAGCGCCGGAGCGCCGGGGGCCGACGTTCGCGCCTCTACGCCCCGGGGATCATCGGGAGCGAGGGCATCTGCCTGCCCTACAACCTCGCCGTGAACGCCGAGCCGCTCAGCAAGGCCTTGGAGACGATCCGGGCCGACGTCACCACCCGCGCCTGACGCAGAGGCGCAACGGCGTCCTCCGCCATCCGCTGGCGTCGGCAGCGGTGATGGGAGCCACCGGACGCCGTCAGCGGGCCACGCTGCGGGTCCGGAACCAGCGCCAGCCCGCGGTGACGAGGACGGCACCCACGATCGAGCCGAGGATGCCGCTGGGGCGCAGCTGGAGGCCGTCGCCCGAGAGGAGGCTCGCGATGAGCCCACCGACGAACGAGCCGACGAGCCCTGCGACGAACGCCATCGTCCAGTCGATGCCCTTGCCCTTGCGGCCCAGGATGAGCTGGGCGGCGGCCCCGACGAGCATCCCGAACAGGATCATGCCGAGAATGAGCATGCTCCGAGCATAGGACCGGGATGCCGTCGCGGTCAGGGGTTCGGCCGAGCCCAGAGCCCCCGCAGGCCGGCGATCTGCGGCACGCTGGTCGCATGCCTGCCACGACGGTCGTCCTCTTCGGCGCCACCGGTGACCTCGCGCGTCGCAAGCTGCTCCCCGGCATGCTCCACCTGCACGAGTCGAAGCTGCTCGCCGGGCTGCGCGTCGTCGCGACCTCGCTCGACGAGCTGAGCCGCGACGAGTTCCTCGACGTCGTCTTCGCGTCGGTGCGCGAGCACAGCAGCCACGACGTCAGCGACGACGACCTCAAGGAGTTCGCCGACCGCATCCACTGGGTGCCGGGAAGCGCTGGACCGCAAGGGATCCGGGCGGCCGTCGACGAGTCGGAGGCGATCCTCGGCGACGACTCGCGGCGCCTCCACTACCTCTCAGTGCCACCGAAGGCAGCGCTGACGGTCGTGCACGAGCTGGCCGAGGCGGGGCTGGTCGAGCGCAGCCGCATCATCATGGAGAAGCCCTTCGGCACCGACCTCGAGAGCGCCCGCGCGCTCAACGCCGAGCTGCACCAGGTCTTCTCGGAGGAGCAGATCTTCCGCATCGACCACTTCCTCGGCAAGGAGCCGGCGCAGAACATCCTCGCCTTCCGCTTCGCCAACGGCCTCTTCGAGCCGATCTGGCACCGCAACCACATCGACCACATCCAGATCGACGTGCCCGAGACGCTCGGCCTCTCCCAGCGCGCCGACTTCTACGAGGGCACCGGCGCCTACCGCGACATGGTGGTGACGCACCTCTTCCAGGTGCTGGCCTTCACCGCGATGGAGCCGCCGACGGCGCTGGAGCCGGCTGCGATCAGCGAGGAGAAGAACAAAGTCTTCCGCTCGATGGCGACGATCGAGCCGCACGACGTCGTCCGCGGCCAGTACGTCGGCTACCGAGACGAGCCGGGAGTGGATCCGGAGAGCCAGACCGAGACGTTCGTGGCGCTCAAGTGCTTCGTCGACAACTGGCGCTGGGCGGGCGTGCCGTTCTACCTGCGCACCGGCAAGCGCCTGGCCGAGGGCGCGCGGATCATCTCGATCGCCTTCAAGGAGCCGCCGCGCTCGATGTTCCCGGCCGCCTCGGGTGTCGGTGACAACGGCCCCGACCACCTGACCTTCGACCTCGCCGACAAGGCGCGGATGTCCCTGTCGTTCTACGGCAAGCGGCCGGGACCGGGCATGAGGCTCGACAAGCTCTCGATGCAGTTCTCGATGCAGGAGACCCACTGGGCCGGCGCCGTCCTCGAGGCGTACGAGCGGCTCGTCTACGACGCCGCCCGCGGCGACCGCACCCTCTTCACCTCCGCCGAGGGCATCGAGCGCCTCTGGGAGATCAGCCAGCCGCTGCTCGACAACCCGCCCCCGGTCCGCCCCTACGAGCCGGGAACGTGGGGCCCCAACCAGATCCACCAGCTCGTGGCGCCCTACACGTGGCGCCTGCCGTTCGAGCGCCGCTGGCGCGACCCCAACGTCATGGGGGCCTGACCCGCGCCGAGGACGTATGCCGCGTGGCACCGTCCGCTCAGCCCTGGCGGTCGACCGTGTCGTGGCGGACGAAACCCAGGAAGCGCGTGCCCTGGTAGGTCAGGAGTCCCTGGACGCCTTCGGTGAGGTCGGCCATGTACTGCCCCCGGATCTGCAGCTCGAGACGCTCGCCCGACGGCTCCTCGAACGTGACCATGTACGTCGACGGGTCCACGCCCGCTCGTCGGCGCCGGGCCACCCGCTTGCGGCTGGAGACCACCATCGCGTCGACGCGGACCACCGGCGCCGCCTCGTTGGCACGCCACTGCAGGAAGAGCTCGCCTGAGCCCATGACGAGGAGCAGGACCCCCAGGAGCCAGATGAGCCGGAACACGACGTACGCGATGAGCCCGACGAGCCCGACGGTGCTGCCCATCACGCCTCCGACCTCGGGCTCACCGGCCCACCTGCCTCAACGGATCCCGTCCACCGTGCCCTGGCGGGTGAAGCCCTTGTAACGCGATCCCTGGTGGATGAGATGGCCGCGGTCACCCTCGGTGAGCTGGCCGTAGTCGCGGCCCCGCACCTGCAGCTCGCGCCGCTCGCCGGACGGCTCCTCGAACGTCACGAAGTACGAGGTGCTCGTGCTGGTGGCCACGGTTGCTGCGGCCATCGGTGCGCCGGCGCTTCCGTCGGCAGGGCCGGCGACGGGGCCACCGATGGGCCGGGTGCTGCGGCGCACGTCGGTGCGGCGGGAGACCACCATCGCATCGATGCTGCGCAGCGGTGCGGCCTGGTCCGCCCGCCACCGCGAGAAGAGCTTGACCGCGGTGAACACGAACGTGCCGACGACCACCGTCGCGACGACCCCGAAGAAGACGAGGAACATGGTCGGCGGCCCTGTCATCGCCTGGTCGAAGGGGCCGAACTCGTCGGTGACCATCGCAGACCTCTGTGTCTCGAAGGGGTGAGGACCGCAGTATGACGGCGGCCCGGCGCCCAGGGTTGCACCATCGGGAGACCGGCGCGGCTCCGGCTCGGTCCCAGCGCGGCTCCGGCTCGGTTCTACCGCGAAGCGAGCGTGAGGACCTCGGCACCGTCGTCGGTGATCGCGATCGTGTGCTCGCTGTGGGCGGTCCGGCAACCGGTGGCACTGCGCAGCGTCCACCCGTCCTCCGCCGTGACCAGCTCGTCGGTGTCGGCCATCACCCACGGCTCCAGCGCCAGCAGCAGACCCGGCCGCAGCCGGTAGCCTCGGCCGGGCCGACCGGTGTTGGGCACGTGCGGCTCCTGGTGCATGGTCGAGCCGATGCCGTGGCCGCCGAACTCGGTGTTGACGGGGTATCCCGCCCCCGAGAGCACCGAGCCGATGGCGTGCGAGATGTCGCCGAGTCGGCCACCGGGGCCGGCCGCGGCGATCCCCGCCGCCAGGGCGCGCTCGGTCGTCTCGATGAGCGCCACGCTCCCGGCCGGCCTCGATTCACCGACGACGAAGCTGAGGGCCGAGTCGGCCGCGATGCCGCCCAGCGAAACCGCCAGGTCGAGCGAGACCAGGTCGCCGTCGGCGAGGGCGTAGTCGTGGGGCAGCCCGTGGAGCACGGCGTCGTTGACCGACGTGCAGATGTAGTGGCCGAACGGCCCGCGCCCGAAGGACGGCGCGTAGTCGACGTAGCAGGACTGCGCGCCCGCCTCGACGATCATGTCCTTGGCCCACCGGTCGATCTCGAGCAGGTTGGTCCCCACGGCGCAGCGCGCACGCAGGGTGCTCAGGATCTCGGCGACGAGCCCTCCGGCCGCCCTGGCTCGTCGCAGCTCGTCGGCGTTCAGGATCTCGATCACGCCGCCCCTCCCTCATTGCCCGATGGCCGTTCCGGCCCCGTCGATGCCATCGCCGGCATCACGCTCACTCGCCGGGGTAGATGACCCCGACCTGCCGGCGTACGTCGTCCATCGTCTCCATGACGCGCAGCGTCGTTGCGTGCGGCATCAGCGGCGACTCGGTCTCGCCTGCGACGAGGCAGCGGGCGAACTCCGCTGCCTCGTAGGAGAACCCACGCACGTCGTCGCCCAGGCCGCCGGGCCGTTCGTCGATGGTCTCGTTGTGCCGGTCGACCAGGCGGATCGTCGACCCGGCGCCGTAGAAGGCGCCCGAGAGTTCGAGCCGCGCCTCGGTGCCGGCGACCACGGCGGTGCAGGGGGTGACCCCGGCCATCGTGCACGACAGCAGGCCCTGCGCTCCCCCGTCACCGCTGACCGTGACCGTCGTGGTCGCGTCGACCCCGAGCGGCGTCAGGGTGCCGTGGGCCGACACCGACGACGGCGCGCCGAGCACGAGGTCGGCGAACGAGACCGGGTAGACGCCGAGGTCGAGCAGCGCGCCACCGGCGAGCTCGGGCTGGGACAGGCGCGCCGGACCGTCGGGGTAGAGGCGCTGCCCGTGGTCGGCGAAGACCGTCACGAGCTCGCCGATGAGGCCGGTCTCGACGACGTGGCGCACGACGTCGTAGTGCGGCAGGAACCGGCTCCACATCGCCTCGACGACGAGCAGTCCCCGCTCGGCGGCGGCCGCGAGCACCTCGCGTGCCTGCGCCGCGCTGCGCGTGAACGCCTTCTCCACGAGCACCGGCTTGCCCGCCTCGATCGCCAGCAGCGCGTGGTCGCGGTGCTCCGAGTGCGGCGAGGCGACGTAGACGGCGTCGACCTCGGGATCCGCGACGAGGTCCTCGTAGGAGCCGTGCGCCCGCGGGATGCCGAACTCGTCGGCGAAGTCCTTGGCCCGCTCGAGGCTGCGGGAGCCGACCGCGACGACCGAGGACGCCGTGCCGACCGCGACCGCGTCGGCGAAGGCGTGCGCGATGCCGCCGGGGGCGAGGATGCCCCATCGGATGGCCGGTGCGTCGTGCGGGTCGGGGGTGCGCGCCTCGGGCAGCCGGAGCGGCACGTCGATGGGCAGGGTCATGCGGTCACATCCCAGAGGTGGTGGCGGACGTCGTGGACGAAGTAGAGCGCGAGCGTGCGGGCCGTGAAGCGGGAGCCGTTGCTGCGCAGCGCCGGCCACTCCCACTGCGTACCCGAAGGGCGGCCGTATGCCGTCGCGGCCCTCTCGCAGGCATCGGCGACCTCGCGCGCCACGACCTCGGGATCGGTGCGCCAGTACTGCCGCTCCACCGCGGTCGCGTCCTGGTCCCAGTCGGCGAAGGTGACGAGCTCGCCGCCACCCGCGATGATCTGCTCGAGCCGGCCGGTCATGACGTCGCAGACGTCGCGCACGTGGCACGCGTACTCCAGCGGTGACCACACCCCGTCGGCGGGGCGGGAGCGCACGTCGTCACGGCCGAGGCGGACGGCATACCGGTGGGCGGCCTCGCGCATCAGGGCCGGGATGTCGCCCGGCTCGACGGCGGCGGCGTCGAAGCCGCAGTCGGGGCACGGGCGGGTGAGGACCCACGTCCAGTCCGCGTCGTCGGGCGTGGAGGGTCCCGGGTCGGTGATCGGCTCGCTCATGCGCTCACCCTAGGGCGGCCACCCGACGCGACGACGGCCGTTCGGGAGGCGTTCAGGCTCGGGATACCGTATGTCTTCGTGCTCAAGGACTACCTGCCGTGGATCATCGCCGGCCTCGTCGTGCTGGCGCTGGTCGTGGCAGGCGTGGTCCTCACCCGGGTGGCGCCCGAGGCGACGGCGACCCTGCGGCGCCGCCCCCGGCCGCCGCGCGACCACTTCCGTGACGGCGACGACCCCCCGGCGCCGCTCAAGCGAGCCGGCGTCGTCATCAACCCGACGAAGTTCACCGACCTCGTGGCGGTCGAGCAGCGGATCACCGCGGCCTGCCTCGCGAACGGCTGGGGCGAGCCGCTCTTCTACGAGACGACGGTCGAGGACCCCGGCACCGGCCAGGCGGCCCAGGCGGTCCGCGACGGCGTCGACCTCGTGTGCACCCTCGGCGGCGACGGCACCGTCCGCAACGTCGCGAGCGCCCTCATCGGCACCGAGACGGCCCTCGGCATCCTGCCCGCCGGCACCGGCAACCTGCTGGCCCGCAACCTCGACCTCCCCGTGGCGCTGGAGATGGCCGTCACCGTCGCCCTGACCGGGCGCAACCGGCGCATCGACGTCGGCGAGCTCGTCATCGGCGCGGCACCCATGGACGAGGCCCCCGACGAGTCCGGCGCGCCGCACACGCACCAGTTCCTCGTCATGAGCGGCATCGGCATGGACGCACAGATCATGGCCGGCACCAACGAGAACCTCAAGGCGAAGGTCGGCTGGCCGGCCTACATGGTCTCCGGGCTCAAGCACCTCGTCTCGCCGGAGTTCCGCATCTCGGTCAAGGTCGACGACGAGCTCGAGTTCCGCCGCCGCGCGCGCATGGTCGTCATCGGCAACTGCGGGCGCCTCCTCGGCGGCCTCGTGCTCATGCCGAACGCCCGGGTCGACGACGGGCAGCTCGACACCGTCATCGCCTCGCCCCGAGGCGTCGTGGGCTGGGTGCCCGTCGCCACCCGGGTCGCGACGCGCCGGCGCAAGGGCCACCCGACGCTGGACCACAAGGTGTCCAGGGAGGTCCGCGTGCGCACCGACCGCCCCGTCCCCGTCCAGATCGACGGCGACGTCATCGGCGAGGCGACCGAGGTCAGCGCCACCGTCCGGCCCGGCTGCCTCACGGTCCGCGTCAGCCAGTAGCCGTGCCGCGACCGGGGCTCAGGCGAAGAGGGCCTGGCCCCAGTGCTCGCCGTCCTTCAGGCCCGGCGGGCAGGCGAAGACCGCTGAACCGTTGTGCTCGATGTACTCGTTCAGCCCGTCCGCCTTGGCGAGGGCCCGCTGCATCGGCACGAACTGCTTCTCCGGGTTGCGCATGTAGGCGAGGAAGAACAGGCCCGCGTCCAGGTGGCCTACGCCGTCGGAGCCGTCGGTGAAGTTGTAGCCGCGCCGCAGGATGCGTATGCCGCCGAGGTGGCTCTTGTGGGCGAGGCGCACGTGGGCGGTGGCCGGGATCGCCGGCTTGCCGTCCGGCCCCTTCCTCGCGAGGTCGAGGGCGTCGTGCTCCTTGGCCGCGCCCAGGGGTGCCCCCTCCTTCTTGTCGCGGCCGATGACGTCCTCCTGCTCCTGCAGGCTGGTCCGGTCCCACACCTCGATGTGCATGCGGATGCGGCGTGCGACGAGGTAGGAGCCGCCGGCCATCCAGGAGCCACCACCGGTCTCGTCCCCGGGCGCGACCCACACGTGCTGGTCGAGGGCCTCGGGCTCCTCGGCCTTGAGGTTGTTGGTGCCGTCCTTGAAGCCGAACAGGTTGCGGGGCGTGGCCTGCGTCGTCGACGTCGAGGAGGTGCGCCCGAAGCCGAGCTGCGACCACCGGACAGCCACGACGCCGAACCCGATCCGGATGAGGTTGCGGACCGCGTGGACCGCGACCTGCGGGTCGTTGGCGCAGGCCTGGATGCACAGGTCGCCGCCGGTGCGTCGGGGGTCGAGCTGGTCGCCCGTGAAGGCCGGCAGGTCCCGCAGGGCGGCGGGCTTCCTCGACGCGAGCCCGAACCGGTGGTCGAAGAGCGAGGGGCCGTAGCCGATCGTGATGGTCAGGCCCGAGGCCGGGAGGTCGTACGCCTCGCCGGTGTCCTCCGGCGCGCGGTTCGGTCCCCCGCCGACCAGGCCGCCGGGAGCGGCTTCCGCGCCGGCGGTCATCCGCTCCGCGGCGCGGGTCCACTCCTCGAGGAGGCTTCGCAGCTCCTCGCGGTCCGAGGTCACGACGTCGAGCGCGACGAAGTGCAGGCGGTCCTGGGCCGGCGTGACGATCCCGGCCTGGTGCGGACCGCGGAACGGGATCGCGGCGTCGAGGGCGGGGGCCGCCGTGGAGGCCGGGGCACCTGCTGCAGCGGCGTCGTCACCGCGCGACACGGCATTCCCTCGCAGGGCGAGGGCTCCAGACCCGGCCGCGCCCCCGACCATCCCCACGACGGCAGCGGTGCCGGACGCGCCGAGGAGCCGGCGCCGGCTGACGCCGGGCTCGGAGGAGGTGTCGCTCACGTGGCCTCCACGACTCCGGGGACCTTGGCGACCTGCTCGGACAGTGCGTCGAGCGAGACGGTGAGGGCCTTGATGTCGGCGGCCGTGAGCGAGGTGTAGCTCGTGTAGTCGGCACCGTTCTTGTGCTTGCCGAGCAGGGTCTTCAGCTCGGCGAAGCGGGCGTCGAGCGCCTTCTGCAGCGCGGGGTCGCGTTCGGTGATGACCGGTCGCAGCACGGCGAGCGCCTGCTGCGAGCCCTCGAGGTTGCCGTCGAAGTCCCAGAGGTCGGTGTGCGAGTAGCGCTCCTCCTCACCGGTGACCTTGCCGGTGGCGACCTCGTCGAGCAGCGCCTTGGCGCCGCCTGCGATCGACAGGGCCGTGGGCTCGACGGTCTTGCTCTTCGCGGCGATCTGCTTGACGTCGGCGAGCAGACGGTCGGCCACGGCGCCCGAGTCCTTCTGGAGGCCGTCCTTCCAGAGGTCCTTCTCGAGGCGGTGGTAGCCGCTGAACGTCATGCCGTCGGCCACGACGTCCTCGCGTCCGTCGATCTTCGGGTCGAGGTCGCCGAACCCCTCGGCGACCGGCTCGATGGCCTCCCACGGGTGGCGCGCCTCCGCATAGAGCGACTTGGCCTTGGCGACGTCACCGGCCTTGACGGCGGCGACGAACTGCTCGGTGCCCTCGACGAACTCGTCGGCCTCGGAGGCGACGAACGCCTTGTAGTCGGCGATGGCCTTGGCGACCTTGGTGTCCGTGCTGCCCTTGGCGGCGGTGCCCGTGACGGTGAAGGTGCCGCGGATGCCGTCGCCGACCATGCCGGGCTTGCACGAGGTGGTGAACGTGCCGGGCTCGGTGATCTCGACCTTGAGCTCACGGCTCAGGCCCGGGGTGATGTTCTCGACCTCGGAGACGATGCGGTCACCCGCGGCGTACAGGTAGAACTCGTTGACCTTGGTGCCGGTGTTGGTCACCTGGAACGTCACGGTGCCCGCCTTGGCCGTGGTGGCGCTGAGCGTGCACGCGGTGTCGCCGGCCTGGACGGTGATCGGGCCACCAGCCGCGGCCGTCGAGCCGGCCGTCGAGCCGGTACCCGCGGTGGGTTTGTCGGCGCAGCCGGTGAGCACGAGGGCGGCGACGATCGTCGCTGCGAGGGGCGCGGCGGCACGCGCGGCAGGGCGCAGGGCAGGGCGGGGCATGGCGGTTTCTCCTGGCGGTGTGAGCTGCGAGGGGGTGGTGCTCGTCGGCGAGGGGTGGCGCGCGGGTCGGGCGCGGCGGTCAGGCGGCGACGCTGGGGCGGCCGGTCGAGCGCGTGGCGGCAGCCGGCTGTGCGGGCGTGCGGGCGGGGCGCAGGAAGAGGGTCAGCACGATGCCGACGTAGAGCACCCAGGCCACGGCCTGCAGGACGGTCGTCTCGGGCGTGAAGTTGAAGATGCCCTTCAGGAGCGTGGCGTACCAGCTGCCCGGGTCGACGGTGTTGCTGACGTCGAAGGCGAGCGTCGTCAGGCCCGGCAGGAACTGCGCCTCCTGCAGGTCGTGGAGGCCGTACGCGAGGATGCCGGCCGCGACGAGGACGAGCAGGATGCCGGTCCAGCGGAAGAACTTGGTCAGGTTGATCTTCACGGCGCCGCGGTAGATGAGCCAGCCGAGGACGACCGCCCCACCGAGGCCGATGACCCAGCCGACGAGGGGCTGGCTGTTGCCCTGGCCGGCGGCCTGGGTGGTGGCGTAGAAGAAGATCGCCGTCTCGAGGCCCTCGCGCCCGATGCCGAGGAACGCGACGAGGGCGATGGCGAGCGGGCCCATGTCGAGCGCCCTGTCGAGCTTGCCCTTGAGCTCACCGGAGATCGTGCGCGACGCGGACTTCATCCAGAAGATCATGAAGGTCACGAAGACGACCGCGATGATCGATGCGCTGCCGCCGATGAGCTCCTGGGCCTCGAAGGTCAGCTGCTTGGTGCCGTAGGTGAGCAGGGCGCCGAGGGCCACCGACAGGGCGACGGCGATGCCGACACCGGTCCACACGTGACGCAGGGCCCAGCGTCGGTCGGTCTTGACGAGGAAGGCCACGAGGATGACCACCACGAGGGCAGCCTCGAGCCCCTCTCGGAGTCCGATGAGCGCATTGCTCGCGAGCACGGCGGCCTTCTCTCTCAGATAGCTGTCAGCAATTACGCCACGGTGGCGTGACGGAATTCAGCAAAGCACAGGTAAGCCTTGCCTAACAACCTGGCACCGGTGTCAGAGTCGCCACATGAGCACGCCCGCCCCGCCCTTCTCGGGCTTCCCTGCCGGCGCCCTGTCCTTCTACGCCGAGCTCGAGGAGCACAACAGCCGGGACTGGTGGCTCGCGCACAAGGACGCGTACGAGCGTGACGTGCACGAGCCGATGCTCGCGCTGCTCGACGGCCTCGAGGACGAGTTCGGCGAGGCCCGGATGTTCCGCCCGAACCGCGACGTGCGCTTCAGCGCCGACAAGTCGCCGTACAAGACCCACCAGGGCGCCCTCGTCGGCTCCGGCACGGTCCTCGGCTACTACGTGCAGGTCAGCGCCGACGGCCTGCGGGCGGGCGGGGGTTTCCGGGCGGCGTCGTCGGCCCAGACCGCGCGCTTCCGGGCGGCCGTCGACGCGCCCGCGAGCGGGCTCGCGCTGGAGCAGGTCCTCCAGTCCCTGCGCCGGGGGCGGTTCGAGGTGTTGGGCGAGCGGGTGAAGACCGCCCCGAGGGGATATGCCGCCGACCACCCCCGCATCGAGACGCTCCGCCACAAGGAGCTGATGGTGGTGCGCGACTTCGGTGCGCCGGACTGGCTCTCGACGCGGCGCGCCCTGACGAAGGTGCGGGACACCTGGCGATCCGTCCGTCCGCTCGTGGAGTGGCTCTCGCAGCACGTGGACTCCGACGCGGCCACGACGTGAGACGCTGCTCGGCGGTTCGTGGGCACCGGGGCGGCGCGGCGGCTACATTCCGACCGTGACCCAGCGCAGCGTCCCGGTCGACGCGTACATCATCGGTGGCGGACCGGGCGGGCTGGCCACGGCCGCGGCGCTGAAGGCGCGCGGGCTCCACGGCGTCGTCCTCGAGCGCGCCGACCGCATCGGCTCGTCGTGGCGCGGTCACTACGACCGGCTGCACCTGCACACGCCACGCGAGCTCTCCGGCCTGCCCGGCCTGCCCATCCCGAAGGAGATGGGGCGCTGGGTCTCGCGCGACGACGTCGTGCGCTACCTCGAGCTGTATGCCGCCCACCACCGGCTCGACGTGCGCCTCGGGACCGAGGTCAGCCGGATCGACCGCTCCCCCGAGGGCGACGCGTGGACGCTGGCCCTCGCGGACGGGACGACGCTCACCGCGCCCTACGCCGTCGTCGCGACGGGGTTCAACCACACCCCGCGCGAGCCCGCCGTGCCCGGCCTGCAGGACTACTCGGGCACGGTCGTCATGGCTCGCGATTACCGCAACGGCGCGGCATACGCCGGCCAGGACGTGCTCGTCGTCGGCACCGGCAACACCGGGACCGAGCTGGCCGTCGACCTCGTCGAGCACGGCGCCGCCCGCGTGCGCCTCGCCGTGCGGACCGTCCCCCACATCTTGCGCCGCAACACCGGGCCGTATGCCGCCCAGTACACCGGCATCGCCGTGCGGCACCTGCCCACCTCCCTCGTCGACCGCGTCGCGCCCATCGTCGAGCGCATCCAGACCCCGGACCTCTCGGCGCACGGGCTGCCCCGTCCCGACACCGGCCTGCTCACCCGGGTCGAGCGCGACAACGCGATCCCGGTGCAGGACGTCGGCATCATCGAGGCCATCCGAACCGGTGCCGTGGAGCCTGTCGCGGCCCTGCGCGAGCTCGACGCTGACGCGGTCGTCCTCGCCGACGGCACGCGCCTGCACCCGGACGTCGTCGTGCTCGCGACCGGCTACACGCAGGGGCTCGAGCCGCTGCTCGGACACCTCGGCGTCCTCGACGACCGGGGCCGCCCCTGCGAGCGTGGCGGCCGCACCCCGCGCGGTGCGAAAGGGCTGTGGTTCACCGGCTACACCAACCCGATCTCGGGCATGCTCCGCGAGCTGTCGATCGACGCCCGCAAGATCGCCCTCGCCATGGCCCTGCGCAAACGACGCGAGATGAAGGCCCTCCGCGCCGCCTCGTAGTCCCCCGGGCGTCATCGGATCCTGCTCCGTTCTCGGGAGCAGCTTCCGAGCCCATGGGCGACGTGGCGGACGTCGCCGGGAGCAGCGTCGGCGACCGTCAGGGCGCCGTGCGCGTCACCCAGCCGTCACAACCGATGCTGACCACCGAGACCGAGGAACGCAGCAGCGACGTCGTCCGTCTCTGCCACCGCCCGCGCCAACGCCTCGTCGCTCGCCAGGCCGGACGCCAGCAGCTCGTGGTGCCGTGTCATGGTGGCCGCCGCGACGTCGTCGGGGACCGGCGCCACCGCCGCGACGACGGAGCGCGCACCGAGCGAGAGGAGCGAGAGCGCGAGCCCCAGCGACTCGTGGCCCGGCCGCGCGGAGGCCAGACCGACATCGCAGGCCGAGAGCACGACGTGGTCCGCGCGGACACCGGTCGGCTGCAGCTCGTGCGCGAAGACGGGACCGTCGTGCAGCACGAGCGAGGAGAACAGCGGCGACTCGGCCTGGTGCGTCCCGTGGGCCGCGACGTGCACGACGCCGGGGCGCGCGAGCGCACCGAGCAGCTCCTCGCGGCGTGACGGGTCCACCAGGGTGCCCCGCTCGCCCCAGGTGGCCACCACCGACCGGCTCTCGCCCAGCCCGCGCGGCACCCCCGGGCCCACCGTCACGTGCACCCCGGGGACGCCTGCACCGACTGGCCGGGCGCCTCGACGGGCGAACGAGGTCAGCGACAGCGCCACCGTGAACGGGCGCCCCACCATGGACGGGAACACCGCCCAGGGCAGCGCGGAGACCTCCGGACACGTGACGACGACGAGCCCGCGGCCCGAGCGCCAGGGACGAACCAGCGCCTCGTCCAGCTCGTTCGCGCTCGCCCGCAGTGAGGACCAGACGGCGCCCGCGAGCGGGCCGAGGTGGTGGGTGGCAGCGGCACGCAGGTCGACACGCACGCGTTGGGCGAGCTCCGCCGCCCGACCGGCGGGCATGAGGTCGCGCATCGTCGCCCGCCCGCCGACGATCCCGACGGCACAGAGCCGGTCGTGGTGCCGGAAGAACCAGACGAGGTCCCGGTCGACGTGTCGCAGGTGCTCGCGAGCCTCGTGGAGCCGGACCGGGACGGCGCGCGTCGCCGCGCCGCTCCGGCTCAGCGCCCAGTCGCGGTCGCGGATCCGGCGCTCGAGCCGCGCGGCCTGCTCGTGCAGCTCGCGCACCTGCCGGGGATCGTCCTCTCCCCGCAGCTGGCCGCGTACGGCGCGCAGCTGCTCCGTCAGCACGGCCAGCTGCTCGTCGTCCGGACGACCGAGGGAGGGAAGGCGGTCGGTGGCGCTGCGCCAGCGGTCGAGAGCCTGCAGCACTGCGCCGCTCCCCCGTGGGACGGCCAGCTCGAGGTCGAGCTCGGCCAGCCTGGCCCCGTGGATGGCCCGAGCGGTGCGCAGGTCGAGGCTGGCGCTGCCCTGCTGGCCCGCGGCGAGCCGCCGGGACGCCTGCGCGAGGACGCGCCTCGCAGGCGCCGGCTCACCCGTGGCGACCAAGGTCATCGCCCTGACCACCGCCGCGTCGAGCTCGTCGGCCAGGGACCCGCTCGACACCCGCGCGAGGTCGCGCAGCCGGGTGGCCGCCCCCGCCGGGTCAGCGGCGAGCAGGAGCGCCTGTGCCGCGACCACCCGGGCGTTGTCGGCCAGCTCTGCGTCGCCGAGCATCGTCGCGGTCTCGACGAGCTCGTCCGCCGTCGCCGCCGCCGCGAGCGCCAGACCCGTCTCGTCGGCGTCCGGCTGCGCGCGATGCGTCCTGCGTTGCCGGTCGAGCTCGGCCAGCAGGCCGACGAGGGTGGCCTTGGCGGCCCAGGCGGTCGCGCCGATGCGGGCATACGTCTCCCGGGCGGACGCCGCTGCCGCCGCCGCCCGGTCCACGTGGCCCAGCAGCCGGTGCGCGCGAGCGAGCTCCAGCTCGAACTCGGCCCGCATCTGGTCGTGCCCGTCGCCGTCCAGCTCGGCCACGCCTGCCTGCAGCGCCTCGACGGCCTCCTTGGCGAGGCCGGCCTCGAGCAGCACCTGCGCCCGGTCCAGCCTCGCCGGGCCCAGGAAGACGTCGGCGTCGAGCTCGTCGGCGCGGGCCATCCCGGCGAGGGACCGCGGGAGGTCGCCCAGGAGGTAGGCGGCATACCCCTCGTTGTGGCGCGCCATGAACTCCTGCTCCACGCCGCCGAGCTCGTGCGCGAGCCGTGCCGCCTCGGCGAAGGACTCGAGCGCCTCGCGCGGCCGCATCAGCGTGAAGGCGAGCATCCCGCGGCTGAGGTGCACGGAGCACTGCTCGTGCGGGGCGAACGCGTCGAGCCGCCGCACGGCGCCCTCGAGGCCGTCCCACGCCGCGGCGAGGTCGCCGACGCGGCCGTGGATGTTGGCACGCTGGTAGTCCAGGCGCGCCCGGAGCACGTCGTCGTCTAGCTCGACGACGAGCTTCTCGGCCTCCGCCAGCCGGGCCACCGCCCGCTCGAGGCCCGAGAGCATCAGCTCGGTGAGGGCGAGGGTGGTGAGGGTGCGGCAGCGCAGCTCCAGGTGCGCCCTCGACGGGGCGTCACCGCCGGAGCGCTCGATCTCCTCGAGGGCAGCCGCCAGCGACCGGGCCGCCTCGACGGGTCGCCCGGCGACGTTCTCCGCAGCCCCCTGTTCGCGCAGGGCTCGTGCGCTCTCGAGCACGTCGATGGTCGGCGGCCGGCCTCTCGCTCGGGCGCCGGCCGCCCCACCCGCGCCAGAGCTGGGCTCAGATCTGGATCGTGGGCGTGATGACCGGTCGCAGGTCCTCGTTGTCGGGGTCGGTCACGACGAAGTGCACCGGCCCGTGAGGTAGATCATCCAGAACGAAACGCCCGTTCGTATCGGAAACGGCCGAGCTGCTCCCCTCGCTCGTCACGGCCTCGACGCGTGCCCCGGGCGTCGTGACCCAGCCGTCGACGCGTACGCGGTCGTCGGACTCCTCCGTCGACGTCGCCGAGGACGAGACCATGAGGCTCATCGAGGCCGCCGTGAAGGTGACCGACTCCGTCGGCGTCGGCTCGACGCTCGTGTCGGCGCCGCGCGTCGTGAGCAGCGCCGTGTCCATGAGCTCGGCCACCTCCGCGTGCAGCGCGTGGACCGTCAGCGCGAACTTCACCCGCTCGGTGAGGTCACCGGGCACCGGGTCGGCGTGCGAGAACAGCTCACGCAGGTGTCCCAGGTTCTCCAGGTCGCGGACGTCGATGGCGTCAGTGTGCGAAGTCATGGTCAGACCGCCCATCCGGGGTCGGAGCCGAGAGTGGTCCTCAGCTTCTGGAGGCAACGGCCACGGGTCGGGCCGATGCTGCCGACCGGCATGCCGAGCGACTGCGCGATGGCGGCGTAGTCGGGCCGGTCGGCGAAGGCGATGACCCGGAGCAGCTCCTGGCATCGCGGGGGAAGGCCCGACACGTGC
This sequence comes from Terrabacter lapilli, assembly GCF_039531305.1. NCBI lineage: Bacteria > Bacillati > Actinomycetota > Actinomycetes > Micrococcales > Intrasporangiaceae > Terrabacter > Terrabacter lapilli. The sequence continues at coordinate 27,780 of NZ_BAAAPU010000005.1, forward strand.
CTCCACAGGACGCGTTGGCGCTCCGAGAGGATGGACTGCGTCTCCGGGTCGAGCTGCTGGGCCGGAGCCTCCGGCACCTCCTCGACGCCCACCTCGCGGCGGGCACCCCTGGCCAGACGCCACACCTCGCGCTTGACGACGACGACGAGCCAGCCGAGCACGGCCGCCGGCTCCTGGATGGACTCGGCGCGGTCGACGAGCTGGAGGAACGCGGTCTGGACGGCGTCCTCGCACAGCGCCGTCGCGCCGCCCTGCGAACGCGCCGCGTTCCACAGCACGGGCGTCACGAGGTCCACGAGCTCCGAGAGGCGCTCGCGGTCACCGGCGCGGTAGGCGGCGAACGCTCGGCCGGCCAGCGTGCCGAGCCCGTCCGGTGCAGTGGGTGTCGAGGTCATGACAGGTCCTTCCCGGTGCAGGAGTGCAGGGCGGCCAGGGAGCGGGCGCACATGGCCTCGGGCCCCACGTCCTTGAGGCCGCCCTGCTCGACGAGTGAGGCGGCGAGCTCGGCGGCGAACACCGGCGTCGAGAACGACGTGCCGCTCCAGACCCCGAAACCGCCGGTGTAGTCGTCGGGGTCGACCGTGCAGCGCACGTTGGTGTCGCCGGTGATGCTGGACGACGGCTGCCCCATCCCGTCGGTGAGCGGGAGCGTGCTGACCAGCGAGACGCCGGGCCGGGTCGCCGTGATGACGGTGAGCGGGTTGCTGAAGAGCGCCACCGTCGTCCCGTCGGGGTTGGCGGCCCCGACGCTCGACACGGGCGGCACCTGCGGCTGCTTGGGCCCCGGCAGGGACGCCGCGAGCGACGCGGGCACGAACGGCGAGCTCGTGCCGTCGTTGCCGGCCCCCGCCACGACCGTGACGCCCGCCGCGGCGAAGCGGTCGAGCATCTCGGCCACAGGACCGCTCGTGAAGGAGCTGTCCTCCGCGTAGTAGCCCATGGACAGCGACAGGATGTCGACGACGTCGGCCTTGCGCCCGCCGCGCTTCTGACCGCGCTGGTGGCGCTCGAGCAGCGCCTCGAGCACGTCGAGCAGGTGGCTCTCGTCGACGACGCCGTCGTCGTCCATCACCGGGATCGACAGGACCGTCGCCTCGGGACAGCCCTGGCGCAGGAGCCCCGCGATGAAGGTCGCGTGTCCCTGGAGCAGACCCACTGGGGGCGCGGGCGGGGCCGGCGTGGGCTCCGGGCGGGCACCCGGGCCAGCACTCGGAGAGGTCACGGGCGGGTCGTCCGGCACGAGGTGCCCGTGCTGGTAGCGCAACCGGATGAGCCGCTCGCTGTCGCGGAACCACGGGTGGTCGGCGACGGGCGTGTCGAGGAGCGCGACGACCGGGCTGCGGTCGACCTTGCGGGCCCGCAGGGCCGGGTCGGGCAGGGCCAGGCTGACCGGCATCCGGCCGCCTCGTCCGGGCATGCCGTACTCCTGCAGCGCCGACCCGCCGATGCCGCCCCAGTAGCCGATCCCGCCCCAGTAGCCGCCGATGCCGCCCCAGTAGCCGCCGATGCCGCCCCAGTAGCCCCCGATGCCGCCCCAGTAGCCGTCGGCCGGACGCAGGACGTGCTCGAGGCTGAGCCGCTCGGCGACCGGGTCGTCTGCCGCCCGCAGCCGCTGCAGCACGTCCCAGGCGTCGACCGGCTCGATGCTCCTGCGTGGCCGCAGGGTGATGCTCGCGCCCCATGCGCTGCCGGCGAGCCCCCGAGGCTCGTCGGGTCGCGGCGGCGTGACCTCGAAGTCGAGACCGAGCCGGTCGAGGGCGGTGCCCAGGTCGTCGAGCCCGCGGGTGAGTCCGGGCACGTTGCGGACGAGGAGCCGGTCGGACAGGTAGAGCGCCGGGAGCGGCGGCCGGCCGTCCGTCAGGCGCATCGCCGTCGCCGGGTCGAGCGCCCGCACCGGCGGCCGATCGCGACGGCGCTCGCCGCCTGCCGGGTTGTCCCCGTTGCCGCCCTGCGGGCCGCTTGGACCGGACTCGGACATCGACAACCTCCTGAGCAGCGACAGTGATGGAAGGACCCTTCCACTGGAGTGGGAGTCCGTAGGCCCTTTCCTGATACATCCGCCTTCCCGAACTTTCTCCGGCGGTGGGCTCTCTGGCATGTATCAGGAGCGGGCGAACCCGCTCTGGACGGCTGGGGGATCGGTCATCGGGCTGCTGCAGGGCGTCGAGGAGGGGCGGCGGGCTCGGTGACCTAGAGGGCTCGGGACTCGTGTGGGGCGGTCCCTACCGTGGGGCGCCGGGCTGGGCAGCACCGGCGCCCCCTTCCCTGCCTCGGCCGTCCGGCGGTCGGACAAAAACCGCGATCCGGGCGTATGCGGTCAGGCGCGTCGCGATCCGGCGCTCGCTGTCGCTGGCGCATACTTCTGCCACGGGTGCGGGCACAGGGACCGCGCCGAGCTCAGGGGGACGGTCGGATGCAGGGCGCGACAGGCGTGCGGGGCCACACGGCTCGGCACCGGATGGTCTTCTCGGCGGCGAGTGCGGTCGTCCTCGGCCTCACGCTGTCGGCATGCGGGCCGCTGACGCTCGGACGGACCTCCGCCGCGCCGTCACCCGCGGTCGCGGGTGGGCAGTCGCCGTCCGCCACGAGCACAGCCACTGCGACGTCCACGGGCGACGCCGCGACCGAGCCGGTCCCCACGATGACGGCCGACCCCCTCACCCCCGAGCGGCCGGCGCCCACCACGACGCCTGCTCCGGGCGGGGCTGCCAGTGGCACCCCGACTGCAGGTGCGGGCGCGCCGACCGACGGTGCCGCGACGGTGTCGCCGGTGACCGCCCCACCCACCCCCGGCCCGGCAGGCGGCAAGGGCCCAATGAACGGCTCGTGCGAGCGCACGCTCCCGGCATACCCGGTGCTCGAGCCGGGGGCCCGCGGCGGCGCGGTCCGCGCCCTGCAGTGCCTCCTCGACGACGCCGACTACGGGCCGGTGAGCGTCGACGGCGTCTACGGCGCCGAGACGCGCGCCGCGGTCAGGCGAGTCGAGGCGAGCCTGGAAGGGCCGCCGGCGCACCCCGGGCGCATCGACGCCGGCACGTGGGTGCTCGTCATCTCGCGGTCGCTCGGTGACGTGACCCTCCAGCTCGGCTCGCAGGGTCCCGATGTGGTGACCCTGCAGCGTGCGCTGCGGGCCGCCGGCGCCACCGTGGCGGTCGACGGCCGGTTCGGCGCGCAGACGAAGAAGGCGGTCCAGCGCCTGCAGGACGCCAACCGAGTCGGGGCCGACGGTGTCGTCAGGGACGAGACGCTCTTCCTGCTCAAGATGGGCGCGACGATCGGCTGAGGCCCGGCCCGGCGTGCGCCGCGGTCAGGCGCGGAGGTCGTCCAGCCAGGCCCTGGCCCGGTCGAAGTCCTCGTCCGAGGTGCCCGGCCGCGCGTCGGGCTTCCCGCCGTCGGCGCGTGGGTAGGAGCCGAGGAAGCGGACCTCGGCGCACACCCGCCGCAGGCCCATCAGCGTCTCGCCGACGCGGGCGTCGAGCAGGTGGCCCTCGAAGTCGATGGAGAAGCAGTACGACCCCATCGCCTCGCCGGTGGGCCGCGACTCGAGTCGGGTCATGTTGACCCCGCGCACGGCGAACTGCTCGAGCAGCTCGAGCAGGCCGCCCGCGTGGTCCTCGCGCTGGAAGAGCACGACTGTCGTCTTGTCGGCGCCGGTGGGCTCGGGGAGCGTGCCCGGCCGCGCGACGAGGACGAACCGGGTCACGGCCGAGCTGTTGTCCCCGATGTCCTCGGCCAGGATCGCCAGGCCCTCGTCGCGGGCGGCGACCGGTGCGCACACCCCGGCGTCGAACATGGCCTCGGCGGCCCGGCCGAGCGCCGCGGCGCTCGCGGCGGTCGACAGCGTCGGGACGTAGACCGCGTCCGGGAGGTGGCGCCCCATCCACCCGCGCACCTGGGCCCACGCGTGCGAGTGGGTGCCCACCGTGCGGACCCGGGCCAGCGGCATACCCGGGCGGGCGCACAGCACGAAGGTGATCGGCACGAGCACCTCACCGATGACCACGAGCGGCTCGCCCGTGGCGAGCGCGTCGAGCGTCGCCGAGACGCCGCCCTCCACGGAGTTCTCGATGGGCACCATGGCCGCGTCGATGTCGCCGTTACGCAGGGCCGACAGCGCCGCGTCGACCGATCCGAAGGGCAGGTGCTCGCGGCCCTCCGCGGCGTCCCACGAGTCCAGAGCCATCTGCGTGAACGTGCCGCGGGGGCCGAGGTAGCCGAAGCGATGCAGCTGCTCCGGGGTGCGCGGTGGGGTCACGAGGCGTCCTTCGCTCGCCCGGGCAGGCGGCCCGGCTCGTCCTTGGTCGCCGACGCCAGGGCCTGCTGCTCCTCGGGGGTCAGGGTGATGCTCGACCTCCCGCCGACGATGCCCTTGGCATAGGTGCGCGACTCGCCGCGGGCGTGGATCGAGCTGAGGACGATGCCGTCGCCGAGGTCGTCGACGATGGCAGCCGAGAACGACAGGCGTCCGCCCATGTCGCCGAAGGCGTCGTAGCGGACCACTGCGACGTTGCGCAGGCTCTGGCGCACGTCCTCCTCGGCGCTCGCGACGTCCTCCCGCAGCCGGGACAGCTCGGCGGTGAGCCGGTCGATGCGGTGGTTCTGGGCCGCGGCGACCCGGGCGATGTCGGTCCGGCCGTCGCCGCCGAGGGCCGCGAAGTCGCGGCGGACACCGGCGAGCCGCAGCTGCGCCCCGACGGCCAGGGCGACGGCGACGAGCGCCACGACGACAGCCGCGATGGCGAGGGTCGTCAGCGTCGGGGCGTCCACGATCGGCAAGGGTAACCGCGTGGGGCACCCCCGGCCCGCCCATTCCAGCCCGTGACCGCGACGGCCGTCGACAGGACCGGTTTGTAGGGTGTCCTGCGTGATCCGCCGCCATCCCGTCAAGACGCTGGTCGTCCTGCTCCTGGTCATGGCGGCGGCTCTCACCCTCGCCTACGTCAAGCGCACGACGGTCCCGGTGCCGCCCACGACCCAGCCGCAGCCGGGCGAGTCGCTCGTCGTCGTGGGCCTCGGCGGCCTGTCGTGGGACGACGTGTCCGCCAAGGAGACCCCGACGCTGTGGGGGCTGCTGCGTGACGGCGCGGCGGCATCCGTCTCGGTCAAGACGCTGCGGCTCACGACCTGCCCCACCGACGGCTGGGCCACCATCTCGGCGGGTGAGGCGGCGGGGCCGGAGACGAGCGAGACGCGTCCCCGGTGCGATCCGCTGCCCTCGGTCACGGGCGACGCCACGTCCGGCTTCCGCGTGAGCGGCTTCGACGCGCTGGCCAAGGCCTCCCGGGACGCGGAGTTCCGGGCCCAGCTCGGGCTGCTCGGCGACTCCTTCGCGGCGGAACGGACGTGCGTCCAGGCGATCGGGCCGGGCGGCGGGCTCGCGGCGGCCACCTCAGACGGCAAGGTGGCCCGCTACAGCCCCTTCCAGGCGACGACCCTCGTCTCCGACCTCGCCCAGTGCCCCGTCAGCATCGTGGACGTCGGCGGCATCGACACGACCGACCCCAACCCGACCCGCCACCGCGAGCTCGTCGACGGCCTCGAGCGCCGGATCGAGCAGGTCATGGACGCCATGCCGAGCGGTGCCGACCTGCTCGTGGCCGGGCTCGCCGACCGCGACCAGCAGGAGCGGCTGCGGCTGCTGGCGGCGAGCGGGCCGCACTACGCCCCGGGGCTGCTCGCGTCGGCCTCGACCCGCCTGACCGGCGTGGCCCAGCTCTCCGACATCACGGCGACCATCCTGCAGCGCGGCGGGGTGCACCCCAGGACCGAGATCGGCGGCCGGGCCCTCAGCATCGTGCCGTCGGCCAACAACAGCGAGGCGACGGCCGACAGCAAGCTGACCGTGCTGACGGACATCGACACCAAGGCCGACGCCATGCACCGCATCGTCGCGCCGTTCCTGACGATCTGGTTGGCCGGCACGACGCTCGTGATGTTCGTGCTGTGGGTGGTCATCCGCCGGGCGAGGCCGTGGAACCGGCGCCTGACCCGCGCCCGCGTGCTGCGCATGACCCGACTGACGGGGCTCCTCGCTGCGGCCATGCCGGCGGCGACCTTCCTGGCCAACCTCGTGCCGTGGTGGCGGGCGTCGACCAACACCGTGGCTCTCGTGGCCATGCTCCTCGTCCTCGTGCTCGTGATCAGCAGCCTGCTCACGCTGGTGTGCCTGAAGGGTCCGTGGAGCAGCTCCTCCCTCGGACCGCTCGCGGCGATGTCGGCGATCACCGCCGCCGTCATCGGCATCGACCTGCTGACCGGCTCCCGCCTGCAGATCTCCTCGATCTTCGGCCTCCAGCCGCTCGTCGGCGGCCGCTTCTACGGCATGGGCAACGTCGCGTTCGCCCTGTATGCCGCCGCCGTCCTGCTGCTGTGCGCCGCCCTCGCGCACGCGCTGATGAGGCGGGGCGCCCCGCGCCTGGCGGTCTGCGCGGTCGTCCTCGTCGGAGGCTGCGCCCTGGCCGTGGACGTGCTGCCGGCCTGGGGCGCCGACTTCGGCGGCCCGATCGCGCTCGTGCCGGCCCTCGGCTTCCTGCTGATGGGGGTCATGGGCTGGCGCACGTCCGTGCGCAACATCTCGATCGTGCTCGTGCTGGCCGGTCTCGTCGTCGGGCTCGTCTGCTACCTCGACTGGCGCCGGCCCGAGGCCGAGCGCTCGCACCCGGGACGCTTCCTGCAGACGGTCATCGACGGCGGCGCATGGGACGTCCTGTCGCGCAAGCTGTGGGCCAACATCGACCTGGCCGTGGCCATGCCCGTCCTGCTCGTGCTCGTCGTCGTGCTCATGGTCGTGGCCGTGCTGGTCGTGCTGAAGCCGGGCATCCTCGGCACCGAACCGCTGCAGCGCCTGCTCGAGGAGGCCCCGATCCTGCGCCGCGGCCTGCTCTCGATCATCGTGATGGCCGTGATCGGCTTCCTCACCAACGACTCGGGCGCGGCGATCCCCCCGGTAGCCGCCATCTTCACCGTGCCGCTCGTGGTGTCGGCGGTGATGCACTTCCTGGCGATCGAGGCGCGCAAGGCCCCGGTGCGGCGGCGCCGGGACCGCCACCACCTCTGACTGCGCCGTCTGCGACTGCGCCGGAGCGGGTCAGGCGGGGCCCAGGCGGCGGCGCAACCGGCGTACGCCCAGGGCGAGCGCGACGTCGCGGTACTGGGCTGCGCGGTGGACCTGTGAGCGCCAGTCGGTTCCGGTGACCCGGTGCTGCAGGTCGCACGGCACCTCGAGGACGGTCAGGCCGGCGTCGAGGACGTCGACGGTCATGCCGACCTCGACACCCCAGCCACGGGCGAAGGGCGTGGCGGCCGCCACCGCGGCCGGGGACAGGCACCGCATGCCGGACAGCGGCTGCACCGGGGACCACCCGGTCAGCTCCTCGATGCCGCGGCGGGCGAGCGACACGACGAGCCCGTGACCACCGGCGCTGCCCTGCTGCTTCGGCAGGGTGGCGATGGTGAGGTCCGCCTCGCCGCGGGCGACCGGCGCGACCAGCGCACCGACCGCCTGCGCCGACGCCTCGAGGTCGGCGTCCACGAAGAGGACCGACGCGTCCTCGTCGAGGCGCCCGACGCGGCGCAACCCCTTGACCCGGCCCAGGCCGCTCATCATGGCGTCGGCCTTGCCGTGGTTGCGTGCATGGCGCACGACCTCCGCGCCCTCATGGGCGGCGATGGCGTCGGTGCCGTCGGTCGAGCCGTCGTCGACGACGACCACCGCCGCGACGCCCGGGATCGTGCGGACGCCGCGGATCGTCTCGGCGATCCGGGCCGACTCGTCCTTGGCCGGGATGACGACCGCGACGGACGGCAGCGGGGTCGTGGTCATCCTCGTGGGCTCACGTCGCGCAGACCTGCTCGGCCAGCACTGCTCAGCGCAGGGTGACCTGGCGGTTGGTCAGGCCCGCCTTGGCGCCGCGCTCGGCGGCAGTGAGCGGCTCGGTGGACGCGGCTGCCTCGTCGATCCTCGACCTCATCGCGGCGACGGAGTCCTCGAACTCGCCGGCGTCGGCACTCGGGTCGACCTCCCAGACCGGGATGAGCAGCCCGCTGGAGCGGAAGCAGCCGAGGAGCCGGCCGTCCTCGCCGAGGTGGCTGTCGCCGGCGGCGTGCAGCCGGGCGAGGGCGTCGGTGGCGGCGTCCTCGGGGAAGGGCAGGACCCAACGGACGTAGGTGCGGTCACCGATGCGGCACCAGAAGGCCGAGGGCGCCGCCTCGAGCTTGACGGTGGGGATCACCGACTCGTTGGCGCGCTGGAGCGACTCCTTGCCGTCGGCGTCGAGGTCGGCGTCGGCGACCCAGAAGTCGAAGCCGTCGTGCAGCTGCATCTGGAAGGGCGCGTCGACGTCGAGCAGGTCCTGCAGCCGGGGGCTGTCGACCGTGGCGACGGGCAGCGTCTCGACCGGCGAGCCCGGATCGGCGGCCGAGGTGAGGGCGATGGCCTGGGCGATGTCGCGGCTGGTGTCGCCGCTGGCGTTGCCGGACTGGATGCCGACGAGCACCTCGCCGCTCTCGCGGTGCAGTCCCGGCCAGGCGAGCGGGAGGACGGTCGCGATGGTCACCTCGTCCGGTGCACCCTCGGGTGCCTTGCCGTCGGCGAAGCGCACCGTGGCGGTGGCAGCCGGGACGATCTCGCGCATCGCGACCCAGTCGGTCTCGTTGGGCAGGCCCTCGAAGGGCCGGGCCACGAACGGGGCCGGGAGCGGACGTGCGGAACGGTCAGCGCGCTCGCCGCGCGGTCGACGTGATGCCTTACCCATGCGCGCCACCTTAGTGGCCGGCCGGGAGCGTGCTGACAGCCGGCCGACCTCAGTGCGAGCGGCGCCGGGACGGTCCGCCGAGCGAGGCCCAGACGGTGCGCCCGTTGGGGTCGTCGATGACGCCCCACTCGTGCGCCAGCGACCGCACGATCCGCAGGCCCCGGCCGCCGGGCGCCCACATCGCGGGCGGGGCCGGTCGCGGCACCGTGGGACCGCCACCGTCGGAGACCTCGACCTCGACGACGTTGTTCTTGACCTTCCAGTGGATCCGGATCGCCCCGTCGGCGAGCGGCCTCGCGTGGCGGATCGCGTTGGCGACCAGCTCGCTCACGACGATCTCCGCCTCGTCGATGACCTCCGGGGTGACCTCACGCGCGAGAAGGTCCTGCACGAGCTCCCGGCGGATCCGAGGCGCTGCGGCCGGCGCCCACTGCAGGCGTAGGGTCCGCTTCTCGCCCAGCGGCGTAGCCGGCATGTTGCTCATCGGTCTCCTTGTGACGGTTGCGGCTCGTCGGGCGCCCGTACCGGCGTAGGGCGACGAGCCGCGTCCCTGTGTGTCCGCCACGTCAGTTCCTCCTCACGGGCGAAGCGCGCCCCCCTGCCGGGCACGCTAACCAAACCTTCGCCCTACCTCAACGAACTGTGACTTTCTTGCACAACTCGTCTCATTAGATGTGTCCGCCTAGTTCTCTCTAGTGCCTCATCTAGACCGTTTGATACGCGGCCATCGACGAGTTTCCGGTGCATGTGGTCCTTACCCACCCCTTCCCGCCCCTTGCACCATCGTTCTAACCGATATATCGTCGACCTATCGCGACTGTTCGTGAGTCGCGCGGAAGGAGAACAACCATGCATGGACATCGACACACCAGACGCGAGTCCGGTTGGGACGCCGGCTGGGGCGGCTGGGGAGGCGGCTCAGGGGGCGGCGGCGGTTTCGGCCCGGGGCGCGGTCCCTGGGGCGGTCCCGGCGGCCCGGGTCCCGGCGGCCGCGGACGCCCCGGCCCGCCACCGTGGGTCGCCGACCTGGTCCGGCACTTCGGCGGACCCGGCTTCGGTCCCGAGTTCGGCGGCCGCCGCGGCCCCCGGGCCAAGCGCGGCGACGTGCGCGCTGCGATCCTCGACGTGCTGGCCGGGGACGAGATGAACGGCTACCAGCTCATCCAGCAGATCTCCGAGCGCACCGGCGGAGCGTGGAAGCCGAGCCCCGGCTCGGTCTACCCGACCGTCCAGCAGCTCGAGGACGAGGGGCTCGTCGAGGGCCGCGAGGTCGACGGCCGCAGGCTGCTGCGCCTGACGGACGCCGGCCGGTCCTACGTCGAGGAGAACGCCGAGGAGATGGCTGCCACCTGGCGCCCCTTCGAGGCACCGACCGACGACGAGGAGGCTCCTCGCCCGTCCGGCGGCGCCGGTGACCTGATGCCGCTCGTCGGCCAGGTGATGGGTGGCATGTGGCAGATCGTCACCACCGGCACGTCGCAGCAGCGGGCCGAGGCCGCCGAGGTCCTCACCGAGACCCGGCGCAAGCTCTACCGCCTGCTCGCCGACGGCGACCCCGAGTAGTCGTCGACGGCAGCTGCACCCCGAGCGCGTCAGTCGCGCTCGGGGTGCAGCACGAAGAAGCCCAGGTCCCGCCCACCGGCGCGCTCCTCGTATGCCGTGTAGCCGGCATACCAGCTCAGGGCTGCGTCCCGCACGCGCTCCCTGTCCGTGCCCTGCACCTGCTCGGCGCGCACCCGGTGCACGACCCCGTCCACTTCGAGCCACGCGTCGGGGTGGGCGCGCAGGTTGAAGTACCACCCGGGCGGTCGCTCCGAACCGTAGTGCGAGGCGATGACGCCCCAGCCCGCATCGAGCGGCGCGAGCATGAGTGGCACGGTGCGCGGCTGCCCGCTCCTGGCGCCGGTGGTCGTCAGGAGCCCGACGGGAACCCCCGCCAGCCACTGGCTCGGCGTCGTGCGGCCGGGCGCCAGCCGGCGCGCGACGAGGTCGAGGCGGTGCAGCACCCGCTTGCCCACCCAGGCCCCGGGACGGGAGGCCACGAGCGCCCGCAGCGCACGCTGGACCCGGTTGGCGTGCTCGAGGCGTCGCACCTGCATGGGCGCGAGCCTAGAACCTGCGAACGGCCTTGCCTCCCGTCCGGCACGATGGCGAGATGCACTCGCCGGCGTCGTTGCGGATCCGGGTCATCGGGATCGGCCTCGGCGACCCGCTGCACCTCACGGGTGAGGCGACCCACGCCCTCACGACGCTGGACGTGGTGCTCGTCCCCGAGGAAGGCGGACACCCGGCGCCGGCCGCCGCCCGACGGGCCCTCTGCGAGGCCCTCCTTCCGGAGGGGCACGCGGGGCGCGTCCTCGGGGTCCCGGGCGGCGAGCGCTCGGCCGTGGAGGCGTACGCCCGGGTGATCGACGCGCTGGATGAGGACGTCACGACCGTGGGGCTGCTCGTGTGGGGCGACCCCGCGTTCGAGGCCTCGACCGCGAGCCTCGTCGACGCGCTCGTCGAGCGGTATGCCGCAGCCGGGGTCGAGCTCGTCCACGACGTCGTCGCCGGGATCGGTGCACCGCAGCTGCTGGCGGCGCGCCACGGGATCGCGCTCGGCCCGGCCGGAGCGCCGGTGCACCTGACCTCCGGGCCGCGCCTCGTCGACGAGTACGACCCTGCGCTCGGGGACGTCGTGGTCAGCGTCGACGACGACCTGGCCTGCGCGGGACTCGCGGACGCCTTCCCCGACCTCGAGCTCTACTGGGGCACCCACCTGGGCACTCCGGACGAGGCCCTGGCCCACGGCCGGCTGGCCGACGTCCTGGAGGAGGTGCGTCACCTGCGCACCGAGGCGCGCAGGCGTCGCGGCTGGGCGCTGGACACCTACCTGCTGAGGACGCCCGCCGGCGCCTCGACCGGGCACCGGCCGCCGGGCTTCCCGGCGACCGGCCCGCTGGGCGACGGCGTGCTCTCGCTCCGACCCCTCACCGTTGACGACTGGCCGGTCGTGCGCGACGAGCACAACAACGAGGAGTCCCTGCGATGGGACTTCTCCGGCCGGCCGCTGACCGACCGGGAGGCGCGGCAGCGTGCTGCGTCCGCCGCGCGCGAGTGGCGTCGCGGCACCGCGGCCCGGTTCGTCATGGTCGACGCCGCGACCGGAGCCGGCGCCGGCGTCATCGGCATCATGCGCCTCGGACCTCCGGGCACCGGACTCGTCGGCTACGGGGTGCTCCCCGCCTTCCGGGGGCGGGGCTTCACCACGCGGGCCCTGCGACTGGTGTCGCGGTGGGCCTTCGAGCAGGCCGGCCTCGCCCGCCTCGAGCTGGGCCACAAGGTGGGCAACGAGGCCTCCGGGCGCGCGGCCGAGAAGGCGGGATTCCACGCCGAGGGCCGGCTCAGCCGGCGGCTGCCCAACCCCGACGGCACCTGGTCCGACGAGGTCTACTACTCGCTCGTGCACGGTGGAACGACCTCCTGACGGCCTCCCGCCCGCTACGGTTCGGGCGTGGACGACGACAGGGGTGGCACGGGCACGCCGGGAGCCCTGCAGGCCCTCGCCGTCGTGCCCGACGACCGACCGAGACGGCTGGTCCAGCCGCGGCTGCGGCGACCTGCCACACGGTCCCTGGCGATCAGCTCCCTGTCGCTGCCGTCGCTCGTCGTCGGCGCCCTCGGCGGCTCGACGTCGGACCCGGCCTATCGCCTCGCAGCGGTGCTCGCGGTGGCCGGCGGCGCGCTGGCGTGTGTCTGGCTGGTGCGGCTCCAGTGGTACCTCGCTCGCACCCGGCGACTCTCGAAGGTGGCGCCGGACCTCGGGATGTGGGTCATGTGGGCGCTGCCCGTCGTCGGGTGGGTCCTGCCCGCGGTCCGCCTCTCGCGGCTCGACAGGGCGACCCACGGCAGGCGGTCCTGGACCGTCTTCGCGTGGGCTGCCCTGTGGGTGCCCGTGACCATGCCCCGCCTGTGGGCGCCGCAGGCCGGCCACGAGCTGCCCGAGGGCGTGCACGCCTGGCTGCTCGTCGTCACGGCAGGAGCGGCCTTCGGTCTCTGGACGGCGGTCGTCCTGCGGCTGACCCGAGGGGCCGAGGTCGTCGCCCACGAGTCCGGCCTCGACGCCTAGGTGTACCCGGCCACCACGTTGGTAGCGGCGTGCCTGGTTGAACGAACGAGAACCTCCGAATGGGA
>NZ_BAAAPU010000006.1:0-29699 GCF_039531305.1 Terrabacter lapilli
ACATCCCATTCGGAGGTTCTCGTTCGTTCAACCAGGCACGCCGCTACCAACGTGGTGGCCGGGTACAGCTAGGAGCCGGCCTCGGAGACCGGCAGGAGGCCTCGGGAGGAGGCGCACGGCCTACGTCCGCGGTGGCTGGCGAGCCCGGCATACGCGGGCGGTCTGCGGTGTTGTGCGTGACATGCGTGGTGAGTACAAGGTCCCCGGTGGCAAGCTCGTGGCGGTCGACCTCGAGGAGGTGGACGGCCGGCTGGCGAGCGTCAGCGTGTCGGGCGACTTCTTCCTCGAGCCGGACGAGGCGCTCGGCGACATCAACGCCGCCCTCACCGGCATGCCGGTCGACGCGGGCGTCGAGCAGCTCGCCGGCGCCGTGACCGGGGCGCTCGGCGACGACGTGGCCCTCATCGGCTTCAGCGCCGAGTCGATCGGGATCGCGATCCGGCGTGCCCTCGGCAAGGCGACCGGGTGGGACGACCACGACTTCGAGGTCATCCCGGCCACGGTGCTCGACCCGGCGCTGCACGTGGCCCTCGACGAGGTCATCGCCAAGGCCGTCGCCTCGGGTCAGCGGCCGCCGACGCTGCGCTTCTGGGACTGGGACAGCCCGCTCGTCGTCATCGGCTCCTTCCAGTCGGTCCGCAACGAGATCGACCCGGAGGGGGCGAGCCGCCACGGCATCGACGTGGTGCGCCGCGTCTCCGGCGGTGGCGCCATGTTCATGGAGCCCGGCAACACCATCACCTACTCACTCGTCGTGCCGACCTCCCTGGTCGAGGGCCTGAGCTTCGAGAGGTCCTACTCGTTCCTCGACGAGTGGGTCATCGAGGCGCTCGCGGAGATCGGCGTCAACGCCCACTTCGTGCCCTTCAACGACATCGCCAGCGACCGCGGCAAGATCGGCGGCGCGGCACAGAAGCGCTTCGCCTCCGGGGCGGTGCTGCACCACGTGACGATGGCCTACGACATCGATGCCGACAAGATGCTCGAGGTGCTGCGCATCGGTCGGGAGAAGATGAGCGACAAGGGGACGACGTCGGCCAACAAGCGTGTCGACCCGATGCGGTCGCAGACGGGCATGACCCGCGACGCGATCCTGGAGTCCTTCGCGCAGTCCTTCGCCCGGCGCTACCGCGCGACGGTCTCGGACTACACGGCCGAGGAGCTCGACGCGGCGAAGGTGCTCGTCGCGGAGAAGTTCGCCACCCCCGAGTGGACGCACCGGGTGCCGTGAGCGGCGGCGGGACGGGCGGTCGGGTGGGCGGCCGGATGGGCACTGTCGGTGCCGGGACGTACGGTTGATCCATGCGTCCGACGACCGACCTCCAGCGCACGGTGGCACCCTTCGAGGTGATCTCCGAGTACACGCCGAGCGGCGACCAGCCGGCGGCGATCGCCGAGCTCGCGCGGCGGGTCAAGGCGGGCGACACCGACACCGTCCTGCTGGGCGCCACCGGCACCGGCAAGTCCGCCACGACCGCCTGGCTCATCGAGCAGGTCCAGCGGCCCACGCTCGTCATGGCGCCCAACAAGACGCTGGCCGCGCAGCTGGCCAACGAGTTCCGTGAGCTGCTGCCCAACAACGCCGTCGAGTACTTCGTCAGCTACTACGACTACTACCAGCCCGAGGCGTACATCCCGCAGACCGACACCTACATCGAGAAGGACAGCTCGGTCAACGACGAGGTCGAGCGGCTGCGGCACTCGGCGACCAACTCGCTGCTGACCCGCCGCGACGTCATCGTCGTCGCGTCGGTGTCGTGCATCTACGGCCTCGGCACCCCGCAGGAGTACGTCGACCGCATGGCCCGCCTCAAGGTCGGCCAGGAGATCGAGCGCGACACGCTGCTGCGCCGCTTCGTCGAGATGCAGTACACCCGCAACGACCTGGCCTTCACCCGTGGCACCTTCCGCGTCCGTGGCGACACCGTGGAGATCATCCCCGTCTACGAGGAGCTCGCCATCCGCATCGAGTTCTTCGGCGACGAGATCGAGCGCATCTACACCCTGCACCCGATCACCGGCGAGGTCGTCAACGAGGAGCAGGAGATGTACGTCTTCCCGGCCTCCCACTACGTCGCCGGGCCGGAGCGCATGGAGCGCGCGATCCGCGGCATCGAGCTCGAGCTCGAGGACCAGCTCGCGCTCTTCGAGAAGCAGGGCAAGCTGCTCGAGGCACAGCGCCTGCGCATGCGCACCACCTACGACATCGAGATGATGCGCCAGGTCGGCTTCTGCAACGGCATCGAGAACTACAGCCGCCACATCGACGGGCGCACCGCCGGTTCGGCACCCAACTGCCTGCTCGACTACTTCCCCGAGGACTTCCTCCTCGTCCTCGACGAGTCGCACCAGACGGTGCCGCAGATCGGCGCGATGTACGAAGGCGACATGTCGCGCAAGCGGATGCTCGTCGAGCACGGGTTCCGCCTGCCGAGCGCGATGGACAACCGTCCGCTGAAGTGGGAGGAGTTCCTCGAGCGGATCGGGCAGACGATCTATCTCTCCGCCACGCCGGGGGAGTACGAGCTGGCCAAGTCCGGCCCGCCCGTCGAGCAGATCATCCGTCCCACCGGCCTCGTCGACCCCGAGGTCGTCCTCAAGCCGACGAAGGGCCAGATCGACGACCTCATGCACGAGATCCAGGAGCGGACGAAGCGCAACGAGCGCGTCCTGGTCACGACGCTGACGAAGAAGATGGCCGAGGACCTCACCGACTACCTGCTCGACAAGGGCATCCGGGTCCGCTACCTCCACAGCGACATCGACACCCTGCGCCGGGTCGAGCTGCTGCGCGAGCTGCGCACGGGCGTGTTCGACGTCCTCGTCGGCATCAACCTGCTGCGCGAGGGCCTCGACCTGCCCGAGGTCTCGCTCGTCTCGATCCTCGACGCCGACAAGGAGGGCTTCCTGCGCTCGGCACGCTCGCTGATCCAGACGATCGGTCGAGCCGCCCGAAACGTCTCGGGCCAGGTGCACATGTACGCCGACAAGATGACGCCGTCCATGGAGCAGGCGCTCGAGGAGACCAACCGGCGCCGAGAGAAGCAGATCGCCTACAACCTCGAGCACGGCATCGACCCCATGCCGCTGCGCAAGAAGATCGCCGACATCACCGACCTGCTCGAGCGCGAGGACGCTGACACCCAGGAGCTGCTCGGCTCCGGGCGCATGCAGACCCGCGGCAGGAGCGGCGCCGGTCGTGGCGCAATGGCGGCCGACGTCGGGGTCTCCGCCGGTGGCACCTCCAACCGTCCGGCCGACATGGCGGCTGCCGACCTGGCGGCCCTCATCCAGGAGCTCACGACGCAGATGCACCAGGCGGCCGCCGACCTGCACTTCGAGCTGGCGGCGCGCCTGCGCGACGAGATCGGCGAGCTCAAGAAGGAGCTGCGCCAGATGAGCGCGGCGACCAGGTGAGGGGCTGAACGGTGACGGGCCGGGGAGGGTCGGTGGCGGCGCGGTTGCGAGCGGCTGCCCTGGACCTCCCGGGGGCGTGGGAGGACTCACCCTGGGACGGTGACACGGTCGCCAAGGTCGGCGACAAGATCTTCGTGTTCCTCGGCGCCGAGTCCATCGGGGTCAAATGCGCGCGCAGCCGCACCGAGGCCGACGAGTGGCTGGCCCGCTTCCCGCAGGACGCCGCCGTCATGCCCTACATCGGTCGGCACGGCTGGAACACGCTGCGCACGACGGGGGCGATCGAGGAGGACGAGCTGCGCGAGGCGCTCGAGACGTCCTACGAGATCGTCGTCTCCGGCCTTCCGCGGAGCCGACGCCCACCGGCTGGGCCGATTTGAGCGCAGCGTGCCAGGGTGAAAGACTCAGGCGTTCACGGAGGGGAGTATCCCCGACACGACGGGCTCGTCATCACGGAGCAGGTCTCACCGCCGCTCCCGGTCCCGTCGGTCCGACGGTCCTCGTCGGGCGGGAGAGACCTCCGGTTACTGATCTGGTGACCGGAAGGTTGTGCCCATGAACGTTCCCGCGTGGGGTTGGTTCCTCACCATCGGCCTCATGGCCGTGTTCCTGCTCGTCGACGTCCTCGTGATCTCACGGCGACCCCACGTGCCCTCGATGGCCGAGGCCGGCCGCTACCTCGCGTTCTACGTGACGGCCGCCGTCCTCTTCGGGCTGTTCGTGTGGTTCGAGTGGGGCGGGCAGTACGCCGGCGAGTTCTACGCCGGGTGGCTGACCGAGTACTCCCTGTCGGTCGACAACCTCTTCGTCTTCCTGCTCATCATGGCCAGCTTCAAGGTGCCCCAGAAGCTGCAGCAGTCGGCGCTCATGGTCGGCATCGTCATCGCGATCGTCCTGCGCGGCATCTTCATCGCCTTGGGCGCCGTGGTGATCAACGCGTACTCGTGGGTGTTCTACCTCTTCGGCGCGTTCCTCGTCTACACGGCCGTCAAGTTGGCGACGGAGGGGGAGAGCGACGACGACGAGTACCACGAGAACCGTCTGCTGCTCTGGATCGAGAAGCGCTTCCCCGCGACGAAGGAGTGGAACGGAACCCGGCTCACGGTCATCGAGGGCGGCAAGCGGCTCATCACGCCGATGCTCATCGTCATCATCGCGCTCGGCACGACCGACCTGCTCTTCGCCCTCGACTCGATCCCGGCGATCTATGGCCTCACCCACGAGCCGTTCCTCGTCCTCACCGCCAACATCTTCGCCCTCATGGGCCTGCGGCAGCTCTACTTCCTGATCGGCGGGCTGCTCAAGAAGCTGGTCTACCTCAGCATCGGGCTCGCCGTCCTGCTCGCGTTCATCGGCGTCAAGCTCGTCATGCACGCCCTGCACGAGAACAACCTGCCGTTCGTCAACGGCGGGCAGCCCATCGAGGGCGTGCCCGACATCCCGATCTCGGTGTCGCTCGGCGCCATCGTGGTGATCCTGGGCATCACCACGATCGCCAGCCTGCTCAAGTCGCGCCGCGACGCACGACTGGAGCGGACCGTGGTCGGGAGCTCGCAGGGCGGCCACGAGTCACCGTGAACGCCCGCACGACCAGGCGCTGACGGCGGCCGCGCGTGCGCGCGGCCGGAGCCCGACCGGTCTAGTGGCTGAGGACTGAGGTGCGCAGCGTGGCGCGGCGGCGACGCAGGCTCGCGATCACCAGGCGCTGGCGACGCAGCAGAAGTCGTCGCTCGGGGTTGGTGACGAGTCGTCCACCGAACGGCACCAGCAGCGGAAGATGGCGTAGCCGGTCCTCGATCGCGCTCAGGGCGCCGATGAGCTCTCGGATGCTCATCGAGGCCAGCTGCTGAGCCGTGTCCTCGCTGGGCGCGACCAGGTTCGGTGCATGCGACATGCGTACTCCAATGTGCCTTGACTGTCACAGCCGGCGCACCCCTGCACGGGAGCGATCGTCCACGTCAACCATCCCGTCGGGGCGGTGTCTGAGCGGGGGCGCGGGCTCGTGTCTGCGACGCTACGGCGCAAGGACGTCGCCGGGACAGGGACCTAGGTCCCGAACCGGGCGCCTGATCTCGGGATTTGGTCTGACACGAGCGTTGCGTCGGGTTCCGGTCTCACAGCGAGACGGGGAACTGCGGTGGGAGCCCGCAGGCGGGCGGGCAGGGCTCGCGGCCGATGCCGACGAGGACCGCCGTGCGGTCGTCGAGGCCGGCAGGCAGCCGAGCTTCCGCGACCGCCTCCAAGGTCAGGCGTGACCACTCCAGCCCGCTGGAGCCCTGCTCCCCGAGGTCGAGGTCGAGCTGGTGCACGGCCAGCTCGACCACCCAGGTGGCCAGGAAGTCACCGCTGCGCAAGTGCTTTCCCTGGAACTGGACGGTCCGCTCCGGCATGGCCCGGACGGCACGGACGGCGGCCTCGGCCGCGTCCTGCAGGTGGGCGACGGCGGCCGCCGGACGGCTGTAGGCGCCGGCCGTACGGCGCAGCCACAGGATGTGGGGCACCGGGTCGTCGTCCCGGTCGTCAGGGTGGTCCGCCCAGTAGGAGGCAGCGTCGTGGTCGGGCTGCTCG
Organism: Terrabacter lapilli; assembly: GCF_039531305.1. NCBI lineage: Bacteria > Bacillati > Actinomycetota > Actinomycetes > Micrococcales > Intrasporangiaceae > Terrabacter > Terrabacter lapilli. The sequence goes on from NZ_BAAAPU010000006.1 coordinate 5,986, forward strand.
CCGGTGTGGGCCAGCGTCCCGAGCGCCATCTCCTGCAGCCCCGTCCGCACGTGCACGACGACGTCGAGCCGGCTCCACCCGTGGCATCTCGAGGGGCCGAGCAGCTCGAGGTCGTCCGACGACCTCGCCGCATCGACGAACTCACCGACCTGTCGGCAGAGGAGCCGGACGGCCGGCTCGTGCGCGAACGACAGCTGCTCCACACACCGGACCCTACGCGCGGACCGGCCTCAGAGCCGGTCCAGGGCGCGGAGGTAGCGCCGGGTCATCCCGTCCTGCACGACCCGGCTCACCGGACCCCCGAGGCGGGCCAGCAGCGTCGCGTGCCTCGAGAAGGCGCTGATGGTGAAGACGATGCTGCCGTCCGGCTCCCGGTCGAGGACGAACCGCTCCTCACCGGACTCGGGGTGTCCCGGAAGGGTGCCGTAGGCGAAGCCGGTCCGGTCCGGTTCGTCGATGACGTCGACGACGCGGCAGGGGATGCGGACCCCCAGCGGACCCACGCCGAGGTGCAGCTCCACGACCGTGTCGAAGTGTCCGGCCGTGCCGGAGGCGTGGACCCGGAGGCCGGCGCGGTCGTGCACCCGCCAGCCGAGCAGGTCGCGAGCCGCACCGCCGAAGTCGCGCCGGCGCAGGCGGACGCTCTCCTCGAAGTGCCGGTAGCCTGCCGGCGGCGGAGTGCCGTCCCTCGCTGAGCCCTCCATCGCGCCGCGCGGATACGTCAGCGGTGCGGCACGCAGGACCGCGCTCTGCTCCGGGCTCAGCGACCTGACCGTCATGTCCCCATCGTGACGCACCGGACTCCACGAGCCTGATCGCAGATCCCGCGCCGTCTCGTGCCACGCCGTCCCGTCCCGCCGCAACCGTCCCGCCGCGACCATCCCGCCACAACCGTTCCGCTGCGACCGTCCTGCCTAGCGGACGCGGTGGGCCACGAGCCAGCCGACGAGGCCGGGGACGGCCATGACGGCGAAGACGACGGCATACGCGGTGGGTGCCGCGGAGCCCGCGGCCGCGAAGAGGATCGCGGACACGGCGATCGCCGTCGCGGCGCCGGCTGAGTCACCGATCTGCAGCGCCGAGCTGACGAAACCCTGCTCGGTCTCGCCGGCGCGGGCCAGGGCCTGGGCGGTCACCCGCGGGTAGAGCGTGCCGATGCCGAGGCCCACGAGCGGGAAGAGCGCGATGACGACCCACGTCGGGGCGCCCGCTGCCACTGCGCCGGCGAGGCCGGCCAGGCTCAGGGTGATCGCGCCGAGCGACACGGCCGCCGTGCGCCCGACCTCGAAGCGGTGGTCCCACCGGCCCTGCACCCATGAGCCGACGAACCACGTGACGCCGGTGATGGTCAGGGCCACACCGGCGAGCGCCGGGCTCAGCCCGTCGCGGTCGGTCAGCAGGCGAGGCAGGTAGACCTCGGCCCCGCTGAAGGCGGCGAAGGCGAGGGCACGCAGGGCGACGTCCGTCGGCAGCCCCCGGGCGGCGCGCAGCGTTCCCCGTGGCGTCAACGGCAGCAGCGTGAGGGCGACGACGACGAGCGCGAGGACGGCCACGGCGATGCCCACCGGGTCCAGCCGGTCGGCGGCGGCGTTGAGCCCGAGCACGGCCGCGGCGAGGCCGACCGAGGCGGCGATGGAGCGGGTGCGCCACGGCACGTCGACCAGGTCCTGCCGCAGGCCGGCGACGATGCGCCCCAGCAGGATCGCCGCGACGACGAGCACCACGAGGGCCAGCCCGAAGACCCACCGCCAGCCGAGGGTCTGGGTGATGAGGCCCGCCACGAAGGGCCCGGCGATCGACGGCACGACCCAGGCCGCCGAGAACCCGGCGAGGATCGCGGTGTGCAGCCGCTGCGGGTAGACGCGCGTCACCAGCACGTAGAGAGCCGTGCTCGTCATCCCGGCGCCGAGCCCCTGGACGACGCGGGCGAGGACGAGCAGGCCCATCGACGGCGCGAGACCGGCGACGACCAGGCCGGCGGCGAAGAGGCACAGCCCGAGGAGAAGGGGTGGACGCGGGCCGCGCCGGTCGGCGAGGTTGCCCGACCAGACGATGCTCACCGTTCCCGACGCGAGGGTCGCCGTGAACGCCATGGCGTAGAGCGACTCGCCGTGGAGCTCGCGGGCGATGGTCGGCATCACGGTCGTCAGGGCGAGGGCCTCGAACGCGTGGAGCGACACGAGGGCGATGACGCCGATGGTCGTCGCGCGCAGGGCCGGTGAGAGGACACCGCCGCCCTCGTCGGGCACGGCCCCCGGGGCATCAGGTCGCACGGTGCTCGAAGCCATGCGCCGAACCTAGGACCTCGAGCGCACCTGAGGTCAAGCGGGGCCGATCCGCCGCCCGGTGCCCCCTCACCCCGGCCCCACTGCGGCCTCCGGCGTCTCCGGCCTCGTCTGCGCGCCCAGCACGATGGCGCTGGCCAGGACCACGAGCCCCATCCCCGCCACCTGGCCGGCGGCGAGCACCTGACCCAGGACGATGAGCCCGGCGAGGGCGGCGACGACGGGCTCGAGGCTGAGCAGGATGCCGAAGACCCGCTGCGCCAGGTGGCGCAGCGCCATCAGCTCCAGGGAGTACGGCAGGACCGAGGAGAGCACGGCGATGCCCAGGCCGAGCGCGACGTCGTGGGCGGTCCACCGGTCGACGGAGCCGAGCCCCAGGGGAGCGACGACGACGGTGGCGACGACGAGGGCGAGGGCCAGCCCGTCCAGCCCACTGAAGGCCCTGCCGGTGCGCTGGCTCAGCACGATGTACGCCGCCCACATCACTCCCGCCAGGGCCGCGAACCCGACCCCGACGAGGTCGAGCTGCGCCCATGAGGTGTGCAGCACCCCGGAGACCAGGACGACGCCCACCCCTGCTGCGGCCACGGCGACCATGTCCCGGGGACGCCGGCTCCAGGCCGCGGCCAGCCCCAGCGGTCCGAGGAACTCGATGGTCACGGCGACCCCGATGGGCAGGTGCGCGAGGGAGGCGTAGAACGAGGTGTTCATCGCGGCGAGGGCGAGGCCGAAGAGCGCGACCGTGCCCCAGTCCTCACGCCGGTGTCCGCGAAGCGACGGCCTGGCGACGACGCAGAGGATGACCATCGCGAAGAGCAGTCGGAGCAGGACCGATCCCGGCGCCCCGATGCGCGGGACCAGCGTGGCGGCCAGGGCCCCGCCGAACTGGACGGAGACCACTCCGCCCAGGACGAGCAGGGGTGCGGTGCGCTGGTCGACGCTCACGGCAGCGGCAGGCGCCCGGCCGCGACCAGCGTGGCCACGCGGTCGGCGGGAAGGTCCTCCTCGACGAGGACACCGCCGGTCTCGGAGGCGTGGACCATCCGTCCCGGCCGCACGACGATGCCGACGTGGTGGATCCGTCGCCCGGGGCGGGCGAAGAAGTAGAGGTCACCGGGCTGCACGGCGTCGAGGTCGACGGGCGCTGCCAGCTCCGCCTGGGCGTACGCGTCACGGGCGACGACGACCCCCAGCCGGCGCCAGGCGTGCAGCACGAGGCCCGAGCAGTCGAAGCCGAGCGGCGTGGTGCCCGACCACAGGTAGGGCAGGCCGATGTGCCGACGCGCCTCCGCCACGGCCGGGTGGGTGGCATCCTCGTCGGTGCTCGCGGCAGCCTCCAGCCGGGCCGGGGGCTGGCCGGCCGGTGTGCCCTCGGGGGCCGGGGTCAGGTGCGCTGCAGGGACCCAACCGGGATAGCCGCGCTCGTCCTTGGGGGAGAGCTGCCACGGGGCCAGGACGTGCGCCCAGTCGCCCGACGCATCCGTGCCGACGACGACGACCGGCTCGCCCTCCAGCAGCTGCGTCTCCACGCGCCCGTGCAGACCAAGGCGCCCGTCACCCGACTCGTCGTCGGTCGAGCAGGCGTCGAGGGCGGCGAGCCAGGCGGTCGCGTCCGGGACCTCCCGCACGATCGGCTCGTCGACGGGGCGAGCGCTCTCGGGCCCGGACCAGACGGTGGTGACGGGCACGCGTACGAGATGGGACGGGCGAACGGCGACGGGCGAGCTCACGCCGGACATCCTCGCACTCGGTGGCTCGGTGACCGCGCCGGGTGGGTGACCGGGCGCGGGCCGCGACCGCGCCGGGGCCGGCGGCGCGCCTGTCTGTTCTCTCACGAAGGCGCAACATGTGCCGCGGCCTCTGGTGGGCAGGCGGCGGGAGCCGTACCGTCAGAGGTATGGAAGAGCGAATCACCCTCGAGGGATTCGATCCCCCGAAGAACCGCCGTCACGGCCCGGACGGCGATCTCGTGGACGTCAAGGGCTGGCTGCGTGCGCCCGTCGACTGGACCGGCGGTCCCGATCTGGAGCGCGCCTGGCGCGATCGCCACGGCCGGTCCCGGCTCGGGGTGGGCCTGTGCGTCGCCCACAACCCCCGACGCCACATCCTGCTGACCAACGTCCCCGACGACCTCGACTTCCTCCGGTCCGAGCTCGAGTCGCTCATCGCCGAGCTGGAGACGGGCCCGAGCGCCGACCTGGAAGAGGCCCAGTAGCGCCCGCTCCTCCGTCTGCCGCCCTGGGCTGGGTGCCGGGCACCGCCGCCGGCGAGTGTCCGTGACGGAGCCTTTGCGCGCCGGCCGACCTGTGCGATCCGGGGATCTCACCGCGGACCCACCCGCTGCGCTCCTACGCTGGGGCCGTGGCCCGACCGGCGATCATCACCGTGGACGACGACGCTCCCGTCTCGGCCGCGATCGCGAGGGACCTGCGAGCCCGCTACGGCGCGGAGCACCGGATCCTGCGTGCCTCCTCGGGGGCCGAGTCCCTCGAGCTGATGGCCCGGCTCCTGCTGCGTGGCCAGCCGCTCGCGCTCGTCGCGGCCGACCAGCGGATGCCGGGCATGACGGGGACCGAGCTCCTGGCGCGGGTGCGCGCCGACGTGCCGGACGCCAAGCTGCTGCTGCTCACGGCCTACGCCGACACCGAGGTCGCGATCTCCGCGATCAACGACATCGGGCTCGACCACTACCTGCTCAAGCCGTGGGACCCGCCTGAGGAGCGGCTCTACCCCGTCGTCGACGACCTGCTCTCCGACTGGCACAACGCCCACCCCGAGCAGACGAACGACGTGCGGGTCGTCGGACACCGGTGGTCCGAGGCCAGCCACCTCGTCAAGACGTTCCTCGCGAACAACCACGTGCCCTACGTCTGGCTCGACATCGAGCGCGACGAGGAGGGCGCTCGCCTGCGCGACCTCGCCGGTGCCGACGCGGCAGACCTGCCTCTCGTGCTCGTCCCCGACGGCGAGACCCTGCGCGCGCCCACCACGGTCGCCGTCGCGTCCGCCCTCGGCCTGCGCACGCGGGCCGAACGCGACCTCTACGACGTCTGCATCGTCGGGGGCGGACCCGCCGGACTCGCGGCCGCCGTGTACGCCGCCTCGGAAGGCCTGAGCACGGTCGTCGTCGAGCACGACGCCCCAGGCGGTCAGGCGGGACAGAGCGCGGCGATCGAGAACTACCTCGGCTTCCCGCGCGGTCTGTCCGGGGCGGACCTCGCGCAGCGGGCCATCGCGCAGGCCCGCCGCTTCGGGGCCGAGATGGTCCTCGCACGTGACGTCGTGGCACTCGAGGCCCGTGGCCCCGTCCGTGCCGTACGCCTGGACGGCGCGGACGACATCGAGGCGAGGAGCGTGGTGCTGGCGACAGGCGTCTCCTACCGGCGGCTGGCGGCGCCGGGCCTCGACGAGCTGTCGGGCCGCGGCGTGCACTACGGCTCCAACGCGGGCCAGGCCGCAGCCTGCGCCGGCGACGACGTCTACGTCGTCGGCGCGGCCAACTCGGCGGGCCAGGCGGTGCTGAACCTCGCGCGGTTCGCCGGCCACGTGACGCTGGTCGTGCGCGGCGAGTCGCTGGCCACGAGCATGTCGCAGTACCTCGTCGAGCGGATCCGGGCCGATGCGCGCATCCGGGTGCTCTGCAGCACCGAGGTCGTGGGTGCTCGGGGCGACGGCCACCTGGAGCACCTGACGCTGGTCGACCGCCACACCGGCGCCACGACCGAGGTGAAGGCGGACTGGCTGTTCGTCTACATCGGCGCCTCACCGCGTACCGACTGGCTCGGGGCCGACGTGGTGCGCGACGAGCACGGCTTCGTCGTGACCGGTCACGACCTGCTCGGCGGACGACGGGGCAAGGACTGGCCGCTGCCGCGGCCGCCCTTCGCGCTGGAGACCAGCCTGCCCGGCGTCTTCGCCGCCGGCGACGTGCGTTCGGACTCGATGAAGCGGGTCGCGTCGGCGGTCGGGGAGGGCTCGATGTCGGTCTACTTCGTCCACCGCTACCTCGCCACGATCTGAGCGACCTCACAGACGGGAACGCGTGATGCTGGAGCTGCCGGACCTCCGCGCGGTGCCGCTCTTCGACGGGCTGCGCGACGACCAGCTGCAGGAGCTGCTCGACGGGGGAGACGAGGTGTCGATCGTGCCGGGCGAGGTGCTCTGGCTCGAGGGCGACCGCGCCGACCACTGGTGGGTCGTCGTCGACGGGTCGCTCGAGCTGTCCCGGCGCATCGGACGCGAGGACGTCCGCGTCGGGCGGATGGACGTGCCCGGTCGCTGGGCAGGCGGGTTCCGGGCCTGGGACGAGCACGGCGTCTACCTGGCCACGGCGCGCGGTGTCGCGGCCGGCCGTGTGTTGCGCCTGCCGGCCGAGCGGCTCCACGAGCTGGCCGACCGGTGGTTCCCGTTCGCCGCGCACCTCGTCGCGGGTCTCTACGGCACCGCCCGGTCCATCGAGGCGACGGCTCGCCAGCGCAGCGGGCTCGTGACGCTCGGTACCCTCGCGGCCGGCCTCGCCCACGAGATCAACAACCCGGCCGGCGCGGCCGCGCGTTCCGCGGACGAGCTCGAGCGGGCCTGCGAGGGCCTCCTCGAGACCTTGCGGCAGATGGCGTCGAGCGGGCTGAGCGCGGCGCAGTTCGCCGACCTCGACGCGCTGCGTCGCGAGCTCGGCCCCCCGACAGCCCTCCCGGACCCGCTGGAGACGGCCGACCGCGAGGAGGAGCTCGGTGACTGGCTCGACCGGGCCGGTGTCGAGCGCCCGTGGGAGCTCGCCGCCTCGCTGGTCTCGGCGGGGGTCGACGTCGAGTGGCTGCGGAAGGTGTCCGTGGCGACGCCCGGTGAGGCGCTCTCACCCTCGCTCGGCTGGGTCGCGCGCACCGTCGACGTGTCGTCGCTCCTCGCCGAGGTGCGCGAGTCGACGCGCCGCGTCTTCGAGCTCGTCGCCGGGATCAAGTCGTACTCGCAGATGGACCGGGCCTCGCACCAGCGGGTGGACCTGCGCGAGGGGCTCGAGAGCACGCTGCTCGTCATGGGTCCGCGGTTGCGCCCCGGCGTCACGGTGGTGCGCGAGTGGGGCAGCGACGTGCCGCTCGTGGACGGGATGCCGGGCGAGCTCAACCAGGTGTGGACCAACCTCGTCGACAACGCCGTGGACGCGATGGACGGCGTGGGGACCCTGACCGTCACCACCCGTGCGGACGGGGACGCCGCCGTCGTCGAGATCCGTGACACCGGTGCCGGCATGAGCGCCGAGGTGCAGCAGCGTGCCTTCGAGGCGTTCTTCACGACCAAGGGTGTCGGGCACGGCACCGGTCTGGGCCTCGACATCGCCCAGCGCATCGTCGTCGACCGGCACGGCGGCTCCATCGAGGTCGAGTGCCGGCCCGGCGACACGCGCTTCCGGGTGCGTCTGCCGGTCGACGGGTCCGACGCGATGGCGCCCTGACGTCGCCGAAGAGCGTCGGACCGCCCCGGAGGACGTATGCCGTCAGCCCGGGTCGGCGGTCACCAGCCCCGGGCGCGCCACTCGGGCAGGTGCGGCCGCTCGGCGCCGAGCGTCGAGTCGTCGCCGTGGCCGGGGTAGAACCACGTGTCGTCGTCGTAGACGTCGAAGACCCGCGTCGTCACGTCCTCGATGAGGGACTCGAAGCTCTGGCCGGGGTTCTTCGTGTTGCCCACCCCGCCGGGGAAGAGGCTGTCGCCCGTGAAGAGGTGCGTGCGGCCGCCGGGGTCGGGGTAGGCGAGCGCGATCGAGCCGGGCGTGTGCCCGCGCAGGTGGACGACGTCGAGGGTGACGTCGCCGACCGTCACCGTGTCGCCCTGGCCGACCCGCACGTCGACCGGGACGGGGAGGGCGTCCGCGTCGTCCGTCCCTGCCACCGTGCGGGCCCCGGTCGCAGCGACGAGCTCGGCGAGCGCCCCGACGTGGTCGTGGTGCGAGTGGGTCGTCACGACCGTGGCCAGCCCGTCGCCGCCGTCGGCGACGAGCGCCAGCAAGCGGTCGGGCTCGGCCGCGGCGTCGACGAGGAGCTGCTCGCCGGTGGCGCGACAGGTCAGCAGGTAGGCGTTGTTGCCGAAGCCGCCCACCTCCAGCTTGCGGATGGTGACCGCTGCGAGCTCGCGGACCGCTGCCGGCCCGCCCCTGGTGACGTGGCCGGTGTAGCCGTCGCCGGTCTGCTCGTGGCCGTGCGGGGCGTCAGGGGTGTCGGTCATGTCAGCCTCCGAAGGGCAGGGTGGGGACGGGACCGTCGAAGACGACGCCGTCGGTCGTGCCGCGGGCGAGCCACAGCAGCACGTCGGCGCCGGACCCGGTGACGAGGGTGGCGCCGTCGCCCACCGTGTGCTCGTCGCCCTCGACGGTGCGGATGCGCAGCGACGGCGGCGCGTCGGCGTGCGCCAGGCGGTTGACGCCGTCGCGCAGGAAGAGCGACACCACCTCCGACGGCGCGCTGGCGAAGGTGTAGCCGGCGTCGAGGTCGACGTGGTGGAAGACGACCTCGCGCAACCGCATGAACGGGACCAGCCCGACCGCGACCGGGAAGCCGCCGGGCGTGCGCTCCACACGCACGTCGGAGTGCTCGGGCCCCAGCTGCGCGAGCCGGTCGGCAAGACGCTGGGCCGACTCCCGCAGGTCGGCCACGTGCTCCTCGAGCGGGCGGTCGGCATCCCGTTCGATGTCGGCGTCGCGTGACGCCACGTCGTCGTACATCGTGCCGGGCACGCCCGTCAGGGCCACGTCGCAGACCCGCGCCAAGGCGTCGGCGTTGCGGGCGACGTGAGCGAGCACGTGCCCACGTGTCCAGCCCTCGCACAGCGAGGGAGCCGCAGCGTCGGGGTCGCGCAGGCCGAGCGCGGTCGCGACGAGCCGGTCGGTCTCGGCCGCCACGAGTGCCGGTGTGACGTCAGCGTGTCGCATCCGTGTCTCCTTCGTCCGCCTCTTCGTCCGCCTCGTCGTTCGCCTCGGCGATGGCCAGTGCGGCGCCGATGAGTGCCAGGTGCGAGAACGCCTGCGGGAAGTTGCCCACCATGCGTCCCGCGACGGGGTCGTACTCCTCGGACAGCAGCCCCACGTCGTTGGCCAGCCCGAGCAGCCGGTCCATCAGAGCCGTGGCCTCGGTCGTCATACCCGCCTTGGCGTAGGCCGTCACGAGCCAGAACGAGCACGCGACGAAGGGGTGCTCGTCGCCGGCGAGGCCGTCGACCCCGGAGTCGGTCCGGTAGCGCAGGACGAGACCGTGCCGCAGCAGGTCGGACTCGACGGCGGCGATGGTGCCGAGCATGCGCGGGTCGTCGCCCTCGACGAAGCCGATCGCCGACAGGGTCAGCAGGGACGCGTCGACCTCGGCGGTGTCGTAGTGCTGGACGAAGGTGTTCCGCTCGGCGTCGAAGCCCTTGGTCAGGACCTCGTCGCGCACCCGGTCGCGCAGCTCACGCCACGTCTCGACCGGCCCGTCGAGGCCGTGCTCCTCCACCGCGCGGACGGCGCGGTCGAAGGCCGCCCACACCATCGCGCGCGAGTGCGTGAAGTGCCGTTGCGGCCCGCGGACCTCCCACAGGCCGTGGTCCGGCTCCTGCCAGTGCTCGGCGAGGTGGTTGACGAGCGCGCGCTGCAGGTGCCACGAGTCGAGGTTCTCCTCGAGGCCGCGGGACCGAGCGTGGTGCAGCGCGATCATCACCTCGCCGAGCACGTCGGTCTGCCGCTGCCCCACGGCGGCGTTCCCGACCCGCACGGGGAGCGACCCGGCATACCCGGGCAGGTGGTCAAGGACTCGCTCGGGGAGGTCACGTCCGCCGTCGACGCGGTACATCACCTGCAGGTCCTCGGGGTCGCCGGCCACCGCCCGCAGCAGCCAGTCGCGCCAGAGCGCGGTCTCCTCGACGTAGCCGCAGCCGAGCAGCGCCTCCAGCGTCAGGGCGGCGTCGCGCAGCCAGCAGAAGCGGTAGTCCCAGTTGCGCTCGCCGCCGAAGTCCTCGGGCAGCGAGGTGGTCGGCGCGGCGACGATCCCGCCGGTGTCACCGTGGGTGAGGCCGCGCAGGACGAGCAGGGACCGGGTCACGGCCTCGGCGTACGGACCACGGTAGTGGCTGTGCGCGGCGTACTGCTCGCTGCGCGCGACGGTCTCCCGGATGCGGGCCCGCACCTGCAGGGGTGGCGGGATGTCGTCGTGGCTGCGGAACCACGTGGTGGAGAAGGTGAAGGTCTGTCCCGCCGCGACGTCGAACTCGTCGACGTGGTGCCCGTCCTGGGCGTGGGGGAGCCGCGCGCCCCGCAGGACGAGCATGTCGGGCCCGGCGATGGCCGTGATGATCTCGTCGGTGCGGTCCTCGCGGTCGTCGGTGTGCCGGGCGACCCAGGGGCGGGTGCGGCCGTAGTTGAAGCGGACCGTCCACTCGTGCAGCATCCGCACGCTCCCCTCGAGCCCCTCGATGCGGCGGAGCAGGTCGGAGCGGCCGTCGCCGAGCGGCATGACGTCGGTGACGCGGACGCGGCCGGTCGGCGTCTCGTGGACCGTCTCGAGCGCGAAGGAGCTGCCGATGTAGCGCCGGGTCGTGACGGCGGCGGGATCGGCCGGCGTGAGGAGCCAGCGGCCGTGCTGCGGGGTGCCGAGCAGGGCCGCGAAGCACGCGCGGGAGTCGAAGCGCGGCAGGCACAGCCAGTCGACGGAGCCCTGCCGGCTGACGAGGGCCGCCGTCCCGAGGTCGCCCAGCACGGCATACTCCTCGATCGGCGGGTGCACGTGCTCGCTCATGCGCAGAGTATGCCGTCCCGGGACCTTCCCGGCGTAAGCCCCACCCCGCACGGGCGGCACCAGTCCAGCGTGCACGAGGGCCGTCGACGAGGCCTCGACGAGGCGGTCGACGAGGCCGTCGATGAGGGCACTGTCGGTGGGCCGACCTAGCATGTTCCGCGTGACTGCTATGCCGACCGGCAACGCCCATTCCCTCGTCGTCCGCGGCGCGCGCGAGCACAACCTGCGCGACGTCTCCGTCGACCTCCCACGCGACAGCCTCATCGTCTTCACGGGGCTCTCGGGATCGGGCAAGTCGAGCCTGGCGTTCGACACGATCTTCGCGGAGGGCCAGCGACGCTACGTCGAGTCGCTGTCGGCGTACGCCCGCCAGTTCCTCGGGCAGATGGACAAGCCCGACGTCGACTTCATCGAGGGTCTCTCGCCCGCGGTGTCCATCGACCAGAAGTCGACCAACCGCAACCCGCGGTCGACCGTCGGCACCATCACCGAGGTCTACGACTACCTCCGACTGCTCTTCGCCCGGGCCGGACGGCCGCACTGCCCGGTGTGCGGCGAGCCGGTCACCCGGCAGTCGCCCCAGCAGATCGTCGACCAGCTGCTCACCCTCGAGGACCGCACGCGCTTCCAGGTGCTGGCCCCGGTCGTCCAGGGCCGCAAGGGCGAGTTCGTCGACCTCTTCGCCGAGCTGCAGACCAAGGGCTTCTCGCGGGCCCGGGTCGACGGCGAGGTCGTCAGCCTGGCCGAGCCGCCGGCCCTCGAGAAGCAGCGCAAGCACACCATCGAGGTCGTCGTCGACCGCCTCGTGGCCAAGGGCGACGACACCGGTTCCAAGCGCCGCCTCACCGACTCCGTCGAGACCGCGCTCGGCCTGGCCGGCGGCATCGTCATCATCGACTTCGTCGACCGCGACGCCAAGGCCAAGGACCGGGAGCGTCGCTTCTCCGAGAAGATGGCCTGCCCCAACAACCACCCGCTCGGCATGGACGAGATCCAGCCGCGGTCCTTCTCCTTCAACTCGCCCTTCGGCGCCTGCCCCGAGTGCACCGGCATCGGCACCGAGCTCGAGGTCGACCCCGAGCTCGTCGTGCCCGACGACGACCTGTCGCTCGCCGAGGGCGCCATCGCGCCGTGGGCGCAGGGGTCCGGCTCGGCCGAGTACTTCCAGCGGGTCATGGGCGCCCTGGCCGAGGACATGAAGTTCTCCATGGACGTGCCCTGGCGGGCGCTGCCGGCGCGCGCCAAGGAGGCGCTGCTGCACGGCCAGAACTACAAGGTGCACGTCAAGTACAAGAACCGCTACGGCCGCGACCGCTCCTACACGACCGGCTTCGAGGGCGTCGTGCCGTTCATCAAGCGCCGGCACTCCGAGACCGAGTCCGAGTGGAGCCGCGACCGCTACGAGGGCTTCATGCGCGAGGTCCCGTGCCCGGTCTGCAAGGGCGCCCGGCTCAAGCCGGAGTCCCTCGCCGTGCTGCTCGGTGGCAAGAACATCTCCGAGGTCTGTGGCCTGGCGATCCGCGACGCGGCCGGCTTCCTCGACACCGTCGACTTCACGGCGCGCGAGAAGCAGATCGCCGAGCGCGTCATCAAGGAGATCGACGCCCGGCTGGGCTTCCTGCTCGACGTCGGCCTCGACTACCTCTCGCTCGACCGCCCCGCCGGCACCCTCTCGGGCGGCGAGGCCCAGCGCATCAGGCTCGCGACCCAGATCGGCTCGGGTCTCGTCGGCGTCCTCTACGTCCTCGACGAGCCGTCCATCGGGCTGCACCAGCGCGACAACCACCGCCTCATCGAGACGCTCACGCGCCTGCGCGACCTCGGCAACACGCTCATCGTCGTCGAGCACGACGAGGACACCATCGCCACGGCCGACTGGGTCGTCGACATCGGCCCCGGGGCCGGTGAGCACGGTGGGCACGTCGTGCACTCCGGTCCGGTCAAGGGCCTGCTCGAGCACCCCGACTCGCTGACCGGCATGTACCTCTCCGGCCGCAGGGAGATCCCGACGCCGGAGGTGCGCCGGGGACACGACGGCCGCGAGATCACGGTGTCCGGCGCCCGCGAGAACAACCTCCAGAACGTCACGGTGAGCTTCCCGCTCGGCAACCTCGTGGCGGTCACCGGGGTCTCGGGGTCCGGCAAGTCGACGCTCGTCAACGACATCCTCTACAACGTCCTCGCCAACAAGCTCAACGGCGCGCGCCACGTGCCCGGGCGGCACAAGACCGTCACGGGCCTCGACCAGCTCGACAAGGTCGTCCACGTCGACCAGAGCCCGATCGGGCGCACGCCCCGGTCGAACCCCGCGACCTACACCGGCGTCTTCGACAACATGCGCAAGCTCTTCGCCGAGACGACCGAGGCCAAGATCCGCGGCTACCAGCCGGGCCGGTTCTCGTTCAACGTCAAGGGCGGGCGCTGCGACGCGTGCTCCGGCGACGGCACGATCAAGATCGAGATGAACTTCCTGCCCGACGTCTACGTCCCCTGCGAGGTGTGCCACGGCGCGCGCTACAACCGCGAGACCCTCGAGGTCCACTTCAAGGGCAAGACGATCGCCGACGTCCTCGACATGCCCATCGAGGAGGCGGCGACCTTCTTCGAGGCGGTGCCCGCGATCGCCCGACACCTGAAGACCCTCAACGACGTCGGGCTCGGCTACGTCCGGCTGGGGCAGCCGGCACCGACGCTGTCCGGCGGCGAGGCCCAGCGCGTCAAGCTCGCGAGCGAGCTGCAGAAGCGGTCCACCGGCCGCACCATCTACGTCCTCGACGAGCCGACCACCGGACTGCACTTCGAGGACATCCGCAAGCTCCTCGACGTGCTCCAGGGCCTCGTCGACAAGGGCAACACCGTGATCGTCATCGAGCACAACCTCGACGTCATCAAGAACGCCGACTGGATCATCGACATGGGACCCGAGGGCGGCTCGGGCGGCGGGACGGTCATCGCCCAGGGCACTCCGGAGGACGTCGCGGAGGTCGAGGCCAGCCACACCGGTCGCTTCCTCAAGCCGATCCTCGAGCGCACCGCCCGCACGACCACCCGCGCGACGGCCAGGGGCCGCGCCAAGAAGGCCGGTGCGGGTGCCTCACAGCGGAGTGACGGCGCGGGCACAGGCGGCGCACGCACAGTGAAGTCAACGACGAAGCGGACCCGCGGGTCGGCCACCACCGCGGCCGCCACCAAGTCGCCGACCAGCACCACCGTCAGCACCAAGCGGACCACGACCCGGAAGGCCAAGGCATGACCGAGCGCCCGAACGCCGCAGACCCGTCCGACGAGCCGGCTGTGCCGGCGGGCTTCACCGACCGCCGCGGCATCCTGAAAGTGGCCGGCGTCGTGGTCGGAGCCGGGGCCCTCGCCGCCTGCAGCAGCCCGACGGTGCCCTCCGGCACCACGGGCGGTGGCTCGGGCTCCTCCGGGGGTGCAGCGGGCGGCATACCCACGTCCGAGATCCCGGTCGGCGGTGGCAAGGTGTTCGCCGACACCAAGACCGTCGTCACGCAGCCCAAGGCCGGCACGTTCAAGGCGTTCGATGCCGTGTGCCCGCACCAGGGCTGCACCGTGGGTTCCGTCGAGGGCGGCCAGATCGTCTGCCCGTGCCACGGGAGCCACTTCGACGACAGCACCGGCGCCGTCGTGGCAGGGCCCGCCCCGACGGGCCTGACGCCCAAGACCGTCAAGGTCTCCGGCAGCACCCTCACCGTGAGCTGACGCGCAGCCGAGGCCGTATGCCGTGCGGCCGGGTCGGGCGCGCTCGTCGCCGCCCGGTCGGGCGCCGTTCAGCGCCGTCGGTGACGCGACATAGGGTGGATCCGTGGCGGACCCGACGACCTACCGACCCAAGCCGGGGGAGATCCCGACCGACCCGGGCGTCTACCGTTTCCGCGACGCGCACGGTCGGGTCATCTACGTCGGCAAGGCCAAGTCGCTCCGGCCGCGGCTCTCGTCCTACTTCCAGGACATCACCGCGCTGCACCCGCGCACGGCGACGATGGTCACGACCGCCGCCTCCGTCGAGTGGACCGTCGTGCGCACCGAGGTTGAGGCGCTCCAGCTCGAGTACTCCTGGATCAAGGAGTTCGACCCGCGCTTCAACGTCAAGTACCGCGACGACAAGTCCTACCCCTTCCTGGCCGTCACGATGGGCGACGAGTTCCCCCGGGCGCAGGTCATGCGTGGGGCCAAGCGCAAGGGCACGCGCTACTTCGGGCCCTACGGCCACGCCTGGGCGATCCGCGAGACCCTCGACCTGCTGCTGCGCGTCTTCCCCGTCCGCACCTGCTCGTCGGGCGTGTTCAAGCGCGCGGCGGCGAGCGGTCGGCCGTGCCTGCTCGGCTACATCGACAAGTGCTCCGCGCCCTGCGTCGGGCGGGTGAGCCCCGAGGAGCACCGCGCCATCGCCGAGGACTTCTGCGACTTCATGGCCGGCAACACCACCCGGTTCGCCAAGCGGCTCGAGACCCGCATGCGCGAGGCGGCGGCAGAGCTCGACTTCGAGCAGGCGGCCCGGCTGCGCGACGACCTCGGCGCCATCACCAAGGCGCTCGAGAAGCAGGCCGTCGTCCTGGGCGACGCCACCGATGCCGACGTCTTCGCCCTCGCCGACGACGACCTCGAGGCGGCCGTCCAGGTCTTCCACGTCCGCGGCGGGCGCATCCGCGGCCAGCGCGGCTGGGTCGTGGAGAAGGAGAGCGAGGACATCCCCACGCTCGTCGAGCACCTCCTGCAGCAGGTCTACGGCGACGCCGACCGCGACGCGGTCCCGCGCGAGGTGCTCGTGCCCGAGCTCCCGGCCGACCTCGAGGCCGTGACCGAGTGGCTCTCGTCGGTCCGGGGCTCTGCAGTCAGCGTCCGCGTCCCGCAACGTGGTGACAAGCGCACGCTCATGGAGACGGTCCGCCGCAACGCCGAGCAGTCCCTGGCACGGCACAAGGTGGCGCGCGCGGGGGACCTCACGCTGCGCAGCAAGGCGCTCCAGGAGCTGCAGGACTACCTCGGCCTCGACGACGCGCCGCTGCGCATCGAGTGCTACGACGTCAGCCACGTGCAGGGCACCAACGTCGTGGCGTCCATGGTCGTCTTCGAGGACGGCCTGGCCCGCAAGAGCGAGTACCGCCGCTTCATCGTCCGCGGCGCGACGGCCGGCGAGGACGGTGCCGAGCCCGTGACGGTCGACGACACCGCGGCGATGCGCGAGGTGCTCACGCGTCGCTTCCGTCGCTATCTCGAGGACGCGGAGGGCGCCGGCGACCTCGACCTGTCCACGGGCGTCGTGGGTGGCGACGAGGGCGCGGCCGCGTCATCGGGGGACTCCGGCCGCAACGGGTCTGGCAACGGGTCTGGCAACGGGCCGGTGAACGGCTCCGTGCGAGGCTCCGGCGCCGAGGCTGCGGACGTCGACGGGGCGGACGACGACGAGCGGTCGACCTCCGGGCCCATCGACCCCGAGACCGGCCGACCACGCCGCTTCGCCTACCCGCCGAGCCTCGTGGTCGTCGACGGCGGCCTGCCCCAGGTCAACGCCGCGCAGGCGGTCCTGGACGAGCTCGGCATCGAGGAGGTCGCCCTCGTCGGCCTCGCCAAGCGGCTCGAGGAGGTGTGGCTCCCGCGCGAGGAGCACCCGGTCATCCTTCCTCGCACGAGCGAGGGCCTCTACCTGCTGCAGCGGCTGCGCGACGAGGCCCACCGGTTCGCCATCACCTTCCACCGCCAGCGCCGGTCGAAGGCCATGACGACCTCCCAGCTCGACGGCATACCCGGTCTCGGGGCCAGCCGTCAGAAGGCGCTGCTGCGCCACTTCGGTTCGGTCAAACGCCTTCGGGCCGCGGACGAAACGGACATCATGGCCGTACCCGGCTTCGGCCGGGCGCTCGCCTCCGCCGTGGTCAGCCACCTGGCGCAGGGATCGCCCCAGGAGCCGGCCGTGAACCTCACGACGGGAGAAGTGCTCGAATGACCGCCGACACCAGGCCCCTGCCGCAGACGTCCCTCGCAGAGGCGCCGATCATCATCGTCACCGGGATGAGCGGGGCCGGCCGGAGCACCACGGCCAACGTCCTCGAGGACCTCGGCTGGCTCGTGGTCGACAACCTGCCACCGCAGCTGCTGACGCACCTGGCCGAGCTCCGCGACGAGGCGAGGGCGCTGCACCCGGAGGCGCACCTGCAGCAGTTGGCCGTCGTCGTCGACGTGCGCTCCCGCGGCTGGTTCGCCCAGCTCGACGGCGCGATCAAGGCCGCCCGCGAGCGCGGCGAGCGGCCCAGCCTCGTCTTCCTCGACGCCACCGACGAGGCCCTCGTCCGGCGCTTCGAGAGCGTGCGGCGCCCCCACCCCCTCCAGGGCGAGGGACGCCTGCTCGACGGCATCCAGCGTGAGCGGCGGATGCTGCTCGACCTGCGCTCGTCGGCTGACGTCGTCATCGACAGCTCGGGGCTCAACGTCCACCAGCTGAGCGCCAAGCTCTCGTCCCTCTTCGCGGGCGACCGCAAGGTCCAGCTGCGCATCGCGGTGATGTCGTTCGGCTTCAAGTACGGCCTCCCGCTCGATGCCGACGTCGTGTTCGACATGCGTTTCCTGCCCAACCCGTACTGGGTGCCCGAGCTGCGTCCGCTCACCGGGCGCGACACCCCGGTCAGCGAGTTCGTGATGAAGCAGGAAGGGGCCGAGGACTTCCTCGAGCGAGCCGGCAGCCTGCTCGACACGATGATCGACGGTTACGTCCGCGAGGGGCGCCGCTACGTGACGGTCGCGGTGGGCTGCACCGGCGGCAAGCACCGCTCGGTCGCCGTGGCCGAGGCGCTCAGCGCCAGACTCGGGGGACGAGACCGCGTCGACACGTTCGTCGTGCACCGCGACCTCGGGCGGGAGTGACCGGAGGCCCCGTGACGACACCGCGCACCCCCCTCGTCCCTTCCCACCACCGCCGCGTCGTCGCCCTCGGTGGCGGCCACGGCCTCGCGGCCAGTCTCACCGCCCTGCGGCTGCTCACCGACGACCTGACCGCCGTGGTCACCGTCGCCGACGACGGCGGGTCGAGCGGGCGCCTGCGCGAGGAGTTCGCCGTCCTGCCGCCCGGCGACCTCCGGATGGCGCTGTCCGCACTGTGCGACGACAGCGAGTGGGGGCACACCTGGCGCGACGTGCTCCAGCACCGGTTCGACGGCGACGGCGACCTCAAGGGCCACGCCCTCGGCAACCTCATGATCGTCTCCATCTGGGACCTGCTCGGCGACACGGTGCGAGGTCTCGACCTCGTGGGCCGGCTGCTGGGCGCCCGGGGCCGCGTCCTGCCGATGGCGGCCGAGCCGCTCGAGATCGTCGCCGAGATCCACGGCCACGACCCCGAGCGGCCCGATGCGACGGTGGAGGTGCGCGGCCAGCACCGCGTCGCCTCCTCGGCCGGGGTCGTCTCCTCGATCGGCATCGTGCCCACGTGTCCCCAGCCGTGCCACGAGGCACTCACAGCCGTCCGGGAGGCCGACTGGGTCATGCTCGGCCCGGGCTCCTGGTTCACGTCGGTCATGCCGCACCTGCTCGTCCCCGACCTGGCCGACGCGCTCGTGTCGACGCCGGCCAGGCGACTGCTCAACCTCAACCTCGAGGTGCACAAGGGGGAGACCCGCGACTTCCGCGCCGAGGACCACCTCGCGTCCCTCGCGGCCAACGCCCCGGACCTGCGGCTCGACGTCGTCCTCGCCGACCCCAGCGTCGTGCCCGACGGTGCTTCCCTGCGCGCCGTGGCCGCCGAGCTGGGGGCCGAGCTCGTCGTCGCACCCGTGGCTGCCCGGGGAGCGCCCGGGGTGCACGACCCCCTGCGTCTGGCGGCTGCGCTGCGCGACGTGATCGCCTGAGGTGACCGGTCCGACGAGCCGGATCGAACCGGTGAGACGGCCGCCACTGGTGTGTCGCGGCGTTCGCTCCGGTCGCTCGCACCACCGACCGCCGTGCCGGCCCGTCACGACCCGAGGACGTATGCCGTCCTGCCGGCTCGGCCACTCGGCATACGGCACCGCGGGAGGACGGTCCGCGAACGTGCCGGCACCTCCAGCGGGAGGGTGCTTGATCGGGGTGGCAGGATGTCGGCCATGGCCATGACAGCGAAGGTGAAGGACGAGCTCTCACGCCTCGACGTGACGAAACCCTGCTGTCGCAAGGCCGAGGTGTCGACGATGCTGCGCTTCGCCGGCGGCCTGCACATCATCGGCGGGCAGATCGTCGTCGAGGCCGAGCTCGACACCGCCAACGCCGCACGGCGGCTGCGGCGCAACATCGCCGAGGTCTACGGCCACAAGAGCGACGTGCTGGTCCTCGCCGCCGGCGGCCTGCGCCGCGGCTCCCGCTACGTCGTGCGCGTCGTCGAGGACGGCGCCACGTTGGCCCGCCAGACCGGCCTCATCGACACGCGGGGCCGTCCCGTGCGTGGCCTGCCGCCCAAGGTCGTCAGCGCTGCGACGTGCGACTCGGAGGCGGCTTGGCGTGGCGCCTTCCTGGCCCACGGCTCGCTCACCGAGCCGGGCCGCTCGTCCGCGCTCGAGGTGACCTGCCCGGGTCCCGAGGCCGCGCTCGCGCTGGTCGGCGCCGCCCGCCGGCTGGGCATCCAGGCCAAGGCCCGCGAGGTCCGCGGCATCGACCGGGTCGTCATCCGCGACGGCGACGCGATCGGCGCCATGCTGACCCGCCTCGGTGCCCACGACGCCGTCCTGGCCTGGGAGGAGCGACGGATGCGCCGCGAGGTGCGGGCCACCGCCAACCGGCTCGCCAACTTCGACGACGCCAACCTGCGCCGCTCTGCTCGCGCCGCCGTGGCGGCCGGCGCCCGGGTCGAGCGAGCGATGGACCTGCTCGGCGACGACATCCCCGAGCACCTGCGCGAGGCCGGGGTGCTGAGGGTCCAGCACAAGCAGGCCAGCCTCGAGGAGCTGGGGCAGCTGGCCACTCCGCCGATGACCAAGGACGCGGTCGCCGGCCGGATCAGACGCCTCCTCGCGATGGCCGACAAGCGTGCCGAGGAGCTCGGGGTGCCGGGGACCGACGCCAACCTCACCCCCGACATGCTCGAGAGCTGAGCCGCGAGCACGGGCGCGACGATCCACCGTCGAGGTGAGCGGGTGCTCACCGAGCGCTGAGACTGCCGCATGGCGCGGGAGGACGACACACTAGGCTGGCGTGTGATCGAGGTCGCAACGGAGCGGCCCAAGGTCTGGCATTCCGTCCGACACAGTCTCACCGAAGAGGTGCTCAGTAGTGACCGTTCGCGTTGGTATCAACGGCTTTGGCCGCATCGGCCGCAACTTCTTCCGCGCCATCGTGGCATCCGGAGCCGACATCGAGGTCGTGGCCACCAACGACCTCATGGACAACAAGACCCTGGCCCACCTGCTCAAGTACGACTCGATCCTCGGGCGCTTCCCGGGCGAGGTCACGTACGACGAGACGTCGATCATCGTCGACGGCAAGGCCATCCGCGTCTTCGAGGAGCGCGACCCCGCCAAGATCGACTGGGCCGGCGTCGGCGCCGACGTCATCGTCGAGTCCACCGGCTTCTTCACCGACGCCACCAAGGCCAAGGCGCACATCGACGGCGGCGCCAAGAAGGTCATCATCTCGGCCCCGGCCAAGAACGAGGACATCACCATCGTCATGGGCGTCAACGACGACCTGTACGACGGCGCGAAGCACACCGTCATCTCCAACGCCTCCTGCACGACGAACTGCCTGGCGCCGATGGCGAAGGTGCTCCACGAGGAGTTCGGCATCGTCAAGGGCCTCATGACGACGATCCACGCCTACACGCAGGACCAGAACCTCCAGGACGCGCCGCACAAGGACCTGCGCCGGGCCCGTGCCGCCGCGCTCAACATCGTCCCGACCACGACGGGCGCCGCCAAGGCCGTCTCCCTCGTGCTGCCCGACCTCAAGGGCAAGCTCGACGGCTACGCCCTGCGCGTCCCGGTGCCCACCGGCTCGGCCACCGACCTGACGTTCGAGGCCGGCCGCGAGACCACCGTCGAGGAGGTCAACGCCGCCGTCAAGGCCGCCGCCGAGGGCCCGCTCAAGGGCTTCCTCGTCTACACCGAGGACCAGATCGTCTCGAAGGACATCGAGACCGACCCGGCCTCGTGCATCTTCGACGCCGGCCTCACCAAGGTCATCGGCAACCAGGTCAAGGTCGTCGGCTGGTACGACAACGAGTGGGGCTACTCCAACCGCCTCGTCGACCTCGTCGCGCTCGTCGGCCAGTCCCTCTGAGCCACCCGGCCACTGCCCGCAGTGCTCCTCGGAGCACTGCGGGCAGTGGCCGCAGCCATGTCATCCCTGCCCCCGGTGCGCACCGGCACCCCCAACTGACGAAGAGGCATCCCGCGTGAAGACCATCAGCGACCTCGGAGACCTGCGCGGCAAGCGCGTCCTCGTCCGGTCCGACCTCAACGTGCCGCTCGACGGCTCCACGATCACCGACGACGGCCGCATCCGCGCCTCGGCGCCGACCATCAAGGCCCTGGCCGACGCCGGCGCCCGCGTCCTCGTGTGCGCCCACCTCGGCCGCCCCAAGGGCGCGCCGGAGGCCCGGTACTCCCTCGCCCCCGTCGCGAAGCGCCTCGGCGAGGTGCTCGGCACCGACGTCGTGTTCGCCGACGACACCGTCGGCGACGACGCCAAGGCCAAGGCCGCCGCGCTCGAGGACGGCCAGGTGCTGCTCCTCGAGAACCTGCGCTTCAACGCCGGCGAGACGGCGAAGACCGACGAGGAGCGTGCCGGGTTCGCCGGCGAGCTGGCTTCTCTCGCAGACGTCTTCGTGTCCGACGGCTTCGGCGTCGTGCACCGCAAGCAGGCCTCCGTCTACGACATCGCGCGGCTGCTGCCGCACGCCACCGGCCAGCTGGTGTCCACCGAGGTCGACGTGCTGCGCCGCCTGACGAAGGATCCCGAGCGGCCGTATGCCGTCGTCCTCGGCGGTGCGAAGGTGTCCGACAAGCTCGGCGTCATCGGCAACCTCCTCGGCACCGCCGACCGCCTCCTCATCGGTGGCGGCATGGTCTTCACCTTCCTCGCCGCCCAGGGGCACGAGGTGGGCAAGAGCCTGCTCGAGGCCGACCAGATCGACACCGTCAAGGGCTACATCGAGCGCGCGGAGAAGGAGGGCGTGGAGATCGTCCTGCCCGTCGACGTCGTCGCGGCCGACGCCTTCAGCGCCGACGCCGACCACGAGGTCGTCGCCGCCGACGCGATCCCGGCCGACCGCATGGGGCTCGACATCGGTCCCGAGTCGAGCCGGCTCTTCGCCGAGAAGCTCGCCGACTGCCGCACCGTCTTCTGGAACGGCCCCATGGGGGCGTTCGAGATGCAGCCGTACGCCGCGGGCACCAAGGCGGTCGCGCAGGCCCTCGTCGACGTGACGTCCAAGGGTGCCCTGACGGTCGTCGGGGGCGGCGACTCGGCCGCGGCCGTGCGCCAGCTCGGCTTCGCCGACGACGACTTCGGCCACATCTCGACCGGCGGCGGCGCGAGCCTCGAGTACCTCGAGGGCAAGGCGCTGCCCGGCCTCACCGTGCTCGAGGAGGGTGACGCCTGATGGCGAGGAACACCCCAGCACCCACCAGCGGCCGCGTGCCGCTCATGGCCGGCAACTGGAAGATGAACCTCGACCACCTCCAGGCCACCCACCTCGTGCAGAAGCTCGACTGGACGCTGCGCGACGCCAAGCACGACTACACCGCCGTCGAGGTGGCCGTCCTCCCGCCGTTCACCGACCTGCGCTCGGTCCAGACCCTCGTCGAGGGCGACAAGCTCGAGCTGCGCTACGGCGCCCAGGACCTGTCGCCGCACGCGTCGGGCGCCTACACCGGTGACATCTCCGGCGCCTTCCTCGCCAAGCTCGGCTGCACCTACGTCGCCGTCGGCCACAGCGAGCGGCGCGAGGGCCATGGCGAGACCGACGCCGTCGTCAACGCCAAGGTCAAGGCCGCCTACGCCCACGGGCTCACGCCGATCCTCTGCTGCGGGGAGGCCCTCGACGTGCGCAAGGAAGGCCGGCAGGTCGAGCACGTCCTCGACCAGCTGCGCGCCGACCTCGACGGCGTCACCAAGGAGCAGGCAGCCTCGGTCGTCATCGCCTACGAACCCATCTGGGCCATCGGCACCGGTGAGGTCGCGACCCCCGACGATGCCCAGGAGGTGTGCGCGGCGATCCGCACCCTGCTCGCCGAGCTCTACAGCGGCGACGTGGCGGACGGCATACGCCTGCTCTACGGCGGCAGCGTCAAGGCCGGCAACGTGGCCGCGATCATGGCCCAGGAGGACGTCGACGGCGCCCTCGTCGGCGGCGCCTCGATCGACCCGACCGAGTTCGCGTCCATCTGTCGCTTCCGCGACCACCTGGCGACGTCCTGACCCAGCGGCCGCTGCCGGACGCCGCAGCCCGCGGCGTTCGGCCGATCGGCACTCGGGCAGGTATCCTTGCCCGAGCCCCGGAACACGAGGGGGAGTGGCCGCCCGGCCCGACGACCCCCGAGATCCCGACGATTTGGAGTGACCACGTGGATGCGGTTCGCATCGTGCTGCAGGTCCTGCTGGTGCTGTCCAGCCTGGTCCTGACGCTGTTCATCCTGCTGCACAAGGGCAAGGGCGGCGGCCTGTCCGACATGTTCGGTGGCGGCATGTCAACCTC
>NZ_BAAAPU010000006.1:29750-59000 GCF_039531305.1 Terrabacter lapilli
TCGCGTTGGTCTGGGCGGCCTCCATCATCGGGCTGGGCATGCTGACCCGCTTCGCGAGCTGAGAGGACGAGTAGATGGCAGGCGGAAACGCCATTCGTGGGAGTCGGGTCGGCGCGGGCCCGATGGGAGAGGCCGAGCGCGGCGACACCGCCCCTCGCGTCCACATCTCCTACTGGTGCTCCAACGGGCACGAGACGCGCCCGAGCTTCGCGGAGGAGCCCGGCATGGTCCTGCCCGAGACGTGGGACTGCCCGCGCTGCGGCTTCCCGGCAGGTCAGGACAAGGCCAACCCCCCGGCCCCGCCGAAGGTGGAGCCCTACAAGACGCACCTGGCCTACGTGAAGGAGCGTCGTAGCGACGCCGACGGGGAGGCCATCCTCGACGAGGCACTGAGCACCCTGCGCCAGCGGGGCCTCATCCAGTGAGCTGAGGGGCCACCGACGTGGTGGCCCACGACGAAGGGCCCGGGACGACGTCCCGGGCCCTTCGTCGTGTCCCGCGCCGTTCGCCGCCCGCGGTCAGGGCGAGCCGTATGCCGTTGCGCCCATGGGCTGTCGGCGCTCGGTCAGCCGAGGCTCGAGGCGGCCGCGGCGTCGACGAGCCACAGCGTGCCCTCCGTCCCGCGGGGACCGGCAGCCGGGACGTCCCAGCGGTCAGTGCCCGGGGCGAGGGCGGCCGCCACGGCGTGGGCCTTGTCCTGGCCGGCGACGAGGAACCACACCTCGCGACTGCGGTCGAAGCACTCGAAGGTCAGGCTCACCCGGTCCGGTGGCGGCTTGGGGGAGTCGTGGACGGCGACCGCGATCGCGTCGGTCAGGCGCTGGGCGGGATGGTGCGGGAAGAGCGACGCGACGTGCCCGTCCGGCCCCACCCCGAAGAGGACGATGTCCCACTCGTGCTGCCCGTGCTCGCGGATGGTCTGCGCGTAGGCGTCCGCGCTGGCCTCGGCGCTGGCTGAGGCCTCGGGGCCGGCCACCCGGTGCACCTTCGCCGGGTCCAGGCCCAGCTCGGCCAGGCCGGCGTCGTCGTTCTGCGTGTCGTTGCGGTCAGGGTCGCCCGCGGGGAGGTAGCGCTCGTCGCCCCACCAGACCCGCACGCGCGACCAGTCCACGGCTGACCGTCCGGGTGTGCGCACCGCGGACGCGATGATCGCCGAGCCCATCGAGCCGCCGGTCAGGGCGACCTGCGCCTCGGGCTTGCGCGTCTGCGCGTCGAGGATCGCCGTGACGAGCCGGGCCCCGGCGGCATCGGCCAGGGCCTGCTTGTCGGGGTGGACGACGACGCGAGGGTCTGCCGTCACGAGGACGCCGCCTCGCCCGACGAGCTGCCCGACGACGCGCGCTTCGTCGCAGACGTCCGGGAGGCCGCGGTCTTCCTGCCTGTCGCCGTGGTGCCTGCGGTCTTCTTGGCTGCGGCCTTGCGCGTGCCGGCGGTGCTGCGGCTCGCCGTCTTCTTGGCGGTCGTGGCCGCCGCTGCCGAGCGCTTGGCGGTCTTCCGCGCCGTGGGGCGGCCAGGCGTCGTCCCTGACGAGCCCGTCGTACGCGTGGACGCGGCGTCGCCGCCGGCCGCGTCGCGCGCGGCATCCGCCTTCTTGCGGTCCTTGGCGGCCTGCTTCTCGCGGGGGGTGCGCTTGCCGGCGAGCTTGCGAGCGGTCGCCTCCTTCACCTCGGACGTCTCGGCGTGCTCCGGTGCCGGGGGAGCGGAGATCATCGCGTTGGCGTCCTGGGCGGACTCGTCGCGGCCCAGGCGGCTGGCGAGCCTGCGCGCGGCGGCGATGTCAGGCGCCTTGCCCGCCTTCGCGGCGTCGGCAGCCGACAGGCGCACCGGGCGCAGCTCGGCCACGCCCTTGCACAGGGCCTCGGCGTAGGCCTCGTCGGGGTCGAGGCGGCGCAGCTCGTCGGCGAGGCACTCGGGGATCTCCCGACGCGGCAGGTTGATCCGGCGGTCGGGCTGTCCAGACTGGGACAGGGTCGCGATGACGTCGCCCGGGCGTACGAGGTCGATCGGTCCGCTCTCGCGCTCGAGCCGCACCGACGCGATGCCCGACCCCCTGGGTGTCGACACGCGGCGCACCGGCACCCTGAGGCGTCGGCTCAGCCAGCCGGCGAGCAGGTCGGACGACGGCGAGTCGGGTGCACCGCTGACCACGGCGCCGGTGATCGGCTCGTACGGCGGCTGGTCGAGCGCCGCCGCGAGCAGCCCGCGCCAGTGGGTGAGCCGCGTCCACGACAGGTCGGTGTCGCCGGGGCTGTAGGTCGCGGCACGCTTCTTCAGCATGAGCCGCGGGTTGTGGCTCTCGGCGGCGTCGGTGATGCGGCGCTGGGCCATGGCCCCGATGGGGTCCTTGGCCACGTCGTCGGGTGCCTTGCCCGGCCACCAGGCGACGATGGGGGAGTCGGCCAGCAGCAGTGGCATCACGACGCTCGGGCCGTGGTTGGCCAGCGTGCCGTAGAGCCGCAGGACCACGATCTCCGAGGCCCCGGCGTCGCCACCGAGCCTGATCTGGGCGTCGAGGCGGTTGCGGCCGCGTCGCTCACCCGGGATGACCACGATGATGCGACAGGGGTGCTGGCGACTGGCCTGGTTGGCCGCGTCGATCGCCTCCTGCGCGTCGGTGTCCTCGACGACGACGACGAGGGTGAGCACGCGGCCCAGCGCCATGGCGCCGACCTCGTTGCGCAGCCGCACGAGCGTCTTGCTGATGCCCGTGGTCGTGGTGTCGGTCAGGTCCCTGATCACGGCATCCTCCAGACGCGTCCGTCGCGCGCGAGCATCTCGTGGGCCGACGGGGGCCCCCAGGTGCCGGCGGGGTACTGCTCGGGCTTGCCGTTCCTGGCCCAGTGCTCCATGAGCGGGTCGAGGATCCGCCAGGACAGCTCGACCTCCTCGTGCCGCGGGAAGAGCGGCGGCTCACCGAGGAGCACGTCGAGGATGAGGCGCTCGTACGCCTCGGGCGAGGCCTCGGTGAACGACGAGCCGTAGCCGAAGTCCATCGTGACGTCGCGGACCTCCATCTGCGCGCCCGGCACCTTGGAGCCGAAGCGCAGGGTGACGCCCTCGTCGGGCTGGACCCGGATCACGATGGCGTTCTGGCCCAGCTCCTCGGTCGCGGTGTGCTCGAACGGCAGGTGGGGGGCCTTCTTGAAGACGACCGCGATCTCGGTGACGCGCTTGCCCAGCCGCTTCCCGGTGCGCAGGTAGAAGGGGACCCCGGCCCAGCGGCGCGTGTCGACCTCGAGGGTCACCGCGGCGAAGGTCTCGGTGCGCGACTGCGGGTCGACGCCGTCCTCCTCGAGGTAGCCGACGACCTCCTCGGCACCCTGCCAGCCCCCGGCGTACTGCCCCCGCGCAGCGTGCTTGTCGAGGTTCGACGGAAGCCGCACGGCGGAGAGCACCTTCTCCTTCTCGGCGCGAAGGTCCTTGGCGTCGAAGGAGACCGGCTCCTCCATCGCCGTCAGCGCGAGGAGCTGGAGCAGGTGGTTCTGGATGACGTCGCGGGCAGCGCCGATGCCGTCGTAGTAGCCCGCACGGCCGGCGATGCCGATGTCCTCGGCCATCGTGATCTGCACGTGGTCGACGTAGTTGGCGTTCCACACCGGCTCGAAGAGCTGGTTGGCGAAGCGCAGCGCCAGCAGGTTCTGGACCGTCTCCTTGCCGAGGTAGTGGTCGATCCGGAAGACGCTGTCGGGTGGAAAGACACCCTCGACGATCGCGTTGAGCTCCTGGGCGCTCTTGAGGTCGTGGCCGAAGGGCTTCTCGATGATGACGCGGCGCCAGCTGTCGCCCTCGGCCTTGGTCAGGCCGCACCGCTCGAGCTGCTCGCACACCGTCGCGAAGAACGCCGGGGGCACCGAGAGGTAGAACGCGTGGTTGCCGCCGGTGCCGCGGTCCTGGTCGAGCTCCGACACGGTCTTGGCGAGCAGGTCGAACGCGGCCGGGTCGTCGAAGGTGCCCGGCACGAACCGGAAGCCTTCCGAGAGGTTGCGCCAGACGTCCTCGCTGAAGGGGGTACGCGCGTGCTGCTTGACGGCGTCGTGGACCACCTGACCGAAGTCCTGGGTCGCCCAGTCGCGCCGTGCGAAGCCGACGAGCGAGAAGCCCGGCGGCAGCAGTCCGCGGTTGGCGAGGTCGTAGACGGCAGGCATGAGCTTCTTGCGGGCGAGGTCGCCGGTCACGCCGAAGAGGACGAGGCCGCACGGTCCCGCGATGCGGGGCAGGCGCCTGTCCTGGGCGGTGCGCAGCGGGTTGTGCCCGTGCGCGACGCGGGCCGGACTCATGCACGTCCTCCTGAGAGCAGGACCTCGCGCAGCTGCGCGAGACCTGCGTCGTGGTCGGTCAGGTGAAGCTGCAGGACGGGACGACCGTGGTCGGCCAGGACCGCCGCGTCGCCTCCGGCCTGCGAGGCGATGAAGTCACCGAACGTGAACTCGCGTCCGGGGATCTCGAGGTCCTGCCTGGGCGCCGTCGTGATCTGCAGGTAGACGCCGACGGCGGGGCCACCCTTGTGGAACTGGCCCGTGGAGTGCAGGAAGCGCGGGCCCCACCCGAAGGTGGTGGGCCGCTCGGTGCGCCGGGCCAGGGGCACCCGGCACTCGGCCAGGTCGGCGTCGGCGAGCCGGTCGAGGTAGGCCATGACGGCGACGTAGCCGTGCTCGGGGTCGAGCTGGGCGAACAGCGCGTCGAGTGCGGCAGGGACGGTCTTGGCGTCGCCCAGCCAGTCGCCCGAGCCCCCGAGCGCACGGATCTCCACGGCGCCGTCGCTCGCGGCGGCCTCGGAGGCGGCTCCGGTGCCCTGGCCGAGCAGCTCACGGGCGGCCTTCTTGGCGCTCTCGACGTCGGGCTGGTCGAACGGGTTGATCCCGAGCAGGCGACCGGCGACGGCCGTCGCGACCTCCCACAGGAGCAGCTGGGCGCCCAGGGCGCCGCCGACGCGTACCTCCGAGGCGGCCTCGGACGAGGCGGACTCGGCGTCGGCAGCCACGAGCCGGGCGACCGTGACGTCGGACGCGGGCCGGCTGACCTCGGGGTCCTCGGCACCGCCGACGACGACCGGGAGCAGGCCCGTGCCGTTCTTGCCGGTCGACTCGGCGATGAGCTGCTCGGCCCAGTCGGCGAACCCGACGATGCCGGAGCCTTCGTCGACGAGGACGAGCTTGTCGCGCAGCGGGTCGGTGCCGCCGATCGCGGCCCCGAGGCGCAGCCCCGGGTTGGCCTCGTCGTCGGCGGCCAGCAGGTCGGCCACGGACTCGGCATCGTCGAGGAGGCCCTCGATGTCGACGCCGGCCAGGCCGCTCGGCACGAGGCCGAACGCGGTCAGGGCCGAGTAGCGCCCACCGACGTTCGGGTCGGCGTTGACGACGCGGTAGCCCTTCTCGCGCGACTGCTCGTCGAGCGGGCTGCCCGGGTCGGTGACGACCACGATGCGCGACGCCGGGTCGATGCCGGCGTCGGAGAACGCCTGCTCGTAGGCGCGCCGCTGCGAGTCGGTCTCGACGGTGGAGCCGGACTTGCTCGACACGACGACCACCGTGTGGGCCAGGTCGTCGCCGAGGGCCCGACGGACGTAGTCGGGGTCGGACGAGTCGAGGACGACCAGCGGCTTGCCGGCGGTGGCGCAGATGACCTCCGGCGCGAGCGAGGAGCCGCCCATGCCGCAGAGCACGACGTGGGTCAGGCCCTGCTCGGCGAACGAGTCGCGCAGGGCAGCGATCTCGCCGACCAGCGGCCGGGACGACCGGGGGAGACCCACCCAGGACAGGCGGATGCGCGACTCGGACTCGGCCTCGGGACCCCACAGGGTGGCGTCCTGCTCGAAGAGACGGCTGGCGACGGAGTCGTCGACGAGGGCCGGCACGTGCTGCCCGATCGCGTCCGCCGCAGCCCCTGACGCGCTGACGGACAGCGAGCTCATGCGGTCACCTTCTCCATCTCGGCGGTGACGCCGTCCAGCAGCTCGCCCCAGGCCTTCTCGAACTTGTCGACACCCTCGGTCTCGAGCAGCTCGACGACCTCGGTGTAGGAGACCCCGAGGCGCTCGAGGTCGTCCAGCAGGTTGCTCGCCTGCTCGTAGCCACCGGTCACGGTGTCGCCGTGGATGTCGCCGTGGTCGGCGGTCGCCTCGAGCGTCTTGCCCGGCATGGTGTTGACGACGTCGGCTGCCACGAGCTCGTCGACGTACATGGTGTCGGGGTAGGCCGGGTCCTTGACACCGGTGGAGGCCCACAGCGGGCGCTGGACGTTCGCGCCGGCCTCGGCCAGGGAGCCCCAGCGCGAGGTCGCGAAGACCTCCTCGAATGCCTGGTAGGCGAGGCGCGCGTTGGCCAGGCCGGCCTTGCCCTTGAGGCCGCGAGCCTCGTCGGTGCCGATCGCGTCGAGCCGCTTGTCGATCTCGGTGTCGACGCGCGAGACGAAGAACGAGGCCACGGAGTGGATCGTGGAGAGGTCCTTGCCGTTGGCGCGGGCCTTCTCGAGCCCTTCGAGGTAGGCGTTCATGACGGCGCGGTAGCGCTCGAGGGAGAAGATCAGGGTCACGTTGATGCTGATGCCCTCGGCGATCGTGGCCGTGATCGCAGGCAGGCCGGCCTTCGTGGCCGGGATCTTGATGAGGACGTTCGGACGGTCGATGTCGGCATGCAGCTGCTTGGCCTGCTCGACGGTCTTGTCGGTGTCGTGGGCGAGACGCGGGTCCACCTCGATGGAGACGCGACCGTCGACACCCTTCGTCGACTCGTACAGCGGGAGGAAGAGGTCGCACGCGCGGCGCACGTCCGACGTCGTCAGCTCGTGCACGACCTCGTCGACGCTCTTGCCGGCCTTGGTCAGCTCGGCAAGGTCGTCGTTGTAGCGCTCGCCCTTGGACAGGGCAGCCTGGAAGATCGACGGGTTGGAGGTGACGCCGACGACGTTGCGCTCGGTGATGAGCTCCGAGATCTTGCCGGTCTCGATGAGCTCACGGGACAGGTCGTCGAGCCAGATGGAGACGCCGGCTTCGCTGAGGGCCTGGGTGTTCGGGTTGGTCATGTTCAGTTCCCCTTGCTCGGTGCGGATGCGGCTGCTGCCTCGGCGGCGTTGCCGCTGCCGGTCTGCGCGTCGCCGCCCATGACGTCGGTGGAGGCGCTCTGGGCTGCGCGGGCCGGGTTGGTCTCGGTCACGCCCGGTGCCGTGGTGGCGGCGCCGCGCGCGGCCTTGATGGAGTCCTTCGCCGCCTTGACGACGGCCTCGGGAGTGAATCCGAACTCCCGGAACAGCGTCGCCTGGTCGGCGGAGGCGCCGAAGTGCTCGATGCTGACGGAGCGGCCGGCGTCGCCGACCACGTCGTGCCAGCCCATCGAGACCCCCGCCTCGACGCTGACGCGGGCGCGGACTGCCGGTGGCAGAACCTTGTCCTGGTAGGAACGGCTCTGCTTCTCGAACCATTCCCGGCACGGCATCGACACGACGCGCGTGGAGATCTTGGACTTCTCGAGCCGCTCGGCGGCCTGGACCGCGAGCTGCACCTCGGAACCCGTCGCGACGAGGATGACGTCCGGCTCACCGGCGCGGGACTCCTCGACGAGCACGTAGGCGCCCTTGGCGACCCCGCTGACCTTGCCGTACTTCGTGCGGTCCCACGTGGGGACGGGCTGGCGGGTCAGGCACAGGGCCGCGGGGCCGTCGCTGCGGGTGAGGATCTGGGCCCAGGCCGCGGCGGTCTCGTTGGCGTCGGCGGGCCGCACGACGTCGAGGCCCGGGATGGCGCGCAGCGCCGCGAGGTGCTCGATCGGCTGGTGCGTCGGGCCGTCCTCGCCGAGACCGATGGAGTCGTGCGTCCACACGTAGGTCACGGGCGCCTGCTGGATGGAGGCGAGCCGCACGGCGGGGCGCATGTAGTCGGAGAAGACGAGGAAGGTGCCGCCGTAGGGGCGGGTCAGGCCCTCGAGCGCGATCCCGTTGAGGATCATGCCCATGCCGTTCTCGCGGATGCCGAAGTGCAGCGTGCGACCGTAGGGGCCGCCCTTCCACTCGCGGGTCTGCTTGCCCTTGGGGATGAAGGAGGGCTGCCCCTCCATCGTCGTGTTGTTGGACTCGGCCAGGTCCGCCGAGCCGCCCCACAGCTCGGGCATGACGTCGGCCAGGGCGGTCAGGACCTTGCCGGAGGCGGCGCGGGTGGCGACGCCCTTCTCGTCGGCGGGGAACGTCGGCAGCGCCTTCTGCAGGCCTGCGGGCGCCTTGCCGGCGAGGATGCGGTCGAGCAGCTCGGCGCGGTCCGGGTTGGCCTTGCGCCACGCCTTGAAGGACTTGTCCCACTCGCGGTGGGCGGCCTTGCCGCGCTTGACGACGTCGCGGGCGTGCTTGAGCACCGCAGGCTCGACGGTGAAGCTCTTCCTCGGGTCGAAGCCGAGCAGCTCCTTGGTGGCGCCGACCTCCTCGTCGCCGAGGGCTGAGCCGTGGGACTTGCCGGTGTTCTGCTTCGTGGGTGCGGGCCACGCGATGATCGTGTGCAGGACGACGAGGGTCGGCTTGTCGGCCACCTTGTCGCCCGAGCGGATCGCGGCGAGAAGGGCGTCGACGTCCTCGACGTAGGTGGCGCCGTCGGCGTCCTTGCGCCAGTCGACGGTCACGACGTGCCAGCCGTACGCCTCGAAACGCGCGGCCACGTCCTCGCTGAACGCGATGTCGGTGTCGTCCTCGATCGAGATCTGGTTGGCGTCGTAGACGACCGTCAGGTTGCCGAGCTCCTGGTGGCCGGCGAGGGCACACGCCTCGTGCGAGACGCCCTCCTGCATGTCGCCGTCGGAGGCGATCACGTAGACGTGGTGGTCGAAGGGGCTCGCGCCCGGCTTCGCGTCGGGGTCGAAGAGCCCGCGCTGGCGGCGCTGGGCCATGGCCATGCCGACGGCCGAGGCGAGGCCCGAGCCGAGCGGTCCCGTCGTGATCTCGACGCCGGGCGTGTGGTGCACCTCCGGGTGGCCGGGGGTCAGGGAGCCCCACGTGCGCAGCGACTTGAGGTCCTCGAGGCCGAGGCCGTAGCCGCTGAGGTAGAGCTGGATGTACTGCGTGAGGCTCGAGTGCCCGCAGGAGAGCACGAACCTGTCGCGGCCGAGCCACGTCGGGTCGGACGGGTCGTGCGTCATGACGTTCTGGTAGAGCAGGTACGCGAGCGGCGCGAGCGACATGGCCGTCCCGGGGTGCCCGTTGCCGACCTTCTGCACGGCGTCGGCGGCGAGCAGGCGGACCGTGTCGACGGCGCGCACGTCGAGCTCGCTCCACCCGGCCTTCTTGGCGACCGGCAGGGGCAGGCCCGGGTCACGCTGTGCCAGCAGACCCTTCGTCTTCGCGGAGTTGCGGGATCGGGTGGGCTTCGTCGCCGTGGGGGCGGTGCTGGACGCAGCAGTGGGCACGAACGGGTCTCCTTCAGCAGCGTTGATCGCGTACGGCCACGAGCCTAGTCCCCGGTCTGTGAGGCAGGACACCTCGCCCGAGGCGCGGTACGGAGCGGGCCCCGGTGCGGTGCCGACCGTCCTCGTCGACGGGTCTAGACTTGCGACGCAATGCTCTCGTACCCCCGGGTCGGAGCGAAGTACCAGCGGTGAGGATCTTCGTGACAACGGTGGACCCCCGCGCCGACCTCTCGGCGCTGCACGGTCCGGACGGTAGTGGGCTGAAGTTCCTCGTCGGACAGTACGTGTCGCTGATGAAGCCGCGGATCATCGAGCTGCTGCTCATCACGACGATCCCCGTGATGTTCCTTGCGGACCAAGGGGTTCCGAACCTGTGGCTCGTCGTCGCGACGGTGCTCGGCGGCACCCTCTCCGCCGGCGCGGCCAACACCCTCAACTGCTACATCGACCGCGACATCGACGCGGTCATGCACCGCACGAGCCGCCGACCGCTCGTCACAGGGACGGTGACGCCGAGGGGAGCGCTCGTCTTCGGTGTCGGGCTGGCCGTCGGCTCGACCCTGTGGCTGGGCCTGCTGGTCAACTGGCTGAGCGCCTGGCTGGCACTGGCCGCGCTGCTCTTCTACGTCTTCGGCTACACCCTGGTGCTCAAGCGCCGCACGTCCCAGAACATCGTGTGGGGTGGGGCAGCCGGTTGCATGCCCGTCCTGATCGGCTGGTCGGCGGTCACCGACTCGCTCAGCTGGTCGGCGTTCATCCTCTTCCTCGTCATCTTCTTCTGGACGCCGCCGCACTACTGGCCGCTGTCCATGCGCTACAAGGACGACTACGCCACGGCCCACGTGCCGATGCTGCCCGTCGTCGAGCGCTTCGTCGTCGTCGCGAGGCAGGTCGTCACGTACTCGTGGGCCATGGTCCTGACGTCGCTCGCGCTCATCCCCGTCCAGCACGTCGGGTGGGTCTACACCGTGGCGGCGCTGGTCTCCGGCGGCCTGTTCCTCACCGAGGCGCACCGGCTGCTGAAGCGCGCCCGGGCGGGTGCCGGCGAGGACGTCCTCAAGCCGATGCGCCTGTTCCACTTCTCCATCACCTACCTCACGATCCTCTTCGTGGGGGTGGCGCTGGACCCGGTGTGGCACCTGCCGCTGCCGTTCTTCTCCTGAGCCGACCGCAGCCTCCGCTGCACGCCTCCCCAGGGCGTTACCCGGGCGTCCGGAGGGCGTATGCCGTCCGCCGCGCTCAGGCGGTCGGGGTGCCGTCCTCGAGGTAGAGGGTGTCGCCGGTGTGCCCGTGCAAGGTGGTGAGCAGGCGCTCGTTGTAGGGGGCGACCCGCCCGGTCCAGTCGGCCGGCCCGGTCCAGTGCACGGCGCGGATCTCGCGTTGCTGCAGACGGGCCTGCTCGACCAGCTCGGCGTCGAGGGTGCCGAGGTCGAAGACGAAGACCGTCGCATCGGCCCACCCGAGCAGGGGCGGGAGCCAGTTGACGGCCAGGAGGCGACCGGCCGCCACCGTGAGGTCGAGCTCCTCACGGACCTCGCGGACCACACAGGCGGCGGGTGACTCGTCCCGGTCGACCACGCCGCCCGGCAGGTCCCACTCGCGCTTGTAGACCAGCTCGCAGAGCAGGATCTCGCCCGTCTTCGAGCGGAGCACGCCCTGGGCGATGGCGCGTTTGGTCGGCAGCGTCGAGTCGAGCATCGCCGTGAAGCCCTCGCGGGAGTCGGGGTGCGCGTCGCCGCGCCGCCGCCCGAGGACGAGGGTGTCCTGGGTGACCCCGGCGAGCGTCGTGTTGCCCCGCAGCAGTCCCTCCTTGCGCAGGCCGGCCCGCAGCGCGGTCCGGACGGAGGCCCGGTTGCGCGGGTTGACGTGTGCCTCGACGCGCTGGAGGCCGAGCGCGTCGAAGGACCACTCGACGAGGAGCCGGACCGCTCGCCACCCCAGTCCGCGGCCACGGAACGGGGCGTAGACCACCCACGACAGGACGCCCACGCCCTGGTCCTGCAGCCGGACGTCGACGCTCCCTGCCGCCCGGCCACGCCACTCGACGAGGAAGGTGGCCCTGGCCTGCTCGGCCCACTCGCTGCCCGTGCGCTCGATCCAGGACCGGTGCTCCTCCGGCGATGGCGCCCTCGTGGGGAAGTCGAACCACCGCGCGATCTCGTCGTCGTGCAGGTGCCTCGTGGCCTCGCTGTCCTCCAGCCGCCACGGGCGCAGCACCAGCTCGCCGTCGCGCAGGGTCGGCTGGTCGGTCACGTCCCCCAGCGTAGGGAGGATTCCGGCTGCAACCGCGCCCCGGCGCGCCTTCCGCCGGTTTCGGGCTGGGGTTCCGGCTGCAGCTGCGCCATGGCGCGGTCTGCGTCGGTGTGGGTTGCCGGGGTGCGGCGCGCGAGCCCGGTGGTCAGACCGGGTGCCGTCTCGTCGACAGGACGCCGAACGTCAGGGCCACGACGAGCAGGCTGGCTCCGAGCATGTGCACGAGCACGAGCAGCTCGGGCAGCTTCGTGAAGTACTGCACGTAGCCGACGAGGCCCTGCGCGAGCGTGACGACGAGCACCGTCGTCCACGCCCGGCGCGCCTCGTCGGTGTGCGCGGTGATGCGCACGGCCACGAGCGTGGCGACGACGAGCCCGCAGAAGAGCATGACCGCGTCGGCGTGCAGCCACGACACGGCTTGGGGGTCGAACCCCGTGCGCGCGGGGCGTTCCGCGTCGCCGGAGTGCGGACCGGAGCCCGTGACGACCGTGCCGAGGAGGAGGACCACCGCGCCGAGCGCGCTCGTCACGAGGGCCAGCGTGCGGGCGAGCGGGTGGACGACCAGCTCTCCCGGGCCGGACACGTCGTCCTGGGCGCCGCGGACCACGACGGTCGACAGCGCCACGAGCACCATGGAGAGCAGGAAGTGGCCCATGACGATCCACGGGTTGAGGCCGGTGAGGACCGAGATGCCTCCCAGGACGGCCTGGGCCGGGATGCCGGCCAGGACGCCGATCGCCGCGAGGTGCAGACGCCGGCGGGTGGGCCAGTGCGTGAGGACCACCCACAGCGAGACGACGGCGAGGACGGCCACCACGAAGGTCAGGGTGCGGTTCCCGAACTCGACGAGGTCGTGGTACGCGCTCTCCGGCGTGCGCACCGGCGTGAACGAGCCGGGCTGGCACTGGGGCCAGGTGCTGCAGCCGAGGCCGCTGCCGGTCAGGCGGACGATTCCACCGGTGACGACGATGCCGACCTCGCCGACGAGGTTGGCCAGGAGCACGGGGCGCACCCAACGGGGAGGTGCTGCAGGGAGCCGGCCCGCGAGGCGGGCGAGGCGACCGGGGCCCGTCCGGGGGGCGGCCTCGGTCACGGTTCGCGTGGAGGACACGACGCAAGGGTATGCCGCCCGGTGCCGTTGGCCGAATCGCTGGACAGGGCTCCAGGGCGTCCCGCGAGGGCGCGCCCAGGCCGCCGCTACGGGCTCAGGCCAGACCGTGCCAGACGACGGCCGAGCCGGCGTGGCCGGCGAGGACGACGGCCACCAGGGCTCCGAGCGCGGTGACGACGACGACGACGCCGACGACCGCGTCGAGGGCCCGGCCGCGGCGCGGCGGCTCCTCTCCCGGCGGCCGCAGGAGCCACAACGCCACGAGGGTCACCACCATGAAGACGAAGCAGGCCAGCTTGGCCCGGTCGCCCCACTCGACGTGCTCACCGAGCAGCTGCGAGTCCGTCGTGCCGGCGCGCACCGCGAGCACGCGGCGTTGGAGGGCCTCACCGCTCTCGGCCGCCACGAACGCCGTCACGCCCGAGACGACCGCGCCGGCAGCGGTGGGCCAGCGCAGCACCCGGCGCCAGGCGGGGCGCACGACGTAGGCGATGGCGCCGAGCACCGAGAGCGGGACGAGGACGACGACAGCGTGGATCACCAGCGCGTGCATCGGGAGTCCGAGGATGTAGTCGAACACGTGCCCTCCAAGCCGTCAGGTCGCCTTCAGCGCTCGCGAGTCCGGTGCCCCGAGGGCCCGGTCACACGGCGCCGTGGCTGCAGTCTGGCTGCTTCAGTCGTCGAAGCGGAACAGACGCGCCGCGAGGGCGGTGGCGACGATGCCCCACGCGACGACGACGCCGAGGGCGACCAGGTTCAGCTGCCCGAGGACGAGCGCGGAGCGCAGCCCGTCGGCCAGGCCCGCCGAGGGCAGGACGGCGGCCAGGTGGGAGAGCCCGGCCGGCAGCTCGGTGCGCGGCACGATGACGCCCCCGAGGGCGAGCAGGACCACCCAGAGCAGGTTGGCCACCGCGAGCACGGCCTCGGCCCGCAGCGTGCCGGCGAGCAGGAGGGCGAGGGCCACGAAGGCCCACGTGCCGGCGACGACGAAGAGGACGGCATACGGGATGCCGGAGAGCTGCGGACGCCACCCGAGGAACAGTGCGAGCACGCTGATGACGGCGATCTGGACCGTCTCGACGACCAGGGTGGCGAGCGCCTTGGCGGCCACCAGCCCTCCGCGGCCGAGCGGCGTGACGCCGAGGTAGCGCAGCACCGCGTAGCGGCGGTCGAAGCCGGTCGCGATCGCCTGGGAGGTGAAGGCCGCGGAGATGACGCACAGGGCGATGACTCCCGGCGTGGCCACGTCGATGCGTACGCCGGGGCCGAGCGACGGGGACGTGGTGGCGCTCAGACCGACGAGCGCCATCGCGGGCAGCACGAGCGAGACGAGCAGCTGCTCGCCGTTGCGCAGCAGGCTGCCCACCTCGAAGCGTGCCTGGGCCAGGACGCGCCGCAGGGGGGTGGCGGCGCGCGAGAGGGTCGGCGTCGTCGTGGTGTGGGGGGTGCTCACGCGGCTCCCTTGCGGGTCAGGCTGAAGTAGACGTCCTCGAGCGAACGACCGCCGGTCACCGAGGTGGGAGCCCCCTCCGCGACGGTGCGCCCGGCGTTCATGATCACGAGGTGGTCGGCGAGCCGTTCGGCCTCCTCGAAGGAGTGGGTCGTCACGACGACCGTGGTGCCGGCGTCCCGCTGCTCGGTCACGAGGTCCCACACGTCGAGACGGCCGTGCGGGTCGAGGCCCGCGGCCGGCTCGTCGAGGAAGAGCACCTCGGGTCGTCCGAGCAGTGAGGCCGCAAGGGCCAGCCGCTGCTTCTGCCCTCCCGAGAGCCGCCGGACCGTGGTCGAGGCGAAGTCCGTGACGCCGAGGCGCCGAGCGACGGCGTCGACGTCGACCGGGTCGGCGTAGAAGCGCGCGAGGTGGTGCAGCAGGCGCAGCGGCTTCGTGCCGTTGGGCAGGCCTCCTGCCTGGAGCATGACCCCGACGCGCGCGCGGTGGTCGGGGCTCGCCTCCCACGGGTCCGTGCCCAGCACACGGACCTTCCCGCTGTCGGGACGGCCGAGCCCGACCGCGCACTCGATG
This sequence comes from Terrabacter lapilli, assembly GCF_039531305.1. Classification (NCBI taxonomy): domain Bacteria; kingdom Bacillati; phylum Actinomycetota; class Actinomycetes; order Micrococcales; family Intrasporangiaceae; genus Terrabacter; species Terrabacter lapilli. Next base: position 44,518 of record NZ_BAAAPU010000006.1, read on the forward strand.
GCGGTCGTCTTGCCGGCGCCGTTGGGACCGAGCACTGCGGTGATGCGGCCCGACGGGGCAGACCACGTGAGCCCGTCGAGCGCCGCGACCGAGCCGAACGAGCGGCGAAGGTCGGACAGTGTCACCGCGGCGGTCATGGCTGATGAGTCTAGGCTCGGGAGAAGTGCCCCACGTCATGGGGCAGGCATCCGCCTCGACCGACGGAGACCCCTCCAGTGAAGACCCACCCAGCCGCCCAGCCCCACGCAGCGATGGCCGCGACGCCGACGACGGGGCGCTCGTGACCGGCGAGGCAGCACCCGAGAGCCGGCCGCGCAGGCGCGACCGGGTGAGCCGCGGCATACGCCTGGTCTCCGCGACGGGTGCACGGGTCATCCCGCTCGAACGGCTCAACCCCCGAGTGCGCGCCCGCGCGACGCTGCCCAGCCTCTTCACGCTCGGCAACATGCTCTGCGGGTTCTCGTCGGTGCTGCTCTCGTTCCAGGGCCACTTCCGCACGGCGGCCGTGCTCGTCGGCATCTCGATCCTGCTCGACATCTGTGACGGTGCCGTGGCCCGCGCGGTCGGGGCGATCACACCCTTCGGACTGCAGTTCGACTCGCTCGCCGACCTCATCTCCTTCGGCATCGCCCCGGCGGTGCTCGTCTACACGTGGGCGCTGCCGGCCTACCCCGTGTGGGCCTGGGCCGGGGCGATGTTCTGGCTCGCGTGCGCCGCCTACCGCCTGGCGCGCTTCAACGTCACCATCGACCCGCTCGCCGACAAGCGCTACTTCGTCGGCCTCGCGAGCCCGGGGGCGGCAGGCGTCGTGATCTCCACCGTCCTCGCGATCGGCGACCCCCTCTACGACTGGGCGCCGCTGGTGCCGGTCGCAGCCGGCGTGGTGCCGGCCGCCCTCATGGCCTCCTCCTTCCGGTTCCGGTCCTTCCGCGACCTGCTCTCACCGCGGCACCTGAGGATCACGGTCCCCCTCGCGATGGTCGTGCTCGTCGGGCTCGTCCTCTTCCCCGGGGCGACCGGCATGGCGCTCGCCTACGGCTACGTCCTCACCTGCCCGCTCGGGTGGGCGACGGCGCCGCTGCGGCGACGCTGGTTCGGCCCGGACGCCGTGGCCCCGCCTCGCACCCGCATGCCGTCGGTGATCATGCCCCCCGAGGACGACGAGGCGGACGACGACTGCCAGGACGGCTGCGGGCGGGATTCCGTCGACTCCGGCGATCCCGGCGACCGCGACGGGACGCGCCCGACCCGGTGAGGTCTCCGTAGCGGTTCGGGCGGGTAAGGACCCCCTAACTGGAGCTCGGGGCCCAATTACGTCACAATGATGTGGTGTTTATCGGCGAGCACCCGGCGCGGGTGGCGAAGGACGGCGGGGACGGCCAGCACGTCTCGCCGCTCGAGTCGCGCACGCGCTCGCGGGTGCTCCACATGGTCTCCGCTGACGGGCCCATCACAGCCGCTGAGCTGGGCCGCCACCTCGACCTGACCCCGGCCGCCGTGCGCCGTCACCTCGACGCGCTCGTCGAGCAGGGCGCCGTCGTGCCGCACGAGCCCACGGGTGGGCGCCGTGGCCGCGGACGCCCCGCCCGCGCGTACGTCGTCTCCGACGCCGGCCACAGCGCCCTCGAGGCCGACTACGACTCGCTGGCCGTCGAGGTCCTGCGCTACCTCGAGGCCAACGCCGGCCCCGCCGCCGTCAGCGACTTCGCCCGCACCCGCGTGCGCGCGCTCGAGGAGCGGTATGCCGCCCGCCTGGCAGCCGCCGGCGACGAGCCGGGCGCTCGCACCGAGGCCCTGGTCGAGGCCCTCAGCGAGGACGGCTTCGCCGCGACCGCGCGCCCGGTGGGAGCCGGCGGCCTGACCGGCGTCCAGCTGTGCCAGGGCCACTGCCCGGTCCAGCAGGTGGCCACCGAGTTCCCGGCGTTCTGCGAGGCCGAGACCGACGCCTTCTCCCGCCTCCTCGGGGTGCACGTCCAGCGCCTGGCCACCCTCGCGGGCGGGCACCACGTCTGCACGACGTTCGTGCCCACCGGCGGGATGGGCCTCCGGACCCGGAAGACCGCGCAGCCCTCCGGTGTTGTCGCCCACGGTGGCACCACCTCGGACACCAAGACCTCCACGACCGCCACGACCGCCACGACCGCCACGACTCCCACGACTCCACGAACCGACACGCTCACGCACGTTCAGGAAGGTTCCTCATGACCACTCACATCGAAGAGCTGAACCCCGGCCTCAAGGGCATCGGCACCTACGAGTACGGCTGGGCCGACAGCGACGTGGCCGGAGCCACGGCGCGTCGTGGGCTCAACGAGGAGGTCGTGCGCGACATCTCGGCCCGCAAGAACGAGCCGGCGTGGATGACGAAGCTGCGGCTCAAGGGCCTGTCCCTCTTCGGCAAGAAGCCGATGCCGGCCTGGGGCTCGGACCTCACCGGCATCGACTTCCAGAACATCAAGTACTTCGTGAAGTCCACCGAGAAGCAGGCGGCCACGTGGGACGACCTGCCCGAGGACATCCGCAACACCTACGACCGTCTGGGCATCCCGGAGGCCGAGAAGCAGCGCCTCGTCTCGGGTGTCGCCGCGCAGTACGAGTCCGAGGTCGTCTACCACCAGATCCGTGAGGACCTCGAGGCCCAAGGCGTCATCTTCCTCGACACCGACTCGGCGCTGAAGGAGCACGAGGACCTCTTCCGCGAGCACTTCGCCACGGTCATCCCGGCCGGCGACAACAAGTTCGCCGCGCTCAACACCGCCGTCTGGTCCGGTGGGTCGTTCATCTACGTCCCCAAGGGCGTCCACGTCGACATCCCGCTGCAGGCGTACTTCCGCATCAACACCGAGAACATGGGCCAGTTCGAGCGGACCCTGATCATCGCCGACGAGGGCTCCTACGTGCACTACGTCGAGGGCTGCACCGCGCCGATCTACAAGTCCGACTCGCTGCACTCCGCGGTCGTCGAGATCATCGTCAAGAAGAACGCCCGCGTGCGCTACACGACCATCCAGAACTGGTCCAACAACGTCTACAACCTCGTCACGAAGCGCGCCACCTGCGAGGAGGGCGCCACGATGGAGTGGGTCGACGGCAACATCGGCTCCAAGGTGACGATGAAGTACCCGGCCGTCTTCCTCATGGGTGAGCACGCCAAGGGCGAGACGCTGTCGATCGCCTTCGCCGGCGAGGGCCAGCACCAGGACACCGGCTCCAAGATGGTCCACGCGGCCCCCAACACGAAGAGCTCGATCATCAGCAAGTCCGTCGCCCGTGGTGGCGGCCGCGCGTCCTACCGCGGTCTCGTGCAGGTGCTCGAGGGTGCCTCGCACTCCGCGTCGACCGTGCGCTGCGACGCGCTGCTGGTCGACACGATCAGCCGCTCCGACACCTACCCCTACGTCGACATCCGCGAGGACGACGTCTCCATGGGCCACGAGGCCACGGTCTCCAAGGTGTCCGAGGACCAGCTCTTCTACCTCATGTCCCGCGGCATGGCCGAGGACGAGGCGATGGCGATGATCGTGCGCGGCTTCATCGAGCCGATCGCCCGCGAGCTTCCGATGGAGTACGCCCTCGAGCTCAACCGCCTCATCGAGCTGCAGATGGAAGGAGCCGTCGGCTGATGGGCCTTCTGGCTGACACCACCACCCACACGCCCGACACCCCCGAGACCCAGCAGAGCGAGACCACGGTGCCCGACGCCGCCCCGACCGCCACCAGCACCCTCCCCGGTGCCGCCGCCCACACCGACTCGGCCGCGGCCTTCGTGCCCGTCCAGTCGCGCGCCGAGCGCACGGCCTCCTTCGACGTCGCCGCGTTCCCGCTGCCGAGCGGCCGCGAGGAGGACTGGCGCTTCACGCCCGTCAAGGCGCTCGCCGGGCTGCTCGCCGAGGGCGCGAGCGGTCGCCTCGAGGTCGGCACGAAGCTGGCCGAGGGCGTCACGACCTCCACCATCACGTCGGAGCAGGCCCAGGGCCTCGGCATCCTTCCGCCGCAGGACCGCGCGGCCGTCGTGGCGGGCGCTGCCGTCGATGGCGCGCTGCTGCTCGACATCCCGGCCGACGCGGAGCTCGCCGAGCCCGTACGCCTCTCGCTGGTCGGTTCCGACGGCGAGCCCGTCCACGGCCACGTCGTCGTGCGGGCCGGCCGCTTCTCCAAGGCGACCGTGGTCCTCGAGCACACCGGCTCCGCCCGCTACTCCCAGCTCGTCTCGGTCGTCACCGGTGACGGCTCCGACCTCACCGTCGTGTCGGTGCAGCGCTGGGCCGACGACGCCCAGCACCTGGCGCAGCACGACGCCCTCGTGGGCCGCGACGCCCGCTACCGGCACCTGTCGGTGACCCTCGGTGGTGCGATCGTCCGCGTCAACGCCAACGTGCGCTACGCCGGCCCCGGCGGCGACGCGACGCTCCTCGGCGTCTACTTCGCCGACGCGGGGCAGCACCTCGAGCACCGCTCGTACATCGACCACAACGCCGCGCACTGCAAGAGCCGCGTCACCTACAAGGGTGCGCTGCAGGGCGAGACCGCGCGCACCGTGTGGGTCGGCGACGTGCTGATCCGAGCCGAGGCCGAGGGCACCGACACCTACGAGCTCAACCGCAACCTCGTGCTGACCGACGGCGCCCGCGCCGACTCGGTGCCCAACCTCGAGATCGAGACGGGCGAGATCGAGGGCGCCGGGCACGCCTCTGCGACAGGCCGGTTCGACGACCTGCAGCTGTTCTACCTCCAGTCGCGCGGCATCACCGAGGACGAGGCCAAGCGCCTGGTCGTGCGTGGCTTCTTCGCCGACATCATCCGGGAGATCCCGCTCGCCGACCTGCGCGACGAGATCACCGCGGCGATCGAGGAGGAGCTCGCGTCGACGGCATACGCCGCTCCCACCCAGCAGACCCCCAGCACTGTCCCCAGCACCAGCAAGGAGAACTGACCCATGAGCACGCTCGAGATCAAGGGACTGACGGTCTCGGTCGAGACCGAGGACGGCCCCAAGGAGATCCTGCGCGGGGTCGACCTCACCGTGAAGTCGGGGGAGACGCACGCGATCATGGGGCCCAACGGCTCCGGCAAGTCGACGCTGGCCTACAGCATCGCCGGCCACCCGAAGTACACCGTCACCGGCGGCACGGTGACGCTCGACGGCGAGGACGTCCTCGCCATGAGCGTCGACGAGCGCGCCCGCGCGGGCCTGTTCCTCGCGATGCAGTACCCCGTCGAGGTGCCAGGCGTGACGGTGAGCAACTTCCTGCGCACCGCCAAGACGGCCATCGACGGCGAGGCCCCCAAGCTGCGCACGTGGGTCAAGGACGTCAAGGAGGCCATGGGCAACCTGCGCATGGACCCCGCCTTCGCCGAGCGCAACGTCAACGAGGGCTTCTCCGGTGGCGAGAAGAAGCGCCACGAGATCCTCCAGATGGAGCTGCTCAAGCCCAAGGTGGCTGTCCTCGACGAGACCGACTCGGGCCTCGACGTCGACGCGCTCAAGATCGTCTCCGAGGGCGTCAACCGCGCCAAGCAGGCCACCGACCTCGGCGTCCTGCTCATCACGCACTACACGCGCATCCTGCGCTACATCCAGCCCGACTTCGTGCACGTCTTCGTCGACGGCCAGGTCGTCGAGCAGGGCGGTCCCGAGCTGGCCGACCGCCTCGAGGACGAGGGCTACGACCGCTACCTGACCGGGGCCTCCGCGGCCGCGGCCGAGCCGGTCCAGGCCTGAGCGCGATGAGCGACGTCCTGCCCTTCACGGACGGGGAGCTCGCCGCGATCCGCGGCGACTTCCCCATCCTGACGCGCACGGTGCGTGACGGCAGGCCGCTCGTCTACCTCGACTCGGGGGCGACGTCGCACAAGCCGACCGCCGTGCTCGACGCCGAGCGCGCCTTCTACGAGCAGCACAACGCCGCGGTCCACCGCGGCGCCCACCAGCTCGCCGAGGAGGCCACCGACGACTTCGAGGCCGCGCGGGCGACGATCGCCTCGTTCATCGGCGCGCCGGCGCACGAGGTGGTCTTCACCAAGAACGCCACCGAGGCGCTCAACCTCGTCGCCTACGCGTTCTCCAACGCGGCGCCGACCGACGAGCCCAAGGACGAGCTGTTCGTGCTCGGTCCCGGTGACGAGATCCTCGTGACCGAGATGGAGCACCACGCCAACCTCGTGCCCTGGCAGGAGCTCGCCCGTCGCACCGGGGCCACCCTGCGCTGGGTGCCGGTGGGCGCGGAGGGCGCGCTCGACCTCAGCGGCCTGGACGGCCTGCTGACCGAGCGCACCAAGGTCTTCGCGTTCACGCACGTCTCCAACGTGCTCGGCACCGTCAACCCGGTCACCGAGCTCGCGGAGCGGGCGCACGCCGTCGGCGCGCTCGTCGTCGTCGACGCCTGCCAGTCGGTGCCGCACCTGCCGGTCGACGTCGCGACGCTCGGCGCCGACTTCATCGCCTTCAGCGGCCACAAGATGTACGGCCCGATGGGCGTCGGTGTCCTCTGGGGTCGCGCCGAGCTGCTGGAGGTCATGCCACCGTTCTTGACCGGCGGCTCGATGATCGAGCTCGTCACGATGGAGCGCTCGACGTACGCACCTGCGCCGCAGAAGTTCGAGGCCGGCGTGCCCAACGCGGCCCAGGCCGTGGGTCTCGCGGCCGCCGTGCGCTGGGTCGAGCAGCTCGGCATCGAGCGCATCCACGCCCACGAGGCGGGCCTCGTCGACCTGCTCCAGCGCGGGCTCGCCGAGCGTCCCTGGGTCCGCGTCGTCGGGCCCACCGTCGGCACCCCACGCGGCGGCGCAGTCGCCTTCGTCGTGGACGGCGTGCACGCCCACGACGTCGGACAGGTGCTCGACGACGCCGGAGTGGCCGTACGCGTGGGGCACCACTGCGCGTGGCCGCTGCACCGCGCGCTGGGGGCGGCGGCCACGACTCGCGCGTCCTTCGCCGTGTACAACACCGTCGCCGACGTGGAGGCGCTGCTGGCGGCGCTCGACCGCGTGCCCGTCGTCTTCGGCCTCGAGACCGAGAAGGAGGCGAGCTGATGGACCTCTACCAGGAGCTCATCCTCGAGCACTCCAAGCGGCCGCACCACGCCGGCCTCCGCGAGCCGTTCGACGCCGAGGTGCACCACATCAACCCGACGTGCGGTGACGAGGTGACCCTGCGGGTCGACGTCACCGGCACCGGGCCCGAGGCGGTGGTCTCCGACGTGTCGTACGCCGCGCAGGGCTGCTCGATCTCGGTGGCGAGCTCGTCGGTGCTCGCCGAGGAGGTCATCGGGCATCCGGTGTCCGAGGCCCTCGAGACCTTCGAGGCGATGCGTGCCATGCTCACCTCGCGTGGCACCGTGGCCGGCGACGAGTCGGTCATCGGTGACGGCGTCGCGTTCGCCGGCGTGTCGAAGTACCCGGCTCGCGTCAAGTGCGCCCTGCTCGGCTGGACCGCCTTCACCGACGCCCTGGCGCAGGCCGGCGTCGACATCTCGTCCACGAGTCCCTCGTCCCCGCAAGGAGTTCCGTCATGACCCAGACCACCACCCCGCCCAACGTGGCCGACGTCGAAGAGGCCTTGCGCGACGTCGTCGACCCCGAGCTCGGCATCAACGTCGTCGACCTCGGGCTCGTCTACGGCATCACCGTCGACGCGCAGTCGCACGCCGTCATCGACATGACGCTGACCTCGGCCGCGTGCCCGCTCACCGACGTCATCGAGGATCAGACCGCCCAGGCGCTCGAGGGCCTCGTCACGACCCACCGCATCAACTGGGTGTGGATGCCGCCGTGGGGCCCCGACAAGATCACCGAGGACGGCCGCGAGCAGCTGCGCGCCCTCGGCTTCAACCTCTGAGCCCGAACCACCCGCGCTCGTGACGTCCCGCGTCATCGAGGTCGCGCCGGAGCGGTTCGACCGCTGGATGGCCGGCTTCGCCGAGCGACACGGCCCCTACGACGCCGCCGAGGAGGAGACTCCCGGCGGCGTCGTCGTCTCCGCCCGCGCTGCTGACGGGTCGACGCTCGTCGCGACGCCCTTCGAGCACGACCCCCTCGGTGTCGTGCTCGTACGGAGAGGGGGGTATGCCGTGGGCCTGGCTTCCGGTGACGCCCTCGTCTCCTCGAAGGTCGGCACCCGGCACGTGCAGTCGCGCACCGCCGCCGGTGGCTGGTCGCAGCAGCGGTTCGCGCGGCGTCGCGGCAAGCAGGCCGACGAGCTGGTCGACGCGGTGGTGGCCCACGCCCGGCGGGTGCTCCTCGAGGACGACGAGTCGCCCCGCGGGGGCGCGGACGGCATACCCCGGGGTCTCGTCGTCGGGGGAGACCGCACGCTCGTGCGCGAGGTGCTCGGAGCCGGCGCCCTCAGGGCACTGGCCGGCCTGCCCCTGCGCGAGCTCTACGACCTGCCCGACCCGAGGCGCGAGGTCCTCGAGACGGCCCTGCGCCGGGGCCGCGCCGTGCGCGTCGAGCTCAGCGAGGCCGAGGCGCCTCGGGCGCGGTGACGGGCGGCGTCAGCTGACCGACGGCACACCGAAGGTGTTGCACTGGTTGAGGTCGCCGGTCTCGTAGCCCTGGGTGAACCACTTCATGCGTGCCTCCGCCGAGCCGTGGGTCCAGGTCTCGGGGGTGACCCGGCCCTGGGCCTTCTGCTGGATGCGGTCGTCGCCGACGGCGGCCGCGGCCGACAGCGCCGACGCGATGTCCGACTGGGTGATGGGCTTGAGCAGCGTCGTGCCGTTGGCGTCGGTCGTCTCCGTCGCGTGCTTGACCCAGGTGCCCGCCAGGCAGTCGGCCATGAGCTCCGTGCGCACCGACCCCGAGTTGGGCCCCTGCGGGTCCTGCTGGGCGCGGCCCAGCAGACCGAGGAGGTCCTGGATGTGGTGGCCGTACTCGTGGGCGATGACGTACTCCTTGGCGAGCTGACCGCCGTTCGCGCCGAACCTGTCGCGCAGCTCCTGGAAGAAGCTGGCGTCGACGTAGACCTTGCGGTCGAGGGGACAGTAGAAGGGGCCCACCTGCGCGTTGGCCGTGCCGCAGCGCGACTGGGTCTGGCCCTGGTAGATGACCGTCTTGGCCGGCTCGTACGCGACCTGGTACTTCGGCAGGGTCTTGGTCCAGTAGTCCTGGACGCTGTTGACCGTGGCGATGATCAGGCAGACGTCGTTCTTGTTGGCGTCGGCCCCGGTCCTGCACTGGGAGAACGCGTTGCGGTCGACCTGCCCTCCCGCGGAGACCTGGTCGCTCTGCAGCTGCTGTGACGGCAGCCCGCTGGTCGCGCCACCACCGTCGCTGCCGCCGCCGAGGACGTTGCCGCCGAAGACGAGGGCCAGCACCAGCAGGATGAGGCCGCCGATGCCGCCGCCGACCTGGATGCCGCCGGGGAAGCCGCCGCCACCGCCGCGGAACCCTCCGCTGCCACCGCTCTCGACCTGCGAGGTGTCGAGCTGGGCGTTGTCGTTGAAGCTCATGTGCCGCTCCTCGGGCTCGGGACCGCGGGGCCAACCGGGTCGGTCGAGATCACCCTATTGCGCGGCGACCCGGGCTCTTGTTGAGCCATGTCGCAGACGTACCCGCTGGTGGGGTGGAGCCCCCGGTCCTCGGCGTCCCTCCACGTGAGCCGAGGACCAGGGGATGCGAGCGACAGCGGCGGGAGGGGGCGATCGACGAGCACGCGCCCCCTCTCTTGCGCGTGCTCTGCCGCCACCGACGGCTCGCCCGGTCCCAGTACCAGCCCACCTACTGGCTCGACCCGGACAGTGTCGGTGGGAAGTCGACGCATCGGGAATCGGCCGGGGGATGACAGCCGCCCTCATCCTCTGGATGAGCGCCAGGGCGTCAGGTGCGGCTACGGTCCTGTCGTGCCGGGGCCCCGGGCGGGTAGGGACGTGGTGGCGCCTGACCCATGCACACGAGAGAGGGGGACGTATGCCGCTCAGCGATGCCGCCGTTCGCGCCCTCCGGCATGCCGACCAGGCCATCCACGAGGCGGACCGGTCCGACGTGTTCACGGTGTACGACGCGTGCCGGGCGGCCGTGGGGGCGATCGCGCAGGTGGACGACTTCTACGTCGCCCTCGTGCGCGAGGCCGACCGCCAGATCTCCTACCCCTACCTCTTCAGCAACGGCCGTTGGCTCGAGGGGGGCACCATGACCTACGGGCCGGGCGGTCTCGTGGCGTGGATCGTCGCGTCCGGGAAGCCCTACCGCTGGGGCGACGACCAGGGAGCCCTGCTCAACCGGGGGATGCGGTTCGGGGACGACGACCTGTCCTCCGACGCCGTCGTGGTCCCGATGGCCACCGAGGAGGGAGTCGTCGGCCTGCTCGGTGCCCTGTCGGACACCCCGGGGGCACTCGGCGAAGAGGTCGTGACGGCCCTGACCTGGCTGGCTGGCCTCGTCCAGGACCGCATCCTCGCGGTGAGCCCCAGCAGGCGGCTCAACCTCGGCATGGTCTACCCCGAGCTGGAGGACTCAGGCCGGGCAGGGACGCTCATGGCCGTCAACCAGGCGTCGTCTGCGCTGACCCAGCTGGCGGCCGACCTGGACGAGACGCGGCTCGCGCTCGGCGAGAGCGGGTGCGACGCGTCGCTCCTCGATCGCCTCGAGTCCTTACGCCGGCGCTGCTTCGAGGTGCAGGCGTCGATCGTCACCCGCCTGGGGATGCGGCCTGAGCACGAAGGCCCCGGTGACAGCGGCTCCGACCCCCTCGAAGGCTTGTCCCCGCGCGAGCGGGCAGTCGTCGCGCTCGTGACCGGCCCCGACGGAGATCCCGGCAACGCCGGCATCGCCGAGGCGCTCGACATCTCGACGGCCACCGTGAAGACGCACATGGCCTCCGTGCTGAGCAAGCTCGGCCTCACGCACCGCAGCGAGCTGCGCTGGCTGGTGCTGGGGCACGCGTCGGTGCAGCCGCGCGGCGACTGACGCGGCCCACGGCGCGACGGCCGAGTCGGCGCTCGCCTCGCTCAGGAGACCACGACGGCGTCGGCGGTCGTCGTCGTCAGGCGCATGCGGACCGGAACCTCGTCGCCCACCCGCGGGGGAGTGACTCCCACCGGGAGCGACAGGAGGCTGCACTGCATGTGCGGCGGCTCGGCGAACCGGGGCATCGTCCCGGACACGGTGAAGGGCGACCGGACGCGGTGTGCCGCCTCGAGCACTCCCTCGGTCACCGCGATCGCTCGCGAGCGTGCGGTCGCGGCCGACGAGGGGCTCTCCATCGCGACGCCGTGCGAGGTGCCACCGCTGACGACGACGAGGTGACCTGCCGGAACCGTGCGCTGCCGGTATCCGACCCGGGTGCCCTTGGCCACCGGCCGCACGTCGAGGACGTGCGCCCGCACCTCGTAGGAGCCCTTGTCGGCATACCAGAGCGCCGTGCCGATGCGGGGCCGCAGCTCGTGCTCGGGGAACCGGCCGGACAAGGTGGCCAGCTCCGCGGCTGACACGTGCGACAGGAACCAGGTCCGCTCGTTGGGGACGGCGGCGATGAAGCGCGTGATCTCCTCGACGTGCCCGGTGCCGAGGGGCAGGTGCAGGGTCACGCCGACTGCGTCCGCGTCCCCTGCCAGCTGGGCCACGTCCGAGATGGGGGCCCCGTAACGGTTCATCGACGTCAGCCCCTCGACGAGGACCCTGGCGTCGCGGGCGAGCCCGCGCAGGCTCTCCAGGTCGGCGCGGTCCGTGATGGTGTGCACGACCCGCCGGCTGCCCAGGTCGGGCAGGTCCGCGTGGATCGGGGCGCGGTAGGGCTCCATGACCAGGACGTCGCCGCCGAAGGCCGCGAGGGCCTCGGGCACCTCGGCGTACGCCCCGACGGCGATCATCGGAACGCCCAGCCGCCCGGCCTCGGCGCACAGCAGGTCGCGGCCGAAGCCGTAGCCGTTGCCCTTGACGACGGGGACGACGCCAGGGTGCTCGGCGACGAACCGGTCGTGACCGGCCCGCCAGCGCTCACCGTCGACATGAAGGACGAAGGACACGAGAGCTCACCGCCGCTTCATGTAGAGGTCGAAAGCCTTGTACAGCAAGGGGTTCAGGGGTAGGTCCCACTCGCCGGCGAGTCTGACCGCCTCGCCGCCGGTGCCGACCTTGAACCGGATCAGCCCGATGTGCGGGTTGTCGGCGTCGACGGTGTTGGTGATGCCGCGGAGGTCGTAGACCGTGGCGCCTGCCGCGATCGAGTCCTGCATCATCCGCCACTGGATGGCCGTGGAGCCCTGGAGCTCACGCTTGGCCGACGTCGAGGCACCGTAGGAGTACCACGCGTGCTCGCCCACCCGGATGAACACCGTGGCGGCGAGGACGTCGCCGTCGTGCTCGGCCAGGTAGACGCGGATCCGGTCGGGGTCCTCGGCCGAGAGGGCGGCATACATGCGCTGGAAGTACTCGAGACCCCGGGGCGTGAAGCGGTCGCGCTCGGCCGTCTCGACGTAGGTGCGGTGGAAGGCCGGGAGGTCCGAGGCGTCTCCGACGCGGACCTTGACGCCGTTCTTGGCCGTCTTCTTGATGTTGCGGCGCCACAGCTGGTTCATGCCCGCCAGCACGTCGTCCTCGGTGCGCCCGGCGAGGGGCACCTGGAAGACGTACTCGGGCTGCCCGGCGGCGAAGCCGTCCTCGGGGCTGAGGTGGCGGAAGCCCAGGCGCTCCAGCTGGGCCACGACGGCCGTGCCGACGGGCTCCACCACGTCGGGCGTCGCCTCGTCATAGCGGTGGATCGCCGGGTCGGCGATCGCGTCCTTGATCGTGACCGTGTGCCAGCGGTGGGTGGCCACGGGCGGGCCAAGCCGGAGCGCGAAGGCGCCCTTGGACTTGAGGTGGTCGCGCAGCGCACGGAGCAGCTCGACGAGCCGCGGGGAGGACCAGTCGATGCAGGGGCCCTCGGGGACGTAGGCCAGCGAGCGTCGGACCCGGGGGAGCGAGCGGTGCAGGACCAGCGCGGCACCGATCATCTCGTCGCCCTCGAACCAGCCCACCGACTCGGCGCGCCACTCCCGCTTCACCTCGGCCCAGGCCGGCGTCTGCAGGAAGCTCGCCGACGGCTGGGTCCGCAGCCAGGCCAGGTGCTCGGCTGCGGAGATGTCTCGAACGGAGATGGGCGCGTTCACGCTGGATCACGCTACCCGAGCGTGTCCGGCCCCCTGCCACGCCTCGCCCGCGGGACGGCATACGCGAGCGGTGTCGTATGCCGGGTCGTACGCAGGGTGCAGGAGGTCGCCGAGCGGATAACGCGTCGAGAGCACCCCTCGGCGGCTCCTAGACTGGTGGGGTTGTCCGGCCGCTGACGTAGTGCGGCACCGATAGGAGGAATGCCGTGATCGTCGCCACCGGGATCGAGCTGCGCGCTGGAGCGCGCCTGCTCGTCGAGGACGCCAGCTTCCGCATCGACTCGGGCGACCGTATCGGTCTCGTCGGCCGCAACGGGGCCGGCAAGACGACGCTGACGAGGGTGCTCGCGGGCGAGGGCCAGCCCGCCGCGGGCACCGTCACGCGCACCGGTGCGGTCGGCTACCTGCCGCAGGACCCCCGCACCGGCGACCTCGAGATCCTCGCTCGCGACCGCATCCTCTCGGCCCGTGGCCTCGACACCATCGTGCGCGAGCGTGCCGCAGCCGAGGCCCGGATGGGCAGCGACGACGAGAAGACGCGCGAGAAGGCGATGCGCAAGTACACGCGCCTGGAGGCGGAGTTCGAGGCGCAGGGCGGCTACGCCGCGGAGTCGGAGGCAGCGTCGATCGCCAGCGCGCTCGGGCTCGACGAGCGCATCCTCGGCCAACCGCTGGGGACGCTCTCGGGCGGCCAGCGCCGTCGCGTCGAGCTGTCGCGGATCCTCTTCTCCGGCAACGAGACCCTGCTGCTGGACGAGCCGACCAACCACCTCGACGCCGACTCGATCCTCTGGCTGCGCGAGTACCTCCGCGCCTACAAGGGCGGCCTCATCATCATCAGCCACGACGCCGAGATGCTCGACGCCGTGGTCAACAAGGTCTACCACCTGGATGCCAACCGGGCGGCGCTCGACATCTACAACGTCAGCTGGAAGACGTACCTGCAGTCGCGCGAGACCGACGAGAAGCGTCGGCGCCGCGAGCTGCAGAACGCCCAGAAGAAGGCGAGCGCCCTGCTCGCCCAGGCCGACAAGATGCGCGCCAAGGCTACGAAGGCGACGGCCGCGCAGAACATGGCCAAGCGCGCCGAGCGGCTCCTCGCCGGCGTCGAGGGTGAGCGGGTCCAGGACAAGGTCGCCAAGCTCCGCTTCCCGAAGCCGGCCGCGTGCGGCAAGACGCCGCTGCGCGCGTCGGGGCTCTCGCGCTCCTACGGCTCGCTCGAGGTCTTCACCGACGTCGACCTGGCCATCGACCGCGGCAGCCGGGTCGTCGTGCTCGGGCTCAACGGTGCCGGCAAGACCACGCTGCTGCGGATGCTCGCCGGCGTCGACACTCCCGACACCGGCGAGGTCGAGCCGGGCCACGGGCTGCGCCTCGGCTACTACGCCCAGGAGC
>NZ_BAAAPU010000006.1:59050-96863 GCF_039531305.1 Terrabacter lapilli
CCCGACCTCGGCGAGACCGACGTGCGCAAGGTCCTCGGCTCGTTCCTCTTCTCGGGCGACGACGTGCAGAAGCCGGCAGGGGTGCTCTCGGGCGGCGAGAAGACGCGCCTGTCGCTCGCGATGCTCGTCGTCAGCTCGGCCAACGTCCTGCTCCTCGACGAGCCGACCAACAACCTCGACCCGGCATCGCGCGAGGAGATCCTCGGCGCGCTCAAGACGTACGAGGGCGCCGTGGTGCTCGTGACCCACGACGAGGGCGCGGTCGACGCCCTGGAGCCCGAGCGCATCCTGCTGCTGCCCGACGGCGTCGAGGACCTCTGGGGTCCGGACTACAAGGACCTCATCTCGCTCGCCTGAGCGCCCGTTCCCCGTCGGCGCCGCTACCTTTGCGCCATGACAACGAGCAAGCCGTCACGACGACTGAGCGGCACGCGCTCGAGCGCAGGGGAGAACCGCCTGTGGCCAGCCGCCGCGGTGGTCGCGGCGGCCGCCGTGTACGCGCTGCTGCCCGAGGGGCTGCTGCTCGGCCCCCGCCTGGTGATCCCCGCGGTCGAGCTCGCGCTGCTGGCGGCGCTCATGGTGGCCAACCCGCGACGGCTGGTGCGCCAGACGAGGTGGTCGCGAGCCGCCTCGATCACGCTGGCCTGCGTCATGATCGCCACCAACCTGGTGGCGCTCGGGATGCTCGTGCGCACCTTGACGGCCTCGGTCGGGGGCGGCAGCTCGCTGCTGCTCGCCGGGATGCAGGTGTGGCTGACCAACGTCATCGGCTTCGGGCTGCTCTTCTGGGAGATCGACCGGGGCGGGCCGGTGGCCCGCCGGACGCTGGGCCGGGAGCGGATCCCGCCGGCCGACTGGCGCTTCTCGCAGGACGAGAACCAGGACACCGTCACGGAGGTCGCCGCCACGTCGAGCGAGCGCAGCAACTGGCGCCCGGCGTTCATCGACTACCTCTATGTCTCGCTCACCAACTCGAGCGCCTTCAGCCCCACGGACACGATGCCGCTGTCTGCGAGGGCCAAGGCGCTGATGGGTCTGGAGGCCACGGCCGCACTGCTCACGTCGCTGCTGGTGGTGGCGCGGGCCATCGGGGCGCTCGGGCAGTGACGAGCACAGCCACATAACCTGTCGCTTTGGATCAGATAATGGACGGTTATTGAACGACTGCTGCCGCCCAGGCAGACTCTTCGCCATGCCGACCCAGCACCTCTCGTGCCCCCACTGCACGGGTGACGACCTGACGCCGTTCCCGGACCCGACCTCGGCGTGGTCGTGCCTGGACTGTGCGCGTGTCTTCCGGGTCGAGGTGGTGCAGCCGGCCTCGGTGACCGGCTGGGGGATCCTGCGCGCGGTCAGGCCGACGGTGACCGTCGGCGTGGCCGCTGCCTGAGCGCCTGGCGGCCCGGGCCTGACCGGCCGGTAGCCTGCGCCCATGACGCATCCGCACCTTCGGGTCGAGACCGACGGGCCCGTTCGCACCCTCACGCTCGACCACCCGGAGAAGCGCAATGCCCAGACGCCGTCGCTGTGGGCAGCGCTCGCCGAGGAGGCCCGCTCGCTCCCCGAGGACGTACGCGTCGTCGTCCTCCGCGGCGCCGGTGACGCCTTCTCGGCGGGCATCGACACGGCCATGTTCACCACTTCCGGCGTGCCGGGGGAGGAGAGCGTGGCCCAGCTCGCCGCCGGAGGCCCGAGGGCGATCCAGAGGGGGATCGCCGGCTACCAGCAGGGCTTCACCGCCTGGGCCGCGTGCCCGGCGGTGGTCGTGGCGCAGGTCCACGGCTACGCCATCGGTGCCGGTTTCCAGCTCGCGCTCGCCGCCGACCTGCGCGTCGCCGCCCTGGACGCGTGGTTCGCGATGCGCGAGACGAGCCTGGGGCTGGTCCCGGACCTCGGTGGCACCGGACCGCTCGTGCACCTCGTCGGCTACGCCCGTGCCCTCGAGATCTGCGCCACCGGGCGCAAGGTCTCCGCGCCCGAAGCCCACAGCATCGGGCTCGTCGGCTCGCTCGCCCCGGCGGCCGACCTCGAGGACGCGACCGGCTCGCTCGTCGACGCGCTGCTCGCCGCGCCGGCCCCGGCCCTCCGGGCGCTCAAGCCGCTGCTGCGGGGGGCCGTCGGGGGCGACCGGGAGGGCCAGCTCGCCCGCGAGCGGGAGGCCCAGACGGGGCTGCTGCAGGCGATGCTCGGGGGCCTCGGCGCCTGATCCCGCGCGTCCGGCACGTGTCGTGCTGGCCTCGTGCAGCGGTCCGGGGAATCGCTGTCGGTCCCTCGGGGTTGGATGGAGGGGACAACAGGAGGTCTGTGTATGGGCATGCAGCCGTGGATGGCGATGCGATCGATGTCGCGCGACTCGTCAGTGGCCGACCGGAGCCTCTCACCCGGCACCCGGCGCCGGGTCCTGACGTATGCCGCGCCCTACCGCTCGGCCATCATCACCTTCCTCGTGGTCGTGGTCATCGACTCCGTCCTGGTGGTCACCGTGCCGCTGCTGCTCAAGAGCCTCGTCGACGACGGCGTCATTCCCAAGGACTCCTCGGTCGTGGTGCGACTGGCGCTCGTCGTGGCCGGCATCGCGGTCGTGGACGCGTTGCTCACCGTGGTCTCCCGGTGGTACTCGGCGCGCATCGGTGAGGGACTCATCAACGACCTGCGCACCCAGGTCTTCGGGCACGTGCTGCGCCAGCCCATCGCCTTCTTCACCCGGGCCCAGACCGGGTCGCTGGTGTCGCGGCTCAACAACGACGTCGTCGGGGCGCAGCAGGCGTTCACCTCGGTCCTGTCCAACGTCGTCTCCAACATCGTCTCCGTCGTGCTCGTCGTCGGCGCCATGGTCGCCCTCTCCTGGCAGCTGACCCTCGGCTCGCTCCTGCTCGTCCCGCTCTTCCTCGTGCCGGCCAAGCTCATGGGCCGGCGCCTGGCCAGCCTGGCGCACCGCCAGATGACCCTCAACGCCGACATGGGCACGCGGATGACCGAGCGCTTCAACGTCGCGGGCGCCCTCCTCGTCAAGCTCTTCGGCAACCCCTCACGCGAGGAGGCCGAGTACGCCGAGCGCGCCGGGCGGGTCCGCGACGTCGGCATCCAGATCGCCCTCAACCGCACGCTCTTCATGGCCGCGCTCTCCCTGGTCGCCGCCCTGGCGACCGCGATGATCTACGGGTTCGGCGGTGTCATGGCGGTCAACGGAACGCTCTCCGTCGGCACGCTGCTCGCGCTGGCAGCCCTGCTGGCCCGCCTCTACGGCCCGCTGACCTCGCTGTCCAACGTGCGCGTCGACATCATGACCGCACTCATCTCGTTCGAGCGCGTCTTCGAGGTGCTCGACCTCGAGCCGCTCGTCAAGGAGCGCCCGGGCGCCGTGGCCCTGCCCGAGGGCCCGCTCGGCGTCGAGCTCGACCACGTGTCGTTCCGCTACCCGTCGGCCGACGAGGTCTCCCTCTCCTCCCTGGAGTCGGTGGCCTCCGGCGACCGCCGCGGCAGTGGTGTGGTGCTGCAGGACGTCTCCGTCACCGCACCGGCCGGCAGCCTCGTGGCGCTCGTGGGCCCCTCCGGCGCCGGCAAGACGACGCTCACCTCCCTCGTGTCACGGCTGTACGACCCGACCGACGGTGAGGTCCGGGTCGGCGGCACCGACCTGCGCGACGTGACCATGACCTCCCTGCGTGACCGGGTGGGCGTCGTCACCCAGGAGGCCCACCTCTTCCACGACACGATCCGCGCCAACCTGCTCTACGCCCGCCCTGACGCCACCGACGAGCAGATCCAGGCCGCCCTGCGCGCCGCGCAGATCAGCCAGCTCGTCGACGAGCTTCCCGAAGGCCTCGACACCGTGGTCGGCGACCGCGGGCACCGCCTCAGCGGTGGCGAGAAGCAGCGCCTGGCCATCGCCCGCCTGCTCCTCAAGGCACCCGACGTCGTGGTCCTCGACGAGGCGACTGCCCACCTGGACTCCGAGTCCGAGGTGGCGGTGCAGCGCGCGCTGGACGCAGCCCTGCAGGGCCGCACCTCCATCGTCATCGCCCACCGGCTCTCGACGATCCGCCAGGCCGACCTCATCGTGGTCATGGACCACGGACGCGTCGTCGAGACCGGCCGGCACGCGGAGCTGCTCGCGGCGGGTGGGCTCTACGCCGACCTGCACGCCACCCAGTTCGACGACCAGGCGGTCGGGCGCGCCCGGTCAACCGATGCGGTCAGCTCGGGCGACCTCGCCGAGCTCGGCACCGACGCCCTCGACCACGTGTGAGGCCGCCAGAGGACCCGGTCAGGCGTCCTCCTCGTCCCAGATGCGGACCTTCTTGGGCTTCGGCGCGGGGTACGGCCCGGCCTCCGACTCCCGGACGGCGGCGGCCTGTCGCCGGATGGCGAAGAAGACGAAGAGCACCCCGCCCGGCATGAACAGCCACCACTGGTAGGCGTAGGCCTGGTGCGGTCCCAGGTCCTCCTCGGGCCGGGGCAGCGGCTGCAGCGGATGGCCTGCCGAAGCGGCTGCAGGGGCCTGGCTGCCCAGCACGACGTAGGCGTCCACGCTGCTCAGCGACGGCACCTGGGCACGGGCGTCGGCGACGTTGATGCTGACCAGCTGCGGTCGCGGCACGTCACGCCCCAGGCTCACCTCCCCGGTGCGCAGCCAGCCCGTCACCCGGACCGGCCCGGTCGGTGGCGGGTCGACCGGCGGGATCGTCTCGGCGTTGGCGCCGTTGGGCACCCACCCCCGGTCGACGAGGATCGTCATGCCGCCGGTCCGCAGCGGCGTCAGGACCTCGAACCCGACCGTCTGGTTCAGCGTGCGGTTGCGGACGAGCAGGTCGCTGCCGGCGGCATACGTGCCGCTCACGGTGACGTGCGTCCACTGCCGTTCAGGCGTGAGCGGCTGCCCGACGAGCGCTGCCGAGAAGGGCAACGGGGTCGCGTCGTAGTTGCTGGCGATGGCGTCGACCTTGGTGCGCTGCTCGACATGGCGGTGCCACTGCCAGAGGCCGAGGTAGAAGCAGGCCACTCCGAAGACCACGGCGGCCAGGGTGCCGAGCAGCCAGCGCCGGGTCAGCCACAGTCGAAGCACCCAACGACGGTACCCCGGCCTAGAGTGGAGCCCATGACCCGCCTTCCCGACCCGAGCGTGCGACCGGCCGGACTGGCCGACCAGTTCGGTCGGGTGGCCCGCGACCTGCGAGTGTCCGTGACCGACCGGTGCAACCTGCGCTGCACCTACTGCATGCCTGCCGAGGGCCTGCCCTGGATGCCCAAGGCGGAGATGCTCACCGATGAGGAGCTGCTGCGCGTCATCGGCCTCTTCGTGCGCGACGGCGTCACCCAGGTCCGCCTCACCGGCGGCGAGCCGCTGCTGCGCCGGTCCCTCGTCGAGCTCGTCGCCGGCATCGCGGCCCTCGAGCCGCGACCGAGGATCGCGATGACGACCAACGGTGTCGGGCTCGAGCGGGTGGCCCGCGAGCTGAAGCAGGCCGGCCTCGACCGGGTCAACGTCAGCCTCGACACCATCGACTCGCAGACCTTCACCCAGCTGACCCGCCGCGACCGCCTCGGCGACGTCGAGGCCGGGCTCAAGGCGGCGGCCGATGCCGGCCTCACCCCGGTCAAGGTCAACGCCGTCGCCATGCGCGGCGTCAACGACGAGTCGGTCGCCGACGTCCTCGCGTGGTGCCTCGAGCGCGGCTACGAGCTGCGGTTCATCGAGCAGATGCCGCTCGACGCCCAGCACGCGTGGGACCGCAGTGACATGGTCACCGCCGACGAGATCCGCGAGCGCCTCTCCCGGCGCTGGGAGCTGACGCCGCTGCCCGCGGCCGAGCGGGGGAGCGCTCCGGCCGAGCGCTTCCTCATCGACGGTGGCCCCGAGACGGTCGGCATCATCGCGAGCGTCAGCGCCCCGTTCTGCGCCGCCTGCGACCGCACGCGCCTCACCGCCGACGGCCAGGTGCGCAACTGCCTCTTCTCCACCACCGAGACCGACCTGCGGGGGCCGCTGCGCGAGGGCGCCACCGACGACGAGCTCCTCGCGCTGATGCGCGGCGAGATGTGGCGCAAGCGGCGCGGACACGGCATCGGCGACCCCGGCTTCGTCCAGCCCGACCGGCCGATGTCGGCCATCGGCGGCTGACCCGACCACCAGGGGCCGCCCTCCCGGCCACCTGCCCGCGTCGGCTGGTTTGATGTGCCCATGGACCCCGTCGTGCGCGTCTCTGGTGGCCTTGTCCGCGGTGTGCAGCGGGACGGGGTGAACCGCTTCCTCGGGATCCCGTATGCCGCTCCGGCCGTCGGCGCCGACCGGTACCGCGCGCCCCGCCCCGTCGTGCCGTGGGAGGGGGAGCGTGCGGCGACCGAGCACGGCGCGACTGCCGCGCAGTCGGCATACCCCGCCCCGATGGACACCGTGCTCCCGAGCTCGGTCGACCCGGGTGACGACTACCTCAGCGTCAGCGTGTGGGCCCCCGAGGGGGCCCGGTCCCTGCCGGTCATGGTGTGGATCCACGGCGGCGCCTTCGTCCGCGGGGCGAGCTCGGTCGCCACCTACGACGGGACCGCGTTCGCCCGGGACGGCGTCGTGCTCGTGGGGATCAACTACCGCCTCGGGGTGCCGGGCTTCGCGGTCCTCGAGCGCGCACCGACGAACCTCGGGCTGCGCGACCAGGTGGCGGCGCTCGAGTGGGTGCGCGACAACGTCGCCGCCTTCGGCGGCAACCCCGACGACGTGACCGTCTTCGGGGAGTCCGCCGGTGGGATGAGCGTGGCGACGCTGATGGCCTCGCCGGCCGCCGAGGGCCTCTTCCACCGCGCGGTGGTCCAGAGCGGCGGCGGCACCGCGGTCTGCGCGCTCGAGGACGCCCGCAAGGTCAGTGCCGCCATCGCAGCCCATCTCGGCGTTCCGGCGACCGCCGAGGCTTTCGCGGAGCTCGACCCGGAGGCGGTCGTGGCCGCCCAGACGGCGATCGGACTGGCCATCCAGGCGGACCCCGACCCGGCCCGGTGGGGCGCCTCGGTGCTCCGCGGCGGGCTCGGCATCATGAGCCTCTTCCCGGTCGTCGACGGCGACATCGTCCCGGGCGTGCCCGAGGAGCGCATCGCGCAGGGCGCCGCAGCCGGCATACCGCTGCTCATCGGCACCACGCGCGACGAGTTCCGCCTCTTCCTCGTGCCCACGGGCGTCGCCGGTGGCATCACCCGTGAGATGCTCCCGGTGCTCGCCGCCCGCTACGGCTGGCCCGAGGGGGCTGTCGAGACGTATGCCGGGGGCCGGCCGGACGCCTCGCCCGGCGACCTCGTCTGCGCCATGCTGACCGACGCCGCCTTCCGGGCGCCGTCGGCGCGACTGGCCGCCGGCCACCACGCCGCAGGCGGGGCGGTCCAGGTCTACGAGCTGGACTGGGAGACCCCGGTAGCCGCACTGGGAGCCTGCCACGCGCTCGAGCTGGCGTTCGTCTTCGACAGCCTCGCCCGCGGAGCCCTCATGGCGGGGGAGGAGGCACCCCAGGAGCTGGCAGAGCAGATGCACCGCGCCTGGGTGGCCTTCGGGCGCGACGGCGACGCCGGGTGGCCGAGGTGGTCCCCGGAGCAGCCCGCCGTCATGGTCTTCGACGTGCCCTCCGGGGTCGTCGAGGGCCCACGTGCGGAGGAGCTGGCCGTCTGGGGCTGAGCCCCGCCGTCGGGCGTCGGGCGGCTCAGCCGTCGGCGTCGGTCAGCTGCTCGACCGGGACGACCTCGATGAGGAAGCCGCGCAGGGCGACGAAGTCGGCGAGGCTCGTCCGGTGCTCGTCGCAGGCGAGCCACACCTTGCGGCGGGCGGCGGTGTGCAACTTCGGGTTGTTCCACACCACCGCGTGACGCGCTGTCGCGCGGCAGCCCTTGGCGCTGCAGACGCGGTCGTCGCCGGTGCCCGGGAGGTCTGCCGACGGCTCGGCGGCGCTCACCGGCCGATGCGGTGCAGGTCGTCCTGCGGGGTCACCGACTGGAGGCTGCCCGGCTGCCGGGGGCTGACGGCGTTGGCGATGACGACGGCGACGTAGGGGATGAACACGGCCGCGAGCACGGCAGTCCAGCGCAGCCAGCCCGACGTGACGAAGACGAGGCCGAAGCAGGCGATGCGGATGCCCATCATCGTCAGGTAGCGCTTGATGCGCTTGTCCTGGTCGTCCGTCGTGGACGTGGGCGCCGAGGTGACGGAGTACACCACGGGTTGCTTCTTGGCTCTTGGCACCCTTCCACCATAAGCCTGTCGGCGCCGCGAACCGTGCGTGCTGTCTACCCTTCGGTAGTCCGTTAGGTTTCGGGGCAGGAAACCGCCGGACCGATGGAGGAACCCACCAGTGCCAACGACCGATCTGTCAGCGAACCAGGCGCGCAACGTGCTCGTGACCGGCGGCAACCGCGGCATCGGACTGGCCATCGCCAGGGCCTTCGTCGACGCCGGCGACAACGTCGTCATCACGCACCGGTCCGGCGAGCCGCCGGAGGGGCTGCAGGGCGTCACGTGCGAGGTCACCGACTCCGCCTCCGTCGACGCCGCCTTCACGGCTGCCGAGGAGATCTTCGGTGGCCCCGTGGAGGTGCTCGTCGCCAACGCCGGCATCACCCGCGACACCCTCCTGATGCGGATGAGCGACGACGACTTCGACTCGGTCATCGACACCAACCTCGCCGGTGCCTTCCGCTGCGCCCGCCGCGCCGTCACCGGCATGATCCGCAAGCGCCGCGGTCGCATCGTGCTCATCAGCAGCGTCGTCGGGCTCTACGGCTCGCCCGGCCAGGCGAACTACGCGGCCTCCAAGTCCGGCCTCGTCGGCCTCGCGCGCTCCATCTCGCGCGAGCTCGGCGGTCGCGGCATCACGGCCAACGTCGTGGCCCCCGGGTTCATCGAGACCGAGATGACCGCCGTGCTGCCCGAGGAGCAGAAGAAGGCCTACCTCGCCACCATCCCCGCCGGCCGCTTCGCCACGCCCGAGGAGGTCGCCTCCGTCGTGCGCTTCGTCGCGAGCGACGACGCCGCCTACGTCACCGGCGCCGTGATCCCCGTCGACGGCGGCCTCGGCATGGGGCACTGACCCCGCCACACGGCATACGTACGCCGCTCGCGCCCCTGCGCGGTCACGCGCACCCCCACACACGAGAAAGTCGCAGGCATGGGAATCCTCGAAGGCAAGAAGCTCCTCATCACCGGCGTCCTGATGGACAGCTCGATCGCGTTCCACGTCGCGAAGATCGCGCAGGAGGAGGGCGCCACCGTCGTCCTCACCTCGTTCGGACGGACGATGCGGATCACCCAGACGATCGCCAAGCGGCTGCCCGAGACGCCCGCCGTCATCGAGCTCGACGTCGCGGACCAGGAGCACCTCGACACGCTCGCGGAGCGCCTCCGCGAGCACGTCGACGGGCTCGACGGCGTGCTGCACTCGATCGGCTTCGCGCCGCAGGGTGCCTTCAACTTCCTCGAGGGCACGTGGGAGGACGTCTCCACCGCGCTGCAGATCTCGGCCTACAGCCTCAAGTCCCTCGCCGTCGCGACGCTGCCCCTGATGTCCGAGGGCGGCTCGGTCGTGGGCCTCACCTTCGACGCGAAGTTCGCCTGGCCGGTCTACGACTGGATGGGGGTGGCCAAGGCCGCCTTCGAGTCGACCAACCGCTACCTCGCGCGTGACCTGGGCCCGAAGAACGTGCGCTGCAACCTCGTGGCCGCCGGCCCGATCCGCACCACGGCGGCCAAGTCGATCCCGGGGTTCGAGCAGTTCGAGCAGGTCTGGGACGAGCGCGCGCCGCTCGGCTGGGACGTCAACGACGCGGTGCCGGCCGCCAAGGCCTGCGCAGCCCTGCTGTCGGACTGGTTCCCGGCCACGACCGGCGAGATCGTGCACGTCGACGGCGGCGTCCACGCCATGGGGCAGTGACTGCGCGGCCCCTCGCGCCTGCTCGCTAGAGTCCTCCCCATGCCTGACCCCGGGAACGAGTCCAGCGCCCTCACGACGCCTCCTCGGTCGGGCGCCCGAGCCGCAGAGGGCGGCGAGCGCGTCGACGGTGTGGCGGTCGACCGGGTTCGGGTCGGCGAGGTGCGGGTGCTCGACGGGCCCAACCTCTACTTCTCCCGGCCGGCGATCAAGGTCATCCTCCACCTGCCGGGCTACCTCGAGCTGCGCCGCACCGAGGCAGAAGCGCTGGCCCGCCGGCTCGGGCTGCGCTCGGCCCGTCCCGGCAAGCGGGGGACGGCGCTGCGCCAGCGCTTCGTCATGCGCGTGCTGCGCACCGTCATGCGCCGGCTCGGCACCGAGATCGGCGCCGGGCGCCTGGGCGTGCGCGTGCGCGCGGGCCAGACGGTCCAGGACGTCGTGCTGGCCTTCCCGTGGATTCACCGGACACGGGGCCGGGTCGCCGGTGAGCAGGTGGGCGTCGTCATGGCCGGGCTGCTCGACCCGTCGCGCCGGGCGGACGAGGTCATCGAGGCGGCGGCGGCCGTCATCCTGGCCGCACCCGACGGGCCCGGACCCAGCGTGCTGACGCCCGCCGTCCCCGTCGCCTCCGTCACCGGCACCAACGGCAAGACCACGACGACGCGTCTCATGGCGCACATGTGCATGGCGGCCGGCCTGACGACGGCCTGGAGCTCGACCGACGGCATCGTCGTGATGGGGGAGACCAAGGAGGAGGGCGACTTCTCCGGGCCGGCCGGCGCCCGAGGCGTGCTCGAGACGCCGGGCCTCGACATCGGCATCCTCGAGACGGCCCGCGGCGGGATGCTCCTCAAGGGCATGGGCGTCACCGCGAACGACGTCAGCGTGGTCACGAACGTCAGCGCCGACCACCTGGGGCTGCAGGGCATCGACACCCTGGACCAGCTTGCGGAGGTCAAGGCCATCGTCACGACGGTCACCAAGCCGCAGGGCTGGGTCGTGCTCAACGGCGACGACCCCCGGGTGTGGGCCATGCACTCCGGCATCAAGGCCAAGCCGTGGGCGTTCAGCCTCGACCCGGCGTCACCGGCCCTGTGGGAGTCGATCAACGCCGGTGGCCGGGGCATCACGGTGCTCGACGGGGAGATCGTGGTCCTCTCGCCCAACGGCGACCCGGACCGGCTCGTCAAGATCGTGGACGTGCCGATGACCCTGAGCGGGCTCTCGCGCAACAACATCGCCAACGCGCTCGCGGGCGCGGCGGCCGCCCTCGGTCTGGGAGTGCCGCGCTCGGCCGTCGTCGAGGGCCTGCGCACGTTCGCGCCCGACCCGGAGCACAACTGGGGGCGGCTCAACACCTACACCCTGCCGCTGCCCGGCGGCGGCAAGGCCACGGTCATCATGGACATGGCCCACAACGAGGCCGGCCTCGAGGCGCTGCTGGAGGTCGCGCGTGGCCTCGCCGCGCCCGGTGGCGCCGTCCGGCTCGGTCTCGGCTGCGCCGGTGACCGCGCCGACGAGGCCATCATGGCCATGGGCGAGATCGCCGGTCGCGGCGCGGAAGAGGTCGTGCTCAAGATCGCCGAGCACTACCTGCGCGGGCGACGGCCGGAGGACCTGCTCGGGCTCTTCCGCGACGGGCTCGCGAAGGTCGGGGTCCTCGACGTCCCCGACCACGACACCGAGCTCGCGTCGCTGCAGGCGCTCGTGCCGCACGCCCTCGACGGTGACGTCATCGCGCTGATGTGCCATGCGGAGCGCACCGAGGTCGACCACTGGATCCGCGAGCACGGCGGCACGGTGGACGACGCCCGCACCATCCGGCGCAAGGTCGTCGCGGCCCGCGGCGAGCACGAGCTCGAGGCAGAGCTCGCCGCGCTCTGGTCCATGGACGACGAGCGGGCCCGGGTGGAGGCGGCGCAGGCGCTCGTGGAGGACCACCCCGGTGACGCGCGGCTCCTCTTCGAGCTCGCCGGGGCCAAGGACGCGATGGGCGACGAACGACCCGCCATCGACCTGTACGAGCAGGCCATCGCGAGAGGGCTGCGCGAGCCGTACCGGCACCGCGCCCAGCTGCAGCTCGCCTCGAGCCTGCGCGTCGTCGGTCGTGCCGGGGAGGCTCTGCCGCTCCTCGACGACGTCCTCGCCACCCGTCCGCACCACCCGGCCGCCCTCATGCTGCGCGCTCTCGTGCAGGCCGACCTGGGCCAGGAGCGTCAGGCGGTCGCCGACCTCATCCGTGGCAGCCTGGAGGCGACGACCGACGTGGAGACGCAGTCCTACCGTCGGGCACTGCGGGCGTACGCCGACGAGCTCGCCCCCGCAGCCGACTGACCCGTCGGACCGCCGGCCCGCGCGGACTGCTCCGGACTGCACCAGCCGGCATACGCAAGCGCGCCACGGCGCACTTTCAGCCCGGTTTCGGGCCCACTTCCGACTGAGAGCGCGCCGTGGCGCACTTTCAACCGGGATTCGAGTCCGGAGGCAGCCGAAAGTGCGCCGTGGCGCACTCTCGGCCGCCGGGAAGGGACGCGGGACGCCCGGGCGCGGCGGTCAGACGGCCGTGTCGTCGAGCGCCACCGGCTGGGCCTCCGGGGGAACGGTCGCCAAGGCCTCGCCCTCGGCCTCGTCGCCCTCGGCCTCTGCCGTCTCGGTGAGGGTGCTCGGGTCGAGGTCGGGGTCGCTCGTGGGCGCGGCCGGGTTGCCGGTGCGGGCACCGGCCTGGGCGTGCTTGGTCCGCTCCTCCAGCTCGGCGACGACCATCGAGTGCTGGTCGACGCACAGGACCACCAGGTCGGTGGGGTTGGTGCGGGCCAGCACGTGCCGCGTGGCCTCCAGCTCGTCGAGCACGATCTCGACCTGGCGGCAGCGGGCGCCCTCCTGCATGGCGGTACGCGCGCCCTCGGCGACGAGAGCCGCGGCCTCGCCGGGCTTGCGGCCCCGCAGCCGCGCGTCCTCCCGGACCACGAGGACGTCGAAGTGCTGGGCGGCGACGGCGCCGAGCTCGCGTATGTCGTCGTCGCGGCGGTCGCCCGCGGCGCCGATCATGCCGATGCGCGACATGCGCGCCAGGTCCGACTGGCCCTGCTTCTGCTCGGCGTAGCGGTCGACGAACTCGCCGAGCTCCTTCATGCCCGCGGCGTTGTGGCAGTAGTCGACGAAGACGTCGGCGTTGCCGACCTGGACGAGGTTGAGGCGCCCAGGGGAGAGGTAGTACGTCGTGGCGAAGGTGCGCAGGCCCTGGCGGATGTCGTGCAGCGGGGCGCCCCCGGCGAAGGCGGCACCGGCTGCGGCCAGCGCGTTGGCGATGTTGAAGCGGGCGGCGCCCCCGAACGTCGCCGGGAGCAGGTGCGTCCACGCGAGCTGCATGCTGCGCCGGCCGTGCTTGATGACGATCATCTCGCCGCGGTCGCTCGGCTCGAGCACGACAGCGCGGCCGCCACGACGGCAGTAGTCGTCGACGAACTCGCGGACCTCGCTGCCGGGCTCGGCCATCGAGAACCACACGATGCCGCCGGAGCACCGGCGGCGCATGTTGCGCACGTGCGGGTCGTCGGCGTTGAGCACGGCGAAGCCGTCGCGTGGCACGGCCTCGACGATGACGGCCTTGACGTCCGCGAGCTGTCGCAGCGTGTCGATGCCCTTCATGCCGAGGTGGTCGGGAGCGATGTTCGTGACGACGGCGATGTCGTTGCGGTCGTAGCCCAGGCCCTCACGCAGGATGCCGCCCCGGGCGACCTCCATGACGGCGAAGTCGACGCGGGGGTTCTGCAGGACCATCCGCGCGGAGCGGGGCCCCGAGGCGTCGGCCTTGATCACGAGCCGCTCGTCGATGACGACCCCGTCGGTCGAGGTCATCCCGACCTTGCGCCCCAGGCCCTTGAAGATGTGGGCGATCATCCGTGCGGTCGTGGTCTTGCCGTTGGTCCCGGTCACCGCGACGATCGGCACGCGCGACTGGGTGCCCGGCGGGAAGAGCAGGTCGACGACCGGCTTGGCGATGAACTGCGGCTCGCCGACGGTCGGGTGGGTGTGCATGCGGAAGCCCGGCGCGGCGTTGACCTCGCAGATCGCGCCGCCCGTCTCGCGCACCGGGTAGGTGATGTCGGGGCAGATGAAGTCGATGCCCGCCACGTCGAGTCCGACGATGCGAGCGGCCTCCTCGGCGATCTCGACGTTGTCGGGGTGCGCGTCGTAGGTGCGGTCGATCGAGATGCCGCCGGTCGACATGTTGCCGGTGAGGGCGAGCTTGACCATCTCGCCCTCGGGCGGGACCGACTCGAGACTGTGCCCCTGCCCGGCCAGGACCTCGAGGGCGTTGGCGTCGACCTTGATCTTCGTCAGCACCTTCTCGTGGCCGACCCCGCGGCGGGGGTCGGCGTTCGTGATGTCGACGAGCTCAGCCACGGTGTGCGTGCCGTCGCCGATGACGTGCGCCGGCACGCGCTCGGCGATCGCCTGCATGCGGCCGCCGACGATGAGGCAGCGGTAGTCGCGCCCGGTGACGAAGGACTCGACGACCACGATCCCGCGGCGCGACTGCGCCTTGGCGATGTCGTATGCCTTCTCCACCTCCTCGTCGCTCTGCAGGTCGAGACACACGCCGCGGCCGTGGTTGCCGTCGAGCGGCTTGACCACGACCGGGAAGCCGATGCGGCGGGCCGCCTCGAGCGCGCCCCGCTGGGTGCGCACGGCCTCCTGCTTCGGCACGGGGAGGCCGGCCGAGCCGAGCAGCTTGGTGGTGAGGTCCTTGTCGCCGGCGATGTCGACGGCCAGCGCGCCCGTCTTCGAGGTCATCGTCGCGCGGATCCGCTGGGCGTGCACGCCCTGGCCGAGCTGCACGAGGGAGGCGGAGTTGAGGCGGATGTAGGGAATGTCGCGGGACGCCGCCTCCTCGAGGATGGCAGAGGTCGAGGGGCCGAACGCGACCCGCTCGGCCTGGCGCAGGAAGGCGTTGAGCTCGGCCTCGAAGTCGAAGCCGTCCTCGGCGTCGACGAGGTGGTTGATGAGGCGGACGGCCAGCTTCCCGGCGGCGACGCCGACGGTCTCGTCGGTGTAGCTGTAGATGACGTTGTAGCGGCCCGTCTCGCCCTTGACCGCGCGGGTCTTGCCCCGGCGGGAGTCGTGGCCGGCGAGGGTCTGCAGCTGCAGGGCGACGTGCTCGGCCACGTGCCCGAGCCAGGTGCCCTCGCGCAGCCGCTCGATGAACCCACCCCGACGGCCCCGCGAGCAGGTGTGTCGGTCGAGGCCCGGCACGAGCTCGATGAGCTGGTCGGTGAAGCCGGGGAGCGAGACGGTCGGGTACTCCTCGAGGCTGCCGAGGTCGACGACGAGGTGGATGGCCTGCTGGTAGGACCAGACGTTGGGGCCGCGGTAGATCCGGGTCTCGAGGATCTTCAGGTCCGGGCGGGCCGGTCCTGTGGGGGTGGGTACCTCGACGGCCATGGATCTCCTCCTACGGGGTCGCTGGGTCGCGCCGGACGGCGCGCCCTCGACCGTTGCTGCGGTGCTGTGGTGCGCTGGGCGTGCGGACTCAGCGAGCGGCGTTGCTCGCCGAGGCCGCCGTTCGAACCTTGGCCGGGACGACCGCCCCCTCGACATCCGGGTGGCGTTCGACGAAGGCGGTCAGCTCGACGTGGTCGAGGTCGAAGGTACTGCCCGTGGGCAGTGAGTGCACCACCGCGCCGGAGACGAGCAGCGGGGCTCCGCGCCGGGCGTCCGGTGCGTCGGTGATGGCGTTGCGGGCATTGACGACGAAGATCGACCCGGCCCCGAGGACCGTCATGACCCGGCCACCCCGGATCTCACCGGCGGTGTTCTCGTCGATGCCCATGCCGAGCAGGTTGGGGGAGGCCGCGACCATCGACATGAGCCGGCCGTAGCGCCCGCGCTGGTCGAAGTGCTGGTCGATGATGATGTCCTCGACGAGGCCGAGACCGGCCGAGACCTGGCTGGCGCGCTGCCGCGGCGTCAGGCCCTCCTCGCCGAGCGAGATCATGAACCGGCTCATGATCGAGGCGCCGGCCGACGTGCCTGCGACGACCGCGCCGCGCTGGTAGGCCCGGACGACGGCGTCGCCCACCGGGGTGCCGACGATGTTCTGGGCGAGCTTGACCTGGCTGCCGCCGGTGAGGAAGACGCCGGTCGCGGCGTCGAGCGCCTCGACCATGGCGGCGTCGTTCGCGTCGCGCCGCGTGGCCGGGTGCACGACGGTCATCTCGCCGCCGCGCAGGCGGGTGAAGACGTCGCGATAGGACTCCGAGACCTCCTCGGCGAACGAGGACGCGGTCGGGATGAGGACGATGTGCCCGCGGTGCCCACCGGAGAGCTTGACGAAGCGCTTGAGCACGACCGAGCGGCCGATCCGGTCCTCGGCGCCGCCGATGACGAGCAGGGTGCGGCGCACGTCCGATCCCGTGAGACCCGAGCCGGAGGGGCCCGGGCCGGTGGGGCTGGACGAGGGAGCCACGGTCTGCATCGCGCCAGCCTAGTGACGGCCGTGCGGCACCGGCGGAGCCTGGGTCGGCGTGCCGTCGTCCAGATCGGCCTGCTCGATCTCGTCGCGGGAGATGCCGAGCAGGTAGAGCACCGAGTCGAGGTAGGGCACGTTGACCGACGTCTGCGCCTGTTCCTGCACGATCGGCTTCGCGTTGAAGGCGACCCCCAGGCCCGCGAGGTCCAGCATGTCGAGGTCGTTGGCGCCGTCGCCGATGGCGACCGTGCGGCTCAGCGGCAGCCCCTCCCGCTCGGCGAACTCGCGGAGCGCCTGCGCCTTCCCCGCGCGGTCGACGACGGCACCGACGACCCGGCCGGTGAGGTGGCCGTCCTCGATCTCGAGCCGGTTGGCGCGGGCGTGGTCGATGCCGAGGTCCTCGGCGAGCCTGCCGACGATCTCGATGAACCCGCCGCTGACGAGGCCCACGGTGAAGCCGAGCCGCTTGAGCGTGCGCACCAGCGTGCGGGCACCGGGAGTGAGCTGGACGGCCTCGCGCACGTCGTCGAGCACGCTCGCGGGCAGCCCGGCGAGCGTGGCCACCCTCGCCCGCAGCGACTCCTCGAAGTCGAGCTCCCCGGCCATCGCGCGCGCGGTGACCTCGGCCACCTCCGCCTCGCGGCCGCAGTGCGCGGCGAGCAGCTCGATGACCTCCTGCTGGATGAGCGTCGAGTCCACGTCGAGGACGACGAGCCGTCGCCCGCGACGGGCGAGGCCGCCCGGGGCCACGGCGATGTCGATGCCCTCGGTGGTCGAGACGAGCGCCAGCTCGGTGCGCAATGACGGCACGTCGGCCCCGGAGATGTCGAACTCGACCGTCGTGACGGGGTAGCGGGAGAGGCGGCGGATGCGGTCGATGTTGGCGCCGTGCTCGGCGATCCGCGACGTGACCTTGGAGACGGCGCTCGCGCGCAGGGGAGCGCCGAGGACCACGACGGCGGCCCGGCCCTGCCGGGAGCGGGCGTTGTCCCCGCTTCCCTCGACGACGGTCAGCGTGACCCCGAGCCGGTGAGCCGCAACCGCTGCGGCGTCGCGCAGCTGCTCGACCTGGTCGCCGGGGCGCAGCAGCACGGTCAGCGTCAGGTGGCCCTGGACGGCGACCTGCTGGATGTCGAGGACCTCCGCCCCGAAGCCGGACAGGGCGCCGAGGAGCGTCCCGGTCACGCCGGGCCGGTCGTCGCCCGTCACGGTGACGCTGAGCGTGTGGAAGTCCGGTCCGTCGGTGCTTGCATCGGTGTGGGCGTCGGTCACCCGGATCAGGGTAGTGACGGCACGGTGACGCCCGTCGCACCTTCCGGCATACGGCCCGTGCGTCGCAGCCCGAGGGCGTATGCCGTCCCGCCCGTCACGCTCGGACCGCGCCGTTCGGTGTCGGCGGGTGGGGCGCTCAGCCGGGCAGGGCCTGCGTCCGGGACCGGCGCGCGTTGACCTCGTCGCGCCACTGGACCAGGTCGCGCACCCGCGCCAGGTCCGGGTCGGCCGCGGCCACGCTGGCCGTGAAGAGCCGGGTGCCGACGGCATACAGCTGGTCGGCGTTGCTCGCGTAGTCGCCGGTCTGGTCCGGGTTGCGCCCGGGCACGAAGGCCACGCCGGCGGAGCGCTCGATCTCCAGCGGGTCGCGGCCACGGCGGGCGCACCACTCGTCGAGGACCCGGTGCTTGTGGGCGATCTCCTGGGGCTCGCCGAAGCCGTGCCAGATGTCGGCGTGCTCGGCGACGATCCGGAGCGTCTTCTTCTCACCACCGCCCCCGATGAGGATCGGGATGTCCCGGGTCGGGGGAGGGTTGAGGCGCGTCCACCGGTCGCGGATGACGGGCAGGTCGCGCGCGAGGTCGTCGAGTCGCCCTCCGGCAGTGCCGAACTCGTAGCCGTACTCGTCGTAGTCGAGCTGCGCCCAGCCGGACCCGATGCCGAGGACGAGCCGTCCGCCGCTGATGTGGTCGACGGTGCGGGCCATGTCGGCGAGCAGGTTCGGGTTGCGGTAGCTGTTGCAGGTGACGAGGGCGCCGATCTCGACCGACTCGGTGGACTCTGCCCAGGCGCCGAGCATCGTCCAGCACTCGAAGTGCAGGCCACCACGGTCGCCGCTGAGCGGGAAGAAGTGGTCCCAGTTGAGGAGCAGATCGACGCCCAGCTCCTCGAGCGTCGCTGCGGTGCGGCGGATCTGGGCCCAGGTGGCGTGCTGCGGCGGCACCTGGATCCCGACCCGGGCCGGCCGCGGGTCGCCCGCGCTCGCCGGCAGCGTGTCGGTCATCGGGTGACGACCTGGCCCTTGCCGACGACCACGATGCCGGTCTCGGTCACGTGCAGCCCTCTGGCGCGGTCGTGCTCGTGGTCGATGCCGATCTGGCAGCCCTCCGGGATCACGACGTTCTTGTCGATGATGGCGCGCCGGATCTGCGCGTGGCGGTGGACCTCGACGCCGTCGAGCAGCACCGAGCCCTGGATGCTGGCGTACGAGTGCACCTTGACCAGCGGCGAGAGCACCGAGGCGTAGATGTGGGCGCCCGAGACGACGACGCCGGGCGAGACGGCCGAGTTGAGCGCCTCGCCGATGCGGTCGCCGCTGCCGTGGACGAACTTCGCCGGCGGGTAGGGGCTGTGGCTCGTGTAGATGGGCCACTCGTAGTTGTAGAGGTTGAAGACCGGGTGGATCGAGATGAGGTCCATGTGGGCGTCGTAGTACGACTCGATGGTGCCGACGTCGCGCCAGTAGCCGCGGTCGCGCTCGGTGGCGCCGGGCACCTCGTTGTCCTTGAAGTCGTAGACGCCGGCCTCGCCGCGACCGACGAAGTAGGGCACGATGTCGCCGCCCATGTCGTGGTTGGAGTCGGTGTCGTGGTCGGTGGTGACGGCCTCCTCCAGCGCCGAGGCGGTGAAGACGTAGTTGCCCATGGAGGCCAGCACCTCCTCGGGGTTGTCGGGCAGGCCCTTGGGGTCGCTGGGCTTCTCGAGGAACGCGGCGATCCGGGTCGGGTCGTCGTCGTCGACCTCGATGACGCCGAACTGGTTGGCGAGCGAGATCGGCTGCCGGATGGCGGCCACGGTGCATCCGGCGCCCGACTCGATGTGCTGCTCGACCATCGCGCTGAAGTCCATGCGGTAGACGTGGTCGGCGCCGACGACCACGACGATGTCGGGCCGCTCGTCGTGCATCAGGTTGAGGCTCTGGTAGATCGCGTCGGCGCTGCCGAGGTACCAGTTCTTGTCGACGCGCTGCTGGGCCGGCACGGTCGTCACGTAGTTG
Organism: Terrabacter lapilli; assembly: GCF_039531305.1. Classification (NCBI taxonomy): domain Bacteria; kingdom Bacillati; phylum Actinomycetota; class Actinomycetes; order Micrococcales; family Intrasporangiaceae; genus Terrabacter; species Terrabacter lapilli. The sequence continues at coordinate 78,687 of NZ_BAAAPU010000006.1, forward strand.
CCGAGGAGCGTCGACATGCGCCACGTCTTGGTCACGTGCGCGTCGAGGCTGTGCGACTTGTACTGCGTCAGCACGACGACCTGCAGGTAGCCGGAGTTGACGACGTTGGACAGGGCCAGGTCGATGAGCCGGTAGATGCCGCCGAACGGCACCGCCGGTTTGGCCCGGTCGGCGGTGAGCGGCATCAACCGCTTGCCCTCACCACCGGCGAGCACGATCGCGAGGACTTTCGGACCAGCGGCTGGGCTTCGTCGGGCCATGCACGCCACCCTAGGGCAGCGGTCGCCGCCGGGGCAGCGTCGGCGCGGAACATGGACAAGACGTCACTGTCCGGGCGACCTGTGCGGCACTAGGGTCGACCCGTGCGAGTCGACATCCTCAGCAAGGAGTACCCGCCCGCGATCTACGGAGGGGCAGGGGTCCACGTGGCCGAGCTCGTCCGCGCACTGCGGGCCCGCGGCGACCTTGACGTGCAGGTGCGCTGCTTCGGCGCGCCGCGCGACGAGGCCGGCACGACGGCATACGCCGACCTGCCCGAGCTGGCGGGCGGCAACGCCGCGCTGCAGACCCTGGGGGTCGACGTCAGCATGGCGGGGGACTGCGTCGGTGCCGACCTTGTGCACTCGCACACGTGGTACGCCAACATGGCCGGCCACCTCGCCTCGTTGCTCGGCGGCATGCCGCACGTCGTCACCGCGCACTCGCTCGAGCCGATGCGACCCTGGAAGGCCGAGCAGCTGGGCGGTGGCTACCGCGTGTCCTCGTGGGCCGAGCGCACGGCGTACGAGGCCGCGGCCGCCGTCGTCGCGGTCAGCGCAGGCATGCGTGAGGACATCCTCCGGAGCTATCCGTCCCTCGATCCGTCGCGAGTTCACGTGGTGCACAACGGGATCGACTCGCAGCTGTGGTCGGCGGACCGCTCCGCCGAGGCCACCGACATCGTGCGTCGTCACGGCGTCGACCCCGACAGGCGGTCGGTCGTCTTCGTCGGGCGCATCACCCGCCAGAAGGGTCTGCCCTACCTCCTCCGCGCGTGTGCGCAGCTGCCGCCCGACGTCCAGCTGGTCCTCTGTGCCGGCGCCCCTGACACGCCGGAGATCCTCGCCGAGGTGGAGGGCCTGATGGGCGAGCTGCGGAAGCAGCGCGAGGGGGTCGTGTGGATCCCCGACATGCTGCCCCGCAACGAGGTGATCGCACTGCTCAGCCACGGCACCGTGTTCGCGTGCCCGTCGGTCTACGAGCCGCTCGGCATCGTCAACCTCGAGGCGATGGCGTGCGAGCTGGCCGTCGTGGCGACCGCGACCGGCGGCATCCCCGAAGTGGTCGTCGACGGCGACACCGGCTGGCTCGTGCCGATCGAGCAGGTGCAGGACGGGACCGGCACACCCGTCGACCCCGACCGGTTCGTGGCGGACCTCGCCGCAGCACTGACCGACGCCGTCTCGGACGTCGACCGGGCGCGGGCATACGGCCGGGCCGGGCGGCAGCGCGCCGTCGACTCCTTCTCGTGGTCGTCCATCGGCGACCGCACGCTCGAGGTCTACCGGTCGGTGCTCGGCGCCTGAGCGGCCGCGCTGCGCCTTGCCGCTCGGGCGCTCAGCCGACGAGGCGACCCGTCAGCGAGTACGCCACGCCCACGACCTCGGCCGGTCCGCCCAGCATCTGCCCCAGCAGCTCGGCCGGCTTCGGGTAGTCCGGCCCCAGAGCGGTCAGGTAGGCGTCATGGGCCGACAACGAGGCGACAGCGGCGTCGAAGTGGTCCGAGACGTCGACGAAATGGGTCGGTTCCGGGTCGGCGCAGACGAGGATCCTCGCCACCTGCCACGGCTCGTGGCCCTCGTCGACGAGCTCGGGGAAGATCCAGCGGTTGCCCGCGTCGGCCCTGGCGTCGACGACGGCCAGCCCCACGGCGCGGTGGTCGGCCTGGTTGACCGCGCCGCCGGAGAACCGGTCGGCGTAGGTCATGGTGACGAGCAGGTCCGGTCGGCGGATCCTGATCTCCCGGGCGATGGCGCGCCGCAGCGGCAGCCCGTGCTCGACCACGCCGTCGTGGAAGCCGTCGAGGAACTCGACGACCTCGACCCCGACCCGCGCCGCGCCGTCCCGCTCCTCCTGCTCGCGCAGCGCAGCCGCCTCCGACGGCGGCACGGTGTCGATGCCTGCCTCACCACGGGTGACGAGGAGGTAGGTCACGGTCTTGCCGGCCCGCACCCACCGGTCGACCGCTGCTGCCGCGCCGTACTCGAGGTCGTCGGGATGTGCCACGACGCACAGCACCCTCGTGAAGGTGGTCTCGTCCAGAGGCTCCAGCGTCGGCTGTTCCGTCATGCGCCGAATCTAGGGTCTCTTGGCGATGTCCCGGGCGGATGTGACCATGGGAGACATGCTGACCATCGAGCTCGCCCGCCGGCTCACCGATGCCGGGCTGACCTGGGAGCCGGTGTCCGGCGACCGCTTCGTCGTGCCCGTCAAGGGGATGGAGGAGGACGTCTTCGTCATCAGCGAGATCACCGTCGACGTGCACCACTTCTCCACGGGCGACGTCATCGGCTTCAACGGCACGACCGAGTGGGCGCTCGACAGCGTGGAGCAGGACAAGGTCGTCTGGCTGCCCCGCGAGGACCAGCTGCGCGACCTGCTCGGCGACGCGTTCGTCGCGCTCGAACAGCTCGAGGGAGGGTATGCCGTGTCGGTCCGCGCGCCGTCGGGCGCGGTCGAGCGCCACGCCGACATCGACGCCGAGCGGGCCTACGCCCGTGCCCTCATCGCCCGGCTGGAGGCCGCCGCCGCGCGCGACGAGAGCGCGTAGTCAGGCCGGGCGCCAGCCGGCGATCGACATCACCGCGACGTTCGTCGCGTCGGCGAGGGCCGAGTCGGCGTCGGCCGCGAGGTCACGGAGCAGCCGGGACCGGGCCGCCGTGGTGCCGGCGTCGAGGCCCCCGGAACCGAGCGAGGTGAGGCTGCTCGTGCGGTGGGCGAGTCGCGAGAGGTTGGCCGCGAGCGACATGATCCGCAAGGCCCGTCCGGACGTGGTCGTCGGGATGCCCCAGAGCGCCGTGTCCAGGTCGGCCTGCGCCTCGGCACGAGCCTGGTCACCCCACGGGTGACCTCCGACCGCCTCGAAGCCGGCCGTGTGCTCGCGCATCCGCGACATCAGCTCCCGCTCGATCTCGCGCAGGTCGAGCATCTCCATCCGGTGCCGCGGCAGGGGATCGGCCTCGTAGGCCGTCCATTCGGCGCGGAAGCCCACGTCGCCTTCCGGGCCGTACTCGGACAGGGTCGGCACGAGCACGCCGCCGATCCCGGCGACGAACACGCACTCGCCCGCGTCGGCAGCGTGCGCGGTGGCCTCGGCCGAACCACGCGGCATACGGCTGAGGTCGCCGGGACGGGGGAGCGCCACGAAGAGCGCGCGCTCCCCGAGGTCGCGCCACACGTCGAGCCGGGCGAGGTCGCCGGCCACGTGGTCGAGGTCGGGGAAGGCCCGCGCCAGGGCGTCGGTCGTGGCCAGGTCGCCTCGCCACGAGGCCGTGACCCAGAGCGCGAGCCGGACGGACGCGGGCAGCTCAGGCACCACGCCATCGTAAGGGCGCGCCCGGACGGCGACTCGAACGAGCGTGCCATAGGGTCGAGCCATGAGTGACGTCCTCGCCTTCGCCGGAGTCACCGTGCGCCGCGGTGCCACGACGCTGCTCGACGACATCACCTGGGAGGTGGAGGAGGGCGAGCGCTGGGTCGTGCTGGGCGCCAACGGAGCCGGCAAGACCACGCTCCTTCAGATCGCCGCGGCACGGATGCACCCGTCGTCCGGTGTGGCGGGCGTCCTCGGGGAGGTCCTCGGCGCGGTCGACGTCTTCGAGCTGCGGCCGCGGATCGGCCTGGCCAGCTCCTCGATGGCCGAGCGCATCCCGGGCGACGAGCTCGTCGGCAACGTCGTCGTCACCGCCTCCTACGGCATCATCGGCCGGTGGCGCGAGACCTACGACCACGTCGACTACGTCCGCGCCATGGAGCTGCTCAAGGCCCTCGGCGCCGACCACCTCGCCGACCGCACCTTCGGAACGCTGAGCGAGGGCGAGCGCAAGCGCGTCCAGATCGCCCGGGCGCTCATGACCGATCCCGAGCTCATGCTCCTCGACGAGCCCGCCGCCGGGCTCGACCTCGGGGGCCGCGAGGACCTCGTGCGCCGGCTCGGCGAGCTGGCCGCCGACACCGAGGCGCCGGCCATGGTGCTGGTCACCCACCACGTCGAGGAGATCCCGCCGTCGTTCACCGACGTGCTGATGATCCGCGACGGCAGGGTCGTCGCGGCGGGCCCGATCCCGCTGACCCTCACGGCCGAGAACCTCAGCGCGACGTTCGGCCTGCCGCTGGTCCTCGAGCAGCGCGGCGAGCGCTGGACCGCGCGCGCCGAGTCCTGACCGCAACCTCGGCCAAGGCGAAGGCCGGGGCCCACGCGCCCGGACCCCCTTCTCGATCCGTAGGTTCCCGCAGGGAACTGAGAGACAATCGAGAACGTCACACAAGTGACGCACGGGACGTCGGTGTCCAGCGCCGACGCGAACGAAGGCAGGGTGGGGTCACGTGTCCGGAGGGCAGGCGTGGATGGTCTGGCTGGGCGTCGCCCTGGTCCTCGTGGCCATCGAGACCGTCACGGTCGACTTCACCTTCCTCATGCTCGCCGGCGGAGCTGCCGGAGGCGCCATCGCCGCTGCGGTCGGCGCTCCTCCCGTCGTCCAGGCCATCGTCGGCGGCCTCGTCGCCATCGCCCTGCTGGCCATCGTGCGTCCGTGGCTCAAGAAGCGCTTCACCGCCACGAACGCGCCGCAGCTCATGGGCGCGGCGGCCAACGTCGGTCGCTCGGCGATCGCCATCGACCGGGTCAACCCCGCCGGCGGACAGGTCAAGCTCGCCGGTGAGACGTGGTCCGCCCGAACGCTCGGTGACGACATCGAACCCGGCGAGGAGGTCGTCGTCGACTCGATCGAAGGAGCGACAGCCATCGTGCGGCGGGCCCACGTCGTCGGCTCCTAGAGCCCCGGTGGCGGGCGCCGGACCGCCGTCACCTCCAACAGTTTCCAAGCATCGAGCGGGTCGCCCGACCCGCCCGCACCAACCGTGGCTCCTCGGGGGAGCCCGGACCGCACAGGGAGAAGGTCGAGAAGGTCGTGGACCCGGTAATCATCGTTCCCATACTCATCGTGGTGGTGGCAGCCATCCTCGTGCTGCGCACGGTCCGCATCGTGCCGCAGCAGACGGCCCAGATCGTCGAGCGGCTCGGCGGCTACAACAAGACACTGACGCCAGGCATCCACTTCCTCGTCCCCTTCGTCGACAAGGTGCGCGCCAACATCGACCTGCGTGAGCAGGTCGTCTCGTTCCCGCCGCAGCCCGTCATCACGTCGGACAACCTGGTCGTGAGCATCGACACCGTCATCTACTACTCGGTCATCGACGCCAAGGCTGCGGTCTACGAGATCGCCAACTTCATCCAGGGCATCGAGCAGCTGACGGTCACGACGCTGCGCAACGTCATCGGCTCGCTCGACCTCGAGCAGACCCTGACGAGCCGCGACCAGATCAACGGCCAGCTGCGCGGTGTCCTCGACGAGGCCACCGGCAAGTGGGGCATCCGCGTCAACCGCGTCGAGCTCAAGGCCATCGACCCGCCACACTCGGTGCAGGACTCGATGGAGAAGCAGATGCGCGCCGAGCGCGACCGCCGCGCCGCGATCCTCACGGCCGAGGGCGTCAAGCAGTCCGCGATCCTGACCGCCGAGGGCGAGAAGCAGAGCCAGATCCTGCGGGCCGAGGGCTCGGCCCAGGCCCGCATCCTCGAGGCCCAGGGCCAGGCTCGAGCCATCCAGCAGGTGTTCTCCGCGATCCACCGCGGCAAGCCGACCCAGAAGCTGCTCGCCTACCAGTACCTCCAGGTGCTGCCGCAGATCGCCCGCGGCGACTCCAACAAGATGTGGATCGTGCCGTCCGAGCTGACGGATGCCCTGAAGGGCATCGGGAACGCGCTGGGCGGGTCCGAGGCCCGCACCAGCGAGGACGACGACGAGTCGTGGGTGCAGACCACCGACGCGCAGGAGGACGCCTTCGCCGAGACGATCCTCGAGGACTCCGCGAAGGCGCTCGCCGAGGCCCGCGACCAAGCCGCGGCCGCGAGTGCGGAGTCGACCGAGCCGCTCATGCGAGCGCACTCGGCCACGCGGACCAGTGCTGGCGTGCCGCCGCTGCCTGCCGCCGCACCGCCCGTCCTGCAGGACGCGGCGCCCGTCGACCCGCCGGCCGCGCCCGCCGTGCCGGCGGCCCTTCCGGAAGCCGACCCGGAGCCGCCCGTCACGCGCTGAGCCGACGGCGCCGGACGGCATACGTACGCCCGGTGGTTCCAGTGCCCGAGATGCCCGGTCACCCTCTGTAGGGTGACCGGGTGTCTTTCTGGTCGGGGGTTGCCATCGCGCTGGCGGGCACCGGTGCCGGCATCATCAACACGATCGTCGGCTCGGGGACGCTGATCACCTTCCCCACGCTGCTCTTCTTCGGCGTCAACCCGCTCGTGGCCAACGTCTCCAACAACATCGGCCTCGTCGCCGGCGGCGCGACCGGCGCGTGGGGCTACCGGCACGAGCTGACCGGGCAGGCGGAGACGCTACGTCGCCTCATGCCCATGTCGTTCGTCGGCTCCGTCGTCGGGGCGAGCCTGCTCCTCATCCTCCCGGCCGCGGCCTTCCGCGCGATCGTGCCGGTGCTGATCTTCATCGCACTCGTGCTCGTCGTCGCCGGACCGTCGATCCAAGCTCGCGTGCACCCCGCCGACCACGAGGGTCCCGTGCCGGGGTGGCACCTGCCGGCCATGGCGGTGGGAGTGTTCGTCGCCGGCGTCTATGGCGGCTACTTCGGGGCGGCCCAGGGCGTGCTCATCATGGGCGTGCTGAGCGCCCTGAGCCTCGAGCCGCTCCAGCGGCTCAACGGCTACAAGAACGTCCTGTCGCTCATCGTGAACTTCGTCGCCGCCACGGTCTTCGTGCTCTTCGCCCGCGACCACATCGACTGGCTCATCGTCGTCCTCATCGCCGTCGGCTCGTTCGTCGGTGGCATCATCGGCGCTCACGTGGGCCGCCGCATCCCGCCGAACGTCCTGCGGGCCCTGATCCTGCTCATCGGCATCGTCGCCATCGTCAAGCTCGTCTGGTTCCCCTGACCAGTTCTCGGCTCGAGCCGACGGTGTCGGGGCGGCGCGGTGTCTGCGCCGGGTGGTGGCGGCACTAGCCTGACGGGCGTGCCGATCGAGATCACCGACCCCGCAGACCCGCGCGTCGCCGACTACGTGTCACTCACCGACGTCGTGCTGCGCCGGCGGACGGAGCCCGAACGCGGTCTCTACATCGCCGAGAGCCAGAAGGTGATCCGGCGGGCGCTGCGGGCCGGCCACCGGCCGCGGTCCTACCTGATGGCCCGTCGCTGGCTCGACGACCTCAGCGACATCGTGGCCGAGGCCGAGTCGGACGGCGTCCCCGTCTACTACGGCGAGCACCCGATGATCGAGCAGCTGACCGGCTTCCACCTGCACCGGGGAGCGCTCGCCGCCATGCAGCGCCCGGTCCTGCCACCGGCCGAGTCTCTCGTGCAGCACGCGCGGCGTGTCATCGTGCTGGAGGACGTCGTCGACCACACCAACGTCGGGGCCATCTTCCGCAGCTCCGCCGCCCTCGGCGTCGATGCCGTCCTCGTCACGCCGCGGTGCGCGGACCCGCTCTACCGCCGCTCCATCCGGGTGTCGATGGGCACGGTCTTCCAGGTGCCGTGGACCCGGATCGACCCGTGGCCGCGAGGGATCGAGCTGCTGCACGAGGCCGGGCTGACCGTCGCCGCCATGGCGCTCTCGGACGACTCCGTGTCCTTGGCCGACCTCGAGGCGGACCCTCCGGAGCGGATCGCGCTCGTCGTCGGCACCGAGGGTGACGGGCTCTCGCACCGGACGGTTGCCGGCGCCGACCTGACCGTGCGCATCCCCATGGCCGGCGGCGTCGACTCGCTCAACGTCGCGGCGGCCAGCGCCGTGGCGATGTGGGCCCTCCGGCCGCGCACCGGCGCCTGAACCAAGCATCGACGTCTGCCGGACACCCCCGCACGCGAACGGTGTGTGCGCTGTGAACACACGCCGGGCGCAGCCCCACGGCTCGACCGGACCTGACTCCTTCCGGGCGCCCATGACCCGCGGTGCGAGAGGCGGACGTCCTGCTGGTGTCGGGCGGTGACGTCCTCCACCTGTGCCACTGGATGAGGGCAGCCCGGGCTCGCGGACCTGCTCCCGTCGTCGCTGAGCGAAACCGTCTGGGTGGGGCTGAGCGCCGGGCATGGTGATGACGCCAGAGGTGGGAGAGGACTTCATCCGGTGGCGGCCTCCGACCGGTGACGAGAGCAGGCTGGGTCTGGTCGACTTCTCGATCTGCCCCCAGCTGCCTCCGGGCGGCATGCCGGGCAGCTCGTTGGTCGAGGCCGAGGCATGGGTTGCGGGCATTGCCGGTCCGGCATACGCCGTCGACGACCAGACGGCGTGCAGGGTGTCCGACTCCGAGATGGAGATCATCTCGGAGGGGCAGGGGAAGCAGCTCGGGTAGCCGCTGGCCACCTGCGAGAGCGCGCCGTGGCGTCCGGCCCAGCAGCCCTCAGAAGGTGAAGTCGCGGGGGGCGCCCTCGCCCACGCGCCCGTCCACGGCTTCACGCAGGATGTCTGCGTGGCCCGTGTGGCGGGCGTACTCCTCGATCATGTCCAGGAGCATGGCTCGCACGGAGGGCACGCGCCCGTCGGGCCAGGTGAAGGAAGCGGGCCCGTCCAGGCCTCGCTCGTCGATCACGCGGGTGACGATCCGCCGTGAGCGCTCGACCGCGTCCCGCCACAGCCCGTGCACCTCGTCGGCAGCATCCAGCGCCCCGGTGCGCCAGTCCCAGTCAGGGTCGTCGTCGAAGTCGACGGTGTCCCAAGGCGGCCCGTACGCCTCACCGGCCAGCTTGACCGCGAGCCAGTCCGCCTCGACGAGCGCCATGTGCTTGACGAGCCCACCGAGCGTCATCGAGCTGGCCGCCGTGGTGGCGCGCAGGCCGTCGGCGTCGAGGCCTGCGGTCTTCCACGCGAACGTGCGTCGGTTGCGCTCGAGGACGGACAACAGCGCCTGCGCCTCGGCGCTGGTGGTGGACTGGGCTGAACTGGTCCCGACGTCGGTCATGCCGGGAGCGTAGCCAGTTCGAGCCACGACCGCCGGGCGTGACCCGCGGAAGGTCGACGAGGCAGCCGCGCACACGCTGCCCGGCTCTCGGTGGTCCGGGGCTCGTGATGCTCGGCCGCCCTGCGCTGCGCGGCTGATGAAGGTGTCGAGCTCGGTCACCCCCTGACTCGGAGAACCGTCCCACCAGGCGATCCGCTCGATCTCCACGGTGGGTACGAAGGGCACCGCCTCGTCCACCGCGCACGTGTAGACGGCGCCGTGCTCCAGCCGGCCGTCAGGGGCCAGCCGGAAGGTGGCGACCCCTGCCGCTCGCACGTCGCTGCTCGCGTGGCCGGTCTCTTCGAGGAACTCGCGTCGGGCCGCGGCCTCGGCGCTCTCACCCGGCTCGATCATGCCGCCGGGGAGCTCCCAGCACTCACGCCAGCGGTTGTAGACGATGAGCGTGCGGGAGCCACGCCTGGCGACCATGAGCGCGAGTGGTGTCGGGACGGACGGGTCGACCGCCGGCAGGACTCCACCCACGGCGGGCAGCCACCGGAGCAGCTTGTTGCCCCGGCTGTCGACGGCGAGCGGTTCACCCATGCACGCACCCTACGGAGTGTCCGTCCGGAGAGCAGCGGGGTGGACCTTACGCTCCGTGCATGTCTCGTCCGGGCCGCATACCTCGCCGGTCCGCGCTTCGCGCCGCGATCGCTCTGGGGACGGCCGTGACTCTGGGCGGCACGCTGGCCGGCTGCCGGACCTCGGCACCGAGCGGCGCAGTCCTGAGTGATGGCACTCTCGACGACGGCCACGGCGGCAACGGCGCCCGATGGCGCCTGGCCGTACCGGAGGGGACAGCACCGCGAGGCCTCGTCGTGGCGTTGCACGGGTTCGGTGGCGATGCGGATGCCGCATTCGGCCTGGGCTACGGCGACGCCGTCGCCGCCACAGGGCTGGCGCTCGTGTCGGTGGACGGCGGCAACGGCTACTGGCATGCACGACGCGACAGCACCGACAGCGGTGCGATGGTCCGCGAGGACCTCATCCCGACGGCGCTGGACCGCTGCGGCCTGCCGGCGTCCACGCGGGTCGGGCTGCTCGGCTGGTCCATGGGTGGCTTCGGCGCTCTCCTGCTGGCCGGCGACCTCGGTCCCGCTCGCGTGAACGGCGTCGTCGCAGCCAGTGCCGCCCTCTGGCGCACCGCGGCCGAGACGCCTGCCGTGGCTTTCGACGATCGAGGGGACTTCGAGCGCCACTCGATCTTCGGGCGTGTGGCGCGGCTGGCCGGCATGCCGGTCAGGCTGGACTGCGGGGAGTCGGATCCCTTCATCCGAGCCAATCGCGCTCTGGCGGAGCAGCTTCCGGGCGTCGAGACGCATTTCGAGCCGGGCGGCCACGAGGACGACTGGTGGCGGGCGCACGCCGCTGCCGAGATGACCTGGCTGGCAGCCCGCGCCTGAGGCGGTGGGCGTGCAAGGTGGCCGCCACGCCGCGCCGCCGGCCGAGGATTGCCTCCGGGTACCCTCGTCGGGTGGCGAGCCTGACGGTGACGAGCGACATCGACGAGGACCCGGCCAGCTATGTGCCACAGTGCGGGACGGTCCTCCGGCAGTTCGACCACCGCACCCAGGACTCCGGGAACGTCTCGTGGCTCGTCGAGTCGGAGGGCCGGCCCCTGTTCGTGAAGACGGCCGGGACGCCACAGCCGGCGCGAGGCGCTCCCACGCCCCACCTGGACCACACTGCCCGAGTCGGCCTGCTGCGCAACGCGATTCAGCTCGCGCGGTCATGCACGCATCCGGCGTTGCCCACCCTGCTCAACGTCATCGAGTCACCCGCGGGACCGGTGCTCGTCTACGAGGCAGCCACCGGGGAGCTGGTCGGGGTCCCGAGCGAGCGGCGTGGCGACCCGGCCTCCCCGTACCAGCGCTTCGCCCACCTGCCCGCGCCCACCCCGTTGGGCTTGTTCGACACGCTGGTGGATCTGCACGTGGCCCTGGCCGCCGCCGGCTGGGTCGCCGGCGACCTCTACGACGGCTGCCTCATCGTCGACTTCGAGACTCCGGGGCTGCGCGTCGTCGACCTCGACTCCTACCGCCGGGGCGCTGGCACGAACGACATGGGCCGCATGTTCGGGTCCACGCGGTTCATGGCCCCGGAGGAGCTCGAGCTCGGCGCTGCGGTCGACGAGCGGACGACCGTCCACACCCTCGCGCGCATCGTGTGGCACTTCGCGACGCGGCTGACCGAGGAGCGGTCGCAGTTCTGTGGCTCGAACGCCCTGGCGCAGGTGCTGGCAACGGCATGCCGGTCGAGACCGGACGACCGACACGCCAGCGTGGCGGACTTCGGCCGCGCCTGGTTCGCAGCCAGGCAGGCGTAGCGACGCGTCGTCAGACCCGGCGCAGGGCGTCGATGAGAACCGTCGATCCCGGCCGGAGCGGCAGGGTCTCTCCGGTGCCGACGAACCCGTGCCTCTCGTACAGTCGGCGTGCCGTGTCGTTGCCCTGCGTGACGTGCAGGAGAGCCGGACGTGCTTGCGCTGCAGGCTGATCCAGCAGGAGGCGGAGTATGTCGGACGCCAGGCCCCGGCCTCGCCAGGCGGGTTCGACCCACATCCCCCACACGAACACGTCGCCGGTCTCGTCGGGCGTGTACAGCCCGCCCATGCCGACGGTGCTGTCGTCCGCGAAGGCGAGCACGACGGGGCCGGGCCCGCCTGCTCGCTCCCGCCACAGCGAGGACTCCTGCGAGGCGCTTTCCTCGAGCGTCGCCCCGAAGGAGTCGGGGGAGTCCGCCAGCGCTCGCAGGCGCACGGCCCGGAACGCCTCCCAGTCCGCGCCGGTGATGACCCGCAGCTCGGTGCTCATGGTGGGAGGGTAACCACCGGTGGCGCCGGCACCCGCGCCGGCACCCTGCGGCGGTGTGGCAGGCCAGGATCGGCCGGTCAGATGCGCACGAAACGGTCGAGCAGGCGCTGCAGCTCCGCGGCCGGGTCCTTGCAGAGCCCGCCGTGCACGGGCCCCGGCTGCAGCACGGTCGAGCGCGGGGCGATGATCCACCCGAAGCGCTGACCGGGCTTGTCGAGGGTGGGCAGCCCGCGCCCGGTCTCACCACGGCAGACCGCACGCACCCGCTCGAGCATGGACCGGACCCCGCCCAGGTCGCACGTCGGCGCCAGGGCTTGCGCCCGGCTCTCGTCGAGGTCCCACGCGGCGTCGAGGAAGCCCGCGTCCTGCGAGTAGAGCACCACCCCGACGTTGATGAACTCCTCGCGGTCGACGCGCGGGACGAGCCGGAGCAGGACGTATTGGTACGCGTTCACGCGGCTGCCCCCGTCGGCACCCAGGCCAGCGGCCCCTCCAGCCGGGCACGCAGCATGAGGGCGTATGCCGCCCGCACCGCGGCAGCGTCGGGCAGGTCGGGCGTGGGCTCGATCCACTCCTCGGGCACCTCGGCGACGACGGCACCCACCGCCTCGGGGGTGAGCCGTGCCGCGAGCTCGTCGTGGCGCCGCGCCACGTCGCCGGCGACGTCGCGCAGGACGTGCCGGCTCGCGTCGAACGGCTGTGCCGCGAAGCGCTCGGGGGCCGGTGGCCGGCTCGGCCAGGAGTGGTGGAAGTAGAGGGCGGCGCCGTGGTCGATGGCCCAGGTCCGGCCGTGCCACACCAGCAGGTTCGGGTTGGCCCACGTCCGGTCGACGTTGGCGGTCAGGGCGTCGAGCCAGATGATCCGCTCGGCGAGGTCGGCCTCGGGCGGCCGCGAGCCGTCGTAGCCGAGCGACCCCGGCAGGAAGTCGACGCCGAGGTTGGTGCCGATGGAGGCCGTCAGCAGGTCCTGGACCTCCTCGTCGGCCTCGTACTTGGCGATGCGCGGGTCGAGCCGGACGACCGCGAGATCGGGCACGGGGATCTCCAGCAACCGGGCGAGGCCGGCGACGAGGACCTCGGCCACGAGGACCTTGAGCCCCTGGCCCGCGCCCCGGAACTTCAGGACGTAGGTGCCGTCGTCATCGGCCTCGACGATCCCCGGCAGCGAGCCGCCTTCCTTCAGCGGCGTCACGTAGCGGGTCGCGGTCAGCTCGGGAAGCACCGCGTCAGCCTAGTGGCCGCTCGTGGTCGGCCGTCGTGGCGCGCTGCCACAGGCCGCCGAGCGCCATGGCGGTGGCGCCGTAGAGGCAGGCGAACGCCACGAGAGGCCACCACGCGAGGCCGGTGGGGGGCAGGACGATCGCCCCCAGCGCGGCTGCGGCGACCATGCCGGCGTTGTAGACGACGTCATAGGCGGAGAACGCGCGTCCCAGCAGGTGGTCCTGGACATGCGCCTGCATGAGCGAGTCGACGGTGATCTTGACGCACTGGGAGGTGAACGACACGACCAGCCCGACGAGCACGATCGTCCACGGGAGGAGGAAGGGCCCCAGCACCGCGCAGACGACGGCGCCGATGGCCAGCATCCGGGCGGCATACGGCACGGCGCCCAGGCGCGGAGCGAGCCACGGGGTGGCCAGGGCGGCCGACACGAAGCCGACGGCGGAGGCGGCAGCCGCGATCCCGAAGCCGAGCGGCCCCTGGCCGTTCTCGAACGGACCGCGGAAGAGCAGCAGCGTCTGGAGCAGGAGGAAGCCGAAGGGGATGCGGGTGACGAACACCAGCAGCAGGAGGAGCCGGGCCCGGCGCGGCAGGGTGCGCGCTGCCTCGAGGAGACCGCTGACGACCGACCGGGCGATCTGTCCCATGGAAGGTCCCCGCCCGGTGTCGTCGGGACCGATGAACGGCAGGCGAGCGGCAGTCCATGCGGCCACCGCGACTGCCGCGGCCGCGACGAGCACGTCGACTGCGTCGCTGCCACCCAGCGCGCGGATGCCCGTACCGACAGCCCCACCGAGCAGGTAGGCGATCGAACCGCACGTGGGCGCAACGGAGTTGGCGCTGACCAGCGCCGACCGCTCGACGACGTGCGGCATGGCGGACGACAGCCCGGCGAGGATGAAGCGGTTGACCGAGAAGACGAGGAGCACGAGGCCGTAGAAGGCCGGTGCCGTCTCGGCACCCGTCACCAGGGTGGCGACCGAGAGCATCGCCGCGACCCTGATGAGCTGGCTGACGACGAGGACCCGCCGTCGTGGCCAGCGGTCGAGCAGGACCCCGACGAAGGGCCCGAGGATGCTGTAGGGCAGCAGCACGATCGCGAACGCGATGGCGATGCCCCGGGCGTCTGCCGCCTGCTCGGGGTTGAACAGCACGTGGCTGGCGAGCGCCACCTGGAAGATGCCGTCCCCGAACGACGACGTCATGCGACTGGCGAAGAGCCGCCGGAACCCACGCCCCCGGAGCAGGGTGCGCAGGGCCCGCAGGAAGGTCACGCGGCACAGCGTACGTTCACCCCCCGGTCCCGTCCGGCTCCGGAGAGCAAGAACGCCGGAAATGTGGGGAACGAGGCTCAGGGCCGGCTTTCCAGGGCAGGCTCCGTGGGGGAGTGGGCCGGCTCGAGCGAGTCAGGCAGACCGGCGGCGACGCGGGCGATCGCCGGCAGGGCCGCGGCGAGGCTCGCGCGCTCGTCGGCCGGCAGCTGGGCGAGGACGGCAGCCGTGGCCTGTGAGCGGCGGTCGCGCCACTGCTCCAGCCCCGTGCGGGCCGACGGCGTCAGCTCCAGGCGTGCCAGCCTGCGGTCGGTGAGGTCCCGGCTGCGCACGAGGACCTCGAGCGAGACCAGCTGACCCACGAGGGTCGAGACCGTGTTGGGGGCCAGACCCAGCACGCGGGCCGCCTCGGCCACCGTGACCCCGGGGTTGCGCCGCACCACGCGCATCAGCTCCAGCTGTGCCCCCGAGAGGGCCAGCTCGGGGAGCGGGGCGCCCACGAGCCGCCGGGACCGCCGGCGCAGGAGGCCGACGACGTCGTAGAGGTCGTCCACCAGCCCGGCCACGTCGTCGTCGCTCACGGTGAGAGGGTACGGCTCCGGAGAACCCGGTCACCAGAGTCCTGTCCATGGTGACGACGTGCCAGTGGACGCGGCCGGGAACGAGAAGGCCCCCGAGCTCCTGACCTGCAGGAACCCGGGGGCCTCATGGTGTCGAGGGGGGGACTTGAACCCCCACGCCCGTTAAGGGCACTAGCACCTCAAGCTAGCGCGTCTGCCATTCCGCCACCCCGACAAGGTGATGCAAGGGGCTCGTGGGATTCCCTTGCGGCGAGGCGAAACGTTACACGTGGGCTTGCCAAAAGGCCAAACCGCTCCACTGACCGCCTCACGCGGGGCGGGAAGGTCGGGATGAGCGCTCCCGGAGGCACCGGCATACGCTGGCCCGCATGACGCACGACGACCCGGACCTCGACGCCCAGCCCACGGTCGCAGCGGAGGAGGAGGTCGCGCGGATCTGCGCCGACCTCATCCGCATCGACTCCTCGAACTACGGCGACGGGTCAGGTCCGGGGGAGCGCAAGGCAGCCGAGTACGTCATGACCGAGCTCGCCGAGGTGGGCCTCGAGGGCACGCTGCTGGAGAGCGAGCCCGGCCGCGCGACGGTCGTCGTGCGGCTCGAGGGGCAGGACTCCTCGCGTCCCGGGCTGGCCGTGCACGGTCACCTCGACGTCGTCCCCGCCACCGCGGCCGACTGGCAGGTCGACCCCTTCGGCGCCGAGGAGCGCGACGGGTGCATCTGGGGCCGTGGCGCGGTGGACATGAAGGACATGGACGCCATGATCCTCGCGAACATCCGCCACTTCGCCCGGACGGGGACCAAGCCGGCCCGCGACACCACCTTCGTCTTCTTCGCCGACGAGGAGGCGGGAGGCACCCTCGGCAGCCACTGGCTCGTCGACCGCCACCCGCACTGGTTCGACGGCGTCACAGAGGCGATCAGCGAGGTCGGCGGCTACAGCGTGACGGTGCCGACCCCCCAGGGCGAGCAGCGCGCCTACCTGCTCCAGACCGCCGAGAAGGGGATCGCCTGGCTGCGCCTCGTGGCCCACGGACGCGCCGGCCACGGCTCGGTGCCCAACGACGAGAACGCCATCGTGCGCCTCGCCGCCGCCATCGGTCGCATCGCGGCCCACGAGTGGCCGCGCGAGTACATCGCCTCGGTGCGTGAGCTGCTCGACACCCTGAGCACGATGACCGGCCTGTCGTCCGCCGACGCGGACCTCGAGCCGCTGCTCGCGACGCTCGGCGGCGCGCAGGGCTTCGTCCGCGGCACGCTGCGCGACACCTCGAACGTGACCATGCTCGACTCCGGCTACAAGCACAACGTCATCCCGCAGACCGCGAGCGCCGCCGTCGACTGCCGCTTCCTGCCCGGTCACGAGGACCAGCTGATGGCGACCATCCGGGAGCTCGCCGGCGAGCACGTCGAGGTCGAGGTCGTGCACCACGACGTCGCGCTGGAGGCGCCCTTCTCCGGCGACCTCGTCGAGTCGATGAAGCAGGCCCTGCTCCGCGAGGACCCGGAGGGGGTCGTCCTGCCCTACTGCCTCTCCGGTGGCACGGACAACAAGGCCCTGGGCCGCCTGGGCATCAGCGGCTACGGGTTCGCCCCGCTGCGGCTGCCGGCCGACCTCGACTTCGCGCCGATGTTCCACGGCATCGACGAGCGGGTCCCGGTGGACTCGCTGCGGTTCGGTGCGCGGGTGCTCGGCGACTTCCTGCGGACCTGCTGAGACCGGCGGGGGTGGGCTGGGCGTCGGACAGGGAGCCGGGCAGGGAGCCGGGCAGGGAGCCGTCAGGCGGTGCGCTGGACGCGCATGATCCGCCGGCGCAGCCACATCCGGCGCACGCCCCCTTCGTACACGACCGTGCGCGACAGCTCCCACCGGCCGTACTCCGCGTGCTCACGCACGGCCTGCCGGGCCTCCGCCTTCGACGTGTGGCGGTCGAAGGTGAGGATTCGGTACTCGTAATCCGTCATCGCCATCCATTCTGGCACCAACCGTGACCGCACCGAGACCGTATGCCGGGCGTGGCGGTGACAGGGCCGCGATACCGTCTGTGGGTCATTCGTCCGCCGGCCCGACACGCAGCGCAGGAGCGCAGGGCCGCCAGCGGGGCGATCAGGGGAACCGCCTGGCACCGCCCGGCGTTATGGGCCCAGGAGGTCACCACCATGAAATGGAACACCCGCCGCGCCGCGGCCGCAGCCATCGTCCTTCCCGCCGTCCTCGGCATGGCGGCCTGCGGCAAGAACGAGGCTGCCGCCCCCGTCAGCGGTCAGACGCAGGCCTCCTCGGCCGCTCCGTCGACGACCACGCAGGCCCCCGCGGCCGCCCAGCCGTACAAGGACAAGGCCTCCTTCGTCGCCGCCATGAAGGCCGCCGGCAAGAATACGACCACCGCGCACGTGACCATGGACATGGACGCCGCCGGCCAGAAGGTCTCGATCACCGGTGACACGAAGGTCGACGCCACCAACCCGGCCATGAAGATGACCATGGACATGGGGCAGTCGATGAAGATCGACATGCTGCTCGTGGACAAGAAGGTCTACATGAAGGGCATCCCCAACATGCCGGCGGGCAAGTGGGCCGTCATCGACAGCAGCTCGTCGCTCGGCAAGCAGCTCATGCAGTCCCTGGGCCAGGCCGACCCGACGAAGATGTACGACCAGTTCGGCGCCGCGGTCAAGGACGTGAAGTTCGTCAGTGAGGACACCGTCGACGGCGACAAGACGTGGAAGTACGACCTCACGCTCGACACCAAGGCGATGCAGGCTCAGCTGCCCGCCGACGCGAAGACGGCGATGCCCGCCTCGATCGACTACACCGTGTGGCTCGACGAGAAGAACCAGCTGCGCAAGGTCACGTTCGACCTCTCGGGCGTCAAGGCGATCATGACGATGAGCAAGTACGGCGAGCCGATCGACGTCACGGCACCCGCTGCCGCCGACACCGTCAAGGCGCCCATGTGAGCCGTCACCCCGGCCACGGGTGAGATCGTGGCCCGACCGGTGTGAGAGGTCCCGCAGCGA
>NZ_BAAAPU010000006.1:96896-97563 GCF_039531305.1 Terrabacter lapilli
GCATTCCCGGCAACCCGCGCCCACATCTGGTTCTACCGCTCGCGCCCGTCGACTACGGTCGAGACATGACCGTGGACCCCCGCTCCGCCCTCGAGCAGCTGATCGCCGCCCTCGAACGTCACTTCGAGGCCGCGAACGCGAGCCGCGACCCCGACCACCCCATGGTGCTCGCGGCGGCCCAGGACCTGGCCGAGGCCTTCGACGACTACGACGAGGCGCTCTACGACGCCACCGAGGTCGCGACGCCCCTCGCCATCTACGGCGACGACCTCGGCGGTCCCGACGACGAGGACGGCCCCGACGACCGGGTCTACGCCGGCCTGGAGTCCGAGGACTACGACGACGAGGACGACGACGAGGACGACGACGAGGACGACGACGAGGACGACGACGAGGACGACGACGAGGACGACGACGAGGACGAGGACGACGACCTCGACGACGAGGACGACCTCGACGACGAGTACGAGGACGACGACCTTGACGAGGACGACGAGGACGACGACGACGACGAGGACGCCGACGACGAGGACGCCGACGAGACGGTGGACGGCACCGCGTCCCCGAACCCGCGTGGCGGCGTGAGCCGGCGGGACTAGATGTACCCGGCCACCACGTTGGTAGCGGCGTGCCTGGTTGAACGAACGAGAACCTCCGAATGGGATGT
>NZ_BAAAPU010000007.1:0-162550 GCF_039531305.1 Terrabacter lapilli
AACGCCGCCACAGCGCCCTGCGAGGTCACCCACCCGTCAGCCGACTGCAACCAACCTGATGGCTGGGTACACCTAGGCGCGTCGGCCTACACGCGAGCCAGGAACTCCAGGACGCGCTGCTGCACGAGGCCTGCGGCCTCCGCGTCGTATGCCGCCGTGCTGGCGTCGGTGAACAGGTGTCCACAGCCGGGATAGGTGAAGAGCTCACCGTCGCCCGCGGCTGCCACGATCGCGCGGGCCGCGTCGACGT
Organism: Terrabacter lapilli; assembly: GCF_039531305.1. Lineage (NCBI taxonomy): Bacteria > Bacillati > Actinomycetota > Actinomycetes > Micrococcales > Intrasporangiaceae > Terrabacter > Terrabacter lapilli. The sequence goes on from NZ_BAAAPU010000007.1 coordinate 251, forward strand.
CGCCCTCGTCCATGAAGAACTCGTCCGCCTCGCCCCCGTGGACCTGGACCGGGACGCCTGCCGGCCAGTCCGGCGCGAACTCGCCGAGCGGGATGGCCGAGTCGAGCAGGATCGCCGCGCGGGCGCCGGGGCGGGTCTGGGCCAGCCGCTGGGCGGCCATGACCCCGAGCGAGAAGCCGGCGTAGACGACGTCTCCCGGGAGTCCGTCGGCTGCCGCGACGCCCTCTTCCAGGAGTGTGTCGAAGCCGATCGACCGCGCCTTGGCCATCCCCTCGTCGAGGGTCGGGAAGCTCTCGCCGCCGTAGAGGTCGGGCGTGTGGACCGTGTGGCCCTCGGCGCGCAAGGCGTCGGCGAAGGCGAGGAAGCCGGGGGTCTGGCCCTGGGCGTGGTGGAAGACGAGGACGTCGGCCATGCTTGCTCCTGTGCTGGACGGGTACCGCGCTGATGATCGAACAATCTAGACTGATCCAATCATGTCGATCAATAGCGCGCAGCAGCCGGACTACGACCTCCCCGACACGGTGGAGCTGACGACGCCTGCCCAGCTGCGCGCCATCGCCGACCCCCTCCGCTCCTCGCTGCTCGACCTCGTGCTCGAGCGGGCGGCCACCGTCTCGGAGCTGGCCACCGCTGTCGGGCGCCCCAAGAGCACCGTGGCGCACCACGTCGGCGTCCTGGTCGACGCCGGCATGCTGCGGGTCGTGCGGACCCGCCGGGTGCGGGCCATCGACGAGCGCTACTACGGGCGCACCGGCCGCACCATCGCCATCGGCGTGGCCCGCAGGCCCGGTGACACGACGACCCCCGTGTGTGTGAACGGCCTCTCGGTGGCCGCCGCCGAGTCGGTCCCGGCCCACGAGGAGGACACGCTCTACAGCACCCTGCGGCACGTGCGGATCCCGAGGGAGGCCGCTTCGCAGTTCTGGCAGCGGGTCGAGGGGCTCGTGCGCGAGTTCACGTCCCTGCCCCGCTCGGGCGACACGGTCTACGGCCTCGCCGTCGGCCTCTACCCCACCGACCAGCCCGTCCTCCCCGAGGCCACGGCGACCGAGGACCGAGGACCGCTGACCGAGGACCGTCGACCGACGACCGACGACCGGTGACCGAGGACCGCCGCCGCGCCGACCCCCCCACCTCGCCGCGCGAGTGCCATGCTTGCGGCCATGGAGCTGGAGTTCAGCGGCGAGGTCTGGCAGTGGCGCGGGCCGGCGCCCTACTACTTCGTCACCGTGCCCGAGGACGAGTCCTTGGCCCTGCACGACGTCGCCCACGTCAGCTACGGCTGGGGGATGATCCCGGTCACCGCCCGCCTGGGTGACACGGAGTGGACCACGTCGCTGTGGCCGAAGGACGGCGGCTACGTCGTGCCGCTCAAGGACGCCGTCCGTCGCGCCGAGGACGTCCAGGAGGGAGACACCGTGTCGGTCGGCCTCGACGTGCGCGCCGACGACTGAGGCGCGCACCTTGAGGAATTCGTTATGACCGTTCCGCTCCGATACGTCCGATTCGGCCCCATGATGTGTATCGCACGCCGTCGGGGGACCGCGGGCGTCAGAGACGCGTACAGGGGAGGAACACCGGATGACTGATGTCTGCGCGCAGGCGGGGCGCGACCCGATGCCCGGCAGCACCACGATGACGGCACACGGCGGCCGCGTGTCGTTCGACGTGCCGGTCGGCTGGAACGCCATCGAGCGCGCCCCCGGCGAGCTGGTCGCGGCGGTCGAGCCGGACGACGCCGATCGCTTCCGCACCAACGTCGTGGTGACCCTGACGCCGGTCGAGGGCTCACTGCTCGACTGGGACCGTGAGACCTCGCTGCGCGACGCGGCGGAGCTCGACGGCTACCTGCTCCTCGACCGCGAGGACGTCGAGGTCGGCGGTCACCCGGGCACGCGCCGGCTCGCCACGCACTCGACCCCCGCCGGCGAGTCGGTGACGACCGAGTGCTGGTCCACCGTCGTCGACGGCACCGCCATCACCCTGGCCCTCCGGGTGGCCACCCTGCGGGTGCCCGAGATGGCCCCCCTCCTGGACGCGCTCGCGGCCAGCCTCGTCGTGCGGACCGAGCGGCTGGTCGCGGCGTGAGCGTCGCGTTCGACGCGACGACCGGCCACCTGCAGCTCGACCCGGAAGCCTTCGTCGGGCTCGTCGACTACGCGAGCGAGCCCGCGAGCGTCGGCGACGACGTCGTGGCGCGGCTCCGGGAGGCCGGAGCCGTCGTCGACGGCGCCCCGCACCCCCGCCTCCGAGGCGCACTGGCCGCGGTGACGAGCTCGGTCGGCTCGCTCCAGGTCCTCCGGAGCGACGCGGTCGACGTGTCGCTGCACCAGACCTGGGTGGCCTTCGTCAGCGCCATGCTCACCGACCTGGGCGACGGCACCTACGACTTCGCCGCGGTGAGCACCGACTTCCTGCCCACCGAGGTGGCCCGGTTCACCGGGCTCGCGCCACGTCCCCGGCTGGAGCCCGCCGAGGCCGTCGTGGACGAGTCGCTGCTCGATGCCCTCTCCGCCGGCTCGGCGCAGACCCGCGGCGCGGGCAGCGCGGCGCTCGCCGACACCCTGGCGCCGTGGCCTGATGCCGCGGCCGCGGTGCGTGCCGGGCGCTGGGGCCTGGCCGTCGTCGACGTCGCCTTCCCCGCCCCGGCCGGCACCGTGGTGCGTCGCCTCGCCTGGGTCGACACCGAGGCCGGCATGCTGCGCGTCGAGGCGGACGACCGCGGTCCCGTGCTCGTGCCCACGACGTCGACGGCCCTGTGGGAGGCCGTCGTCGCGCTGCTGCCGACCGACGCCGAGACGGGGGCCTTCCGCCGGTCGGCGTGAGAGGCCTCTCGGGGCTCAGGCAGGGTCCAGCGTCACCTCGTCGCCGACCCGGATCGTGCCGGAGGTGAGCAGCCGGAAGACCGTGCCGGCCCGCGCGTGCAGCGCCCGGGCCGCCCCCGGCCCGAGCTCGTCGTCGAGCAGGCGGCAGGGCGCTGCGACGCGCACCACTTCGAGCTCGACCTCACCCACCCGTACGCGGGTGCCGGGCCTGGTCGGGATGTCGCCGCCCGAGATGGTGAGGTTCCGACGGGTCAGGCCGGGGTCGACCGGGCGTCCGAGGTCCGCGGCAGCGGCCTCGAGGTCGGGCAGCGACTGGATCGTGACGTGCCGGTGCCTGCTGCCGTGGTAGCGGTCGCCGACCAGGCCCGCTCCCGCTTCGGCCTCGACGCTCTGCACGGAGCGGGTCGGCAGGCGCCGGCCCTTGGCGACGTGGATCGCGACGACGGTCGGCCTCATGCGGCCGAGACTAGGCGTCCGGCTCGGGCTCCGGCTGGGCGGGTACCGGTGGGATGCGCAGCCCGGGAGGGCTGGAGCCGTGCTCGCGCTCGTACCACGCGGCATACGCGGCCACAGCCGTCGGCAGCGTGGGGAAGATGAGGTCGGCGCCGACCTTCTCGACGAAGCCGGCCGCCTCGAGGGAGAGCCGCATGTCCTCCTTGACCCGGGCCAGGGCGAACCGGATGCCCCGGTCGGCGAGGGTGGACCGCAGCGTCTCGAGGGCGTCGACGGCGGTGAGGTCGACCTCGGTGTTGGCCTCCGCGTTGAGCAGGAACCACTCGACGCCCTCCCGCTGCGACGCCTCGCCGACGACCTCCAGCGCCCGCTTGACGAAGTCGTCGGCGTTGGCGAAGAAGAGCGGGGAGTCGTAGCGGTAGACCACCAGCCCGGGCACCTGCACGGCGTTCGGGTGGTCGTCGATGTCGTGCATGCCCGCCATCCCGGGCACGTAGCCGAGGACGCCGTCGTGCGGGTGGACGATCCGCCGGAGCAGGTCCACGAGCGACAGCCCGACGGCGACGCCGATGCCGGGCAGCACGCCGAGCACCAGCACCGCCGTGGTCGTGGCGATCGCGAGGACGAGCTCGCTGCGCCGGAAGGCCGCGATGCGCCGCAGCTCGGCCACGTCGACGAGCCGGACGGCGGCGAAGACGACGACCGCGCCCAGGGCCGCGGTCGGGAAGGCTGCGATGACGGGCCCCAGCCAGAGCAGGGTCGCGACGACGAGCAGCAGCGACACGAGCGAGTGCAGCTGGGTCCGGGCGCCCATGTTGTCGGCGATCACGGTGCGGCTGCCGCTCGAGCTGATCGGGAATCCCTGGAGCAGCCCGGCCCCGACGTTGGCACCGCCGAGCGCGAGGAACTCCTGGTTGCTGTCGATGCGCCCGCCGTGGCGGCCGCTGAAGGCGCGACCGGTGAGGACGTTGTCGGAGTAGCCCACCATGGCCACCCCGAGCGCCGCGGGCAGCAGCGCGCGCAGGTCGACGTCGGCCGGGTTGGGCACCGCCAGCGACGGCAGGCCCTGCGGGACCGGGCCCACCACCGCGACGCCCGCGCGGCCGACCAGGCCGAGCACCCAGACGAGGGCGGTCGCGCCGAGCATCGCGAGCAGGGGGCCGGGCCAGGCGGGCAGCCAGCGGTGGAACCCCACCAGCGCGGCCAGCACTCCGAGGGAGAGCCACAGCGTGGGGAGGTGGACCTCGCCGAGGTGCGTGACGGCATACGCGACCTCCTGGAGGAAGGAGCCGCCCTGCACGCGGACCCCGGTCACCTTCCCGATCTGGCTGACGACCATGAGGACGGCGACGCCGGCCAGGTAGCCGACGAGCACGGGTTTGGAGAGCAGCTCCGCGAGGAAGCCGAGGCGCGCGACGAAGCCGACCAGGCAGATGAGGCCGACGGCGATCGCGAGGAGGGCGGCGACCTCCATGCGCCTCGCCGTGCCACCGGCCGCGGTGACGAGGGCGCCGACACCTGCGGCGGTCATGAGTGCGGTCGTCGACTCCGGACCCACCGACAGCTCGCGTGACGACCCGAGCAGCGCGTAGACGAGCAGCCCGGGCCCGACGGCCCAGAGTCCTGTGACGGCGGGCAGGCCGGCGACCTCGGCGTACGCCATGACCTGGGGCACGAGGTAGGCGGCCACCGTGACGCCGCCGAGGACGTCGCCGCGCAGCCAGACGCGGTCGTAGCGGCGCAGCACGGCGACCCCGGGGAGCAGCCGCTCCCACCTCGCCCGCTCGCGCGGCTCCGCGGTCACGCCACGAACGTACGCGACGGCGTATGCCGTCCGGCCGGTTTTGCGGGTCAGGCGGGGATGCGCAGGCGGCGGGTCATCTCGCCGACGGCGACGGTGATGGAGTGACCGAGGTGGACGCAGGGGCCGTTGATCTCGTTCTGCTGGCTGCCGCCGAGGCCGATGACGACCTCGGGGTGGGTGCGACCGATGGTGTCGACGATGTCCTGGGCGGCGGTGATGTCGATGTCGCGCGGGACGGCCATGACGATCCCGGCGGCGCGGCGCGCCTCGATGGCGCGGACCCAGTCGTCGGCGGGCAGGTCGGCCCCGACGTAGACGGTGGCGAAGCCGGCGCGCCGGGCGGCGACGGCGAAGGCGAGCAGCCCGAGCTCGTGGCGCGAGCCCGGCGGCAGGCCGATGAGCAGGGTGGGGCCGTCGACCCGACCGGAAGCGGCCTCGTAGGCGGCGGCGAGACGGCGCTGGACGGCATACGACACGAGGTGCTCGCCCGCGACGGTGAGGCGGCCGTGGGCCCACTCCTCGCCGACGAGCTTGAGGGTCGGCATGAGCCAGTCGTCGACGACGTGCTCGAAGGTGCCGAGGGCGAAGCGGGCGTCGAGCACCGCGGTGGCCGAGGCGGAGTCGAGCCGCTCGGCCGCGCGGACGAAGGCCTCGGCGTCCTCGGACTGGTAGCGGGCACCGGGGCGCAGTGGCGCGACCCTGCTCCCCCGGCCGTCGCGGCTGTCCCTGCCGTCCCGGCCGAACGACACCTCGCGGCCGCCCGAGTCGCGGCCCGAGAGGCGGCGCAGCGTCTCGGCGGCGGCCTCACGCGCCGACCAGCCCTCGTTGACGAGGGAGTTCATGATGGCGAGCGCCCGCACGTCCTCGGGGCCGTAGAGGCGGTAGCCGCCGTCGGAACGCTGCGGGCTGACGACGCCGTAGCGACGCTCCCAGGCGCGCAGGGTGGCGACGCTGATGCCGGTCAGCTCCGCCGCACGCTTGATCGTGTACATCTCTTACTCCAACTGGCCCAGAGCCTCGCGCATGCCCTGCTCGGCGTCGTCCCCGAGCTTCTTGAAAGCCGGGGACAACAGCGGGGCGACCAGCTTGGCGAGGCCCTTGAACTCGAACTCGGCACGATAGGTGACCGTCGTGCCCTCACCTGCGGTAGTACCCGACCCCGCCCGGCGCACGAACGTCATGGTGTCGTGGGCGACGAGCGTGGCGTTCTCACCGCGGAGCGCGAGCCGCTGGTCCGGCTCGTGCTCGACGACAAGGTAGTCCAGCTCGGTCTCGCGTCCGAGGAACTTCGAGATGTTGCGGTACCGCGTGCCCACGCCGCCCTCGCCCGAGACGCGCTCGGTGCGCACGGTCCCGGGGTCCCAGTCGGTGGTCGTGGTGAAGTCACTGAGGTAGGCGAAGACGCGGTCGACCGGTTGGTCCACCGTGACGGTGCGTTCGATCTCCATGCGCGCTCTCCAAACCTTTGACAGACCTTGGACACGAACTCTACGGTGAGCGCCAGCGAATGGGCAACGTGTCCATCTGCACACCACCTGTCACCAATCCGCCCGGGCCCCGGCCCCGAATCCCACGGGACCACATCAGCCAGGAGGCCCTCGGTGACCCGACCGAACGCGACACCCAGCACGAGCCGTCCCACGGCAGCCGTCATCGGAGCAGGAGTCTCCGGCCTGACCGCCGCGCACGTGCTCAGCCGGACGCACGACGTCACGCTCTTCGAGGGCGACAGCCGCTTCGGCGGCCATGCCCACACCCACGAGGTCGCCGGCCGAACCGGGAGCCTGCGCATCGACAGCGGGTTCATCGTGCACAACGAGCGCACCTACCCCCACCTGCTGCGCCTCTTCCGCGAGCTCGACGTGCCCACGCAGCCCACCGAGATGAGCATGAGCATCACCTGCTCGGGCTGCGGGCTGTCGTACGCCGGTGGGCGCGGCCCCAAGGGCATGTTCGCCCAGCGCCGCCGCCTCGCCGACCCGCGCTTCGTCAAGATGCTCAGCGACGTGCCGCGCTTCCACAAGGCGGCCCGTGCGCTGCTCGCGGACGGCTCGCAGGACCTGACCTGGGGCGAGTTCCTGGCGCAGCAGCGCTTCTCCGACTACTTCGTGCGCCACTTCGCGATCCCGCTCGTGGCCTGCGTCTGGTCGTGCGGCGACCTCGACGCGTCGTCCTACCCGGCGCGTCACCTGTTCCGGTTCCTCGACCACCACGGCATGCTCACCGTGACGGGCTCGCCCACCTGGCGCACCGTCACCGGCGGCTCGGCCACCTACGTCGACCGGCTCGTCGAGCGGCTGCCCGACGTGCGCACGCAGAGCCCGGTGACCGCCGTGACGCGGCACGACGACGGCGTGGACGTGCGGGTGCGCGACGGGCACACGGTGACCTTCGACCGGGCGGTCGTGGCGACCCACGCCGACCAGGCGCTCGACCTGCTCGCCGACGCGACGCCCGACGAGAAGCGTGACCTGGCGGCGATCCGCTACTCCCGCAACGAGACCTGGCTGCACCGCGACTCCTCGGTCCTGCCGAAGCCGCGTGAGGCCAAGGCGTCCTGGAACTACCGGATGCGCGGCTGCGACACCGCCGCGCCCGACGTCACCGTCAGCTACTGGATGAACCGCCTCCACGGGATCGACGACGTCGACGACCACGTCGTGACCCTCAACCCCGCGGGCATCGTGGACGAGTCGCTCGTGACGGCGCGGATGTCCTACGAGCACCCGATCTTCACCGGCGAGGCCGTCGAGGCTGCCGCCCGGCTGCGCGAGGCGGGTGGCGAGCGCCTCGCCTTCGCCGGGGCGCACCTGGGCTGGGGCTTCCACGAGGACGGCTGCCGGTCGGGGGTGGAGGCAGCAGAGTCCTTCGGGGTCCGCTGGTGACGGCCGGCCTGACGCCACCGCCGCTGCCGGCCCTCGTCGACGGCACCGTCTCGCACTCCCGCCGGACGCCGCTGCGCCACAGCTTCACCTACGGCCACTACCAGTGGCTCGTGGACGTGGACGACCTTCCCCGCCTGGCCTGGCCGGCGGGCCTCTTCGCCCGGTTCGACGCGCGGGACCACCTCGACGAGGGCCGCCTGGGCGGCGGCATCCGGGGCGACGTGGAGCGCTTCCTCGCCGCCCGGGGTGTGACGCTCGCGCCCGACGACCGGGTGCTGATGCTCGCCAACGCCCGGGTCCTCGGCCACACGTTCGACCCGCTCTCCGTCTTCTGGTGCCTGCGCCCCGACGGCTCGCTCCTCGCCGTCGTCTTCGAGGTGCACAACACGTACGGCGAGCGGCACGCCTACCTCCTCGACGTCGCCGACGACGGGACCGCGACGGTCGGCAAGGCCTTCTACGTGTCCCCCTTCAACGACACCCGCGGGGAGTATGCCGTCCGCCTCGTCCTGCAGCCCGACGCCGTCGCCGTGACGGTCGCCCTCGAGCGGGACGGTGAGCGCGTCCTGACCGCCGTGACCCGGGGCACGCCCGAGCCGGCGACGAGCCGGGCCCTGCTGCGGCTCGTGCGCCGCCACGGCCTGATGACGCAGCGGGTCACGACCCTCATCCGCGTCCACGGCATACGGCTCTGGCTGCGCCGACTGCCCGTCCTGCCCCGCCCCTCACACCCCAAGGAGGCCGTCCGATGACCGCCCAGCCCTCCATCGCGCAGCCCCTGTGCCTGCGCCGCCCGGCCCTGCGGGCCCTGTGCCTGCGGGCGCGCCTGGCCCGCAGCATCCTCGCGCAGGTCGCCCAGCGGGTACCGGTCGACGTCGTGCTGCCGGACGGCACCCTCCTCGGCGGCGGGGCTCCCGCGGCCGGCCGGCCCGCCCTGGAGATCGTGCGCCCGCACGACCTCTTCGAGCGGCTCGCGCACCACCCGAAGATCGGGATCGGTGAGGCCTACATGGCGGGTGACTGGCGGGCCGCCGAGGGCACCGACCTCGCGGAGCTGCTCGTGCCGTTCGCCGAACGGATGACGACCGCCGTGCCGGCCGGCTGGCTTCGGCTGCGTGGCTTCGTCGACCGGCGCGTCCCGAGCATCCAGAACAACTCCCTGCTCGGGTCGCGGCGCAACATCGAGGCGCACTACGACCTGTCCAACGACCTCTTCGCGACGTTCCTCGACGAGACGATGAGCTACAGCTCGGCCATCTTCGACGAGGACCAGCCGCTGCGCACCCAGTCCTTCGAGCAGGCGCAGCTGCGCAAGGTCCACGCGATCCTCGACCTGGCCAAGGTCGGCCAGGACACGCGGCTGCTCGAGATCGGCACCGGCTGGGGGACGCTCGCCCTCGAGGCGGCGCGGCGCGGCGCCAACGTCACGAGCGTGACGCTCTCGAAGGAGCAGGCCGCGCTGGCGCGCGAGCGGGTGGCGGCCGCCGGGTACGCCGACACCGTGGACATCCGCATCCAGGACTACCGCGAGGTCGAGGGCGTCTACGACGCCGTCGTCAGCGTCGAGATGATCGAGGCGGTCGGCGAGGAGTACTGGCCGGCCTACTTCCGCACCATCGACGAGCGCCTCGCCCCCGGCGGCATCGCGGCGGTGCAGGCCATCCTCATGTCGCACGAGCGGCTCATGGCGACGAAGCACTCCTACGGCTGGATCCAGAAGCACATCTTCCCCGGCGGGCTCATCCCGAGCCTGCAGGCGATGAGCGAGACGGCGGAGGACGCGACGTCGCTGCGCATGACCGCCGTCGAGCCGTTCGGCGCCGACTACGCCGAGACCCTGCGCCGCTGGCGGGAGACCTTCCTCGCGCGCTGGCCCGAGGTGCAGGCGCTCGGGTTCGACGAGACCTTCCGCCGGAAGTGGGAGTTCTACCTCGCCTACTGCGAGGCCGGCTTCGACACCGGCTACCTCGACGTCGCCCAGGTGCGCTTCGAGCGGGAGGGCGCCGCACCCGCGGCCGCGTGATGGCATCGTCGAAGAGCTCGGGGAGCACGTCGGTCCTGTGGTTCCGGCGCGACCTGCGCCTCACCGACCACCCGGCCCTGCTCGCGGCCGTCGAGGCCGGGGCCCACGTGCTGCCGGTCTTCGTGCTCGACCCGAGGCTGCTCGACACCGACACCCCCCGCTCGCGCCGGCTGCTCGCGTCCGTCGCGGCGCTGCAGAAGGACACCCGGGGCGCGCTCGTCATCCGCCACGGCGACCCCGTCGAGGTCATCCCCCGGCTCGCCAAGGAGGTCGGCGCGGAGCAGGTGCACGTCTCGCGCGAGACGACCCCCTACGGGCGCCGCCGCGACGAGGCCGTCGAGAAGGCCCTGGCCGAGGACGGTCGCGAGCTCGTCGCCACCGGGACGCCGTATGCCGTGGGGCCCGGTCGCATCCTCAACGGGTCGGGCGCGCCCTACAAGGTGTTCACGCCGTTCGCCCGGGCGTGGCACCAGCACGGCCGACCCGCCCCGGCGGAGCGGCCGAAGCGGATCCCGTGGCTGCGCGACGACGTGCACAGCGACGACCTGCCGAAGGTCGACGGGCTCGAGGGCATCGAGGCCGGCGAGGCTGCCGCGCGGAAGCGGTGGGAGGCGTTCCTCGAGAGCGGGCTCACGGCATACGACACCGAACGGGACCGGCCCGACCTCGACTCGACGAGCCGGCTGTCGGCGCCGCTGAAGTACGGCGAGATCCACCCGCGCACGATCCTCGCCGACATCGCCGCCCACTCGGCGGGGCGCTCGAAGGCGGCCACGACGTACGTCACCGAGATCGTCTGGCGCGAGTTCTACGCCGACGTCCTGTGGCACAACCCCGAGTCGGCGTGGCACGACCTGCGCCCGGAGCTGTCGAAGCTGCCCTACGACTCGGGACCGGAGACCGACCGGCTGGTCGACGCGTGGCGCGAGGGCCGCACCGGCTACCCGATCGTCGACGCCGGGATGCGGCAGCTGCTCGCCAAGGGCTGGATGCACAACCGGCTGCGGATGATCACGGCGAGCTTCCTCACCAAGGACCTGCACGTCTACTGGACGGTCGGCGCGCGGCACTTCCTCGACCACCTCGTCGACGGCGACATCGCCTCGAACAACCACGGCTGGCAGTGGGTGGCGGGCACCGGCACCGACGCCTCCCCGTACTTCCGCGTCTTCAACCCGGTGACGCAGGGCCGTAAGTTCGACCCCGACGGCGAGTACGTCCGGCGTTGGGTGCCGGAGCTGCGCCACCTCACCGGCGCGGCCGCGCACGAGCCGTGGAAGCACGACAACGGGTACGACCACGACTACGTGCAGCCGATCGTCGACCACGACGAGGAGCGCAAGGAGAGCCTCGCGCGCTACGAGCGGGCGCGTCGCTGAACCGGGAGGAGAGCAGGTGAGAGGGCCGATCGCCGAGCTGCGGGCGTTCCTCGACGCCGCGCTGCTCGAGCCCGTCAAGGGCCAGCACCCCGACCCGCCGCAGGCTCGGACGCGGCGCAGGGTCGTCGTCGCGGTCACCTTCGTCATCGGCTCCGTGGTGCTCGGCTGGGCGCTGCGCATCAAACCGGGCGACCCGCTCTTCTACGCCGGCTCGTTGGCGCTGGCCGCGGTCTGGGCGCTCGGCGCGCTCGCCTCGGGGCCGCTGCACTTCGGGCGCGGGCACACCCGCTCGGGCCAGCGCGAGTCGAGACCGGTCGTGCAGTCGCTCGCCCTCGGCGCCCTCGTGCTCGTCGTCTTCCTCGTCGGCTCGCTGGTCGTGGCGCGCATCCCGTTCCTGCGCGAGCCGGTCGACGCCCTGCTCGACCACGCGCGCTTCGGCTCACTGCCCGCCGTGCTCGCCATCACCGTGCTCAACGGGATCGCCGAGGAGCTCTACTTCCGCGGCGCCCTGTATGCCGCCCTCCCGTCCCACGCTGTCGCCGTCACGACCGTGCTCTACGCCCTGACCACCGTCGGCAGCGGCATCCCCCTGCTCGTGCTCGCCGCGGCCGTCGTCGGGCTCGTCACCGCACTGCAGCGACGGGTCACCGGCGGCATCCTCGGGCCGATCATCACCCACGTGACGTGGTCGACCGGCATGCTCCTGCTCCTCCCGCCCGCCCTCGAGCTCACCAGGTGACCCGATGACCTCTGCGTCCCCTGCACCCGCCGGCCGCACCGCCCTCGTGACGGGCGCCTCCGGCTACATCGGCGGCCACGTCGTGCCCCGGCTGCTCGACGAGGGCTGGGACGTGCGGGTGCTGACCCGCCGCCAGGGATCGCTCGACGACCGCCCGTGGGTCGGCCGCGTCGAGGTCGTCCTGGGCGACGTCGGGTCGGTCGAGGACATGCGCCGGGCCCTCACCGGAGTGGACGCGGCGTGGTACCTCGTGCACTCGATGGACGACAAGCCGGACTTCCAGGAGCGCGACCGGGCCGCGGCCACGCACTTCGCGCAGGCCGCCGAGGAGGCCGGCGTCTCGCGGATCGTCTACCTCGGCGGCCTGCACCCCGACGACGAGGAGCTCTCGCCGCACCTGGCTTCGCGGGTCGAGGTCGGCCGCACCTTCCTCGACTCCGGGGTGCCCACGGCGGTGCTGCAGGCGGCTGTGGTCCTCGGCGACGGGTCGGCCTCGTTCGACATGCTGCGCTACCTGACGACCCGGCTGCCGGCCATGGTCGCCCCGAAGTGGCTCGACAACAAGATCCAGCCGATCGCCATCGACGACGTCGTCACGCTGCTCGTCGGCGCGGGAAGCCTGCCGACCGAGGTGAACCGCACCTTCGACATCGGTGGTCCGGAGGTGCTGACCTACCGCGAGATGATCGGGCGGTTCTCCGACGCCACCGGTCGACGGCGGCCGGTCGTGGTCACCGTCCCCGTGCTGACGCCCCGCCTCGCGAGCCACTGGGTCGGCCTCGTGACCCCCATCTCGGCCGGGCTGGCCAAGCCCCTCGTCGGCAGCCTCGTGCACGAGGTCGTCGCCAAGGAGAGCGACCTGCTCGAGTACGTCGACGTGCCCGGCGGGTTCACCGACTTCGACACGGCAGTGCGCTCGGCGATGCAGACGGCCGAGCCCGACACCGCGATGCGCAACCTGGCCCTGACGAGCGCCGCGACGGTGGCGAGCGTCGTGGTGGGCTCGCTCGCGACCAAGCCCGACTCGCAGTGGTACCGGTCCCTCGACCTGCCCGACTGGCAGCCGCCGCCCGTGGCGTTCCCGGTGGTGTGGACCGCGCTCTACGCGGACATCGCGGGCAGCTCGGCGGCGGTGCTCAACGCCTACGACAAGGCCGGTGACCGCGACGGCCGCCGCCGCTACCTCACGGCCTTCGGCACGAACCTCGCGCTCAACGCCGCGTGGAGCGTCGTCTTCTGGCGCTCCCGCCGGCCGTGGGCGGCGGCAGCCCAGGCGGCCCTGCTGACGGCGAGCTCGGCCGACCTCGCGCGGCGTGCCGGATCGGTCAGCAAGGGGGCCGGCACCGCCCTGTCGCCGTATGCCGCGTGGTGCGGTTTCGCGACCGTCCTGTCCGCCGCGATCGCCCGCCGCAACCGCTGAGGGCCCCGCGTCCCAGGGGGTCTGCGGGAGTCTGTCATTGTCTAGGACGTTTGCGATACAGCGGCAGACAGCGCTCGCGAGTGGCGATCGCGGGACTCAGGCGGACGCCGGCTGCTTCGTGAAGGCGCGGCGGTAGGCGATCGGCGGGACGCCGATCTCCCTCTGGAAGTGGTGGCGCAGGACGGCCGCCGTGCCGAAGCCGCTCTCGCGGGCGATGCGCTCGATGTCGAGGTCGGTCGTCTCGAGCAGGTGTCGGGCTCGCAACACCCGCTGGCTCGTCAGCCACCGGTGCGGGGTCGTGCCGACCTCCGCCGTGAAGCGGCGGGCGAAGGTGCGCTCGGACATGGCAGCGCGCGAAGCCAGGCTCGGGATGGAGTGCTCCTGGTCGAGGTGCTCGGCAACCCATTCGAGGACGTCCTGCAGGCTCTCGCAGGGCTCGGCGGGCAGCGGCGTCTCGACGAACTGCCGCTGTCCGCCGGACCGGTGCGGCGGGACGACCATGCGTCGGGCGATGCGGGTGGCCACCTCGGATCCGAGCTCCGTGCGCACGAGGTGGAGGCACGCGTCGATGCCGGCGGCCGTGCCGGCGCTCGTCAGGACCGGGCCGTCCTCGACATAGAGGACGTCGAGGTCCACGCGGGCGCTCGGGTGGTCGTCGGCGAGCTTGGCGGCATACCTCCAGTGGGTGGCGCAGCGGCGCCCGTCCAGCAGCCCGGCGGCAGCGAGCTGGAAGGCGCCGGAGCAGACGGACAGGACGCGGCCCCCGCTGCTCGCGGTGTCGCGCAGGATGTCGAGCACCTCGCGGTCGTAGGGGCCGTCGACCGGCCCGCCCGGGATGGCGACGAGGTCGGCCCCGCGCGCCGCCTCGAGCGAGAAGGGGGCGACGACGGCCATGCCGCTCGTCGTCCGCAGCACCTCGCCGGGACGGGCGGAGCAGACGCGGAAGTCGAAGGCGGGCACGCCGTCGTCGGTGCGGTCGATGCCGAAGACCTCGCAGAGGACACCGAGCTCGAACATGGCCACCGGCTCCTGGGCGATCACAGCGATGGTGCGCAGCATCGGTCCAGCATGACACCGTTGGCAGGATCTTGTCGAACAACGACAGATCCGCCACTCGTGGCGGGATCATGACGCGCGCAGACTTTCTGCCATGGACATCATCTTCTTCATCGCCATGTTCGTCCTTCTCCTCGCCGCCCTCCGGCCGCACCACCGGCGCACCTTCTCGCTGCCGCGCGCCCCGTTCGGCGCCGACGGTCACGTCGACCGCGACCTCGACCGCGTGCTCCATGACGTTCCGATCTCAGATGTGACGGCGCCCGCCGCGGCGTCGCCCCGGCGTCACCGGCCCATGCCAAGGTGGGCGCGTGACGACCACTCCTCGGACCGCGATCGGTCGACTGGCTTCCATCTCCTTCGACTGCCCTGACCCCTCGGTGCTCGCCGACTTCTACGGGGCGGTCCTCGGGCTACGGCGGGCCTACGAGAGCGCCGACGGTGGCGTCGTCTCCCTGTCCGATGGACGGCTCGCCGTCACGATGATGCGAACGCCGGACCATGTCGCACCGTCGTGGCCGAGCTCGCGCCAGCAGCAGCAGGTGCACCTCGACATCCTGGTCGAGGATCTGGACGAAGCCGTCGCACGCGCAGTGGCCCTCGGCGCATCCGAAGCGGCACACCAGCCCGCACCGAGCGCCTGGCGGGTCCTGCTCGACCCGGCCGGACACCCCTTCTGCCTCACCACCGTCACCGGCGACTGAGGAAGGGCGCGACCGTCCATCGCCGGCCCAGCCGGTCGGTCAGAAGGGCGGCGGGTCGTCGTCCGGGGTCTGCGACGAGCCGTGCGGCGGGTCGCCCACCGACGGCACTGGCCCTGGCGACCGACCCTCCGTCATCACCTCGAGCTCGGGTGACTCGGAGCCGGGGTCACTGAGGGCTTCGCGCCAGTCCTTCGGGTAGGTGACGTAGTCGCGCCCCGCGGGCGTGGTCCAGGAGATGCCCTGGTCGGCCACCCGCTCCACCCGCCAGGCGCCGGCGGTCTTGCCGTTGTGGCAGCCCCGACTGAGGGAGTCGCCGTTGGAGACGCGGGTCGGGCCGTGCGGCCACGGGACCAGGTGGTCCCAGTCGCAGCGTTCGGCAGGCACCTGGCAGCCGGGGGCACGGCAGACGCCGTCGACCGCCCTGACGTGCTCGACCATCTCGGCGGTGGGCCGATAGCGGTCGGTCGACAGCCCGAGGGCGCGGCCCGTCTCCCCGTCGACCGCCAGGCGCTGCCAGACCGACCCCGGGGCGGTCATGATCTGGCGCGCGTGGGCCGCCGTGACCCAGCCGTGGCCGGGCAGCTCGCATGCGGCGTCGGACGAACCGGCCGCCACCTCGAAGGGGACGACGATGCGGACCACGGCCGGCGGCGCGCCGGCCAGGAGGCCGGCAGATGCACTGCCAGGGACGCTGCCAGGGTCACCGCCCGGGGAGGCTGCGGCTGCTCCAGCCGAAGAGGCGACCGGCCCGCGGCCGGCGGGCGGGACGACGCCGAAGAGCACCAGGTCGCACAGGAAGTCGCTGCGGAGCTGGTCGAGGGTGCGCTCGTCGCCGGCGGCGCGAGCGGCTCGGGCCAGCGCGTCCACGCGGTCGAGGACGCCGACCACCCGCTCGGCCGGCGCGACGACCGTGAAGGTGCCCATCCCGTCCTCACAGACCCGGCCATGGACGCCGCGCCGCAGCGCGGCGGACCGGCGTCGCTCCTCGTGCGAGCGCCCCTCCGCCGATCGAACGCACCGCTGCAGGCGCGAGGCGAAGAGGCGCTGGGAGGCGACGGACCCGTCGGGCGCCGGCGCCAGCACGGTGGCCTCGAGGTCCGGGATGACGTCGTCGTCCAGCGTGCGGGTCTCGGCGACGATGCGCAGTGCGCGGTAGAGGCTGACGCCTCCGGCGCGGAGCCGCTCGCGCAGCACGCGGTGGCGCCTGGGCGCGGTGGCGAGCTCGAGCCGGCGGCTGACCTCGCCGGCACCCACCCCGGTGGCCCAGCTGATCTCCTGCGCAGCCACCTGGTCGGCACTCAGAGGCACCGGCGAGCGCGTCGGCGTCTGCGCGAGATGCCGCTCCTCGATCGAGTGGAGGGCCGCGTACGCGTCGACCAGCTCGCCCTCGAGACGCGCCTTGCGGATCTCGAGCCGCTCGATCTGCGACAGCACCGCATCAGCCGCGTCGTGCAGCGACGCGGGCTCCCTGCGACGCCCCTCGGCTGCGGCAGCGCGAGCCCCGTTGGACTCCAGGATCCAGCGGATCCGCTCGAGCGCTCGGTCGTCGGAACCAGACTCCGATGGCGGACGCCCGGTGTCGAGGAATGGCACGAACTCACTCCTCCCACCCGGGTCGTCTCCCCTCAATTAGAACATATGTTCGAACAGGGCGGAAGGGTTCCAGCGCGGGAAGACGGCGCCGGATCAGGGCGCCCCCGGTCAGTCGGAAGGCAGCGGACGCGGCCTGGGCCTCCGCCGCGTCAGGAGGACCCCGGCGATGCACAGGGCGCCGCCGACGTACGTGAGGACGGGCGGCACCTCGGACAGCAGCGCCCAGGCGATCAGCGTCGCGATGAACGGCACGAGGAACGTCGTCAGCGTCAACGTGCCGGCGTCGCTGCGCGCCAGGACGAAGGCCCAGGTCGAGAAGGCGATGGCGGTCGGGAAGACTCCCAGATAGGCGATCCACCCGAGCGTCGCCACGTCGCCGTGTCGGACCACCGAGACGAGCTCACCGGACCAGGGCAGGCAAACGACGGCGCCGATGACGCAGGCCAGCCACGTCACCTCCGGGCCCGGGAGCCGCCCGAGGAGGGGCTTCTGCGCGAGCACGCCGACGGCATACGTCACGGCGGCGAGGATGGCGAGCCACACGCCGACCACGTCTCCCGAGCTGCCGGAGGAGGAGCCGCGGGCGATGACGACCACCCCGGCGAACCCCACGGCCATGCCGATGAGCAGCCAGCGGGTCATCCTCTCGCCGAGGAAGACGGTGGCGAGCATGGCGACGATGATCGGACCGACCTGGACGACCAGCGCGGACGTGCCGGCGTCGATGCGCCGCTCGGCCGCATTGAGGGCCAGGTTGTAGACGCCGAACCAGCCGATACCGCACACCAGCAGGAGGGGCCAGTCGCGCCTGGCGGGCCAGGTGCGAGGGCGCCGGAAGACGAGCACGCCGAGCGCGACCGACGCCACGAGCAGTCGGCCGAGCGAGAGCGCCCCGGGCGGGACGTCACGACCCAGGTGCCGGATGGCGACGAAGGCGGACGCCCACAGCAGGAGCGTCACGGCGACGGCCAGCCCGACGCGCCACCGCGCTCGGCGACCGGTCACGTCCTGGGTTGCCCTACGCGAGTGGACGGCCACCCGACGACCGTACTCGCCGCCCCGGACAGCCCGGCCACCGAGCGCGCCGGCCCTCCGCTTGCCCCTGCTCTAGGCATTAGCTAGTGTTTCTTACATGCAAATGCATGGTTATGTCTCGATGCGGCGGGGAAGCTGTCCCCCGCTCGGGAGTCCGCACGCGCCCTGAGCGCTGAGCCGTACGCCGCGGTCCTCCCGAGCGCCCCAACCCCACTCCTCGGACCGAAAGGCACGACCATGACCCGCGGTGCCCTCCGCACCTCCGTCGACCTCGCCGACACCGCCCGACGCCTCGCCCGGCAGCGGACCATCTGGCAGGGACTCGTCGACTTCGACCCCGTCACCCGCTACTACGCCAGGCTGCTCGCCGACCGCGACCACGAGGCCTGGCTGCTGACGTGGCTACCCGGCCAGGGCACGCCGTGGCACGACCACGGCGGCAGCGCCGGCTCCTTCGTCGTCCTGCAGGGAGTTCTCACCGAGGAGGTGGCGGGCTACCGCAACGCCGTCGAGCTCGGCGACGTGCGACGCGTGGAGGGGCCGGGCGTCCTGCTCAGCCCGGGCGACCAGCGGACCTTCGGCACCCGCCACCTGCACCGGGTGACCAACGCCGGCTCCGACCCGGCCGTGAGCCTGCACGTGTACTCCCCGAGACTGACTGCCATGACGAACTACACGGCCGTCGACGGGCTGCTCGAGGCCGACGCACGAGCCGAGGCCGGGGTGGACTGGTGACCCGGCCCCGCCCCCGGACGATCGACGAGGTGCTGGAGGAGGCCCGGAGCCGCCTCCGCCGCCTCACCCCGGAGCAGGCGCAGGCGGCACACGAGGCCGGTGCGCTGGTCGTCGACATCCGTCCCGAGGCCCAGCGGGCGATCGAGGGCGAGCTCGCGTTCGCGACGCCCATCGAGCGCAACGTCCTCGAGTGGCGTCTCGACCCGTCGAGCGATGCCGCGCTGCCCGTCGCCGACCACGACCTCGAGGTCGTCGTCCTCTGCCAGGAGGGCTACACCTCGAGCCTGGCGGCAGCCGCCCTCCAGGAGCTCGGCATCCACCGCGCCACCGACGTCATCGGGGGGTATGCCGCGTGGCGCGCCTGGCGGGACGGGCGCGCGTAGGCGCGCACACGGCATACGGCTCAGTGACCCGGGCCGGTGACGATCTTCGCCCGCTCGGACTCGTGCGCCCCGCCCTTGGCGTCGAGCGTCCGGCAGGCCTCCTCGATGTCACGGGCCAGCGTGTCGACGTGCTCGCGGCTCATCGTCTCCTTGACGAGGGCCCGCATGATCGTGACGTCCTGCGCGTTGGGGGGCAACGTGTAGGCCGGCACCATCCACCCTCGCTCGGCGGAGAGCTGCCAGGCGAGGTCGAACTCGTCGAAGCCCTGCTCGCCGGAGAGCCGGAAGGCCACGAGCGGGAGCTGCTCCTCGTAGCGGTCGATGAGCTCGAAGCGCCCCATCTTCTCGAGCTCGTCGCCGAGCATCCGGGCGTTCTCCTCCATGTTGCGCATGATGTAGGTGTAGCCCTGCCGGCCGAAGCGCACGAAGTTGTAGTACTGCGCCAGGACCATGGACGAGCCCGTGGAGAAGTTCAGGGTGAAGGTCGAGTCGGTCTTGCCGAGGTAGTTCTCCTCGAAGACGAGGTCGGGGGCGAGGTCGCTGGTCTCACGGAAGACGAGCCAGCCGATGCCGGGGTAGACGAGGCCGAACTTGTGGCCCGAGACGTTGATCGAGCGCACCTGCTCGAGCCGGAAGTCCCACGGCGAGTCCGGGTAGAGGAACGGCCAGACGAAACCGCCGCTCGCGCCGTCGATGTGCAGGGGCACGTCGAGGCCGCGCTCCTGCTTGAGCGCCACCAGCAGGTCGTTGATCCCGACGATGTCGTCCTTGTGCCCGGTGAAGGTGGTGCCCAGGACGGCGGCGACGCCGATCGTGTTCTCGTCGACGTGCGGCGCGACGTCGTCGGGCCCGATCGTGTACTTGCCCGGTTGGAGCGGGACGATCCGCGGCTCGACGTCGAAGTAGCGGCAGAACTTCTCCCACACGACGTGCACGTCGCCGCCGAAGACGAGGTTCGGCCGTTCCGTGGAGCCGCCCTCCTGCTGGCGACGGGTGCGCCAGTTCCACTTCAGCGACAGCGCGCCCAGCATGATCGCCTCGGACGAGCCCTGGGTCCGCGCCCCGGTGGTCGGCCCGGGCGCGTGGAAGAGGTCGGCGAGCATCCGGATGCAGCGCTGCTCGATCTCGGCCGTGCGCGGGTACTCCGCGTGGTCGATGAAGTTGCGGTGCAGGTTCGCTGCGATGATCCGCTGCGCCTCCGGCTCCATCCACGTGGTCACGAACGTCGCGAGGTTGCGTGCCGGGTCACCCTCGATGGCCAGGTCCTCGGCGACGAGCCGCATGGCGTCGACCGCGCTCATGCCCCCGGTCGGGAACTCGCGGCTCGGCACCTCCTGGGTGAGGAAACGGTTGCCGTAGAGCGCCGCGACCGCGTCGAGCTCGGATGGTGGGGTCTGTGAGGCCATGCTTCTACTCCTTGAACTGGTGTGGCGTGGAGCCACGGGGACGCGTCGGCACGGCACGTCGCCAGGCCGGCAGCATGAGGGCGGCGCCCACGAGGAAGCACAGGGCGCCGAGGAACGTCCCGGCCACGGCGACGCGCGTGTTCAGCGCGGCGTCTGTGCTCGGGACGACGTAGCTGGCGAGCGCGGAGGCCATGAAGAGGACCGAGCCGACCAGGTTGAGCCAGGCGATCCGCCAGGGGAACGACCGGGGACGGAAGGCGAGGAAGCGCTGCGAGACGGCGAGGACGGCATACGTGCTCGAGGCGAGGAAGAGCACCGAGCCGTACAGGTCAGGGCGCCACACGTAGCGGTTGGCCTCGGCGGCCGTCGCGTTGTGGGTCAGGGCGGCGACGGTGCTGACGTTGAAGCAGAGGGTGCCGGGGAACTGCAGGGCCGCGGCGAGCCAGTTGCGGTCGTGCGGTGCCCACCCCAGCAGGCGCACCGGAGCCCGCCGGTGCTGGCTGTCCGCGTCGACCGCCGTCATCGCCGGCGTCTGCGCCTGGACGAGCTGGCCGAAGGAGGCGCTCGTGAAGAAGATCGACCCGATGACGTAGGTGACGCCATCGACGGGGCCGCCCACGGCGTCGAGGTAGGCGGGCACCGAGCCCAGCACGAAGCAGGCGGACCCGAGCATGAAGAGCCACGCGACGGTCGCGTTGAGCCGTTCCGGTCGGGCCTCCATGGGGCTGGCCTCCTCGCTCGAAGCTCGGTGCCTCGACTATCGACCAGCAGAGGGTCTCGGCGACTCCCCCTTTTCGGGTGAGTGCGCGCTCCCGGCCGGCTCCGCCGCGGGCGCGACCGTCGGCAGCGGCAGCACCGCCGAGACGACGAACGAGACCACCACGGCGACCACCACCTGCGGGATCACCGTCAACCCGTCGGTGCCCATGAGCAGCGTGGCGAGCAGCACGGAGGTCAGCGGCAGCCGGAGCATGGCGCAGCACACTGCCCCGATCCCGGTCCCGATGCCGGCGGCCAGCTCCATGCCCGGCAGGGGGCTGAGGGCGATGCCCAGCACCGCACCGATGAACATCGCGGGGAACACGGGGCCGCCGCGGAAGGCCGAGAGCGAGACGCCGTAGGCGACCGACTTGAGCAGCCCGAGCAGCACGAGCACCCAGACGGAGTAGCCGGCCGCGCCCGCCACGAGCCCGGGCAGCGCGCTCTGCCCCGAGAACAGCACCTCGTCGAAGGGGCGCCCGGTGGTGAGCTGGTAGACGGTCGCGCACAGGCCGACGACCAGGCCCAGGCCCACGGTGACGGTCACGCGGTTGCGGTGCACGTGGGGCCGCAGGCCGAGCCCGAGCCGGCGGACGGCCCAGCCGAGGAGGGCGCCCAGGACGCCGACCGGAACCGACCACAGCAGGGACGCGACCGTGGGCTGCACCCCGGGCGGGACGGAGGTCAGGGCGAGCGAGAAGGTGCCGAGACCGGTCCAGTTGTCGAGGCCCACGAAGACGAGGGCGCCGATGCCCGAGGCGAGCAGGCCCGGCAGCGCGACGAGGCTGAGGGTCGCCCCCGCGATGCCGGCCGCCTCCATGATGAGGAAGGCACCGAGCAGCGGCGAGCCCAGGAGCGTGCTCACTGCGGCGAAGCTGCCGGCGGACGCCATCATCGTCGCGGCCATGGGTGGAGCGTCGCGCTTGGCGAGCCGCACGGTCAGGGCCCCGAGGCCCCCACCGATCGCGATGAGCGGCGCCTCCGGTCCCAGGACCGCCCCGAGGCCGAGGGTGAGGAGGGCGGCGATCACGATGCCGGGCAGGTCGCGCCCGGCCGGGGGACCGCCACCGGCGTTGAAGCCCAAGGCCGGCGAGTGCCCGGCGGTCCCGGGCAGGTGACGGATCGTGAGGGCGACGAGCAGCCCGCACAGCATCAGCCACGGGAGCGGCCACCAGGCGGGCCGGGACCCGTCGAAGAGGTGCGAGGGCAGGTCGGTGAAGAGGTACTTCTGCATGGCGGACACGAGCGCCAGGAAGCCGTACGCGATCGCCGACACGGGGATGCCGAGCAGCGCGGCGAGCACGAGCGCCGAGAGGTAGGACCGGGAGCGCACGGTGCGCGCGACGTCGAGCGGGGCCGTGGCCCCGGGCGGAGCGGCTGCGTCGGTCACCTCGGTCTGCCTCCTCGGGAGAGCGAGGGCATTCGCGCTCCGAGCGGGAGATGCTTGCCAGCCCAACGTAGCCGCGCCGCCCGGCGTCCCGTGGACGATTCGCGAGTCCGGTCGTCTTGTCGGGATTGTCGGCGGGCAGTCCGCATGCCGTCCCGTATGCCGTCCCGAATGCCGTCCGAGACGTCCTCAGGAGCGGCGCCCGGCTCGCCCCGCTTCCCGTCGGACCAGCTCGCTGAGACGGTCGAGGTGGGCCGACGGGAGCCGCCACCGCTGCCAGTAGAGGGGCACGTCGACGTGGTCGCGCGACCCGAGGCGCACGAGCTCGCCCGACTCGAGGAGCGGGGCGAGCTGGCTGGTCAGCACGGCTCCCCAGCCCAGCCCGGCTCGCACGGCGGTGACGAAGCCGGCGCCGTCGGGCACCTCGTGGATCGGCGGGTCGCTCGTGACGGCGTGCCGGGCGAGGATGCGGTGCTGGAGGTCGTCCTTGTCGTTGAAGCGCACCAGCGGCATGGCACTCCAGTCGATCCGGCGCCCGAGCCGATGGCGCTCGACGAGGGCGGGCGCGGCTGCGGGCACGTAGCGCAGCGTCACCAGCGGCTCGGTCGAGCACCCCTGCACCGGGGTGGAGTCGGACGTCACGGCCGCGAGCACCTCCCCGGCCCGCAGCAGCCGGGCCGAGTGGTCCTGGTCCTCCACCCGCAGCCGCAGGGTCACCCCGTCCCATGCCGAGACCTCGCGGAGCACGCCCCCGAACCACGTCGACAGGGAGTCGGCATTGACGACGACGGGTAGGTCGGTGCGCCCCCGGTCGCCGGGTGCGAGCGCGGCCAGGGTCTCCGACTCGAGCAGGCTCTGCTGGCGAGCCAGCCTCAGCAGCGTCTCGCCCGCCGGGGTGGCGTGGCACGGCGCGGTCCGGACGAGGAGCACCTGTCCCACCTCGGCCTCGAGCGCCTTGACGCGCTGGCTCACGGCCGAGGGCGTCACCCGCAGCCGTCGGGCGGCAGCCTCGAACGTCCCCGTGTCGACGATGGCGAGCAGCGTGGCGAGGTGCTCGGGTGGCAGACGCATGAAGCAATGCTAATGATGCTGCAGATTCCTTCGCTTCACTGAAGACCGCCGTCCACGTACGGTCGAGTGCGTGACCTCGTTCCTGCCCGGCTTCCTCACCATGGCGTCCCTCATCGTGGCGATCGGCGCCCAGAACGCCTACGTGCTCCGCACCGGCCTGGCTCGCCACCATGTCGGACTGGTCGTCGCGGTGTGCGCGGTCAGCGACGCGGTCCTCGTGCTGGCGGGTGTCCTCGGCATCGGTGGTCTGGTCACGGCCCACCCGGGACTGCTGACGGTCGTGCGGTGGGTGGGGGCGGCATACCTCGTCGGTTTCGGCGTGCTCAGCCTGCGCAACGCGCGCCACCCGAAGGCGCTCGACGCGGACGAGGCCGTGCCGTCGCGCAACGGCGTCCTCGCCACCGTGCTGGCGCTCACGTGGCTGAACCCGCACGTCTACCTCGACACGGTGCTCCTCGTCGGGTCGCTCGCCAATCAGCACGGTCCCGGCGGACGCTGGTGGTTCGCCGGCGGCGCCGCCGCGGCGAGCCTCGCCTGGTTCACGGCCCTCGGCTACGGCGCACGCCTGGTCGCGCCGCTCTTCGCCCGGCCGGCGACGTGGCGCGTGCTCGACGTCGCCATCGCGCTGGTCATGTTCACCATCGCCGCCACTCTCGTCCTGGGCTGAACCGGACTGCGCCCCAACGACTTCAGCAGCTCGTCTCCGAGCCGACCACCCGCGCGGTCGAACCGCCTGTCGTCGACGTGGCGTCGGTGCGCGCCCGGCTGTCGCGGGCCTTCCCGCCCGCCTGACGCGAGGCGTAGGGGTACCTCAGGCGCCCCCACCCGGCACACGCCCTCGGATCTGAGGTAGCGCGCGCTCCGGGATAGGGAGGTCGTCCGATGTGGGCGTCTACCTCAGCCGCCGAGTCTGGAGATGTCCAGAAAGGCACCAGCAGAGGAAAGACCATGAACACCCAGTACGCCGACTTCCGCACCATCCAGTACGCGATCGAGTCCCGCTACCCGCAGCGTCACCGCACTCGTCGCGACTCGTCGCTCGAGATCATCCGCCGCACCATGGCGCGGCGCTCGCACCAGGAGAACAACCCGGTCCGCGACCGGTGACCACGGCAACGGACGCCGTGACGGCAAGCACGCCGCCGCTGTCGGCGGAGTACGCGATGATGCCGCGTATGCCGATGCGCACCGGCCCGCTGATCGGGCGGGACACCGACCTGTCCCGGCTCGCCGACGCCGTCGGGCTGCACCCCGATGGGGGTGCCGGGCCCGGCGGTGTCGTCGTGCTGTCCGGCGACGCGGGCATCGGCAAGTCGCGGATCGTGAGCCGGCTCGTCGCCGATGCGACCGATTCCGGCTGGTTCACCGCAGTCGGGCACTGCGTGGGCCAGGCCGGCAGCAACCTCGCCTACCTGCCCTTCGTCGAGCTCGTGGGTGCCGTCGACGCGGGGCACCCGGAGGTCGTCGAGCGGGTGCTCGCCGGGCACCCTGCCCTCGGGCACCTGCTGCCGGGACGCGTCGACGCCCCCGGTGCCGTGCCCACACCAGCCCCGGCGCAGGCCACGGACCCCGGCCAGGTCGCCGAGGCCGTCCACGCGCTGCTGAGTGCGCTCGGCGCCGAGCAGCCGTCGCTCGTGGTCGTCGAGGACGTCCACTGGGCCGACCACTCCTCCCGCGACCTCGTCACCCTCCTGCTCACGCGCGGCTTCCCCACTGCCGTGGGCCTCGTCGTCACCTACCGCTCCGACGACCTCCACCGCCGCCACCCCCTGCACGACACGCTCGCCGTCTGGGCGCGCATCGCGGGGCTCGAGCACGTCGAGCTCGCCCCGCTGCCCGACGCCGCGGTCCGCGAGCTGGTGGCCGCCCTCGACGGCCCGTCCGCCGACGGCCCGTCCCTCGACGCCGAGACGGCCGGCGAGATCGCCCGCCGCTCCGAGGGCAACCCGTTCTTCGCCGAGGAGCTCGTCGCCAGCGCCGCGGCCGGCCAGTCGCTGACCGGCGGCCTGGGGCGCGTGCTCCGGGCGCGCGTGGAGCAGCTCGACGACACCGCGCAGCGCGTGCTCCACGCCGCCGCCCTCAAGGGCGGCCAGCTCATCGGCCACGAGCTGCTCTCCCGCGTCACCGGACTGCCCGACGAGACCCTCGAGGCCGCGCTCGCCGCGGCCGTCGAGCACCACGTCCTCGAGGCGTGCTGGCCACCTGCCTACACCTTCCGCCACGCCCTGCTCGGCGAGGCGGTCGCCGACGGCCTCCTCCCCGGCGAGCGCCTGCGCCTGCACCGGGCGTATGCCGCCGTGCTGGCCGAGCATCCCGACCTGGCCCCCGCGTCCGAGCTCGCGCGCCACGCCGCCGCCGTGGGCGACCTGCAGACGGCGGTCCGGGCCAGCCGGGCCGCAGCCGAGGCCGCGATGACGGTCGGTGGACCGCAGGAGGCGCTGCTGCACCTCGAGCGGGCCCTCTCGTGGCTCGGCGAGGACGACCCCCAGCGCGACGAGGTCACCCTCCTCGCCTCCCGCGCCGCCATGGTCGCCGGCGAGCCGATCCGCGCCGTGGACCTGCTGCGCGACCGCCTCGACCACCCCGGGTCGGGCCAGCAGCCGGGCGCACGCGCCGACCTGCTCGCCACCCTCGTCATCCGCTCGCGCATGCTCGACCTGCCGGTCGACTCGATCGCGCTCACCGACGAGGCGCTCTCGCTGCTCGGCGACGAGGCCGAAGAACGCCGCGTCCGCGTGCTCGTCGCCCGGGTCCAGGCCCTCGTCGACACCGGCTCGTTCTTGGAGGCTGCCGTCGTCGGCAACGAGGCGTCGATGCTCGCCGAGCGTCTCGGGCTGACCGCCACCCTCGCCGAGCTGCGCACCATCCTGGCCCGCGTCCTCGAGGCGCAGCAGGACCTCGACGCCGTGGAGGCGCACCTCAGGTCCGTCGTGCGAGACCTCGCCCCCGACGACCCGCTGCTGCTGCGCGCCCTGCACCAGCTGGCCTCGCTGGCGCACCGCCGCGGCGACCTGCCGGGGTCGCTGGCGCTCTACGACCAGGGCGCGGAGGCAGCCCGTCGCCTGCATCGCGAGTGGGCACCCTGGGGACAGGAGTGCCGCCTCCTCGGCGGCCTCACGGCATACGAGCTCGGCGACTGGGACGGTTCGGCCCGCCGTCTCGACCTCACGGGGCGGCCCGCGCCCCAGCCCGGTCGCGCGATCTTCACCGCAGCCGCCCTCTCGGTCAGGGCCGGGCGCGGCGAGCCGGTCGGGAGCGAGGTCATCGAGGAGCTGCGGCGGTGGTGGGCGGTCGACAGCCTGTGCGTCGTGCAGACGGTCATGCCGGCGATCGACCTGCTCGGTCAGGCGGGCGACCTCGAGGGCCTGCTCGACCTGGTCGAGGCCGGGGTGCGGGTGCTCGACGCCGCGTGGGGCGACTACCACGCCCTCGCCCGCATGGCCGCGCTCGTCGCGGGGCAGGCGGCCGCGCTCGCGCCGCCCGCCGACCCGGCGCTGCGCAGCCGCGCGCTGTCCCTCGTCGACGAGCTCGCCGACCGAGCCCGACTGATCGGCGGGCTCCGCCCGGCGGTGGAGAAGGCCAGCCGACCTGTGTTCGAGCGCTCGACGCCCGGCCCGCTGGAGGACACCAGCCGGGAGACCTGGGCGTGGCTGGTTCGCCTGGAGGCCGAGCTCCTGCGGCTCCAGCGCGTCGCGGGCACGGTGGACCCTCCGCCCGTCGAGGAGCTCGTCGACGCGTGGCGCGGGAGCGTCGCGGCCTTCGAGCGCTACGGCCACGTCTTCGAGGTCGCGCGTTCCCGCGCACGGCTCGCGGAGGCCCTGCGGGCCGCCGGCGACGACGCCGGGTCGCGGCAGGTGGCCGAGCAGGCCCGTGCGGTCGCCGAACGGCTCGGGGCCCGGCCGCTGCTCGGCGAGCTCGACCTGCTCGGCGGAGTGCGCCAGGCGGAGCTGACGCCGCGCGAGCTCGAGGTGCTTCGGCTGCTCGCCGAGGGCCGCACCAACGGCCAGATCGGCCGGCAGCTCTACATCAGCACCAAGACCGTCAGCGTGCACGTCTCCAACCTGCTCGCCAAGCTCGGCGCCTCCGGTCGCACCGAGGCGGCGGCCATCGCCCGGCGACGCGGGCTCGCGTGACGTCCCGCCGGTTCGTCACGAAGCGGTCGTCGCAGGTCGCGTGAGGAGCACGATGAGGGTGTGACCTCCGGGGTGCTGGCACCCAGCGATGCGGCCGCGTCGATCCGCGCAGCCGCGGGCCGAGCCACACCCGAGGTGCTCGGGTCCCTCGGCGTGGACGTCAGGACCGGTCTCGACCCGGACGAGGTCGAGCGCCGGCGCGCCGCCTTCGGGCCCAACGCGATCGCGACGCACCACGCGCGCGTCCTCACCGTCCTGTGGCACCAGCTCGACTCGCCCCTGCTCGGACTGCTCCTCGTCGCGGCGACCGCGTCCTACTTCGTCGGGGAACGGAGCGATGCCGTCATCATCGGCATCATCGTCGTCGTCTCCGTGGGCCTCGGGTTCGTCAACGAGTACCGCGCCGAGCAGGCCGCCGCATCGCTGCACTCCCAGGTCAGCCACGAGGCAGTCGTCCTGCGCGGCGGTGCGTTCGGCCGCGTCGACGTGACCTCGCTCGTGCCGGGCGACGTCGTCGAGCTCGGTCTCGGCGAGATCGTGCCGGCCGACCTCCGCCTCGTCTCTGCGGTCCGGCTCGAGTGCGACGAGTCGGTGCTCACCGGCGAGTCGCAGCCGGTGGAGAAGACCACGGACACGGTGGACAGGACGGCCACGCTCGCCGAGCTCTCCGGCTGCGCCCTCATGGGAACCGTCGTGCACGCCGGCAGCGGGCGCGGGGTCGTCGTCGCCACGGGCCCCAGGACCGAGTTCGGGGCCATCGCCACCGGCCTCAGCACCCACCAGGCCGACACGGAGTTCCAGGTGGGCCTGCGGCAGTTCTCGATGCTGCTCGTCAAGGTCGCCGGCGCCCTGACCACGTCGATCTTCGTCATCAACGTCCTGCTCCACAAGCCGTTCCTCGACGCCCTGCTCTTCTCGCTCGCCATCGCCGTCGGCATCACCCCGCAGCTGCTGCCGGCCGTCGTCTCGACGAGCCTGGCCGCCGGGTCACGCCAGCTGAGCCGGCGCAAGGTGCTGGTCAAGCGCCTCGTCTGCATCGAGGACCTCGGCGACATCGACCTGCTCTTCACCGACAAGACCGGGACCCTCACCGCCGGCCGGATCGACTACGCGCGAGCCGTCCCCGTGGACGGGCAACGCTCCGAGGACGTCCTGCGGTGGGGGCTGCTCTGCACCGAGAACGCGCCGGGCGGAGCCGCCGCCGTCGGCACCAACCCGCTCGACCAGGCCCTCTGGGACACGCCCGCCACCGAACCCATGCGGGAGAGGCTGACCGGCCACGAGGTGGTCGGCGTCCTGCCCTTCGACCACGAGCGCCGGATGCTGTCGGTGACGATCCGCGACCACGACGGCGCGCTGCACCTCGTCACGAAGGGTGCCCCCGAGACCGTCCTCGAACGCTGCGCCGACGTGGCGCCTGCGACGCGCGCGGCCCTGGACGCCGAGTTCGCCGCGGGGAACCGGGTGGTGGCCGTCGCCACCCGTCCCGTCGTCGAGGCGCGTGCGCCGGTACCGGCCGACGAGCACGACCTGCGGCTGCGCGGCCTGCTCGTCTTCCTCGACCCGCCGAAGCCCGATGCGGCGACCGCCCTCGGCCGGCTCGCGCAGCTGGGCATCAGCGTCAAGGTGGTCACGGGCGACAACGCCGTCGTGGCGGCCAAGGTGTGCCGCGACCTCGGGCTGCCGGGCGACGCCGTGCTCACCGGCGCCGACCTCGATGCCCTCGACGACGAGCACCTCATCGACGCCGTCACGGCCACGACCGTCTTCGCCCGGGTCAGCCCGGAGCACAAGGCCCGGATCGTGCGGGCCCACCGGCACGGGGGCGGTGGCGTCGCCTTCCTCGGTGACGGCGTCAACGACGCCCTGGCCCTGCACGCGGCCGACGTCGGGATCTCCGTCGACTCGGGCACCGACGTCGCCAAGGACGCCGCCGACGTGATCCTCCTCGAGAAGAGCCTGGACGTGCTCGCCGACGGGGTCGTCGAGGGGCGCCGCATCTTCGCCAACACCCTCAAGTACGTCCTCATGGGGACGTCGAGCAACTTCGGCAACATGGCCTCCGCCGCCGGGGCCTCGCTCTTCCTGCCGTTCCTGCCGATGCTGCCGTCGCAGATCCTGCTCAACAACCTGCTCTACGACACCAGCCAGCTGGCGATCCCGACCGACAACGTCGACCCGGAGCAGCTGAGACGTCCCTCGCACTGGGACATCGCCTTCATCCGGCGCTTCATGCTGCTGTTCGGTCCCCTCAGCTCGGTCTTCGACTTCGTCACCTTCGGCGTCATGCTGTGGGGCTTCCACGCGGGACCGGACCTCTTCCGCTCGGGGTGGTTCGTCGAGTCGCTCGCCACGCAGACGCTCGTCATCTTCGCGATCCGTACGCGCAAGGTGCCCTTCTTCCGCAGCCGCCCGAGCCTGCCGCTGGCGCTCGCAGCCCTCGCCGTCGTCACCGTCGCCGCGGTCCTCCCGGCCACTCCCCTGGCCGCGCCACTCGGCTTCGCGCCGCTGCCCGGGGCCTTCTACGCCGCCCTTGCCGTGATGGTCCTCGCCTACCTCGCGCTCGTCGAGGCCGGGAAGCTGTGGTTCTACCGTGCGGCCGGGGCGCAGCCCGAGGGCGGCCCCACCGATCTCGGCAACCGCTACGTCCGGCGGCGGGCCGCCCGCTTCAGCGTGCCGCGGCTGTCGCGGCCTCGCACACCTCGGCGCCCGGGCGCGACCGGCGCAGACCGGGCGTGAGGGCGAGCGAGACGAGCACCGACCCGACGGCCATGACACCCATCGCCTGCGCGGCCCCGGCCGGTCCCACGCCCAGGGCGCTGGCGACCGTGCCGCCGAGCAGCGCACCCACGGCCTGGCCGGCCATCAGGCCGGTGCCCTGCAGGCCGAAGACCTGACCGCGCGCCTGGCCGTCCGTGTGGGTCACGAGCCGTTCCTGCAGGGGCAGCCCCGACGAGTAGCCCACGGACGCCACGAAGGCCAGCGCGGCGGCATACGGCAGCGACGGGACGAGGAAGAAGGCGAGGTAGGGCACGGCGAGCAGGAGGCGCAGCGGGGTGATGAGCCGGTCGCGGACCGGGACGGCGAGGAAGCGGCCCACGACGACGTCACCGAGGAGCATCCCGGCCGCGGTCACGGCGAAGAGGTAGCCGGCGCGTGCGCCGGCGAACGGCACGAACAGCGCCTCGCAGCCGACGATGAGGCCGTTGGGCACCCACAGCGTCAGGTAGATCGGCCGCGTGACGCGTGAGCCGAGCAGCGCCCGGTTGACCTCACGGGTCCGCTTCACGACGGACTCGCCGGTGTGGCGCGGCGGGTGGTCGGAGAGGCCGAGTCGCAGCAGGAGCACGGCGACGACAAGGGCTGCGGCGGCGCCGAGGAAGAGCTGGGTCGTCGTGAACGTGACGAGCAGCAGGCCGCCGATGCCGTAGCCGACGATCTGCATGCCACCGACCGCGATGTTCATCGTGGCGCGGCCGAGGATGAAGCCGTCGGGCGGCAGGATGTCGGAGACCAGCGCGATCATGCTGCCACCGAGCGCCGAGGTGACGAGCGGTCCGACCGCCAGCAGCACGAAGCGCCAGCCCCACGCGAGGCCCGGTAGCGCCTGCAGCAGGTCGGTGACCATCGTCGTCGTCGCGACGAGAACGAGAGCGGTGCGGGGGCGCACGAGGTCCGAGCCCGAGCCGAAGAGCGCCTGGCCGACGATCCGCATCAGCGGCGCCCCGAACATCGCGAGCGCCGTCAGCACCGGGGACCCGGTCGCCGTGAACGTGATCGTCCCGAGCGCGAGGGACGCGACGGCATACGACCCGATGTTGAGGCACTGGACCAGGAAGAGCACCCGGAACTCGGGGACGGCGAAGAGCTGGCGGTAGGTCGTCACGCTGTCCACCCTGACCACCGCAGGCCGCCCGGCGCTAATGTTTCGGCAGGAGGCGAAACATGGGAACGTGGCAGATCTCCGCCGACCTGCTCGCCCGGAGCCGCTTCGTCGTCTCCCCGCGCATCGAGACGGCCGGCGCCCTCAACGACCTCGTACGCCCGTCGGACCCCGAGGGGCGCGCCCTCGCCGCCGCCCACGGCGAGGCGTTTCGGGGGATGCTCGAGGCCCACCCGGTGCGCCGGGCGGTGCTCGACCACAGCTGGCGCAAGGGCTGGATCTCCGACTGGCTGTGCCTGCCGCCCGCGGCGGGCGGGCGCACCTTCGAGGAGGAGCTCGGCGACGTGCGTGCGCTCGGCGACGACCTCGTGCGCGTGCAGCTCGCGGAGAGCTCGTCGACCGGCCGCCTCCCCGAGGTGCTGGGCAGGGACGGCGTCGCCGAGGAGGCCGCGCAGCTGCTGCAGTGGGTGTGGACGCACGTGCTCGCGACCGACTGGGCCCGACGCGAACGCATCCTGCGCGCCGACGTCGTGTCGCGGACCTCCCGGCTCGCCACGCACGGCTGGGCCGCCGTGCTGCGCGACCTCGGCCGCGACCGCGAGTGGGTCGGCAAGGGGCACCTGCGGATCAACAACTACGACCTGCCCTCCCGCGTGCTCCCTGACGACGCCGACCTGCTCTTCGTGCCCGTCAACCACCGGGCCCGCTGGGTGGGCTGGCTGCTCCCGAGCAGGTATGCCGTCTACTACCCCGTCGCCGGAGCGCTGGCTCCCGTCTCCGGCGGCGCCGCAGACGGGCTCGAGCGCCTGGTCGGCCGGTCCCGTGCCCGCCTCCTCTCAGCCCTCGAGACCCCTTGCAGCACAAGCGGGCTCGTCGCCACGACGGGTATGCCGCTGGGCTCGGTCGGGGACCACCTGAAGGTCCTGCTCGCGGCCGGTGTGGTGCTGCGCCGCCGGTCGGGGCGCGAGGTGCTCTACTGGCGCACCGCGCTCGGGGACGCCCTCGTCGCGTCGGGGACGGGCGCGGGTTCGGGCACCGAGCCGCGCTCGTCGGGGTGAGCCGCTGGGGAGTGCTCCCCATGTACGGCAACGCTGCTCGCCCCTAGCGTCGGCGCTGCCGACGCGCCCGCGCCGGAGCACCGCCACTCACCACAGGGGTCAGCATGTGTGAGCTCCACGAAACCGCCAGCACCGTCAGCACCGGCAGCACCGCCAGCACTGCCAGCACGGCGAACACCACCGTCGGCCGCCGCACCCTGCTCCGCGGCGCGGGCGGCCTCCTCCTCACGGGCGGCGTCGTCGCCGCGACGGCGACGGCCGCGCAGGCCGCCACCTCGCAGAACGGATGGCCCGCGGGCTCGTCGTCGGCCGTCCCGCTCAGCCCGCTCGCCGTGGGCGCCGCGACCTTCCCGGCCGGCGTGCGCCGCGGCGACGTGCACGTGGTCCTCGGCTACGTCGCCCGCCGCTTCGACCGCGAGGTCGAGGCGCTCGTCAAGGGCTGGTGCTGGGGGCACAGCTACCGCGCGATCTCGGGCAGCACCACGTTGTCGAACCACTCGAGCGGCACCGCGATCGACCTCAATGCCCCGCGGCACCCGCTCGGGAGGTCGGGCACCTTCACGGCGACGCAGCGCTCGCACATCCGCTCGATCCTCGACGCGTGCAACGGTGTCGTGCGCTGGGGCGGCGACTACTCGGGGCGCAAGGACGAGATGCACTTCGAGATCAACGTCCGTCCCGGTGACGCACGCCTCGCCGCCCTGGCGAAGCGGCTCGGCGGGGGCGGTGGCGGTGGCGGAACACCGGCGCCCGCGCCGGTCACGTGGACGACGGTCCGTCGCGGCGCGACCGGCTTCCGGGTCAGGGCGGTCCAGCACCTGCTGCGCCGGCACGGGCTCAGCCTCACGGTCGACGGCTCGTTCGGGCCCACGACGCAGAGCCGCGTCGTCTCCTTCCAGCGGTCCGAGGACCTCGTGGCCGACGGGATCGTCGGCCCGAGGACGTGGTCGGCGCTGGTCGTCACGGTCCGGCGCGGCTCTCGCGGACAGGCCGTCGTGGCCGCGCAGGAGCTGCTGACCCACCGCGGCTACCGGCTCACGGCGGACGGGGTCTTCGGTTCGATGACGGCCACGAAGACGCAGGCATTCCAGCAGTCGATCGGGCTCACGGCCGACGGCGTCGTCGGCGCTCGCACCTGGGCTGCACTGACCGCATGAGGGCACCGGTCGAGCGGCACTGAACCTGCTCGGCCGCTTCCCCACACGGGCTGGGTCGTTTGCGTCTAGCGTCCGTCGTGTTCCATCCGACCGGAAGTAGAGGGGCACGACGCATGGCAGAAGACTGGGCAGCAGACGTCCGCACGTACTCGCCAGACGCCGACGACGCCGCCATCAAAGGCATCGTCCGGCACTGCGGGATCGCACTGCAGAAGCGTGACTCGGCTCTCGTGTCGTTCAGCGACAAGAGCGAGCTCGACCGGGTGCGAGACGGTTTTATGAAGAAGAAGCTCGGGCTCACCGAGTCGGACGCCGAGCTGGACGCCTCGCTGGCCGAGGTCGGGCAGACCCTGAAGGGGGATCGGACCAAGAACCGCGTCACGGTCTACTACCTGCTCGCGGAGAAGTACGGCAAGCTCGACCTCTTCCGCTGACCCCCGGCATCGACCCGCCAGACGCCCCGGCCCGGACCCCACGCGGGTCCGGGCCGGGTCACGTGCGGGCCGCGGCACTCTCCCCTTCCGACCCGTGTCGCCGAGCGGCACCCCCGGCGCGTGAGCCCGGGTCCCGGAGCCACGGTCCGAGCCAGGTCGAGCGCTCACTCACGTAGGGGGCGACGAGCTCGACGAGCCCCGCGTCGGCCTCACCGGCGAGCACCTGCGAGGCGATGCGCCGCACGGCCCCGGCAAGGAAGTCGGCGAGCTGGACCCGCGGGTCGTCGTGCGAGTCGACGAAGCTGACACCACGGAGGACGGCGGAGGTCACGCTGCCGCTGCGGGCGACGGCCCGCTCGACGGCCGCATCGGTCAGGGCGGACTGCACGTCGTGGACGACCCAGAGCGGGCGGCCGGCCGCCGACCAGTGGCGCAGGGCGTCCGCCAGCGCCGGGACGATCGGGTCGAGCGTGCCCCGCCCGCGGGCCACGAGCCGCAGCACCCCGTCGGGATCGACCGGCACCTGGAGGAGACCGGCAGGCAGCAGGCCGTCGAGCCCGGACAGCCTGCACGCCAGGCTCGACGCGCCGGCCGCCGCCTGCGCCGGGGACGCGGCTCGCACCAGGTCGTTGAACTCGGAGAGCACCGAGAGCCAGCCCTCCCGCCCGAGCCGCTCCGACGCCGCCCGGTGCACCGTGCACGCCCGTGCGAGGGCGTCCGGGCCGGCCACCTCCGGCTCCCCCTCCGGCTCCGGCTCCGGCAGCAGGTGCAGCATGCGCTCCGTCAGGTGCAGGGCCTTGTCGGTGAGGTGGACGTGCGCGTGCCCGAGCAGCGGACCGTCGTCGCCGAGCAGCCACTCGAGCAGCCTTCGGTTCTGCGGCCGCAGCACGACGCCGGCCTTGACCTCGGTGGCCGGCGACCGCGCCTGCACCCGGACCCGCTCGATCGTGGCGACGGCCGCGGCCGGTGCCACCTCGACGCTGGCGTGCGCGAACGTGTCGGTGCTGCCGCGGACGAGCTTCTCCCCCTCCGAGCCGGACTCGTCGCACGCCACCTCGAGGAGGGGGCCGGCGAGCGGCGCGGCAGCGGACGGCATACGCCCATCCTGTTCGCGGCACCGCCGGACGCAACCGACTTTTCCCGCAGTGGGTGTTCGCAAACGCGACCGAGCGGGTACGTGGCGCTAGTTCGGGCTAGGGACGCTCCCCGCCCGCCGGCGCAGACGTGAGGAGCTCACCCATGACCAGCCCAGGCCGCACCAGCCCGCTCGAGTGGCGCGCACGCCTGCAGGACACGCTCGAGGTCTTCGACGAGACCGGTGGCCACCGGGTCCTCGGCGAGGTCTTCGACACCCTCGGCGTCGAGGACGCGCTGTCCCTCGTCGTGCTGCCCTACCTCCACGACGTCGGCGAACGCTGGTCCAACGGCTCCATCGGGGTCGGCCAGGAACACTTCGCGAGCAACGTCATCCGGCTGCGACTGTCGGTCCTCATGGGAGCCGACGAAGCGACCGACGGCCCGCTCGCGGTCCTCGCCTGCCTGCCCGGCGAGCGCCACGAGTTCGGGCTCATGGCCACGAGCATCGCGCTCTCGCGCCTCGGCTGGCGCACCTGCTACCTCGGCGCGAGCACCCCGACGAGCGAGCTCGTCCACACCTGCCGGACCCTCGAGCCCGAGGTGCTCGTGCTCTCCGCCCACCGAAGTACCGCCTTCGCGGCGCAGGCCCCGGCCCTGCGGCGCCTCGCCGAGACGACTACCGTCCTCCTCGCAGCCCGAGGAGCGACGGAGGAGGTGGCCGACCTGTGCCACGCCTCGGTCCTGCGCGGCGACCCGGTCGAGGCCGCCCGGACGCTCGAGGCCCAGCTCGGCCACTCCGGCCGGTCGAGCGGGGCCGCCGACGAGTCGACCGCCGTCTGAGCGCCGCAACCGACGACCGCGTCGAGTCGGGTGCGGGTGAGTCGATGACCTGGGACGGCCACCTCCCCGCGAGCCGGGAGTACCGCCGCATCCTCGTGGGCCTCGGCGCCGCGGGGCTCGCGACCTTCGCGCAGCTCTACTCCCCGCAGGGCCTGCTGCCGACCCTGGCCCGCGGCCTGCACGTCAGTCCCGCCGACGCCGCCCTGTCCGTCTCGCTCGCGACGCTCGGCGTGGCCCTCGCCGTGCTCCCGTGGTCGTGGGTGGCCGACCGGGTCGGCCGGCTGCGGGCCATGCAGGTCGCGATCGTGACCTCCGCCGTGCTGGGCGTCCTCGTCGCCCTGTCACCGAACCTCGGGGTGCTGCTCGGGCTGCGGCTCGTCGAGGGGATGGCCCTCGGCGGGATCCCGGCGCTCGCCGTGACCTACCTCCACGACGAGGTGCACGCCGGCCACACCGCCGCGGCTGCGGCCGCCTACATCTCGGGCACGACCATCGGCGGCGCCGCCGGGCGCCTCATCGCCGGGCCGCTCGCCGGGCTCGTCGGCTGGCGGCCCGCGCTGCTCACGGTGGCAGCCGTCTGCGCCGCCGCGTCCGTCGTCTTCCTGCGGCTCATGCCCCGGCCGCGCGGCTACCGGCCCACGAGCGCGGCGAGCGCACGGACCGTCGCGGACGGCATACGCACCAGCCTCCGGGACCCCGCGCTGCTGGCGCTCTACGCGCAGGGCGCGCTGCTCATGGGCGGCTTCGTCGCGGTCTACAACTACCTCGCCTTCCGGCTCGAGGGCCCCGAGTTCGCGCTGCCCGCCACGGTCGGGTCGCTCATCTTCGCCGCGTATGCCGCCGGCACCGTCAGCTCGCGGCTGACCGGCCGATGGGTGCCGCGCTTCGGGCGGCGCCGGGTGCTGCTCGCGGGGACGGTGACGATGGCGGCCGGGGCGCTCCTGACACTCGCCTCCGCGCTGGCGGTCGTCGTACTCGGGCTGCTCGTGCTGACGGCCGGCTTCTTCGCCGCGCACGCCACGGCCTCGGCATGTGTCGGCGCCCGGGCGACGACGGGGCGGGCGCAGGCCACCGCGCTCTACAACGTCGCCTACTACGGCGGGTCGGCCCTCGTGGGCTGGCTGCTCGGGTATGCGTGGTCGGGGCCCGGGTGGGCGGCGGTCGTCGGCGCCGTGGTGGCCCTGGCCACCGTGGCGCTGGTCCTGGCGCTCGCGGCGCTGCCCGGCCGGCGCCA
Organism: Terrabacter lapilli; assembly: GCF_039531305.1. Lineage (NCBI taxonomy): Bacteria > Bacillati > Actinomycetota > Actinomycetes > Micrococcales > Intrasporangiaceae > Terrabacter > Terrabacter lapilli. The sequence goes on from NZ_BAAAPU010000007.1 coordinate 37,724, forward strand.
TCCCGCCGCCGCCCCCGAGCGGTCCGCGCGCGACGTCAGGCGGTGAAGGCCGACGACGGGAGGTCGCGCTCGTCGCCGGCGAGGGCCTGCACGACGCGGGCCGCGACCGCATCGGGGTCGAGGCCCTGCGGCAGCCGGGGCGCCTCCCCGGCGACCGGACGCGCGGCCAGACCGGTCTCGGTGTGCGGCGGGCGCGCGTCGAGCACGCGGATGCGGCGGCGACGCAGCTCGGTCGCGAGCGCGGCGTCGAAGGCCGTCAGCCCGGCCTTCGCCGCGCTGTAGGCGGCCATGCCCGGCATCGCCTTCTCGGCGACGACCGCGCTGACCTGCGCCAGGAAGCCGCCCTCGGGGAGGACGCCGATTGCGGCGCGGGCGAGGCGGATCGGGGCGACGAGGTCGAGCAGGAGCACCTCGTCGAGCGTGTCGTCGTCGAGGTCCTCGACCGTGCCGAACGCGACGACGCCGGCCGCGTTAACCACCCCGGTCAGCGGCGCGGCGTCGTGGGCGGCGCGCACGACAGAGCTGGGGCCGTCGGGCCTCGTGAGGTCGGCAGCCACCGTCGTGACCACCGCGTCGGGGCCCACCTCACCGAGCTGGGCAGCGAGCGACCGCAGGCGGTCCTCGTCCCGGCCCGACAGCGTCAGCCGGGCGCCCGACGCCGCGAGCCTCCTGGCGATGGCACCCCCGAGGCCTCCGGTGGCTCCGAGGACGAGGACGTGGGCAGAGCCGAGGTCGGTCACCGCGCCATCATCACCCGGCCGGGCGGGCCCCGGAAGGGGCGCCCTGTCCGGGCGCTCCGTCCGCTACCTGCAGCGCGCGATCGGCCCCCGCTGTGGGAGGTGTCGGTCATGATGTGCGAGTCATGACGCGAGCGACCCGATGGACCGCAGCCCAGGTGGCCGGCCTGGCCCCCGACGCCTCGTCGCTGGCCGCTGCCCGGAGGCTGGCTCGTCCCGGCCCGTGGTCCGACACCGGCTCGACCGACACCCTGCTCTGGGGCAAGTGCCAGGGCTCCGGCAAGACGCCCTACCAGGTGAGCATCGACCTGACCGGGCCGGCGTTCCGCTGCACGTGCCCGAGCCGCAAGTTCCCCTGCAAGCACGGCCTCGCCCTGCTGCTGCTCTGGGTGGAGGGGTCCGGCGCGGTGGCCGACGCCGCCGAGGCCGCCGGCTTCGCGCAGGACTGGGCGGCCGAGCGCTCGGCCCGGGCGGAGGCGAGGGCTGCGGGCGAGGCGGCCCGCCCGACGCGTACCCCCGACCCCGCCGCGGCGGCGAAGCGCCTGGAGGAGCGGCTCGCCCTCATGGACGGCGGGATGGACGACTTCGCCCGCTGGCTCACCGACCTCGTGCGCAGCGGCACGGCGTCGGCGCGGCAGCAGTCCTACGCGTGGTGGGACGGCACGGCGGCGCGGCTCGTCGACGCGCAGCTGCCCGGGCTCGCCGATGACGTGCGCTCGGTCGGCGGCGCGGTGAGCGGCCGGCCCGACTGGGCGGAGCGGCTGCTGGTGGCGGTCGGGCGCTGGTGGACCGCGACGCGAGCGTGGGCGGCGCGCGAGTCGCTCGACGAGGCGCAGCTCGGCGACCTGCGGGCCTATCTCGGCTGGGCCACGAGCAGCGAGTCGGTCCGGCGCACCGACGCGGTCACCGACCGCTGGCTCGTCCTCGGCGCGCACCGCACCGACGACGGGCGGCTGCAGCAGCAGCGGACCTGGCTGCGCGGCGCCGCCACCGGCGAGACCGTGCAGGTGCTCGACTTCGCCGCCGGCGGGCAGGTGCTGCCCGTCGCCCGGGTCGTCGGCTCCGCCCTCGACGCCACGATCGCCCGCTACCCCGGCGCCGCGGTGAGGCGGGCGCTCTTCGTCGACGAGCCCACCGTCGCCGACGACAGCGTGCGTATGCCGTCCGGATCCACCCTCGAGGACGCCCGGTCGGCGGCCGCCGAGGCGTGGGGGCTCAACCCCTGGGCGCGTCGCGTGCCGGTGGTCGTGGCCGATGCCCGGGTCGGGACCGACCGGGTCGTCGACGCCGAGGGCGCCACCGTGTCGTTGACCGACGACGCCGCGGTGTGGCCGCTGCTGGCGCTGACCGGTGGTCGTCCGGCCCGGCTCTTCGGCGAGCTCGAGGAGTCGCGCCTGCGACCGCTGTCGGTCGTCGTGGGTGACGAGGTGATGGCCCTGTGAGCTCCGGGAGCGCTGCGGGGGCAGTGGCCACCGAGAGAGCCGTGAGCGACGTCGACGCGTGGTGGCGCGAGGTCGGCAACGCCGCGCTCGTCGGCACGGCGCGACGGCCGGTGCCGCCCCTGCCCGACCTGGGCCCGGCAGGGGTGCGACCGCGCGCGGAGGGGGCGCCCCGTGAGGAGGCGCTGCTCGACGCGGCGGCGCTCGGTAGTGCCGCGCTGCGAGCCGGCCGGCTCCTGGACCGGGCCGAGGCTCCCGAGGCAGCCGCCGACGACCGCCGGCCGGTCGCCCCACGGCGCGCCGTCCAGCTGCTCGAGCTCGTCCTGACGCAGCCCCCGGCCGGTGCCGCGCAGCGGACCGGCCTGCTCGTCCACTGGCTCCGTGCCGCCGACGACGCCGCCCGCCGGGTGCCGCACGCGCTGCTGCCCACCCTCCTCGAGCTCGCCACCGGCAACCGCGAGCTGCGCCGCCCGACAGCCGCCGTGGTCGACGAGCGGGGACGGTGGCTCGCCGGGCTGCGGCCGGACTGGTCGTGGGTCGCCGAGGCCGCCGCCGGGGCCGAGGCCCACACGGCCTCGCGGGTCTCCGAGGCGGTCCCGCAGTCGGACGACTGGGCCCGGCTGCCGTCCGCCGACCGCGTGGGCGTGCTGGCCGCCGTCCGCGCGCACCACCCCGCCGAGGGGCGAACCCTCGTCGCTTCGACGTGGGACACCGACTCCGCCCGCGACCGGCGTGCCCACCTCGACGCCCTGCGCATCGGCCTCGGGCCGGACGACGAGGCCCTGCTCGAGACCGCCTTGGACGACCGTGCCGGCACCGTGCGCGAGGCCGCCGCCGAGCTGCTCGACGCCCTGCCTACCTCCGCTCGCGCCGCCCGGATGGCGCAGCGGCTCCGGCCCCTCGTGCGCCGCACCGGCCTGCTCGGCCGGGGCCTGGAGGTCCTGCTGCCCGACGAGCCCGATGCCGCCGGCGTGCGCGACGGCCTCGGCAAGCCGCCGCCCCGGCGCTCGGCGCGCGGGTGGTGGCTCGAGCAGATCTGTGCCGGCGCCCCGCTCGAGGTCTGGGCCGAGCTGACCGGGGCCGCGCCGGCCGTGGCGGTGGGGCGCCTCACCGACGCGCAGGCGACGGACGTCCTTGCCGGCATACGCCGTGCCGTGCTCGCCCGACGCCAACTCGACTGGGCGACAGTGCTGCTCGAGCGGGGCTGGGACCCGGCGCTCGTGCCCCTCCTCCCCCGCGAGCTCCGCGAGCGCGCCGTCCTGGCCCGCGTCGACGCCACGAGCAGCAAGCCGCACCATGCCGCCTCGGTCATCGCGGCCGTCGAGGCGCCGTGGTCGCCGGACTTCAGCGTCGCGCTGGTGTCGCGACTGCGGGCCGCACAGCTCGGCTCCGCGATCGTCGTCGCGACGATGCCGCACCTGCTCGCCGGGCTGCACCCTGCCGCCCTGGACCCGCTCGAGCGCTGGCTCGAGTCCACCGGCGCCGACCAGACCCTGACGACCAACCTGCGCAACCTGCTCCAGTTCCACTCCGTCAAGCGATCGATCACCGAGGCCTTCAGATGAGCGAGTCCCCCTCTCCCACCACGGTCCTGCGCGCCCATGCCGAGGACGCGTATGCCGCCGAGCTCGTCGCGCTCCAGGCCACCGACGACCGCCCCAGACCGCCGCGGTGGCGGCTCTCGCCGTGGGCCGTGACGACCTACCTGCTGGGCGGCACGCTCGAGGACGGCACCGAGATCACGCCGAAGTACCTCGGGTCCCGCCGGCTCATGGAGGTCGCGGTCGCTTCGCTCGCGACCGACCGGGCCCTGCTGCTCCTCGGCGTCCCCGGCACCGCGAAGACCTGGGTCAGCGAGCACCTCGCCGCGGCGATCAGCGGCTCGTCGACGCTCGTCGTCCAGGGGACGGCCGGCACGCCGGAGGAGTCGCTGCGCTACGGCTGGAACTACGCCCGGCTGCTCGCCGAGGGACCCACCCGTGCTGCGCTCGTGCCGAGCCCGGTCATGCGGGCGATGGAGACGGGTGCGCTCGTCCGCGTGGAGGAGCTGACCCGCATCCCCGCCGACGTGCAGGACGCGCTCATCACGATCCTGTCGGAGAAGCACCTGCCGATCCCCGAGCTGGACTCGGAGGTGCAGGCGCAGCAGGGCTTCAACGTCATCGCCACCGCCAACAACCGCGACAAGGGCGTCAACGACCTGTCCTCGGCGCTCAAGCGCCGTTTCAACACCGTCGTGCTGCCGCTGCCCGACTCGCTCGACCGGGAGGTCGAGATCGTCCGCACGCGCGTCGACTCCCTCGGGAAGTCGCTCGAGCTGCCGCCGGGCCTGGAGTCGCTGGCCGAGATCGAGCGCGTCGTCACGATCTTCCGCGAGCTGCGCTCCGGGGTCACCGCCGACCAGCGCACGACGGTGAAGTCCCCGTCGGCGACGCTGTCGACGGCCGAGGCGATCTCGGTCATGACGAACGGCCTGTCCCTGGCCGCGCACTTCGGCGACGGCGTCGTCCGCGCCGACGACGTCGCCGCCGGGCTGGTCGGGGCCGTGGTCAAGGACCCGGTGCAGGACCGGATCGTGTGGCAGGAGTACCTCGAGACGGTCGTCAAGGACCGCAGCGAGTGGACCGACCTCTACCGCGCGTGCCGGGAGCTGGGCTGAGCATGACCGGCCCCCGCGTCGAGGCGCGTGTCGAGGTCCTCGGTGTCCGGCACCACGGACCCGGCTCGGCGCGCTCGGTGGAGCACGCCCTCGAGGAGCTGCGGCCCGACGTCGTGGTCATCGAGGGGCCGCCCGAGCTCGACGCGCTCGTGCCCCTGGCTGCCGACCCCGACCTCGTGCCGCCCGTGGCGGGGCTCGTCTACGTCGCCGACGAGCCGCGACGGGCGGCCTTCTACCCGTTCGCCTCCTTCTCCCCCGAGTGGGTCGCGCTGCGGTGGGCCCTCGCCCACGGCGTCGACGTCCGCTTCGCCGACCTGCCGGCCACCCACGCCCTCGCGGGCGCCGAGGACGCCCCGGGCGCTGCGGGCGCCGAGGCCCCGCGCCGCCGCCCGAGGGAGCGGGTCGACCCCCTCACCGCGCTGGCCCGCGCCGCCGGCTACGACGACCCGGAGCGCTGGTGGGAGGACGCCGTCGAGCACCGGCGCACCTCGTCGCTCGCCCACTTCGCCGCGCTGCGCGAGGCGATGGAAGGCGTCCGAGGCACGCTCGAGGGCGACGACGACGAGCGGCGGGAAGCCTTCATGCGCAAGGTGATCCGCACCGAGATGCGTGCCGGTCGCGAGCGCATCGCGGTCGTCTGCGGCGCCTACCACGCCCCCGTCCTGGACCCGTCCTCCTTCCCGCCGGCCAGCCACGACAACGCCCTGCTGAGCAAGCTGCCCAAGGTCAAGGTCGCGGCCACATGGGCGCCGTGGAGCTCGCAGCGGCTGTCGTACGCCAGTGGCTACGGCGCCGGCGTCCGGTCGCCGGGCTGGTACCACCACCTCTTCGTCACCCCGGACGACGAGGTCGTGCCGTCGTGGTTCGTCCGCGTCGCCCGGACCCTGCGCGACGAGAACCTCGACGCGTCGACCGCGTCCGTCGTCGAGGCGACGCGCCTGGCCGGGGCCCTGGCCGCGGTGCGCGGGCGGCCTTCGGTCGGCCTCGCCGAGCTGACCGACGCGGCCCGGGCGGTGCTCACCGAGGGCGCCGACCAGCCGCTGCAGCTCATCGACCGCACCCTCGTCATCGGCGACGAGCTCGGCCACGTCCCTGAGTCGACGCCGACGGTGCCGCTCGCGAGCGACCTCGCGAGGCAGCAGAAGTCGTTGCGGCTCAAAGCCTCTGCGTCCTCGACGGTCGTGCAGCTCGACCTGCGCCGCGAGTCCCAGCTCGCGCGCTCGGTGCTGCTGCACCGCCTGCGCGTCCTCGACGTGCCGTGGGGCACCCCGGTCGAGGCCGGGCGCACCATGGGCACCTTCAAGGAGGCCTGGGAGCTCGAGTGGACGCCGGAGCTGGCGGTCGCCGTCATCGAGGCGAGCCTCTACGGCACCACCGTCCGCAGCGCGGCCGAGTCCCGCATCGCGGAGGCGGCCCGAGACGCCCCCGACCTCGGCGTCCTCGGCCGGCTCATCGAGGAGTGTCTGCTCGCCGACCTCCCGGAGGGGCTGCGGGCCGTGGTCGCGGCGCTCGCCGAGCGCACGGCCCGGCAGCACGACACCCGCGCCCTCCTCGAGACCATCGAGCCGCTCGCCCGCACCTGCCGCTACGGCGACGTGCGAGGGGTCGACGTCGCCGACGTCACGCACGTGCTCCAGACCGTCGTCGTCCGCGCGTCCGTCGGGCTGCGCGCGGCCTGCTCGAGCCTCGACGACGACGGCGCCGCGGCCATGCGCACGGCCGTCGAGGCGGCGCACCGCGGCATCGCCCTCGTCGACCGCAACGACCTGCGCGACCCGTGGACCGAGGCCCTCGTGGCCGTCGGACGCGACGAGAACATCCACGGCGCCGTCGCCGGCCGCGTCAACCGGCTGCTGCTCGACGGCGCGCTGCTCACCCACGCGGACGCCGCCGCGCGCCTGAGCCGCCGCCTCTCGCCGGGCACCCCGGCGCCCGCGGCAGCCGCCTGGCTCGACGGGTTCCTGACCGGTGAGGCCCTCCTGCTCATCCACGGCGACGACCTGCTCACCATCGTCGACGAGTGGCTGGCCGGAGCGACCGAGGAGACGTTCGAGGACCTGCTGCCGCTCGTGCGCCGCACGTTCTCGCGCTACCAGCCGGCGGAACGGCGCCTCATCGGGACGCACCTGCGCGACCTCGCGAGCGGCACGCGTACGCAGGCGACGACGGCGTCGATCGACCTCGACCGTGCGGCACCGGCGATCGCTGCCGTCGCCCGGCTGCTGGGGCTGGAGGTGGCCTCGTGACCGACCGCGACCGGCTGACCCGCTGGCGGCTCGTCCTCGGCGGTGAGCAGTCCGACGGCATCGGCGACGCCGCGAGCCTCGACGCCGACGACCTCAAGCGCGACGAGGCGCTGCGCGACCTCTACGACGGCGAGCGCCGCAGCGGCCTCGGCGCCTCCGCCCCGCGGGTCGCCCGCTGGCTCGGCGACATCCGCGGCTACTTCCCCTCCTCGGTCGTGCAGGTCATGCAGCACGACGCGATGGACCGGCTCGGCCTGACCCAGCTGCTCCTCGAGCCCGAGCTGATGGAGGCGGTGCAGCCCGACGTCGGCCTCGTCGCGACGCTCGTCGGCCTGAACCGCGTGATCCCCGAGCGGTCACGCCAGACCGCGCGGGCGGTGGTCCGCACGGTCACCGACGAGCTCGAGGAGCGCCTGCGCGCCGAGACCGTGCAGGCCGTCACCGGGGCGCTCAACCGGGCGGCTCGCACGCGACGGCCCAAGGCGGCCGACATCGACTGGCACCGCACCATCGCCGCCAACCTCAAGCACTACCAGCCCGAGCACCGCACCGTCGTGCCCGAGCGGCTCGTCGGCTACGCCCGGCGTGCCCGCCGGGTCGAGCGGCGGATCATCCTCTGCATCGACCAGTCCGGCTCGATGGCCGAGTCGGTCGTCTACTCCAGCGTCTTCGGTGCCGTGCTGGCCTCGCTGCGCTCGGTCGAGACCAGGCTCGTCGTCTTCGACACCGCTGTCGTCGACCTCACCGACGAGCTCGACGACCCCGTCGACGTGCTCTTCGGCGTGCAGCTCGGCGGCGGCACCGACATCAACTCGGCCCTGGCCTACTGCGAGGGGCTCATCGATCAGCCGGGCGAGACGATCCTCGTGCTCATCAGCGACCTCTACGAGGGTGGCATCGCCGAGGAGATGGTGCGCCGCGCCTCGTCGATCGTCGCCTCGGGCGCCACCATGGTGGCCCTGCTGGCGCTCAGCGACTCGGGACGCCCGAGCTTCGACGCCGACCACGCGGCCGCCCTCGCGGCGGTGGGCGTGCCGGCCTTCGCCTGCACCCCGAACCGTTTCCCCGACCTCATGGCCACCGCGATCGAGAAGCGCGACATCACCGCCTGGGCGGCCGCCAACGACATCGTCACGACCCACGAGGCCGACCCGTAGCGCCGAGGTCCGAAGAACCACGAGCACGCCCAGAGGCAACCTTCTGCCACCCTCGTGCGTCTGGAAGCGTCGACGCAGTCTCGGAAGGACAGGTGTGGACGACTCGGAGGACGACTTCGTGACGTGGGTGACCGCCCGCCAGGGCGGGCTGCTCCGTTTCGCCTACCTGCTCACGGGCGACCCCCACGCCACCGAGGACCTCGTGCAGACCGCCTTGGCCAAGGCCTACCTGCGCTGGGCCACGGTGCGCACGCAGGGCTCGAGGGGCGCGTGGCTTCGACGCATCATCGTCAACGAGCACGTCAGCGCCTGGCGCCGGCCGTGGCGGCGTCACGAGCTCGCCAGCACGCCGTACGTCGACCTGGCCGCCGACGCGGTGGGCGACGGCGGCCCGGAGGCGTTCGACCGCCACCTGTGGTCGATCGTGTGCGCCCTCCCACCGCGGCAGCGCGCCGCCGTGGTGCTCCGCTACTACGAGGAGCTCACCGAGCGCGAGACGGCCGAGATCCTCGGCTGCTCGGTGGGCACGGTCAAGAGCCAGACCCACCGGGCGCTGGCTGCGCTGCGCGTCAAGCTCGAGGAGGTGTCGGCATGAGCCCGGCCGAGGTCACACACCCCGACGACGGCGAGGACCGGGACGACCGGCTCGCCGAGCAGGTGACGCAGTCGTTCGCGCGGATCGCTCGAACCATGCCCGTCGAGGGTGGCGGCGTCGCCCTCGCAGCCGTCCGTGAGGCGCGCACGATCCGCCGACGCCGGTCGGTGGGCACCGTGGCGGCCGCGGCCGCGCTCGTCGCCGTCGCGGTACCGGTGTCGCTGCGCCTGGCTGCATCCCCGGCGCCGCCCGTCAGGCCGGCTGGGTCGAACACCGCGCCTGCTCGCCCGTCCCTCCCGAGCGCCGAGCACACGGCCACGCTCCCCACCAACGGTTCCCCCACCGGGCGGGTCGTGCGGCCGTATGCCGTCGACGGGACCTATCACGGCGCGTCCGGGTCTGCCCGGCTCGCCGCCACGGACGGCCTCTCCGCGGTGCTCAACCTCGACGGTGGGGCCAAGGTGCTTCTGCTGCGACCGAGCTCGGGGAAGGGCGAGGTCGTCCTGCAGGCACCGGACGGGGCGATCGCCCTGACCCTGCCGGGTGTCGACGGGCAGGCGGTGGCCGACGCCACCGGTAGGCGGTGGGCCCTGCTCGACGTGCGGACCGGCGTCCTCACCGTCCGCGACGCCCAGGGGACGGTCCGCGGGTCGACCGAGTCGGCCGGCCCCTCACCGATCCGGTCGGTCGTGGGGTTCAGCGGTGACCGCGTGCTCATGACCACGTCCACCGGAACGTCGTTGTGGGATCCCGCGACACGTCACCTGGACCAGGTGTCCGGGGATGCCGCGCTCGATGCGTCCGACGCGGCCCGGCGCGCGGTCTACGCAACGACCGACACGACGCTGGAACGAGCGGGCTCCATCTGCTGGCAGGTGCGGTCGACGACCGACCAGCGACCCGTGGCGGCACCGACCTGCGGCCCGGCCGGCACGGTGACCATGAGCGCCGACGGGCGCTACGTCGTCGTGCGGCAGGCATCCGGCGCAGCCGTCTGGGTCTATCGGGCCACCGGTGGCCGACCGGTTCTCCGGGTGGCGGTGCCTGCGGGGGTGACCGTCGAGGACACCAGCCTGCGGATCGGACTCGACGAGCTCGTCCTGGCGGCGAGCGATCGCGTCGGGCACCGGCTCGCGGGGTGCACGACGGAGGGCGTGTGCGAGGTGCTCACCACCACCTCGCCAACGCCCTACCTGCTCATCCGGGACTGAGGCGGTCGTTCAGTTGGCAAGGCGACCCGAGCCGCCGGAGTGCAGCGCGAAGAGGGTCGACGGACCGACGACCCCGTCAGGCGTGTTGCCGGTGGCCCGCTGGAAGGCCCGCACCACGGTCTGCGTCTGTGCGCCGAACCGGCCGTCGACGGTGATGGCCAAGCCTTGGGCGCGCAGGGCCCGCTGGAGGATCACGACGTCCGCACCGGTGGAGCCCTTGCGCAGCGTCCGGTCACTGAGGGCGGCGCTGATGAGCGTGACCCACATCGAGTTGTTCACCCGGCCGGAGGTGTCCGGCGCCCCCTCGGTCCCCTTGGCAGCGGCCACCACGGCGCGCTTCGTCTGCGGGCCGTAGGACCCGTCGACCGCGACGGGCCCGAGACCGGCGTCGTTGATCGTGCACTGGAGTGCGCCGACCGCCGGCCCCCTGTCGCCGGGCCTGAGGACCGGGTAGGCCGAGAGCGTGCGTTCGCAGGCGGCTGCCGCACGAGTCGGGGTGGCTGCCGCGCGAGCCGAGGTGGCCGGGCGGGCGCCGACGGGCGCGCCGCCCGTTCCGGCCGCGCACGCGGCCGGAACGGCGAGCCCGATGCCGACGGCGGCGACTCCGACTGAGGCCATGAAGCTCCTGCGCATGATGATCGTCCTTCCCCTGCGATGGACCAGAGGTCCGTTGGCCGCCACGACTGGCGGCACCGGCCGACGGCCGGCGACCCAAGACGCAGGGGTCGCTCGATAGGTTGCACGGCCGGACGGCATACTCCCCGCATGCGACTGCACCCCGAGGAGACCGAGGCGGGCCCGTGGCGCCACGTCGACGACGCCGAGCTGGCCGAGCTCCTGCGCCAGGTCCTCGGGGACGGGCGCAGCGTGCTGCTCGTCGACGGCCGCTCGGGCGGCGGCAAGACGACCTTCGCGGAGCGCGCGGCGCGGTTGCTCGACGGCGCCGTCGTGCACAGCGATGACCTGGCGTGGAACCACGACGCCGTCGCGTGGGACGAGCTCGCGATCACGCACGTCCTCGAGCCGTGGCGCCGTGGCGAGGACGTCGACTTCCGCCCGCCGGCGTGGGTCACGCACGGACGCGACGGTGCCGTGGCGGTGCCCGAGGGCGTACGCGTCCTCGTCCTCGAGGGGGTCGGCGCGGGACGCGCGTCGCTGGCGTCTCGGGCCGACGCGGTCGTGTGGGTGCAGTCGGACCGGCTCGAGGCGCGGGAACGCGGCCTGCGCCGGGACGTCGAGCTGGGCCGGACCCCCGAGGAGGCGAAGGAGTTCTGGGACGGCTGGATGGGCGCCGAGGAGCCGTTCCTCGCAGCGGACCGCCCGTGGGAGCGGGCTTCGCTGGTCGTCCGGACGCTCGAGGCGGACCGAGCGCGCGGGTGCACGACCGTGGCGACCGGGCCCCGCGCCGCGTCGTGGTGACCCGACGCGGCCCCGGTGCGTCGGGTCGCCAGGTGACCCGGACCGGGGCGCCTTACCGGGCGGGGCGGACGAAGCAGGAGCGGCAGCGCGCCTCGTAGCTGAAGGTGCCGTCGTCGGGCAGCGCCTCCGAGCCGCCCAGGTGCTCGAGGAACGGCTCACCCGAGCGGAGCACCTGGGTGTGCGTGGCGCTGAAGTCGCGGCACCGGTCGCAGACCGCGCGACGGTAGGAGACGGTGTCGGGCCCGAGCTCGAGCAGGGCACGCACGGTGGCGAAGAGCTCGCCACGGTGGTCGAGGTCGATCCCGGCCACCACCACGCGGGTGCCGCGCGCCAGCAGCTGCTCGATGACGGCCACGTCGTCGACGTCGAACATGTGCACCTCGTCGACCGCCACCACCTCGAGCGGCTCGGCCAGCGCCTCACGCAGCGAGGTGACCTTGGTCGTCACCAGCGCCCCACCGCTGCGCGAGGTGACGCCGGTGTCACGCACGTGCCGCTCGGACTGGTAGACCCGATGCCGCACCCGGGTGAACTGCAGCGGCGAGAGCATCGAGATCAGCGACAGGCTCTTGCCCGACTTCATCGGGCCGAGCACGACGTCGAGCGACACCCCCGGCACGGTGCGGACGGGCTGGCTCACGGCGTCGATCGTGGTCACGGGCGAGAACGCTATCGGGCGGTGGCGACAGTCCCGAGCAGGCGGGGGCGGCGCCGGTCGGCTGGTCCGGACCGGTCAGGGCCCGTCGCCGTTGACGCCCCGGATGGCGGCCTCGCTGCAGGTGTCGAGAACGCCCGAGGCGGACAGCTGTCCCGCCAGTGCCGCGCCGCGACCCGCGGCACGCGCCGAGGCGCCGATGAGCCAGCACAGCGCCGGGTCGCTCGTCGGCGTGGGCACCTGCGCGCTCGCCTGCGACACCTCGGACCGCAGCTGCTCCAGCTGGTCGTCCTGGTGCTGCACGAACCAGGCCCAGATCACGACGTTGACGAGGATGAGCAGTGCCAGCAAACCGGCCGTCGCGGGCCGACGCATCGCCCGCTCCGCCGCCGCGAGCGGTGACTCCGGCCCCTCGTCCATGACGGCTCCCCTGTCGTCGGGCACGCCCTTGCACGCGCCGGTGCCGCGACCGTACTGCGCGACAAAAGGGTTCGCGCGGCAAACGCACCGACTTCTAGCGTGACGGGGTGCCGATGCATGACGACGAGGTCCGCGCCACGCCCGAGCTGGTCCGCCGGCTGGTCGACGACCAGTGCCCGCAGTGGACCGACCTGCCGGTCACCGCGCTGCCCGACGACGTCGAGGGCACGGACAACGTGCTCTTCCGGCTCGGCGACGACCTCGTCGTCCGCATGCCGAAGATCGGGTGGGCCGCCGGACAGGCCGAGTCGGACGCCCGCTGGCTCCCGCGGCTCGCACCCCACGTGCCCGCAGCCGTCCCGGTGCCGGCGCACGTCGGCGAGCCGTCCGAGGCCTACCCGTGGCGCTGGTCCGTGGTGCCGTGGGTCGAGGGCACGACGCCGCCGCGGCTCGGCTCCGACGACGTGGCCCTGGCCCGCGACCTGGCCGCCTTCACGCTCTCCCTGCAGTCGGTCGACCCGGAGGGTGGACCCACGAAGCCTCCGGGGTCACGTGGCACGCCCCTGCACCACGTCGACCACCACGTCCGCGCCGCCCTCGAGAGCCTGCGCGGCCACGACGACGGCGTCGACCTCGACGCGGCCGAGCGCGCGTGGGAGATCTGCCTGGCCGCACCCGAGTGGGACCGCGCCCCCGTCTGGTTCCACGGCGACCTGCAGCCCGGCAACCTCGTCGTCGACGACGCGGGCCACCTCGCGGGCGTCATCGACTGGGGCGCCGTCGGCGTCGGCGACCCGGCCCCCGACCTCGCACCGGCCCTGTGGACCTTCACCGGCACCGCGCGCACGCTCTACCGCGAGGCCGTCGCGCCGGACGACGCCACCTGGGTGCGGGCGTGCGGCTGGGCCCTCGCGCCGTCGCTGACCGGGATCGGGTACTACCGCCACACGTTCCCCCGCATGGCCGAGCACGGCCGTCGCATGGTGCGCGCCGCTGTCGCCGAGCTGCTCGGCCGCGACGACGCCTGAGGCAGCCGCGGAGCCGGCCGAAAAGCAAGCCGGTCAGCGACTCGGCGCCTGTCTACTCGCCGGTCACCTCGACGGCGTGGAAGGCTGCGGGGTGCGACACCACCCCTCGTCGATAGGAGCCCCGATGATCTCTCGCATCGCCATCGTGAACCGCGGCGAGGCCGCCATGCGGCTCATCCACGCGGTGCGGGACCTCAACGCGGCAGCGGGGCCGGACGGCCACCGCATCGAGACGATCGCCCTGCACACCGAGGGCGAGCGGCGCGCGATGTTCGTCCGGGAGGCCGACCACGCGTACGACCTCGGGCCGGCGTCCGCGCGTCCCTACCTCGACTACGCCGTCCTCGAGCGCGCGCTGCGCGAGACGGGCGCCGACGCCGCGTGGGTCGGTTGGGGCTTCGTCGCCGAGCACCCCGCGTTCGCCGAGCTGTGCGAGCGCCTCGGCGTCACGTTCATCGGCCCGAGCGCCGAGGCGATGGTCAAGCTCGGCGACAAGATCGGCAGCAAGCTCATCGCCGAGGAGGTCGGCGTGCCCGTCGCGCCGTGGAGCCGAGGCGGCGTCGACACGCTCGAGGACGCCAAGGCAGCGGCCGCGCGCATCGGCTACCCCCTCATGCTCAAGGCCACGGCCGGCGGTGGTGGCCGCGGCATCCGCCGTGTCGACTCCGACGCCGACCTCACCGAGGCCTACGAGCGCACCCGGGACGAGGCGCAGCGCGCGTTCGGCTCCGGCGTCGTCTTCCTCGAGAAGCTCGTCACCGGGGCCCGGCACATCGAGGTGCAGGTCATCGCCGACACCCACGGCACGGCCTGGGCCGTCGGCGTGCGCGACTGCTCGGTGCAGCGCCGCAACCAGAAGGTCATCGAGGAGTCGGCCTCCCCGGTCCTGACCACCGAGCAGGCCGACGAGGTGCGCGTGAGCGCCGAGCGGCTCGCGGTCGCGGTCGGCTACGCCGGTGCCGGCACCGTGGAGTTCCTCTACCACCCGGGCGAGAAGTTCTTCGCCTTCCTCGAGGTCAACACCCGCCTGCAGGTCGAGCACCCCATCACCGAGGCCGTCACCGACACCGACCTCGTCAAGCTGCAGATCCACGTGGCCAACGGCGGCCGGCTCGACGAGCTCCCCGAGGGCCGGCCCACGCAGCGCGGCCACGCCGTCGAGGCGCGTCTCAACGCCGAGGACCCCGACCGCGACTTCGCCCCGTCCCCCGGCCGCATCAGCCTGCTCAACTTCCCCGCCGGCCCCGGCATCCGCGTGGACACCGGTGTGGGAGAAGGCGACTCGATCCCGGCTGACTTCGACTCGATGATCGCCAAGATCATCGCCTACGGCCGCGACCGCGACGAGGCCCTCGCCCGTCTGCGCCGCGCCATGTCCGAGACGACCGTCGTCATCGACGGCGGCGCGACGAACAAGAGCTTCATCCTCGAGCTGCTCGACCAGCCCGAGGTCATCGACGGTTCCGCCGACACCGGGTGGATCGACCGGGTGCGGGCCGAGGGCCGGCTCGTCTCCCACCGACACTCCGGCATCGCCCTCGTGGCCGCCGGCATCGAGGCCTACGAGGACGCCGAGGCCATCGAGCGCGCCCGCCTGCTCGAGTCCGCCCGCGGCGGGCGCCCGCAGGTGCAGCACACCGTCGGCCGCGCGATCGACCTCAAGCTGCGCGGGACGGCATACAAGGTCATGGTGCTGCGCACCGCGTCGCACCGCTACCGCGTCTCCGTCGTCAACGGCGGCGCCGAGCACGTCGTCGACGCGACGCTCGACCGGATCGACGAGTATGCCGGCCGCATCGTCGTCGAGGGACGCTCGCACCGCCTCGTCACCGCCACCCACGGACCCGTGCACCTCGTCGAGGTCGACGGCGTCACGCACCGCGTCACCCGCGACGAGGGCGGCGTCGTCCGCTCCCCCGCGCCCGCGCTCGTCGTCGCGACTCCGCTGCAGCCGGGCGACGAGGTCGCGGCCGGTGCACCGGTGCTCGTCCTCGAGTCGATGAAGATGGAGACGGTGCTGCCGGCGCCCTTCGCGGCCCGCGTGCGCGAGCTGCTCGTCTCGGTCGGCAGCCAGGTCGAGACCGGCGCGCCGCTCGTGCGCCTCGAGCCCACCGGTGACGAGGCCGAGGTGGTCGAGGCCGCGGGCGCCGACGTCGACCTCGACCTGCCCGACTCGAGCGCCGGGCAGGCGAGCCCGCGCGAGCGCGTCGACCGCGGCATCGAGGACCTCTCGGCGAGCCTCCTCGGCTTCGACGTCGAGCCCAACGGCGACAGCCGCACCCTGGGCGGCTACCTCGCGGCCCGCGAGGAGCTGGCCGCCGCCGGCACCGTCCCGCTCCCCGAGGAGATCGCCCTCCTCGAGCTGGTCACCGACGTCGCGGAGCTGAGCCGCAACCGCCCCGCGGCCGAGGAGCGCCACACCGAGCTGCTGGTCCACAGCCCCCGCGAGCACTTCCACTCCTACCTGCAGAGCCTCGACGTCGACCGGGCCGGCCTGTCGGCCGACTTCCGCGACAAGCTCGCCCGCGTGCTGCGGCACTACGGCATCACGGACTTCGAGCGCACGCCCGACCTGGAGGAGGCGGTCTTCCGCATCTTCCTCGCCCAGCAGCGCTCGGCCCCCGAGGTGCACCTGGCCACCTCGATCCTCCAGCGCTGGCTGGGCGAGCCGATCCCCGAGCCGCCGCTCGACGTCACCGTCCGCGACGCGCTCGACCGGCTCGTCGTGGCGACCCAGCTGCGCTTCCCGGTCATCGGCGACCTGGCGCGCAGCGTCCGCTTCCGCTGGTTCGACCAGCCGCTCGTCGACGAGGAGCGCGCGAGCGTCCTGGCCGGGGTGCGCGACAAGCTGGCCACCCTTGCGGCACAGCCGGACTCGCCCGACCACACGGCACGCGTCGACGAGCTGGCTGCCATCCCCGAGCAGATCGTGCGGTTCCTCGCCGAACGGCTGCACGACGGCGACACCCTGGCCCTCCCCGAGCACGAGCCGATGCTCGAGGTGCTGATCAAGCGGCACTACCGCGAGCACGAGCTGCACGGCCTGCACACCTTCACCGAGGGCGGCCGTCCCTTCGCCACCGCCGACTACACGCTCGACGGCCGTCACACGCACCTGACCTCGACAATCGGCAGCGTCGACGAGCTGGCCCCCGACAGCGCCCTCGACGCTGCCATCTCGAACGACGTGTGGGCCCGGCCCGAGGAACACCAGGCGGTCGTCGACCTCTACCTGCGCTGGGCCGAGGAGCCCGAGTCGCCCGACGAGGCCAGCGACCAGCTGGCCGAGCGGCTGCAGGGACTGCCCTTCGCCCAGGACGTACGCCGCGTGGCCGTCGCCGTGAGCGCCGGGCACGGTCGTGCCGTCGACTACTTCACCTTCCGCCCGGTCGAGGGCAGGCTCGTGGAGGACCGTCTCGTGCGCGGCGTGCACCCCATGGTCGGGCGCCGCCTCAACCTGTGGCGCCTCACCGCCTTCGACCTGACCCGCCTCGACGCCCCCGAGGACGTGCTGCTCTACGAGTGCGTTGCCCGCGACAACCCCGACGACCGCCGGCTGGTCGCGCTGGCCCAGGTGCGCCAGCTCGTCGTCGTGCGTGACGAGTCGGGGCAGGTGACCGGCCTGCCGCATGTCGAGCGTGCGATCACCAACTGCCTCGAGGCGATCCGCCGGGTCCGCACGAGCCGCGGCGCCAAGGGCTCCCGCCTCGACATGAACCACGTGTGGGTCCAGATCTGGCCGACCATCGACGCCGACCCCGGTCAGCTGACGACACTGCAGTCCAAGATCGCCCCGGTCACGGCAGGCGCCGGGATCGAGGAGGTGCTGATCCAGGCCACCGTCGCCGGCGCACCCGGCGAGGCCCCGCAGCCGATGGCGGGCCGCTTCTACTTCCAGCCCGGCTCCGGCGTCACCGGCACGCTCGGGGCCCCGCCCACCGAGCCGCTCAAGCCGCTCGACGACTACGCCTCCAAGGTCGTGCGGGCCCGCCGCCGCGGCCTCGTCTACCCCTACGAGCTGCAGTCGATGATCGCCGGCGAGGGCGGCTCGGTCGTCGAGCACGACCTCGACGACACCGGCGCCCTCGTCCCGGTCGACCGGCCGCAGGGCCTCAACAAGGCCGGCATCATCGTGGCCGTCGTCAGCTCGCCGACGGCCCGCCACCCCGAGGGCGTGACCCGGGTCGTGCTCTCCGGCGACCCGCTGCGCTCGCTCGGGTCAGTCGCTGAGGCCGAGTGCGCGCGCATCATCGCCGCGATCGACCTCGCCGAGCAGCTGCGCGTGCCGGTCGAGTGGTACTCCCTGTCCGCCGGCGCCCGCATCTCGATGGACTCCGGCACCGAGAACATGGACTGGGTGGCCCGCGCCCTCAAGCGCATCATCCAGTTCACCCAGGCCGGCGGCGAGATCAACATCGTCGTCGCCGGCATCAACGTCGGCGCCCAGCCCTACTGGAACGCCGAGGCGACGATGCTCATGCACACCAAGGGCATCCTCGTCATGACGCCCGACAGCGCCATGGTCCTGACCGGCAAGCAGTCGCTCGACTTCTCCGGTGGCGTCTCGGCCGAGGACAACTTCGGCATCGGCGGCTACGACCGCGTCATGGGCCCCAACGGCCAGGCGCAGTACTGGGCCAAGGACCTCGCCGGCGCCCGCGACATCCTCATGGCGCACTACGAGCACGCGTACATCCGCCCGGGCGAGGCCGGCCCGCGCCGCGTCTCGACGAGCGACCCGTCCGACCGTGACGTCACGGTCTACCCGCACGACCTGCCCGACTCCGGCTTCACGACGGTCGGCGACATCTTCAGCCCGCTGACCAACCCCGACCGCAAGAAGCCCTTCGACATCCGCACCCTGATGCGCGCGGTGTCCGACCAGGACCGTGAGCCGCTCGAGCGCTGGGCCGGCATGGCCGACGCCGAGACGGCGGTGGTCCAGGACGCGCACCTCGGCGGCATCCCGGTGTGCCTCATCGGCATCGAGTCCAAGTCGGTGCCACGCCGGGGCTTCCCGCCCACCGACGGCCCCGACACCTACACGGCCGGCACGCTCTTCCCGCGCTCGAGCAAGAAGGTGGCCCGCGCCATCAACGCGGCGAGCGGCAACCGGCCCGTCGTGGTCCTGGCCAACCTGTCCGGCTTCGACGGCTCACCCGAGTCGATGCGCAGCCTCCAGCTCGAGTACGGCGCCGAGATCGGCCGGGCCATCGTCAACTTCGACGGCCCGATCGTCTTCACCGTCGTCTCGCGCTACCACGGCGGCGCGTTCGTCGTCTTCTCCAAGACGCTCAACCCGCGCATGACGGTGCTCGCCATCGAGGGCTCGTTCGCGTCGGTCCTCGGCGGCGCGCCCGCCGCGGCCGTCGTCTTCTCGCGCGACGTCGACGCCCGCACCGCCTCCGACCCGCGCATCACCGACCTCGAGGCGCGCCTCGCCGCCGCCTCCGGTGTCGAGCGGGCCCGTCTCGTCACCGAGCTCGACGACCTCCGCACGTCGGTGCGTGCCGAGAAGCTCGGGCAGGTGGCCTCCGAGTTCGACACGGTGCACAGCATCCACCGGGCCGTCTCGGTCGGCTCGGTCGACGCCGTCATCGGCGCCGCCGAGATGCGCCCCCGCATCATCGCCGCCCTCGAGGAGGGCCTGACCGCCCGCTGACCACCCGCACCACACGAAGAGGGCGTATGCCGCCGGACCCGCCCCGCGGCATACGCCCTCTGGGTGGTGGCTGAAGGGTGGTGGCTCAGGGGATGGTCGTCGGGACCGGGGTGCCGGTGGACGAGTGGGGCGCGGTACCGGGCGTCCCGTGCGGCGCGGTGCCGGTCGCGTCGTCGGTCGGCCGCTCGCTCGGCTCCGCCGTCTCGCTGGGCTCGGTGGTCGAGTCGTCGGCGGCCTTGTCGGTGCCCTTGCCGGCCTTGGACTTCGTGGGCTCGTCGCTGGGCTTGCCGGTTCCCTTGCCCGTCGGCCTTCCCGCGCCGTTGCCGCCCTTCGTGCCCGAGGCTCCCGGAGCCGTGACGTCGGCGCAGAACGCGGCGAGCTTGCCGGCGCCACCGGCGGCCTCGACGAGGTTCTGGTACGCCACCGAGCCCTCGGCACCGGCCGACTGGTTGCCGTGCTTCGACCTGGCCTTCCAGGCGGTGCACAGCCCGTGCTTCGCGGGCCCGTTCGCGTCGGGACCCTTCGCCGTCGCCGTGGCGGTGGCGCCGGGCGTCGTCGTGCTGACGGCAGCGGGGCGCGCGGCGGGTGGCGCCGGTGCCCCTCCGGGGGTCGGCGGGCCACTCGCGGCGTGGGTCGACACGAGCACGACGGTCGTGACGCCGGCCAGCCCGGCCGCCACTCCACCCAGGGTGGCACCCAGCTTGGCGCCCAACGCCGTCGCGAACATCGTCTGCCTCCTCGGTCCGTTCCGCTGCTGGCCGACCTGGGCCCGGAAGGCGGCGAGAGCCGGTCCGATCCCGTCGAGCTCGCGCGCGGTCGGGGCCGCCCGCAGGGCGAGCACCACCCGGGCGAGGGACGGGTCGCGCATCGGGTCGCTCCCCGGCTCGCCCCGGTGGGTGCGACGCGATGAGCCGGGAGCGGCGTGACCGCGCTCCCGGCTCCTCTCGTCCCGCCGGTTCGTGCCCATGTCAGTCCCGAAGCGCTGCAACCTCACCCAGCGTTACAGCGCGAAGGCCGACGGCGGTGGCTCAGTGGCGCCCGGCGGGGTGGGACGTGTGGGTCGGCACGGCCTTCGGCCGGCCGGTCGAAGCGGTGTGCGGCCGCTTGGTCGTGGCGGTCTGCGGTCGTCCGGTCGACGCGGCGGCCGGCTTGCCGGAGGCCGTGGCGGGCTTGCCGGTGGCGCGCTGGCCGGAGCTGCCCGGCGCCGGCACCGTCGCGCAGTACGCCGCGACCTTGTCGGCACCGCCCGCCGCCTTCGCGAGGTTGGTGAAGGCGATGGAGTCCAGGGCCTTGCCCGTTCCGGCGCCGCGGCTCGTGAGGTTCTTCCACGCCGTGCAGAGGCCGTGGGCGGCGGGACCGGTGGCGTCGGGACCGACGGCGGTCGCGGTCGCGTCGGGGGTCTTGGTCGCGTCGGGGGTCTTGGTCGCGGCGGGGGTCTCCGTGGCGTCCGGCGTTTCGGTCTCCGTGGCGTCCGCCGTCTCGGTCTCGGTCGCCTCCGCGGTCTCGCTCGGGCCCGCGGTCTCGGCGGCGTCGGTGGTAGCCGAGGCGGCCGGGACCGTGGTGGGGCTCGCCGTGGAGTGCGTGCCGGACAGGGGGACGTTCGCTGACACGTAGACGACCGTGGCGGTGCCGCCGAGTCCTACGGCGATGCCGGCGATGGTGGCGCCGAGCTTGGCGCCTGCGAGGGTCGTGATCATGGATGGTCTCCGTCGTGGTGAGGGTGAGGGAACGGACGTGACCTGAGCGGTGCGCAGGGCCGCCAACGTGGGCGCGATCCCGTCCAGCTCCGAGGGGGTGGGCGGCGCTGTCAGCGCCGCCAGGAGCGGGGCGGGTGCGGCGTGGTCGGCCGGCGAGGGGTCTGGCGGTCGTGTGCTCATGTCACTTCACGAAGCGTCCGAAATGTCCCAGTCGTTACACCCGTCTCAGCGAGCATCGCGGACAGCGCCCGCAACCCGCGGTGGGCGGCCACGCGGACTGCGCCCGGACTGCGCCCGAGCAGGCCGGCCACCTCCTCGACGGAGAGCTCCGCGACGACGCGCAGCAGCACGACCTCGGCCTGCAGCGGCGGCAGGCGCCGCACCAGGGCGATGGCCTCGGCCGTGGTCAGCACCTGCTCGACCTCCTCGGCGCAGTCGGGCGCGAGCGGCGCGACCCAGGTCGTGGTCCGGATGCCGAGGCGAGACTCCCGGGCCCGCTTGCGGGCCGCGTCGACCGCGCGACGCCGGGCGGTGGTGAAGACCCAGGCGCGCCACGCCATCTCGTCACCCCTGAACGTGCGCAGGCCCTTGACGACGCCGAGCCACGTCTCGGCGGCCACCTCCTCGGGCGCCTGCTCCCCGAGGGCCAGGTAGCGCAGCAGCGCCGGGTTGAGGTCGCGCCACAGGCGCGCGAACGCGGCCTCGTCGCCCGCCCGCGCGTCGGCCAGGAGCGTCTCGAACTCCTGACCGATCACCGCACCAGTGTGGGCTCGGGGTCGTCGACCTGTCCGGGTTTCGCCCGGATGTGAGGTTGGTCAGGCCGGTGCGTCCGACGAGGCCGCCGGCACCGGCACCCGGAGCGAGACCGCCCCGCCGAGGTCCAGCCAGACCGCGTCGGGCGTGCGGACGACCCGCAGCAGCACGTCGTCGCAGCCCGGGCACCGACCGACGAGACCCGGCTCCGGGCCGTAGACCCGGAGCCGGGCCACCTCGTTGGCAGCGCCGCAGCCGCGGCAGCGCACGACAGCCGTCGTGACGTCGAGCGCGAACAGCTCGGAGAGTGGACCGGCCATGAGGTTGCCGTCCCAGTCCGCCGGCCGGCCTGGCGTCTCCGGATGCTGCTGCGGGTGCTGCTGTGGGTCGGTCATGGCTGCCTCCTCACGGGCCGCTGGGCCCGAATCTCTCCGTGCGGATGCGGTCGGGGGCGTGGCCCAGCCCGACGAGCAGGTTCGCCGCGCTCTCGACGAAGCCGGTCGGCCCGCAGACGTAGCAGGTGGGCTCCGCGGGTGCTCCCGCCGCACCGTCGCGGGACGGTGCGTCCAGGTCGGCGGCCCCCAGCCGCCCGGCCGGCCGGACCTCACCCTCGGGAGCCTTCCTGGTGTGCACGAGGTGGACCTCGACCCCGGGCGTCCCTGCCAGCGTCGCCAGATCCTCGCGGTAGAGCACGTCGTCGGAGCTGCGGACGGAGTAGACGAGCCGGAAGGGCGGCCCACCGGCAGCCGCTCGGGCGCGCAGCATCGACATCAGGGGGACGACCCCGGAGCCGCCGGCCACGAGCAGCACCGGGTCGGGCTGCCCGGGGCGCCAGACGAACCAGCCACCCACCGGGCCCCGCAGCCGCACGCCGTCGCCGACGGCGAGACCGTCGGCGAGGAACGGCGACACCTCGCCGTCCGGCACGCGCTGGACGGTGAGCTCGATCCGGTCGCCGTCCTGGGGCGCGGCGACCGAGTAGCTGCGCGTGGCGGTGTAGCCGTCCGCGGCCGTGAGCCGGACGTCGACGTGCTGGCCGGGCAGGTGGCCGGGCCAGTCGTCGACCTCGAGGACGAGGGTCACGGCGCTCGGGCTCTCGGGACGTCGCTCGACGAGCCTGGCCTCGCGCCAGGCTCGCCGGGCGCTCAGTCCCCCTGGTACCGCTGCTCGCGCCATGGGTCGCCGTAGTCGTGGTAGCCGAGCTGCTCCCAGAAGCCGGGCGAGTCCTCGAGCATCAGCTCGATGCCGCGGACCCACTTGGCCGACTTCCAGAAGTAGAGGTGCGGCACGAGCAGCCGCGCGGGGCCACCGTGCTCGGCGGGCAGGTCGTCGCCGTCGTAGCCGAACGCCACCCACGCCTGCCCGTCGAGCAGGTCCTCGAGGGGCAGGTTCGTCGTGTAGCCGCCGTAGCTGTGCACCAGGGCGAAGTCGGCGGCCGTCTCGACGTCGGCGAGCAGCGTGTCGAGCGAGACCCCGCGCCACTCGGTGTCGAGCTTGGACCAGCTCGTCACGCAGTGGATGTCGACGGTCACCGTCTCGGCCGGCAGCGCCATGAGCTCGTCCCACGACCAGGCGTGGCGGGTGCCGTCCTCGGTGGCCACCCACAGCTCCCACTCGGCGCGGTCGACGCCGGGGGTGGGTCCTGCGGACAGGACCGGGAAGTCGCCGGTGAGGTACTGCCCCGGCGGCAGCCGGTCGTCACTGCTCCTGCGCCGACCCTCGAAACCTCGCGTGACGAAGTCCATGTCGAGTCACTGTACGGCGCCCGGGCTCAGCGGGCCATGACGGCATACGCCAGGGCCGCCGTGCAGGCGGCCCACACAGCGAGGCCGGTGAGGTTGGTGCGCGGGCGCAGCGTGAGCGCGGCGACGTACTCCCGGAGGAAGGCGCTCGGGAGGAAGTACCACGCGGTCGGGGCGCCGGTGACGTCGGCGTCGATGCCGAGCCGCCGGGTGAGCAGCGCGGCGCGGCCGACGTGGAAGCTGCTCGTCACGACCCGCAGGTGACCGCCCGCCATCCCGCGCGCCCGCAGGATCTCCCGCGAGAGCAGCAGGTTCTCGTCGGTCGTGGTCGCCCGGTCCTCCGTCGCGACGCACTCGGGCGGCACGCCGTGGGCGACGAGGTATGCCGTCATGGCCAGTCCCTCGGACGTCGGCTCGTCCGGGCCCTGACCGCCGGTCGGGACGACGAGCGGGTCGCGGCCGTGCTCGTACGCGTCGCGCTCGTCGCGCCACGCAGCCAAGGCGGCGTCGAGCCGGTGCGCGAGCAGGCGCGGCACGGTGCCGTCGACGAGCCCCGAGCCGAGCACGACGATCGCCGTCGGGCCCGGTCGGGGACGGTGCCGGAGGTAGGTGAGGCAGTAGAGGACGTACGACAGCAGTGCGAGGCCGGCGTAGCACGGGAGCAGCAGGACGACGGCGCCCGCCAGCGCCGGCGCCGACGCGGTCGAGCCGGACAGGTAGAGCGCGATTCCGGCCGCCGTCGCGGCCAGCACGACGAGCCCCGCGGCGAGCGCCACGAGGGCGAGCCGGCCGCGGGTCGCGGGTCGGACGACCTGGCTGCCGAAACCGAGGAGCAGCAGGCCGAGCACCGCGGCCCCGAGCCACGGCAGCGCCAGCACGAGCGCCCCGCGGTCGAGCTGCACGCCGGCCCAGCCCCCGAGCGCGGACCCGACGGCCACCACGAGCGCCCAGAGCGCGCCGAGGAGGAGGACCCCCACGCGCCACCGCCTCGGCTCCACGCGTACGGCCCGGGCGTGGAGGACGAGGAACGCCGCTGCGAGGACGAGGGCGGCGAGCGGGCGCATGCGACGAGCATGCCTCCCCGCACCGTCTGCCACGAAACCCGCTGGTGGACGGACCCCTCCGGGTGTCGAATCGAGTCATGGATGCCGACGAGATCCGAAGCGCGTTCCTGGACCACATGGCCGCCCGCGGCCACACCGTCATCCCGCGCGCCTCGCTCGTCCCGGACGACGACCCGACCACCCTCTTCACCGGCAGCGGGATGCAGCCGCTGCTGCCCTACCTCCTCGGCGAGGACCACCCCGCCGGGCGCCGGCTCGTCGACAGCCAGACCTGCCTGCGCGTCCAGGACATCGAGGAGGTCGGCGACAACCGGCACACGACCTTCTTCGAGATGCTCGGCAGCTGGAGCCTCGGCGACTACTTCAAGGACGAGCAGCTGCCGCAGTTCTGGGCCTTCCTCACCGAGACGGTCGGTCTGGACCCGGCCCGGCTCTACGTGTCGTGCTTCATCGGGGACGAGGCACACGGCATACCCAAGGACGAGGAGTCGGCGCGGATCTGGACGCGGCTCTTCGACGAGGCGGGGATCCACGCCGACCAGGTCGAGCTGGGCAGTGAGGAGCGCGCCTCCGAGGTGGGCACCGGCGGCGCGCGAATCGCCTTCTACGGCAACAAGAACTGGTGGTGCCGGGAGGGCACGGCCGAGCGTATGCCGGTCGGCGAGCCGGGCGGTCCGGACACGGAGGTCTTCTACCTCTTCCCGCACGTGGAGCACGACCCGGCGTACGGCGCCCACTGCCACCAGAACTGCGACTGCGGCCGCTTCATCGAGCTGGGCAACTCGGTGTTCATGGAGTACCGCCGCACCGAGACGGGGTTCGAGCCGCTGCCGCGCCGCAACGTCGACTACGGCGGTGGCCTCGAGCGGATCGCCGCCGCAGCGCTCGACACCTCCGACGTGTTCCGCATCAGCCTGCTGTGGCCGGTGGTCGAGCGGCTGCAGGAGCTGTCGGGCCGCACCTACGAGCGGGAGCGGCTCGCGATGCGCGTCATCGCCGACCACCTGCGCGGGGCGACGTTCCTGGCCGTCGACGGGGTGCGGCCGAGCAACAAGACGCAGGGCTACGTCCTGCGGCGCCTGGTCCGGCGGGCCGTGCGCTTCGCCGTCGACCTGGGCATCGAGGACAACTTCTTCCCGCACGTCGTCCCGACCGTGGCCGGCGTCTACGCGCGCGCCTACCCGGAGGTGGCAGCGGCTGCCGACCGCGTCGTCGAGGTCCTGTCCCGCGAGGAGGACGTCTTCCGCCGGACGCTGCGCCGAGGCCTCGAGCGGCTGGAGGGCCACCGCGGGACGGTGGTGACCGGCGCGGACCTCTTCGTCCTCTACGACACGTACGGCTTCCCGGTCGAGCTGTCCACCGAGGTCGCCGTCACGGACGGCATCGCCGTCAGCCCCGAGTGGCGGCGCGAGTTCGACGAGCACATGGCGGCCCAACGAGCTCGGTCGAGGTCTGCGAAGTCACCTCGGGCGGCACGCTCGGTCCCGTAGTCTGAAGCCGGAAGGGCCGGGGCCGACTGCCACACCAATCCCTCCCTCACGGCTTGGCAGTCGCGTGGGGACCGGCCCTTCCGCCTTGCCTCAGAACTCGGTCACCGGCCGGATCTCGACGACCGGGTGGACCCGGACGAGCACCTCTGCCGCCTCGACGAGCGCCTCGTAGTCGTCGCAGGTGACGAGGAAGAAGCCGGTCAGCTGCTCGTCACCCTCCCGCCACGGGCCGTCGGCGACGACGGCCTCGGACCTCGGGCCGCGCGTGAGGGTGCGGGCGTGCCTGCTGTCCTGCAGCCCCGCGCCCCCGGTGACGGCGCCGCCGCGGGCGGCGAGCCGCTGCCCGAACTCGTAGTCGGTGTCGAAGGTGACCTGGCGTTCAGCCTCGGAGGCGGCCCCCCACTCCGCCTCGTTGTCGGCGGGGAACATGACGGCGTACTGCGGCATGGGCGTCCTTCGGCTCGGGTGATCTGTATGCCGTCGACAATGGCGGGTGGCAGCGCCGAATGGTGGCTTGGGACGTGGGCTCTTGCGTCGGCGCACCCCTAGCCGCAGGTGGCGAGCACGCGCCCGATGCTCGCCTTCTCGGCAGCCGTCACCCACAGGTGGTAGCGCGCCTTCACCGCGACCTGGCGGGCGACGTACGCGCACCGGAAGGCCTTGTTCGGCGGCAGCCAGCTCGCCGCGTCGGCGTCGCGCTTGGCGCTGTTGGTGCGCCCGTCCACGGCCAGCAGCTCCAGCGGATCGTTGGCGAGCGCCACGCGCCGGCTCGCTGACAGCTGCTGGGCCCCGGTGACCCAGGCATCCCCGAGGGCGACCACGTGGTCGATCTGGACCTGGGCGGAGCTGGACCTGCCGCGCACGAAGTCGAGCGTGCGGCCGGTGTAGGGGTCGGCGAGGATCCCGGCGAGGACCACGCAGCCGTGGGTCCCGGTCTTGAGTCGCGTGCCGGTGAGGTCGCGCCGCAGCACGTCGTTGCGGGTGTCGCAGCCGTTGTGGCCGCCGGCGACGTCGACGTCGTCGGTCCAGGGCGCCCCGAACGCGCTGCGGTCGTAGCCCGTCATGGGCGCACGGCCTTTGACTTGCAGCCGACCGAGAGCGAGCGAGGCTGCGCGCACGTCAGCCGGGGCGAGGCGCCAGGACGCCTGCGACGCAGCGGGGCTCGATGTCGTGGCGCCGCTCCCGGCGCTGGGCTCGACCCGCGTGGCACCGTGGCTCGCGCCCGCACCGGGCGATGCCAGCGGGAGCCCACAGCCACCGGCGAGGGTCGTGACGACGGCCGCGAGGGCGGCCGCGTGGAGGGCTCGCATGGTGCCTGCCTTCTGGGTGAGGGATGAGGTGGGAGCCGGCGTCGACCCGCCGGCCGGCCGCCTGTCGAGGGGCCGAGGGTGCGGGCCGCTCAGTACTGCGGCCCCGTGCGCCAGGCCATCTCCTGCAGCTCGAAGGTGTTGCCGTCCGGGTCCGAGAAGCTCGCACCGCGCACGCCGCCACCGAAGTCGTGGACCTCGCCTACGTCCACGCCCGCCCGGACCAGCTCGTCACGGGTCGCGTCGATGTCCTCGACGACGAGGTGCAGCCCCCTGATGCTGCCCGGCTCTCCGCGGTAGACGTCCAGGCCCGTTCCGAAGCCGACGGAGCAGCCGGAGCCCTCGGGCGTCAGCTGGACGACGCGGACCCCCTCGGCGGGCTGCACGTCGACGTCCTTGGTGAACCCCAGCTTGTTCGCATAGAAGTCGATGGCCCGCTCGACGTCCGAGACGGGCAACGGGACCAGCTCGAGCTTCATCTTCATGGTTCTCCTCAGGACTGGGTGCGCAGGTAGCGGCCGAAGTGGGGCACCGTGAAGGCGATCAGGCCGCGCTCCCCGGAGTAGATCAGGCCCTTCTTGATCAGGGCGTCGCGGGCGGGCGACAGCGACTGCGGCTTGCGGCCGAGCACGTCGGCTACGGCGGAGGTCGGCACCGCCTCGCGCTCGGTGACCCCGTCGCGGACGTATGCCGCCGCCTCGCCCTCCGCTGCAGCGTCGCCCTCTCCTGCGCCCTCCTTCTCGGACGCGCCGACGAGCGCAGCGTCCGCCATGGCGCGGAGGTACTCGCGCTCGGCCGGGGTCGCCCGCTCGAACCGCGAGCCGAAGAAGCCCACGGCGAGCTCGGCCTCGGCCTCGGGCACGGCCACCCGGATGTCCTCGGCGGTGATGGGCGAGGTCGGCGCGACGTCCCAGACGACCTTGCCGTAGGCCTGGATGAAGTAGGGGTAGCCGGCGGTGACGGCATACATCTCGTCGAGGGCCTCGGGGGTGAACTCGCACCCCTCCTCGGCGGCCGGGCCGACGAGGGCCCGGTCGGCGGAGTCGCGCGGCAGGCGGTCGATGCGTGAGTAGCGGAAGAGCCTCTCCGAGTAGGACTTCGAGGCGGAGAGGACCGCGGGCAGGTGCGGCAGGCCGGCGCCGACGACGATCACGGGCAGGCCCGACTGCGAGATCTCGTGGCAGGCCGCGCACAGGGCCGAGACGTCGTCGGGGTCGAGGTCCTGCATCTCGTCGATGAAGAAGGCGACTCCCTTGCCGACGTCGGCGGCGAGTCCCCCGATGTCGGTGAAGAGCTCGACGAGGTCGATCTCGATGTCACCGGAGTCGGCGCGGCCGGTCGAGGCCGGGACGTCGATGCCGGGCTGCCACCGGTCGCGCAGCTTGGCGCCGGTGGGCGCGTCGCGCAGCACGAACGCCTTGATGATGCCGAGCACCTGGTCGACCTCGTCGCTGCGCGGGTGGCCGAGCTCGCGCACCGCCTGGTGGGCGGCCGCCGCGAGCGGGCGGCGCAGCCGCTGGTCCGGCCGGGCCTCGAACTTGCCGGTGCCCCAGTCGGCCCGCACCGCCGAGCTGCGCAGGGCGTTGAGCAGGACGGTCTTGCCGACACCGCGCAGTCCGGTCAGGACGATGGACCGCTCCGAGCGACCGCGCGCGATCCGCTCGAGCACGACGTCGAAGGTGCGCAGCTGCTCGTCACGACCAGCCAGCTCGGGCGGGCGCTGACCGGCCCCGGGGGCGTACGGGTTGGTGATCGGGTCCACGATCGGAGGCTATACGCCTGTCTACCGCAAACCCGAGACGTCGCGATAAGCCGCGATCGGCGCGTCGCGGTGTGCCGAGGGAGCACCCTTGCGATCCGGTTGCACGGGGATGTGCAGTCGCTGGATCCGGATTCCATCGAAACCTGGCATGAAAAAGCGCCGTTCCGCACGGTCAGGGGTGGTCATGCGGAACGGCGCGCAGCGACTATAACGCCCCGGGGGGTACGCCGGTCAAGAGATCGCGGCGATCTCGAACTTCTCGTCGGGGTTGGCGATGGCGTCCTGCTCGGCCACGAGCAGCATCTCCTCCGACCCCTTGGCGTGCGTGCGCTCCAGGACGGCATACATGGTCGCCGCCGTGCGGCGCAGGGCGACCTCCGGGCCGTCGGTCAGGTGGTGCGCGAGGAAGAGGGCGGCCGTCACGTCACCGCCGCCACGGACGGTCATCGGCAGCATCGGCGTCGTGACGACCCACGCGTCGTCGGCGGTGACGCACGCCATCTGGATCGCCCCGTCCGGGGTGTCGGAGGTGACGGCGCTCGTCACGAGCACGACCGACGGGCCCCGCGCGATGAGCTCGCGCGCGGCAGCCACGAGGTCGGCCTGCGTCGTCACCTCGCGCCCGACGAGGAACTCGAGCTCGAACTGGTTCGGCGTGACGATGTCGGCCTTGGGAACGACGTGGTCGCGCATGTACTCGGGGATGCCGTCGCGCACGAAGAACCCGCGACCGACGTCGCCCATGACGGGGTCGCAGCAGTAGACGGCGGCGCGGTTGACGTCCTTGACGCGGGCGACGGCATCGAGGACGACCTCGCCGACGGCCTCGGCACCCTGGTAGCCGGAGAGCACGGCATCGATCGTCGGGAACGCGCCGCGCTCCTCGACCCCGTCGATGACGGCGGCGACGTCGGCCGGCGCGATGAGCGGCCCGCGCGTGGAGCCGTAGCCGGTGTGGTTGGAGAAGGTGACCGTGAGGACGGGGTAGACCTCGTGGCCGAGCCGCTGCAGGGGGAAGACCGCCGCGGAGTTGCCGGCGTGGCCGTAGGCGACGTGGGACTGGATCGACAGGATCTTCACCTTCCTCACGATAGTGGCCGCACCGCCCGCCACCGGGCGCCGGGAGCTCCCCTCGACGCCACGGGTTGGCGGGTGCGCGCGTGTCAGGATGGGGGTATGAGCGCGATCCCCACGACGACCGTGACCCAGCTGCCTGACGACGCCGTGCTCGTCGACGTCCGCGAGCCGCACGAGTGGGAGGCCGGCCACGCGCCCGGCGCCATCCACATCCCCCTCGGCGAGCTGCCGAGCCGCATAGGGGAGCTGCCCGAGACCGACGACGCCGTGGCCATCGTGTGCCGTTCGGGCGGCCGGTCGGCCCGTGCCGTCCAGTGGCTCGCGCAGCAGGGCTACGACGTCGTCAACGTCGAGGGCGGCATGCTCGAGTGGCACCGCACCGGCAAGCAGCTCGCGGGCGACGGCGACCCGACCATCCTCTGACCGCCATGGACGACAGGCAGCGCGACCGCGAGGCGGGTCAGCCCGACCCCACGCACGACACCTGGTCGGCGTGGTTGCCGCAGCTCGACCCACCGACGTCTCCGCTCCCGCAGGAGCCGGGACAGCCCGAGCCAGAGTCGGCCGTGCCGCCGGTGCCGCCGGTGGCGACAGCGCCTCCCGGGCCGACGAAGAGCGCGCCGCGGCTCCCGCAGGCGTCGCTGCCGCCGCCGACCACCCGTCCGACCGCGATCCCCGCGCCGACACCGCGGACGTATGCCGCCCGCTCGGCTGGGCGAGCGCAGCCCGACCCGTTGGGCTTCGCGCCACCCCCGGCGAACCACCTGGGCGCCGCGATCCTGTGCACCATCGTGTGCTTCATGCCCTTCGGCATCGTGGCCCTCGTCAAGGCGGTGTCGGTCAACAGCCTTTGGGCCCTGGGCCGCGTCGACGCCGCCCACCGTGCCTCTCGGTCGGCCCGGAACTGGTGCCTGCTCGCCGCCCTGGTGTGGCCCGTCGTGCCGGTCCTCGCCTTCGGCCTCTTCATCGTCGTCGGCATGGCCCTGTCCATGCGCTGAGCGACCCATCGGCTCCGGCTCAGGGAGCCGGGATCGCCGCCGGCGGGGTGCACACCAGCTCGTCGCCCTGCGGTGCGGCCACCGGCACCTGGACGACCCCCTTCACGGCCGAGGGGCGGCCCGGCGCCGTCCGCCCGTCCGCCTGGAGGCAGAACTGCCACGTCGCCACGGCCGGGTCGACGGGCTGCCGTGGAGCCGAGAAGGACTCGCCCGGCACGTCGAGCGTTGGCGGCCACACGGCATACGCCCTGCCGGTGAGGGACACGCCGGGGGCGACGGTGTGCGCACCGATGACGGGAGCGGCCATGAAGCGGACGTTCGGCGCGGTGGCGAACCCCTGCTTGCTGAGGCGCAGCACCCCCGACTGCTCGTAGACCCAGGCGTGCTGCAGGTCGACGCCCGCGGGCAGGGTGGCGCTGCCGAGGTCCTGCGGCACGACGTCGTAGGCCAGGACGGGTGTGGAGCCGGTGTTGGTCAGCCGGTAGTCGACGACGAGTCCGGGCCGCACGGACATGCCGGCCGACGTGCCGGACGCTGTGCCGGACGCTGTGCCGGACGCCGTGCCGCCGCCCTGCACCTGGCCCTCGTGGGACATCGTGGCCTCGAGGCGCAGGCCGCCGACGACAGCGGTCCGCGTGGGGGCCGACCCGGTCGACGACGCGGCGCCCGGCGCCGGCGTCGTGCTGCGCGACGACGAGCTCGCCTGACCGCACGCGCTCGTGGCGAGGACGGCTCCGAGCGCGAGGCTGGCCAGCGGCCGGGCCCCGCGCGCGAGGCCGTGTCGGGTGGGTCGGGTGTGGGGCTCCATGACGGTGAAGACAACCACGGGGGCCCGACCGTTGCACCCCGGCCGGAAAGTCCTTGTCTGGACACAACCTGCGTGCCGCCCCGACGTGGGCTGGGTGAACGGCGACGCCACGGCACATCTTCGGCAAACAGTGCTTAAAGGGCTGCTCCGTAGGGGCTCACGAGGCCTCGCGCGGGCGTACGGTCACCCCGGCCCTGCAGGCGGCGCGCCCAGCCCCGCCCGGCCGAACCAGCCGCCCAGAGGAGATCCCATGAAACGCTCCGTCCGCCTCGCGCTCGCCGGCGTCGGCGCTGCCGCGCTCGTCGTGCCGGCCGTGGCCGCCGCCGGCGCCGTCAGTGCCCAGCCGGCCCCGGCACGCGCGTCGGCGTCGTCCACCACCACGACGCCCATCAAGCACGTCGTCGTCATCTTCGGCGAGAACGTGTCGTTCGACCACTACTTCGCCACCTACCCCAAGGCGGCGAACCTGCCCGGTGAGACCCAGCAGGGCTCGGCCACGCCCGCCCCGACGTTCCGCGCGGCGCCCGGCACGCCCGGCGGCATCGCGACGCTCGCCCACGACCGACTGCTCGCTCCGAACAACCCCAACTCCGTCCAGCCGCAGCGCCTCACGCCCGGCCAGGCCGTCACCTGCGACCAGGACCACACGTACACCAACGAGCAGAAGGCCTACGACGCCGGCGCGATGGACAAGTTCGTGGAGTTCACGAGCAAGGACGCGTGCGCCGCGCCCACCTTCGGGCGCGAGGGCCTGACGATGGACTACTACGACGGCAACACGGTCACGGCCATGTGGAACTACGCCCAGCACTACGCGATGAGCGACCACGCCTTCAGCACGACCTTCGGCCCGTCGAGCCCGGGCGCGATCAACCTCGTCTCCGGGAACACCCACGGCGTCAAGGAGTTCAACGCCGACGGCACCCCGGCGACGACCCCCGCCACCGGCGACTACACGGTGCGCTTCCCCGACGCGAACGGCGTGGGCACCATGACCGGTGACCCCGACCCCGTCTACGACGACTGCTCCAACAACAGCCACGCGAGGAGCTACACGCTCGCGGCGATGACCGGTCGCAACGTCGGCGACCTGCTGAACGCCAAGAAGGTGTCGTGGGGCTGGTTCCAGGGCGGCTTCACGCCGACCACCCCGGCAGCCGGTGGCGCCCCCGCAGCGTGCCTCACCACGCACACCAACGTCGCCGGCGTGAGCTCGACCGACTACAACCCGCACCACGAGCCGTTCCAGTACTACGCGTCGACGGCCAACCCGCACCACCTGCCCCCGGCGAGCGCTGCGGAGATCGGCCACGACGGCCAGGCCAACCACCAGTACGACATGACGGCGTTCGACCAGGTCGTCGGCACCGACAACCTGCCGGCCGTCAGCTTCCTCAAGGCCCCGAACTACCAGGACGGCCACGCCGGCTACTCCGACCCCCTCGACGAGCAGCACTTCGTCGTCAAGGAGGTCAACGCCATCCAGAAGTCGAAGAACTGGAAGGACACCGCGATCGTCCTGGCCTACGACGACTCGGACGGCTGGTACGACCACGTCGCCGCCCAGGTGAAGAACGCCTCCGACACCACGGACGACGCCGCGTTCTGCACGCGGGCCGCCGCCTCCGGCGTGCCGATCGCGCAGGGCTACCAGGACCGCTGCGGCCCCGGCCCGCGCCAGCCGCTCGTGGTCATCTCGCCCTTCTCCAAGGCGAACTTCGTCGACCACCACCAGACCGACCAGGCCTCGATCCTGCGCCTCATCGAGGACAACTGGGGCGTCGGCCGCATCGGTGACGGCTCGGCCGACGCCTGGGCCGGTTCGATGCGTGGCCTCTTCTCGTTCGACGCCTCGCCCGCACCGCAGGTGATCCTCGACGAGACGCGCGGCACCGTCGTCTCGGTCACCCGCAAGCACCACTGAGCCGCACGGGAAGGGCGCGCCGGGTCACCCGGCGCGCCCTTCCTGCGTGCGCCTGCGTGACGCGGGCCTACTTGAGCAGCCGCGACAGGCGCCGGTCGGCGAGCGGCTTGCCGCCGGTCTGGCAGGTCGCGCAGTACTGCAGGGAGGTGTCGGCGAAGGACACCTCACGCACGATGTCGCCGCACACCGGGCACGCCTCGCCGGTGCGCGCGTGGACCCGCATGCCTGCGCGCTTGGCGTCCTTCAGCTCCTTGGCCGGCTTGCCCGACGCCGTCGAGACCGCGCTCTTCAACGTGTCGCGCAGGGCGGCATACAACCGGTCGACGACCTCGGGGGCGAGCGACCCGGCGATCGCGAAGGGACTGAGCTTGGCGACGTGCAGGATCTCGTCGGAGTAGGCGTTGCCGACGCCGGCGATGAACTCCTGGTCGCGCAGCAGGCCCTTGATCTGGGTGCGGCGCCCCTCGAGCATCGAGCGGAACCGTTCGAGCGTGAAGTCGTCGGCCATCGGGTCGGGCCCGAGCCGGGCGATGCCGGGCACCTCGGCCGGGTCCTTGACGATGTAGGCGGCCAGCGACTTCTTCGTGCCCGCCTCGGTCAGGTCGAAGCCGGAGCCGTCGGACAGGCGTACGCGCAGGGCGATCGTCGACTTGCCGGGGCGCACGACGGTGGTGGGCAGCTGGTCGGACCAGCGCAGCCAGCCGGCGCGGGCGAGGTGGAAGACGAGGTGCGTGCCGTCGGCGTCGATGTCGAGGAACTTGCCGTGGCGGTGGACGCCGTCGATCGGGGCTCCCTCGAGCGCCTGCGGCGGCGGGTTGAAGGTCTTGAGCACGCTGAACGACGCGAGCTCGACCGCCGTGATGGCAAGTCCTTGCGTCCGCTCGGCGAGGAAGTCGACGAGCGCCTGCACCTCCGGCAGCTCAGGCATGGGCCCAGTCTGTCATCCGGCGGTCACCCGGCAGCTCCGGAAGCACGGACCGAACGGCCCGGCCGCGAGGGCTGCTCGTCGGAGGCGACGGGCTCGCCGACCTTGCCCACGGAGTCGAGGACTCGCAGGAGGCCGTGCCCGTCGACCGCCGAGAAGGTCGGCACCGACCGCGAGACCCACGGGCGGGTGGGCGAGTCGATCTTGATCGGGTTGGCGAGCACCTGCTCCTTGGCCGACAGGTGCCGGATGCAGATGGCGTCGACGCGCTCGGGGCGCGCCTCGGCGAAGTCGGCGTAGAGCTGCGGGTCGTGCTGGCCGTCGTCGCCGACGAGCAGCCACTTGATGTCGGGGAAGTCACGGGCGAGCCGGTCGAGGCTCGTGCGCTTGTGCGCCTGGCCGCTGCGGAACCAGCCGGTGTTGGTCGGGCCCCAGTCGGTGAGCATGAGCGGCCCGAGCGGGAAGCCGTTCTCGACGAGGAACCGGTTGAGGGTCGCGGCGGTGTTCCACGCGCCGGTCGAGACGTAGACGATCGGGGCACCGGGGTGCGCCGCGAGCAGGCGGCGGTACATCGGGGCCATGCCCCAGACCGCGTGGCGCGCCTTGCCCTTGCGCACGAAGGTGTTGAAGGCCGCGATCATCGGGCGCGGCAGCATCGTCGTGATGACGGTGTCGTCGATGTCGCTGACGATCCCGAAGGTCACGTCGTCGGCGACGATGAAGACGTCGGCCGCGACCGGGTCGGTGCCCTGCACCTCGACGACGACCTGCTGCCAGCCGGGCTGGAGACCGTGGTCGCGGGCGACGATGTCGACGTGGCCGCCACGGTCGGACCGGCCGTAGACCTCGCGCTCGCCCACCGTCACCTTGACGGGTACGCCGGTGGCGGGCGAGGTGATGAAGGCGCGCCAGCCGCGGTCGTAGTGCGCGGGGCTCAGGGCACCGGTCGCGTCCTGCCGGGCCTCGGGGCCCTCGGTCTGCTCGCGGCCCTTGCGGCCCAGGACGACTCGCGCGAACACGCGCACGAAGGAGGACGAGCCGTAGCCGACGTGGGTGATGACGCGGTTGCCCCAGCCGCGGCTGCGCAGCACGCGTTCGACCTGCTCGTGGACGGCGTCCTCGACGATGGCGGCCGCGTGCGGTCGTGACATGGCCTCAACCTACCTGCGCCCACCGTCAACCGGGACGTACGGACGGTTACCAGCAGGTACCACCAGATGGACCCCATCGGGCGCGCCGGCGCCGTGCCGGGTTTGATGGGCGACGTGCACCCCATCGGCGAAGTACTCAGCAGGGCCGTCGACGGCGACTTCCCCGCCGTCGACGGCGGGTGGCGACGCGTGGAGCCGTGGCGCTCCGGCGTCGAGGGCGTCGTCGCCTTCACCGGTCACGCGTACCTGGCCGTCGACGACGAGATCTCCGACGGCACCCTGAGCGGCCTCGGCCCCGACGGCTTCGGGGGCGCCAGCAACCCGCGCCTGGTCTCCCGGCTCGCGGGCAGCGGCTGGATCGACGCGCTGGACATCGTCCTCGTCGCGCGGGGGGCGGGCGGCGAGCCGGCCCTCGTGCCGCGCAGCGACCTGCGCAACCACCCGCGCGCCCAGCACGCGACGTCGGTGCGCAGCGACGTCGCGACGTACGGGTATGCCGCCCCCGACGACCACACCCTCGTGACCCTCTCGACGGGGCTGGGTGGGCTGCTCGAGGTGGGGCTCGAGACCGACCCGGCCAAGGACCACGTGGGGGCGCAGGTCGTGCGCGACGCGCTGACCCTGGTCCCCGAGGACGAGGTGGTCGTGGCCGCATGTGCTCCCGGCAACGCCCGCGCGCTGCGCGCCTTCATGGCCGCCGGGTTCGAGCCGGTCGCCTCGGTCCAGCTCTGGCGGCCCGAGCGCTGAGTCTTCGCAGGCTGACCGCATCCTGAGCGTCCGGTACTGCGCTTCGGGGCTGGGCCTCCGAGGGCTGTCCCGGGCCGGCACTACCGTGGTGCCCATGCTCAGGGCATCTCGGGTCAAACCTGTCGTCGCCGTCGCGCTGGCGGCTCTCGTCGTCGGCACCTCCAGCGCCGGCTGTTCGCTCTTCTCCTCGCCGCCCGAGCCGGGTGACGCCGCCCGCGCCCTGGCCGGCGGCCTCTCGACGGGCAACCTCGGCGCCGTGGAGTTCGCGAACACGACGCCGGCGAAGGCGACCGCGTTCGTCGCGAAGGCGTACAAGGGCCTGGGCACCCTGCGCCCGCAGGTGTCGCTCAGCAAGCTCAGCCACAACGAGGGGTCCGACCACGCCACCGCGACGCTCTCAACCCGCTGGGACGTCTCGGCGTCGCCCACCGACTGGACCTACGAGACGAAGGTCGACATGGCCCTCGTCGACGACCGGTGGAAGGTGAGGTGGAGCCCCGACGTGGTGGCGCCCGACCTCGCCCCGGACGAGAGCCTCTCCATCACCCGCAAGTGGCCGCGTCGGGCCGACATCGTCGACTCGGCGGGCGGGAAGATCATGACCGAGCGCGAGGTCGCCGTCGTCGGCATCGACAAGACCAAGGTCTCCGGGGCGCAGGCGACCGCCTCGGCGCGGACGCTGGCCGAGCTGCTCGGCATCGACGCCGGCCGGTTCGCCGCGAAGGTCGGTGCCGCCGGGGCCAAGGCCTTCGTGCAGGGCCTGACCGAGCGGGCGACGGACCCCCTGCTGACGAAGAACGGACCGGCCATCCAGAAGATCAAGGGGGCCCTGACCGTCCCCACGATGCAGGTCCTCGGCCCGAGCCGCACCTGGGCCGCACCGATCCTCGGGAGCGTCGGCGAGGCCACGGCCGAGCAGGTCGCCAAGTCGAAGGGGACCCTCGAGGCCGGCGACATGGTGGGGGTCAGCGGGCTGCAGTACCGCTACGACGCGCAGCTGCGCGGCACGCCCGGCCTCGCCGTGCTGGCGGTCAAGCGCGGCGCCGACGGCAGCGTCCTCGACAAGCGCGAGCTCTTCGCCGAGCTGTCCAAGGAGGGCGAGCCGCTCAGGCTCAGCCTCGACCAGAAGGCGCAGAGCGCCGCCGAGGCGGCCCTGGCCGGCCAGACGGCGCGCCCCACCGCCCTCGTTGCCGTACGCGTGTCGACCGGTGAGGTGCTCGCCGCGGCCGTCGGGCCCGGTGCCGCCGGTGCCCCGCTCGCGCTGGCGGGGAAGGAGGCGCCCGGGTCGACCTTCAAGATCGCCAGCTCGCTCGCCCTCGTGCGCAAGGGCGCGACGGCGGCCACGAAGCTGCCCTGCACCGACACCCTCACGGTCGACGGGCGCCAGTTCGGCAACTACACCGGCTACCCCCAGGACAAGCTCGGCGACATCCCGATGCAGACGGCGCTCGCGTTCTCGTGCAACACCGCCTTCATCAGCCAGCACGCCAAGGTGAGCCAGGACGACCTCGCGCAGGCGGCGCAGTCGCTCGGCATGGGCGAGAAGCTCGACCTGCCGTTCACCGGCTTCCTCGGGTCGGTGCCCGCGACCGACAACGAGGTGGAGCACGCCGCCTCGTTCATCGGCCAAGGACGGGTCGAGGCCTCACCACTGACGATGGCCCTGGTCGTCGCCTCGGTGATGAAGGGCCAGACGGTGCGGCCCGTGCTGGTGGAGGGCGCCCCGGCGCTGCCCCCGCCCGCGAAGCCGCTCGACCCGGCCGAGGCAGAGGTCCTGCGCCAGGAGATGAGCGCGGTCGTCAAGGAGGGGTCGGGCAAGGTGCTGGCCCCGCTCGGCGTGCAGTACGCCAAGACCGGTACCGCCGAGTTCGGCACGAAGAACCCGCCCGACACGCACACGTGGATGGTGGCCGGCCGCGGCGACATCGCCATCGCCGCCTACAACGAGGTGGGCGACAACGGCGTCACCGGCTCCGCGCCCTTCATCGTCAGCTTCCTCAAGGCCTACAACCCCGGCTGACCCGCCCCTCCCACGGCCCTTCCTCCTACCCGTCGAGTGGGCACTTCGACACCACTTGTGCACAGGTGCAACGGCGACGAAGTGCCCACTCGACGTAGGGGCCTGTGGACAAACGCGCGAAAGTGCCCACTCGACGGGGTCCCGTCGAGTGGGCACTTTGCTGCGTGCGAGGAGGTGCCTAACGGGGCCTCTCGACGGGTGGAGCTACTGGGCCGGGACGACGTCGACGTCCGCGGCGCGCACGAACGCGAAGCGGTGGCCGAGCGAGATCTGGTAGTAGCGGTCCTGCCCGACGACGTCGACGTGGTCGTTCGGGGTGTCGGGTGAGAAGGTCACGGCCCGGTAGTAGTCGGTCGGGACGGTGAGGTCGCCGACGGCATACCGCTGGCCCGGGGCGAAGGTGTACTGCAGCGGGGCGAGCGCCTGGACCGGGATGCCGGCCGGGTAGGCGGACGCCTCGGGGTAGGCGCGGCCGTAGACGGGGGCCTTGGCCAGGCCGGCCTTCGGCACGACGTACCAGCCCTTGACCGGGACGGCCGTCGGGTCGGCGGCCGGGTTGAGGAACCAGCCCTTGACGCCGTTGAACCAGATCGCCGTCCAGTCACCCTGGCGGTCGGCGACCGCGAAGGTCAGGCCGGCCTGGGCGCGAGCGCCGATGTCGGAGACCGACGTCGTCGACGGGGCGCCGTTGGCCTTGCGGCCGATGTCGCCCACGAGCGGGGCCGATTCGGACGGGGAGGTGTGCAGGTAGACGAAGTTCGTCGGCTGCGAGCCGCAGCTGTCGGCCGTCTTGCCGTCGCAGAAGGTCACCGTCTGCCGGTTGTCCTCGAAGCCCGGCAGGATGCGGACGAGGTCCTTGGCGGCGCCGGAGGTGTGGGCCTGCAGCGGTGCGCCGAGGAGCTGGAAGTAGTGCTCCCAGTTCCAGTAGGGCCCCGGGTCCCAGTGCATGCCGGCGACGTTGGCCGGCGTCACGCCGGGGATCTGGTCGTGGCCGAAGATGTGCTGCATGTCGAGCGGGATGTCGTACTTGTCGGCGAGGTAGCGCACCAGGCGCGCCGACGAGCGGTACATCGGCTCGCTGAACCACTGGGCGCCGGTCGCGGCGAAGCCCTCGTGCTCGAGGCCGATCGAGTGGCCGTTGATGTACCAGTTGCCGGCGTGCCAGCCCACGTCCTTGGGGTCGAGGTGCTGGGCGATGTGGCCGTCGGAGCTGCGCAGGGTGTAGTTCCAGGCGAGGTAGTCCGGGTCGGACACGAGCTTGAGCGTCGTGTCGTAGGTCGCCTCGGTGTTGTGGATGACGATGTTGGTGATCTTCGGCGCCACCGGGCGGTTGGCGAGGTCGTGGTTGCCGTAGTCACCGGCTCCCGGGCCGGTCTTGGCGTAGGGCGCCGGCACCCACTCGCAGTCGAGCCCGGGCGGGCAGTCGACGTCGCCGCGGTTCTGCTTCTTGAGCAGGCCCAGCTTGTCGACCTGCGCGGCCTGCGGCGTCACGGCCGAGGGCAGCAGCGAGACCTGCTTGCCGTCGACGGTCGTGCGGGAGGCGCCGGCCCGGATGACGGAGTACGTGTCGTCGGCGAACGCCACGGCGACGTCCTGCTCGGCCGACCCCGAGGCGTCGGCCACGGCGGCGTACCACTGGCCCGCGTCGGTACCCTCGCCGGTCGGCAGGCCGAGGCGCTTCTGCGTGGCCGCGAGCAGCGCCGCGCCGCCACGGATGTTGGCCAGCTCGTCGGTGCGCAGGGCGTCCTCGGACAGGCCTGTGAGCGTCGCGGCCCGGCCGAGGGTGTCGGCGGCAGGTGCGGGGGCTGGAGCGGGGGCCTCACCGAGGCCACGGCCCTCGGCGGCCGAACCGAGGTTCGCGTCGACGAGGTGCATCGGGCCGTAGCCGCCGGAGCTGCTGTGGCCGGGGTTGAAGTCCCAGCGGGTCTGCGCGTAGGACACGGCCTCGAGGACCGTGCGGGGCACACCGAACTCGGCCGAGGCGGCGGTGAAGGCGCGCTCACGGCTGGCCGGGTCACTGCCCGCAGCGCTGCCCGCCGTGCCGGCCGACGGGTCCGCAGCCTGCGCCGCCGGCGAGCTCAGGGCCATCCCCGCGGAGACCGCCGCGACGGCACCGAGCGTCACCAGGGACTGGCGCACCCTGCGCCTCCCTGGTGTTCGGCGTGCTGGAGAGGTGGGTATCACTCGATCGTCCCTTTCGTGTCGTGGCTCCAGGATGCTGAGCGCCGGTGTGGGTCCACCGGTTGCGAGGTCCTGGGGTGGTGGAGAGTCCGGCCTGAGTCCGGGACAAACCTCCGATACCGAGCATTCCCGCGCACTCCGAGGCCCGCCACTTGAAACTCCCCGCGACTCGCCCGACCGTTACCGCCGGGTCGTCCCTGCGCCGCCCCCTCCGAGGCCGCATCATGGGAGGCATGGGTCGCGCGGACCTGGGTGTGGGCCTGGCCGTTGCAGCACTGCTTCTGGGTGGATGTGGCGGTGGTGCGTCGTCGACCCCCCTCGACCCGAACACCGGCCGGACCACCGGGTCGGCGCCGGCGGGCACGTCGCCGCCCCCGCGCTCCGGTGCCGGTAGCGGCGTCGGCAGCGAGGCGTCCTACGGCCCGCAGTTCCCGCTGACGCTGCGCCGCACGGGTGGCAGCGCCGGCTTCGACGACAGCGTCGTGCTCGATGCCAACGGCCGCGTGCGCGTCGATACGCGCTCGGTCCACGGGCGCGTCTGCCGGCTGGAGCCCGGCCTGAAGAGCCAGCTGCTCTCGCTCCTGGCGACCCTCCGCCTCGGGACGGGCACCACCTCGGCCACCGACCCTCCGGCCGAGCAGACCACGCCGGTCGACGGCGGCGTCGCCGAGAGCGACCCCATCACCATCTCCGTCACCGACGACCGCGCACGCTCCATCGACCTCAGCGACCCCTCACTGGGCGAGATCTCCGGCCTGGTCGGGACGCTCGTCGGCGACGTGACCCTCTCCGTCCCGGCGGTGACGCGCTGCACGACCCCGACGGCGACCTCGGTCGCGCCCGCCCCCTGAGCGGCGCGCGACACCCGCACGACGCACGACACCCCCCCCACGACGCACGAGGTCGGTATGCCGCCAGGGTGACCCGGCGGCATACCGACCTCTCGGTGTGGTGCGTCTCAGGCGAGCGCGCCCGTCAGCCTCAGAAGTTCGTCGAGACGTCGTCGACGACGAAGCTCGTCTGGAGCGACGAGTCCTCGGTGTCGGCGAACTTCAGGGTGACGTTCGTGCCCTTGTAGGCGGTCAGGTCGATGGTCTTCTGCGACCACGTGGCCTTGGGAGTGGACAGGTTGGAGTAGCTCTGCTTCGTGACGCCGTTGATCTGGACGGTGGCGGTGTCGTAGGCCGAGCTGGTCGACGTCTCCGCGGTGTCGATGCGGATCCAGTAGGTCAGCGTCGGCGAGGTGGCGGTCGACGGGACGGCGAAGGTCTGCGACTCGCTCTCCGAGCCCGAGGTGCCGTTGCCGCCGAGCCACAGCTTCCAGGTGCCGCTGTGCGCCGGGCGGCCCGTGTTGTTGGTGATCGGGCCGTTGGTGCCGGTCCAGCCGGTCTGGCCGGACTCGAAGCCGCCGTTGGTCAGCGAGCCGCCGGTCGGCGGGGGCGTCGTGCCACCGCACGTCTCGGTGCTGGCCGGGGCCGAGATGGCGCCCATCGCCTTGTCGACCGCGGTGCACTCGGCCGAGCCGGCGCCGTAGAGGTCCTTGGCGGCCTTGATGACGCCGGTCCGGGCGGCGGCGTAGTTGCTCGAGGAGGTCAGGTACGTCGAGAGCGTGCGGTACCAGATCTTCTCGGCCTTGACGTGCCCGATGCCGGTCACGGTCGAGCCGTCACACGTGGGGCTGTTGTAGCTGACGCCGTTGACCGTCTTGGCGCCGGAGCCCTCGGAGGCGAGGTAGTACCAGTGGTTCAGCGGGCCCGAGGAGTAGTGCGGGTCGAGGCTGCCGAGGGTCGAGCTCCAGCAGTCCTTGGACGCGCCGTCCTTGCTCGGCTTGTCCATGTAGCGCAGCGGGGTGCCGTTGCCGTTGAGGTTGAGCTTCTCGCCGATGAGGTAGTCGGGCACGTCGTTGGGGTTGTTGGCGTACCACTCGACGGCCGTGCCGAAGATGTCGGAGGTGGACTCGTTGAGGCCGCCGGCGTCGCCGGTGTAGGCCAGGCCCGCGGTGTTCTCGGTGACGCCGTGGCTCATCTCGTGGCCGGCGACGTCGATCTCGACGAGCGGGGCGGCGTTGTTGGCGCCGTCGCCGTAGGTCATCTGCGTGCCGTCCCAGAAGGCGTTCTGGTAGCTCTGGCCGTAGTGGACGCGGCTGCGGGCGCCGGTGCCGTTGTTCCAGATGCCGGCGCGGCCGAGCTGGGTGTTGTAGTAGTCGTAGGTCTTGCCGGCGCCGTAGTGCGCGTCGACGGCGGCCGACTGGCGGTTGCTCTGCGAGCCGGTGCCCCAGACGTCGTCGGCGTCGGTGAAGGTCGTGCCGTTGCCCGACGTGGCCTGGTTGAGGTCGGTCGTGTAGTTCCCGTGCGTGTCCTGCATCTTGTAGGCGCCGGAGCTTCCGGAGGTCGCGAGGGAGACGCTGCCGACGAAGATGCCGTTGCCCGTGCCCTCCTTGACGTCGTCCCAGCTCGTGAGGGTCTTGCCGGTGTCGGCGTCAACGATGGTGTGCAGGCGGGTCGGCGTCTGGTCGGCCTTGATCCCCTCGGTGACGACCTCGTAGGCCAGCTTGGGGCCGGTGGCCGACTGGAACACGACGAGCTCGCCGGCCGAGGCCTTCTCGTTCTTCGCCTGCGCGGCGGCGAGGCCCGCGGACTGCGCGGCAGCGCGGCTGATCCTCGGCGTGAACGAGGCGGGCGTGGCGTCCTTGCGGATGTTCCACGTGACGCTCCTGACCGTGCCGGAGGCGTCCTTGTGGCTGATGAAGTCGCCGCCGACGACGCGCAGGCCGTTGACCGAGCGCTCGTAGCGCACGTGCGTGCTGCCGTCGGGGTCCGCGATGACGGACTTCACCGTGAGCGTCTCGCCGGTCAGGCCGAGGGCACTCGCGGAGGACGCCGCGCGGGACTGCTCCGTCGCCTTGAGGCTCTGCGACTCGGGAGCGGGCGCCGTGTCGCGCCCCGCACCGGCCGCTGCGCCCGCCGGGATCGCCGGCGAGATGGCGAGGGCGAGGGCCAGCAGCCCTCCGGTCGCCAGCCCAGACTTCAGTCGATTCACTGTTGACTCCTTGTGGGGGATGCGGCACGCGGGCCGCCTCGAAGGTGTGCCGCCATCTCACGAGACTCTGAGAGCTGGCTGGACGAGCGCGACGCTGGCAGCAGGCCGGAAGGGCGGTCAACGGGCGATACGAAGTCTTTGCCGATTGCGCGCCAACTCCTGAGTAGCGCTTGGCG
This sequence comes from Terrabacter lapilli, assembly GCF_039531305.1. Lineage (NCBI taxonomy): Bacteria > Bacillati > Actinomycetota > Actinomycetes > Micrococcales > Intrasporangiaceae > Terrabacter > Terrabacter lapilli. Next base: position 81,813 of record NZ_BAAAPU010000007.1, read on the forward strand.
GCAAGGCGATCCGCGCGAGAGTGCGGCTTGGGCTAGCTCCCAGACTCCGCCGGTCCGCCGGCGCCACCCTCGGCACCACCCTCGGCGCGCCCCCGCGCCCGGTCGAGGTCGGCAGGGGTGTCGACGTCGAGCGTGAGGTCGTCGGGGTCGTCGACGGTGACCGTGGGCACGTCGGAGCACAGCTCGCGCATGCTCCTGCCGTATGCGTCGCCGACCTCGTCGAGGCGCGCGCGCAGGGCGGTGAGCCGCCAGGCGGCGCAGAGCCAGTTGGTGCGACCGTCGGCGGTCACCGTGACGGCGAGGTCGGCGGGCTCGCCGAGGTCGGCATCCTGGGGACGGGTGCGGGCGGCATACGCCCTCGGGGGCTCGTCGAGCGCGGCGACGAGGCGGGCGACGTGGTCGTGCGTGACGAAGGGGAGGTCGGCGGCGAGGACGACGACCACGTCCGGTCCCTCCGGTCCCCGGGCGGGCAGCGCCCCGACCGCGGCCGCGAGCCCGGCCACCGGACCGCCACCGGGCACGGGCTCGAGCACGGAGCGTGTGCCGTCCGGGACGCCCTGCGTCGGGCCGACCACCAGCGCCGGCCAGTCTCCGGCGGCCTCGAGCACGCGGGTGACGAGGGGCCGGCCGCCCACCTCGAGCAGCGGCTTGTGCGAGCCCATCCGGCGCGAGGCGCCCCCGGTCAGCACGACGACGACGGGGTCGGCTCGCCCCGCGTCGGGCAGGTCGCTGGGACGTTCGGGGGACGGCACCCTCGGAGTCTGGCACGGTCACGTGGCAGGCTGGCCCCATGGGACGGGTCACCGTGCGGCGCAAGGTCACGACGATCGATCTCGCGACGCCCGCGACCAGCACCCGCCCGGACACCCTGACCGTCGAGGAGCCGCTCGAGCTGCGGGTCAACGGGTCGCCGCTCACGGTGACGATGCGCACTCCCGGCCACGACATCGAGCTGGTCCACGGCTTCCTCATGTCCGAGGGGCTGATCCGCTCCGCCGACGACATCGCGCTCGCCCGCTACTGCGAGGGCGCGGTCGTGTCGGGTGAGAGCGGCTTCGACGAGAACACCTACAACGTCATCGACGTGACCCTCGCTCCCGGGGTGGCCGCGCCGGCCGCGTCCGCGACCCGCTCGTTCTTCACCAACTCCTCGTGCGGCGTGTGCGGCAAGGCGAGCATCGAGCAGCTGCGCGCGCAGTCGGCGTTCGACGTGCGCTCGGACGCCACGGAGTTCGCCGCCAAGGTCCTGGCCGAGCTGCCCGAGGCCCTCCGCGCCGAGCAGAAGTCGTTCGACAAGACCGGCGGGCTGCACGCGGCCGCGCTCGCCACCGCCGACGGACAGCTGCTCGTCGTGCGCGAGGACGTGGGGCGGCACAACGCCGTCGACAAGGTCGTCGGGTGGGCGCTGCAGAACGGCCGGGTGCCCGGCGCCGGCTGCGTCCTCGTCGTCTCGGGTCGAGCGTCGTTCGAGCTGACCCAGAAGGCGATCATGGCCGGGATCCCCTGTCTCGCAGCTGTCTCCGCACCCTCGTCACTGGCCGTCGAGTGCGCGGAGGACGCCGGGATGAGCCTGCTCGGCTTCGTCCGGGGCACCCGCCTCAACGTGTATGCCGGAGCGCACCGGATCACGACCACCTGACTGTCGCGGACCGTCGCGGTTCTGTCGCGTCCCGGCCGCTCCCCCGACCCGCACCCGAGTGACTGGAGGCCCACCGTGGCGATCTTCGCGATCCACTACACCTATCCCGACGACGCGACCGAGATGCTGACGATCCGGCCCGAGCACCGGGAGTGGCTGACCGGGCTGCCGGGCCTGCTCGTCGCGGGGATGTACCAGGACGGGATCGACGAGGTGAGCGAGGCCGAGCCGACCGACCAGGAGCCGGTCAACGCGGCGCTCATCGTCTACTCGGCCGAGTCGCTCGAGGAGGTCACCGCGACGTTCGACCAGGACCCCTACTGGCTCGGTGGCCACATCCTGCGGCGCGTCGTCCGACGCTGGGACCCGCCGCTCGGGCCGTGGGTGGCCGACCCGACGAACTCCCCCGGCTGAGGTCGGGGGCAACCGTGGGCGACCACCCCACCCTGCTGCACACCGTTCTCGACACCACCGACGTCCGCGGCCTGGCGGAGTTCTACCGAGAGCTGCTGGGCCTGAGGTACCGCCACGGCGACGAGCCGCCGGCCGAGGGCGAGCCGGACGACGCCGACTGGCTCGTCCTCGTCGACGGGAACGACACCCGCAAGCTGGCCTTCCAGCAGGTCGAGCGCCTCGAACGGACCACGTGGCCGGAGCCGGACGTCCCCATGCAGCTGCACCTCGACCTCACGGTGCCGAGCATCGCCGACCTCGAGCGGCAGCGTGACCGGGCCGAGGCGCTCGGGGCCGCCCTGCTGCTGGACCGGACCGACGACCCCGACGAGCCGCTCTACGTCTTCGCCGACCCCTCCGGCCACCCCTTCTGCATCTTCGTGGCGTGAGGCGCCGGTGGACGGTCCCGCCGGGTGCTAGAGGCGGGTGACCTGGCCGGCCTCGACGTGCCAGCGCTCGTCGAGGCGGACGTTCTCGAGCAGCCGCCGGTCGTGGGAGACGAGCAGCAGCGCGCCGTCGTAGGACTCGAGCGCCTGCTCGAGCTGCTCGATGGCGGGCAGGTCGAGGTGGTTGGTCGGCTCGTCGAGCACGAGCAGGTTGACGCCTCGCGCCTGCAGCAGCGCCATCGCCGCGCGCGTGCGCTCGCCGGGTGAGAGCCGGGCGACGGTGCTGCCGACCTGGTCGGCCTTGAGCCCGAACTTGGCGAGCAGGGTGCGCCGGTCGGCCGGGCCCAGGTCCGGGACCGCCTCCCCGAAGGCGTCGCCGAGGGTCAGGTCGTCGCGCAGCCCGGTGCGCGCCTGGTCGATCTCGCCGACGGCGACGCTGGCGCCGAGCGACGCGCTCCCCGCGCTGGGCTGGACCCGCCCGAGCAGCAGCGACAGCAGCGTCGTCTTGCCGGCGCCGTTGGGCCCGGTGATGCCGATGCGGCGCCGGGCCTCGACGTGCAGCGACGCGGGCCCGAGCGCCCAGTCGCCGCGGCGCACGACAGCCTCGTTGAGGGTCGCCACGACCGAGCTCGACCGGGGCGCCGCGGCGATGGAGAACTGCAGCACCCACTCCTTGCGCGGCTCCGCCACCTCGTCCAGGCGCGCGATCCGCGACTCCATCTGCCGGACCTTGCGCGCCTGCTTCTCGGCCGAGTCCTGCTGGGCGGCGCGCCGGATCTTGTCGTTGTCGGGGCTCTTCTTCATCGCGTTGCGCACGCCCTTGGACGACCACTCCCGCTGCGTGCGGGCGCGCGCCTCGAGGTCGGCCTTCGTGCCGGCATACGCCTCGTACGCCTCGCGCGCGTGCCGCCGGGCCACCTCGCGCTCCTCGAGGTAGGAGTCGTAGCCGCCGTCGTGGACGGAGACGAGGTTCTGCGCGAGGTCGAGCTCGACGATGCGAGTCACGCAGCGGGCGAGGAACTCGCGGTCGTGCGAGACGAGCACCACGCCGCCGCGCTGGCCGTGCACGAAGCTCTCGAGGCGGTCGAGCCCGGCGAGGTCGAGGTCGTTGGTCGGCTCGTCGAGGAGCACGAGGTCGAAGCGGCTGAGCAGCAGGGCCGCGAGCGCCGCCCGGGCGGCCTGCCCACCCGACAGGGACGTCATCAGGGCGTCGGGGCCGACGTCGAGGCCGAGCTCGGCGAGCATCGGCGGGATGCGCTCGTCGAGGTCGGCGGCGCCGCTCGCGAGCCAGTGGTCGAGGGCGACGGCATACGTCTCGTCGGCCCCGGGGTCGTCGCCACCCAGCGCGGCGGCGGCCTGCTCCATCGCGACGGTGGCGGCGGTGGCGCCGGTGCGGCGGCCGATGTGGTCGGCGACGGTCTCGCCCGGAACGCGTTCGTGCTCCTGGGGCAGCCACCCGACGAACGCGTCGGTGGGCGCTGTGGTCACCGTGCCGGCGAGCGGCTGGTCGACCCCGGCGAGCAGTCGCAGGAGCGTGGACTTGCCGGCACCGTTGGCGCCGACGACGCCCACGACGTCACCGGGGGCGACCGTGAGGTCGAGGTGCTCGAAGAGGGTCCGGTGGGCGTGGCCCCCGGCGAGGTCCTTGGCCACCAGGGTCGCGCTCACCTGCCAAGCCTAGGGGCGCGGCGCAGGTGCCTCGTTCACACCGGGTGCACGACGACGAGGTCGCCCTCGACCAGCTCGTCGACGCCCTCGGGCACCTCGATGAGGCAGTTCGCGGCCGCGAGCGCGGTGAGGTGCCGGGCGTCCGGCGAGGTCACGGTGCCGTCGTCGTGGAGCACGCTCGTCACGAACTGCACTCGGCCCGGGCGGGTGTGCCGGGTCTTGCCGACGTATGCCGCCCGGCCGGCCGGCGCTGCCGGCGCACCGTGACGCCGGTCGAGGGCCGGGCGCACCAGCACGTGGAAGGCGACGAAGGCCCCGACGGGAGTGCCGGGGAGGCAGACGACCGGAGTGGAGCCGTAGCGGCCGAGCCCCTGTGGCCCGCCGGGCTGCATGGCCAGGTGGACGAAGTCGAAGGTCGGCAGGGGCGAGCACACCTGGCGGACCACCTCGTAAGCGCCGGCGCTGACGCCGCCGGTCGTGACCACGAGGTCGACGTGCGGGTCGGCGTCGAGCTCGTCGAGCAGGGCACGCAGCTCGTCGGGCTCGTCGGAGCAGACGGCCACGCGGCGCACGTCGCAGCCGGCGGCCTCGGCGAGCGCGGCGACCATGTCGGAGTTGGACTCGTGGATGCCGCCCGCGCCCGGGTCGGCGTCAGGCGGTGCCAGCTCGGCGCCGGTCGCGACCACGGCGACCCTCGTGGGCACGTGCACCGAGGCGGTCGTGCAACCGGCGGAGCGGGCCAGGGCCAGCAGGGCCGGCGTCACCTCGGAGCCGGCCGCGGCCAGGACCGCGCCGGCCGCCACGTCCTCGCCGCGCAACCGCACGTGCCGCCCGGGCAGCGGGTCCTGCCGCAGCGTGACGCACTCGGGGGCCGGCCCGGTCGGCCGCGCGTCGGTGAGCTCGACCGGGACGACGCCGACCGTGCCCTCGGGCACCCGGGCGCCGGTCATGACCCGGGCGGCCTGCCCCGGGGCGAGCGTGAAGGCCGGAGCCGAGCCGGCCGGCACGTCGCCGACCACGAGGTAGGTGCGCTGGTCCGGCGCACCGGGGCACACGGCATACCCGTCCATGGCGGAGTTGTCGAAGCGCGGGAGGTCGTCGGCGGCGACGAGGTCGGCGGCCAGACGGCGCCAGGCGGTGTGGCGGTCGAGGGGCACCTGCTCGCGCGACCCGTCGCCGAGGAGCCGCTCGACCGCGGCACGGTGCTCGACGACGGAGCGATGACCCATGTGCGCCAGTCTGTCGCATCGGCAGGGGCCCGAGGCGACCCGGTGCACGTCGAGCCGGCGTACCGTCGAAGCAGACGGCCTCTCTCGGAGGAGGACCCCATGCGACTGCAGCACCTGTGCGACGCGAGCTGGACCTACGAGCTGTACGAGGAGGTGCCCGCCTCCGCGGGGCGGGACGGGCGCGTCTACGGGCAGGGCACCGGGACGCTGACGGGCCGGCTGTCCGGGACCGCGACGTGGTCGAACTTCCCGCGCATCCGTCCGGGCTACGCCTCCCCGGACGCACGCGGCGTCATCCACGTGCCGGACGGCGCCGTGCTCTTCACACTGACCGGGCTGTCGTCGCTCACGGACGGCCGCGGTCTCCACGTGCTGACCTTCCAGACCGACGCGCCGTCGCACCTCTGGCTCAATGACGTGCTGGCCCTGGGTGAGGGAGCCATCGACGTGGAGCACCGGCAGCTCGCCATGCGCTACTACGAGTGCCAGGTGGAGCTGCCGTTGCCCGACCTCAGCACTCGATGACGTTGACGGCGAGGCCGCCGCGGGCGGTCTCCTTGTACTTCACCTTCATGTCGCGGCCGGTCTCGCGCATCGTCTTGATGACCTTGTCGAGACTGACGACGTGCGAGCCGTCGCCCCGCAGGGCGGTACGCGCGGCGGTGATCGCCTTGACCGAGGCGATGGCGTTGCGCTCGATGCACGGGATCTGCACCAGGCCGCCGACCGGGTCGCAGGTCAGGCCGAGGTTGTGCTCCATGCCGATCTCGGCGGCGTTCTCGACCTGCTCGGGGGTGCCGCCCATGACCGCGGCCATGGCGCCGGCCGCCATCGAGCAGGCCGAGCCGACCTCGCCCTGGCAGCCGACCTCGGCGCCGGAGATCGAGGCGGTCTCCTTGTAGATGACCCCGATCGCGCCGGCGGTCAGCAGGAAGCGGACGATGCCGTCGCGGTCGGCGCCGTTGACGAAGTTGGCGTAGTAGTGGAGCACGGCGGGGATGATGCCGGCAGCGCCGTTGGTCGGTGCGGTGACGACGCGTCCGCCCGAGGCGTTCTCCTCGTTGACGGCGAGCGCGTAGAGGGTGATCCAGTCCATGCCGCGCAGCGGGTCGTCGCTGCTGCCCTCGAGGCGCAGGCGCCGGGCCAGCTCGGGCGCGCGGCGCCGGACGCGGAGGCCGCCGGGCAGCACGCCCTCGGTCTCGATGCCGTTGCGGACGCACTCCTTCATGACGCGCCAGATCTCGAGGAGCCCGTCGCGCACCTCCTGCTCGGTGCGCCAGGAGAGCTCGTTCTCGAGCATGAGCCGGGCGATCGACTTGCCGGTCTCCTTGCAGTGGGCGAGCAGCTCGTCGCCGGTGCGGAACGGGTGCGCGACCGGCGTCGAGTCCTCGACGATGCGCGTCTCCCCGTCGGCGTCGCCGCCGACGACGAAACCGCCGCCGACGGAGTAGTAGGTGCGCTGCGCGATCGTGGCGCCGTCGGCGTCGAGCGCGGTGAAGGTCATGCCGTTCGGGTGCACCGGGAGGGTCTTGCGGCGGTGCAGCACGAGGTCCTCGTCCTCGATGAAGTCGATGGCGTGCACCCCGAGGAGCGGCAGCCGCTTGGCGGCGCGGATGTGGGCCAGGCGGCTCTCGACCGCCCGCGGGTCGCACAGCTCGGGTCGCTCGCCCGTCAGGCCGAGGATGACGGCCTTGTCGCTGCCGTGTCCGTGGCCGGTGGCGCCGAGGGACCCGAAGAGCTCGGAGCGCACTCGCGCGACCTGCCGCAGCATGCCGTCCTCGCGCAGCCGCTCGGCGAACAGCACGGCGGCCCGCATCGGCCCGACGGTGTGCGAGCTCGAGGGCCCGATGCCGATGGAGAAGAGGTCGAAAACGCTGAGCGCCATGATGTCCTGACTGTGTGTCGTCGTTGACGGCTGCCGCCCGGGGTGGTGGGCGACCGCACGAGCGTACGTCTCCTTGCGGCGGTCATGCACACGTGCGGCGAACTGCGGCGAGACCGCCGCGAACTCGGTGTGCCGGGAGCAAACGCGCACACCTCGCGGCATCCCACCGCATACGGCCGGGAGCAATTCGGCCATAGCGGTCTTATGCCGCGAAACCCCTTGCCCCATAAGCGAATTCGGTTGGAACTCGTCCCAAAGAACGTGCAATTCCCTGTGCTCAGAGGGGTATGTCCGGACTACTCGGGGTTCGAGGCGCCCGGGGGAAACAGGCGCCGACCACGACAAAAGGGGGAAACACAACATGACGCAGTTGACCATCCACATCCCACGCCGGGCTGTGACACTCGTTGCTGCCGGCAGCCTGGCCCTCAGCGGGGCCGCAGCCCTTGCCACGGGGTGGAGCGCCTCCGCGGCCCAGGGCAACGACACGGTGCACCAGGTCTGGGTGTGCAAGTACGTCCAGAAGCCAGGTGTCCGCGAAGTGCTCAAGGGAGGCAAGAACCCGATCTACGTCGACTGGCACTCGCTGACCGGCAGGACGACCGCACCAGAGGTCGGCGACACCTTCTCGGACGCCCAGCTCAAGTCCGTCGTCGTCCAAATCGGCGGCAGCAGTCCTGGAGCACAGGCGTGCGGCGCCGTCACCACGGAGGGCTCGACCACGCCCACGACGTCGAAGCCGACGAAGACGACGCCCACCACCACCACCACGCCTGCGGGCGGAGGTGGCGGTAGCACCGGCGGCAGCATGGGCGGTGGCGCGGGGGGTGCCGGTGGCGTCGGCGGAGGCGCCGGGGGCGCCGGGGGCGTCGGGGGCGTGACGGGGCCGGTACCCGGCGTGGTCGCGCCACACACCGGCGGAGAGGGCGACACCTCCTCGAACGAGGTGCTCGGATCCGGCCTGCTGGCAAGCGGACTCGCACTTGCGGTGGTCGAGGCGATCCGTCGTCGCCGGGAGAACGCCACCCGCTGACGCCTGACGGCTCCCGGCCATCGCGCATCGCGGTGGCCGGTGGCCGGGCGCCCGGGCAACCTGGAGGGCAGAAGGATGCGGCGAGGCCGGGTCACGGTGGGGGTGTCGGCAGCACTGGTCGTAGCCGGCCTGTGGTTCCTGCTGCCGCACCCGGAGGTCGGACCCGCGCCGCTGAGCGCCACCGGCCCCTCGTGGAGCACCCCGGCATCGACGGGCGCCGGCCCCGTTGCCGCCACCCCCTCGCCGCGGACGCGGACATCCCAGACCGCCCAGTCCAGCCCTCGCGGGTCGTGCCGGGTCGGCGCGCCGGCACGGCTGCGCATCCCGACCCTGGGGGTCGACGCGCCCTTCGAACGGATCGGACTCGACCCCAAGGGGCGCCGTGACGCCAGCGGGCAGCTGCCGCTCGGCACGCCGACCGACCGCACCAAGGCAGGCTGGTATGCCGCCGGGCCGCGTCCCGGCTCCGGCACCGGGACGGTGCTCATCGACGGTCACACCTATCGCGACGGGTCGGCGATCTTCCAGGAGGACTTCGCCGGCCGGATCGCCACCGGGCAGCTCATCCAGCTGCGCCAGGACAACGGCTCGACGTGCTCGTACCGCATCACGAGAGTGTGGCGGACGATCAGCTCGGCACGCGCATACCCGCAGCTCGTCGCGAGCCAGCACCTCTACGACTTCGCCGGCCCCGAGCGCCTGCTCCTGGCGACGTGCGGCGGCAGCTGGAACGCCGCCGCCGGCAACTACGACGACATCAGCGTCGTCCTCGCCGTTCCGGCCGAGGCGTGAGCTGCCGGCCCGGCACTCGGGCTGCCCGGGCACTCGGGACGTGCGCAACTCGGCCGAGGACAGGCGGCTCGCCGTGGACACCTCATCGTGGACCGATCGGCGACGGCGCGAACCCCGGATGGCGTCTCCCACCGATTCGGTCAATTACGACAAGTGCGGCCAAATGCTTACGGACACTTGGGAATTTCTTTAACTTTCTCTCCGATATGGCTCGTTTCTTTACTAAACCGGGATAGAAAGACCCTGTTCGGGTTTCAGGCGCGGGGGGACAAACGAAGCGCCGCCACGACTTTCTAGGGGACAGCTACATCATGAATCAGAGAACCCTGCGACTTCCGCGTCGCGTCCTGACCCTTGTCGCCGCTGGAGGGCTCGCGACCGCGGGGGCTGCGGCGCTCGCGACAGGCTGGACCGCCTCGGCCACCCCGGGCGATGCCCACCAGGTGTGGGTGTGCGCCTACATCGGCCCGCAGAGCGACCAGGTGCTCAAGCCGGGCAAGAACCCGCTCCTCGTCGACGAGGCGAGCCTGCAGGGCGGCAAGTTCCGAGGTTCGGACGACGCCGCCGTCATCGTCGACAGCGGCGACGCGGTCTGCACGGGCAAGACGCCCGAGCCGACCAGCAGCACGACCACGACGGCGGCCACCACCGAGCCCACCGTCACGGAGACCACCACCACGGCGGAGCCGACGAAGAGCGAGCCGACCCAGCCGACCACCGAACCGACCACCACGCAGCCCACCACCACGCAGCCCACCACGGCGGAGCCGACCAAGAGCGAGCCGACGAAGAGCGAGCCGACGACCACGGCCCCGACGACCACGGCGCCCACCACGAACGTCCCGACGAGCACCGTCCCGACGACCACCGTCCCGACGACGGCCGTCACGACCGCTCCGGTCCCGACCAAGAGCACGAGCACGACGCCGGTCGTTCCCGCCACCACGCCTGCCAGCGGCAACGGCGGGACCGGTGTGGTGCCGGGCGTCGGAGCTCCGCACACCGGCGGTGAGGGCGAGATGTCGTCGAGCAACCGCCTCCTCGGGTCGAGCCTGCTCGCCGGCGGCCTGGCACTCGCCGCGGGCGAAGCACTCCGCCGCCGCCGCGAGAACGCCTCCCGCTGAGACCTGACGGCACCCGGCCACCACGTACGTCAGTGGCCGGGTGCCGGACGCCCATTCACGGGAGGGGGTCTGTCCGATGGGTCGTCGCGCATCAGCTCGCACACGTCGAGCTGCACGTTGGATGGTCGTGCTGCTGTCGGTGGCCCTGGTCGCCGCCGGCCTCTGGTACCTCGTGCCGCGTCCGGGCGGGGGCCCCGCCGCGGCTGCGTCCACGGTGTCGGCCTGGCCCGACCCGCCGGTGAGCCAAGGGCAAGGCCCCGGCACCACCACTCCCATCACCGGGCAGCCTTCCGGCACAGTGCAGTCCGTTCCCGCGACACCGCGCACCCCGCGCACGCCGGGCACACCGGCGCCACGTGCCACCCAGCCCAAGCCGGCACCGTCGTGCCGCGTCGGGGCCCCCGAGCGCCTGCGCATTCCGGCTCTGGGCGTCGACGCCCCCTTCGAACGGATCGGGCTCGACCAGGGCGGACGGCGCGACGCCAACGGCCAGGCACCGCTCGGCACGCCGACCGACCGCACCAAGGCAGGCTGGTACGCCGCCGGGCCTCGTCCCGGGTCCGGGAAGGGCACCGTCCTCATCGACGGTCACACCTACCGGGACGGCTCGGCGATCTTCACGGAGGACTTCGCCCGCCGCATCGCCACCGGTCAGCTCATCCAGCTGCGCCAGGACAACGGCTCGGTCTGCTCCTACCGCATCACGAAGGTGTGGCGGACGATCAGCTCGGCACACGCGTACCCGCAGCTGATCGCGAGCCAGCACCTCTACGACTTCGCCGGCCCCGAACGCCTGCTCCTCGCGACGTGCGGCGGCACCTGGGACCCGGCCATCGGCAACTACGACGACATCAACGTCGTCCTCGCCGTGCCCGTCACCCCGCGCTGACGACCTCGTCGATGGGCGAGGCGCCGTCGTTGAACGCGATGATCCGCCGGGCGGTGCTGTCGGGGTGCCCGACGACGGAACGGATGACGTGCGCGACGTTGTCGCGGGAGACGTGCCCGGCCGAGACACCGTCGCCCGACGCGATGTGCCCGGTGGCCGCCTCGAGCGTCAGGCCGCTCGGCCGCAGGATCGTCCACGCGAGGTCGGTCCCCTGGAGGTGCTCGTCGGCGGCGGACTTCGCGTCGGCGTACGCGTAGAAGGAGCTGTCCTCGGGGGTGCCGTGGTCGGGCCCGGCGCCGAAGTACGACACCATCACGTAGCGCCCGACGCCGGCCTGGGCGGCCGCGTCCATGGAGCGGATCGCGGCGTCGCGGTCCACGGCATACGTCCGCTGCGGGCTGCCGCCGCCGGCCCCCGCGGACCACACGACGACGTCACTGCCGCGCACCAGCTCGGCGATCTGCTCGGTCGACGAGCTCTCGACGTCGAGGACCGCTGCGGTGGCGCCGGTCTGCTCCACGTCGGCGACGTGCTCGGGGTTCCGGACGACCGACGTGACGTCGTGGCCGTCGGCGACGAGCAGTGGGGCTGCGAGCAGGGCGACCTTGCCGTGACCGCCGATGATCGTGACGCGGGACATGACTCTCCTGGGGCTCGGGAACGGCTGTCCCCCGGTCCAACGTCACCGCCGCGCCCGGGTCTTCCCGATCCCGAGGACGTATGCCGGAAGGCCCGGTCCGCGAGGGACCGGGCCTTCCGGGTGCGACCGTCCAAGACAGGCCGCGCGGGCTGGGACTGCTCAGTCGCCGCGACGCCCGATGAGCCAGCCGATGAGAACGCCGATGGCGGCGGCGGCCGCATAGCCGGCATACCGCTGGATCAGCACGGGCATGACCGCGGAGCCGAGGTCGAGCGCCTCCTCCTCGACGTCACTGGTGACGCGCCGCGGCACAGCCGCGACCGGGGCCGCGGACGACGCGGCAGCACCGGCGGCCGTGGCCGTGTCGGCCGCCAGCACGTCCGACCCCGTCTCGACGAAGCCCGCCGGCGCGGCGGCCGCCGCCTTCCCGTCGGGCGCTGCGGCAGCCGCTCCGGAAGCCACTCCGGAAGCTGCTCCGGCAGCGGCTCCGGCCGGGGCCGGCGCCTCCTCGGCTCCACCTTCCGGCGCTGCCTCCGGCCCGGTCAGCTGCTTCTCGATGCAGGCGACGAACTGCTGCAGCAGCTTGTCGGAGACGTCCTGCATGACGCCGCGGCCGAACTGCGCCGGCTTGCCCGTGACGGCCAGGTCGGTGACGACGTCGGCCTTGGTGCCGCCCTCGGCGTCGGTGAGCTGGATCGTCACGGTGGCGCCGGCCGTGCCGTTGCCCCGCTTGTCCTTGCCCTTGGCCTCGATGACCGCACTGTGGGCTGCGTCGTCGCGCTGCACGAACGAGCCGGACCCGGTGTAGACGAGGGCGATCGGGCCGAGCTTGACCTTGACCGTGCCCGAGAAGCCGTCGTCGCTGACCTCCGTGACGGTCGCCCCGGGGAAGCAGCTGCCGACGCGCTCGAGGTCCATGAACAGGTCCCAGGCGTCGTCGACCGAGGTCGGCACGGTGAAGGTGTGGGTCAGCTCCATCCGGCGATCACGCTCCTGCCGCGGCGAGGACCGCGCGTCGGGTCAGCACCGTGGCCAGGTGCTTGCGGTAGTCGGAGTCGCCGTTGAGGTCCGACGGCGGGTTGGTGCCGTCGGCCACGGACGCGACCGCGGCACGGACCGCCTCGTCGGTCGCGGGCTGCCCGACGAGGGCCTCCTCGACCGAACGCGCCCGCAGCGGAGTGGAGCCCATGTTGGTGAGGCCCACCCGGGCCTCGGCGATCGAGCCGCCCTCGCTGCGCACCGTCGCCGCGACCCCGACGATCGACCACTGGTGGCTGACGCGGACGAACTTCTCGTAGTGCGCTCCCCAGCCCGTGTGCTTGGGGATGCGGATGTGCGTCAGCAGCTCGCCCTCGCCGACGGCGGTGGTGAAGAGGTCCTCGAAGAAGTCCTCCGCTGCGACCGTGCGGGTGGCGCCGTCGGCACCGGCGATGACGAGCTCTGCCTCGAGCGCGAGCGCCGGCGCGCCGACGTCACCGGCCGGGTCGGCGTGCACGAGTGCGCCGCCGACCGTGCCCCGGTGCCGGATCTGGGGGTCCGCCACGGTGTGGATCGCCTTGGACAGCACCGCCGCATGCGTCGCGACGGCCTCGGAGGCCAGCACGGCGGCATACGTGGTCATGGCACCGATGACGAGGTGGTCACCCTCCTCCGAGACGCCCTGGAGCTCGGGGATCTTCCCGAGGTCGATGACGATCCCCGGTGCGTTGAGCCGCATCCGCAGGATCGGCAGCAGCGACTGTCCGCCGGCGAGCACCTTGGCGTCGTCGCCGTGCTCCGCGAGCGCCGCGATCGCCTCGTGGACCGACGTGGGGGCGAGGTAGTCGAACTGTGCGGGGATCACGACCGGCTCCCTTCGCTCGCGGAGCCGGTATCGCCGGAGTCCGCATCGGCCGACCACGAGCTCGTCGACTCCGGGGTGCCCGCTCCCGGGTCCTGGTTGGGCGTGGCCTCGTCGAAGTGGGCCTGCGCGTCCCGCTCGCCCTCGGTGGTGACCGGGTGGCCGGCCTGGATCGCCTTCCACACCCGCTCCGGCGTGCACGGCATGACGACGTCGTCCACCCCGAACGGGCGCAGCGCGTCGACGATCGCGTTGACCACCGCGGGCGTCGAGGCGATGGCGCCGGCCTCGCCGACTCCCTTGGTGCCGAGCTTTGTGTAGGTGGCGGGCGAGGTCGTGTGGTCGGTGACGAAGCTGATCGTGTCGGCCGACGTCGGCAGGGTGTAGTCGACGAACGAGCCGGTCACGAGGGTGCCCTGGTCGTCGTACTCGGCCCCCTCCCAGAGGGCCTGCGCGATGCCCTGGACGAGGCCGCCGTGCACCTGGCCCTCGACGATGAGCGGGTTGATGATCGTGCCGATGTCGTCGACGCAGACGTACTTGCGCATCTTCGTCCCGCCCGTCTCGGTGTCCACCTCGATGGCGCAGAGGTGGGTGCCGTGCGGGAAGGAGAAGTTCTCCGGGTCGAAGGTGGCGTCGGCGTCGATGCTCGGCTCGGCCCCGTCGGGCAGGTTGTGGCCGGTCCAGCTGGCCATCGCCACCTCGCCCATGCTGATGCCCTTGTCGGTGCCCTTGACCCCGAACCGGCCGCCGGTGAACTCGATGTCCTCGACGCTGGCCTCGAGCAGGTGGGCCGCGATCGGCTTGGCCTTGTCGATGACCTTGTCGGCGGCGCGGACGACGGCCTCGGCGCCGACGACGAGCGAGCGGGAGCCGTAGGTGTCCATGCCGCGGTGGGCGATCTGCGTGTCGCCGTGGAGCACCTCGACGTCCTCGAAGGGCACGCCGAGCCGGTCGGCGACGATCTGGCTCCAAGCCGTCTCGTGGCCCTGGCCGTGCGGTGAGACACCGGTGATGACCTCGACCTTGCCGGTGGCCAGCATGCGGATGCTGGCGCTCTCCCAACCGCCGGCGCCGTAGTTCAGCGAGCCGAGGATGCGGGACGGGGCGAGCCCGCACATCTCCGTGAAGGTCGAGATGCCGATGCCGAGCTGCACCGGGTCGTTGCTCTCGCGGCGCCGCTTCTGCTCGGCGCGCAGCTCGTCGTAGCCGAAGAGCTCCTTGGCCTTGGCGGTGGCCGCCTCGTAGTTGCCCGAGTCGTACGTCATCCCGGCCACCGTCGTGAACGGGAACTCCTCGTGCTTGATCCAGTTCTTCTCGCGGATCTCGAGGGGGTCGACGCCCACCTCGACGGCGAGCTCGTCCATGAGTCGCTCGATCGCGTAGGTCGCCTCCGGGCGCCCGGCCCCGCGGTAGGCGTCGACCCACGTCTTGTTGGTCAGCAGCGTCCGCACGGTGAAGTGGTAGGCGTCGAACTTGTAGATGGAGTTGAACATCCACGCGCCGAGCACCGGCACGCCGCCGCCGACGACGCCGACGTACGCGCCGAGGTCGGCGAGCAGCTCGACCTTGAGGCCCGTGACCTTCCCGTCCCTGTCGGCGGCGAGGGTCAGCTTCTGGATCTGGTCGCGCCCGTGGTGCCCCGAGAGGATCGACTCGCTGCGAGTCTCGGTGTACTTGCAGGGCTTGCCGAGCCGGCGGGCGACGGCGATGGTCGCGAACTCCTCCGGCGTCGTCTGCAGCTTGCCGCCGAAGCCGCCGCCCACGTCGGGGGCGATGATGCGGATCTTGGACTCCGGCATACCCGTCGTGGCGGCGAGGAGGAAGCGCAGGATGTGCGGCACCTGCGTCGAGGTCCAGACGGTCAGCTGCTCCCCGGTCGGGTCGCACACAGTCGAGCGCGGCTCCATGAACGCGGGGATGAGCCGCTGCTGGCGGTACTCGCGCTCGAGGACGATCCCGTTCTCACGGGCCTTGGCGATCTCCTGCTCGACGTCGGTGCCCGACCCCTGCGCTGCGGAGTCGAGCGTCCACACGGCCGAGGTGTTGGTGCCGAGGTCGGGGTGGGCGAGCACCTCGTCGGTGGCGGCCTGCTTGAGGTCGAGCACCGCCGGGAGCTCGTCGTAGTCGACGTCGACGAGCTCGGCGGCGTCACGGGCCTCGGCGGCCGAGCGGGCCGCGACGACGGCGACGATCTCGCCCGCGCAGGCGACGCGGTCGACCGCGACGGGCAGGTGGTTCGGCGTCTTCTGCTCGCCGTTGAGCGGCCAGGCGTTGGCGATCAGGCCCTGCCCGTCCGCCACGTCGCGGCCGGTGAAGACCCCGACGACACCGGGCGACTTCCGGGCCTCCTCGACGTCGATGTTCGTGATCGTCGCGTGCGCGAACGGGCTGCGCACCATCGCGAGGTGCAGCATCCCGGGAAGCTGGATGTTGTCGGTCCAGCGGGTACGGCCGGTGATGAGGCGCTGGTCCTCCTTGCGGGTGCGGGCCTTGCCGATCTCGCCGGCCGGGCCCGACTCGGCGGGCCGGTCCTCGGTGATCGTCATGACGACACCGCCTGCGAGCTGAGGTCCTTGGCCGCCTGCTGCACGGCCTTGACGATGTTGTGGTAGCCGGTGCAGCGGCAGAGGTTGCCCTCGAGACCCTCGCGGATCTCCTGCTCGCTCGGGTCGGGGTTCTCCTTCAGCAGGTCACACGCCTGCATGATCATCCCCGGGGTGCAGTAGCCGCACTGCAGGGCGTGGCACTCGTGGAAGGCCTGCTGCATCGGGTGCAGCCGGCCGTCGGTGGCCAGCCCCTCGATGGTGCTCACCTCGTGACCGTCGGCCTGGACTGCGAGGACGTTGCACGACTTCACGCTCGTGCCGTCGAGGTGGACGGTGCAGGCACCGCAGTTGCTGGTGTCGCAGCCGATGACGGTGCCTGTCTTGCCGAGGGTCTCGCGAAGGTACTGGACCAGTAGGGTCCTGGGCTCGACCTCGTCGGAGTAGCTCACCCCGTCGACGGTCACATTGATTCGGGTCATGCTTGTCGGTCCTCCTGCCACGCTGCAGTTGAGATCTCTGACTTCCCCGAGGCGAGTGTTACTCGGGTTCAGAGACTCCACAAGGGCAACGGCAAGAACGTGTGACACCGGGGCCTGACACCGGGCCTGACACCGGGGCCCCCGTTGGTCTCGCCCCGGGAACGGGCAAGACTGTCGGCATGACTCTTCACGCCGACGACTACCAGGCCTCCCGCAGCCGCTACGACTCGATGACCTACCGCCGGACCGGCCGCTCCGGGCTCGACCTGCCGGCCGTGTCGCTCGGCCTGTGGCACAACTTCGGCGACGACGTGCCGCTCGACCGCCAGCGCGCGACGCTGCGCCGCGCGTTCGACCTCGGGGTCACGCACTTCGACCTCGCCAACAACTACGGCCCGCCCTACGGCTCGGCGGAGCGCAACTTCGGCGCCATCTACGCGCAGGACTTCAAGCCCTACCGCGACGAGCTGATCCTGTCCACGAAGGCCGGCTACGACATGTGGCCGGGCCCGTACGGCCAGGGCGGAGGCAGCCGCAAGTACGTCCTGGCCTCGCTCGACCAGTCGCTGAAGCGCATGGGGGTCGACTACGTCGACATCTTCTACTCCCACCGTTTCGACGAGACGACGCCGCTCGAGGAGACGATGGGCGCCCTTGACACGGCGGTCCGCTCGGGTCGGGCGCTGTATGCCGGCATCTCGAGCTACTCGGGTCCGCGCACGCGCGAGGCGGTCGAGATCCTGCGCTCGATGGGCACGCCGCTGCTCATCCACCAGCCGAGCTACTCGATGCTCAACCGCTGGGTCGAGGAGGACCTGCTCGACGTCCTCGGCGAGGAGGGCGTCGGCTGCATCGCCTTCTCCCCGCTCGCGCAGGGCATGCTGACCGACAAGTACCTCGACGGCATCCCGGAGGGCTCGCGCGCCTCGCAGGGCAAGTCCCTGTCGACCGACCTGCTGACCGAGCAGAACCTCAAGCACATCCGCGCCCTGAACGAGATGGCCAAGGAGCGCGGGCAGTCGCTGGCGCAGATGGCGCTGGCCTGGGTGCTGCGCGACTCGCGCGTCACCTCGGTGCTCATCGGCGCCTCGTCCGTCGGCCAGCTCGAGGACAGCCTCGGGTCGCTCGACCGCCTCGACTTCACCGACGAGGAGCTCGAGAAGATCGATGAGTATGCCGTCGAGGGCGGCATCAACCTGTGGAAGACCTCGAGCGCCCACTGACGGTGACGGCCCGATGACACGCGACCAGTTCGACCGGCAGACGTGGGAGCGGCGCTGGACCGAGGCGCTGCGCGAGCACGGTGACGCGGTCGCGCAGCGCCCGCCCAACGCGTACGCCCTCGACGTGGCGGCGGGCCTCGCGCCCGGGCGGGCGCTCGACGCGGGCTGTGGGCACGGCGCGGAGGCGATCTGGCTCGCGGCGGCCGGGTGGACGGTGGCGGCGGTCGACTTCTCGGCGACGGCGCTGGGCCTCGCCCGGTCGACGGCGGAGTCGATGGGGGCGGAGGTGGCCGGGCGCATCGACTGGGTCGAGGGCGACCTCGGCTCGTGGGCGCCCGAGCCGGGCGGCTTCGACCTCGTCACCTGCCTCTACGTCCACGTCGCCGGGTCGGTGCCGGAGTTCGTGGCCCGGATGGCCGGAGGCGTCGCGCGTGGAGGCACGCTGCTCATGGTCGGCCACCAGCCGGTCGACCCCGAGACCGGCGAGCCGACGCCCGCCGCAGGACAGGTGCAGGTCGGCGTGGAGGACGTCGTCGGGGTGCTGGACGCCTCGACGTGGCGGCTGGTCGTCGCGGAGGAGCGCCGCCGCGCGCAGGCGGGGTCGGGCGTCGACGCCGTCGTCCAGGCCGTACGCGTGGGCTGACGGCCGCCGGTCGCGCTCGGGCTCGGGCTCGGGCTCGTCGTGAGGGGACCTGAGAGTGCGTCATGGCGCAGTTCCGTGCCCGGCCGCGGCCTCCTCGACCCTGAAAGTGCGCCACGGCGCGGTTGCGTGCCCCGGCGGCGCGTGGGAGGGCGCGCCTCTCCTCCTCCGTCAGGCGGGCTCGGACTCGTGCGCGGGATGGTGGTGGTGGATCGGGCCCTCGGTCACAGCGAGGCGCTCCCCCGCGCCTCCCCAACGCAGCGCGATGATCTCGGCGGCGATCGAGATCGCCGTCTCCTCGGGCGTGCGGGCGCCGAGGTCGAGGCCGATCGGCGAGCTCATCCGGGCCAGCTCGGGCTCGGTGAGGCCGGCCTCGCGCAGGCGGGCGAGCCGGTCCTCGTGGGTGCGCCGCGAGCCCATGGCGCCGATGTAGGCGACCTCGGGCAGGCGCAGGGCCACCTCGAGCAGCGGCACGTCGAACTTCGGGTCGTGGGTCAGCACGGCGAGCACCGTGCGGCTGTCGATGCGGCCGGCGTCGACCTCGCCCTGGAGGTAGTCGTGCGGCCACTTCACGACCACCTCGTCGGCGCCGGGGAAGCGGGTCTTCGTGGCGAAGACGGGCCGGGCGTCGCACACCGTCACGTGGTAGCCGAGGAAGCTGCCGACCTTCGCGACGGCGGCGGCGAAGTCGATGGCGCCGAAGACGAGCATCCGGGGCTTGGGCGCGTGGGCGGCGACGAAGACGCGCATCCCCTCGCCGCGTCGCTCACCGTCGGGGCCGTAGGTGAGGATCGCCGAGCGGCCCTGCGCGAGAAGCCCTCTGGCGTCGTCGCGTACGGCGTCGTCGGCGCGTCCGCTGCCGAGGGACCCGAGGACGGATGCCGTGTCGTCGCCGTCGTCCTCCGGGTGCACGACGACGCGGCGGCCCACCCACGCGGGGTCGGGGTGCTCGATGACGGTGACGACCGCGACGGGCCGGCCCGCCTCGATGTCGGCGGCGACGTCGCCGAGCTCGGGGAACGTCTCGCGGGAGACCTTCTCGACGAAGACGTCGAGGATGCCGCCGCAGGTCAGCCCGACGGCATACGCGTCGTCGTCGCTGACGCCGTAGCGCTGGAGCACGGGGGTGCCGGACTCGACGACCTCCTGGGACAGCTCGTAGACGGCGCCCTCGACGCAGCCCCCGGAGACCGAGCCGACGGCCTCGCCGCCGGGGCCGACGAGCATCGACGCGCCGGGCTGGCGCGGCGCAGATCGCCACGTGCCGACGACGGTGCCGACGCCCACGGTCTCGCCGGCTGACCACCACCGCATCAGCTCGTCCATCACCTCACGCATTGGCGACCACCTCGATCAGCTCCTCGAACGCCGCGAGCGAGTGCCCCGCGACGAAGTCGTCGATGTGCGGCAGGGCGGCGACGATGCCCTGCTGCACGGGCTCGTAGCCGGTCTTGCCGCGGTGCGGGTTGACCCACACGACGCGGTGCGAGAGCGCGGCGAGCCGGCGCATCTGCTCGCCGAGCAGCTCGGGGCCCTCGCGCTCCCAGCCGTCGGAGAAGACGACGACGACCGAGCCGCGGGCCATCCCCCGGCGGCCCCAGCGGTCGAGGAAGGCGCCGATCGCCTCGCCGAGGCGCGTGCCGCCCGACCAGTCGGGGACGACGCGACCGGCGGCGGCGAGGGCCCGGTCGGGGTCGCGCTCGGTGAGGGCGCGGGTCACGTGGGTCAGGCGGGTGCCCATGGTGAAGACCTCCACGTGCGGCACCGTGCGCACGAAGACGTGGGCGAGGCGAAGGAGGCTGTCGGCATACGGGCTCATCGAGCCGGAGACGTCGATGAGCAGGACGATACGGCGCGGGCGGGTGGCGCGGCGACGGTGGTGGATGCGGCCGGGCTCGCCGACCCAGCGCAGCTGCTCGCGCAGGGTGGCGGGGCCGTCGATGGTGCCGCTCGTGGCGCGCACGTGGCGGCGGGCGCGGCGCTTCGGGGCGCGCGGGTCGAGGCGGGCGAAGAGCCTTGCCGCTGCGGCGCGGTCGGCGGCGCTGAGGGTCGCAACGTCGCGGTGGCGCAGGACCTCCTGGGCGCTGGCGCGGGCCGTGATCGTCTCGCCGTCGCTCTCGCCGGCCTCGCCCTCGCCGCTGTCGAGCGGGGCCTGGTGCACGGGTGGCCGGACGATGTCGACGCGCTGGCCCCTGGGGAGGGACTCGCCGCCGAACCAGCGCTCGAAGACCTCGTCGTAGATCGGGAAGTCGGCGGGGACGCTCGTCAGGGTCGCGCGCCCGGCCCAGTAGACGCCGGTGCGCTCGCCCATGCCGACGGTGGCGGCGGCGAGGAGGAAGGTGCGTTCGCGGTCGGCGGTGACGTGGACGCCGGCGGCGCGCAGGGCGCGGGCGAAGCCGAGGAGCAGCTCGTCGGGCTGGGGCTCGGCGTCCGCTGGGGCGTCGGGCCGCGGGGGCTCGGCTGGGAGTGGCGGGGTGGGCAGGGTCATACGGTCAGCAGCTTGTCGAGGGAGGCGCGGATCCGTTCGGAGTCCTCGCGGTACTTCAGGGCGGCGCCGAGGGTGGCGGCGGCGACCTCGGGGTCGAGGCGGGTGGCGCCGACGGTCTCGAGGGCGCGCGCCCAGTCGAGGGTCTCGGCGACGCCGGGCGGCTTGATGAGCTCGCCCGAGCCGCGGAGGCGCTGGACGAGGGTGACGACCTGCTCCGCGAGCGCGGCGGAGACCTCGGGCAGACGCGTGCGGACGATCTCGAGCTCGCGGGCCAGGCCCGGGTGGTCGATCCAGTGGTAGAGGCAGCGGCGCTTGAGCGCGTCGTGCAGCTCGCGGGTGCGGTTGGAGGTCAGGACGACGATCGGCGGGGTGGCGGCGCCGACGGTGCCGAGCTCGGGGATCGTCACCTGCCACGTGGAGAGGACCTCGAGGAGGAAGGCCTCGAACTCGTCGTCGGCGCGGTCGATCTCGTCGATGAGCAGGACGCAGGGCGCTTCGCGCAGGGCCTGGAGCACCGGGCGGGCGAGGAGGAAGCGCTCGTCGAAGAGCTCGGCCTCGAGGGCCGCGGTGTTGAGCGCGTGCGAGTCGTGGTCCTCGTCGCGGCTGATCGCCTCGACGGTGCGCAGGTGCAGGATCTGGCGCGGGAAGTCCCAGTCGTAGAGGGCCTGGGTCGCGTCGATGCCCTCGTAGCACTGGAGGCGGATCAGCTTGAGGTCGAGCGCCTGGGCGAGGGCCTCGGCGAGGGCGGTCTTGCCGGTGCCCGGCTCGCCCTCGAGCAGGATGGGCCGGTTGAGCCGAGTCGCGAGGAACGTCACGGTGGCGAGCGCCTCGTCGGCGAGGTAGCCCGTGCGCCCGAGGGCGGTCGTGACGTCGGCGGCAGTGTCGAACACGTGGTCCATTCCCCGAGCATCACCCATGAACGGCTCGTTCGGAAGCGAAGGGCCTCCCGGGGTGCCGGCGCGGCGTCCGGGCCGGCGAGGCGTCCGGGCCGCCCCGGCGCCGGGGCGGCGGCGGCGCGCCTCAGCGGAGGCGGTCGAGCTCGTCCCGGGTGTCGGCGTCGCGGCCGGTGGCGAGGTCGCCGCACTCGACGAGCTCGTGCGGGGTGATCCGGTAGTAGCTGCGGGCGCCGTGGTCGCCGACGGCCGTGGCCACGACCGCCTCCCAGTGGTCGCGGCCGATGAGCGCGGGGTGACCGGGGACGCCGTCGTATGCCGCCCGCCTCAGGGTCGCGCGCAGCTCCTTGGGCGTGGGGCCGGCGGGCTCGTGCACGTCCACGGCGTGCTCGTCGGGGTCGGGGTGTGCCGAGTGGGCGTTGTCGACGTGGCCGGGGGCGTCGAGCACCCGGGCGACGACGTCGGGGGTGAGGTCGGGCAGGTCGACGAGGGTGACGAGGACGGCGTCGACGCAGCCCTCGCCCTCGTGGGTCGTGCGGGCCATGGCGGTGAGGCCGGCTCGCAGCGAGGCGCCCATGCCCTCCTCCCAGTCGGGGCACCAGACCACGTCGACGTCGCGGCCCAGGGCGGTGACGATGGAGGTGACCTCCTCGGCGGCGGCACCGACGACGACGGTGGTGCCGGAGCAGCCGCCGGCGTGCAGCAGCTGGACCGAGCGCTCGACGAGGGTGGGGTCGTCGGGGCGGTGGCGCAGGAGGGCCTTGGGTCCGCCCATGCGCCGGCCGGCGCCGGCGGCGAGCACGAGGCCGCGGACGTGCGCGGCCCGGCCGTGGACGGCGGCCGGTGGCGGTGCGCTCTCGGGGTCACTCACATGCGGAACGTACCCGCCGTGGTGGGGTGATGGGCCGTGGGGCGCGGGTTCTGCTGGCGGTCAGTTGTCCTGGGCGGCGACCCACGCGTCGATGGCTTCGAGGACGGTGTCCGTGACGCCGTGTCTCGGCTCGAAGCCGAGGACAGCGCGCGCCTTCTCCATCGAGAACATCGGTGCCCGGCCGATGTGGTCGAGGGTGATCTCGACCTGCTCGGCATCGGTCCGGGCCTGGAACTCGGCCCACGGGACGAACTCGAGCTTCGGCTCGTGGCCGAAGTGGTGCGCGACGAGCTCGGCGTAGCCGCGGAGCGTGAGGGCCTGGGTGCACACGCTGTTGAAGCTCTCACCGGCTGCGGCGTCGGGCTGCTCGAGGCAGGCCTGGTGCAGGGCTGCGACGTCCTCGGCGTGGACGTGGTGGACGGTCTCGCCGCCGCGGTCGGGGAGGGTGCACGAGCCGTCCCGCCTCAGGGACTCGATCACGGCCGGGTCGAGGTTGCCGGCCGGGCCGATGGGCATCCAGCCGGGGCCGCTGATGTGGCCGGGGTGCACGACGCTGGCGCGAACCCGGTCCTGGCTCATGAGGTACCGCTCGATGGCGAGCTTGTTCACGCCGTAGTAGCCGTAGGGGCGCTTCGGTGCATCCTCGGTGGTGGGAACGACGGTGCTGGGACCGTAGGACCAGATGCTGCCGGTGTGGACGAGGTGCTGGCCGTCGAGTGCGTCGACGAGCTGCTCGGCCTGGGCGGTGGTGAAGCAGGTCAGGTCGACGACGGCGTCGGGTTTCAGCTTGGCGACAGTCGCACCGAATTCGCCGTCCTGCTCGGCGGCGTCGCGGTCGCAGGTCACCGTCTCGACCTCGCGCCAGGCCGGGTCGTCGCGGTAGGGCCGCCGCGATCCTCGACTGATGACGACGGTCTCGTGCCCGGCTTTGACGAGGCTGGGCACGAGGTAGGTGCCGATGTGTCCGGTGCCCCCGATGACGACTACGCGCATGACTCCGACGTACCCACCGGCTCTATGTCCGTCGTTCACCCAGCTCCTACGAGTGGACCGCAAACGCACCGCCGCCGTGAGACCCGCAACGCAGTCTCTGCTCCTGCGTTGCGGAGCCCATCCCGCCCACTATGGGTCGGCACACCGCCCATGAAGGGCAAGAGGCAGAACGCACATGGAGCCAGCGCCAGGGCATCGACCGTACAGGCGCTGGTTTTCATCCGCGAAGACCCAGGACTATGCGTCGCTGGTGTGCGGGGGCGCCCGTTATTGGGATCGGCTCCGCTCCTAAAGCCAGATGGCGCGCGAGAAGCCGCTCACCTCACGTTGGAATAGCGCGCGAGTCTCATCGCTCATCCGGCGATCCATGAGTCGGTAATTCATGCTTCTTTCGCCACCAACGGCGTGAACGAGCCTCAACCGCTTGGTAGCCAAGTATCGGTCGACGAGGTCGCGACGCATGTAGAGAAAATGGGAACCGAATCCGGGGCCGGGCGTTTCTCGATAGATGGTGGCCAGCCTGCCGTCTGCATCCAACATGTCCGAGGAGCCGCCGACGACTCTCAGGTCGAGGAACTCTGCGATCGGCGGCGCCGGAAACACGACCTGTGTTTGGTTCATGTCACTGTGGTGCGGCTCCCACGAGAAGCTCCGTGCCGAATTCTCCACGGCGATTCCTGTCCGCCAGCCGGACGAGAAGTAGTCGAAGGCTCGATCATTCAGGCGACTCGCTTTTCCGGACGCAGTGCGGACGTCGCTGCCGTAGGCCCTGGACCATGGGACCTCGCCATGGAACGTGTAGTGATCCGCGCTGAGGTCGACGAAACCGTTGTCGAACAGACTTCGCCCCGCGGCGATCTCGGCCTGGACCCTTGACACAGAGCGGATTGGCACAAACATGGAGCGAACCTCTCCCCGGATCTCCCGACCATCTGGAACCCCTTCGTGGATGTTGGCGTCGAGCAGGATCCAGTCGCCACGTTCACCGTCGACACTCCTCAGGTTCACGAGGCGCTCAAAGCCGGGATCGCCACCGTTCGGCAGCCACTCCTCCATAGTCGTAGGTGAGGATTCGAACGTCTGGTGCTCGGCGCCGTGCCAGACCTTCGGGACGGCGGGGAAGCTGGGGTCGATGTCGCAGTCGGCACTGCGCGGCTCGTTCTCCCGGCTATCGGAAAGGTGGCCGGAGGCGGCTCTGAGGCCGTACATCTCGAAGTAGGCGATCCAGGAGTACTTCTTCCCGTAGCGATCGACTTTCCCACCATCTCGCCGGAACTCGGCCATACGTGCAATCTGGCGGTCCAGGTCGGAGAATCGCTCAGGCGTGTACCCGAGCCTGCGCATCCGGTCGGCGATCTGCTTGCGGACGTCTTTGTAGCCAGGATGACTGTCGTCGTAGTTCCTACGGTTCCTGAAGAGGCTGCCCATCGTGTAGTTGCCGAAGTCCATATGGATGGCTCCGTCAGCATCCTGGTGGTCCTTCTTGCGGATATTCCTTGCACGTCTGAACGGAGATGGGCTGCGAGCAGGGTCAGGGGTGAGGAGTTTCCGGTCTGTTGCACTGACGGCGCGGGGTCGCACCTTGATAAAGAGCTCGAGGATTCCTTCGGCATATCCGCGCGTGAGGGCGTGCCAAGTGCTGTGAGGAGCGTTCGGTCGTAAGACGAGCTCAAGGACTGTTTTTGAAAGGGTGGCCATGTGGTCCGGCATTGAGGTTGCCATGGCGGGATCCGCCCAGCGTCGCATGCAGATGCCGTAGGCGGCCGCTAGAACCCTCTCGCCAACATAGGGGTCATTGAACGCGAGTGCGTTGCCGACGAGGTCGAAGAGCACCTGTGGGCGTCGTTCTCCGATAAGAACCAACGCACGAGTCGCCCGGTCGCGAAGGTGGCGGTCGGTCGTTGTCAGCGTTAGCGTGATGAGGCGGCACGCGTTGGAGGCAAAGTCTGCTGGGATACGCGTGCAATCAGCTCGTTCGGTCCATGCGAATACTCGTTGCGGGTTGGCGTCGTCTGCGAGTCTGCGCAAATACTCAGACCAGTCCAGATCCCTCTCCGGCATGGTGGGGGCGGCAAGGCGCGACCAGAGCCACTCGGCGTTCCATGGGTGATCGGGCCTCGCTGCGATGCCGAACAAGACGTCCTGTATGCGATGACGCTCGTAGTCGTTTGCCACATTAAGGAGCTGATTCAGGATCTTCTCCGTGTCCTGGCTGAAGGAACCCGAGCCGCGCCAGTGCAATCCGTCGACGAACGGCTCGACGAGCGGGTTTACGAGTCGGCGCTTCTTCGGCAGGTAGTAGGCGAGTTCCAGCGGGGCGGAACTCGCCTCCGCCAGACGTTTCACGCGTTCTGGAAACTCGATCATCAGTGCTGACGCGATTCCAGGCTCGGCGTAGTAGTTGCCCCACTGGTCAACGACGAACACTGCACCGAGCCGGCGATTCGCGTGGAAGGACCGGTACAGACCTTCAACTGTTCTCAGATCTAGGTGGCCCTCGAGAAGATGGCGGGCCACGATGTGGTCGGAGAAGCGCTGGTACGAGAGGGAGAAGGCATCGACGTAACGGGACCCGTCAAAGCGTGAGTGCTCGATCAGGAGACCTGCTGACGCCATGTCCCGAACGACAAGGGCGCTGGCCTCGTCGTCGAGTCCAGTTCGGAGTGTGACCTGTTGAACTACTTCGGCGGGCTCGAGCCACTCCCGCCTGTTGGCCGCCAGAACGCCAGCTAGCCCCAAGCGGCCCTTGTTCGGGTGTCCTTTGATGATGTCCCAGCAGGCCTTCGTTTCGAGGCCGTGTCGCCTCTCGACCTCGGCACCGACGTGCTTGATGAAGTTCTCAAGGACGTAGGTCATGCCCTTCTGACCCGACGCGATGTCCTTGAGTTGACGGCGCTGCGAGCTTCGACTCAGTTTTGCCATGCCCTCACACATCAACCTCAGGAAGAGCGGGCGGGAGAACTCTTCGGCGAGAAGAGGCACATGCAACGCTGGCAGGTCGTAGTGGTTGAAGTACTCGATTTGCGCGTCGAACTGCTGCCCTTCGAAGCCAGGGTGTCGCATATGTACCAAGTATTTGGAGGTGCTCGGTGTGAGGAGAGCCTGCTCGAACGGGGTCCGGCAACTGAGGATTAAGCCCACATCACGCTGCCGCGCCAATCGCTTGAGTAGCGGTTCGAAGCGCAGGCGCCAAGCGTCCCGATCAGCTTCATTGACGGCGTCGATGAGGATGAGGGCGCGTCGGTCGTTGGCTCGACCAGCTGTGGTGAGTTGGGCGAGAAGGTCTGCGCCGCTTGACGCGAGCCCGGTGGCTTCGGCGACTGCATCGATCGGGTCGAGGTCGTCTCGAAGTTCGTTTGCCAACACGACGACGGCAGGCGTGCGGTCCGTTAGGCACTCCAAGGCGAAGTCGCAGAGGAAGTGTGTTTTGCCGGTCCCCCACTCGCCCGTGAGGAACATGGTGCGCTGTTCGGATGCGAGCGTGCCTTCGGCGCCCTCGAGGACTTCCTGCAACTCGTACAGCGGTTGGAGGCTCCTGCGCAGGGAGCTGACTCGACTTCGAAACCGATCCTTCTCCTGGGTTTGCGCGCGCGTCGCATCGGCGTCAGCGGCGTCCTGCCCGCGACCAATATCTTCAAGTCGAGCCTCCGCGGCCTCGATCGCTTTCTCCAGCATTCCCCTAACTTGCCCCTCCTGACGCCGCACCTTGCGGACCGCGGCCTGCAGCTCGTCGAGGGGCCTCTTGCTCGCCGTATTTGCTTCCGCTGCGAGCGAAGTAAGGGTGATTCGCCGTCGCGCGAAGAGAGTGCTTGCCGTCGACCCAACAGAGTCGTCGCTCGCTACGGCGGCACCCAAGGTCGCCAGCCGACTTCGAAAGGTCGATCCGAGCGCGAGAGCGCTTGCGGCGCGATGCACGGGGACAATTTCCAAGTTGGGAGCGTCCGCATTCAACGACGGGGAGTAACGGGGACCCGCCGCGCGCAGCGTCTTTCGGGCAACACGGTCGAGAGCGACGAACAGTTGGTCGATGACATCCGTGGACTGAGTAGACGTACACGAGGAAGGGCCGCCCGGCGCTGATACACATGCCACAGCGGAACCGTAGGACATGCGGCGGCTGAAAAGATGCAGCGAATCGTCGAATGGCCAGAACGACTAATGACTGCAGGGGCGGGCATTCGGCCCGCGCCAGCAGGACGCGGCCAAACCTGCGAGCGATACCAGCGGTTCCACACGAAACTCAGAAGGGAGGGCGCGGAAGATGACCTGCGTCGTCACGCCACCAAACGGCTCGACGCCGATTGACGCACGTACCCGCCGTAGGCGCCAAGCAGAGGCACGCTAAAGAGCCGCGTCTTTCCGCCGCGATGCGCGCGCGTTCTTGAGATCAGGGCGCCCAGCGGCGCGAGCCGGCGGTCCCGCGGCGCAGCAAGCGCAGGGACGGGCGCGCCCAGCGATCTTGCTACGCAGCTTGGTCAGCGTTGCGGAAGAGGTAGATGCCGACGAGCTCTCCACTCACCGCCGTCTGCTGTCCACTCGACATGAACTTGTCACGGCTGCTTTCACCGGTGACCATGAAGACGTATCCAACGTGCTCAAGGCGCCAGCCGACTGCTTCGATGCCCGCGAGCGTGCCCGCGTGGCTTTGAGTCTTTACCTTGGACAGCGCAAAGTTATTGCCGCCCCAGACGGTGCTGTCGCGCTGCGACGAGCCCACTCTGAGTTGAATCTCGAAGAAGCCTTGGCCCTGCTCCTTCGCGGTGGTCGCTTCGCCAATGGGGCTACGCAAGAAGGCATCGCGCTCACGCTTCGCTCGATTGGCCTCTTCTCGCTGGGCCCTCTCCCTGGCCTCGATTTCTTTCTGCTCTTGCGTCTTTCCAAACGGCACGACTTACCTCCTTGGGCGCGTGGACTGCGTACTGGCCATAGGGTGCCGCGCCACGACGGAGATGTCTGGCGTTTCGCGTCATCGCGCGCCGCGCTTTGCCTACCCCCGTTGCAAGTCTGGGCGTCGAACAGCCGGAGTACACCCCTGCGGCACCCCTCGACCGAAGGCCGGACAGCAACCGAGCTGGCCCAGCCCGGACACTGGAGGGCAGGAGCGAGCCGCGTCCTATCGCCGCGTCATTCCCCGGGCGAGCTTCGCAACCGGTTAGGTGCTTAGGAAGGGATGGTCACCCCTCGCCGTCGACGAACCGAACCCCTTCTCCCTCACCAACCGTGGGCTTCAGAAGGCGAGTCCGCTCCCAGAGTTTCCACAGAAGCCACTCTGCTGCCCGTACCGCCTCACTGAGGTCGAGCACGTACTTGTTGGCCACCGTCACGATTGGACGGGTCATGTCACGGTCGGCATAGTCGGGAATGATCGTCCACTCCTCAGAGAGTGCCGCACTCATAGTCCGCTGCCACGGCTTCACTTCCGGCTGCTGGAGGTTGCCCTTCCCGAGAGCATAGCCATCCTCGTAGTGCTCGAAAACGTCCCTTATCGTCTTCAGGTGTGGCACTTCCTCGTCGAAAACCTGGAGGTATCGCTCAATGTCCGTCTTGACGTTCTCTCCCACGTTGGCCATAGACATTGCGACGCATTTGCGCACATGGTGCAGGCTTTGGACGCACTGAAGAACGCCGAGCCAAAGGCCCCACATCTCGCCCCCGCGGCGCGCCTGCTCAAGCCCGACAACAGCGCCCTTTAACCACATGTGTCCGCGGGAGAGGCCAGCCGCATGCGTGTGGTCGATTAGCCGCCACGAACTGCCATCCTCCGCCGCTGGCGTAGTCTCAGCCTCAGGCGTCTCCTCGATGCTCATAACGCGATCATCGCGTCAGCGCGCCACGAGTTCCACTAGGCGTTCCGAGTGACCGGGGCTTAGAGGCGGACCGTGCTGCGTCTTTTCGCCGCCTGCCGGGCGCTCGATGTCTACGCGATCCCGCCAAAGGGTGAATGGCCCTCTGAGTCACCTAGCCCGGGCGGTCAGGCCTCGTCCGGCGTCTGGGTGGACTCGTCCCGAGTGCGCTCCGGGTTCTCGGTGCGCTCCTCTGACTCGGCGAGCATCGCGCTGGCCTGCATCTCGGGGTCATCGCTGCCTGCCGCCTGTTCCTCCGGCAAGAGCTCAGCACGCGTCTGAATGTGGTCCTCAGAATGATGTCCTTGGCTCATCGCCCGACGATACCCGCGCACACGCCGTCGATGCGGCGGTCGCCTGTGGGGGCACCGCGCCTGACGGAACACGGTCCGCCTCCGGGAACGGGTTCAGCCTCGCCGGGGAGGTCCGCCTGACGCGGCACCGCGGCAGCTTCCGCCTTGCCGCCACTCGAACGCACGGTCCCGCTGCGTTCCACTCGAGCAAGCAAGGGGTCGCCGGAGGGGTGGCTACCCGCCGCCAGTCGGCGCACCCGAGATGCGGGTCATGGGTACTCGCGAACGTCGCCGCGATCGCAGCCTGATGCCGCCTCAGCCCTTCCGCCCGAGACGAGTGCTGTTGTCGACCGGGGGGAGGCGCGAACCTCAGTCGGTGTTCTCCAGGATCAGTCGGATCGCCTCGTTCGGTGCGTCCCACTGCGGAAAGTGGCCACACCGCTCGAACCAGTGCAGCTCCGCGTCGGGAAACAGCTCTGTGGCACGTGCGGCCTGTTTCGGCAGTGTCACCCGGTCACGCCGCCCCCACCCGATCGTGACCCGGCCAGGCACGGTGCCCACGGGGGCGCCTTGTTGCTTGGGCCCCTTGGTCAGAGCGTCCATCGCGGCGCCAGTCGACGGGGCGTCGGCCAGGCCGGCCACGTCGGGCAGGCAGGTCTCACGCGAGAGCGCCCATGGTCGCGCCGACAACTGTGCCAGCAGCAACGTCCGCCCCGCGGGCGTGCCGAGCAGCGAGGGCAACATGCCGCGCAGCGCTCGGACCAGAGTGATCGAAGGCCGCAGCGTGGCGCCGAACACGGCGAGCTCGCGGTCGCTCCAGAAACCGCCCGGGTCCAGAGCCACGGTGTCGCCGCCGACTCCCCGCCGGGCGAGCTCGAGCACGATCCGTCCACCCATCGACTGCCCGGCAGTCGCGACCCCGTCCAAACCCTGTTCACAAATGAAGTCCGCGACGGAGTCGGTCAGGGACGCGATCGAGACCTCGCCCGTCAACGAAGGGGTATCACCGAATCCCGGCAGGTCGACAGCGATGACCTCCCGGCGCTCCGCAAGTTGCTCGATGATCGGGGCCCACGACCGCCATCCCGCGCCCAGACCGTGCACGAGCAACAGCGGCCTGCCGCGTCCCCGTCGAATGTAGTTGAGCGTCACACTCGCGACGCTATCTCACGCGGATCCCCGCGTTGCCGAGGCAGTCGCGCCCCTGGTGAGCACCGCTCGCATCCAGCCGCAGCCCACCGCGCTGGCCGGGAGTGTCAGTCGGCAGCTTCGGAGTTGAAGGCGCGTGGTGTCATGACCGCGGCTGGCTCGAACTCGACCGGCGTGGGTTGAGGGCCGTCCATGGTCAGGCCGGCCCGTGACATGGCCTTCGGGAACACGTCGCGGTTGAAGGCATCCAGCTGGTCCTTTGACTCCCACACCTCGGTCAGGTCGAAGCCCTGCTCCGTCGGATAGGCGAGGTGCACCAGGAGCCCCTCGCCTCCACCGCCCTCGGCCAAGGTGTCGAGCACGGCCTTGTGCATGGCCAGGTAGGCGTCGATGGGCGCCGGGAAGTGGAGCACGTATCCGTAC
This sequence comes from Terrabacter lapilli, assembly GCF_039531305.1. Lineage (NCBI taxonomy): Bacteria > Bacillati > Actinomycetota > Actinomycetes > Micrococcales > Intrasporangiaceae > Terrabacter > Terrabacter lapilli. The sequence goes on from NZ_BAAAPU010000007.1 coordinate 113,235, forward strand.
ATCGCCAACCTCCATCTCGTCCTTCGATGGGACGGCACAGGTTCGGCACCTGTCAAGCGTCATGACAGTCGAGTGCCAGCTGGGCCACCAGTGGGACTGTCGTCGGTGACGAGGTGTGACGCATCGTCCACGTGGGAGAACTCGCAGCGCACGGCATACCGCCCCGGGCTGCGCCAGGCGAGCGTCGCGGACAGCGCGTCGTCGACGGCATTCCTTGTCGGAGAGGCTTGCTCCGCCCTCGTATGCCGTGTGGCCTGGCATGGCATGGAGGCGAGGACGCCATCGCCCCCGTCCCGCGACGGACGTGTCACGGGACGGGGCGGGCAGCGCACCGCTGGGGCGCGCCTCAGTGGGTGAGCACGGCGGCCGCCAGTGCGCGCCGCTCGGCCGGCGACGGGTCGAACCCGGAGGACAGCTCGGCCCGCAAGGTCTGGGTGTCCAGGGCTCCCTGCCACCGTGCCACCGCGATGCAGCAGACGATGTTGCAGATGGTGCTCGTCAGCGCACGGGCCTCGCTCATGAAGCGGTCGATGCCGACGATGAGCGCGACTCCCGCGACGGGCACGTTCGGCATGACGGTGAGGGTGGCGACGAGGGCGACGAACCCGCTGCCGGTGACGCCGGCGGCGCCCTTGGAGGTCAGGAGCATCATGCCGACCATCAGCAGGATCTGGCTCCACCCCAGGTGGATGTCGCAGGCCTGGGCGATGAACATGGACGCCAAGGTGAGGTAGACGGCCGTGCCCGTGAGGTTGAAGGAGTAGCCGGTCGGCACGACCAGCCCGACCACCCCACGGTCGCAGCCGAGTCGCTCGAGCTTGGAGAGCAGGCGGGGAAGCACCGGCTCGCTGGACGAGGTGGCCAGCACGATGAGGATCTCGTCACGGAAGTACTTGAGCACCTGCAGCAGGCTGAAGCCGGTGATCTTCGCGACCGTGCCCAGGCCGACGAGGACGAAGACGAGGCACGCTGCGTAGAACGCGAGGATGAGCATCCCGAGGTTCCCGATCGAGTGGGCCCCGTACTTGCCGACGGTGAACGCCATCGCGCCGAACGCGCCGATCGGAGCGACCTTCATGAGGTAGCCGAAGACGACGAAGAGCACTCGGTTGAAGCTGGTGATGACATCGAGGGCGACCTGCCCGGCGCTACCGAGCTTGGTGAAGGCGAAGCCGCACAGGGTCGCGATGAGCAGCACCGGCAGGATCGCCCCGTCCGCGAAGGCGCCGACGAAGGTGGTGGGGATGAGCCCGAGGAGGAAGTCGGCGACGCTGTTGTGGCTTGCCTCGGTCGAGTACTTGGCCGTGACGCTCGCGTCGAGGTGGGCCGGGTCGACGTGCATGCCGGTGCCCGGGTGCAGGAGCAGGACCGCGGCGAGGCCGAGCGCGAGGGCCAGGGCCGTGAGGGCGTAGAAGAGGCCGAGCGAGCGTAGGAGGGTGGGGCCCACGCGCTTGACGTCGGACATCGAGGTGATGCCGCTGACGATGGTGCCGAAGACGATCGGGGCGATCATGAACCTGACCAGCTTGACGAACGCGTCGCCCAGTGGCTTGAGGTGGGTGCCCAGGTCTGGCCACAAGGCTCCGACGAGGATTCCGAGCGCGACACCGATGAGGACCTGCACGTACAGGTGCCCGAGGATGGTTTTGATCTTCATTGAAAAAACTTCCTGGGTCGGCCCCGCTCTGGTGAGAGGGCATGGTCATTGAAGCGGTGTTGCTCACGCCACGGTTCGAGCGACCTCGATGTGGGCGGTGGCGAGCTGACGGGCGGCGCGGTCGAGGACGACTTCCGCGACGTCTCCGGCCGGGTCCGTGACGAGCTCGGTCGTGACCACGCCTGCCGGCGTGCCGATCCGGAGCCGATGGCCGTGGTCGGATGTCGACTGCGGCAGGAGGGTACCTGCGACGACCGAACCGGTGACGCCGGCGGCGGCAGAGACCGCCACGGCAGAGGTCAGGCCGATCGCGGGATGCGGCGCCATCATCGAGAGCATTCGCACCCGCACGTCGTGGCTGTCCTCGGGGACGACGGTTCCGTCCGAGGCGGTGTAGGTGCCTGGGGGCGCGACGAGGCCGACTTTGGGGATCGCGTTCTCCGGAGGAGCGCTGGGGGGTCGGAGCCCCATGGCCACTCCCGCTGCCGCGCGGACCTCGAGCAGCAGGGGAAGCGCTTGCGTCAAGCTGTCCGTCATCGAGGACAGGTCCATTCCTAGGTCGGCCGCCCGCACGAAGACAGCCGGTGCTCCGGCGTCGACCATCGTGGCTGGCAGCGACAGACCTCCGGCCGTGACGGTGAGCCGGTCGGCGGCCAAGCCGGTCGGGAGCAGGCTGCCGGTCGACTGCCCCCACGGGGCGTGGAACGACAGGCGCACCGGGACGCCCGGGGCGGCGCTGCCCGGAACCCGTGCCTGGCCGGACGTCGGGACCCGTCGGAGCGGCGTCGCGATGGTCCCCGTGAGGACCGCTCCGGTGTTGAGGTTGCGCATCCTGACGCGGGTGGCCATCTCCCCGGCGGGCACGATGCCGGCCCCCACGGCATACAGGGCGATGGCCGTGGCGCAGTTGCCGCAGTTGGAGCCCAGCTCGACGGCGGTGTCACCGATGCCCACCTGCGCGAAGAGGTAGTCGACGTCCGCCGGTCCGTCCGGCGTCGCGGTGATGATGGCGGCCTTCGAGGTCGTCGAGGTGCCGCCACCGACTCCGTCGAGCTGGCGTGCGTCGGCAGCGCCGAACGCATCGGCCAACAGCTGGAGCATCTCCTCGTGGGTGCTCGCGTGGCGGGCGACGTCGTCGGCATCGAAGAGCCAGCACTTGCTCGTCCCGCCTCGATACCAGTGACCGCGAAGCTGCATGGTCGCCTCCTCTCTCAGAGGGGCCCGCATCGGCCCCGCTGCGCCAACGATCCCGATCCAGAGGCTTCAGGACAATCAGAGAAAAGTTGAGGAGCGTCGACTTTTGCTAAAGTCGACGCATGCTCGACCTCGACCTCCGACGGCTCCGGTTATTGCGCGAAGTCAGCCGGCTCGGTTCGCTCACGGCCGCTGCGGCTGAGCTGTCCTTCACCACCTCGGCCGTGTCCCAGCAGGTGACGAAACTCGAGCACGAGATGGGGGTGGCGCTACTCGAGCGGCACCCGCGCGGGGCCGTGCTGACCGAGGCCGGGCGGGCACTGCTCCGCTACGCCGACGACATCGACCGGATCATCGAGGCCGCTCGTGCCGAGATGGACGAGTTTGCCGGGTTGCGCCGCGGCCAGCTGCGCATTGGCACCTTCCCCACCGTGGGTGCCTCGCTCATGCCCGACGTCGTGCTGGCCTTCCGTGCCCGCCACCCCGAGGTGACCGTCACCGTCGTCAGCGCCCGGCGCGCCGGCCTCGTGGACCGGCTGAAGCGTCGCGACATCGAGCTGACGCTGCTGTGGGACTACCCGTGGCAGCGGATCAAGGACGAGGAGCTGACCACCATCACGCTGATGAGCGACCCGACGCTCCTGCTCCTGCCTCGCGAGCACAAGCTCGCCCACGCCCCCGCCGTACGCGCAGAGGCCCTCCAGGACGAGCACTGGATCGTCCGCGATGAGCACCCGGTCGCCGACGTCCTTCGCCGCGTCTGCAGGGCCGCGGGATTCGAACCCAGCGTCGCGTTCGCGGCGAACGACTACCAGGAGACCCAGGGCATGGTCGCGGCCGGCATCGGGATCGCCCTCGCTCCCCAGCTGGCCCTGAGCGCTCTGCGCCCCGACGTGGTCGCCGTTCCGCTGGAGAACGCACCCAGCCGCAGGATCCTGCTGGCCCATCTCACCGGTCGACACCTCAGCCCGTCAGCCCAACAGGCGACGGAGGTATGCCGATCCATCGCGAGTGCGCACCTGGCGAGTACGTGACGCTCCGGCAACGGCTCGAAGCGTGTACGCGGGCGGTACTGCTCGTGCGGTCGCGAGGCGGCGCTGACCGGCAAATCCGGTAGACCGGTAGACCTACGAATCCCTGTACGTGAGCGGCCCCAGCAAAGTGCCCTGGACGTGGTCGGTCTTTTCGCCGCCTGTCAGCGCAGGCGTTTCATCGCAGCGGGATCGCCAGCCCTTGACCCTCCCCCTAACGCGGACCCCGGCCGGTCGCGCCGTCAAGGAGTTCGCGCGCTGCATCAAGGTGGCCGGCGTGACGTGCAGTCTCCTCGATCATGTGCAGGGCCACCCAGCGCACATCGGTGATGGGCTCCTCGGGCCAGTGGAGCCCGTGCTCGCCCAGCAGCGCCGCGTCCAGGTCCCGCGACTGCAGGACCTCGTTCGAGATCTCGCACTGACGGCGGTACTGCCGGATCACCGCGGCGCCCGAATGTTCGGTGGTGAACGGCGCTTCCGGGTCGTAGGGCGGGTCGTCGATGCCGTCATCCCACGTCACCTGCGGTCGAGTCCCCATGACGACCCATTGGAACCACATCGCTTCGGCGCTGGCCAAGTGCCGAACAAGTCCGAGGGGCGTCCAGCCGGACGGAAGCACCGGCGTGTTCAGCTGCGACTCGTCAAGACCGTCGACAACCGCCAGCACGGCGTTCCGCTGCTGGTCGAGAAAGTACTGCAGCCGATCACGCTCGCTGATCACCAAATCACTCACGCGCTGAACAGTAAGCTCGACCAGCGACACGCTCAACGCCAATCCACAGGGCCCGCCCACCACCTCTTCCGAGCGGCACTAACCACCGCAAGCCGCCCGACGATCTCGGGTCGACCGCTTCCGCGGAAGGCGGCCTGGGCTTTTCGGACCCGTCGGCACCCTTCGATTGCCGACGGACTCGTTCAGCGGGAGGTCAAAGGCGCGAGGCCCGGATCGCTGAGCATGGCTCCGAGCTGGGCGGGAGTGACGGTCACGGAGGGCAGCGTTGTGCGACTCGGCCCGTAGGTCGGCACGACGTAGCCGGACACCCACGCGCCTGAGCTGTTCTTGACGTAGTAATCCGCCGCGGACGGATCCTGGTTCTCGTAGACGTACTGCACCTTGGTGGCCTTGACCGTACCGAGCATCACCGTCTGGCAGCGGAGCTTCACGTTGGGGTTCGGTGGGCGCATCGTGCACACGAATGGGTCACGCCAGACCTGGACGCGGGCGGTCCCGACGGCGGACTGACCCGGTTCGTGCCAGCGGACGCTCAACTCCACGCTCGTCAGCCCCCTGCCGTCGTAGCCCCAGCCGAGCTGGGTGCTCCCCAGATCCGTCGCGTCGAGGTGGCGGCCGTCGGGGTCGAGGTGGCGCAGGGCCGCGACCAAGCTGGCACGGGTGCCCAGGCTCGGTTCCGGCTCGGTAGCAGCGCCAGAGGGCGTGGTCGGGGCCGGCGCGAGCCCGCCGCCGGCGGGCAGCAGGGAGGAAACGGTGACCGCCGATCGGGAGGCGGCGGCCGGCGCATCGGAGCGGTTCGCGGCAGCGCCGTGCAACAGGGACGAGCCCACGGCGAAAGCGCAGACGACCGTCCCGGCGGCCACGAGCCCGCCGAGGCCGGCGCGAATCCGCTGTCGGTGCAGGTTTCGAACGCCGCGTGCGATGTCGTCGGTGACCGGGGTTGAGGGCGGTGGGGCCTGGTCACCCAAGGAGGTCAGTCGGTCGATGAGCTGCTGTTCGTTCATGGTCATCCCCTTTTCGTCAAGAGAGGCTGTTCGAGGGCGGACCGAAGGCGCTCGAGCGCGTCGGAGGTCTGGCTCTTGACCGTCCCCGGAGAGATCGACAGGGTCTCTGCGGTTTCGTTGACCGACAGCCCCCAGTAGTGCCGCAGCACGACGACGACCCGCTGGCCAGGAGACAAGCCACGCAACGCCTGCCACAGCTCATCGGTTTCCTCGAGCGCCACCGGCGCCTGGGCCACCCGGTCGAGCAGCTCATCGCGCGTGCTGCGTTCGCGTCGTCGGTGCGGGCGCCGAACCTCGTCGAGGTGGGCGTTGACGATGACCTTGCGTACGTAGGCATCGACCTGCCCAACTGCGATGACGCGTGGCCACGCCACGTACAGCTTGGCCAGAGCCGTCTGCACCAGGTCCTCGGCCTCGTGCGGGTCACCGCACACCAGAAACGCCGTGCGGTAGAGCCTCGGCCTGCGCGCCGTCACGTAAGCGGCAAAGCCAGCGTCCCGCTCGTCGCGCTTCATAGATCGTCTCCCCTGTTCGTGTCACCTCTACAACGGCGAGGACCCGTGAAGGGTTGGGTGCCGATCCTGATCCGTCTCGCCGTTCAGCCCACGCGGTACAGCGAAGGCCGAGCAGCCAAGCGGGCGCGACCGCAACGGGACCCCCTGGAACATGGCTTCACACAAAGGGCCTTGCCCAGTCTCGGTGGCAGCGGCAACCTACCTGCTTGGGCGGCGCGAGGGTCGCTCGTGGTTCCACACACTGCCGAGCACGTCGGGACCGTCCCGATGCGTGGTGCGGGCGGCCAGGACCTTCTGCTCGACCTCGTTGCTGGTTCTGGTGGGCGTCGTGTGCGGGCGCGAGGAGCGGTGACCAGGCCGGCCTCGCCCTCGCTGGCGCACCGGTCGATCCAGGTCTTGACGCCCTTTGCGGGAGACGCCCATCGCTGCCGCGATGTGCGCTTGGCCGGGTACACCTAGCGCACGAGTGGTTCAACCCAGCGCGGGCCAAGCAAGGTGGGCCGTGAATACGCGTCAGCGGTACTCGGGGTTGTGCCAACCGAAGTGCTCTCCCTCGTTCCAGGCAGAACGCTGGTTGCCGTAGCCGGGCACTCCGCCGGCGGCCTGCAGCATCCGCCCGAGGTGCATGAGGTTCCACGTCATGAACGTGGTGTTGCGGTTGGTGAAGTCGTTCTCCGGGCCCCCGCTACCCGGGTCGAGGTAGCTCGGTCCCGGACCAGCCTCGCCGATCCAGCCGGCGTCAGCGTTCGGCGGGATCGTGTACCCGATGTGCTGCAGGCTGTACAGGACGTTCTGGGCACAGTGCTTGATGCCGTCCTCGTTGCCGGTGATGAGGCACCCGGCGACGCGCCCGTAGAAGAGGTACTGGCCCTTGTCGTTGAGGAGGCCGCTCAGGGAGTACATCCGCTCGATGAAGCGCTTCGTGACACTCGAGTTGTCGCCGAGCCAGATCGGGCCGGCCACCACGAGGATCTGGCTCTCGAGGATGCCTGGGTAGATCTCCGGCCAGGCGTCGGTGTCCCAGCCGTGCTGGCGCATGTCCGGATGGACCCCGGTGGCCACGTCGTGGTCGACGAAGCGCACCTCATCGACCGAGACCCCGTGGTCGCGCATGATGGCTGCGCTCGCGTCGACGAGGCCCTGTGTGTGGCTCAGCTCCGGGCTCTTCTTGAGCGTGCAGTTCACGAAGGTGGCCTTGAGGCCGGTGAAGTCCCAGTCGGTCATGCCACGACTGTCCCCCATCGGGTTCTCCAGCCGCAGCGGTTTCGGGCCGTCGGAAGGGTCCGGCGATTCAGTGCGAGCAGGTTGAACTCCGGTCGCCATGCCACGAAAGAAGAGCGCTACCGGGCGAGGTCGGCGGCCGTCAACGCCGTCGATGCATCGCGGCTCCGGATGAGCCGCACGGTGGCGACGTTAGGTTCCGTGCGGAACCTGCTTTCACATGTCTTACGGAGCCCTTACCGAGGGCGCCGCGATGGCGGTGATGGCCCGCAGCGATGGTTGATTCGGTCATCGGCAAGATCACGCCACGCGAAAGGTCGACGTCATGAACACCCCCCGGTCCACCCGCACACCACTCATGGCCATCGCAGCAGCAGGAGTGCTGCTCGTAGGAGCTGCCGGGGGCGCCTCGGCTCACGAGAGAGGCGTCGTGGGACACGTCTACGAAGCCACCAACGCGGCGACTGGAAACGCGATCACCGTCCTGGACCGCGCCGCTGACGGCTCGCTTCACAGGGTCGGCAGCGTCTCGACGGGCGGGTTGGGCTCCGGCACGTCGCTGAATTCGCAGGGTGGGGTCGCCCGGGACGGCCGAATCCTGTTCGTGGTCAACGCAGGCGACGACACGCTCTCGACCTTGGCCGCGTCGGGGCACGGCCTGGTGCTGCGCGATCGGATCAGCAGCCATGGTGACTTTCCCGTCAGCGTGACCGCTCGGGATGGCATCGCGTACGTGCTCGACCAGAGCAGTGACACGATCCACGGGTTCCGCTACGACGCCTCGGGGCACCTGAAGTCCCTTCCAGGCTCGACCCGGGCCCTGACGCCGAACCCGGCCGGTGGCACGGCTGATGCGGCTCAGGTTTCCTTCACTCCTGACGGGCACAACCTGGTCGTGACGGAGAAGGCCACCAACACGATCGACACCTTCGCGGTGGTCCGCGGATACGCCGGTCGGGCCAAGGCGCACGCATCCGCCGGCACAACGCCGTACGGGTTCGACTTCGACCACCGCGGGCACGCGATCGTGTCCGAGGCAGCCACCGGCTCGGCGTCCTCGTATCGGGTCCGTCCGTTCAGGACGATCACCGCCGCACTGGGCAACGGGCAGAAGGCCGCGTGCTGGGTGGTGGTCGCTCGGGGCAACGCCTATGTCGTCAACGCCGCCAGCAACTCGATCTCCAGCTATCGGATCGCGCCCGACGGGTCCTTGACGTTGAAGTCCGCCGTCGCGGCCACCACGGGGGCCGGGCCCACTGACGCGGCCGTCTCACCCGACCAGACCTCGCTGTCCGTTCGACTCGGTGACGGCTCGGTCGCCTCGTATCGGATCGCCCGAGACGGCTCCCTCACCCCGATCGGGACGGCCGCTGCCACGGCATACGGCACCTCTGGCCTGGCTGAGGACTGAACAACCGCGGAGGTGGCCGCCCGCAGCAACGGGCGGTCACCCTCGCATGCCTTCACCGTCTCGTAAGGGGTTCACGACGCGAGGCGGGCGGAGGGCTTCTAGCGTTGACCCATGGGAGGCCGTGATGGCTAAGGTCCTCGTCGTCGACGACGACCGCACGGTGCGCGAGGTCGTCGCGACCTACCTGCGCGCCGCAGGGCACACCGCCACCGAAGCGGGGGACGGTGAAGCCGCGCTGACCATGATGCAGCGGCACCCGGCGGACCTGGTCGTGCTCGACCTGATGCTTCCAGGCCTCGGCGGGCTCGAGGTGTGTGCCCGTCTTCGAGAGACGTCGGACGTCCCCGTCATCATGCTCACGGCGCTGGGGTCCGAGACCGACCGGTTGGTGGGCTTGAGGCTGGGGGCCGACGACTACGTGACGAAGCCTTTCAGCCCGCGCGAGCTGGCGCTCCGGGTCGACTCGGTGTTGCGCCGGGTGGGTCAGCGCGACGATCGTGGGGCGGTGCTGTCCGACGCCGGTCTGGTCATCGACCCGGCCCAACGACAGGCCACCATCGATGGGGAACCTCTCGCGCTGACGTTGCGCGAGTTCGACCTGCTGTACTTCCTGATGGCGCATCCGCGGACGGTCTGGGGCCGTGAGGCCCTGCTCAAGGACGTCTGGGGCTGGTCGTTCGGGGACCAGTCGACCGTCACGGTCCATGTCCGCCGGCTCCGCGAGAAGGTCGAGGCGAACCCCACCACGCCCGTCAGGCTGGTGACGGTGTGGGGCGTCGGGTACCGCTGGGACCCGTCATGAGTGACACGCTCGCCGTGGCCCTCGTCGCCGCGGCCTGGTCCGGTGTCGCCGGGGCGCTCTGCGCGGCCGTGGCATGGCGGGTCCGGAACGCGTCCATCCGAGTGGCGCTCGGGCTGATCGCCGCCGCGGCGATCGCCGGAGTGCTGTCTGGGGTCGTGGGCACCTCTCGAGCGATGTTCCTCTCGGACCACGACCTCCGCGTCGTCATGGTCGTCTGCGCCGTCTCGGGCGTGGTGTCCATTGGCTGCGCAGCCCTGCTGTCGCGCGTCGTCCTGCGAGCGGCGCAGGAGCTGCGTGAGCTCGCCGGCAGGGTCGGCGGGAGGACGGCGGTCGCCGCGCTGGCGGACGGGCCGCGGGAACTACGCGACGTGGGAACGGAACTGACCCGCAGCCATGAGCGGCTCCAAGCCGCGCAGCAGCGCGAGCAGCACCTGGAACGATCGCGTCGTGAGCTCCTGGCATGGGTGTCGCACGATCTCCGGACGCCGCTGGCCGGCTTACGCGCGATGGCCGAGGCCCTCGTCGACGGGCTCGCCGAGGACCCGCAGCGCTACCACCAGCGCATGCTTGCGGACGTGGACCGGATGACCGTCATGGTGGACGACCTGTTCGAGCTGTCGCGCATCCACGCCGGCACGCTCCAGCTGAGCATGCAGCCAGTGGGCGTGCGCGACCTGGTCAGCGAGTCGATCGCCGGGGCAACCGAGATCGCACGTTCCCGCAACGTGACGGTCGACGGGAGCATCGACGCCGGTCTCGAGGTCAAGGCCGACCCTGGAGCGCTGTCGCGCGTCGTTGGCAACCTGGTGATGAACGCGATCCGCCACACGCCGGATGACGGTGTGGTGGTGGTGAACGGCCACCACGACGGAGCGATGGTCGAACTGTCCGTGACGGACGCCTGCGGCGGGATCGACGACTCCGACTTCGAACGCGTCTTTGACGTGGGCTGGCGTGGCGACCAAGCCAGGACCCCCGAGCCGTATGCCGGTGCCGGACTCGGGCTGGCCATCGTCAAGGGGATCGTTGAGGCTCATCGCGGCACGGTCGCCGTGGCCAACCATCTGGATGGATGCCGCTTCGTCGTGCGGCTGCCCGCCCACCCGTGAGCTTCGCCCGGGCTCACCGCCTGCTGGCGACAGAGAATCCTCGGGCGAAGCCTCTGCTCACGCCTATCGTGCTGCACTGGACTGCGTTGTCCGCAGAACCCCAGCGCCTTTCGGCGCTTCGGCGTTTCCAGTGAGCGCGCCATCTCGGGGGTCCGCCCGCGTCATGTCGCCGCGTGGGGGCTAGGTGGCAGCGTCCTCGAGCAGGCTCTTGAGCGCCTGGAGGTCCTTGCGGTTGGCGCGACGCATGGCGGCGGCCATCACCGGGGCCGCGAGCTGGCCGAAGCCTGAGGGCTCCCCCTCGTTGCGCAGCGTCATCCGGGTTCCACCGATACGGGTGTCGGCCCAGGTGTAGGTCGTCTTCATCGGGAACGGGCCCTCGGCTGTGCTCATCACGAATCGCTCGGCGTCCACCAGTTCGCGGACCTCGTAGGTGTAAGCGATGCGCCGACCCAGAAAGTGGGCGACGAAGGCGATGCGCGATCCGACGGTGGCCGGCGGTGGGGTCTCCCATTCAACGGAACTGATGTTGACGTACCAGCGCGGAGCGTTCTCAGGGTCGGACGCGAAGGCCGCAACCCGATCCCGGGCAGCATCGATCTCGATCGAGGTCTCCACGTCTACGCCCACCGTCCGAGCCTACTTGCGACCCGGCTGACGGGCACGGCTCGGCGACGCCGGTGGGCCGCCCAGCTGCGCCCGGCGCGCGGAGGCACGGCGGCAACGGGTGCTCGTGGCGGCTCGCGGCGGTGCAGCCGCGAAGGGCAAGGACGCGGCATACCGCCGCTTGTCGTGACCTGGGTGTCAGGCGCTAACGGCTTTGTCTCGTCGGCAGCGGGCGTACGTCGGACTTGGTGAGCACTGCGGGCGATGATGGTTCCTGCCCCTTCCCTGCGGCAGGAGACCGCCATGACGAACCGCATCACAGAGACGCTGCAGGTACCCGGCGCCAAGATCACCTATGACGTCCGGGGCCCGTTGCCGACGACCGGAAGACCTCCGTTGCTGATGATCGGCCAGCCCATGGACGCCCGCGGGTTCACTACCCTTGCGGCCCACTTCCCGGAGCGAACCGTGGTGACCTACGACCCGCGGGGCCTGGGCCGCAGCACCCGGAACGACGGACGCACCGACAACGACCCGGACGTGCAAGCCGAGGACCTCCATGCACTCATCGCGGCCTTGGACGCAGGACCGGTCGAGCTGTTCGCCAGCAGCGGCGGTGCAGTCACTGGCCTGGCCCTGGTCGCCGCACACCCCGAGGACGTCCGCACCCTGGTCGCGCACGAGCCCCCGCTGCTGTCCGTCCTGCCCGATGCCGAGCCGGCGCTCGCGGCGGAGCAGGCCGTCCAGCAGACGTACCGGGACAAGGGGCCCGGAGCCGGCTGGGCCCACTTCATGGCGATGAGCATGTGGCGGGGCGAGCTCACCGACGAGTACGCCGCCCAGCCCCCACCAGACCCGGGTTCGTTCGGCCTCCCAGCCGACGACGACGGCTCCCGGGACGACCCGATGCTGTCCGGGGCCTCCAACGCCGTGACCCGCTACGCACCCGACGTCGACGCCCTCAGGACGGCATCCACTCGGATCGTCATCGCGGCCGGGATCGAGTCCGCCGACACGATCACCGGGCGCGCCTCGGCGGCCGTCGCCAAGGCGCTGGGCCAGCCCCTGACGATCTTCCCCAGCAACCACGGAGGATTTCTGGGCGGCGAATACGGCCAAACCGGCGAACCCGAGGCCTTCGCTGCCAGACTCCACGACGTGCTCGACACCCGCTGAACTTCGCGCCACTGGTGGGCAACCCCCTCCGTCGCATTGCCCTTGCCACGGCCCGTCATCCGACGGGCGCTCGGAAGAGTCGCGAACAGGCGCTACCTCCTCGTCGCCGGTAACGGAGCGCCCAGCTGTTACGTCGATGACATCGACCAGGTGGTTGACGAGCTGGCCGCGGCCGGCGTCGAGCTCGTCCGCTACGACGCGTACGACCACGACGCCAGGGGGATCACCCCGCGCGCCGGTGGCGGTCGCATCGCGTGGTTCCAGGATCCTGACGGCAACACCTTCGCCATCGAGGCCGACACCTGAGCCGCACCCCGGGCTACACGCTTCCATCCGCCGCGAGCCGGGCCGAGGCTCACAGCCTCCCGACGTGATGTCGCGCCTGCTCCACGACTGCGTCCACGTCGAGCCCGTAGGCCCAACCTCCGCTCCGGGCAAAGGCGGCCAGCCGTTCCGCGGCGCGGTCGAAGAGTCGATCGGCTCCGACCTGGTTCCCGCGGGCCGCCTGGGTCATGGCAACACAGACCTGCGCCAGCCCCTGCCACAGATCCCTCTCCTCGGCCGGGCCCGCCTTCCACCGCGCCTCCAGCACCTCGTGGGCAGAGAACGGCCGTCCGGCCCTCACGAGCTGCCGGGCTGCCTCGAGGGTCTCGTCCGGAGGGAGGGGCTCCTCCGACACCGGCTCGACACCCTCAGCCCCATAGGGCAGCGGACGGCCCAAGGCGTCGCGAGGCCTTGCCTGGCGGGCGCGGCCTTCGGCGTCCCGGTCACGATCGGGCCCAGTCATACGACCAGCCTCCCAAGAGGCAGGCATGTCACTAATTTGCGTGATCATGCGCGCTTGAGGTCGACATCAAGCAGAAATGTGCAGTCAAAGCCTTGACCGTGGAGTAAGCGGCTGCCTAATGTCGCAGCACCGTTCCATCCGAAATGTCGTTTTTCGACGCGTCCTTGGCCGCGACGTCGCCCTCGCTCCGCGACCAGCTCTCCCACCCGTCGCGCGCGTGGCGCGCCTCCCCAAGGAACGTTCCATGACAAGAAATCGCACCCCCGGAAGGACCCCGCAATCTTGGGCGACGCCTCGCACCTGGGTCGTGACCGCTGTTGGGGTGGCGGCCCTGTGCCTCGCTCCCGCGCTGTCCGCGGCCAGTACCGCAACGGCCGCGCCCGCGCGATCCGCATCACCGCAATTTGCGGCGTCGAAGGACGAACTCCGTCTCCGAGTTCCTGCATCCAGCGGCGCACCCGGCTACCGGTTGGACATCCAACGTGCACCGTTGCGCATCACGACGGTGCGCGACGGGCACACCGTGCTGCAGACTGCCAGTGCCGCAGTAGGTTTCACGACCGCAGCAGGCCCGGGATCGGCCACGAACGTCACCGATGCGCGCTGGCATGACGGAGTCCTCGACCTGACGCTGGCCACAACTGTGCCGGGCGACACGGTGAACTACCGGATCACCCCCTCAGCCGACCGGTACCGCGTCACCTGGTCCGTCACAGGAACGAGCGCCGCCACCCAAGTGGCCGCCCGCTACGACCTGGCCTCCGCCGGCCACTGGTACGGCCAAGGGGAGGCGCAGACGCCCGACGGCGGCCCCTACACCCGCCAGCCGTGGCCGCTCGACTCCGGCACTGTCCACGACGACGCGATGGCCCCCGCCGAGTACCTCATGACCGACCCGTTCTGGTTCACCGAGCGGGGCACCGGGCTGTGGGTCGACACCCATAACGTCATGGACGTCTCCATGAACTCCGAACAGCACGGCGTCTTCGGCTACGCGATCAAGGACGCGAACTCGATGGACGACACGGTGTTCGTCGAGCGCAATGCCCGGGACGTGTACCGCGACTACATCGGGATCACCGGTACACCCACCAAGAGCGACGCCACCCCGGCTGAGTTCCGGACACCGCTGTTCAACACATGGGCCCAGAACTACACGGCCGTCTCCCAGCAGTCGGTAATGGACTACGCCAAGGGCCTGCACAGCGCCGGGATCCCGCTGCACGCGATCCAGATCGACGATGGCTGGTCGACCCGCTACGGCGACTTCGACTTCAACACCAAATTCCCGGACCCCAAGGGCCTCTCCCAGCAAATCCACTCCATGGGCTACGACTTCGGCCTCTGGGTGACGTTGTGGATCAACAACGACGCCAAGAACTACGCCTACGCTGCCGACCACGGCTACCTGCTGAAGTCCAAGACGGACCCGACCAAGCCGTGCAGCGTCACCTGGTGGAACGGCACAGCCGGCATCGTCGACCTGGGCAACCCGGCAGCCAAGGCCTGGTACATCGCGCAGCTGAAGAACCTGCAGAGCACCTACGGCGTCGACGGCTTCAAGTTCGACACCCGCTTCTTCGACGAGTCCTGCGCCACCTACCCCGGCTACAGCGCCCTCGACTACATCAAACTCGGCGCCCAGGTCACCGGCCTGTTCGACCAGCAGGGCGCGGGCGTACGCCTCTCGTGGACCGGTTCACAGAAGTACGGCTTCGTCATACGCGAGGTCGACAAGGGCACCGGATGGAACTCCCTCCAAGCCGGCGTCGCCCAAGCCATGGCGATCAGCACGATCGGCTACCCGTTCGTCGAGACCGACATGATCGGCGGCTCGCTCGGGCAGCCACCGGCAACCAAGGACGTGCTGGTCCGGTGGGCGCAGGCAGCCTCCCTCATGCCACTCATGTACTCCTCCACTTCACCACTGGGCGTGAGCAACGCCAGCGGCAGCCAGACCTACGACGCCCAGACCGCGCAGCTGTACGCCGACGCCGTACGCCTCCACCAGACGCTGGCCCCGTACATCGACACACAGGTGAACCGCGCCGTCCGCACCGGGGAGCCCATCATGAAGCCGCTGTTCTTCGACTTCCCGAACGACCACGCTTCCTACACGGTGGACGACGAGTGGCTGCTCGGCGACGCCCTGCTCGCGGCGCCAATACTCACGACCGGCACGAGCCGCAACATCCACCTGCCGGCCGGCAGTTGGTACGACGTGCTGCGCCATCGGGTCGTGCACGCCGGGGCGCGGGGTGTCACGCTCGCCGATTACCAGGCCAGCCTCGCCCAGACCCCCATGTTCGTGCGGCTCGGGACCGGCTCGTCGCCGCGCCTGATGCAGGCGATGACTCAGCGGGGCCACCAGTGAGCGCGCTGACACGGGCGCTCGCCGCAACGGCCGCCGCGGGCCTGGGCCTCTCGCTCGTGGCCGCGCCGGTGGTCGCTCAAGAAGCGAATCGCACCGCACCGAGCGCCGCTTCCCCACGGGCCGCGGCGCCGGCCGTCCTCCCAAGCCTGCGCCAGTGGACGGGCCGGCCCGGCAGCTTCGAGCTGACACCCAAGTCCCGCATCGTCGTCGAGTCGAACGCGTTGCAAGCCACGGCCACGACCCTCCGCGACGACTTGGAGCTCGAGACCGGACACCGACTTCGAGTGCTGAGGGGGAGAGCTCACGCGGGGGACATCGTGCTCACGCTGGACCCCGACACCAGCCTGGGTGCTGAGGGCTACCGGGTCGACTCCGGCCAGGAGCTGAAAATCAGCGCGCCCACCGATACCGGCGTCTTCTACGGCACCCAGACCGTCGAACAGATCCTCAAAGCCGACCCACACCGAACGCGGGTACCGCACGGCTCAGCGAGCGACTGGCCGAATTTCGGTGAGCGCGCTCAGATGCTTGACGTCGGGCGGAAGTACTACCCGATCTCCTACCTGCGCTCGCAAATCCGCACGATGGCGTGGGAGAAACTCAACACCTTCCACCTGCACCTGAGCGACTGGGAGGGCTTCCGCATCGACCTGCCACAGTTCCCCGGGCTGGCCGCTGCCGAGTCTTACACCCCGGCGCAGCTAAAGGACCTGCAGGCCTACGCCAACCGGTACCACGTCACGATCATCCCCGAGGTCGACCTGCCCTCACACGCCACCGCTTTCACGCACTGGGACCCGACTCTGCGGTTCAGCTGTCACTCGCTGGACTACAGCCACTGGCCAGGGGCGCAATACGGGGGCTGGGTCATGAACATCACCACTCCGCATACCCGCGCCTTCGTTCATGACCTGCTCGCCGCGGTGATCCCGATCTTCGACAGCAAGGTGTTCCACATCGGCGGGGACGAATATCCGTATGACGCCGACCAGGCGGCCTGCCCGGAACTCGTGGCCTACCAGCATCAGCGCGGCTTCACCTACACCGGTGACGTGTTCACCGACTTCTTCAACTCGCTCGACGAGCAGGTCCGGTCCTACGGCAAGACGACCGAGATGTGGGAGTGGTGGGACTTCAACAACCAGAAGACCAGCATCCAGCCGAACAAGGACATCATCATTGACTCGTGGGTCAACAACGACCCGAGCGGATTGGCGGCGCAGGGTTACCGCGTCGTCGGGACGCCCGAGCAGACGCTGTACGTCAGCGCGGGTTTCGGGCAGAAGCCCGGCGACTACGGCTACGTCGACCTTCAGAACGTCTACGAGAACTACCCGTTCGAACACCCGGCCGGCGTGCTGGGCTACAGAGTCAGCCGCTGGTCCGACAAGGCCGAGACGCAGTCCCCGCAGTGGCTGGACTTCTTCGCCCGTCGCCCGCTCCAAATTCTCGCAGAACGCACCTGGGGCGGCCCACGCTCTTCATCGGTGTGGCAGTTCTTCGGCCGGGCCGACGCGATTGGCGACCCTCCACCCTCCCAACTCACCGGCCTCTCCAAGTCCGCAATCTCGGTTACGTCGCTGGACGGCGCCGCAGCTGGTGAGGCGCGCGCCATGCTCGACAACAACCCCTACACCAAAGTCAGTACAACAGGGGCACTCCCTCAAGGGATGACCCTCGACCTCGGCGTTCCGACCCGTCTAGCAGGGCTGCGCTACGAGCCCCCGCAGGATGGAACCACGGCCGGGCGCATTGCGGGCTATCGCATTGAGGTCGCCTCCAGCCCCGGCCGCTGGCGCCTTGCAGCGACCGGAACCTTCAACGGCGACCAGACCGAACAAGAGGTCGACTTCGCGCCGACCCATGCGCGCTGGCTGCGCCTGATCGCTCTGTCGACGTCCGACGGCGGAAACACCGTGAGCACCGCCGAGCTCACCCCGCTGCAAGCGCCATCATCGCCCTGACACACCCAGCACGACGGTACCCGCCGATCTCCGGACCGGCGGGTACCGCTGTAAGTGCTGGGCACCTCGGCAGGCCTCTGACGTTGGGCCCCTTGTCGCCGGTGCTCAGGCCGCTGGCGGCAACGTGACGCCGAACCCTGCGACGGCGAGACGCAGCAGGACCTGTCCGGGGACAAGCAGGTCGGCAACCCGGGCGGCGCTGAGCACCTCGAGCTCGGCGAGCCGCGCAACGTACGCCCTCGGTACCGGCGAGCCGCGCACGCTGCAGCTCGGCGGTGTTATGCCACACCTTCCGGCGCGCCTCGGCCAGGAACCGTCGCGACGCCGCCCGGTTGGCCGGCAGCAGGACGCGGTCGAGCAGCGTCCGTCCGGACCTCGTGGCGAGCTCGGAGTCCTCGGCAGCAACGCGAGCGGCGAGCACGGCGTCGATGCGCTCGTGGTCCCTCCGGCGGCGGGCCAGCAGGTGAGGGTCTTCGAAATCGGCGTCGTCGATGACGGCGAGCAGGGCCTGCGGCAGGTCGTAGTTGATGTGGGCGTTGACGCCGACGAGGACGTTGCGCAGGGCAGGCAGGCCCGCAGCCACGCCGAACGCGAGGCGCCAAGGGCGGGACACCGCCCCGGCCCCGGCGAGGTCGGCGTCGAGCGCCTCGAGGTAGAGATCGGCGAAGACCACATCCCACCGTTCCGCCCACCCCGGGTCCTCGAACCTCGCATCCTCGACGGCGCGCCCCACCGCGAGCGTCGTGCGTCGGTAGGTGGCGAGGAAGTCACGCTGCGCCGAACGGTCCGCGCCGGTGAGCGACCCGAGCCGTCCGAGACGTTCAAGCCGTTCGTCCATGGCAGCCACGACGTCGGCGACGGTGCGCCTGTCCCCGGATCCGCTCATGTCCAGAACTCCCTCACCGGGACGAGTAACCGCCCCTATTCTGGAGCCAGCAGCGCGGAGCGTCAGCGGGTTCCGTAGACGCTCCACCTCGCGTCCCTCGGGCGAGGAGACCTCATGTATGACGCGTCCGCTCATGGCCCGCGGTCGTTCGACCCGGTCGCCCTAGGGCACCACGAGACCGACGCCTGGGCCGCCTACTACTGCCACGAGTGGGACCTGTCCGACCGGTGGGTCTCGGGCGGGTGCGACCGGGCCGACCCGCTCCTGGCCGCCGAGCGGCGCGCGCTCGTTGCCAGCTGCAGCTCCCTGCTCGACACAGTTGCATGGGTCGGGGACCGTCGGTCGTGACCGCGGCGGCACTTCCCACCCGTGCCCGGCCGGAACGCGACGACCGGGTGCTCCGCCCGACGCGAGTCCTCGCCTGGGGCATCACTCCCTTCCTCGCGGCCGGAGTCGTGCTGCTCTACGGCTTCCCGGCCGACACCGGCCGGCTCTTCGCCTGGCCCGTCTCCCCGCCCATCACGGCAATGGTGCTCGCCTCGGCCTATCTCGGCGGCATCTGGTTCTTCGTCCGCACCGCCCGAGTGCCGCGCTGGGCGCTGGTGTCCGCGGGGCTGCCCGCCGTGACGGTCTTCGCAGCGCTGCTGGGTGTCGCGACCGTCGTGCACTGGGACCGCTTCACCCACGCACATCCCGCGTTCTGGGTCTGGGCCGGGCTCTACTTCCTCGCCCCACCCCTCGTCGCCCTCGTCTGGGTCGTCAACGCCCGCGTCGCGGCACCCGCCCGCGACGACGAGCGACGCGTGGAGCCGATGACGCGCGGCGTCATCGGGTATGGCGGCGCGGCCTCGGTGCTGCTCGGTGTGCTGCTCTGGAGCCTCCCCCAGACGATGTCCCGGATCTGGCCCTGGTCGCTGACGCCACTGACCGCGCGCGTCATCGGCGCCGTCTTCTGCCTCGGCTGCGCTGGGCTCGTCGCCTTCACCGACGCTCGCTGGATCCGGGTTCGAGTGCTCGTCGAGGCCGAGACCGTCATGGTCGCCGCGATGCTCCTGGCGCTGCTGCGCGGCCGGGCCGAGCTGCACCCCGAGCGGCCGCTGACGTGGGTGCTGCTCACCGGCATGTTGGCGGCCCTGGCGGGCTCGGCCCGCCTGCTGTACGCGATGTCCCGACGTGACCCGCCTCGTTGAGGTGCGGGCACGAGCACGGGCCCGCGTCACACCGCCGCCTGTAGCTACACGACGTGGAACTCGACTCGGTGGACAAGGGTGTTGTCGCCGATCGGCCCGGCGTGGGCCGCGCGGTCCCGAAGAGACTCGCGATCGGCCTCGCCTGATGCGGCAACGTCGTCGTCGGTCACGGCCGAGAAAGGCAGCACCTCGATGGAGTCGATCTCGATGACGACGCCGGCAGTCCGGTAGCGGCCTCCCTCCTTGACCTGCGGCCTGCTCCAGAGCCTGATCGAGACCGTGACCTCGCCGCCGGCAACGCGCTCGCGAAGGTCTCGGCTGAACATCATCCCAACACGCTAGGTCCGCCTCCATGCGCGCGTCGATGTAGCCCCCTCCACCGCGATCCGGGCTAGCGCTTACAGCTTTCCGACGTGACGACGCGCTTGCTCCAGGTCGGCATCCATCTCGACCCCGGCTTCAAGGGTCTCTTGGGGCGGCAGGAGCTTCTCGGACACCGGCTGGACCCCCTCGGCTCCATAGGGCAACGGACGGCCCGAAGCGTCGCGAGGCCTCGCCTGGCGAGCGCTGCGTGGGCCTGCGGTGTCCCGGTCACGATGAGGTCCCGTCATACGGCCAGCCTTCCAACAGGCGGCAGCATCCGACGGCGTCACGGGGACGGCGCCGCTTGGCGCGGGAGTGGGAGGCGCCGCCAACGCCACCTCTCGGGCGGCGCGCTGCCGCTGTCCTTGGTGGTCGGGGGCCTTCGGCGGCGGGCCGCGCATTCCACGCGAGACGGCGGCCGATCCAATCACTCAACGGGAAGGGGTGACCCACGCGGGGGCATGCCCCAGCGCGGGTCACCACCCACGGCAGTCACCGAGTGGCAGCTCTGATGGCGGCAACAATCGCGGCGACAAGGAGCCCGAGGAGCAGCAGCACCACCACCACCGGGGCCAGCAGCAGGGTCAGCAGCAGGACCAGCACCGCGACCACCCTGAGCGGGACACTGGCTCCCGCCCACGCGCCCTTCATCGCCGCCCACACAGGGTTCTTGCCCAGCAGGTGAGCCTTCAGGCCCTCGAGGGCGGCTCTCCCGGCCGCTCCCTCGGAGGCCGTGTACTCCTCGATCCTGCGAATCCAACGATCGACCTTGTGCGAGAGCTTGGCAGCCGCGGCCTGCACTGCCGCCTCCACGAGGCGTCCGAGGGCGGGTGCCAGAGCAGAGGAGACGGGGGCGCGCTCGACCGAGTCGCCTGCGACCTCTGATGTCGTCATGCCGCCACCCCCTCAGTTCAGAGGATCCCTCGGTGGGGTTCGCTGCTCTCGTCCACGGTATCCCGTCCAACCGCTGCCAAGGCGAGGTGAAGCTCCGATCTCATGCGGGGCCTCAGCCCGGCAAGAAGTGGCGGCGCTGTATGCCGCATGGTCGGACAAACGTCCTCCGCGCGGCAGATGGAGACCTGCCACCGACACGACCTGCGCGCGTGACCGCCACGTCGATCGATCGCGGGGTGGTCGCTGGGAGCTGTCTCAGAGCTACAGCCCGAACGTGTGCCACTCGCCTTCGGAAACCACCTCGACAGAGTCGCCGATGACCTTGATGGCGGTCTGCTCGTCGATGGCATAGGCCGGGCCGCCGATGTCAGCGGCCCACCGCTCCGCGTCCGCAAGGGTGTTCGTCGGGAAGGCGTTCAGGTGAGGGAAGATCGCGAACTCGACGAACCCCAAGGTCCGATCGTCACTGGCCGCCGGCCAGCTGACGAAGTCCGAGCCGATTCGCGGTGCCATGACCATGCTCCCGGCGCTCACTCCGACCCAGGTCGTCTCGGTCAGGGAGGACAGGTGGTCGACCAGGCCGGATTGCCGCAGCCAGTGACACAAGTACGTGGCATCGCCGCCGTCAACGAGCAGAACGTCGGCCTCCCGGATCCAGTCGACCCATCTCTCCGTGTCGATGGTGGGCAGGGCGGTGAGCTCGAGCACGCCCACGGACTTCCACCCCAGGGAGGTCATGGCGTCTCCTGGGCCCTCGCCACTGACGAAGCTGCGCACCGACCGCGGCCCGCACATGGCATGCCCCCATTGCGCGGTCGGGATGCAGAGCGCGGAAGACTCGGAGATCGGCTTTCCCAACATGCCGACGAGCGCATCGCGGATGGTTGCGTTCCTCACGCCGCCTGAGGTGAGAAGCAGCTTCATCGCGGGGCTCCTTGGCGTAGCCGGGACTGTGGGGTAACGGACGGGCCGGTGAAGCCGCCCCGGGTGTCGATGGGTGTTGACACCGTACACACAGACCTTGCCACCGTGGGCGCATGAGCACGCACAGGTTCGGCTTGGCGGATGCGTCACCCTCTGGGGGCCTGGCCCCCTCGACTCGCTTTCCGGAGGCTATCCGTTCAGCCCTGCCGCGTAGCCAGAGCCTCGAAGTTCTCGTAGAGCTCAGGGACGCCGTGCTTCTCGCGCAGCTTCACGGCGGCTGGGCCCACCCGGGTCCATAGCCCTGAGACCCAGAGCCAGTCCAGGACCAGGTCGGTGTCCAGGAGTCCGTTCTTGGTGAGCGTGCCAACGGTCTCGCCCCAGGTCAGGATTCGAGATACGAGAACGTCCTCGGCGGAGGCCGTTTCGGGGTCGAAGGTGTCGCTCCACACTGCGTGCTGCGCTTCCTCGATGCCCATCGTGGAGCCCCACTGTGCGAGCTGCACGAGCAGGATTGCGTCTTCCCGATTCGCCACGTCACGTCTCCTGTCCGGACATCTGCCCTGGACCTTGATGGTGCTGTTGGCGACGTTACTCGCCACCCTGTGAAACCGGAGGGGCTTTGCCCGGGACCGTGTTTGGCTCCAGCGACCATTGAGGCAACGTCAGGACCCCAGACCGAGCTGTCGCGATGCCGTCCGCGCCTGAGCTCTGACAGGATTTGGCAGCGTCACATCGCCGCGTGGCGGACACATGGGGATACCGGAGGTGCCGATGAGGCGCAGGGTCGGGCGTCTGACGTCAGGGGATCGCCGGAGTCCATCGATGCCTGCGCCACTCATCCCAGGTGGCGAATCCTGCGGGTGGGTCGTCGACAGGTTCACTACCGTCCAGTTCCCCTGGTGTCGGGATGCTGATGATGGCAGCCCACCTGGCGAGTTCCTCGTCGGACATGGGCCACGTGGTGTGGGGCTCGTTGGCATGGCGCCGGTCAAGTCGTTGCCGTTGCTCGGCGGGCGTGAGTTCGAAATAGCGCATCTCCACCGCCGCACCACGGTCGGTTGCGGCCGCTCGTAGAGCGGAGCGCTCGTCTCGGCCCCAAAGGCCGAAATCAATCACGACGTTGATGCCGAGCTGGAGAGCGCGCAGCCCGATCTCGATGAGACGTCCTTCGACCACGTCCGAGGCCGACGGTGGGTTCGCGAGCCCGTACAGGGCCTTCATCCACTCGTCCTTCGTGAGGCGAAGAGCGTTCTTCTCCATCTCTATCCGCCGCGCCTCTGTGGTCTTCCCCGTGCCTGGCAGTCCTACGGTCAGGAAGAGCGTTGGTCGCGCCGTCATCACTGATCCCTTCGAGGTGTCGCTTCATCGTCGTCGACGTCCATTCCAGCCGCGAGTCGCGCGGGGTGCATCGCCTCCCCGGGACCTTCGCTTCCTGGGCATTCCCCTTCGGTAGCGTCGCACCATGCGGAAGATCGGGCTGCTTGGCGGCATGAGCTGGGAGAGCTCCGCTCTCTATTACCAGTTGATCAACGAGGGCGTTCGTGCTCGTCTCGGTGGTCTGCATTCGGCCGCGTGCGTGATGGCTTCACTCGACTTCGCAGCCATCGAAGAGATGCAATCCGCCGGCGACTGGGCCCGCGCCGGCGACGTCCTGGCACAGGAGGCGCGCGGGCTGGTCGCCGCTGGAGCAGAGTGCCTGGTCCTGTGCACCAACACCATGCACAAGGTGGCATCCGACATCGAGAGTGCGGTCGAGGTGCCGCTCCTGCACCTGGTGGATGTCACTGCCGACGCCATCCGCACGTCGGGTCTGGAACGAGTGGCCCTGCTCGGAACCCGCTTCACCATGGAAGAGCCGTTCTATCGGGAGCGAATGATGCTTCGCGAGGTCGAGACCCTGGTGCCCGACGCCGGTGAGCGAAGGATCGTCGACGAGGTGATCTACAACGAGTTGGTGCTCGGGGTCGTCAAGGATGATTCGCGAGCTCAATACCGAAAGATCATCGAACGCCTCGCGCAGGCGGGAGCGCAAGGCGTCATCTTGGGATGCACCGAGATCGAGCTCCTTGTCAGTCCGCAGGACTCACCCATTCCGGTCTTCGCCTCGACGGCGCTTCACGCTCGAGCCGCCGTTGACTTCGCCCTAGCCGACTGACTTCGCAGGCAACGACCTCACTGAGGACAGACGCTGCTTACCGTGCTGCCCGCATCGAGAGCGCATGGGACCAAGGAGCGGGGGCTCGGTCTAGTCGGGCCGCTTCGCGCGACCGACGGCCGAAAAGGCCTCGTAGACAAGGAAGGCCGGCCACGCGAAGCCCTTGAGGATGCCGATCGCGCGGTCACCGTTCGTGTCCGCTGTCCTCCAGTAGTAGACCCAGGCGCCGATCATCCCCAGCCCGTACACCGGCTGGCCACCGTTCGGCTGGCCGCCTCGGCGCTTCACGTCCTGGCCCTTCTCACCCATGTCACCAAGCGTAGGAGCACGTGGCTCTGGCGTCAGGCCGTCTGCGGCGTCACAGCGCCGCTGACGGGCTGGTACGCCACACCCACCTGCGTACGGACGTAGTTGGGCGGCCGGTGCCGGAGGCTTTCGGCCGCTGGAAGCGAGCTTCGATCCGAGCCCATCGGCTCTTGCGGCCGAGGCGACTACTTCGACGTGGGGCGCTGCACCTGCGCGGAGTGGGGGCGTCGACGGTGACGACGGGCCGCCCAGCGGGCTGCTTCGTTGGCAGCGGCCGCCGCGGCGACGGTCAGGGTCAGTGCCGTAAGGGCGAGGTCCCCCTTGTTGTGGTCCCGTACACGCATACCCCCAACGTGCCGAGCTGCAAAACGCGATAGGACCCGGTGGATTGACTCTGGCATGTCCGCCGCGATCCGCCAGGTCAGCGACATTCGGGCAAGGCGCATCCAACCGAACCCTGTCGGCGCGGACAGCGCCGTCGGTCGGGTCTGGCTTCACCTGGGACTGCCACCAGACCGCACGGCCCCGGAAAGCATCGGCCCGCCGCGAGCAGGCCCTACGAACCAGAGCGGTGCAGCAGTCTGTCTGTGGTGGCCAGCACCCGGAAGGCAGCCCGTTGCAGGGGCACGGGCGGCCCCGCCAAGTACATGTCGTGAGCGAGACCGAGTCGGGCCGTGACCGGGAGCGAGGGCATGCCCTTGGAGTTCACGCGTCCTTCGCGGGCGAGACGGAAGAACTCATCGAAGAACTGCTCGATGCCGTCGCCTGGTGTGAAAGTGATGCGCACCCTGGCGGCGGCGCCACCGTGCGGAGCCCACGCGTGCGGGTTGCCAGCAGGCACGACGACGGTCTCACCGGGACCCCGCACCGACTCCTCGCCTCGACATCGCAGCAGGATGCGGCCGTCGAGGACCTGGAACTTCTCCTCTTGGGAGCGATGGATGTGCTCGGCCGCCAAGAACGCTGTGGGGCTCAGCTCGAGGTCCAGCTCGGCGAGCGCGCCGCCGGTCTGTTCGCTCGTCCGCACGAACGTGATGCGCTCCCCGGTGACCGGGTTCTCAATCACATCACCGACGTCGACCATCATCGGAACGTAACAGAGCCTGGCCCGGCACATCCCAGATGTGCTGAATTCCGTGCCCCGCGAGCGCTACGCCGGGAAGAGAAGCCGACGGTGGCATAGGCAATCGCGAGGAGGGACCCGGCTACCGTCGAGCCGCATCATCGATCTCAGGCTAGCCCGCGACGTCGTGGCTACTTCCACCTGAAGTGGACGAAGACGCGACCGAAGTTGTCGGAGTCCTTCTCGACCCGGTGATAGAAGGCCTTGATGTCCTTGCGGTCCAGGAAGCGCAGCACCCGCTTCTTGAGCTGACCGGAGCCCTTCCCCGGGATGATCTCCACCAAGGGCGCCTTCTTCTCGACGGCCTCGTCGATGATGGCCTTGAGGGCTCGCTCGATCTCGTCCCCGCGGTTGTAGATGTCGTGCAGGTCGAGTTTGAGCTTCACCACGCCATCCTCCGCCTAAGACGTCGGCAGCGCCGCGTCACGTCCCGGCGCTCGGTCGAGTACGGCTTGATCCGGGCAAGAGGGTCGCTTCATGGATCATGCTCGTCCTGTGAGTGAATCCATCCCAGCAGCGTTGCACCACAGCCAGATCATCGACCTCACGACGACCGGCCGTCGGAGCGGCCAGCCTCGACGCATCGAGATCTTCCTGCACTACGACGATGGGCAGCTGTTCATCACGGGCATGCCTCGGAGCGACCGAACGCGTGACTGGATCCGCAACATAGAGGCCGACCCGCACGTCGTGATCCACCTGAAGCAGTCAGCGGTCGTCGACGTGAACGCGACGGCGCGAGTGGTGACCGACCCGGACGAGCGACGACCGTACATCGAGGCCGCCGCCAGGCGCTGGCGTCGTACCGACATACCGGAGATGTTGGAGCACAGTCCGCTGATCGTGCTCACGGTCGAGGACCACGCCGACCACCAGCCCGACCAGTAGAGGATCTGCGAACAATGCCGTTGAGCGACTTCCCCGTCAGAGCGTCAGTCGCGGTGTCCCACATAGGGCGGGCCATCGCGTTCTACGAAGGCCGACTGGGCCTGGAACCGCTGACGTCCGGCCCCAGCGCCGCCATCCCGGACGGCAGCCGCGTCTACGGATCCGGCGGTGGCCCCGCCCTCAACGTCTACCAGTCCGCGACGGCTGGGCAGTCACGGGCCACCTTGGCCACCTGGTACGTCGATGATATAGACCAGGTGGTTGACGAGCTCGCCGCGGCCGGCGTCGAGCTCGTCCGCTACGACGCGTACGACCACGACGCCAGAGGGATCACCCCGCGCGCCGGTGGCGGTCGCATCGCCTGGATCCAGGATCCTGACGGCAACACCTTCGCCATCGAGGCCGACACCTGAGCCGCACCCCGGGCCACACGCTTCCATCCGCCGCGAGCCGGGCCGAGGCTCACAGCCTCCCGACGTGATGTCGCGCCTGCTCCACGAGGGCGTCCACGTCGAGCCCGTAGGCCCAACCTCCGCTCCGGGCAAAAGCGGCCAGCCGTTCCGCGGCGCGGTCGAAGAGTCGATCGGCTCCGACCTGGTTCCCGCGGGCGGCGTGGGTCATGGCAACACACACCTGCGCCAGCCCCTGCCACAGATCCCTCTCCTCGGCCGGCCCGGCCTTCCACCGCGCCTCCAGCACCTCGTGGGCAGAGAACGGCCGTCCGGCCCTCACGAGCTGCCGGGCTGCCTCGAGGGTCTCGTCCGGAGGGAGGGGCTCCTCCGACACCGGCTCGACACCCTCAGCCCCATAGGGCAGCGGACGGCCCAAGGCGTCGCGAGGCCTTGCCTGGCGGGCGCGGCCTGCGGCGTCCCGGTCACGATCAGGTTCCGTCATGGCGACCAGTCTCCCAACACGCGGCACAGCTGGCGGTGCCGGCGACGCGAGGCAGACTGGTCTTCTTCCTCTCGCCCCATCGACGACCCGGTCGTCAGTCACTCGACCGTGGTGACAGGAGCCCCGCATGCGAGCACAGATCTTCTTCATCACGCTGGCTGTCGAGGACCTCGACCGCGCCCTCGGCTTCTACCGAGACGGGTTGGGCTGGCCGACCGAGGGCGTGGTGGGCGGCGAGTTCCACGACGAGGTCACCGGCGCCGACGGGACCATCGCCTTCATCACCCTCGAGGGTGGCCAGAAGCTCGGCCTCTACGAACGTGCGAACCTGGCCAAGGACGCCAGCCTGCCTCTCGGCCACCCCAGCTCGACGGAGTTCAGTCTCGGCATCCCGGCGACATCTCGGGAAGAGGTCGACGCGATGCTCGACCAGGCCCGCCGGGCAGGCGGGACCCTGCCCGCCCCGGCCCACCTGCGACCCTTCGGCGTGTACTCCGGCTACTTCACCGATCCCGACGGGCACCTCTTCGAGGTCGCCTGGGACACCAACGCATAGCACGCCGACCCACGGGCTGGACCCACGGCATACCGCCCCGACCCGGGCCGGCAGCGGCTGCGCGTCTCGCTCCTCCCAAGGAACCGCAAAGAGCCCGTCCCGGTCCGCGACACGGCATCGTCGATCCCGGCTCACGCCGTTCGTTGTATGCCTGAGAGGCGGAACGTCGGACGGTGCCGACGTCCTACGGGTGAACGGAGTCCCAGGATGAGCAGACCTTTCCGATTCGGGGTCGTCGCCCCGCTGCTCACCGACGTGCCGACGTGGCGCAACTTCGTGGGCCGTATCGCCGACAGCGGCTATTCCACCCTCCTGATGCCCGATGTGCCGCAGTGGCAGCCCGCCCCGGCCCCGGCACTGGCGGTCGCAGCTGCCCAGACAGGTCTCCGTGTCGGCACCTGGGTCTACGCCTCACCCCTGCGCCCCGCCTGGAGCACCGCCTGGGAGGCGCACTCTATGACCGTGCTCACCGAGGGCCGCTTCGAGATGGGCATCGGTACCGGACGCCCCGGGATCGAGGACGAACTCCGACAGCTCGGTATGCCGGTCGCGTCACCGGGCGAGCGACTGACCCAGGTGCGTCAGACCTTGGCGACCTTGCGGAATCTGGACGGCCCAGACGTCCACACGCCGGTCGTCATGGCCGTCCGCGGGCCGAAAGCGCGAGCGCTGGCACTGGAGGCCGCCGACACCGTCACCATCGCGGCGCTGGCGAGCGACAGTCGTGCCGCGGTCGCCGCCATGGCCACCGACCTCCTCGCCGAGCGTGACATCGAGCTGGCGCTGCACGTGCCGGTCGTAGGCGACACCGTCGCACCCTTCATGGCATCCGCGCGAGAGACCGACCCCACCGCACTGCGCGAAGCCGACTCGCTGGCGGTCCTGCCCAAGGACCCAGCGGCTGCTGCCGAAGAGATCCACCGGCGGCGCGAGGAGATCGGCTACTCCTACTTCGTGATCGGGGCAGGGTCCGCAGAGCTGTTGGCCCCGGTGGTCGCCGAGCTCAGCGGTCACTAGCCCCGCTGCAGCTTGCGTGTCGCCGCGTGCCCTCCCGAAGCGAAGCCGGCCAAGGCTGGACGCGGCCCTCAGGGAGTGATGGGTGGGGCGTCCAGCACCTTCGGCACGTACTCGACCAGCTGGATCCGACCGTCGAACGTCCGGCTGTCCACCATGTCGAGCGCAACGTCCGGATACCCGTCGTAGATGCGCTCCCGCCCCGTGGCCCCGGTGATGACGGGGAAGATGACGACCCTGAACCGGTCGACGAGTCCGGCCGTGAGCAGGGATCGCGACAGCGCCAGGCTCCCGATGGTGCGCATCGACCGGTCGCCGTCCTGCCTCATCTTCCGCACGGACTCGACCGCGTCGCCGGCCACCAGGGTCGAGTTCTTCCACTCGAGCGGCTCGGTCAGCGTGCTGGAGAAGACGACCTTGGTCATGCCGGTGAGCACATCCGTCCCCGGCTCACGGTCCTTCGTGAAGGCGTACATGAGTCGGTACGTGTTGGCTCCCATCAGGATGGCGTAGTCCCTCTCCGGGTTCTCATCCAGCCAGGCGAGGTACTCAGGGCCCTGCAGGCCCCACCATCCGGGCCAGCCCTCGGCGGACGCGTAACCGTCGAGCGACGTGATGAAGTCGACCACCAGCTCAGCCATCTCGGCCCCTTTCATGCATCCCAGTCAGCTCGTACTCGTGCCACCGCCGCCGCGCGATGGTGAGTCCGTCGAAAGCCGTCAGAACCACGCTCCCGACGCCTGGAGCCCACGGACGACTGCGGACCTTCCCGCAGCGACGCCGTGACCAGCCTAGGAGCCGGGGCCTCCGCCGACGACGACGGCCGAAACGCTCGCGGCGATGATGGCGGCCATCATGCTGTCGACGGCGGAGCGGACCGCGGCAGCGGCCCAGTCCCCCTCCGCGATCCGGCTCGCGCTCGAGGTCAGCTCCCGCTTCGAGAGCCCGATCGCCCTCGGATCCACCACCTCGTGGACGACGTCCAACGCCGACAGCAGCGCGGTGAGGGCGCCGGTCCGAGCATCCGTGGTCTCGCCATGTCGCAGTGCCGAGTAGAGCGCGGCGCGCACCACCGCTTCGTGAGTGGCGTCCTGCGTGGGCCAGTGATGAGTCGGGACGACGCCGAGGATCCTGCCCTCCTCCGCGCGAAGGACGCCACCCGCTGCAAGACGCTCGTAGAGCCGGCCGCGCGTGCCCTTGCCCAGTGCGGTCACGACGCTCTGGGGCTTCCTGCCCTCCCTGCTCCTGACTGTCGTCAGGGCGTGGTCGAGCACCTCGTCTCCGGTGGCGCCGGCGTCTCGGACGACGAGGCGGCCCGCGGGCACGTGCTCGTCCGGGCCGGCGACGTCGACACGTTGCATGAGCGTCAGCTCCATGAGCAGGGCTCCGCCGAGCGCGATGTCGACCAGGGTGCTGGAGGCAGCCAGCTTCCCCGTGTCGTCATCGGTGAGCAGCAGCAAGAGATCCTCGGCGATCAGCATGCTTCGATGCTCCGTCGTCCCGGCGGAACCCCATAGGGCCGTTGGACCCTCCCCTGCCGGTCACCCGCGCGGCGGCGACGCAGTCAGCTGGGTCAGCGGGCGTGCGGACAGTCGAGATGTTCCCGGCGGTCGCCGCGCCACACCCCACGCGAGGCAAGATGGGAGGACAGCCGTGAACCAGGAGGCCGGCCTGACTCAGCTCACCCCTACGCCGCAGGCCCGCGCAGCCCTGCGCTGGTCGCTGGGTCACGCCCTGCCCCGCACCGCGCTCAAGCGGGCGGCCAACGAGGGTGACCTCCACGGCCGCATGTTCCTGGCCACCCACTCACCCGACCAGGCAGCGATCGAGCCGGTCCTGGACGAGCTGCGTGCACACGCCCCGTTCTACCGGGGCAGGTTCGCCTGGGTGACCGCGGACCATGCCGCGGCGCGAGCCGTGCTGTCCAACCCGGATGCCGGCGCCCGGCGCGTTCCGGTGGACAGGGGAAGCTCCCTTGCTCGGCTGCAGGTGTGGGCCATGCAGGACGCGCCGCTCGGACCCCTCACCCCACCCTCCTTGCTGGTGACCGAGCCGCCGGACCACACCCGCTACCGCAAGCTCGTGTCGCGGGTCTTCAGCGCGCGGGCCGTCGAGAAGCTGCGCGGCCGCACCCAGCAGATCGCCACCGAGCTCCTCGACCAGATCGACGCGAGAAGCCCGGTCGACCTCATGGCGACGTACTGCAGCCTCCTGCCGGTCACCGTGATCGCGGAGATCCTCGGTGTCCCGGAGCGTGACCGCGACAAGGTGCTCAGGTTGGGGGCCGCGGCCGCGCCCAGCCTCGACCTCGGGCTCTCGTGGACGACGTTCCGGCACGTCGAGTCCGCGCTGCGCGAGTTCGATCAGTGGCTGGGGCAGCACCTCGAGGACCTGCGTCGACAGCCGGGCGACGACCTGCTCAGTCAGCTCGTCGCCGCCCAGGAGGACGGCGTCGGCCTCACCGACGTCGAGCTGAGGTCCACCGCCGGGCTGGTGCTTGCGGCCGGCTTCGAGACCACCGTCAACCTGCTCGGTAACGGCGTCGCGCTGCTCGCGAGCAACCCCGAGCAGCGCAGGCTGCTCACCGAGCACGACGACCTCTGGCCCAACGCTGTCGAGGAGGTCTTGCGGGTCGACCCGCCGGTGCTCCTCACCGGACGCGTGGCGATGGCCGACACCGAGGTCGCCGGCGTCCCGATGCGGCGCGGAGCCGTGATGGTGGCGCTGCTGGCCGGCGCGAACCGCGATCCCCGGGTCTTCCCGGAGCCGGACACGTTCGACGTGACGCGGCACAACGCCCGCGACCATCTCTCCTTCTCCGCCGGTCGGCACTTCTGCCTCGGGGCGGCGCTGGCCCGGATGGAGGGCGAGGTCGGGCTGCGGACACTGTTCGAGCGCTACCCCGAGCCACGGGTGGAGAACGGCGCCGTACGCCGGAGCACCCGCATCCTGCGCGGCTACGAACGCCTTCCCGTGACGCTCGACCCCTGACGCTCAGGTCTCGACGTAGACGACGATGGTGTCGGGGTGCACGCCGTCGTAGCGCATGGCTTCCGCGCCGGCCTCGCTCTCCATCACCGCCTGGAAGGCAGCCATGTCGGCCACCTCCATGCTGAGCCCGACCTGGTTGGGGCGGTTCGGGTCGACGAAGGTGTGGATGTCGGTCGCGACGGACCCGAAGACCTCCTCACGTTTCGGGGAGGCACTCCAATGAGCGACGTCGTCGACTTCGTGGGTGGCGATCAGCCTGGGCATCCGGTGTCCTTCAGTCGTTGAAGTGGTCCACGGAGTGCGGATCTCCTTCAGGCTACGTTCGGGCGAACACCCGCATCACGGCTCGGCCGTTTTCACAGCGCGGCGCCCAGCTGGGCACGCCCGACTTCACCCGGGAACGACGTGTACGCCCGCCTGCCGAGCCCTCAGCCCACCATCTCGTGGAGCCGGACCCCGTGGTCCGAGGCGATCATCTCGGCGGCCTTCTCGCCGATCATGATGGCCGCGGCGTTGGTGTTACCGCTGACGACGTTCGGCATCACGCTCGCATCAGCCACACGAAGGGCCTGTATGCCGTGCACCCGCAGCCGCGGGTCGACGACGTCACCGATCCGGCAGGTCGACGTCTCGTGGTAGACGGTCAGCGCGTAGTGGCGGGCCAGGTCCTCCAGCAGCGCGTCGCTCGGTTCGGAGCCGGCCTCGTGGCCGTGGGCCTGCGCCAGGTGCGGCGGGATGACGGGATCACCCAGGCCACCGCCGGGCCACGCCTTCGCGATCTCGAGGGCCTTGCGCATCACGGCGACCATGACCGACACGTCGTGCGGGTCGTCGAAGTAGTTCAGGTCGATCCGCGGAGGGACGGCCGGGTCCGCGCTGGCCAGCGTCACCGAACCCTCGGAGTGCGGCTGCACGGGGTTGGGCAGCACGACCACCTGACCGCGGGTCGGGTCGAGGAACGTCTCCGGGTCCTCGAAGAACGCCGCTGGCGGGAGCCGGAAGACGCTCTCCCAGATCGGCGGCGAGTAGCCGGTGGCGAGGAAGCCGATCTGGGCGTCGTGGGTGTGCTCGTCGCCCAGCCCGGTCGAGAAGAACGCGACGGCGTCGTAGAGGGAGGACGACGCGAGTCCCCGGCCGGTGGTGAACCACTCGCCGATGCGGCGCTCGGCCTCGGCCTTGGCGGCGGCAAGCGCCTCCGGGAGGTCGGCGTCCTCGGCCGGGTCGGCCGGGAGCGGCCCGGCCGGGGCCCGCAGCGCATCCGGCCCCAGGGACAGGGCGACCTCGGTCATCGTCTCGCCGATGCCGTCGGCGGCGAACATCAGGGGTGTGTGGAGGTGGTCCTTGAGGTGACGCCCGACGTCCGGGAGGTCGACGACGCATACGACCCCGACAGCCTCGAGCTCGTCGCGAGCGCCGACCCCGGAGAGCAGCAGCAGGTGCGGCGACCCGATGGCGCCCGCGCAGAGCACCACCTCGGTGCCCGCGGTCACCTCCTCGCGGGTGCCGTTCTCGGTGCGGTAGGCGACCCCGGTGGCCCGGACCGCCTCGCCGTCCGCCTCGAGCAGGACCCGCTCGACGAGCGCGCCGGTGATGACGGTCAGGTTCGGCCGGTCCATCGCAGGTTCGAGGTACGCGTGGAAGGTCGAGCTGCGCCGGCCGTCCTTCGTCGTCGTCTGGAAGAGCGAGGCCACCCCGTCGGGGTCGAGACGGTCGCGACCGTTGTAGTCACCCTGCTTGAGGCCCGCCGCGCCGGCCGCCTCGACGAACTGGTTCGAGGCGCGCAGGACCGGCTGGCGCACGGACACCCCGACCGGGCCGTCGTAGCCGTGCCTGTCGCGGTCGGGGTGCAGCTCGGGGCTGTCCACGAAGCCCTCGGCCTTGAGGAAGTAGGGCAGGACCTCGTCATAGGACCAGCCCTCGGCGCCCCCGGCCGCCCAGGAATCGAAGTCGCCGGGGTGCCCGCGGACGTATGCCATGTAGTTGAGTCCCGAGGAGCCGCCGAGCATCTTGCCGCGGGGCACCATCATCCGGCCGCCGACCAGGCCCTTCCCGACCCCACCCGGATCGCCGTTGAACATCCAGTCGGTCACCGGGTCGTTCTGCAGGCTCGCGACCGCGGCCGGCACCAGCTCCGCGGGCGGCGGCGGGCCGCCGGCCTCGAGCAGGCACACGCGGACGTCCGGGTCCTCGGTCAATCGGGCGGCGACCACGGCGCCGGCCGACCCCGCCCCCACGATCACGTAGTCGTACGTCGAGCCCATCGCTACCACCTCTTCGTGGCGCCTCGCCGGGCGGCGGGGACGGTATCGCCACGGAACCACACTCCCGAAGGGCAGACAAGGGACGGGTCGAGGTCCCCGCGCTCAGCGGCCGGAGAGCTCCAGTCCGAATGCCGTGGCCATCGAGGGAGCAGAGCGGGCCTCACCGAGCGGCTCCGCCCCGAGGACCTCGCTGTAGAGGCGCGCGAGCGAGTAGTGGGTCAGCGGCGTCGTGACGACGGCGCCGTGCATGGACGGGTGGGCCACGGCGGTCAGGACGAGGTTGTCCTGGTGGTGGTCGTCCTCGTCGGCGGTGACCACGATGGCGAGATGCCCGGCCCTCCAGTCCGGACCGGCCATCACCATCCCGATCTGGGTGCGGAGCCAGCCGTCGGCGACCGCGAGATCGCAGTCGTGGGCGTCGTTGCACAGGTCCGGGACCACCATGCCGGCGTTGGGCAGCCGCCCGTCGGCCACGTCCTTGCCCAGCTCGGTGATCGGGACGTCGTACTTCTCGCAGGAGGAGCGCTCGGTGAGGTGGTAGGCCCACGGGTTGTGCTTGACGGCATACTGCCCGGAGTTCTCCGTCGCGCAGTTGCCGGGCATCCCCTCGGCATACAGCTTCGCCGTCTTGCCCAGCGACAGCGCCTGCCCGAACACCGACGGCTGGTCGGTCGTGTGGCTGGAGGGCGGGTCGTCGTCGGTGATGCCGAACGTGCTGCCGCCGGTCATCGCCAGGTAGTTGGGCAGCGAGGGGTGCGTCACTGCCTGGTAGCTCGTCGCGACAGCGAACTGCTTCCCCAGTGCCGCCGTGTACGGCATCGCCTCACGCATCTGGTCCAGCGAGTGGTTCTCGACGACGAACACCAGCAGCTTGGTCACGTTCGCCGGCTGCACCGTGGCGAAGGTGTCGGGCGCGGAGGGCTCAGGCGCCGCGGGCTGCCCCACGCCGCAGCCGCCGAGCACCAGGAGCGCCGCGGCGACCATCGACCCGGCCACCTTGTTCGACACGAGTCCTCCAAGGCCTGAAACGGAGTGCCGCGCCGACCGTACCTCCGTGGAGTCGTCGTGGGCCGGGATACGGCCACCTCGGGTCCGACTACCCTCGGATCCGCCGCCCGGCCGGGCGGACCGCCCAGACGACCGCCCACGTGGCTGACGTCGACCGAGCTCCGAGGAGAACCGTGCTGGCCAAGTTTCCGGGACGCTGCATGCGCTGTCAGTCGCCGATCCGGGCAGGGGACGAGATCGTCGGCGCCGGCGGCACCGACACCGGGTGGGTGCACGCCGACTGCGGGAGCGAGCTCGCGCTCCCGGGCCTGGGCGCGGCGCAACCGGCGGCGTCCGGCGCGCCGCCGAGCCAGGCCAGGGGCAAGGGCAGGGGCAGGGGCAAGGCCACGACACCGAAGCCGGCGATGATCGCCCCCGACGGTGCGACGTTCGTCTACACCGACGGCGCGTGCTCGGGAAACCCCGGCCCCGGCGGCTGGGCCTGGGCGATCGACCGGGACCGCTTCGCGTCCGGCTCGGAACGACCGAGCACCAACCAGCGGATGGAGATCCGCGCGGCGCTGGAGGCGGTCACCGCGCTTCCCGGCCCGCTGGTGGTGGTGAGCGACTCGACGTATGTCGTGAACTGCTTCCGCGACCAGTGGTGGGACGGCTGGCTCAAGCGCGGCTGGACCACCTCGGCGAAGAAGCCGGTGGCGAACCGCGACCTGTGGGAGCCGCTCGTCATGACAGTCAAGGAGCGCGGCGACGTCGCCTTCCAGTGGGTCAAGGGCCACTCGGGCCACGAGATGAACGACCTCGTCGACGAGCTCGCCGTGGCGGCCAGTCTCCGCCGGGACTAGGGCGCTCCCCACCGCGTCGGGAGCGGTGTCCGCGCGGACCGGGGCCCTGCCCATCGAGGGACCGGCCGCTCACTCCGCCTTGCCCGGGGCGGCGGCAGACCCGGTCGTCGAGGCAAGGAGGCGTCGCGCTCGACGACCGAGGTCGCTCAGATCGACCCGACCCTCTTCGGCGGCGGCCGCCAGGCGCGCGGCCAGGTCCAGGGCCTCGTCGAGCTCCGGGCCGACCACGGCAGCCTCCTGGCCCATGTCTCGAAGGATGGTGGCCTCGGTCCTCGAGGCGATCAAGGGATCGGAGATGCCGTCGATCCAGACCCTGGTGCGGCGGCCGTCACCGCGTTCCTCGCCGGTGATCCGCTCCAGGGCGAAGATGCGATCCGCGCGGGCGAACGTGCCGAACCCCAGAGCCACCATCCGAGTGTCTGACGCCACGCTCACATCTTGGCACCCGGGACCCACCGATCGGCTCCGCTCCGGCTCGTGAGGCCTCCGCCGGTTCGCCCACGCCCATCCGCGCTTCAGGCACCCGGCCCGCTCGACGGGCGCCACGGCTCGTGCTGGTGCGCGAGCCAGACCTCTCGAGGCTCGAGTGCCCGGATCAGCCGCTGGCCTTCGGTGCGTGGATCGTCGAGCTCGTCGAAGAAGACAGCCGAGTCACCGGCG
This sequence comes from Terrabacter lapilli, assembly GCF_039531305.1. NCBI lineage: Bacteria > Bacillati > Actinomycetota > Actinomycetes > Micrococcales > Intrasporangiaceae > Terrabacter > Terrabacter lapilli. The sequence goes on from NZ_BAAAPU010000007.1 coordinate 149,771, forward strand.
ATGACGACCGGTCGGCCGCCCGTCTCGACGACCACGACCTGCGAGCCGCGGATGTGACCCGGCGTCGCAACGAGCCGGACGCCCGGCAGCAGCTCGAGCGTGCCGTCCACGGGCACGTACTGCACGCCGGGAGCGTCGACCCACTCGCGGATCGTGTAGTCGTCCTCGCTGCGCGCGTCGTCCAGCTCCACGCGCTGCACGTAGACCGGCTTCCCGGCGAAGAGGTGGTTGCCGCCGCAGTGGTCGAAGTGCAGGTGCGTGTTGACGACGACGTCGATCCCGGCCAGGTCGAAGTCGGGCTGCTCGCTCAGCGGAGTGAGCTGGGGATCCATGTCCTCCACCGCCGGGTGCAGCTGCGTCAGGCCGGTGTCGACGAGCACGCGTCCCATGGGGTGGTCGATGACGTGGACGTAGACCGGCATCCGCTGGCCCTCCGGGAGCAGCTCGGCGACGAGCACCGGCGTGATGGTCGGGGCCGAGGCGCCGCCGCCCGGTCCCTCGCTCTTCTCGGTTCGTGGATCACCCATGGGCGAGAGTCTGGTGCACCGGAGCCGGCCGGCGGTGAAAACGCGGCAGGTCGTTGCCGCCCATGCCCTCGCTGGATCCGGACTCGGTCGGCTCGAGGGCTCTCCCACCGGCCGCCGAGGGCGCACGATGGAGAGATGACCACCGGCGCGAAGCGGCCTCCCGCGGCCGCGCGAAGGTTCAACCAGCTCGCCGTCAAGGCGGCGGGCTCCAGGTTCATCCCGCTCTGGGCTGCCGTCGAGCACCGGGGCCGTCGGAGCGGGCGGACGTACACGACACCCGTGGCAATTGCCGCCTCCACACCAGACGCCCTGTACATCGGTCTGCCCTGGGGTCCAGGCACCGACTGGGTGCGCAACCTGCTGGCAGCAGGCCGTGGCACGGTGCGCTGGAAGGGGGTGTCGTATGCCGTGAGCGAGCCGACGATCGTCGGCAGCGCGGAGGCGCTGGCCGCCGCCAAGACGCTGCCGCGCCTGATGATGTCGCGATGGAAGCTCGAGCACTTCCTGCGGCTGCACCGAGACCGCGTCGCCTGACTGTCGCAGGGGGTCTCGGCCTTCTAGGGTGACTCCGTGCTCATGAACCGGTCGGCGCCGCATGCGCGTGTGACTCCTGTCCTGACCGTGTCCGACGTCCGGGCGGCCGTGGCCTGGTACACCGAGGTTCTCGGGTTCGTCGAGCACGTCCGCATCGGCGAGGGGCATCGCGCGCAGCTCGGCCTGCCGGACGCGCCGGCGGCCGAGCTGGTCCTGTCCGAGGTCCGCCCCGGTCGGCGGACGCCGGAACGTGAACGGTCCCACCAGGTGATGCTCAAGGTCGCCGACGTCGCCGCCCTCGTCGAGACGGCCGTGGCGCGCGGAGCCGTCCTCGTCGACCCGCCGCACGACTGGGAGTACGGCGAGCGTCAGGCCACGATCGACGACCCGTTCGGGCACCAGTGGGTGCTCAACCAGACCCTGGTCGACGTCGCACCGGAGACGTGGGGCGGCCAGACCGTGACGCCACGTCCACCCTCCCCCTAGCCCCTCCCCGAGCACGGTCGACCGCTCCGGGAGGCAGCCCTGTCGCTGCGCGAGGAGCCGTCGAGACATCCCACCCCCATGGTCCGGGAAGCGGTCCGCTGCCGTCGCCGCGAGACTACGGTCGAAGCATGAGCATCAAAGACGTGGGCCCGGATCCTCAGGCGTTCGACCTCGAGGGCGAGACTCTCGAGAACGAGAGCTACCGCACGGTCGCCTGGAGCGGGAAGTACCTGCAGGTCACGCTCATGTCCATCCCGGTCGGCGGCGACATCGGCCTCGAGCAGCACCCCGAGACCGACCAGTTCATCCGGCTCGACAGTGGTCACGGTCGCGCGCAGATGGGCCCCTCGAAGGACCAGCTGACGTTCGACGAGCCGGTCACCGACGGCTGGTGCGTCCTCGTCCCGGCGGGGAGCTGGCACAACGTGACGAACGTCGGCGACCAGCCGATGCAGCTCTACACCGTCTACGCGCCGCAGCACCACAGCCCCGGGAAGGTCCACGAGACCAAGGACATCGCCGCCGCCGACACCGACGACGAGCCCGCGGACTGGTCCGTGCAGCCCGAGTCCGCCCCCGACCGGCACGCGTAGGTCTAGCCTCCCTGAGCAGAGGAAGCCGCTGCTCGACGTAGGGAGGTGGGCATGACCGTCGCCCAGGTGCTGCGACCAGTCGTCGATGCCGCCCTCGGCACGGAGGTCCCGGTGCGGATCGACTGCTGGGACGGCAGCTCGACCGGACCGGCGGACGCCCCGGTGGCGGTCCACTTCACCTCGCGCCGCGCCCTGCGCCGCCTCGTCTGGGCGCCCAACGAGCTCGGCTTCGCCCGCGCCTACGTGTCCGGGGACGTCGAGATCGAGGGCGACCTGCTCGACGCGCTGACCCGCTTCGACGCCCTGGCCGACCCCGACCGCGGACCCGGCGTGCACGTCGGACGCGACACCGTCGCCGCCGTCGCCAGGGCCGCCCTGCGGCTCGGTGCGCTGGGCCTGCCGCCCCGGCCGCCCGCCGAGGAGATCCGGCTCTCCGGGCGCCGGCACGGGCAGGGCCGCGACGCGAAGGCGGTCTCCCACCACTACGACGTCGGCAACGACTTCTACGCCCTGGTCCTCGGGCCGTCGATGGTCTACTCCTGCGCGTACTTCGAGGAGGCGCCCGGGGCGGCATACGCGCTCGAGGACGCCCAGCGCGCGAAGCTCGACCTCGTCGCCCGCAAGCTCGGGCTGCGTCCCGGCCTGCGCGTCCTGGACGTCGGGTGCGGGTGGGGGTCGTTCGTCCTCCACGCGGCCAAGGCATACGGCGTGACGGCCGTGGGCGTCACCCTCTCGCAGGAGCAGGCGGCCTTCGCCCGCGCCGCCGTCGAGGCGCAGGGGCTCGGCGACCGCGTCGAGATCCGCGTCCAGGACTACCGCGACGTCCCCGACGGGCCGTACGACGCGATCGCCAGCATCGGCATGGCCGAGCACGTGGGCCGCTCGCAGCTGAGCACGTATGCCGCCCACCTCCACTCGCTCCTCGCGCCGGGTGGGCGTCTGCTGAACCATGCGATCTCGCGCCGCCCCGGTCCGCCCGGCGACCCAAAGGGCGACAGGACCTCGTTCATCGACCGCTACGTCTTCCCCGACGGTGAGCTGCACCCGCTCGCGACGACGGTCGACGTGCTGGAGTCGGCGGGGTTCGAGGTCCGTGACGTCGAGTCGCTGCGCGAGCACTACGTCGACACGCTGCGCGCCTGGGTGGGCAACCTCGAGGCGAGCTGGGACGAGGCCGTGCGGCTCTCGAGCGCGGGCCGGGCGCGGGTGTGGCGGCTCTACATGGCCGGCTCGGCGCTCGGGTTCCGGTCCAGCCGGCTCGGCGTCAACCAGGTCCTGGCGGTGAAGCCGGGTCCCGGCGGGAGCAGCGGCCTCCCGCGGACGCGGGCCGAGCTGCTCGACGGCGCCGGCTCGCGGGACCTGTCCGACCAGCGCCCGGTCGTCGCCCGCGAGGCGGTGGCGCCGGCGACCTCGCTCGGCCTGCTCGTGGGCTCCGCCCTGGGCCGCTCCCTGCGGGGGCCACTCGCTGCCCGGCGCGACGTGGGACGGCCGGCGTTCCGGTGACCACCACGCCTTCCCCGACCTCGCGCGCCGCGACCGCCCTGGTCCTCGCCGGCGGAGGCGCGGCCGGCAACGCCTGGCAGCTCGGCCTCATCGCCGGGCTGGCCGACGCCGGGCTCGACGTCACCGACGCCGACGTCATCATCGGGACCTCGGCCGGGTCGACGGTCGCCGCGCAGGTCAGCTCCGGGACGAGGCCCCACGAGCTGTATGCCGCCGTGCTCGCCGAGGTGCCCCCGGCACCTCCCGGCGGGGCCCGGCAGGGCAGCGGGCGCGCCCGGCAGCTCTCCGGGCCCGACTACCTGGCCTGGTCGGACCGGATCATCGCGGCGTCGCACGACCCGTCGGACATGCGCCGCCGGATGGGTGCGGCGGCACTCGAGAGGGACACCTCCGGAGGTGAGGCGAGCCGCCGCTGGCGCGACATCGTCGCGGCTCGGCTGCCCAGCCTCGACTGGCCGGCGCAGGCCGTGCTCATCACGGCCGTCGATGCCCTGACCGGGGAGCCCGTCGTCTTCGACCGCCGCAGCGGCGTCGACCTCGTGGATGCCGTCGCCGCCAGCACCTCGTCGATGACGCCCTACCGCATCGGCGACCACGCGTACCTCAACGGCGGCTACCGACGGAGCGAGAACGCCGACCTCGCCACGGGCTACGAGCGGGTGCTCGTCATGTCACCGTTCGGCGGTCGCACTCGCATGCCGCTCGGGTGGGGCATGGACCTGGCCACCCAGGTCGAGGAGCTGCGCGCGGCCGGCAGCAGGGTCGAGACCGTCTTCCCCGACGCCCGGTCGGGTGAGGTCTTCGACGCCAACGCGCTCGACCCGTCGACGCGCCTCCCGGCCGCGCGGGGTGGCCATGAGCAGGGCCGAGCACTTGCCGAGCGGCTCGGGCGGTTCTGGCGCTGACCACCTGACGGCCTGGCTGGCCCTGGACGAGGGCTGGAACCCGCGATCCCCCGACCGAAGGGTCGGGGGATCGCCGTGATTCTGGGTGTCAGGACCGCTTGGAGTCAGATGCCCTTGACCTTCTCGGCCTGCGGACCCTTCGGACCCTGCGTCACCTCGAACTCGACCTTCTGGCCCTCCTGCAGCTCGCGGTAGCCGCCGCTCTCGATGGCCGAGTAGTGAACGAAGACGTCGGCGCCGCCGCCGTCCTGCTCGATGAAGCCGAAGCCCTTTTCGCTGTTGAACCACTTCACGGTGCCTGTTGCCACTGGTCGTGCCTTTTCTGTCAGCGAGGCCCCCCGTGTGGAGGCCCCAGACTGCCGATCGTTCGCGACGAGCCGGACACCCGAGACTTCGCGAGCCGGCTTGCCGCGCCCAGCCCGTTACTGCGATGACCGGGACGGCACCCGGACAGGACGCTAGCAGTCGCCGGTCCTCCTCCGCTGCGGACCGGTCACGCCTCGGCCCGCAGGACCTTCTTCATCGGCTTGCCCTTGGCCAGCTCGTCGACGAGCTTGTCGAGGTAGCGGATCTTGCGCATCAGGGGGTCCTGCACCTCTTCGACGCGCACGCCGCACACCCTGCCGGTGATGAGGCCGACGTTGGAGTTCAGCTCGGCCGCGGAGAAGAAGTCCTCGAACGTCGTGCCGGCCTCGAGATGGTGCTGGAGCTCGGCATCGTCGAAACCGGTCAGCCACTCGATGACCTCGTCCAGCTCGGCCCGGGTGCGGCCCTTCCGCTCGAGCTTCGCGACGTAGGCCGGATAGACCGACGCGAACGACGTGGTGAAGATGCGGCTGCTCATCCTCCCGAGCGTAGCCACCACGCCGCTACCGTCGGGGCCATGGCCATCGCCCGCTACCCCAGCTTCGTCATCGACTGCCCCGACGCCGCTGCGCTCGCCACCTTCTACGGCACCCTGCTCGACTGGCCGGTCAAGGCCTCCGACGGGTGGGCCGAGATCCGCGACACCACGGGCCAGTGCATCTGCTTCCAGCAGGTCGAGGACCACACGCCGCCGCAGTGGCCCGGCCAGCAGGTGCCGCAGCAGATGCACCTCGATGTCATGGTCGAGGACCTCGACGAGGCCGAGCCGCAGGTCCTGGCCCTCGGCGCGACGAAGCCCGAGCACCAGCCCGGCACCTCGTTCCGGGTCTTCCTCGACCCCGCCGGGCACCCCTTCTGCCTCTGCGTCGACTGACGGCGTCGACTGAGGTCGAAAGCCCCGGCAGACGCAAGCCGAAAGCCCCTTGCAGGACCAACGCCTCTGGTGCGCGCCCGTGCCTCGAACTAGCGTCGAAAGTGGGAGGAGGTGAGATCAATGGCAACACTGACACGGAGCATCACGATCCACGCCCCGGTCCAGACCGTGTTCGACATCGCGTTGGACATCGGCGAGTTGTGGCACGCCAAGGACGTCGCCCTGGCGGATGTCGACCTCAAACCCGACGGCGTCGGCACATCGGCGAGGATCTTCTCGCACGCCTTCGGCTTCCACATCGAGGGCGGCCTCGAGTACACCGAGGTCGTGCCCAACGAGCGGATCGTCGCGCAGGTGCACTTCTTCGCGGAGAAGCCGACGTGGACCTTCACGTTCCACGCTGCCGACGGCGACACCACGGTGACCGCCGTGGGCGAATGGGAGCTGAAGGTCCCAGTGGTGGGCAAGCCCATCGAACACATGATGGTCAAGGAGCACGAGCCCTTCCTCGAAGGAATCCTCGAGCACCTGAAGACCAAGGCCGAGGCCACCGTGCCCGCCTGATCCCGGGTTACAAGGGCCGCCGGGTCCTGCCTGAGAGCGAGAGCGCGGCGGCTCTCGCCTGCCGGTCACCGACCCCGCGCCCGACGAGCAGTCAGCGGATGCGGGCCAGGTCCAGCGTCCACACCGGGTTGCCCGGTGCCGCCTCGACCCGGGCGCCGCTCGCGACCCGCGTCGCCGGCTGGAGGAGGGGCACGAAGGGGCTGCGCGCGTTCATCGCGAGCTGCCACGCGGCATACGCCCCCGCCCGGTCGTCGCCCACGGACGCGCTCGCGGCCTCCGTCAGGTCGTCGACGACAGGGTCGGCGCCGCGCTTCCAGCCGGCACGGGTGCCGAGCAGCTCGCCGGGGGCGAACGCGAGGTAGTTCGCCGGGTCGAGGTAGTCCGGGCTCCAGCTCCACAGCCCGAACGCCGTGCGTCCGTCGCGGTACGCCGCCACCACGTCGCGCGCGGGAGCGGGGTTCAGCTTGACCTTGATCCCGACCTCGGCGAGCTGGTCGCGCACGGCCGTCGCGAGCGCTGTCCGCGGGATGCCCTGGATCGGCAGGTCGGCGGCATACGACAGCGGGATCGGCTGGCCGGCGTACCCGGAGCGCTTCAGCGCCGCCCGCGCGGCCGCGAGGTGGCGCGGAGGCACCACGGGCATCGTCACCACGGGCGTGGGTATGCCGTCCGCGCCCGTCGTGACGACCGCACTCGGGGTCGCGGGGTCGCCCGTCGCCGACGTCACCGGCCCGGTGTTCGTGCTCGTCGTGGGAGCCGGGGTGCCGGTCGAGCCGGCCGCCGTGGACGACCCGCTCGGCGTCGGCTGCGGCGCGACGTCCTTCAGGGCGCCGACGATCCCGGCCGGGATGAGCCCGGCGGCCGGCTCCGACCCCGACGCGGCCTCGGCCAGTGCCACCCGGTCGAGGCCGAGGCGCACGGCCTCGACGAAGTCGGGGTTGGCGGTCCAGGCGTTGACCGCCTTGTTGCGGTCGAGCGCGAGGTAGACGAGGGTGCTCGACCGCATGGTCTTGACCGTGACGGCCGGCGTCTGCGAGCCGGCGGTCGCCTCGGTGCCGGCAGTCGTCGACGGGGTGGCGGTCGGGTCGAGCCCGGCGCTGGCGACCTCGCTCGCCTGCGACGGCGAGAGGTCGAGGGCGACGTCGGCGTCGCCTGACTGGACGTCGGCGAGCTGCTGCTGAGGCGTCGTGTTGCGGACGACGAGCTCGGGGAACTTCGGCCGGGTCCCCGTCCAGTGCGGGTTGGGCGCGAGGCGCACCTCGGCACTGCCGCGCACGCTGTCGAGGACGTACGGGCCCGATCCTGCCGAGTGGGTGGTCAGGTAGCCGGTGGCGGTGTCACCCGGACCGATCGTGCCGCCGTTGGCCTTGACGACCGTGCTGTTGAGGATGCCGAACGCCGGGTTGGCGAGGACGGCGGGCAGGGCGAAGTTCGCGGACGGGGAGCTCAGCGTGAAGGTGCGCGCGTCGACCCTGACCGTGGAGACGGTGCCCAGCAGGGAGGAGACCGGCCCGCCGAGGCCCTTGGCCCGCTCGATGGTGAAGAGGACGTCGTCGGAGGTGATCGGCGTGCCGTCGGAGAAGACGAGGCCCTTGCGCAGGCGGAAGGTGAGCCACCGGCCTTCGGGCGAGAGGGTGTAGTCGGCGAGCCCGGGCTCCACCTTCGTCGGGTCGTCGGGGTCGAGCGACGTCAGCGTCGCGTAGAGCGCGTGGCTCACCATCGCGCCGGTGCGGTTGAACTGCTGCGTCGGGTCCAGCGTCGTGTGGTCGAAGACCGCGTCGACGACGAGCGGCCGGGTGGCGGTCGACGTGCTCGCGGCGGCCGGCGTGGACCGCGGGGTGGTTCCTCCGGTCGGCCCCGGCGCGTCGGGGTCCGCGGTGCAGGCGGCGACCGGGCCGAGCGCGAGGACGCCGAGGGTCGCCACCACCAGCGGGCGGACCGGACGTCGACGCATGGGCTTCCTTCGGGCTGCCCGGCGGTCGGCGCGAACGCGGGGGCTGGTGGTCACAGGGTGCGGCAATCGGGGTACCCATGCGCACCGCTGCGAACCGGAGCACCCCTGTCCGTGCCTGGCAGTCTAGCGGCCACCACCCGCGACGCCGCCCGGCTGCGTCGTGGCCGGCGCCAGCACGAGGTAGGCCTGTGCGACGAGCACCACCACGATGGCGACCCACTTCCCGGCGGGCAGCTCCACGCCGTAGCGCCAGCGGTCGACGAGGACGAGACCCACCTGGAGCATGACGACCCAGCCCATCGTGACGAGGGCGAGCTCGGCGTACCTCAGCGACGACGCATACACCCAGAAGAGGACGAGGAAGCTGCCGGCGCCCAGGACGAGTGCCCGGACGCTCCCGTGCTGGGCCCACTCCTTGGCGAGGACCGCGCCGAGCAGGTCGAGGCCGGCGAGGCTGACCATGGCGACCGTCGCCACGACGGGCACGGGCCAGGCCGCGGGGACCTTGATGAGGGGGATGACGTCGGTGACGCCCATGCCAGCCGTCCTTGCTCGGGTGGCCCCACCCGGCCGGCGGGACCTTCCGGTCAGAGCGCCCGGGCCGCGCCGCTGATACGGCTCAGGCCTGCCCGCCCTCGAACCACGCGACGAGCTCCGGGTCGAGCGTCGGCACGTCGACAGGGTGCCCGCCAGTGCGCAGCGACACCGTGGCGGACGCACCGGCGGCGACGGCCTCGCGGGCCGCCACCGGGGAGGTGTCGGTCATGCCGCCGTCGCGCGCGAACCGGACGAACTCGGCGATCAGCAGCGGGTCGGCCCCGCCGTGCCCGAGGGTGTCGGCGGGCGGGATCTCGATGACCTCGTCGGCGTCGTCGCGGTAGCTGTCGGTGCGGCGCGTCCACACCTTCACCGTCGCGCCGGGGCCGTCGCCGAAGTTCTCGAGCCGGCCCCTGGTGCCGATGACGGTGTAGCTGCGCCAGTAGTCCGGCGTGAAGTGGCACTGCTGGTAGGAGGCGAGGACGCCGCCCTCGAGGACGAGGTTCGCCATCGAGAGGTCCTCCACGTCGACCACCGGGTTGAGCTCGCGCTGCTCGGTGGGCGGGCAGTTGTCGAGGGAGTACCAGTCGGCCATCCGCCGGTCGGAGTTGTCGCGGCGGTCGGTGATGTCGCCGTAGACGGCGAGCGCCCCGACCGCGCTGACCCGGCGCGAGTAGGCACCGGCGAGCCAGTGGATGACGTCGAGGTCGTGGGCGCCCTTCTGCAGCAGCAGGCCCGTCGTGTTGCGCCGGTCGGCGTGCCAGTCCTTGAAGTAGTAGTCGCCGCCCGCGGACACGAAGTGCCGGACCCACACCGCCTTGACCTCGCCGATCGTCCCCGCCTGGATCACGTCGCGCATCGCCCGCACCACCGGCATGTGGCGCATGTTGTGCCCGACGTAGAGGCGGGTACGCGTGCGGTGCGCCGCCTCGAGGATGCGGTCGGCGTCCGCGACGCTCGTCGCCAGCGGCTTCTCCACGAAGGTCGGTATGCCGGCCTCGAGCGTGCGGACGGCGTGCTCGGCGTGCACGTGGTCGGGGGTCAGGACGAGCACCGCGTCGACGTCGGCCCGCACGTCGGGAGCGAGCAGCTCGTCGAGGCTGTCGACGACGCGTACGCCCTCGACGCGGTCGGTCGCGTCGGCGCGGCCCCGCTCGGACGAGTCGCAGACCACGGTGACGCGGCTGCCCTCGCCCGGGCGGTGGGCGTAGCGGGCGAGGCTGGCGCGCAGACCGAAGCCGACGATGGCGATGCGCAGGTCGCCCTGCAGGTCAGGCGTGTCCCTCACGCGGGTCAGGCTCCCACGTAGGCCGCGAGGTGCTGGCCTGTGAGGGTCGAGCGGTCGGCGACGAGGTCGGCCGGGGTGCCCTCGAAGACGATGCGGCCGCCGTCGTGGCCGGCGCCGGGGCCGAGGTCGATGATCCAGTCGGCGTGCGCCATGACGGCCTGGTGGTGCTCGATGACGACGACCGACCGGCCCGAGTCGACGAGGCGGTCGAGCAGGCCGAGCAGGTTGGCGACGTCGGCCAGGTGCAGGCCGACGGTCGGCTCGTCGAGGACGTAGACCTCGGCCTTCTCGGCCATCTGCGCGGCCAGCTTGAGGCGCTGCCGCTCGCCGCCGGAGAGCGTCGTGAGCGGCTGGCCGAGCGTGAGGTAGCCGAGGCCGACGTCTGCCAGGCGCTCGAGGACCTTGTGCGCGGCCGGCGTGCGGGCCTCGCCGTCGGCGAAGAAGTCGAGTGCCTCGGCCACCGACAGGTCGAGCACGTCGGCGATGTTGCGGCCACCGAGCTCGTACTCGAGCACCGCCGCCTGGAAGCGGCGGCCCTCGCACTCCTCGCACGTCGACTCGACGGTCGCCATGACGCCGAGCTCGGTGTAGATGACGCCGGCGCCGTTGCACGCGGGGCAGGCGCCCTCGGAGTTGGAGCTGAAGAGGGCCGGCTTGACCCCGTTGGCCTTGGCGAACGCCTTGCGGATCGGCTCGAGCAGGCCGGTGTAGGTGGCCGGGTTGCTGCGGCGCGAACCGCGGATGGCGCCCTGGTCGACGACGACCACGCCGTCGCGGCCCTCGACCGAGCCGTGGACGAGCGAGCTCTTGCCCGAGCCGGCGACCCCCGTGACGACGCACAGCACGCCGAGCGGGAGGTCGACGTCGACGTCGCGGAGGTTGTGGGTGTTTGCGCCGCGGACCTCCAGCGCCCCGGACGGCTCGCGGACCGACTCCTTGAGGCTGACCCGGTCGTCGAGGTGGTGGCCGGTGATGGTGTCGCTGGCGCGCAGGCCCTCGACGGTGCCCTCGTAGACGACCTGCCCGCCGCCGCTGCCGGCACCCGGGCCGAGGTCGACGACGTGGTCGGCGATCGCGATCATCTCCGGCTTGTGCTCGACGACGAGGACGGTGTTGCCCTTGTCGCGCAGCTGGAGCAGCAGCCGGTTCATCCGCTCGATGTCGTGCGGGTGCAGCCCGATGCTCGGCTCGTCGAAGACGTAGGTGACGTCGGTGAGCGAGGATCCGAGGTGGCGGATCATCTTGGTGCGCTGGGCCTCCCCGCCCGAGAGCGTCCCGGCCGGCCGGTCGAGGGAGAGGTAGCCGAGGCCGATCTCGGCGAAGGAGTCGAGCAGGTGCTGCAGCCCCTTGAGCAGCGGCGCGACCGACGGCTCCTGCAGCTCCCGCAGCCACTGCGCCAGGTCGGAGATCTGCATCGAGCACAGGTCGGCGATGTTCTTGCCCCGGATCCTCGACGACAGCGCCTCCTTCGACAGGCGGGTGCCGTCGCAGTCGGGGCACGTGGTGAAGGTGACCGCCCGCTCGACGAACCGGCGCACGTGCGGCTGCATCGCGTCGAGGTCCTTGGACAGCATCGACTTCTGGATCTTGCTGATGACCCCCTCGTAGGTGAGGTTGACGCCCTCGACCTTGATCCGCTCGGGCTGGCCGTAGAGCAGCTTCTCGCGCTGCTTGTCGGTGAACTTCCCGATCGGCTTGTCCATCGGAAGCCCGGCCCCGGCGAAGATGCGGCCGTACCAGCCGTCCATGCTGTAGCCCGGGACGAGGAGCGCCCCCTCCGACAGCGACCTGGTCTCGTCGTAGATCGCGGTGAGGTCGAAGTCGTTGACCGACCCCATCCCCTCGCACCGCGGGCACATGCCGCCCTGGTAGACCGCCTCGCGCACCACGGCGGTCTCCGTGTGGCTGCCGCGGTCGGTCTTCATGACCCCGCTCGCGACCCGCGTCGGCACGTTGAAGGCGAACGCCGTGGGCGGCCCGATGTGCGGCGTGCCGATGCGGCTGAAGAGGATCCGCAGCATGGCGTTCGCGTCGGTCGCGGTGCCCACCGTCGAGCGGGGGTTGGCGCCCATCCGCTCCTGGTCGACGATGATCGCCGTCGTCAGCCCCTCGAGGAGGTCGACGTCGGGCCGGGCGAGCGAGGGCATGAACCCCTGGACGAAGGCGCTGTAGGTCTCGTTGATGAGCCGCTGCGACTCGGCCGCGATCGTCGCGAAGACGAGCGAGCTCTTGCCCGAGCCCGAGACCCCGGTGAAGGCCGTCAGCCGCCGCTTCGGCAGCTCGACGGTGATGTCACGCAGGTTGTTCTCGCGTGCACCCTGCACCCGGATCACGTCGTGGCGGTCGGCCGGGACGGCATACGGCGTCGTCGCCGTGGCCTCGCCGGAGACGGTGGTCATCGTGTCAGCCATGGGAAGACGCTACGGTCGCCGGCCCGGTGACGCACGCGATTACGGCGCCGCTCGCTCACGGCAGCAGGTCGTCGAGGTAGAGCGGGAGCATCTCCCGCCAGGTGGGCCAGTCGTGGTCGTATGCCGTGCCCCAGTCGTCCACCCGGTTGGGGATGCCCTTGCGCCCGAGGACCTCGGCAACCGCCCACGACTCCCCGACGTCCTCCCAACGGCCGCTGCCGGACGCCAGCACGATCAT
>NZ_BAAAPU010000007.1:162595-315000 GCF_039531305.1 Terrabacter lapilli
AGCGCAGCGGCGAGCTGAAGTAGAGGTCGTCGTTGACGTGGCCGCCGATGAACTGCTCGATGGCATACGTCCCGCTCATGCACACGGCCGACTGCACGAGCTCGGGGTAGCGGCACGTGATCGCGAGGGCGTTGAAGGCCCCGATCGACGCCCCGGCCACCGTCACCGGCAGCAGGTGCCCGCCCAGGTCGGAGTGGATCGCCGGGATGACCTCGCGCGCGATCGCCTCGTGGAAGGCGTTGAAGAGCGCGAGGCGGTAGTCGGGGCTGCCGCGGCGCTCGGCGAGCGCCCGGCCCGCGACGCTGTCGACGGAGTAGACCTTCGCCCGGCCGGCCGCGAGGAGCGGCTCCAGGTGGGCGATCATCTGGTTGCGCTCGACCTCCTCGGCGTCACCGCCGGCGGTCGGGAAGAGCAGCACGGGCGACCCGTAGCTGCCCCACCTCGCGACGCTGAGGTCCTGGCCCAGGCGGTCGGAGTACCACCGGTCGGTCACCTTCATGCGGGCTGCTCCTGTCTGCTGACGGCTGGTCTGCTGCTGGTCGGCTGCTGGTCGGGTCGGTCACTCGTAGACGAACTTCTGGGGTCCGGGGAACAGCCACGAGAGCGCGTCGCCCAGGCGGTCGCGCCAGTTCTCCCAGTTGTGGCCGTCGCGCGCCTCGGTGTAGCGCACCTTCATCCCGGTGTGGCGGAACACCGGCACCATCGACCGGTTCGGGGTGATGAGCGGCTCGTAGACGCCGCACGACATGTAGATGCGGTCGACGACGGCCGTCGGCCTGGCCCGGAAGCGGTTGACGAACTTCACGACCGGGTCGAACGCCGGGCCGCCGCCGTGGTCGAAGCCGATGTCGGTGAAGACGAGCGAGGCCGACTGCAGCAGCAGCGAGCCGAAGACGCCGGGATAGCGCACCGCCACCGACAGCGCCGCGATCCCGCCGAACGAGCTGCCCATGAGGCACCGCGCCTCGGGGGCGTCGATGAGCGGCAGTCGCTCGTTCAGCAGCGGCACCAGCTCGCGGGCGACGAACCGGGCGTGCGGGGCGTGGTTGGGGTACTCCTTGAGCCGGTCGCGCGGTGAGACGAAGACCGCCACGAGCGGGTCGACCTCGAGGCGGTGGATGAGGTTGTCGAGGACCGTCTTCATGGCCGCGAACGCGAGGTAGTCGCCGCCGTCGTGGACGATGAGCAGCGGGTAGCGCTGGGCCCGGTTGAAGCGGGCCGGCAAGTAGATGGTGACCGGCTGGTCGCGGCGCAGCGCCCGGCTGCGGACCGTCTCCTCGACGAGCGTGCCCTCACGGGCCTCCGGGTCGTGGGCCACCCAGTCGGGCACGCGGTAGCCGACGGCCGCGCACACCGACGACGACCCCATCGGGCTGTGCGCGAGGCGGGAGTTCAGCGGGTCGTTGAACCGCTCGTAGTGCTCGCCCTTGCGGATCTCGATCTGGTACTCGACGCGCGAGCCCTCGGGCAGCACCGTGGTCACCGCCCACAGGTCCGACTCGCCGATCCGCTTGAGCGGCAGGGGGTCTGGCAGGCCGACGACGCGGTGGCGCACCCACACCTCGTCGACGTCGCCGCGGAAGAGGAACGTCGCGCGCTCGCCCTCGATGATGGGGCTGCCGAAGCGCTCGAGGAACCGGTCGATGGCCGGCCCGTCGAGGGGCTCCTGGGCACGCAGCCGGTTGACGGCGAGCCGCTCGACGGGGCTCATGCGGCCTGCACCACGGACACGTGACCGTCGGCCTGCACGACACGCGCCCCTGCCGGGACCACCGGCGCGCCTCCGGACGTGGCGGCACCCTCGGCGCCACCTTCGGCGCCACCCTCGGCGCCGTGAGCGGCGTCGTGGTGGAAGCGCACGACGGCGCCGTCGTCGAGCAGCAGCAGCCGGTGCTCGACGAAGCGGCGGGCGAGGCGAGCCATGTGCTCGCGGTCGTCGAGGCGCAGGCGCCGCTTCGCGTGCGGCAGCGCGATGACGCCGGGCAGCCGCCCGAGCCCGCGGTCGTGCAGCTCGGCCGCGGTGACCCCGTGCGGGGCGAAGTCGTGGAAGAGGACGACCTCGTCGGTCAGGGCCATCGCCCCGGCCGACCAGGCGACGACCACCTGCTCCGGCCGGAACGACACGTCGAAGAGGCGCAGCGTCTCGAGCAGGACGCGCACGTTGCCGCCCGCGACGACGACCCCCTCGCACTCGGCCAGCACCGCGCCGATCTCCCCGCGGTGCCACCCGATGATGCCGCTGCTGTCGGGTGACGTCGCGGCACGGAGGGAGGCGTGCAGCTCGGCGACCGCGGCGGCATACCACTTGTCGACGTCGCGAACGGACTCGATCGCCGCCTCGGCCGCCCACGGCCGGACGTCGTGCAGCGAGGTGCGGTGCGCGACGGCCTCGACGGCGTCCATCGCGCTCTGCAGCCGGATGCCGTAGAAGGCGCGCAGCTCGTCGACGCTCTCGCGGAACTCGCGCAGCGCGGTGGCGACCTGCTCGTCCTTCTCGAGCACGTCGGTCATCCGGTGGTGCAGGCCGAGGTTGACACCGCGCCCGTCGAGGTGGCCGGCGAGCTCGAAGTCGTCGGCCTCGCGCTCCTCCCAGCCGGCGTTGACCATGGCGATGCGCCCGGTCAGGTCGAGGCTGCGCACGACTGCCCCGACGGTCGTCGTGAAGCGTTGCGGGCCCAGCAGGATCGTCGTCGACATCTCGGCGGCCGCGCTCAGCCGGCGTGCACGTGGACGGTGCGGCCGATGTCGTCGAGCATGGCGCGGGCCGTGTCGTAGTCGGGGTGGCGCACCCGCACCCACGCGTTGGCCATGTAGCCGGCCTCGACCGCCTGCGTGCCGTGCCCGACCGGCGGGAAGTGCCCGTCGATGACCCACTCGCCGTAGCGGGCCTGGATCTCGTCGATGCCGCTGTAGCCGCTGATCGACCCGTCGCGGTCGGGGCGCAGCGCGACGATGCCGGCGGCATACGTCCGCTTCATCTGCTGCTCCGGCGCGCGGTGCGTGATCACGTGCGCCCACTCGCGGTAGACGTCGACCTCGTTGGCCGCCGAGTAGAGGTCCCACGCGCCGACGCCCGGCGGGCGGCAGCCGATCTCGCTGAAGCGCAGGCCCTTCGGGCCGTAGAACCACTCCATGTGCGTCGCCGACGTCTCGATGCCGAGCGCCTCGATGACCCGACGGCCCAGCTCGCGCACCTCGGCGTAGAAGGCGTTGCCCGGCTCGTCGATGCGGTTGGTCGTGATGAACTGCGGGGAGATCCAGCGGTGGCGCATCGCCTCGAGGACGTTGGGGTAGTAGTGCGTGGCCCAGTCGTGGACGACCCGCCCGTCGAGGGTGATGGTGTCGTAGAAGCCCTCGTGCCCCTCGACGAACTCCTCGATGGCGATCGAGGTGGCGCCCTCGCGGCCGTAGGCCTGCAGCGCCTGCTCGAGCTCGTGGTCGTCGTCCACGCGGACGGTGCCCTGGGCGCCGGCGCCCGCGCGCGGCTTGAGGATCAGCGGGTAGCCCTCGCGCCGCGCGAAGTCGCGCGCCTCGGCGGCCGACTCGATCGCGGCGCTGGCGGCGGTGGGGACCCCCGCCTGCCGCAGCACCTCCTTCATCGACGGCTTGTCGCGACACAGCCAGGTCGTGCGCACGCTCGTGCCGGGGATGCCGCACGCCTCGCGGACCTGCGCCGCGGGCATGGTGTGCGACTCGACGACCGCCTCGAGGCCGTCGATCCACACCCGGTCCTGGAAGTAGCGCACGGCCTGCACCATCTGGTCGACGTCGGTGACGTTGCCGACGCGGTAGTAGCCGCGCAGCGCCCCGCGCACCTCGCCGTCGAGGTGCGCCTCCTCGGTCTCGCCGATGCCGTAGACGTTGGCGCCCACCGCCGCGAGCGCATGCACGAAGCGGCGCTGGTTCGCCGGGAACGACGGCTCCACGAAGATGATGTTCACGCGCCCGACGCTATCTGCCGGCCGGGACCCTCGCCACGGCTGGCGCGCGGCGTCGCCGCCACTTCCGAGCACGTATGCCGGGTGGCCGGGCCTTGCGCAAAAGCCCCCGACGGCCGCGCGGGCGGCGTGACACTGGAGGTGCCGCACCTCGGGCGACACCTTCACCCTCAGGAGGAAGCCATGTCGAGCTCCGCACCGCACCGACCGACCTCGAGCGCCTGGGCCACGACGACGGGGAGCTCCGGGCCGCCGACGCTCTGGTCCGGCGCGGTGGTGGCCATCGGCGTCATCTCGGTCGTCCTCGGCATCGTCGTGCTCATCTGGCCCAAGGCGACCCTGCTCGTCGTCGCCATCATCTTCGGGCTGCAGCTCATCGCTGCCGGCGCCATCCGCGTCGCCGTGACGAGGGAGCTGCCCAGCGACCCGGGCTGGGTGAGGCCGGTCTCCATGGCGCTCGGCGTCCTGACGATCATCGCCGGCATCGTCTGCCTGTTCCGGCCGGGCGCCTCGCTCTTCGTCATCGCGATCCTCATCGCGGTGGGGTGGATCGCCGAGGGTGTGGCCGCGCTCGCCCACGGCTTCGCGTCCGGCCGATCCGCCGGGGCCCGGGTCTTCCTCTTCATCTTCGGCGCCATCGCGATCGTCGCGGGCATCGTCGTGGCCGCGTGGCCCGCCGAGACGCTGGTCATCCTGACCCGGGTGGGCGGCATCCTGCTCATCGTCCTCGGCGTCGCCGAGCTCGTCACGGTGTTCGTGGCCCGGCGCGCCTCGAACCGGCCGGTGGCCGCCTGAGGGCTCGGGGCGGCATACGTCCCCGGGCGGCGCGCGGGCCCGGGGCCCACCGTGGAAGGTCGCACCCCCACCAAGGGGGGCGACCTTCCACGCTCATGTGGCTCAGGATCGCGGGAGGCGCGGCCCCGCTTCGACCCGGCTCACAGCCAGCCGCGCTCCTGGGCGACCCGGGCGGCGCCGGCACGGGTCGCGGTGCCGGTCTTGCCGATGGCCGAGCTGAGGTGGTTGCGCACCGTCCCCGGCGAGAGGTGGACCACGCCGGCGATGGCGGCGACCGTCCCGCCGCCGAGCGCCACGCGCAGCACCTCCCGCTCGCGCTCGGTGAGCGGGTTGGCGCCGTCGACGAGGGACTCGGTCGCCAGCGACGGGTCGACGACGCGCAGGCCGGCGTGCACCCGGCGCACCGCCTCGGCGAGCTGCCGCGCGGGGGTGTCCTTGACGACGAAGCCCGACGCCCCTGCCTCGAGCGCGCGGCGCAGGTAGCCGGGCCGGCCGAACGTCGTCACCACCAGGGTGCGCACACCGGGCAGGGCCGCGCGGACGGCGGCCGCGGCGGCGATGCCGTCCTGGCCGGGCATCTCGATGTCGAGCAGGCACACGTCGGCGCCGGACGCCCGCGCCGCCTCCACGACCTCGTCGCCGGTGCCCACCTCGGCGACGACCTCGAGGTCCGGCTCGAGCGCGAGCAGGGCGGCGAGCGCCCCACGCACGAGCGCCTGGTCGTCTGCGAGCAGCACCTTGATCGTCTCGCTCACAGCGTCACCTCCAGCTCGGTCCCGTGGCCCTGGGGCCCGCTGCCGATGGTGAGGCGGCCGCCCGCGGCCTCGACCCTCTCACGGAGACCACGGATGCCGTTGCCCTCGGGTCGCCCGCCGAGGCCGCGCCCGTCGTCGCGCACCGTCATGCCGTCCGCCGCCAGCTCGACCCAGCAGGTGTCGGCGTCGCTGTGGCGCACGACGTTGGTGACGGCCTCGCGCAGCACCCAGGCGAGCACGGTGCGGTGGCGCGGGTCGACGGCGCTGGGGTCCTCGGGCACGTGCCCGTCGATCCCGGCGCCGGCGAGGGCCGCCCCGGCAGAGGCGAGCTCGTCACCGAGCCGGGCCACGCGCAGCCCGCCGACCGTGGCGCGGATCTCGGCGAGCGCCTGGCGGCTCAGGGCCTGGATCTCGAGCAGCTCGGCCTTGGCGCGGTCGGGGTCGAGGTCGACGAGGCGCTCGGCGAGCTCGGCCTTGACGGTCACCACCGTCAGCGAGTGGCCGAGCACGTCGTGGACGTCCCGGGCCACCCGCTCGCGCTCCTCGACGATCGCGAGGTCGCGCGACATGCGTTCGTAGTCCTCGCCGCGGTCGGAGACGAGCCGCACGCCGCCGGTCATCACCCCGACGGCGAAGACGATGATCGCCACGCTCCACGTCCCCTCGTCGGGGCTCGAGAACATCGCCGCCGCGCCCGCCGCGAGAGTCGAGGCGACCCCGACGGCCATGGCCCACAGCAGCGGCAGCGCGAACATGCCGAATGCCACGACGAAGGGCAGGAAGCCCAGGCTCGCGGCGCCGATGAGCGGTGCCGTGCCGACCGTGCAGCCGAGCAGGACGAGCAGGTATGCCGCCGCCCACCCGGTCGTCGCCCGTCCCCGCCGCATCCGCTCGAGGTCCTGCGACCCGCGCACGTAGGCGACGGCGAAGACGACGACGAGCACGAGGCCCAGCACGACCTGCCAGAGCGGGTGGGGCTCGGTGACGAGCGCGATCACCGGGAAGACGAGGAAGACGAGCCAGACCCCTCGGACCACCCATCCGTAGCGCTCCCACGGGTTGCGCACGGACGCCCGCTCGTCGCACACGTCCGTCACTGCCGCTCCCGGCCCCTGCGCACGAAGTAGGTGGCGAGGGCGCCGAAGACGAGCGTCCACACCACGACGTTGGTGATCGGCAGCCACAGCGGGTCGCGTGAGCCGTCGGTGAGCCACCCCTCGGTCAGGGGGTAGCGGGCCAGGGCCGCGTAGCCGTAGAGGGGCGTGAACTTGGCGAACGCGAGCAGGCCGCCGGACAGCGGCACGAAGAGGTTGCCGAGGAAGGCGAAGACGACGATGGAGCCGGACGCGGCGCCGGCCGACGCCTCGGACTGGAACGCGGTGCCCACGAGGAGACCGTAGACCGCGAAGACGGACGAGCCCACCAGCGCGAGCAGCGCGCTCAACGCCCAGGCGGACGCCGAGCCCCTGGCACCCGTGGCGACCCCGAGCGCATACGTCAGCGCGACGGGCACCGCCGCGACCGTCATGGCCACGAGGGCCTTGCCCGCGATGTAGGCGGAGTCGGCGAGCGGGGTGAGCCCGAGCTGCCGGCCCCAGCCCTGGACGCGTTCGACGGCGGCGTTGGCGCTGACGCTCGTCGCGGCCAGGACGGCGCCGTAGGCGGCCATCGTGATCATGACGTACATGGCGACGTTGCCGTTGCCGATGTCGGCGCCCTTGGCGTCGACCGTCGCTCCGAAGATGACGTAGAAGAAGGTCGGCAGCACCGCCGTGAAGAACATGGCGCTCCAGTTGCGCGTGATGCGGCGCAGGTCGAGCAGGACGAAGGTGGCGTTCATCGGACGAGCTCCTTGTCGACCGGTGTGGTCGGTGCGGTCGGTGCGGTCGTTGCAGTCGGTGCGGTGGCGGCGGTTCGGGTGGAGCGGGAGGCGCCGTCGGTGAGCGTCATGAAAGCCTGCTCGAGGCCGGCCGCGACGACCTCGAGGTCGGATCCTCCGGCGTCGAGGAGGAAGCGGGCGACCGCGTCGGAGTCGCTCGCGGTGACCACCGCGCGTGCACCGCGCTCCTCGACGGACGCGACACCCGGCAGGGTCCGCAGGTGCGCGAGCAGCTCGCCGGCCCGGTCCTGCGGGAGCGTCGCCGAGACGATGCGGCCGCTGGCGCGAGCGCGGATCTCGGCCGTGGTCCCGTCGGCGACGACCCGTCCTCCGGCGACCAGCACGATCCGGTCGGCGAAGGAGTCGGCCTCCTCGAGGTAGTGCGTCGCGAAGACCACGGTGCGCCCGGCGCTCGCGTCGGCGTGCATCGCGTCCCAGAAGTCCCGGCGCGCGGTGACGTCCATGCCGGCCGTCGGCTCGTCGAGCACGAGCAGCGGCGGGTCGGGCAGCAGCGCGAGGGCGAAGCGCAGCCGCTGCTGCTCACCGCCCGAGCACTTCGAGACGCGCCGGCCGGCCAGCGGTCCGAGCCCGGCACGCTCCATCACCTCGTCGACCGGGGTGTGGGCGGCATACGTGGACGCGAGCATGCGGACCGTCTCGCGGACGGAGAGGTCGCGCAGCAGCCCACCGGTCTGCAGGACGGCCGAGACGAGGCCCGAGACGACGGCCTCGCGCGGGGCGCGGCCGAAGACCTCGGCGGTGCCGCTCGTCGGCGAGGTCAGCCCGAGCACGACGTCGAGCGTCGTCGTCTTGCCGGCGCCGTTCGGGCCGAGGAACGCGACGACCTCGCCGGGCTCGATCCGCAGGTCGATGCCGTCTACGGCACGCACGGCCGGCCCACGGGAGCCCCGCCGGGAGGGGAAGGTCTTGACGAGCGAGCAGAGCTCGACCGCCGGCGCCCCCGAGGAGCCGGCGGTCGAGAGAGGGGTGGTGGTCATGGGTGCAACTGTGCCGTTCGTCCGACGCCGGTGGCAGCGGTGATCGTCACGTCCTTCGCATGACAGGTGTCACGGCCTCGGCGGCGCTGACGACCAGACAGACTGGGCCCATGGCGACCTTCACGGTGCACCTCGACTCGACCCTTCCCGCGCCGGAGGCGTGGCGACGCGTGCTCGACCTGGACGCGCACACCGCCGTCATCCCGCTGACGACGGTCACCGGTGAGGCGATGAGCGCCGACGAGCTGGTGCCGGGGTCGCGGTTCGTCGCGCGCACGGCCGTCGGCCCGGTCGGCTTCGACGACGTCATGCTCGTCGAGTCGATCACGCAGCCGGGCGCCGACCAGGCCGGCACCGCATGGATCCAGAAGGAGGGCAGGGTCGTCCGCGGCTCCATCGACCTGCGGATCACCCCGGCCGCGTCGGGCTCGACCGTCGAGTGGTCGCAGCAGATCGGGGTGCTCGGGGTGCCCCGCTTCCTCGACCCGGTCGTCGCCCGCGTGGCCAAGGCCGCCTACGGCAGCACGCTCCGGCGCCTGCTGGAGCGGCGACGTTAGGCTGTGCGCACGGCCGACGGGCCGGCGACGACTGGAGGACTCGGCGGTGGATCGCTACCAGTACCTGCTCCTCATGGCGGGCTGCCTGGCGATCACCCTGCCCCTGGAGTACCTCCTGCGCGCCCGCGTCTACCGGCGGCCCGGCCTGCTCGTCACCGCCCTCGTGCCGGTCGTCGTCGTCTTCTCGGTCTGGGACCTCGTCGGCATCCGGCGCGACCACTGGAGCTACAACCCGGCCTACGTCACCGGCCTCGACCTGCCGGGCGGTATGCCGATCGAGGAGCTCGTCTTCTTCGTCGTCGTCCCGATCTGCGGGCTGCTGACCTACGAGGCCGTCGGCTGGGTGCTGTCGGTGCTGCGGCGGCTGCGGCGGCGGGAGGCCGGCGATGCGTGAGTACACCGTGCTGGCGGTCCTCGCCGTGCTCGCCACCATCGCCCTCGAGCGGTGGTCGGGCACCCGGGTGTTCGCGCGGGCGCAGTTCTGGATCAGCATGGCCATCGTCTTCGGCTTCCAGGTGCTCGTCGACGGCTGGCTCACCAAGCTGAGCGCCCCCATCGTCCTCTACTCGCCCGACGAGTTCCTCGGCATCCGCTGGCCCTGGGACGTGCCGGTCGAGGACTACCTCTTCGGCTTCGCCATGGTCGGCGGCGCCATCATCCTGTGGGAGCGCGCCAAGCAGCGGCGGCAGGCCCGAGCTGCCGGGTCGGGCGCCACCGGAAGGGCCGGAGCCTCCGGGGCCACCCGGACCACCGACACCACCAGGGCCGCACCGGCCCACGAGGAGGATGCATGCTCCAGGGACCAGTAGCCCGCTGCGAGGACGTCCCGGAGGCGTTCGACGACGTGGCCGAGCGCTACGACCTCATGGTCGGCCTCAGCCCCGGCTACCACCGCCAGCTGCGGTCCTCGGCCCACGCCCTGGCCCGGGCGGTTCCGTCCCCACCGGCGCACGTCCTCGACCTCGGCTGCGGCTCGGGTGCCTCCACCGCCGCCCTGGTGCAGGCGCTCACCGTCCACCACGGCCCCGAGCCGACGACCGTCGTGCTCGGCGTCGACGGCTCGGAGGGCATGCTCGCGAGCGCCCGCAAGAAGCGGTGGCCGGCGACGGTCTCCTTCGCCCAGGGCCGGGCAGAGGCCCTCGGGGAGCACCCCGAGCTCGAGGCGGCCCGTGCGGCCGGCGGCCTCGACGGCGTGCTGGCGGCCTACCTCGTGCGCAACGTCCCCGACCGCGACGCAGCGCTCGGCGCCATCCACGACGAGCTGCGTCCCGGCGGCGCGCTCGTCGTCCACGAGTACTCCGTCCGCGGTCGCATCATCCCGACGCTGCTGTGGACGCTCGTGTGCTGGGGCGTCATCATCCCGCTGGGCTGGCTGACCTCGCGCAACACGAGCCTCTACCGCTACCTGTGGCGCAGCGTGCTGCACATGGACTCAACCGCCGAGCTCGAGCAGCGCCTGCGCCGTGCCGGGTTCGAGCGCGTCACCACGCACCCGGTGCCTGGCTGGCAGCGCGGCACCGTCCACACCGTCGTCGGCCACAAGCCGCACGCGGCCACCCCGACCGACGCGGCGACCGACGCGACGTCGGGGAGCATGCCGTGACGCCGCTCCGGGGTGCCCGCGCCTGGCAGCCGGGCCTCGACCCGCGCGCAGAACGCCACCTGCCGCAGCCGCCGCTGTCTTCTGGGAGCGGTTCTGCCGGGAACGGCTCTGCCGCAACGGGGCCCGTCCTCGTCGTCGGCGGCGGGATCGCCGGCCTGACGGCGGCCACCGGTCTCGCGGAGCGCGGTGTCGACGTCGTCCTCGTCGAGCGCGAGGCGACCCTCGGTGGACGGGTGCGCTCGTGGCCGGTCGACGCCGACGCCGCTGCCGAGGCCCCGGGGCTGACGATGAGCCGTGGCTTCCACGCCTTCTTCCGGCAGTACTACAACCTGCGCGCCCTGCTGCGCCGCGCCGACCCGGGCCTGGAGCGGCTGCGTCCGGTCCCCGACTACCCGCTGACGCTGGCCGACGGGCCGACCGACTCCTTCGCCGGCATCCCGCGCACCCCGCCGCTGTCGATCGCCGCCTTCGTGGCGCGCAGCCCCAGCTTCCCGATCTCGGCCCTCGCCAAGGTCGACATCGGGGCAGCCCTCGGCCTGCTCGACGTCCGCTTCCCGCAGACCTACTCCGAGCTCGACGGGGTCAGTGCCGCAGAGGTGCTCGACCGCCTGCACTTCCCCGACCAGGCCCGCCACCTCGCGCTCGAGGTCTTCGCCCGCAGCTTCTTCGCCGACCCCACGGACTTCTCCGGCGGCGAGCTCGTCGCGATGTTCCACACCTACTTCACCGGATCCGCCGAGGGCCTGCTCTTCGACGTGCCCGACGACGACTACGACAGCGCCCTGTGGCAGCCGCTCGCCCGGCACCTGACGGGCCTTGGCGTCGAGCTCCGCACGGGCACGTCGGTCACGCGGCTCGAGGAGTCGGCGGACGGCATACGCGCCGAGCTCGACGACGGCAGCTCGCTCACCGTGAGCGACGTCGTGCTCGCCACCGACCGGGCCACGTTGCAGCGGCTCGTCGGCGAGGCCACGTGGCTCGGCACCCCGACGTGGCGCGACGCGCTCGCCACCCAGCGCGTCGCGCCACCCTTCGCGGTCTGGCGGCTCTGGCTGGATCGGCCTGCGGCACAGGGCAGCCCGCTCTTCCTCGGCACGAGCGGCTACGGCCCGCTCGACAACATTACCTTCGTCGACCAGATGGAGGCCGGTGCGGCCGCCTGGGCGGAGCAGTCCGGCGGGTGCGTCGTCGAGGTGCACGCGTATGCCGTCCCGCCGGGCACCGAGGAGGCGACCCTCCGCGAGGTGCTGCGTCGCGAGCTGCACCGCCTCCACCCCGAGCTCGCCACGGCGACCGTGGTCCACGAGGAGTGGCAGCTGTCGCAGGACTGCCCGCTGGCCGGCACCGACCCCTGGGCCGACCGGCCCGGCGTCGTGACGCCCGACCCGCGGGTGGTCCTCGCCGGCGACGGGATCCGGTGCGAGCTGCCGGTGGCCCTCATGGAGCGTGCCGCCACGACCGGCTGGCTCGCTGCGAACGCCCTGCTCGCCCGCCGCGGCCTGGCCGGCCACGAGCTGTGGACCGTGCCCATGCGCGGGCGCGGCCAGTCGGTCGCGCACTCCGCGCGGCGGCTGCTCGGCGCCGCGCGCTGACGACGACCGGCTGACGTCGACGGACTGACAGCGAGCGGCTGACCGCGACCGGCGGACGGGACGTCAGTAGCCGTAGGTCTCGCCGCGGTCGCGCAGCAGCCAGCGGCGCTCGGCGTAGGCGAGGTCGTCGACCCAGAGCCGCCGGGCGGTCGAGGCGACGGCCGGGCGCAGCAGCGGGGCGAGCGACCGGGCGACCGCGAAGCCCTTGCGGTCGGAGTGGGCGATGGTCGCCTCGGTGACGACGGTCGTCGGGCGGCCGCTGCGGTCGCGGCCGACGAGTGTCGCGTGGGTCTCGACGACGCTGCCCTCACCCTCACCCTCGACGATCGTCATGACGATGGTGCGGGCGTCGGGGCAGGTGAACTCGGCACGGACGGGGACGGCATACCGCCGGGTCACGCGGAAGGCGACGTCGACGACGAGGCGGTCGTCGGACGAGGCGGCGTCGTCGACGGTGAGGTGGCTGAAGGCGTAGGGGTGGTACCACGTGCCGTGCCACGGGTCGAGGCGGTTGGCGATGACGTCGGACGGCTCGCACGTGCCGCGCAGCGCGACGACCGTCGCGAACGACGCCTCGGCCGGCGGGCGCACCGGCAGGGCCGGCGCATCGGTCGGTTCCTCACCCTCGGTGGGCAGGCGCACCCACAGCAGCACGCCGTCGTCCTGGGCGGGGAAGGTGAGCCAGTCGCGGCGGACGCCCGGCCCGAGCGCCAGCCCGTGCCAGCGGCAGTAGACCTGGTCGTGCATGACCTCGCAGTCGTCGAGCAGCGCGCCGAGGTGCGGGCACGTGCCCGGTCCGGCGAGCAGGCTGCCGTCGCCGGCACGCCAGAGGACGATCTCGCGGCCGCCGACGGTGCGCGTCACGGAGCGGGTGGTGCCGACGTCGGTGGAGGCGCCGATGACGTGCCAGCCGCCGGGGTTGCGGCCCTGGGCGTCGAGGAAGGAGCGGCGGATCCGCGACGGGCGCGCCTGCCGCCACGTGCCGGCGAGCCGGTCGCGGGGCTCCTCGGGCATCAGGCGCAGCGGGTTGGGGCTGCGGCGCTCGCGTGCCGCAGGGCGGCCGGCGGCGCGGTCGACGTGGGCGACGAGGTCGTGGGGCAGGCTCATGGGGTGACCTCCTGGGGCTGGGCAGGGCGGGCCGGGCCGAGGACGAGGACGCGGGCGGACAGCGCGGCCTTGTGCCACGTGGGCACCCGGGCGCGTCCGGTGAAGACGTCGTAGTCGCGGGCCTCGATGCGCTCGAGGATGCGCGCGTAGAGGGTGCGGGCCGTCGACACGCACCGCGCGGACGCGGCAGGGAGCAGGGGTATGCCGGCATCGGCCTCCCGGTAGAGCGCGCGGTTGCGCTCCACCTCGAAGCGCATGAGCTCGCGCCACTCGGGCGTCACCCGGCGGGCGGCGGCGTCCGCGCCGAACCGGCGCAGGTCCTCCTGCGGCACGTAGACCCGCCCCCGGTCGAGGTCCTCGCCGACGTCGCGCAGGAAGTTCGTCAGCTGGAAGGCGAGGCCGAGGGCACGGGCCGGCCCGAGCGCCTCCGGCGAGCGGGGCTGCAGGACAGGAAGCATCATCTCGCCGATGACGGCGGCCGAGCCGTCCATGTAGCCGAGCAGGTCGTCCCACGTCTCGTAGGTCGTCGTCGTGAGGTCGAGCGCCATGGCCCCGAAGAAGCGCTCGAAGCACTCGTCGGCGATGCCGCACGAGCGGACGCTGTGGCCGATGGCGGCCAGGACCGGGTCGTCGGTGGGCTCCCCGTCGGCCACGCGCCGGAAGGTCGCGGCGAGCTCGTGCAGGCGGGTCGCCGTCGTGGCGACGTGCGCGGGACTCGTCGCCCCCTCGTCGTCGACGATGTCGTCGGCGAGACGGCACAGGGCGTAGACGGCATAGACGTGACGGCGGCGCTCGGGGGGCAACAGGAGCGCGCCCCAGTAGTAGGTCGTGCCGTAGCGGCGGGTGATCTGCGCGCAGCGCCGGTAGCCCTCGGTCAGGAGCGGATCGGCTTGCGTCGCAGTGCTTCTCACAGACGTCCCCTGACGGCCGGCGGTCGGGGCCTCGGCCCCGGGAGGTAGGCGTCGACCCGGTCGGCGGCGAGCTTGCCGCTGACGAGCACCATCGGCACGCCGACGCCGGGCACCGTGCCGGAGCCGGCGAAGACGAGGCCCGGGACGCGGCGCTCGAGGTTGCCGGGCCGGAACGGCCCGGTCTGCAGGAAGGTGTGCGCGAGCGCGAACGGCGTGCCCTGGTGCATGCCCATCTGCTGCCACTCCAGCGGGGTCACGAGCTCCTCGGTGAGGATGCGGTCGGGGTAGCCGTTGGCGGTGAGGAAGCCGTGCAGCCGCTCGCGCATCGGCTCGCGCTCGCGGCTCCAGTCGATCGTCGAGCTGAGGTTGGGCACCGGCTCGAGGACGTAGAGCACGGAGTCACCGTCGGGCGCGAGCCCCGGCTCGGTCAGGGTCGGCACGGTGACGAGGCGCGACGGGTCGGGCATGAGCCGGCGGTCGTCGATGAGTGCACGGAAGGCGCCGTCCCAGTCGGCGCCGAAGTGGATGTTGTGGTGGGCCGTGCCCGGAGCCGGGGCCCCCGAGGCGCCGACGTGCCACACGACGGCCGAGGGCGAGTACGTCCCGGACCGCACGACCCGCGGCGCCTTGAGGTCGGGCAGCAGCTGGTCGTAGGCGGTGGGCAGGTCGAGCGTGCACACGACGGCGTCGGCGCGCAGCCGCTCGCCGGAGTCGAGCTCGACCCCCGCCACCGCGCCGCGGCGGTCGCGGACGAGCCGCGTGACGCTCGTGCCGTAGCGGATGTCGGCGCCTGCCTTGCTCGCCGCGGTGGCGAGCGCCGCGGGCACGGCGTCCATGCCGCCCTCGGGCCACCAGACGCCCTCGATGCTGTCCATGTAGGTGATGACCGCGTAGAGGGCGAGCGCGCTCTCGGGCGACAGGCCGGCATACAGCGCCTGGAAGGAGAAGAGCCGGTGGAGGCGCTCGTCGCGGAACCACTCGCGGATCACGGGGCCGAGGCGGCGGAAGCCGCCGAGCCGCAGCAGGCGCGCGGCGGCTCGGGGGTTGCCGGCGAGGTCGAGCGGGCTGTCGAAGTTGGCGTCGATGAAGTGCGGCATCTCGACGCGGTAGAGCTTGCGCAGCCAGTCGGCGAAGTCGACGAAGGAGGCAGCATCGACGCTGCCGCACATGGCGGCGATCTCCTCGCGCATCGCCTCGACGCCGTGCCGCACCATGATCTGGCTGCCGTCGTCGAAGAGCGCGCGGTAGGCCGGGTCGAGCAGGCGCATCGGCAGCGCGTCGTGCAGCGAGGTGCCGGCCGCGGCGAGGGCGTCACCGACGAGGTCGGGCATCGTCATGACCGTCGGGCCGGTGTCGAAGGTGAAGCCGTCCCGGCGCAGGCGAAGGCCCCGGCCGCCGGCGGCGTCGTGGCGCTCGACCACGGTCACGTCGTGGCCGCGGCCGACGAGGTGGCAGGCCGCCGCCAGGCCCGAGAGCCCGGCGCCGATGACGACGACGCTCACGAGTCGCGCCACGCGATCAGCTCGGCGAGGCTTCGCAGCTCGGCGACGGCCCCGGGTTCGAGGTCCGCGCCGTCCAGTGCCTCGCAGGCGAGCCGGACCTCGGTGGTGATGCGCTGCTCGGTGCGGTCGAGCACCCCCGCCTCGCGCATCAGCTCCTGCAGCACCGGGACCGTGTCGGGCGTGACGACGCCCTGCTCGCCGAGGTGCTGCTCCGCGACGTCGGGCGGCAGCGCCTCGCGGGCCTCCGCCAGCAGCACCGTGGGCTTGCCCGAGAGGAGGTCGTCGCCGACGGGCTTGCCGGTGCGGGCGGGGTCGCCCCACACGCCGAGGATGTCGTCCCGCAGGGCGAACGCCTCGCCGAGGTGCGTGCCGTAGACGTCGAGCGCCGCGAGCACGTCCGGCTCCGCGCCGGCCGCGAGGGCGCCGAGGTGCAGCGGCCGCTGGACGGTGTAGGCGCCGGACTTCAGGCGCGCGACCCGCCGGGCGCGCTCGAGGTCGCGGCGCCGGGCGGCGGCCCCCGTGACGTCGAGCAGCTGGCCCTGGACGAGCTCGCGGAGCATGTCGGACCACGCGCGGCGCAGGGGCGGCGCGCAGCCGGCGGCGAGGTCCCACGCCTCGTTGAGGGCCAGGTCGCCGAGGAGGATCGCGATGCTGTCACCGAAGAGCGTCGGGTCGCCGAGCCCGCCCGCGGAGACGTGCGCACGCGCCGCCTCGACGTGGGTGGTCGTGCGGCCCCGGCGCGAGTCGGAGCGGTCCATGACGTCGTCGTGGACCAGGGCGAAGAGGTGCACGAGCTCGAGCGCGGCGCACATCGCGACCAGGTCGTCGGCGGCGGCGCGGTCGGGACCGTGCGCGGCTGCCCAGCCCCAGTGGCACATCACCGGCCGCAGCCGCTTGCCCGCAGTCGGGAGCAGCCAGGCCCGCAGCAGCTGCGGGAAGTCGTCCGTCAGCACGTCCGGCGGCTCGGGGGACCGTTCGCGCCACTGGGCCTCGAGCCGCTCGCACACCTGCTCGAGGAGCTCGTCCGTGCGAGCGAGGGTGTGGGCCGGACTCTGCAGGGCCGAAACGCGCCCGGCGTCAGCAGGATCCGGGGCGACGCCACCGGCTGGGGACCGACCGCCGTGGGGCAGCACGAAGCCTGAGCCCGCCTGCATCGACACCTGCGAGGTCATGCAGCCGGCCGGGGTGCGGCGGCTCTGTACGTCGGCGACACATGCCTACCTTGTGCCACAGCGGCACCACCGGCAAGTGGGGTGTCCAATGTTGGCGCATATGTGAGAGGACATCTCGCGCAATCCGTGCGGTGGCTCCGCACCGAACTCCCACCCATGACGCGCCTCCGACTCGCCCTCAGCGGGATCCTCGCCGCGGTCGCCGGCATCGCAGCCGGCCACCTCGTCGCGAGTTTCCTCGCACCTGCCTCGTCACCGGTCCTCGCCGTCGGCTCGACGGTCATCGACCTGACACCGACTCCCTTGAAGGAGTGGGCGATCGCGACCTTCGGCACGAACGACAAGGCGGTCCTGCAGGGGTCGGTCCTCGTCGTGACGCTGGTGCTCGCCGCGCTGGCCGGCCTGCTCAGCCGGCGCCGGACGGCATACGCCGTCGGGTTCATCGTCGTGCTCACGGGACTCGCCGGCGCTGCGGCGCTCCTGCGGCCCGCCGCACGCCCGCTCGACGTCGTGCCGGCCGTCGTGGCCATGGCCGTCGGGGTGACCACCCTGCTCTGGCTGACCCGTCTGGCGGGTCGATCCTCGGCGGATGCCCCCGACCGGGTGGTCTCCGCCGCCGGCGGCACGTCGGGCCGGCGGGGCTTCCTCGCCGGCGCGCTCGGCGTCACGGCCCTCTCGATCCTCGCGGCCGCCGGGGGCCAGCTGCGCAGCGGCGCCCAGACCATCAAGAAGGTCGTGCTCCCGGCCGCCGCCGACAAGGCCGAGCCGCTGCCGACGGGCCTGGAGACGACGGTCCCGGGCGTCTCCCCGCTGCGCACGCCGACCGAGAAGTTCTACCGCGTCGACACCAACCTCACCGTCCCGAAGGTCGACGTCGACTCGTGGACGCTCGAGGTCGACGGGATGGTCGAACGCCCCTTCACCCTGACCTTCGCGGAGCTCGCGGCGCTGCCGCTCATCGAGCGCGACATCACCATGACGTGCGTCTCCAACGAGGTCGGCGGCGGCTACATCGGCGCCGCCCGCTGGCTCGGGGTCCGGCTCACCGACGTGCTCGACCGCGCCAGGGTCAAGGGCAGTCCCGACCAGGTGCTCAGCACCGCCGTCGACGGCTTCACCATCAGCACGCCGCTCGCCGCCGTCCGCGACGGCCGGGACGCGATGGTCGCGATCGGGATGAACGGCGCGCAGCTCACCGACGTCCACGGTTTCCCCGCGCGGCTCATCACCCCGGGCCTCTACGGCTTCGTCGGCGCCACGAAGTGGCTGACGAAGCTCACCCTGACGACGTATGCCGCCGAGCAGGCCTACTGGACGAAGCGGAAGTGGGCGACGGACGCCCCCATCAAGACGAGCGCGCGCATCGACACGCCGGCGCCGCTCTCGACGATCAAGGCGGGTCGCACCGCCATCGGTGGCGTCGCCTGGGCGCAGCACCGCGGTGTCGGCACGGTCGAGGTCAAGATCGACGACGGAGCCTGGCAGCAGACGCGGCTCGGCCCGGACGTCGGCATCGACTACTGGCGCCAGTGGTACCTCCCGTGGGACGCCACACCGGGGCTGCACCGCCTCTCGGTGCGGGCGACCGACCGCCAGGGCCGCCTGCAGTCGACCGAGCGCGCCACGCCGTTCCCCGACGGGTCGAGCGGCATCCAGGAGGTCGTCGTGACCGTCGCCTGACCACCGCCCCGCGGTCCAGCGCCCGCTTCCCGGCACCCACACCGAACATCGGCACGTTTGCGAAAAAACCTGTCGTACAGGCAATCCGGGGCCAGAGCGGCTCCGAACTCCTGATGACACAGCAAGACCAAGCCAGCAACAGCCACCCCACAAGGAGTGACCGACATGAAGAGCATGAAGACGCGCAGCGGCCTCGTCGCCCTCGCCATCGCCCTGCCCCTGGGCCTCGCCGCCTGCAGCAGCAACAGCGACGCCGCCAGCCCGGCAGCCAGCAGCACCGCGGCCGGCTCCATGAGCAGCACGCCGTCGGACAACATGAGCAGCACCCCCTCCGACACGATGAGCTCGTCCGCCTCGATGGACGCCGCCTCTGCCGTCTTCGGCGAGGGCTGCGCGGCCGTGCCGAAGGACGGCAAGGGCTCCTTCAACGGCATGGCGACCGACCCGGTCGCGACGGCCGCGAGCAACAACCCGCTGCTCTCGACGCTCGTCACCGCCGTCAAGCAGGCCGGCCTCGTCGACACCCTGAACTCGGCCCCCGAGATCACCGTCTTCGCGCCCGTCAACGACGCGTTCGCCAAGATCCCGGCTGCCGACCTCAAGAAGGTCCTCGCCGACAAGCCGACCCTGACCAAGATCCTCACCAACCACGTCGTGGCGGGCAAGATCGCTCCGGACCAGCTCGCGGGTGACCACAAGACGCTGGCGGGCACGACCATCACGGTCAAGGGCTCCGGCAAGGACTTCACCGTCGGCAAGGCGAACGCCAAGGTGATCTGCGGCAACGTCCCGACCGCGAACGCCACCGTCTACATCATCGACGGCGTCCTGATGCCCTGACGGTCCCGGACCAGTCAGCGGCACGCAGAACCCAGGTAGACGCGAACCACGACGACGGGCGACACAATGGACCCCATGTCAAGGATCTCGGTGGTCCCCTCCGGCGATGACTCGTCGGAGGGGCCCGCCCGCCCAGTCCAGCTGGAGCAGCTGCTCCGCAGAGCGGCAACCGGGGACGAGACCGCGTTCGCAGAGCTCTACGACGCGGTCTCTCCCCGGCTCTTCGGTCTGGTCCGCCGCGTCGTGCGCGACCCCGCCCAGTCCGAGGAGGTGACCCAGGAGATCTTCCTCGAGATCTGGCGGCACAGCGCCCGCTTCGACCCGAGCAAGGGCGGGGCGATGTCGTGGATGCTCACGATCGCCCACCGAAAGGCGGTCGACCGGGTGCGGGCGGCGGAAGCCGCCCGCTCCAGGGACGAGGGCTACGGCGCCAGCAACCAGGACGTGACCCACGACTCCACCGCGGAGGCCGTCGTCGAACGGCTCGACGCGGAGCGGGTACACCGGGCCCTGGGCACCCTCACACCGGTCCAGCGGCAGGCGCTGGAACTGGCCTACCTCTCCGGATACACACACACGGAAGTGGCGAGCATGCTCGACCTACCGCTCGGCACGGCGAAGACACGCATCCGTGACGGACTCATCAGACTTCGAGACACGTTGGGGGTGACCCTGTGAGCGACGACATCCACGCGCTCTCCGGCGCATACGCCGTGGACGCCCTCGACGACGTCGAAAGGGCGCGGTTCGAGCGCCACCTCGCCGACTGCTCGGCCTGCCAGGCCGAGGTCGACAGCCTCGCGATCACCGCATCCGAGCTGTCGGTGCTGACCGAGGTCGCACCGCCGGCCTCGCTGCGGGCCAAGGTGCTCGCCGACATCGCGACCGTGCGGCCGCTGCCGCCGCTGGCGGGCACGCTGCGGACCGACGAGACCGACCAGGCCGACCGGTCTGACCAGACCGCGCCGGCCGCACCTGCAGCACCCGGCCCGCAGGCGTCCGGTGGGCAGCCCTCGCCGGTCGAGCAGCCGGAACAGGCCGCCGAGACGGACGAGCTCGCCGCCCGGCGCTCCCGCTCGGCTCGCGGCTTCTCCCGCGGCTGGAGGCTCCTCGTGGCGGCAGCCACGGTGGCGGTGCTCGCCATCGCGGGCTTCACGGTCTGGCGCCAGGTCGAGAAGGACCCCCAGCAGGCCCTCGCCGACCAGGTGCTCGCCGCCCCGGACGCCACCCGCTACGGCAAGCGGCTCCCCGACGGCGCCACCGCGACCGTCGTGAGGTCCACCTCGCTGCAGAAGGCCGTGCTCATCACGTCCGGCATGTCGCAGCCGCCCTCGGGCAAGGTGTTCCAGCTCTGGCTCGAGGACGCGACCGGCCACATGACGTCGGCAGGCCTCATGCCGAGCGGCGGCGACAAGGTGGTCGTGCTGGCCGGCGACGCCACGCACTCCAAGGCGGCGGGCGTCACGGTGGAGCCGCCCGGCGGCTCCGACCAGCCCACGTCCCCTCCGGTGGCACTGATCCCCTTCGCCTGACACCAGCGGCCGGCCCACGGACCGGCGGTCACGAGTCTCGTCCCGGCTTCCCCGCCCGGGACTCGTGACCGCCGACCGACGCAGGCTCGAGTCGGCTGGTCGCCGAACCCTGTCCCACGGGCTCGAGCACGACCTAGCATCGACAGGTGCCGCTTCTCGAGCGCCGTGAGCAGCTCCGGGCCGTCGCCGGCTACCTCGATGAGGCGGCCGCGGGACTTGGTCGGCTCGTCTTCGTCTCGGGCGAGGCCGGTATCGGCAAGACGTCCTTCGTGACCACGGCGGCCGCCGCGGCCACAGGGCGCGCCCGGGTCGGGATCGGCGCGTGTGACGGGTCGGCCACTCCGGCGCCGCTCGCTCCGCTGCGAGACGTGCTGCCCGCCTTGCCGGCCGGCGTCTGGTCCGAGGATGCGTCCCGCCAGGACGTCTTCGTCCGGGTCGTCGACGCCCTCCGGGTCGCCCCTCCCGACGAGCCCTATCTCCTCGTCGTCGAGGACGCGCATTGGGCGGACGAAGCGACGCTCGACCTCCTGCGTCACCTGGCGCGTCGGATCCACGGATGCCGCGCCCTGATCCTGGTGACGTATCGTCCCGAGGACACCCACGCCGGGAGTGCCTTGCGAATCCTGCTGGGGGACACGGCGTCCGCTGGTGGGACGCGCCGGATCGACCTCCCGGCCCTCAGCCCCGCAGCGGTGGCCACCCTCGTCGCCGAGCGCGCTCGTGAGATGTCCGGGTCCGTTGCCCTCGACCCCGTTCAGCTGCACGACGTCACCGGCGGCAACGCCTTCTTCGTCACCGAGGTGCTCGCCGGTGATCCGTCCGGGGTGCCGCCGACCGTGCGGGACGCCGTGCTCGCGCGAGTGGCACGGCTTCCCGAGCCGGCGCGCAGGGCGCTCGAGATCGTCGCGCTGGCCGGGTCCCGGGTCGAGTCCGACCTGCTCGAGGAGCTGTTGGCCGACGGACTCCCGGCGATCGACGAGCCCCTCAGCCGCGGACTGCTGGTTCCCACGGGACACGACATCACGTTCCGGCACGAGCTCGGACGGCTCGCCGTCGCCGGCGAGGTCCCCGCCGGGCGCCGGATCCACATCCACCGCCGGCTCCTCACCGCGCTGGAAGCGCGGGGGGCCGACCCGGCCCGGCTGGCCCACCACGCCGACGCCGCCGGCCTCGGTCGCTCCGTGCTGGTGCATGCCCCGGAGGCGGGGGCACGAGCGTCCAGGCTCGGCGCCCACCGAGAGGCCGCCGAGCAGTACCGGCGCGCCCTGCACCACGCCGAGGCGCTGGGCGAGAAGGAGGTGCCCCCCGAACGGCACGCCGACCTGTTGTGGGCCCTCGGCTACGAGCTCTACCTGACCGACCACATCGACGGCGCGATCGAGGCGGTGGAGGCGGCGCGGCGCATCTGGGACCGGGCCGAGGCGACGGTGCGGGTCGGGGACGCGTGGCGGTGCCTGTCGCGACTGAGCTGGTTCGCCGGCCACAACCACGACGCGGAGTCACAGGCCCGGACCGCCATCGACGTCCTCGAGGGGACGGCGACCTACGAGCTGGCGCTCGCCTACAGCAACCGTGCCCAGCTGAGGATGCTCGCCAACGACCTGGCCGGCACGCGAGAGTGGGCCGGACGGAGTCTCGAGCTCGCCGCGTCCCTTCCCGAGGACCAGCACACCATGGTCAGGGTGCACGCCCTCAACAACCTCGGCGCGATGGAGATCGCGGCAGGTGACTTCGCCGCAGGGACGAGGCTGCTCGACGAGCAGCCTGCACCAGGCTCGCGCCCACGACCTGCACGAGCACGCCGCACGGGCCTACTGCAACTTGGCGTCCTCCGCGGTGCTCCAACGTCGGCACGATGACGCGCGCCGCCACCTGCGCGAGGGCATGGAGTACTGCACCGAGCGCGACCTGGACTCGTGGACCCGCTATCTCGAGGGCTGGGAGGCGCAGCTGCATCTCGACAGCGGCGACCTGGGCCACGCCCGGGCACGCGCCGAGACCATCCTGCGTCACCCCGAGCTCGCGAGCGTGGGCGCGATACAGCCGCTCGTCACCCTCGCGCACGTGCGCGGCCGCACCGGCGAGGGGGACGTCGACGAGCCCCTGACACGCGTGTGGGCACTCGCCTCCGGCACCGGGGAGATGCAGCGTGTGGCGCCGGCGGTCGCGGCCAGATGTGAGGTCGCCTGGATCGAGGGTGATGTCGCACGTGCCGCCGCGATCGCGGCAGAGACGTGGCCGATCGTCGAGTCGGCCGACTGCTCGTGGAACCGCGGCAGTGTGGCGCGCTGGCTGGGTGCCGATAGACCGGACGCCGACCGGCTCGAGGCCTTCGGAGGGCTCGCGGTGATCGGACCCGTGGCTGCGCCGTTCGCGGCCGAGCTGGCAGGGAGGTGGCGCGAGGCCGCCGACATCTGGGAGTCGCTCGGATGCCCGTTCGACCGGAGCCTCGCGCTGGCACGCAGCGGCGAGCGGGAGGCGCTGGCCGAGGCGGTGGCGGGCTTCGACCGCCTCGGCGCCCACGCGGCGGCCGCGCGCACCCGGGCGCAGATGCGGGCGCACGGCTGGCCGACGTCTCGTACCCCTCGCACGTCGACGCGTCAGCACCCCGCGGGCCTGACGGCGCGAGAGAGGGAGGTGCTCGACCTGCTCGAGCAGGGGTGCACGGACGCCGCGATCGCCGAGCAGCTCGTCATCTCACGTCGAACGGCCGAGCACCACGTGTCCTCGGTCCTCGCGAAGCTGGGGGCGTCGAGCCGGCGTGACCTGCTCAAGATGGGTAGTGCCTCGCGGGCCGATGGGTAGCGAGCACCCATGACCCGGCGGTCCCGGACGGCGACGCTGGACGTATCCAGTCCACACCAGAAAGGACCACGAGCATGCCGCTCTTCATGGACATCCACTCCCTCGGTGACGGGGTCACCATGGACGCCGTCGCCCAGGCCCACCAGGCCGACCTCGCCACGCAGGGACCCCACGGCGTCAGCTACCTGCGCTACTGGGTCGACGAGGACCGGGGTCAGATCTTCTGCCTCGTCGAGGCGCCCGACGCCGAGGCCGCCCACACCGTGCACCGTGACGCGCACGGGCTCGTGGCGGACTCCATCTACGAGGTGAAGGAAGGCGTCTGACCTCGCCGCGTCCACCAGCCGTATGCCGTCGGTCCGAACCGACGGCATACGGCTGCCTGGTCCTCAGCCTCGTCGACCGCACCGGAGGTGTCGCGGGGTCTCAGGACGGCTGCCGCCAGGCGGCGTCGGCCCAGATGTCCAAGGGCACCGAGCGGATGCTGCGGCCGTGCAGGTCGAGCTCGCGACCCATGCGCTTGACCGACCGCAGCACCATCGAACGGTCGTGGATCGTCATCTGCGGCACCTCGGCGGCCAGCCGCGCCTCCACGTGCGACAGCTCGTGCAGGGAGTGCGTGGTCAGGGCGAGCATGAGGTTCGACAGGCCGCCGGAGATGCGCCAGCACACCCGGATGCCCGGCAGGCGCCGCAGGGTCGTCGCCACCTCGTCGATGTCCCCGGCATCGGCCGAGGCCCACAGCCAGCTGATGACGGGCCACCCCGAGTCGGAAAGGGCCATGTCGCACCGCAGGACGACCCGTCCGTTGCCGACGAGGTCAGCCAGGCGCCGGCGAACCGTGCTCTCGCTGAGGCCCGCGCGGTCGGCCATGGTGGCGACCGGCATACGCCCGTCCTCTCCGAGGAGCAGGATCAGCCGGCGGTCGACGGCGTCGTACCCTCGAGCGGACTCCGCCTGGCCGGCGGTGAGCCCGTCCAGGCGCGGTTTCGCACCTCGCAGCATCACCGCCTGCTGGGAGGCGTCGAGCACGTGCAGCTGCCAGTGGTCGCCCATCGAGTAGACCTTGGTGACGGCGTGGCTGCTCGTCGCGACGACACCGGGGATCGCCCCGACCGACTCGAGCAGGAAGCGGGACAGGAAGGCGAGGTCCCGCACCTCCACGAGCATCGTCAGCGACCGCGGTCCGCTGGTGTGCTCGACGCTGAGCACGTGCGGCAGCTCGGTCACGCGCCGGGCGATCTCGAGGGTCTGGGCGGCGCTGCAGCTCAGCTCGACCACGGCGAGGCACGACTCGGGGCCGCCCTGCCCCGTCGCCCGACCGGACACCCAGGCAATGCCGGCGGAGGAGAGCCGCTGCCACCGGCGCGCGACGGTCACGGGGTCCACGTCGAGCGCCTCCCCCACCAGGGTCCAGGAGGCGCGTGGCTGCAGCTGCAGGCAGTTGACGATCTGCAGGTCCAGCTCGTCGGCGAGCGCGGCGGATTCCTGCGCGATCTCATGACGCGTCGCGCGATCCTGCACTGAGCCGCTCCTCGATGGCACGAGTGCCATCCTCGGTGACTGGCGCGGGCACCACAAGTGCCCGCCCGCCCAGACCCCGACCCGCCCGACCCAGGAGCCCCAGATGTCGCCCCACGGCGCAACCCGAGAGGCCGCCCACCCCACCGAGTCGAGCCGTCCCACCCGGCCGGCCAGCCTCGACTGGACCACCCGGCTGCTCGAGGTGGACACGACGAGCCGCGAGACCAACCTGCCGCTCATCGAGCTCGTCGAGGCGGAGCTGCAGGCGCACGGGGTCGAGCCCGTCCTCATCCGCAACGAGGACGGCACCAAGGCCAACCTGCTCGCCACCTTCCCCGCCGCAGACGGCACGACGACGGGGGGCATCGTCCTGTCGGGTCACACCGACGTCGTGCCGGTCGACGGGCAGCAGTGGTCGAGCGAGCCCTTCGTCCCGGAGGTGCGCGACGGCCGGCTCTACGGTCGCGGCACCTGCGACATGAAGGCCTTCATCGGGTCGGTCATGACCGCCGTCCCTCGCCTGGCCGGCACCGCCCTGCGGGAGCCGGTGCACCTGGCCTTCTCCTACGACGAGGAGGTCGGCTGCGTCGGCGCCGTCTCCCTCGTGGACGAGATCGTCGCGCGGGGCCTGCGCCCCCGCGCCTGCATCGTGGGCGAACCGACGAGCATGCGGGTCATCCGCGGGCACAAGTCCCTGACGATGATCGAGGTCACCTTCCACGGCGTCGCCGCCCACTCCTCGCGCACCCCGTACGGCGTCAACGCGATCGAGTATGCCGCCCGGCTCGTCCGCTTCGTCCGTGGCGTCGCCGACCGGTTCCGCGCAGACGGGCCGTTCGACGAGCACTACGACGTGCCCTTCACGACGGCCACGGTCAACCAGGTCGAGGGCGGCATCGCCGTCAACACCGTCCCCGCCGAGTGCCGCCTGACCTTCGAGTTCCGCGCCGTCGGAGCCGTCGACGTCGACGCGACGGTCGAGGAGTTCCGGGCCGAGATCGGTCGCATCGAGGCCGCGATGCGGCAGGAGAACCCGGACGCCCACGTCGAGGTGTCCATCGGCGCCCAGGCGCCCGGGCTCGACACGCCGGACGACGAGGACGTCATCGACCTCGTGACCTCGCTCGGCGCCGTCGCGAGCGAGGAGAAGGTCGCCTACGGCACCGAGGCCGGCCTCTTCCAGCGGGCCGGGATCCCGACGGTGGTGTGCGGGCCCGGGGACATCGCCCAGGCGCACGCCCCGGACGAGTTCGTGGCGCTCGAGCAGATCGACCGCTGCGACGCGCTGCTCGACGCCCTCATCGGCCACCTCAGCGCCTGAGCGCCTGACCACCCCACCCCGCAGGACCGAAGGAGCACCATGACCACCCTGACCGCCACACCGACAGAGGTGACTCCAGAGCGCCTGGCAGAGGCCCGCAAAGCGGTCCTCAGCAGCTCGATCGGCGCCGCCCTCGAGTGGTTCGACATCATCGTCTACGCATCGTTCGCGATCGTCATCGCCGAGAACTTCTTCCCCGACGGCGACAAGACGCTGGGCCTGATCCTCACGTTCGCGACCTTCGCCATCTCCTACCTCGTGCGGCCGCTCGGCGGGATGATCATCGGCGGCTACGGCGACCGTCACGGGCGCAAGAAGGCCCTGACCCTCACCCTCCTGCTCATGATGGTCGGCACCGTGCTCATGGCCGTCGCGCCGACGCACGCCATGGTCGGCGCGTGGGCCGGGGTCATCATCCTCGTGTCCCGCCTGGTCCAGGGCTTCTCGGCCGGCGGCGAGTTCGGCTCTGCCACCACGTTCCTCGTCGAGACCGCCCCGCACCGCAAGGCGTACTACGCCTCGTGGCAGGTGGCGAGCCAGGGCATCTCGATGTTCCTCGCCTCCGCCTTCGGCTACGTCCTGTTCAACCAGCTGTCGAAGCAGGACCTCTACTCCTGGGGCTGGCGCATCCCGTTCGTCATCGGCT
This sequence comes from Terrabacter lapilli, assembly GCF_039531305.1. Lineage (NCBI taxonomy): Bacteria > Bacillati > Actinomycetota > Actinomycetes > Micrococcales > Intrasporangiaceae > Terrabacter > Terrabacter lapilli. Next base: position 189,753 of record NZ_BAAAPU010000007.1, read on the forward strand.
GCCTCATCGGGCCGGTCGGCCTCTACATCCGGGCGCGCCTCTCCGAGACCCAGGAGTTCACCGACAGCACGCCGCACGAGGCCCCGATCCGCGCCACCCTCACGAGCCACCTGGGACGCGTCCTCACCGGCTCGGCCTGCGTCGGGGTCGCCACCATCTCGGTCTACCTCATCCTCTTCATGCCGACCTACGCGGTGAAGAACCTCGGGGTGCCCGCGAGCGCCGCCTACCTCGGCGGTGTCGTGGCCGGTGTGGTGACCATGGTCGGGGTGCCGCTGGTGGGCCGGCTGGCCGACCGGGTCGGCCCCGCCCGCGTCATGGTCTGGGCCGCCGTCGGCGCGCTCGTGCTGGCCTGGCCGCTGTTCGCCGTGGTGATCGCCTCGCCGACCGTGCCGGTGCTGGTCATCTCCATCGGCATCCTCGGGGTCATCATGGCCTTCTACTTCGGCCCGCTCCCCGCGCTCCTGACGACCCTCTTCCCGAGCGACGTGCGCGCCACCGGCGTCTCCGTGGCCTACAACGTGGGCGTCACGGTGATGGGCGGCATCGCGCCCCTCGTGCTGACCTGGCTCATCGGCCTCACCGGCTCGCTCAACGCGCCGAGCGTCTACTACATGGCCGTCGCCGTCATCTCCCTGGTCGGCCTCGCGGTCGCGCGTCGGCGGTTCTCCGCGGCCTGACCGGCGAGGCGGCCTTCGCCGCGGTACCCCCGGGCAGCCCCGGGGGTACCTTGTGGCCATGAGCGACACGCCGGGGAGGGCAGGCTCGCAGGGGCCCGACGAGCAGTTCACCGTGCCGGTGCCGCAGCCGTCGCGAGCCACCGCGGGTGCGACGCAGGCCCTGCCGGTCGTCGAGCACACCCGCGAGCTCCCGGTCACCGAGCCGGGCGGGGCGACGCCACCTCCCGCGGCGGCCCCCGTGACGGGCCCCGGGACCACCAACCCGTATGCCGGTCAGCCGGTCTGGCCGGCGCCCGTGGCGTCTGGCGCGCCGTCGAGCGGATACCGACCCACCGGGCAGGGCGCCGCCGACCCGCTCGTCTCCCAGGTCGGGATCGCGCTCTTCTGGGTCACCGTCGGCTGGTGGGGCTTCCTGCTCGTCCGGGTCCTCGGCTACCTCAGCCGGTTCGGCGCCGCCGACACCATGCTCATCCGCACGATCGACCGGGGCGCGGAGGAGACGATCGTCGCGGCGGGTGCCGCCGTCCTGGCCGCGGTGCTGCTCGTCAGCGTCGACCGCGGCCGCCGGTCCCCGCTCACCATCGCATCGGTCGCCCTCGCGCTCGCCACCGTCGCCATCGCCGTCTGGCGGGTGCTTCCGTGAGCGCAGCCGGCTGAGCCGCAGTCGGTCCCCGGTGCTCACCCCCACGGCGGCGCAGCAGGTCGCGGACGCGTACGGCCTCGCGGGGCCCGCGACGCTGACCGGGCCGGTCTCGCGCGGCCAGCTCGGCCAGGTGTGGCGCCTCGACACGGCCGACGGCAGCCACGCCGTCAAGGAGTGGTTCGCCAGCCCCGACCTCGCGGAGGTCGCCAAGGACGCCCTGCTGGTCGACCCCGCGCGGGCCGAGGGCGTCCTCACGCCGGCGACACGGCATACGCCCTCGGGAGACGTGGCGACGACCGTGGACGGCACGGCCGTACGCGTCTTCGAGTGGTTCGACCTGCGACGACCCTCGCGACGGCTCGACCCGACAGACGTCGGGCGCGCGGTCGCGCGCCTCCACCGCGCGGGGGCGCCCACCGACGCGGGCGTCGAGAACTGGTTCGCCACCGGGCTCGGGGAGGAGCAGTGGCGGCAGGTGCACCAGCGGGTCGTGGCGGCCGGCGCGCCCTTCGCGGGCCAGCTTGGCGCCCTCGTCGACGACCTCGTCGCCGTCGAGTCGGTGCTCGAGCCGCACGAGTCGCCGATCGTCTGCCACCGGGACCTGTGGGCCGACAACGTGCGCGCGACCGCGGACGGGCGGGTCTGCGTCCTCGACTTCGAGAACCTCGGACCGGCCGACCCGAGCCAGGAGCTGGCGATGGTGCTCTTCGAGTTCGGCGACGACGACCCGTCGCGGGCACGGCTGCTCCACACGGCATACCGCGAGGCCGGTGGTCCGGGGCGGGTGACGCGGCGCGGGCACTTCACGATGCTCGTCGCCGAGCAGGCCCACATCGCCCAGCTGGCGTGCTCGCGGTGGGTCGGGGCGACCAGCGAGTCGCACCGGGAGCGGCTCGCGACCTGGTTCCTCGAGGTGCCCGACGACCCGGTGACCCTGGCGCGCATCGACCGGATCCTCGCGGCCGTCACCTGATCCGCTGCCGATCCGCTGCCGATCCGCCGCCGATCCACGGCGCCCCGCCCGAGGCCGCCCTATCGTGACGGCGTGACGAGTGTCGGGCGCCTCGTGCTGGCGCAGCTGAAGTCGATCGGCTCCCGCAACGCCTGCCTGCCGGCGGGTCGACTGCCCGGGGGTCCCTGGGCGGCGCGCGGAGGACGCACCTACCGCACGGGGGCGAGCGGCAGCACCAGCGGCGCCATCACGCGGGCACGGCAGATGCGGTCGGTCACGAGCGTGCGCGCCTACCAGGAGGTCGGCCGGGCCGACCTGTTCCTCCAGGTCATCCCGTTCGCGTCACCGGAGGACGCTCGGGCAGCGGTGGACGAGCTGCGCTCGCTCCCGCGCACGATGCGACAGAGCAAGGGGCTCTCCGACATCGGCGAACCGAGGACCGTCTCCGCACCGGAGGTCGCCGGGACGACGCACGTGGCGGCGGCGGAGCAGCCCTTCGTCCTCGACGGTGCGCACTCGCGGTCGCTGACGCTGTGGTGCGTCGCAGGGAGCACGGTCGTCGTGGCCGCGCTCGGCGGGCGCGCCGAGGTGGTCCGCTGGCCGGACCTCGCCTCCATCGTGGAGGCGCAGGTGGCCGCGCTCGGGTGAGCCGGACCGCGGAATCTTTCTCGCGCACCGCTCGTTGAATACCCCGAGGGGTATAGGATCGACGTACCGAGAAGGAGCACCCATGACCACTCGCACCCTGACCGCGGCCGACTTCGAGGCCACCATCACCGACAACGACATCGTCCTCGTCGACTTCTGGGCGTCGTGGTGCGGGCCGTGCCGCATGTTCGCGCCCGTCTACGAGGCGGCGTCGCAGCAGCACCCCGACATCGTCTTCGGCAAGGTCGACACCGAGGCCGAGCCGCAGCTCGCCGGCGCGGCGCGGATCACCTCGATCCCGACGCTGATGGCCTTCCGCGGCGGCATCCTCGTCTTCAGCCAGCCCGGCGCCCTGCCGGCGGCCGCGCTGGAGCAGGTCATCACCGCCGTTCGCGAGCTCGACATGGACGACGTGCGCCGGAAGGTCGCCGCCTCGCAGGCCGGCGACGTCAGCGCCTGAGATCCGGAGGCACCAGCATGGGACACACGATCAGCACCACGGTCGACCACGGCTTCGCCGAGACCCTGGAGGCCACGCGCAGCCGGCTCGCCGACGCCGGGTTCGGCGTGCTCACCGAGATCGACCTCGCCGCCACGCTCAAGGCCAGGATCGGCGCCGACATCGCGCCCCAGGTGATCCTCGGGGCGTGCCGGCCGCCGCTCGCCCTGGCCGCCCTCGAGGCGGAGCCGACCATCGGGGTCTTCCTGCCGTGCAACGTCGTCGTCCGCGCGGTCGACGCCGACCACACGCTCGTCGAGGCGATGGATCCCGAGGCGATGGTCGAGCTCACCGGCAACGAAGGCCTGGCCGAGGTCGCGGCCGACGCGCGCAAGCGGCTCTCGGCAGCCCTCGAGGCACTGTCGGCCGAGGCGGTCAGCCCGTAGGGCGCCACCCGGCGTCGAGTGCCGGCCTGCCGCGTCAGTGCGCGGCGCGCCAGTCGGGCCCGAGGCGCACCACGTCGCCGACCACGACGACCGCCGGTGCCTGCACGCCGCGCTCACGCGCGAGCTTCGCGATGGTGCCCACCGTGCCGACCGTCGTGCGCTGGTCGGGCGCGTAGCCGCGCTCGACGACGGCGGCCGGGCAGTCCGCCGAGCGTCCGTGCTCGACGAGCAGCTCGGCGGTGCGGCCCAGCTGGGTGACACCCATGAGCAGCACGAGCGTGTGGTCGCCACCCACGGGCAGCACCGGGATGTCCTCGTGGCCCGTCACGACGGTGAAGCCGCGCGCGACCCCGCGGTGGGTCACGGGTATGCCGGCCGCTGCCGGGACGCTGACCGCGCTCGTCACGCCGGGCACCACCTCGACGGGTATGCCGTGTGCCTGGCACGCCTCGCGCTCCTCGCCCCCGCGGCCGAGGACGTAGGGGTCGCCGCCCTTGAGGCGCACGACGCCGAGGCCGCGCCGGGCCTCCTCCACGAGGATGTCGTTGATGCGTGACTGGGGCACCGGGTGGTGGCCCGGCGTCTTGCCGACGTCGATGACGCGGACGGAGGCGGGCAGCCGGTCGACGACGGCGCGCGGCGCGAGCCGGTCGACGACGACGACGTCGGCCGAGGCGAGCAGCTCGTGGCCGCGTGCCGTGAGCAGGCCGTCGGTGCCGGGTCCGCCGCCGACGAGGGCGACCCAGCCGGTCCGGCCGTGCGTCCGCGTGCGGCGCAGGTCCAGCGCTCCCGAGACGAGCCCCCTCTCGACCCCGTCGCGGACGGTCACGGCCAGGCCGGGGTCGCCCGCGGCATACGCGGAGACGGTGACCCGGCCGTCGGGGGTGACGACGTCGGCGCGGGCGGTGACGCTCGCGGTCGTGCCGGCGGAGTCGGTGGCGTCGACGCACCAGACGCGGAGCGACTCGGCGTCAGCGGCGACCTCGCGGTCGACGGAGGGCTCTCCGGTCGCGGTGTGCGCGAACCAGGCGCCGTCGAGGTCCGAGGGGCCGGCGTAGTCGCGCTCGACCCAGTCGATGCGCCCTGCGGCGACCAGGTCGCGCAGGTCCTCGCAGAGCCACGGCGCGACGACCCGCACGACGGCGCCCTCCTCGAGGAAGGCCCGCACCCGTCGGGCTGACACGGGCCCGCCTCCGACGGCCACGACGAGGCGACCGGCCACGTCGAGCACGACGGGCAGGGCCGACTTCAGATCTCCCATTCCTCGTCACCCTCCGGCTGGGACGGCGCGGGGGCCGCGGTGGGCAGCGTCGCACCGACCATGCCGGCGGCGACCGTCCGCCCGTCATGGGCGTCGATGAGCAGGAACGACCCGCCGCGGCGCGAGACCGAGTAGTTCTCCACCGGGACCGGCGACGCGAGACGCAGGGTCACCACGCCGATGTCATTGAGGGACAGGGCTTCTGCCGGCACCGCTTGCAGGTCGTCGAGGTCGAGCACGCCGTCGAGCGTGCGGACCGCGGTCTGGACGGTGCGCGAGCCGTGCTTGAGCAGCAGCCGCTGGCCCGGGCGCAGCGGCGCGTCCCCGAGCCAGCACGCGACGGCCTTGATGTCCTGCGTGGGCTCGGGTGCGTCGGCTGCGGCGGCGATGACATCGCCGCGCGAGATGTCGATCTCGTCGGCGAGGCGCAGCGTGACCGACTGCGGCGCGAACGCCTCCTGCAGCTCACGGTCCCCGAGGTCGATGCCGGTGACGGTCGTGCGCCGGCCGGACGGGAGGGCCACGACCTCGTCGCCGACGCGGACGACGCCCGAGGCCACCTGGCCGGCATACCCGCGGTAGTCGCGGTGGGTCTCGTCGCGGGCGGCACCCTGCGGGCGGATGACCAGCTGCACCGGCAGCCGGAAGGACTCGCCCCCCGGGTCGTCCGACGGCGGGAGCGCCTCGAGCAGCTCGAGCAGGCTCGGGCCGTCGTACCACGGGGTCCGGGCCGAGCGCTCGGCCACGTTGTCGCCGTCGAGCGCGCTCACGGGGATCGCGATGGCGTCGACGACGCCGAGCTCACGGGCGACGGCCTGCACCTCGGCCTCGACGCGCTCGTAGACCTCCTGCGAGAAGTCGACCAGGTCGATCTTGTTGACGGCCACGACGACGTGCGGCACCCGCAGCAGCGCCGTCACGGCCAGGTGCCGGCGGGTCTGCTCGAGCACCCCCTTGCGGGCGTCGACGAGGAGCACCACGACGTCGGCGGTGGAGGAGCCGGTGACGGTGTTGCGGGTGTACTGCACGTGCCCGGGGCAGTCGGCGAGCACGAACGACCGTGTCGCCGTGGCGAAGTAGCGGTAGGCGACGTCGATCGTGATGCCCTGCTCACGCTCGGCACGCAGGCCGTCGGTCAGCAGCGCCAGGTCGGCGGCGGTCAGGCCGCGGTCGCGGCTGACGCGCTCGACGGCGGCGAGCTGGTCGGAGAGCACCGACTTCGTGTCGTGGAGCAGCCGGCCGACGAGGGTCGACTTGCCGTCGTCGACCGAGCCGGCGGTGGAGAGCCGGAGCAGGGTGCTCATCTCAGGGTGTCCTTGTCTTGGGGCCCACGCGAGGTATCGGAGCGAGGGACGAGCGGAGAACGTCGTGGGGTGTTCAGAAGTAGCCCTCCTTCTTGCGGTCCTCCATGGCGGCCTCGGAGATCCGGTCGTCGGCGCGGGTGGCCCCGCGCTCGGTGAGCGTCGAGGCAGCGACCTCGACGACGATCTCGGCGTTGGTCCGGGCTGGGGACTCGACGGCGCCGGTGCACGACATGTCGCCGACGGTGCGGTAGCGCACGAGGCGCGTCTCGACGGGCTCGTCGTCGCGTGGCCGGCTGTACGGGCCGACGGCCAGCCACATGCCGTCGCGGCGGAAGACCTCGCGCTCGTGGGCGTAGTAGAGCGGAGCGAGCGGGATGTCCTCGCGCTCGATGTAGCGCCAGATGTCGACCTCGGTCCAGTTGCTGATCGGGAAGATCCGCACGTGCTCACCGGGGCGGTGGCGCGGGTTGAAGAGGTTCCACAGCTCGGGCCGCTGGTTCTTCGGGTCCCACTGGCCGAACTCGTCACGGAGGGAGACGATCCGCTCCTTGGCGCGCGCCTTCTCCTCGTCGCGCCGGCCGCCGCCGAATACCCCGTCGAAGCGGTTGTCGTTGATGGCGTCGAGCAGCGGCAGGGTCTGCAGCGGGTTGCGGGTGCCGTCGGCGCGCTCGCGCAGCCGGCCGTCGTCGATGTAGTCCTGCACGCTCGCCACGACCAGGCGCAGACCGAGCCGCTCGACGGTCTCGTCGCGGTAGGCGAGCACCTCGGGGAAGTTGTGGCCGGTGTCGACGTGCAGCACCGGGAACGGGATCGGTGCCGGCCAGAAGGCCTTGGTCGCCAGGTGCAGCATGACGACGGAGTCCTTGCCGCCGCTGAAGAGCAGCGCGGGACGCTCGAGCTCGCCGGCCATCTCGCGGATGACGAGGATCGCCTCCGCCTCGAGCGCGTCGAGCTGGCTCAGCCTCCGGTCGGCGGAGATGCCTTCGTACGCGGCGGCCTCCGTCGCGCGGGCGAGCGCGGTCTCCGGGATGGCTTGCGGGGCAGTCGGGTCCACGGTCGTCGTCATGTGTGGAGTCCGCACTCGGTCTTGGCGAAGCCGGCCCAGCGGCCGGCGCGAGGGTCCTCGCCGGGCTCGACCCGGCGCGTGCACGGCTCGCAGCCGATGGAGGGGTAGCCGTCCGAGAGGAGGGAGTTGACCTCGACACGGTGCTCGGCGGCATACGCAAGCAGCTCGTCGAAGGTCCACGCGGCGATCGGGTTGATCTTCACGAGGCCGTTCTTGTCGTCCCACGTCACGAGCGGTGTGTCGGTCCGGGTGGGGCTCTCCTCACGGCGGACTCCGGTCACCCACGCCTCGTACGTCGGCAGGGTGCGGGCGAGCGGCTCGACCTTGCGCAGCTGGCAGCACAGGGCGGGGTTGCGCTCGTGGAGGCGCGGTCCGTACTTCTCGTCCTGCTCGGCGACGGTCAGCTCGGGGGTCACGTTGACGAGGGTGATCGGCAGGTCCTCGGCGACGATGTCGCGGGTCACGATCGTGTCGGAGAAGTGGTAGCCGGTGTCGAGGAAGAGCACGTCGACGCCGGGGGCGAAGCGCGAGACGACATGCGGCAGAACGGCATCGGCCATCGAACAGGCCACCGCGAGGGAGCCGTCGAAGTGGAAGGCAGCCCAGGCCGCGACCTCGTCGGCGGTCGGCTCGTGCTCCGGGTCGGCGGCGAGCGTCGCGTTGAAGTCGTCGACGAGGGCCTTGAGCTCGGCCTCGCTGCGCCGCTTGCGGCGCACCGTGGGGGTGGCGAGGTTGACGGTGGTCACTGGAGGGCTCCTTCCTCGGCGCGGTGGCTCCACTCGGCGAATGTCTCGCCGTCGGCGCGCTCCGCCACGTAGGTGCGCACGACGCGCTCGACGTAGTCCGGCAGCTGGGTGGCCGGCACCTTGAGGCCGCGGACCGTGCGACCGAGGCCGGCCTCGTCCCGGTCGCTCGAGGCCAGGCCGCCGCCGAGGTGGACCTGGAAGCCGGCCTGCTGCACCCCGTCGACCGTGATGATCTGCCCCTTGAGGCCGATGTCGGCGGTCTGGATGCGGGCGCAGGAGTTGGGGCAGCCGTTGACGTTGAGCAGGATCGGCGTGTCGAGCGAGCCGTCGTCGACGAGGTCGGCGAGGCGCGTCTCGAGCTCGGTGATCGCGGCGGCCGCGGTGTCCTTGGTGTCGACGATCGCCAGCTTGCAGAACTCGATGCCGGTGCAGGCCATCGTCGTGCGGCGGAACGGGCTGGGCTTGGCGATGAGGCCCAGGGCCGGGAGCCCGGCGACCAGCGCGTCGACCCCCTCCTCCGGCACGTCGAGGATGACGAGCTTCTGGTGGGCGGTGAGGCGCACGCGGCCGGCGCCGACCGACTCGAGGAGGTCGGCCAGGCCGGTGAGCGTGTTGCCGCCGACGCGTCCCACGACCGGTGCGGCGCCGACGTAGAAGCGGCCGTCCTTCTGCGCGTGGACCCCGACGTGGTCGCCGGGGCCGGTCGCCGGCGCGGGTGCCGGGCCGTCGGGCAGCGGGTGGCCGAGGTACTCCGTCTCGAGCACCTCGCGGAACCTGGCCGGACCCCACTCGGCGAGCAGGAACTTCAGGCGCGCCTTGTTGCGCAGCCGCCGGTAGCCGTAGTCGCGGAAGATCCGGATGACGCCGTGCCAGACGTCGGCGGCCTCGTCCTCGGTGACGAAGACGCCGAGGCGCTCGGCCAGGCGCGGGGTCGTGGAGAGCGCGCCACCGACCCACAGGTCGTAGCCGGGTCCGAGCTCGGGGTGCACGACGCCGACGAGCGACACGTCGTTGATCTCGTGGACGACGTCGAGGCTCGGGTGGCCGGTGATCGCGGTCTTGAACTTGCGCGGGAGGTTCGCCAGCTCGGGGTCGCCGAGGTAGCGGCGCTTGATCTCGAGGATGACGGGCGTCGGGTCGATGATCTCGTCCGCCGCGATGCCGGCGACCGGGCTGCCGAGGAAGCCGCGCGGGGTGTCGCCGCACGCGGTCGTCGTCTCGAGCCCGACCGTCTCGAGCCGGCGCCAGATCTCCGGCATGCTCTCGATGTCGATCCAGTGGTACTGCAGGTTCTGCCGGTCGGTGATGTCGGCGGTGCCCCGGGCGAAGTCGGCCGAGATGCCGCCGAGGACCCGCAGCGCCTCGGGGCTCAGGGCCTGCCCGTCGGTGCGCACCCGGAGCATGAAGTAGCGGTCCGACAGCTCGTCGTCGCTCAGCTGCGCGGTGCGGCCGCCGTCGATGCCCGGCTTGCGCTGCGTGTAGAGGCCCCACCAGCGGAACCGGCCGGTGAGGTCCTGTGGTGGGATGGAGTCAAAGCCGTCTCGCGCGTAGATCGTCTCGATGCGCTCGCGGACGGCCAGGCCACCCTCCTCCTGCTTCCACACCTCGTTGGCGTTGAGCGGGGTCGTGCCGTCGACCTTCCACTGGCCGTTCGAGCGGTCACCACGGGGCGGGCGGGTGGCGGCGCGGCCGGCGGGGCCGGAGGTCTCGGTGACGGTCATGTAATCGAATGTATAACCCGGCCTTATCTGACCAGCAGGTCGGTCCACACTCCGGGCCTTTCCCACCGTTTGGGTGGGAGTTCGGGCTGGCCGTCACCACCAGAGGACGTATGCCGTCCCGCCGGCTCGGCGACGCGGCATCCCGGACGGGCGGGAGCGATGACGGAGGTTCGTCACGCCCCTCCGCTCGGCGGCCGGTCCCGACCCCCGGAGGCTCCGTCGTCAGGTCCCGGCGCCCGCGTCAGGGGCCGGCGACCGCGTCAGGGGCCGGCGACCTGGCCGGAGTCGACGGCCTGGACGATGCCGAGCACGGCCGCGAGGTACTGGCTGGAGTGGTTGTAGGAGAGCACCGCCGCCTGCAGGTCCGCGGGCCGGGACAGGTCCCGCCCGCCGGCGCAGAGGTAGCCGGCGGCCGCGAGCGCCGCGTCCTCGATGTTCTGCGGGTCCCTGACCCCGTCGCCGTTGCCGTCGGCGCCCCACAGCCGCCACGTCGCCGGGATGAACTGCATCGGGCCGACGGCGTGGTCCCAGACCGGGTCGCCGTCCCACTGCCCGTGGTCGGTGTCGGGGATGGCGGCGAAGGTCCCGCCGGACAGCACGGGGCCGACCACCGGCGGGACGGCGTCGTGCGCCGCGCTCAGCGTGCGCCCGCGCAGCGACGACGACTCGACCTCCCCGATCGCGGCGAGCAGCATCACCGGCAGGTGGCAGCTGCCCTCCTCGGCGGCGGCGGAGGTGTAGGCCGCCCAGATCAGCTGGTCCTTCGACAGCGCGGTGCCGGTGCCGGACTTGCCCGAGGGAGCAGGCGCGGCGGTCGGCACCCGGAGGTCGGCCCTGGGGTGCCACGGCGTCGGGTTGCTGCTCGACCCGCCACCCGGTTCCAGGGCCGTGACGGGGACCGGACCGGACGCCTCGATGCTCAGGGCCGCTGCGACCCGGATCTCGTCGAACACCGGGGCCACGACGTCGCCCGCCACCGCACCGAACCCCGGGCCGGGCGATGGTGGCACCGGAGCTCCACCGCCTGCGGCTGCGGACGCGGTCACTGAGAGAACGCAGGCCATCGCGGCGGCCATGGCCGCGGCGACAACGTGTTGCATCCGACCTGTCATGCCCCTACCTCGAAACGGCTCGGCCTGCGCCGAGCCGGGCCCCCCGGCCCTGCCTCCAGTGAAGCGCCGAAGCCGTCACCGCGGGACGGAAACGCGCAGCTGCGGCCCGACGCGCCTAGACCTGGACCCAGCGCAGCCGGACCCGGTCGCCGGGGCGCAGCTGCGCCGCCCGGGCCACGGCCTGCGCGGTGAGCACGGCAACGACGGGGTAGCCCCCGGTGACGGGGTGGTCGGCGAGGAAGACGACCGGCTCGCCGCCGGGTGGCACCTGCACCGCCCCGGGGACGAGACCCTCGCTCGGGAGCTCGCTGGCCGCATACGCCTCGGAGCGCTGGACGGGCTTGCCCTCCAAGCGGATCCCGACACGGTTGCTGCGCTGGGCGACGGTGCGTATGCCGTGGGTCAGGCCCTCGAGGTCGCACCAGTCCGCGCGTGGCCCGGGCGTCATCGAGAGGACGACGTCGTCGTCCGTGGCGGCGTGCGGCGCGAGCTCCACCGACGGGAACGCGTCCGGCGGGGGCCCGACCGCCAGCACGTCGCCTGCCTTCAGCGGCGCCGGGCCGACGCCCGACAGCGTGTCCGCAGAGCGGGAGCCGAGGACCGGTTCGACGTCGATCCCACCGCGCACCGCGAGATACGTGCGCAGGCCGGCGACCGGCGTACCGAGCGCGAGCATGCGGCCGTCAGCCAGCGTGAAGGGGGCGGCGTGGCCCACGGGGGTGCCGTCCACCGTGGCCGGGCACGGTGCGCCGGTGAGCGCGACGAGCAGGTCGCCCTGTGCACGGACGACGAGCCCACCGAGGGTCGCCTCGACCGAGGCGGGCGCGCGGGGGTCGTCCGCGTCCGGGTCGTCGACGGCGTGCCCCACGAGGCGGAGCCCGAGGAGGTATGCCGCCCGGTCGGCTGCGCCGGAGCGCCCGACGCCGACGTCGCCGAGCCCACTGCGGCCGAGGTCCTCGACGAGGGCGAGGGGGCCGGGGTCCACCACGTGGAGCGCGCGAGCAGGTGGTCGGGTCGTTGCCCGGCGGCTCTGTGCCCCAGACGGTTTCAGGGCAGCGACCTCTTCCGTGGCGGCGGCCCGGCCGGGCGGCGGTGCCCACTCGGCCCGGTCGGCGTCGACGAAACGCACCGTCGTGCCGGGCGCGAGCAGGGCGGGCGGGTCGCGTTCGACGTCCCAGAGGACGACCTCGGTCGTGCCCACGAGCTGCCAGCCGCCGGGCGACTCCTGCGGGTAGACCCCGCTGAACTCGCCGGCCAGGCCGACGGCGCCGGTCGGCACCCTCGGGCGCGGTTCGGCGCGGCGGGGCACGTGCAGGCGCCGATCCCCGCCGACGAGGTAGGCGAAGCCCGGCGCGAACCCGCCGAAACCGACCCGCCAGGGCGTCGCCGTGTGGGCGCGGATGACGGTCGCAGGGGTCAGCCCGGTGTGGCGGGCGACGTCCTCGAGGTCGGGCCCGTCGTAGCGCACCGGCAGCTCGACGGCGTGGACCGACCCCGGAGTCTCGAGCGCCGCGCGGTCCAGCGTGCGGGCCAGCTCGGCCACCGCCTCGGCGACCGCGTCGCGGTGCTGCGGGGCGGCCACCCGGAGCAGCACGGTCCGGGCCGCGGCCACCACCTCGGTCACCGCCGCCCACGGGTGGTGACGCGCGGCCACCCGGCCGCCCACCGCGAGTCGCAGCGCCACCGCGTGCGAGGTGCCCTCGACCTCGACGAGGACGGCCGTCCTCCCCATCGGCAGCAGCCTGGCGTCCATGCTCTCGGGCTCTCGTCGGTTTCAGCAGGTCAGCGGGCCGGCAGGTCAGCGCGTGAAGGAGCGGATGGTGACGCCGGCCGCCTCGAGGGCGGCACGCACCCCGCGCGCCAGCACCTGGGCGCTGGGGGTGTCGCCGTGGATGCACACCGAGGCGGCCCCGACCGCGACCTCGTGCCCGTCGACGGAGGTGACCTTCCCCTCGGTGACGATCCGGACCACGCGAGCGGCCACCGAGTCGGCGTCGTGGATCACCGCACCGGGCTCGCTGCGCGGGACGAGTCGGCCCTCCCGGGTGTAGGCCCGGTCGGCGAACGCCTCTGCCACGACAGGCAGCCCGGCCGCCTCCGCCGCCTCGAGCAAGAGGCTGCCGGGCAGCCCCAGCACCGGGAGCTGGTCGTCGTACGCGAGGACGGCCTCGACGACGGCCTTGGCCTGCGCCTCGTGGTGCACGACCGCGTTGTAGAGCGCCCCGTGCGGCTTGACGTAGGCGACTCGCGTCCCGGCCGCTCGCGCGACTCCGGCGAGCGCCCCCAGCTGGTAGACGACCTCGGCGGCGAGCACGTCGGCGGGCACGTCGATGAAGCGCCGCCCGAAGCCCGCGAGGTCGTTGTAGCTGACCTGCGCGCCGACCGACACGCCGCGGCTCGCGGCATACCGGCACGTCGTCAGCAGCGTGAGCGGGTCGCCGGCGTGGAAGCCGCACGCGACGTTGGCGCTGGTGACGACGTCGAGGATCGCCTCGTCGTCACCGAGCGTCCACTGCCCGAACGACTCGCCGACGTCGGCGTTGAGGTCGATCTCCACGAGTCGATTGTCCCGCACCGCGGCGTCAACCGCGCCGACCGCTCAGCGCAGGCCGGAGTAGAAGGCCGGGAGCCGGGTTCGGTAGGCGTCCAGCAGCTCGCGTGCCACGGTGACGGAGTCGACGAGGGGGTGCAGCGCGAACGCCTCGACGGCCAGCGACCCGGACCGCTCGACGGCGGCCCGGATGACGAGCTCGTCGACGGCCTTGACCTGTTGGGCCAGGCCCAACGCGTGACCCGCCAGCCCGGTGACCGGCAGCGGCACCGGACCTGAGGCGTCGACGCGGCACGGCACCTCGACGACCGCGTCCGCCGGGAGGCCGGAGACGGCGGTTCCGTTGCGCACGTTGAGGATCAGGCGCGCGGGCTCGTCGCGCGCGATCGCTGCCATGAGCGCGAGCGCGACTCCTTCGTAGCCGCCGCCCTCGACGTCGGCCTCGGCCCGCTCGTGGGACTCGCCGTCGTCGGCCTCGCGGGTCTCCTGCATGTAGGTCGCGTTGCGCTCGCGCCGCACGGCGTCCCACCGCTGCCAGGCGTCGTCGCGCGAGCCGGCCACGGCCGAGTAGAAGTCGGCCTGCTGGGCGACGAGGTACTCGCCGCGCGTCCGGGGAGCGCTCATGATCTGCGCGATCGCGTCGCGCGTGTAGTAGTAGTAGTAGAGGTACTCGTTCGGCAGCGACCCCAGCGTCCGGAGCCACTCGGTGCCGAAGAGCTGCCCCTCCTCGATCGCGCCGAGGGCCGCCTCGTCGGCCAGCAGGGCGGGCAGCACGTCGCGCCCGTCGACGCGCAGGCCGGTGAGCCAGCCGAGGTGGTTGAGCCCGGCGTAGTCGATCTCGAGGTCGGCGAGGTCGTGCCCGAGCGCCCCGGCCGCGCGCTTGGCCAGGCCGAGCGGCGAGTCGCAGATGCCGACGACCCGATCGCCGAGCACCGTCTGCATCGCCTGCGTGACCATGCCCGCGGGGTTGGTGAAGTTGATGACCCACGCGTCGGGCGACAGACGGCGTATGCGTTCGGCCACGTCGAGCGCGACCGGGACCGTGCGCAGGCCGTAGCCGACACCCCCGGGCCCCGTCGTCTCCTGCCCGAGCAGGCCGAGGTCGAGCGCGATCCGCTCGTCGGCGGTGCGCCCCTCGAGGCCGCCGACGCGCATCGCCGAGAAGACGAAGTCGGCCCCGGCGAGTGCCGTGTCGAGGTCGGTGGTGGCGGTGACCGTGGGCGGCTCGACCTCGGGCGCCGACTGCGACTCGGCCTGCGCGGCGAGGACGCGCTGCATGACCTCGAGCCGAGTCGGGTCGGTGTCGTGGAGCACCACCTCAGTGACCCGACGGTCGGCGGTGTCGCGCAGCAGCGCACCGTGCACGAGTGGCACGCGGAACCCGCCGCCGCCGAGGATCACCAGCTTCATCGCGTCACCACCCTCGGACCGTACCAAGGCGGGACGCGCGGCCCGCTCGACTGGGGCGGGAGGCTCACTCCAGGTGGGGAAGTCGGTGAGTCGCGCACGCGCATGCGCGATCATGGAGGCGTGCCGCTCAACCAGTCCTTCGACCCGCTTGTCTCCCGGCGCGGCGCCGACGAGCCGCCGCTCGACGTGTTCGTCTGGGGCACCGTCTTCCTCGACATGATCTTCGCCGGGCTGCCGAGCGCCCCCAAGCCGGGCACGGAGGTGTGGGCCGAGGGTCTCGCGTCGTGCCCCGGCGGCATCGCGAACCTTGCCGTGGCCACCCGTCGCCTCGGGCTGCGCACCGGCCTGGCCGCGGCCTTCAGCGACGACGACTACGGCGACTTCTGCTGGCGCACCCTCGAGGAGCAGGAGGGCATCGACCTCGGCTCGAGCCGCCGCTTCGCCGACTGGCACAGCCCCGTGACGGTCTCGATGTCGGTCGACCGCGACCGCAGCATGGTCTCCCACGGCCACCCGTCGCCGGTCCCGGCGAGCGAGCTGATCGGCACGCCGCCGCGGTCGCGTGCCGTCATGGTCGACCTCGCCGAGGACGAGGTCTTCGGCTCGAGCGGCCGCACCTGGGTCGACGTGGCGCGCGGCAACGGCGCCCTCGTCTTCGCCGACGTCGGCTGGGACCCCGACGAGCGGTGGTCGCCGCACGTGCTCGACCGGCTCGACCGCTGCGACGTCTTCATGCCCAACGCCGTCGAGGCCATGGCCTACACGGGCACGGGGTCACCGGCCGAGGCGGTCTACGCCCTCGCCGACCGGGTGCCGGTCGCCATCGTCACCAACGGGTCCGAGGGTGCCCTCGGCATCGACGCCCGCACGGGCGAGGAGGCGAGCGTCCCGTCCCTGTGCGTGCAGGCGGTCGACCCGACCGGGGCCGGCGACGTCTTCGGCGCGGCCCTGCTCGTCGGCACGCTCGCCGAGTGGCCGCTCCAGCAGCGGATGGCTTTCGCGAGCCTCTGCGCGGGGCTCTCGATCCAGCAGTACGGCGGGTCGCTCGCGGCTCCCGGCTGGGGCGACCTCGCCGACTGGTGGAACGCGCTCGTCGCCGACACGAGCGCCGACGCCTACCACCGGTCGCTGCGCCGCCGCTTCGCCTTCCTCGACGACATCGTGCCGCGCGTGCCCGTCATGGCCTGCCGCCGCGCGACCGCCACGATCGCCCGCCGCGCCGACGTCCACGACCTCGATTGACCGCGCCCCTCCTGGCGCCGGCTCCCACACATCGCGGCGGCCCTGCGTCAGTGACCCACTTTCCGGGTCACTGACGTAGCCCCGAGCCCGCACACCCCGCCAGCCACCCCTACGTCACTGACCCCCTTTCCGGGTCACTGACGCAGCCAGTGCGGCGCGGCGCTGGCGGTGCTCAGTCGAGGCAGAACTCGTTGCCCTCGACGTCCTGCATGACCAGGCACGACTCGTTGAAGCCGTCGGCCGTCAGGAGGCGTACGCGTGTGGCTCCGAGCGCCTCGAGCCGGGCACCTTCGGCCTCGAGCACGTCGAGGCGCTCCTGGCCCACGAGCCCACGACCGACGCGCACGTCGAGGTGCACCCGGTTCTTGACGACCTTGCCCTCGGGGACGCGCTGGAAGAACAAGCGGGGACCGGTGCCGGTGGGGTCCTCGCACGCGAACGCCGAGCCCTGGCGTTCCGGCGGCAGGGACCGGTCGAAGTCGCCCCACGAGTCGAAACCGGGCGGTGGCGGCGGCACGACGTAGCCGAGCACCTCGCACCAGAAGCGCGCCACCCGCTCGGGGTCGGCGCAGTCGAACGTGACCTGCACCTTCTTGACCTGACCGACCTGCCCGACCTGCCCCGTTGCCGTCATGGCGCTCACCCTAGGCGCCGCACCGCGATGAGTGCCATGGTGAACCATGGAGAAGTCGTCGCTGACCGCCCTCGCCCGTGAGCTGCTCGAGCACGCCACCCGGACCTCGAACGGGCGTGCGGCCGACACCGTCTACGGCGGCCACGAGCACGTGCTGCGCCAGACCGTCATGGCCCTGGCGGCCGGCCAGTCGCTGACGGAGCACGAGAACACCGGCGAGGCCACGGTCCACGTGCTCCGCGGACGTGTGCGGCTCGTGTCCGGGGACCTCTCGTGGGAGGGCGTCGCGGGCGACCTGCTGATCGTGCCGCAGGCGCGACACTCGCTCGAGGCGGTCGAGGACTGCGCGGTGCTGCTCACCGTCGCCAAGCGCGACTGAGGCCGGCCGCGAGAGCGCGCGACACGGCATACGCCCTCGGTGCCGCCCTAGTCGCCGGCGATGCCGGTGCGCTCGACCCCCTCGACGATCCAGCGTTGGAGGAAGAGGAACATCAGCAGCAGTGGCACGATCGCCACGAGCGCGGCCATGAAGAGCTGGCTCACCTGCACCGACTGGGCGGTGAGGAAGGTGGAGAGCGCGATCTGCACCGTCCACGACTCCTGGTCGCGGCCGATGACGAGCGGCCACAGGAAGGCGTTCCACGACCCGATGAAGGTGATGGTGCCGATGGCCGCGACGAAGCCCAAGGAGTTCGGGACGACGATCTTCCAGAAGGTGCCCCAGTAGCCGAGGCCGTCGATGAAGGCGGCCTCCTCGATCTCCTTGGGGAAGCCGAGGAAGAACTGCCGGAAGAGGAACGTCGCGAGCGCCTGGAACAGGCCCGGGATGATGAGGCCGCGCAGCGTCGAGATCCAGCCGAGCGTCGAGACCAGCACGAAGCTCGGCACGAACGTCACGGCCGCCGGGATGAGCAGCGTCGCGGTGATGACGTAGAAGACGGCGTTGGACCAGCGGTAGGGGATGCGCGCGAGGCCGTAGCCGGCGAGCCCCGAGATGACGAGCACGCCGACGGTCTGCGTCACCGCGATGAGGCCGGAGTTGAGCAGGCTGCGCGCCATCGGGATCGCCGGGTTGTCGAAGAGGCCAGTGAGGTTCGAGGTCTCCCACTGCGGCGGCAGCCAGTGGAAGTCGGGCGAGCCGAGGTCCTGCTCGCGCATGAACGCGCTGCGCAGCAGCAGGTAGAAGGGGATGAGGAAGAGCACCGCCCCGACCACGAGGGCGCTGTAGCGGGCCCACCCCACGACGCGGGACTGCCGCTTGCTCCGGACGATCGCCATCTAGTCGCCCCTCTCGCCGAGCCGGAGGACGCGGCCCTGCACCACCGCGATGACCGCGATGATGAGGGTCAGGATGACGGCGCCGGCCGAGCCGTGGCCGAAGTCCTGGCCCGAGCCGAGCGCCGTGTAGTAGAGGTAGACGAGTGGGGGCCGCGCGTAGGGCGGGTAGGTGCCGAAGCTCGCGAGGATGTTGTAGAACTCGTCGAACGCCTGGAACGCGTTGATGAGCAGGAGCAGCAGCACCGCGGTCGAGGTGGCACGCAGCTGCGGCAGGGTGATGTGGCGGAAGACCTTCCAGCCCTCGGCGCCGTCGATCGCGGCCGCCTCGTAGAGCGTCGGGCTGATCCGCTGGATGCCGGCGAGGAACAGGATCATGTAGAAGCCGACCTGCAGCCACAGGCGGGCGGTGACGATGACGAGCCAGTACCACGGCGGGTCGGCGAGGCTCAGCCACGGGATGGAGTCGACGCCGAACCAGCCGAGCACCGCGTTGGCCAGGCCCGAGCGGATGCCGCTGAAGATCGACATCTTCCAGATCAGCGCCGCGACGACGTAGGAGCAGGCCGTCGGCAGGAAGAAGACCGACCGGAAGAACGCCTGCATGAACCGGGTGCGGGCCACGAGCAGGGCCGCGGCGAGCGAGAGCACGAACGTCGTCGGCACGATGAAGACGGCGAAGGCCAGGAAGGTCAGCAGGCTGCTGCGGAACGCCGGGTCGCCCAGCATGTCGAGGTAGTTGCCCAGGCCGACGAACGTCGTGGGCGTGACCGTGTTGTAGGAGTCGAAGAACGACAGGTAGATCGACCAGGCGATCGGGATGTAGACGAAGACGACCAGGCCGATGACGAAGGGGCCGACGAAGACCCAGAACCACAGGTTGCGGTCCTGCCGCCCGCGCAGGCGGCGACCGAGCGACGGCTTCGGTGGTCCGGGAGCTGGCGTCCCGGGTGCCTGAGGTGCCGTCGCCCGGTCGTATGCCGCCGGGCCGGCCTGCGCTGTCAGGCCTGGACCCGCTTCAGCTCGGGCTCGGCGACCGCCTTGACCTTGGCGATCTCGGCGGCGGGGTCGGCGCCCTCCTTGACGATGCGGTTCATCGCGTCACCGAACGCCGTGGAGCACTTCGGCGTCCACAGGATCGGGCTCTGCGCGTGGCCGACGTCGGTGGCGAGCTTGGCGGCCTCGGCCGCCTGGCCGCTCTTGAGGGTGTTCGCCTGGCTGATGAGGCTCGTGCGCGCCGGGATGTGGAAGCCGTAGGAGGTCGCGAAGTCGAGCTGGTCCTGGGTCTGGTCGATCCACAGCCACTTGACGAACTTCTTGGCCGCCTCGACGTCCTTGCTCTTGGCGCTGACGCACGAGCCGTAGGCGCCGACGGGCACCGACGCCTTGCCGCTGCCGTCGAGGGCCGGCCACGGCATGACGCCGAAGTCGTCGCCGAGGCCCTTCTTGATGTCGGGGAAGGTCCACAGGCCGGTGAACTGCATCGCCGTCAGGCCCGAGACGAGCGCGGACGGGTCGAACCAGTCCTTCGGCGCACCGAGCAGGAGCACCTTGGCGTCCCACATCTCACGCAGCTTGCCGAGGGCGGTGGCGGCGCGCGGGTCGTCGAAGCCGAACTGGTTGTCCTTGGTCAGGTAATCGAGCCCGGCCGACCACAGCATCGGGCCGCCCATCAGGTCGGCGCCGCCGGCGTTGCCGAGGAAGAGGCCCTTGACGTTGCCCTGGGTCAGCTTCTTCGCGGCGGCGATGAGCTCGTCGATGGTCTGCGGCGGGGTGATGCCGGCCTTGTCGAGCATCGACGTGCGGTAGACGAGCAGCTGCATGTCGATGACCTGCGGGATGGCATACGTCTTGCCCTGGTAGGTCATCCGCTCGAGCAGGCTCTGGTTGAAGTCGGACTTCGCGTCGCCGAGCAGGTCGGTGAGGTCGACGACCTGGCCGCCCTTGATCATGTCGATCGTCGGGCCGTTGCCGTACTCGAAGACGTCGGGGCCGGCGCTCGTCAGCAGCGAGGCGGCCGTGGACTGGTCGTAGTCGCCGGGCTTCCAGCTGACCTTGACGGTGGCGTCCTTGTAGGCGGCGGCGTACTTCTCCACGGCCTGCTGGGTGCCGGCCTCGCCGTACTGGTGGTACCACTGGTTGAGCGTCGTGCCGCTGCCGCCGCCGCTCGCGCCGCCGGAAGAGGCGGCCTCGCGCCCGGTGTTGCTGCCGCAGGCCGCCAGGGCGCCCGTCACCGCAGCGGCACCGCCGAGCGCGAAGAGCGACCGCCGGCTCAGGTTGGCCCGGAGGGCCTGACCGATGTGCTTGTCAGACATGAGGTTTCCCCTGCGTCCTTCCTGCCCGGGCGTGCGGGCACGTCTCTGACGGGCGCTCGGCCAGGCTGCTCGACCTCGCCCACCCGGCGATCGTATGCCCGACCCGTACCCGTATGCCGGATGGGCCACTCGGCGACCTTGTGCGGTCGGCCCGGGGTCGGATCGGCAAGGACGCTCAGATGGCGGTGGAGGAGTCGAGCGGGTTGTCCTCGGCCTCCTCGGCAGACGTCTGGAGGAGCTGTCCCACGAGCAGCAGGGTCTGCTCGTCCTCGACCGTCATCCGCCGGCCGAAGGGACCGCGGGCGCGGGCGACCGACTCACCGACGCGCAGGATGCTGGCGCGGACGTCGTCGCGGGTGTCGGGGGCCATCCGCTCGAGCAGGCGCGTCACGGCCAGCAGGCCCGAGACGACCGGCCGCCCGTCCAGCTCGAACTCGTCGAAGAGCCAGCGGCGCTCGGCGGCAGCCGTACCGAGCAGCTCGCGGCCAGGGCCCGTGCTGCGCAGCGCGGCGTCGGTCACCGCGTCCCAGAAGGCGCTGCGCTCGTCGGCGTCGAAGCGGACCCGTCCCGCGATGGCGCTGAGGACCCACACGGGCCCGAGCCGGAGCGTGGCCCACTCCGGGTCGGTCCACTGCTCTTGCCACTTCGACACGGACACAGCGCCACCTCCCGCACCTCCGAGCGAGTCCAGCGTACGACCGCCCGGCAAGCGCCGGTCAGCGCACGATGACCGCCTCGGGCATCCCGGAGCGCCGTTGCGCGTTGTCAGGGACGATCGACAGCAGCCCCCGCCCACGCGTGCTCGCTCGGGCGGCACCCTCAGAGAGGCACCGCGCATGGACCAGCTCCCCGACCTCACCGGCAGATACGTCGTCGTCACCGGCAGCAACAGCGGCACCGGCAAGGAGGCAGCCCGACGCCTGGCGGCGGCCGGCGCCGACGTCGTCATGGCGGTGCGCTCCACCGAGAAGGGAGACGCCGCCCGGGCGGAGATCCTCGCGGGCACCCCCGACGCGTCGGTGACGGTCCGCCGCCTCGACCTCGCCGACCTCGCGTCGGTGCGGTCCTTCGCTGGCGAGCTGCTCGCGGAGGGGCGCCCGATCGACGTGCTCGTCAACAACGCCGGCGTCATGGCGCCGCCCAAACGGTTCGAGACCGTCGACGGGTTCGAGCTGCAGCTCGGCACGAACTTCCTGGGCCCGTTCGCCCTGACCAACCTCCTGCTGCCGCTCGTGCTCGCCGGCGACCGGCCCCGGGTGGCGACGATGACGAGTGGCGCCGCGTCGTTCGGCACGATCGACTTCGCCGACCTCCAGTGGCGGACGCGTCGGTGGAGCCCGTGGCGCTCCTACGCCCAGTCCAAGCTCGCCGACAGCCTCTTCGGCCTGCAGCTGGCGCGGGTGGCGACCGAGCGCGAGTGGCCGCTGATCAGCACGCTCGCCCACCCCGGCTACACGCGGACCAACCTGCAGGTCGCCGGCGCGAGCCTCGGCCGTGAGGGCGCCAAGCCGCCGCTCTACACCCGCATCTCGGTGCTGCCCGTCCAGGAGGTGGAGCAGGGCACCGAGCCGCTGCTGCGCGCGATCGCGGACCCGACCGCCACCCAGGGCGCCTTCTACGGCCCCGGCGGCCGGTTCGGGATGGCCGGCCCGGCGACCCTCGTGACCCAGCCGCGCTCGGCCCGCAAGCCAGAGCTCGCCGCGTCCCTGTGGGCCGTCGCCGAGAGCCTCACCGGCACCTCGCTCCCCGACTGACGCGCCCGCTGCGGCTGTTCGTAAGCGCTGCGGGCTCCTTGTCGGCGGTCTGGCAGCGACAAGGAGTCGCAGCACGCACGAACGGACGCAGCGCTGCCGGCGCGTCAGCTGGCTCAGACGATCGGCATCCGTCGGGGTCAGCCGCCGACGACGGAGGTCTGGTCCCAGTCGCAGCCGCACGAGCCGCGCACGACCATGCGGGTGGGCAGCACCTGCGGGTGCACGTCGAACTTGCGGCCGGCGATGCGCTCGTGGAGGCGGATCGCGGCCCAGCGCCCGAGCTCGCGCATCGGCTGCTGCACGGTCGTAAGGCCGGGGGCGAGGTAGCGGGAGGTCATGATGTCGTCGAAGCCGACCACGGCGACGTCGTCGGGGACGCGGCGCCCCTCGCGGCCGAGCAGCACCATGGTGGCGAGCGCCAGCTCGTCGTTGGCGCACACCAAGCCGTCGACCGACGTCCCGGCCGCCTCCGCCGCGCGCAGGCCCTCCAGCACCCGGAGCCCCGACGTCTCCTCGTACTCGACGCGGATCGGCGGCGCCACCTCGGCACCGCGCTGCCGGGCGAGGGCGTGCAGGAAGCCGCGGTAGCGCTCCGAGACGTCGTGGGAGATGTCGGGGTCGCCGACGAAGAGCAGCCGCCGGCGACCGTGCTCGAGCAGGTGCCGGGTCAGCTCGGCGGAGCTGATGAAGTTCTCGACCTGGACGGCGTCGCAGCCAGGGACCGCGTTGCGGGCCACGAGCACGGTCGGGGTGCTCTTGACGACCTGGCGCACCATCGCGTCGCTGACCGTGTCGTTGGCGATGACGATGCCGTCGACCCGGCCGAGGATCTTGCGCACCGAGGCCTCGGCGTCCTTGTGGGCGTCGCAGACGACCACGACGACCGAGCGCCCGTCCCGCGCAGCCGTCGACTCGAAGCCCGAGAGCAGCTCGGAGTAGTACGGCCCCCGCAGCCCCGGCAGCACGAGCCCGTGCGTCTCATGGGACGGCACGTCGACCGGCCGGCCGGCCCGCAGCGGGACGTACTCGAGGTCCTCGACCGCCCGCAGCACCCTGTGTCGGGTCATCGCCGACGCCGGGGTCGACCCGCTCAGAACCCGGGACACCGTGGCGATGGACACGCCGGCGCGCTCGGCCACGGTGTAGATCGTGACCGGCCGCGCGTCGTTGTGCTCCGTGGACACCCAGGCTCCCTCTTCCGGGACAACTGTGCCCGGGGTCGCCGCGCTTCACAACTCCACCCGATCTACCCGAAGCGCACCTCAGAAGGGGTTGGGGATGGCGTCGATGAGCCGGCGGGTGTAGTCGTCGCTCGGGTCGCGGATGACTTGCAGCGTCGGGCCCTGCTCGACCACCCTGCCCTCGTTGAGCACGATGACCTCGTCGGCGAGCATCCGGGCGCTCAGCAGGTCGTGGGTGATGTAGAGGATGCCCACGTCCTTGACCTGCACGAGGTCGTTGAGCAGCTCGAGGATCTCCGCGCGGATCGACACGTCGAGGCTGCTGATCGGCTCGTCCGCGACGATGATCTCCGGCTCGACGGCCAGGGCCTTGGCGATGACGACGCGCTGGCGCTGGCCACCGGACAGCTCGTAGCCGTAGCGGTTCATGAACCGGTCGGCCGGGGTCAGGGCCACCGTCTCGAGCAGCTCCTTGACCCGTTCGCGCAGCTCCTCGCCGCGCAGCCCGTGGTAGTTGGCCAGCGGCCGGGCGAGGATGTAGCCGACCCGCTTGGCCGGGTTGATCGAGCTGTACGGGTCCTGGAACACCATCTGGACCTCGCCGCGGTAGTCGCGCAGCGCCCGGCCCTTGAAGCCGGCGACCTCCTGGTCACCCTTCGGGCCGTGGAAGACGATGCGCCCGCCCGTGGGGCTGTCGACGCCGGTGATCATGCGGGCCAGGGTCGACTTGCCGCTGCCGCTCTGGCCCACGAGCGCCGTGACCTCGCCCTTGCGGAGGACGAAGCTGGCGTCGGTGACGGCCTCGGTGCGCTGGACGGCGAGGCCCCGGCGGCGGGTGAAGACCTTGGAGACGTGCTCGAGGCTGAGCACGACGTCGCCGCGCAGCGCCTGCGTGGACTCCTCCGCCGTCTTGACGAACTGCGGCCCGTCGAAGGCCCGCTTGGGCTCGCCGTGCTCGCCCGTGCCGCCTTCCTCGCGCTGGAGCCGCGCGACGTGGCAGGCGGCCCGCCCCGCGCCGAGCGGCAGCAGCTTCGGGTCCTGCTCGGCGCACAGCTCGATCCGCTCGGGGCAGCGCGGGCAGAAGCTGCAGCCGACCATGGTCAGGCTGAGGTCCGGCGGCCGCCCCGGCACGTAGGTGATGCGCACCGTCTCGGCACGCGGGTCGCCGTACGACCCGAGCAGGCCCTTGGAGTACGGGTGCAGCGGCTCGCGCACGAGCGCAGCGGCCGGCTGCTCCTCGACGATGCGGCCGGCATACATCACGAGGATCCGGTCGGACAGGTCGAGGACGGTGCCGATGTCGTGACTGATGAAGAGCACCGCGAAGCCCTGCTCGGCCTGCAGGCGTCTCACGTTCTCGAGGATCGAGTGCTGCACGACGACGTCGAGGCCGGTCGTCGGCTCGTCGAGGAGGACGAACTTCGGCTCGAGCGCGAGCGCCAGGGCGAGGTTGACGCGCTGGCGCATGCCGCCGGACAGCTCGTGCGGGTAGGACCCGATGAACTTGTGGTCGATGATGACCATGTCGAACAGCTCGCGGATCCGCCTCGTGACGGCCTCGCCCCGCAGCTGCGAGTGCTGCTCGATGACGTCGCGGAACTGCGCCTCCACGCGCGTCACCGGGTTGAGCGCGTTCATGCTGCTCTGGAAGACCGTCGAGACGTCGCGCCAGCGCACCGCGCGCAGGTCGTCCTCGGGCAGGTGGGTGATGTCGGTGCCGTCGAAGGTGATGCTGCCGCCGCTGATCCGGCCGGGCCGCTGGAGCAGCCGCAGCAGCGCGGTGCCGAGCGTCGTCTTGCCCGAGCCGGACTCGCCGATGAGGCCGACGAACTCGCCGGGCTCGATCGAGAAGCTCACCTCCTGCACGGCGTCGAGCGGACGGTGGCTCTTGGGCTCGTAGCGGACCGACAGGTCCTTGACCTCGAGCAGGCTCATGAGTCCTCCCTCAGGTGGGGGTTGCTCAGCAGGTCGACGCCGAAGTTGATGAACGACATGCCGGTGATGAGGATGGCGAGGACGAGGCCGGGCGTGAAGACCCAGAGCCACAGCCCCTGCGTGATCGCGCCCTGCGCGTTGGCCTGGTAGAGCATCGTTCCCCACGAGACGCTCTGCGTGTCGCCGAGACCGAGGACCGCGAGGCCCGCCTCGGCGCCGATTGCGCCGGTCGCGGCGCCGACGAAGGCCGCCACGACGAGCGAGCTCATGTTGGGCAGGATCTCGCGGAAGATGATGCGCAGCGTCCCCTCGCCGGAGAACTTCGCGGCCGTCACGAAGTCGCGGTTGCGCAGCGTGATGATCTGCGCACGCTTGGCCCTCGCACCGCCCGCCCACGAGGTGATGGCGATGACGAAGACGATGAGCCAGACGCCGCGCACCTCCGAGTAGGCGACGAGCGTGATGATGAGCGGCAGCGCCGGGATGACGAGGGCGACGTTGGTGATGAACGAGAGGATGTCGTCGACGATCGTGCCCTCGGCGTAGCCGGACACCATTCCGATGACGAGCGCGATGAGCGTCGCCAGCAGTCCGCCGAAGAGGCCGACTATCAGGGAGATCCGCGTCCCGTAGATGAGCTGCGAGGCGATGTCGCGGCCGTCGGTCGTCGTGCCGAGCCAGTTCTCCGCGCTGGGTCCGGCCAGCGGCGTGAAGGTCGAGTCGAGCGGGTCGTGCGGGGAGATGAGCGGGGCGAAGACGGCGACGAGGACGTATGCCGCCACGATGACGACGCCCACGCGCGCCTTCCGGCTGCTCCAGATCACCTCCCACCAGCGCTCGGGGCGCTCGGCGTCGAGCACCTGCTCGGCGTTGACGGCCTGGGTCGGATCACCCTCTGCCATCACGTCGTTCACGGGCAGGATCGTCATGACTGGGCCCTCCTCGCGCGCGGGTCGAGCACTCCGTAGAGCAGGTCGGCGACGAGGTTCGCGACGAGCACCCCGACGGTGGTGAGCAGCATCAGCGTCTGCAGCAGCGGGTAGTCCTTGTTCTGCACGGCCTCACCCATGAGGCGGCCGAGGCCCGGGTAGTCGAAGGCCTGCTCGACGAGGATCGCCCCACCGAGCACGCCACCGAGGGCCAGCGCGAAGCCGGTCACGCTGGGCAGCAGGGCGTTTCGCGCCGCGTACTTCAGCGCAACAACCCGGTCGGGCAGGCCCTTGGCCCGCGCCAGGCGGATGTAGTCCTCGCCGAGGTTCATGATCATCGTGTTGCGCATGCCGAGGATCCAGCCGATCGGCGTCACGATGAGCAGGGCCACGGCCGGCAGGAACGAGTGCGACACCGCCTCGTTGATGAACGGGAGGTTGAAGCCCGGCGTCGACTCCTCGTAGCCGCCCGATGTCGGGAACCAGCCGAGGGTGTAGCCGAAGACGTAGAGCAGCAGCAGCGCGATCCAGAACGGCTGCAGCGTCCCGAGGAAGGTCGACCCGAGGGTCACGACGGAGTCCAGGCGCGAGTTGCGCCGCCACGCGGCATACGCCCCGAGGACGATGCCGACGGCGAAGGACAGGACCTGCGTCACGGTCACGAGGATGACCGTCCACCAGAAGGCCTGGCCGATGACCTCGGTGACCTTGAACGGGTAGTAGCTGTAGGACAGGCCGAAGTTGCCGTGGACCAGCTCACCGAGGTAGTCCCAGTACTGCTGCAGCAGTGAGCCGTCCGGCGCGCCGAGCATGGCGCGCATCGCCTTGACCTGGGCCGGGTCGAGCTGGGCGTCCTTGCCGGCCAGCTTCTTGACCATGATCTCGGCCGGGTCGCCGGGCTGCAGGCGCGGGATGAGGAAGTTGAGGGTCACGACGGCCCACAGGGTCGCCATGAAGAAGCCGAACTTGCGTGCGAAGTACTTCATGCTGCCCTCCTGACCGGAGTGGGGCCCGAGCGGGCCGTGCTGCCCGGGCGACCGGCCCGGCCGGGTGGGGCGGGCACGAGTGCCCGCCCCACCGTGCCGGCGGATGCAGGTCGCATCACTTCGGCGCGGTCAGCCGCGTCATGACGAGGAGTCGGTCGTCCGACGGGTTGGCGTACGCGTTCTGCTCGCTCGGCCAGCCGACGGCGTGGTCCGTGCGGTAGATGATGCGCGCCGGGGCGTAGATGAGCGAGGTGACGGGGTACTTCGTCATCATCGTGTCGACGAGCTCGGCGAGGTACTTCTTCTGGTCGGCCTTGTCGATCGACTCGGAGAGGTTCTTCACGGCCTCGTCGGTGGCCGGGTCGTTGTAGCGCTCGACGTTGGGGAAGATGTCGGTCGCGGTCGGCATGGACTTGCTCGAGAGCTTGGCGCCGATGTTCTTGGCCAGCTCGCAGCCGCCGTGGAGGTACTCGAGCACGAGCTGGAAGTCGCCGGTCTTCTTCTGGCCGTCGACCGAGTCGGGCGCCGAGGCGGTCACCTTGGTGTTGACGCCCGCGGCGTTCATGCCCTGGGCCACGACGTCGGCGATGGCCTGGTAGTCGATGAAGCCGGCCTGCACCGAGAAGTTGACCGCCAGCGGCGAGCCGTCCGGGTTGGTGCGCTTGCCGTCGGCGCCCTTCTTGTAGCCCGCGGCATCGAGCAGCGAGTTCGCCTTGGCGACGTCGAACGGGATGACCGTGTCCTTGCCGGCGTACTTCTCCGGGAGCAGGTCGTTCATCGACGGCAGCTTGAGGCCGGTCTGGCTCGCCGGCTTCATGATGCCGTAGGTGGCCTTCGTCGACATGCCCTGCTTGTCCATCGCGTAGCTGATCGCCTCGCGGAACTTCGGGTCGTTGAAGGGGGCCTTCTGGTCGTTGCCGGTGAGCACGGTCGTGCCGTTGGGCGCGTAGTAGAAGTGGTTGTTCTTCGGGTCGGCGTCGACGAACGTCTTCTGCGGGTTGGGGATCTCACCCCAGTACGCGTCGAGCTGGCCCGAGCGCAGCTTGAGGGCTGCCTGCGAGGCGTCGTAGTTGCCCTCGAGGACGAGCTTCTTGACCTTGATCTTGTCGGCCTGCCAGTAGTCGGCGCGGCGCTCGAGGACCAGGCGGCGGCCGTTGTAGCTGCCGATCTTGAAGGGGCCGGTGAAGACGGGCGTCTTGTCGATGTACTTCGACGGGTCGCCGACCTTGCCGTAGTAGTGCTCGGGCAGGATCTTCGTGCTGATGATGCCGTCGTACTTCGGGGCGGCGTTGCCGGTGAACTCGAAGACGACCTTGTTGCCCTCTGCGGTCACGGACTTGGCCGGGGCGCCGAACGTGTCGTTCCAGACGCCGGCCTTGTCGATGGCCGGGTACTGCTTGCCGAGGTTGAAGGTGAAGGCGACGTCCTTGGCGGTGAAGGGCTGGCCGTCGCTCCACTTGACGCCGTCACGGATGTCGAGGGTCAGCTTGGTGGCGCCGTCCCACGTCGACTTGGTGGCGAGCCAGGGGGTCTCCTCGCAGGTGAGGTTGTTGCGCACGATGAGCGGCTCGTAGAGCCAGTTCGTCGTCAGCGGCTTCGGCGAGTTGGGGTTGTAGTTCACCAGGCCACCGACGGTTGCGTCGGCCTCGGCGGGGAACGTCAGCTGCTCGATCATGCCGCCGCTGCCACCGCTGCCCTGGCTCTGTTTCTGGGCGGCGCTCCCGGCGCAGCCCGTCAGGGCGAGGGTGGCGGCCGTCAGGCCGGTCACGATGAGCAGGGGTTTGGTGCGTGTTCGCGTCATTGCGGACCTCCGTGGGGGGCGGGACTGCCGCCAATCTAGGTCCGCTCCGACGACGACTGTCAACGCTCTGGAAGCATGTAACTACTTTCATGGGGTCAGGCGTGCGTGCTCTGACTTTCATTTGTTTTCAAGGGGATTCACTCTGGCGTGGATTCGCGGGCCGTTGGTAGACAAGAGCCGTGCTCGACGACAACGACGTCCTGACCGCCCCCCGTGTCATTACCCTCGAGGGCGGCCCCAACCACTTCGCCGAGGTGCTGCCCAACGGTGCGCTGCGCCGCCTCGAGGCCTACGGCCGCAGCCTGCTGCTGCACCCCGCCACCGTCGCGGAGGCCGGCCTGAGCAACGTGCACCTGCGCGTCCACGCGCCGGACGGCATACGTCGTCTGACCCTGCTGGGCCCCGGCAGCGGCTCGGTCGTGACGGCGGGCGAGGGTCACGTCGTCGTGACCGGTCGGCACGAGGCGCTCGACTACCGACTCGTGCTCACCCTCGGCCGCGAGCACGCCTCGTGGCACTGGGACCTCGAGCTGACGAACACGTCGGACGCGCCGGTGACCGCCGACGTCGTGCTCACCCACGACCCGGCGCTGGCGCCGCTCGGCGCCGTGCGCACCAACGAGTACTACGTCAGCCAGTACCTCGACATCACGCCCGTCGCGACGGCCGGCCACGGCACCGCGGTGGCCGTGCGCCAGAACATGCCGGGCGAGCTGGTGCCCTGGCTCATGGTCGGGTCGACCGGCACCGGCACCGGCTGGGCCACGGACGCGCTGCAGCTCGTCGAGCGGACCGAGCGGGGCGTGCGCTGGTCCGGCCTCGACGCCGCCGAGCTGCCGAGCGCGCGCCTGCAGCACGAGCACTCGCTCATCGCCCTGCAGGACGTGCCGGTGGCCATCGAGCCCGCCGCCACGCACCGCACCGGCTTCTGGGGCGTCGCCCTGGAGGACCACCCGGAGGCCACCTCCGACGCCGACGCCCGCTGGGCCGAGGTCGCCCTCGCCGACCGCCCCTCCGAGGCCGCCGGCCACGCCCTTCGACCCGACCACAGCGCGGCGGCGAACACGGAGCCCACCCCCGCCACGCTGTGGTCGGCCAGCGCGCCGTTCCCCTCCCGGCCGCTGGCGCACACCGAGCTCGACGCCGCCGGCCTCCTCGACGGCCGCACGCACGTCGAGACGGCCGAGGACGGCACCGACCTGGCGTGGACCGTCGCCGGCGGACAGCTCGTCACACCCGCCAAGGAGCTCGCGGTGCTGCGCCCGCACGGGCACCTCCTTCGCACGGGCGATGCGTTCACACCCGACAGCCGCTCGCTCGCCTCGACGGTGTGGATGGCCGGCACCTTCCACTCGCAGATCACCCGCGGCCACGTCGGCCGCAACCCCGTCGCGACCGGCCGGCGCACCTACCTCGGCCTCCAGCGCGCCCATGGCGTGCGGCTCTTCGTCGAGGACGCCGACGGCTCGTGGACCCTCCTCGAGACGCCGAGCGCGTGGTTCACCGGCCTCGACCACTGCACGTGGTGGTATGCCGCCGCGTCGGGCCCGCTGCTCACCGTGACCTCGAGCGCCCCGGCCGACGAGCACGTCCTCCGGCTGTCGGTGGGCCAGTCCGGGGGCGCGACCCCTCGGCGGGTGCTGCTCGCCGTGCAGGTCGCCGACGACCTCACCGACGCACCCTCGGTGCACACGGCCGACGACCACGTCGACGTGGTGACCGCGGGCGACCCGCGCCCGTGGCGCCTCTCGTGGACCGGCCGCGGCACCGCCGAGGCCGGCGATGCGCGCCTGCAGTCCGACGGGGTCACCCGCGGACCCGGCTGGCTCACGGTTCTCTTCGACCCGAGCGAGCAGCTCGAGGTCGTCGTCGCCTCCGCTCCGAACGCCGGGGACGCACCGGCGGGCGAGGTCGTCCCCAGCGGCGAGCGCCTCGGAAAGTCGTTCTGGGACAAGGCCGGTCACGCCGTCACCCTCGACGGGTCGCGCCTCGGCGCCGTCGGCTCGCAGGCCGCGAACCTGTCGGCCGCGCTGCCGTGGTTCACCCACAACGCCTTCGTCCACTACCTCTCGCCGCGCGGGCTCGAGCAGTTCTCGGGCGGAGCCTGGGGCACCCGCGACGTCTGCCAGGGACCGGTCGGGCTGCTCACCGCCCTCGGCCGCCAGGACGCGGTCCGCGACGTGCTGCTGCGCGTCTTCCGCGCCCAGAACGCCCGCGGCGACTGGCCGCAGGCCTTCGAGTTCCTCCCGCCGCTGCCCGAGACCGGGCAGCAGGACTCGCACGGCGACGTCGTCTTCTGGCCGGTCCTCGCGGCCGGCGACTACCTGCGCACGACCGGTGACGCGAGCCTCCTCGACGAGCAGGTCGCCTTCGTCGGCGACCACGCGCTCGGGGAGCCCGCGAGCGTGGCCGAGCACCTGCGGCGTGCCGTGGCCCGGATCGCGGAGAGCACGGTCCCCGGGAGCCCGCTGCCGGCATACGGCCACGGCGACTGGAACGACTCTCTCCAGCCGGCCGACCCGCACCTGGCCGCGCACCTCGTCTCGACGTGGACGGCCGTGCTGCAGACCCAGTCACTGCGCACCCTCGCCGAGGGGCTGGACGCGGTCGGCACGCCCGGCGACACCGCGGAGCTGCTCGCCGACGCCGACGAGCTGGCCGAGCGCACCCACGACGCGCTGCTCGAGCAGCTCGAGGCCGACCCGGTGATGCCCGGCTACCTGCTGCACCACGAGGACGGGTCGTTCGAGCCGCTCGTGCACCCGTCGGACGAGCGGACCGGCCTGCACTACGGCGTGCTGCCGTGGATCCACGCCATCGGTGCCGAGCTGATGACGCCGGAGCAGGCCCGGCACCACCTCGACCTCATCGAGGAGCACCTGATGGGTCCGGACGGGGCGCGCCTCTTCGACCGGCCGGTCAGCTACGTCGGCGGCCCGATGACGGTCTTCCAGCGCGCCGAGGCGAGCACCTTCTGGGGCCGGGAGATCGGCCTGATGTACATGCACGCGCACCTGCGCTACGCCGAGGCCCTGGCCCGCGTCGGCGACGGCGCGGCCCTGCTCACCGCCCTCACCAAGGCGAGCCCCGTCGGTCTCGAAGCGCTTGTGCCGCAAGCGAGCCCGCGCCAGACGACGTGCTACTACTCCTCCTCCGACGGCGCCTTCACCGACCGCTACGACGCCTCCGAGCGGTATGCCGCGCTCATGGCCGGCGACGTGCCGCTCGAGGGCGGGTGGCGCGTCTACTCCTCCGGGCCCGGCCTCGTGCTGCGCCTCGTCACCGAGGTGCTGCTCGGCATCCGCCAGCGCGCCGAGGAGGTCGAGGTCGACCCGGTGCTGCCCCCGGCCGACGGCGGCGACGCCCGCGAGCTGACCGCTCGCCTGCCGCTCGCCGGCACCGACCTGACCGTCCGCTACGTCGTCGGCCCCGAGGGCCACGGCGTCCGCCGGGTCACGGTGGCCGGGCGCGAGCTCGACCTGCGGCCCCTGAGCAACCCCTACCGCCGGGCCGGGGTGGCCGTCCCGCTCACCGACCTGCTGTCCGCCCCCACCGAGATCATCGTGGAGACCCACTGACATGACCGACACCACCGTGACGGCCGACTCGACCACCCATGCCTCTGAGCGGCCGTGGCTCGATGCGACGCTGCCCGTCGAGGAGCGCATCGACCTGCTCCTGGCGCAGATGACCCTCGCCGAGAAGGTCGGCCAGACCCACCAGGTCGCCAACATCGACCCCGACGCCGACGCCGCCGAGATCGCCGCCGGCCGGATCAGCTCGAGCCTCTACGCCTCGGGCCCGACCGGCGGCAACGAGCGCGACGAGGGCGTGCTCGTCGGCAACATCGACGCCGCGCAGCGCCACGCGGTCGAGGGCAGCCGCCTCGGCATCCCGCTGCTCTTCGGCCGCGACGTCATCCACGGCCACCGCACCGTGGGCCCGGTCCCGCTCGGCATCGCCGCCTCCTTCGACGAGGGCCTCGCCGAGCAGGTCGGCGAGATCGCGGCCCGCGAGGCCGTCGTCGACGGCGTCGCGTGGACCTTCGCGCCGATGGTCGACCTGTCGGAGGAGCCGCGCTGGGGCCGGGTGGCCGAGTCGCTCGGCGAGACGCCGGTCCTCTCGGGCCGCTTGGCCGCCGGGCTCGTGCGCGGCTTCCAGGGCGACGACGTCAGCGACCCGGACCGCCTCGCCGCCTGCGCCAAGCACTTCGCCGGCTACGGCCTCGCCGCCGGCGGCCGCGACTACGACACGGTCAGCGTCGGTGAGAACACCCTGCGCAACCTGCACCTTCGCCCGTTCAAGGACGCGGTCGACGCCGGGGTCACGACCGTCATGGCGGCTTTCAACGACGTCGACGGCATCCCGATGCACGCCCACGAGCACCTCATCCGCGAGGTCCTCAAGGGCGAGTGGGGCTTCGACGGCATGGTCGTCGCCGACTGGAACGGCGTCGGGCAGATCGTCAACGCCGGCGTCGCGGCCGACCTGCGCGAGGCCGCGGCCCTCGCCATCCGCGCCGGCGTCGACCTCGACATGTGCGGGGGCGCCTACCTCGCGCACCTCGGTGAGCTCGTCGAGTCGGGCGAGGTCGAGCTCGCGCTCGTCGACGACGCGGTGCGTCGCGTGCTGCGCCTGAAGTTCCGCCTCGGGCTCTTCGAGCGTCCGTATGCCGCCCGCCCCGGTGCGTCGAACGCGCCCACTCCCGAGACCCGCGAGGTCGCCATGCGGGCCGGCCAGGCCGCGCACGTGCTCGTCAAGAACGACGGCGTCCTGCCGCTCGACCTGTCGTCCGCCGCCGCGGGCTCGCTCCTCGTGAGCGGCGCGTTCGTCGACGACGGGGACGCGCTGCTCGGCACGTGGGTGCTCGACGGCCGGGGTGAGGACGTCGTCACCCCCGGTGAGGCCCTCCGCGAGCGCCTCGGCGACCGGGTCACCGTCGCCGACGGTCGCTTCTCCGACGTGACGCTCATGCAGGCGCGCGGAGCCGAGACGACCGTGCTACTGCTCGGCGAGCACCGGTCCCGCTCCGGCGAGGCGCAGTCGGTGGTCGACATCGGCCTGCCGCCGGGCCAGCTCGAGGTGCTGCGTGCGGTCGCCGCCTTCGGCAAGCCGCTCGTCGCCGTCGTCTACACCGGGCGCCCGCTCGACCTGTCGGAGGTGCTCGACCTGGCCGACGCCGTGGTCGTCGTGTGGCACCCGGGCACCGAGGCCGGCAACGCGCTCGCCTCCGTGCTCCTCGGTGACGTGGAGCCGAGCGGCCGCCTGCCGATGACCTTCCCGCTCACGACCGGTCACATCCCGACGAGCACGCACCAGCGGCCGACGGGCCGGCTCATCCGCGCCGACGTCGACCACAAGGAGGGCCGCTACATCGACGCCCTCACCTACCCGCGACTGCCCTTCGGGTTCGGCCTGTCGTACACGACGGTCGACTACGGCGCGCCCACCGTGTCGGCCCCGACGATGACCACCGACGGCTCGGTCACGCTCTCGGTGACCGTCACGAACACCGGCGAGCGGCCCTGCCGCGAGGTCGTCCAGCTCTACTTCCGCGACCCCGTCGCCCAGGTGACCCGCCCCCTCGTCGAGCTGACCGACTGGGCGCTCGTCGACCTCGACCCCGGCCAGGCGCGCGAGGTCACCTTCGACGTGTGTGCCGGGCAGACGGCATACGCAGGCCGTGATCTCACCACCCGCGTCGACGAGGGCGAGATCGTCCTGCTGACGGGGCCCGACGCCGCCCGCCTCCAGCCCGTGTCCGTCACGGTGACGAAGAAGGACTCATGATCGAGATCAGCCAGCGCCAGATCCGCATCGACGGCGAGCCGCGCATCGTCATGGCCGGGGAGGTGCACTACTTCCGCGTCGCGCGCGCCGAGTGGGGGCAGCGCCTCGACCTGCTCGTCGAGGCGGGCTGCGACACCGTCGCGACCTACATCCCGTGGATCTTCCACGAGCTGCCCGACGGCACGATCGACGTCACCGGCGAGACCCGGCCCGAGCGCGACATCGGCGCGTTCATCGACCTCGCCGCCGCGAAGGGGCTGCGCGTCCTGGCCCGTCCGGGGCCGTTCATCATGGCGGAGCTCAAGAACGAGGGCATCCCGTTCCGCGTCTACCGCGAGCACCCGGAGATCGTGCCGCTCGGCTGGGACGGCGTGCCGGTCACGTCGAGCACGGTCGACTACCTCGCGCCGGCGTTCCTGTCGGAGAGCGCCCGCTGGTTCGACGCGATCATGCCGGTGCTCGCGCCGCGGCTGCAGCCGGTCGGCGGCCCGATCGTCGGTGTCCAGCTCGACAACGAGATCGGCATGCTCGCCTGGGTGACGAACTCGCCCGACCTCACCGACGGGCTCGTCGAGTCGTTCGGGGAGTTCGTGATGGAGCGCCACGGGGCGTCGCTGCCGTATGCCGTGTCGCCGGGTGAGCCGGGCTGGGCGGAGGCCGTGCGGTCGCCGAAGGAGGAGTGGGCCGGCGCGCTGCGCCTCGACCTCGGGCTCTTCATGCGGCAGCGGTTCGCCTCCTACGTGGCGGCGCTGCGCGGGATGTGCGAGGAGCGCGGCGTCGCTGGCGTGCCGTTCCTCATCAACATCCACGGCACCGAGGGCGGCAACGGCGCCCCCTTCCCGATCGGCATCAGCCAGCTCGTCGACACGTATGCCGGCGTCCCGGGGATGCTGTCGGGCTCGGACCACTACCTGGGCGAGGCCACGCTCAACACGATGACCGACCTCTACGTCATGAACGCGTTCATGGCGGCGGTGCACGACTCGGACCAGCCGCTGACGTCCCTAGAGTTCGAGGCGGGTTCGGGCGACTACGGCGCGGGGGCGGAGATGCAGTACGACCCGTCGACGGCCGACCTCAAGACGCGCCTGTGCCTCGCGCAGGGCAACCGGCTCATCAACTACTACCTCTTCGCCGGCGGCATCAACCCGCCGCTCGACGAGAAGGTCTCCGACGGGAACGAGCGAATCTCCTTCACCGGTGAGCGTCACGGCACCGCAGCGCCGGTCGGGCCCGAGGGGCAGCGCGGCTACGCCTACGAGGCGACGGCGCGCGGGGTGCGCGCCGTCAAGGCGAACGAGCCGTGGCTCGCCCGGATGGACGAGGAGCACGACGACGTGACGCTCGGGCTCGTGCTCGACGCGTACATGACGGAGTACCACCACCCCGGCTCTGAGGTGATGACGGAGGTCGTGAACGACCTGACGGCGCACCGTGGTGCTGGTGAGCGCAAGACGCTGGCGCGGTCGCTGCTGCTCGGGGGGTTCCGCTTTGGGGCGACGCACCTCGAGCGGCGCGACCCTAAGCCGGGTTCGACGGTGCTGCTGGGGACGGGTCGCTACCTCTCGCGCGTCGTGCAGGAGCGGCTGGTCGGGCACGTCACGTCGGGCGGCAATCTCGTGCTGCTCGGGCTGGTCCCCGAGCGTGACCTGGATGGTTCGCCGTGCACAGTGCTGGCCGACGCGCTCGGTCTCACGGCTGGGGAGGTCGTGCGCGACTCGGGGCACTACTTCCCATCCCTCGTCGCCCAAGGTTGGGCGCAGCCGTGGCCGGAGATGCGCGCCGGCTGGCTGCAGCAGCTCGAGCACGAGCGCGGCGATGTCGTGCTGACGGACGTCTACGGAGCCGTATGCGGCGTCGACGTGCCGCTGGGCGAGGGCCGCGCGATCGTGCTCGCGGCCCAGGTGCCGTCGGACCCGGTGCTCTTCGACCGTGCGCTGTCGAGCCTCGGCGTCATGCCGGGGCTGCGGCTGGAGACGCAGTGGCCCGGCGTCTTCGCCACGACGACTCGGAGTGAGGACGGGCAGCGGGCCCTGCACGTTCTCAACATCTCCGGGTCGCCCGCCACGGTGACGGTTGCCCTCGACGGGACGCCGATCGCTGCAGGGACGACCTTGAACGTGCCGCCGCGGTCGGGGCACATCCTGCCGCTCGGCCTTGATGTGGCTGGTCGCCGGATCGACTGGGCCTCAGCAGAGATCGCCGGAGTCGACGCCCACGGCGCCATCCACTTCCGCCCCGGTCTCGACGAAGACGGCGGCACCACGCTCGTCGTCGACGGCGCACAGCTAAACCTCGCGCAAGGCGAGCACACGAACCGTCCCTGAGGCACTGCGCGAGAGAACGGCCGGGGCAGCGAACAGTCGCACCTCGGCCGTCCTCATGCAGGGCGTCCCGCCAGCCATGGTCCGGTGGGACGCCTGAGCGCAGACACGTCGCCGGCACGACGCCTGTGGTCCGGGGGCCACCAGTCGGGGTCAGGTCGGCAGCAGGCCGGCCCATACCGCTTCCCCGCCGCGCGAGGTGTTCCAATGACCACAGCGATCATGCTCGTCCCGCTCCAGCCCGCGAACATGTCAGCACTCCAGTCCGCGGCGGTGTCATTCCTGGTGCGTTCCTGCGCCCCTTAAGCACGACCTCTAGTTCCAATTGAGTGGGTGGTACGCGTGGTGCGAGTCCATCGGGCTCGAGCCGCTCCACGACATCCGGCGCGCCGCCAAAGGGGCTTTACCCCTGCGAGATCGACGAGGCAGGCTCACCAAACGCGTCCCCTAGAGGATCGCCCATACGACGTCAACGGCGACATCCGCCAGCGATTCCGCGCGAGCGGAGATGTCGGCAGCAAGCACCTCGTCCTTCGTATTGTCTGCGAGCCACTTTGAGAGCTCAGGATCCTTCCAGGGAACGTAAGCGTTGAGCCCGGTCCGCTTCGCCGTAAGGTCGCCGTCGCCAAGGTCGCCGTTGGCTCCGCTTGTCAACAGCGCCAAGTTGCCGATCGAGTACTCCGGACTCCCGACCTCGCCAGAGGCAAGCTTTTGTGGCCTGATGTGCTCGATGGTCCAAGAGGTCAGGTCTTGTCCGACCGGCAACGTCTTGTTGTCTTGGGCAAACTTAAGCAGCACGTAAGAAATGAAGTGCTTGCGCGAGCGACGCTTCTGAGCGTTGGTCAAGCGTGAGTTGGGGGCATAGAACAACTTAGCGAACGCTTCCTTGGCTTTGTCCGCGTCGGGAAGGCTGCCGGCGAGTTTGACCTTGAACGACTCAACGGCCTCGCGCACCGCCTGCTTCGACGAAGCTTCTTCGAGTTCGACGGCGAAGCGGTTGTATCGACCGCGTGTGCCACCCGTCGAGCCGCTGTTCATGAGCGCCGTGAATTGGAAATGGAAGTCCTCGATCGCACGGCATGCCTCGATCACGTTCTTCTTTGTTATCAGGGCTGTCTTTTCGTACTTGCGGACGATTGCGAGTAGCGCTGAGTTGGCGACCGATACGTTAAAAACCGCCAAGGCGCGAAGTGTGTCTCCGACCTCCGGGATCTTGAGAGCGCTCTTTACTCCCAGCTCGCTTTTGTCGATGACGAGATCGACCTCGTCGATATACTGGTAGACGATTGAGTCGAACTCCAGTTCCTCCAGATACTGGAGATGCTGTCCGGAGTCACCTTCGACGAGTTCAAGAATCTTCTTGTAAAGCTCCGCCTCCGTGACCGCTGCGCGACGTGAGTTCCACGATTGCCACATGAACTGGTCCACAGCGCCCAAGGAGGCGCTGTCGGGTTGCAGCCTGTCGACCAGGCGCTCCCATCTCTCTGAGATCGTCTTTCGGTCGTCAGGCTCCGTGGCGCCGCCGCGTACGAGCAAGTTCTTGACTAGATCGGCCAGTCGGAGATCAGCGCCTCTGGTATTGAGAGTTTCGAAGATCAGGAAGCCATCCTCTTCCGACGTCAATTCGACTTGAATGAGGCGGGCTTTTAGGACGTTGTTTCGGACTGACTTGAGAGTGTCAATGGCTTCGGTGAGGGGTTTACCTTCGAGTGCCTTCTGCACCCTGTCCTCAAAAAATCCCCGTGCCGTCCCAATCTGCCGGGCGCTTCCATTGAACTTCTTGCCTGACGGAATTGCGCTGGGGTTCTGCACAACTTCCTTGAAGTTGGGCTCATCTCGCTGGATTACCGGATACTTCTTGCCGTCGTCGTCTACGGCGACCAAGTAGCGCTGCGTGTTCTTCGCCTGCACCTTCGCCTGATCTCGGAGCTCTTTGAGCGAATCGTCTTCATCGCCTCCATCTTCAAGATCCTTGGCGGCTGCCGTGAATGCGTCTCGAATCACCGACAGAATGATGGCGCTGGTGGTAAGACGCTGTTGACCATCGATGATCGAATAGGAGTTGTTGAAGAGTTCTCGGGACTCACTTTCCCAGGTGACAGTGGAGCCAAAAAAGAAGTCGCCCCTCGCGAGCACAACGTCGGCCCAGTAATCCTCCAACTCATCGATATCCCAACTGTACGGTCGCTGAAAGTTAGGCACGACGTACAAGCATGACCGGAAGCAGTCCTGGACAGTGCGCGTGGTGGACTTGATTGGGATGAGTTCCGACGTTGCGGACGACAATTCAGACTCCTAAGCGTGGGTTGTCTAGGAGACTAGTGCCACACACAGCCCCCTAGGGGGATGGCGAACTGGGACTCCAGCGAAGATGCGCCACTGGCGGAGACACCGCTCAGCTCTCTCGGCAGCTCGCATCCCCTTCACCCCGTTCGCATATCCGCTCCAGTAGTGGTGCGTCGGCTCGGTCCAGGCCGTTCCTAGAACGTTGATCAGAGCCGAGGGCGAGGTCGTATCGCATTTCCACGACCCTGACAGCAACACCTTCGCGACCGAAGCCGACACCTCACACGAGTCACCCGGCCGGTTGCCCCCATCCGCCGCGTCGGAGTCTGGCAACCGGGCGAAGTGCTGCCCCAGAAGTGACTGCTACCCCAGCTCTCCGTGCAGGCCCTTTAGCCTCGGCCCTGGGTCTGACAGGACGTCGCGGCGACGGACATGTCGACGTTGGCGCCGTTGAAGACCTCGCCGCCGGGCGCGTCGACCTCGAGGCAGTGCACGATCTGGCCCACGTCGCGGGTGTGGAAGTAGTCACAGACTTGGCGCCGGCGCAGCGCCGGGCTCTGCATGAACGGCCTGCCGAACCGGGCGCGCCGACTCGAACGCGGCTCGCTCCGCGGCGCGCTGTGAGGTCTGCGCCGGCACGGCTACTTCCCGGTGCCGGCGCAGACCGAGATCTCACGCGCCGGGCGCGTCCGGCCCCTCGGAGATCTGGCGCAGCGTCGCGACGACCTTGACCTCGGGCCAGTGCTTCGCGTGCAGCTCGGCGAACTCGCGCTGGTCGGCGACGGCCTCCTCGAGCGAGTCGTACTGCATGATCGCCCAGCCGCCGACGATCTCCTTGTTCTCGGCGTACGGCCCGTCGACCCGTGTCACCGTGCCGTTGTCGACGACGAAGTTCACGGCGTCCTCCGTGCCGTAGAGGCCCCCGCCGTCGAGGAACACACCCTTGGCGGCACGCTCGCCGATGTGGACGTCCATCGCCTCGAAGAGCGACTGCGGGGGCGCTCCGATGCCCTCTTCCATCCTCACGAAGCCCATGAAACGCGGCATCTACATCTCCTTCTGGTAGCTGGTGGTCCTGCCTGTCACCGCTGCGTCGAACGGCTCGGCACCGCTTCGACATCGTCGTAGGAGAAAGATCGTGAGCCGCCGCTGCGGACGGGTCGACGACGAGCCCACCTACGCCCTCCTGGTCACGACCCCACGCTGAGCCACGCCTCGGCGGCAGGCGCGGGGGTCGAGGAGGACGTAGCGGG
The DNA here is from genome assembly GCF_039531305.1 of Terrabacter lapilli. NCBI lineage: Bacteria > Bacillati > Actinomycetota > Actinomycetes > Micrococcales > Intrasporangiaceae > Terrabacter > Terrabacter lapilli. The sequence continues at coordinate 230,437 of NZ_BAAAPU010000007.1, forward strand.
TGCCGAGCACGTTGTCGAATAAGTCTTCGCGTCCCACGTGAGCAGGATCGCCGACACCGCAGCGCCGGGCGCCCCACCCGGTGCTCGGCTCAACGCCGAGCGGAGGACTACAGGTGCGTCGAGTCGCCCGTCCGCATGGGGTGACCGAGGTTCACATTAATCGTCGGCCCCTGCGCCCCAGATAAGCGCGTCGTCGGGTCGAAATCGGTGTGTTCCCACTTCCACTGGACGATCCGCGGGCCGACCCAGAGCAGATAGATGCCTGCCGTCAGGAAGATGAGCACCAGCCATTTGATCCACGTGCCGAAGAGGCCGACCGCCGAGCCGGTGAAGATCAGCCGCTGCCCGTCGATGTAGGAGTGCTTGGCCCTCCACCGCTCGTTCAGCACAAGCGCGTACGGATAGCAGATTCCGAAGGTCACTACCGTGATGAGCACCCCGAGAAGGGCGGTTCCCAGGTAAGTGCCGGCACCGCCATCGAAGCGGAAGCGCCGAGAGTTGTAAGTCATCGTTCCCTGTCCTCTACTCGTGACTCGAAGCCCCTGGTTCACGTCTACCTACGCTTGCCGAGCCCCGGTGGAGTATGCCGCGAATACAGGAACGCAGGAGGGCGATTGGCGCAATTCGCTCACCAGCTCAAAGCGCCCCATCGGGCGGACTTCTCGGACCCCGACGACTACCCGCTATGGGACGTTCGTCATGCTTGCGCACGATGCGCGCATCTGTCGCCGCTCTGGGCGACACTTGCCGCTGGTCTTCCGGGGTGGGAGCGCCTGGCGATGACGCGGTGCAGATTGATCGGGGGACGTCTGGCGTCTTCTCGCGAGCGACTGATGTGGGAGCGAGTTTGATGTCATCACTCGTTCACATTCGACGCAACGCGCTCAACGAGTTGAAGGAGTCGGCGTACGCGCTCGGCTGCAACGCGGTCATTGGCGTCGACTTCGACTACCTGACTCTGCACCCGGAGACCGCCAATTCGGGCGGCGGGACCATGTACCTTCCCTACGTCTTTGGCGTGACTGCAAATGGGAACGCTGTCGTGATCGAGCGGTCTGAGCGTGCAGGGGTCGCGTGACCTCACATAACGCGTTCAAGCGAGTAGGGCCTCGCGTCGACGCATAGAAGCTCCAGATTCGCGGCCCCGATCATGCGCTCATTGTGGTCAGCGGAGTGGCGGGCTCTGAGAAGCGAGTCCCGCCACTCCGGCCAGAGAGATGTCACATAACCAGACGGCCTGAAGCGGCCCCGATGAATCTCCGCATAGCAAAGCTGCGCGGAGCGTGGTCCCGGCCGTTGGCTGGTAGACGGCTCCACTCGACGGCCACCAAGTAGCGCAGCGCTGCCCCGCGGGAGCCGCCGGACTGCATGCGAAACACGAGTGCAGGATCAGACGGCTTCGTGATGAAGGCTGGTGCTCAGGGGCCCTTCCAGACCCCGCCGAGCCAGCCGCTTTCAGGCGCGGTAGCCAGGGTCCGGCAGGACGTCACGCCAGGAATGCTCGGGCGAGTAGCCGAGCAGGTCGCGGGCCTTGTCGATGGAGTAGAAGGTCTCGTTGCGCCCCATCGGCCGCCGCAGCTCCACCCCGTCGTAGAAGCGCTCGCGCACCTCGTCCGTCGTCGCGGCCACGGACATGTCGGCGTTCGCGACGTTGAACACCTCGTAGCCGAGCCCGTCGACCTCCAGGCAGCGCGCCACCATCTGGCCGAGGTCACGGGTGTCGATGTACGCGAAGACGTTGCGCCGCCGCAGCGCCGGGTCGGCCAGGAACGGCGGGAACATCTCGGCGTACTCGTGCGGCTCGATGACGTTGTTGATCCGCAGCCCGTAGACGTCGGCGCCGGTGCGGGCCTGGAACGAGCGCGCCGTCACCTCGTTCGCGACCTTCGACATCGCGTACGAGTCCTCCGGCACCGTCGGGTGCTCCTCGTCCACCGGGACGTAGAGCGGGCGCCGCTCACCCTGCGCGAAGCAGATCCCGCAGGTCGTCTCCGACGACGCGAAGATCACCTTGCGGATGCCGAGCCGGGTCGCCGCCTCGAGCACGTTGTACGTGCTGAGCACGTTCGCCGCCCACTGCCGCCACTCCGACGCTGCGTCCTTTCGCCTCCTGTCGGCGCGGACAAGCGACCGGGTCTGCTCTTGACGGAGTTTCCGAGCAGCTCGTTAGACGGCGAGGGCGTCGTTGTCGTCCTATGGCGGCGGCTCGCACTCTGCTGAGGCATGCAGGCTTGTCGTGTCGACCAGGCCGACTCGCGCGGCCGCTCCTCGCCGCCATTGCCGGTAGCTGCCCGGGCCGGAACCCGCACCTGCGACTTCGGGGCCGCCGCTGTGAACGCCCGCAGGTCGGCTGCGCCTTCACGCCGCGGCCACCGCGAACCTTCCGGCGGAAGCCTGACGACAGACAACCATGTGGTTGCATGTTGTCTCCATGGATGGAGCCGACGAAGACCGGGCGGATGCCTGGTTCCGCGCACTGTCCGACCGCACCCGACGCGACATCCTGCGCCGGGTGCTGGCCGGCGAGCACTCCGTCTCGATGCTCGCGGCGTCTTGCGACATGAGCTTTGCCGCGGTGCAGAAGCACGTCGCCGTACTGGAGAAGGCAGGACTGCTGACTAAGCGTCGCCGGGGGCACGCGCGCCACGTTCGTCAGCACCTACGCCACCGCCGAGGCGCTGCAGAAAGTCCTCGACATGGGTGTCGTGGAGGGGGGCCTCCTCGGCGATCAACCAGATCGACGACCTCGTCGCCGCCTGACCACGGGAGGAGCTGGCACCCTGTCACCCACCCGCACCCCTACGAGCGATCGGTGAACGCCCAGTCCCCGCCGTCCTCGCCCTCGTCGTCGAAAGCGGGATCTCGTCGCAGGCCGATCTTGGTGGCGACCCTCTGGCTGGCCAGGTTCGTGGGCCGGATGCGGGCGACGACGAGCTCGCCAGGAATCGAGTCCTGCGCCCAGTGCACCAGGGCGCCCGCGGCTTCCGTGGCATAGCCGTGTCCCCAGGTCGAGGGATCAAAGCGATACATCAGATTGAGGACGCGGTCCCCGTGCATCGTCATCCACCGAACACCGCAGTTGCCGATGAGTCGACCGGTCGGCGTCTCGAAGACGCAACAGTTCCCGAACCCGTGCCGCTCCCAATGTGCCAGCCAGTGCCGCATCAGCACCTCGACGTCCTCGAGCTCCGTCACCCGCTCCGACGGGTTGTGCTGGACGACCGCTGGATCGGACAGGATCCCGAGGACCGCGACGGCATCAGCCTGCGCCGGCCGCCGTAGCGACAACCGTGCGGTCGGGAGGCGATCGGGCTGCCGGGGCACCTCGGCACTGTACTCGCGGCGCGTCCGTCCACCCTTCGAGACGCCCACCCGGCCGGCCGGTCGAGTTACCGGAACGTGCCCTTGGGAACGTATCCGGATGAGACACCCCTCTGTAGTCTCGCCGAAACCAACAACCCTGGAGGAACACAGATGTCGCAGGTCAGGTCAAGAATTCTCGGCGTCGCGGCGGTCGTCTCCGCCACCTCCCTCGCCCTCGCCGCCTGCGGCTCGGGCTCGAGCAACAACAACGCAGCGAGCAACCCCTCGGGTGGACCGCAGCTCGTGAGCCAGGGGACCCTCACCGTTTGCACCCACCTGTCCTACAAGCCGTTCGAGTTCAAGGACAGCTCCGGCAAGGTCGTCGGCTTCGACATGGACCTCGCGCAGGCCGCGGCGAAGCAGCTGGGGCAGCCCGACGTGACCATCGTCGACATCGACTTCGCCTCGCAGACCTCCGGTGCCGTGTTCGCCGCGAAGAAGTGCGACATGGCGATGGGCGCGGTCACCATCAACGACAAGCGCAAGAAGTCGGTGGCGTTCTCGACGCCGTACTTCAGCGCGACACAGGCCCTCCTGGCGAAGAAGTCCTCCGGCATCACCGACCTGTCGTCGCTCAAGGGCAAGAAGCTCGGTGTCCAGACCGACACGACCGGGCAGGCCTACGCCGACAAGAACAAGGACGCCAACGGCTACGAGACCGTTGTCTTCGACGACCTGCCCACCGAGATCGCCGGCGTGCAGTCCGGCCGGGTCGACGCCGCGATCAACGACAACGGACCACTGCTCGACTTCACCAAGACCAACCCGGACTTCGCGGTGGTCAAGGAGTTCGACACCGGTGAGCAGTACGGCTTCCTCTTCCAGAAGGACGATGCCAACGCCGCCAAGATCAAGGACGCCTTCAACGCGGCCCTGAAGAAGTCGATCCAGGACGGGTCCTACAAGGCCAGCTACAAGAAGTGGTTCGGCTCCGAGCCGGCCGTGATGCCGAGCGTGTCCTGAGGTCGGTGCCATGACGTCCCCTGCAGCAGCGGGGCGAGGGCGTTCCCTCTCGCCCCGCAAGCGGGCCCAGCGCATCCGGTGGGTGCAGTACGCCGTTCTCGTCGCCGCCGTCGTCGTCCTCATCGCGGTCGCAGACCTGCGCCAGATCCAGAAGGTCTTCTTCCGGGGCGACCTGATCGTCGACACCCTGACCCAGGGGCTCGGCCGCGCGCTCTTCAACACCGTCGCGTATGCGCTCGGCGCCTTCGTCCTCGGCCTGGTGCTGGGGACGATCCTGGCCCTCATGCGGCTGTCCTCCGTCGGTCCCTACCGCTGGATCGCGACGGTCTACATCGAGTTCTTCCGGGGGCTGCCGGCGATCATCGTGCTGCTGGCCTTTGGGCTGCTCCCGCTGGCCTTCCCCGGCCTGGAGATCCCGTTCGGCATCTACGGGACGGTGTGGAGCGCTCTTGGCATCGTCGCAGCGGCCTACATGGCCGAGACGATCCGCGCCGGCATCCAGGCCGTGCCGAAGGGGCAGGTCGAGGCGGCCCGCTCGCTCGGCATGCCGGCCGGGGCCGCGACCCGCAAGATCGTTCTCCCGCAGGCGTTCCGGATCGTCACCCCGCCGTTGACGAACGAGCTCATCCTCGTCGTGAAGGACAGCTCGCTCGCCTACATCATCGGGCTGTCGGCGACGTCCTTCGACCTGACCAAGTACGGCCGGGACCTCGCCAACACGAACGCGAACCTCACGCCGCTCGTCATCGCGGGTCTCTGCTACCTCCTCATCACGCTGCCGCTCACCTTCGCGGTCAGGCGCATGGAAGCGAAGTCGGCGAGGGCACGATGACAGCGAACCCAGGCACGACGCATACGACCTCATCGGACGGCGGGGCCGTCGTCGTCGAGATCACGGACCTCCGCAAGTCGTTCGGGTCGGTCGAGGTGCTGACCAACATCACCGCCTCGATCAGGCAGGGCGAGGTGGTCTGCGTCATCGGGCCCTCGGGCTCGGGCAAGTCCACGCTGCTGCGGTGCATCAACCTGCTCGAGCAGCCGAGCGGCGGCACGGTGCTCGTCGACGGGATCGACGTCACCGACCCCGACTGCGACATCGACCGGGTGCGCAGCAGGATGGGAATGGTCTTCCAGCAGTTCAACCTCTTCTCGCACCTGACCGTCCTCGAGAACTGCACCATGGCGCAGCAGGTCGTCCACAAGCGGAGCAAGGCCGAGGCCGAGAAGGTCGCCCGGGCCAACCTCGACAAGGTGGGGCTCGCGGACCGGGCCGACGCCTTCCCCGCGCAGCTCTCCGGTGGCCAGCAGCAGCGCGTCGCGATCGCCCGCGCGCTCTCGATGGACCCGGAGCTCATGCTCTTCGACGAGCCGACCTCTGCCCTCGACCCCGAGCTCGTCGGCGACGTGCTGGCCGTCATGCGACGGCTCGCGTCCGAAGGCATGACGATGATCGTGGTGACCCACGAGATGGCGTTCGCGCGGGAGGTCGCCGACCGCGTCATCTTCATGGACGGCGGCGTCATCGTCGAGGACGGACACCCCGACCGCGTCATCGGCGACCCGCAGCACCACCGGACCCGGACCTTCCTCAAGCGCGTCCTCGACCCCACGCACGTCGACCCCGAGGCCGACGTGGACCCCGACGACGAGCGGCGATCCCAGATCAAGGACGCCGAGCTCAGCGCGCGGGCCCAGCCGCACCTGCCCGGCGACATCACGGACCCACGGTTCTGATGCCGACCGGTGAGGTCGCCGTCGTCGGTGGCGGGCTGATCGGCCTGTTCAGCGCGCACTACCTGCTCGAGCGTGGGTATGCCGTCACGGTCCTCGAGGCGGGAAGCGGGATCGGCGGGGGCGCGGCTCGCGTCAACGGGGGCTGGGTCTGCCCGGCACGCAGCGACCCGCTCCCGTCGTGGGGTGTCGTCCGCGACGGTATGCGCTCGCTCACCTCGCCGGACAGCGGCAGCTTCCGCTTGAGCGCGCGAGCGCTGCCGCGCGTGGCGGGCTACCTCGCACGGTTCCTCGCGAGCTCGGGCGAGGACAGGTTCCTCCGGTCCTGGGACGACCTCGACCTGCTCAACCGGCGTACGCCCGGTCTCGTGGACGAGCTCGTCGAGGAAGGGATCATCGACGGCTTGCAGGACGAGGGTTTCCTCATGCTGCACCCGACCCGCGACGAGGCGGAGGCGTCACGAGCGTCCCTGCTCGCGGTCTCGCGGCGCGGCCTCTGCCCGGCGCCCGAGCCGATCCTGGAGCGGCAGGCCCTGCTCGAGCTCGAGCCCGGGCTCGGCGACGCCGCGCAGGTCGGTTTCGTCCATCGGGGCGACCGGTGGCTGGACCCGTCTCGGTTGGTGGACCGCCTCGGCGAAGCGCTGGCGGCACGCGGCGTGCGCTTGGTGACGGACACGCCGGTCCGAGCGGTGCGCCAGCGCGGGACACGGGTCGAGCTCGCCACGCGCTCGGGTGTCGTGGAAGCCGGCCATGCCGTCATCGCCGCCGGTGCGTGGTCCGAGCAGCTGCTGCGGCCGCTGGGGATCCGGGGGTATGTGACCCCGGGCAAGGGCTACAGCTTCACGATCCATCCCGAGCACCCACCGACGCACGTGCTGCGGCTCGGTGAGACCCATGTCGGGGTGACCCCCATGGGCGACCGGACGAGGGTGGTCGGCATGGTGGAGCTCGACGGGACCGCCGAAGGCTTGCATGCCGGGCGCATCGACGTCATGAAGCGCAAGGCGGCGCCCTACCTGTCCAGGATCGACTGGAGCCGCAGCACCGACGAGCAGGTCGGGCCTCGTCCCATGACACCCGACGGCAAGCCGCTCATCGGCTGCGCACCGGGTGCCGAACGCATCGTCGTGGCGACCGGGCACAACATGCTCGGGCTCAGCCTCGCGGCTCCCACGGCGTCACTGGTGGCCGACCTCGTCGCACGCGGCCCAGTCGCAGCGGTTCCGGCCTTCGACCCGACGCGGTTCACCCACCGGGTCCGGTAGGACCGTCTCGAGAGCTCCGACCTCTCTGGTCACCCAGCACGTTCCCCTGCCGGGACGGCAGCTGCCAGGCCGTCCGGCGGGTCAGCGGTCGGGCTTCTGCAGGAACGCGAGGGTCCGGGTGTTGAAGCCCTCGACGTCTTGGTAGATCGGTGCGTGCGCGCACCCGTCGAAGACGACGAGCTCGGTATCAGGGATACGCGACGTGATGGCGCTCGCGAACCGGGTCGAGGTGCATTGGTCGTGCTCACCGAAGGTGAGCAGGGTCGGCGCTGAGATCCGGTCGAGCACGTCGGTCGCGTCGTGCGCCAGCACGGCGTCCGACTGCCGCATGAAGGCGTTCACCGTCGGCATCGGGCGGCTCCTGACGAAGTCCGCGAGCGACTCGATGTACTCCGGCTTCGCCGCGTACAGCTCCGGGGTGAAACACCACGGGAAGATCCCCTGGATCACCATGTCGGTGACGCTGTCGAGCTGCTTCGCCATCGTCCGCCAGGTCCGGACGACCGCGGCGAGGTAGGGGTCGGTCTTGTCCCAGGCGCTGTGCAAGGACAGCGACGTGACCCGCTGGGGGTGCTTCGCCGCGAGCCACATACTGGTGGCCGCACCGAGTGAGAGTCCCATGACATGGGCATGCTCGAGGCCGACCACCTGCATGAACGCCGCGACGTCGTCGGCGAGGAGCTCGGTGGTGTAGGTGCCCTCGGGCTTTCCCGACAGCCCGGCTCCTCTGAGGTCGACGGTGTAGCACGTGAAGTGCTGCGCGTAGTCGGCGACCTGAAAGGCGTAGCAGGCTTGGTCGGCGGCGAGGTAGGGGATGAGGACCAGCGGCGAGCCCTCCCCTTGGACCTCGTAGTAGATGTCGATGCCGTTGGCCGAGACGGTGGGCATGCTGGCCTCCTCACACGGTGGGACCTGACGACTCGATCTTCGCCCCAGTCGTGCAGTCACCATGTCTCATCGGCCACATCTCGCAAGCGCGGGCCGCAGGCGTACCCGGTCGTCGTTCGCACGCGCCGCGATCAGCGGAAACGCCAAGAGCTTCGCTGGTCCAGGACGAGAGCAATCGACCGGTCACGACCCGCCCCCCGGAGCCGGCCTATCGGCCCGTCGCGAGCACCCAGAGTGGCGGACATGCCCAGGGATATGGTCACGGAGGGGCACGGTCGGGGGTCCTCGGACCACTCGAAAGGGGGCCAGATGGGCATGTCGGCGGCTCGGCTGCGTCGGTTGATGTCCAACTGCCTGGCACAGCCGCGCGGGGAGATCGGGAGCGGTGACGCGCTGGAACGTCGTGAGGGCTTCACGGCGCACGAGTGCCTGTGCGGTGCCGGCGCCGCAGCAGGCGCCGCCGTCCACGCAGAAGGACCCCTCTAGGTAAAACGGTCATTTCGCAGCGTACGGCGTACCGAGCACGTAGCCTCAGGGCGCATCGGGCGGCGTGGGCCACAGGGGCGGTGGCGTTCGCGGCAGCAGGCGTGCCCTCGTCGGCTCGTTCTCGCCCAGGGGGCGCCCGTTGGCCCACTGCCGTTGCTGGCATTAAGGACGATGGCCGTCCCCGGTCAAGCGATATGCCGACGTTACGCAAACCACAGCAGGACGCCGCTCGAAGCCGGGAACGGTCGGGAACGGCGACATAGCGTGAGATGACAGGCCAAGGGCCTGCCGCAACAAGAGGATCATTGAGTTCGAATGCCTGTCGAGTTCCACGCACCACCGGGATGGCCCACACCACCGACCGGATGGGTTCCGCCACCCGGCTGGCTGCCCGACCCGGCCTGGCCTCCAGCACCGGACGGCTGGCAGTTCTGGAGGAGCGCGCCGGAGACCCCGGGCGGCGTCTCCTCGGCCTCTTCCTCGCTGCCGCCACTCCGGGATCAGCCGACCAGCCCGCCCTACGGGAGTGCACTACCCGTGCGACCCCCGACGGTGTGGTCGCGTCAGCAACAGAGCACGGCTGACGGGCCGCCGGGCGCTGCGGTTTCTGCCTTCGTCGCCGACACGGCGCATCCGGCGGGCAGCTCCGGCCGAGGCCGCATGCTCGCCGTTGCCGGCTGGGGCGGCCTGGCCGTGACGACGCTCGCCGGGCTGGTCTCGGGCATCGGCGGTGCACTGCTCTTCGCGGGGATGTTCGCTTTCTTCGTCGCCATCGTGACACTCGTCCGCGGGCACGTGCAGTGGGCTCACCTGCCGAGTCGTGCCGCTGGTGCGGTGGCCCTGGTCGGTGCGCTGGTGGCCGTGTCGGTCGGCGGGGCGCTGTCACCCTCGCCGGTGTCCGCCCCCACGACCCCGCAGACGGTTCTCCCCGCCGCGCCGGCGACCTCGCCGGCGGCCGACTCCGCGACGAACGAGCCGGCCACCGCCTCCCCGACGTCGACCCCCGCAAGCGCCAGCTCGTCCGCGACCGACCCGGTCAGCGCCGAGATCGCGCAGGCCCGGCCCGGCACGGCTTTCGCGCTGCTCGGCACCTTGGCGGTCAAGGGCCGGGCCCCGATGACGGGCTACAGCCGCGAGGCGTTCGGCCCCGCGTGGAGCGACACCGACCGCAACGGCTGCGACCAACGCAATGACACCCTCCGACGCGATCTTCGCTCGGTGACGCTCAAGGCCGACACGAACGGGTGCGCGGTCATGACCGGCACCCTCGTGGACCCATACACCGGCAAGACGGTGCCCTTCTCGCGCACCTCCGCCAGTTCGCCGGTGCAGATCGACCACGTCGTTGCACTGGCCGACGCATGGGTCAAGGGCGCCGCAGGATGGCCCCAGGCGAAGCGGACCTCGTTCGCCAACGACACGCTGGACCTGACGGCGGTGTCCGCCTCGATCAACGCCTCCAAGGGCAGCGGTGACGCGGCCACCTGGCTGCCGCCGGCGACGTCGTACCGGTGCACGTATGTAGCCCGCCAGGTAGCCGTCAAGGCCCGGTACCAGCTGGCCGTGACAGCCGCGGAGCGCGCCGCCATGGCCCGTGTCCTCACGGCTTGCCCGGCCACGCCAGTCCCGGCGGTATCCGTGGCCAAGCTCGGGGGGTTCCCGGTCTACGCGCCGCCCGCACCGCCCGCACCGCCCGCGCCGAAGACGACCGTGGCACCCGCTCCCCAACCGACCGTCAAGCCGGCACCCAAGCCAGCGCCCCAGCCCAGCCCGTCGCCCTCGCCCGCTGCGCCGGCGCCGAGGCAGGGCGTGCACCCTGGTGCCTTCTGCTCGCCAGCGGGGGCGCTGGGCTACACGAGCGCGGGCACGCTGATGCGCTGCTCGTACAAGGCCGGCGACACCCGGGCACGCTGGCGTGCCGCGTGAGCCGCACCCCCATGGCGACGACAGTGCAAGGACCGCAGGCCGCGCGTCCGGGAAGGCAGGACCGGTAGATGGGCCTCGGCGTCAGCTTCAAACTCGCCCCCGGAGTGCGCGTGCGCGCCTTCAGCAGGGGAGTGCGCACCAGCATCGGCCCCCGCGCCGCCAGAGTGCACGTGGGCGCGGGCCGGACCCGCATCTCCTCGGGGGCCGGGCCCTTCACCGTCTCCACCGCCGTCGGTGGTGGCTCACGCCGCAGCCGGGCGGGCTCGTCCACGCGGTCCTCCTCGGGCGCGTCGACTCGGTCGTCGGCAACCCCGGCGCGGCCCCGGCAGCCCACCGTCGCCCAGCTGCAGGCCCAAGCCCGGGCCGCCGAACGCGCCCAGCAGGTCGCGGCCGTCGCCGCGGTGGAACGCTCCCTCACGACGCTGCACCACGAGGACTTCCCCGAATCGACACGGCCCCTCGTGGCCATCCCCCCGCTCCCGGGCTCAGCCGCGGACGAACGGGTGCGCCGCGAGCTGTACCAGTCGGCCATCGCCGGGGTGCCGTTCTGGAAGCGGACTGAGCGCCGGCAGGCGAAGGCCTGGGCCACACAACAGGCCCCTGCCGAGACCCAGCGCCGGCACACCGGCGCGCTGGTGGCCGCCCAGCTCGAGCAGTGCCGACTCGACCAGCAGTGGGACGCGCTGGTCGACCATGACCCGCAGACGGTGATCGAGGCCGTCGAGGAGGCGTTCGCGGACAACGCCAGCGATTCCACCTGCGTCGACGCCGGCGCAGCTTCCGACACCGGCGTCCGATACGTCACCGCCGTCGTCACCTACGGCGGCATCGACCTGGTCCCGGACGTTCGGCCCGACACGACCCCCGGGGGAAAGCTGACGCTGCGCAAGCGCACCAAGACCGACCGCAACGCCCTCTACGCCAGCGCCATCGCCTCGACCGTCCTGGCGACCGCCAAGGAGGCCCTGGCCGTGGCGGTCACCGCCACGGAGGTCCGCGTGCTGCTCATCCGCAGTAGCACCGGTGACAGCGCCGGCGGCGTCGAGCCGGTGTATGCCGGCACGCTGCGCCGCGACCACCTCGCACACCTCAACTGGGCAGCCCTGGACCCGCTGACGGTCGCCATGTCCGCCGAGGACGCCCAGATGGCGCGCAAGGGCAGCACCCGGGAGGTCGTCGCCCTTTCCGTCGAGCCTGGCTCACCGGCACAGGAGCTGCTGGACGCCTGGTCCGAGGCGCTCGAGGAGCAGACAGAGGCGCAGCCGGCAGCCTTCCATCCCGCTACACCGACGAGCTGAGGGAGTTCGGTGTATCAGGTCAGTCGTGCAGGCAGGTCCGCCGACTCCGGTATCCAGCCGGTGGCTCCGTCAACTGGTTCCTGTCCGCAACGGTCGTCGTTCAGCTCGCCTACGCCGTGCACGATCTGCCCGCCGACCCCGGTGAGCAGATCGAAGGGCGGCAGGTTCACCTGCAGCGCTCCCTTCGAGGGCTGCCGCGGGCTGCTCGCTGGTCCCTGACGGTTGTCCGACGAGCGGCATGACCGAGCATGGGTCAGATGCTGTTCGGGTCGCCGTTTTCGTCGAGCCAGAGCCTGAACTTGTCGTACTCGCTTGGAGCCGAGCCATAGAGATGGACAGCACCCGTGGCCTTGTCGACGACGAACGCGGACGACCCGACCGACAGATCAGAGATCGACCGTGACGCGACCCAGCGGCGCGTTGCGAAGTGCGCTATCCATGCGCGCGAATGCTCCTGGACCTTCCAGACGACGAACTCTGGGTCCGGCGAAGCTGGCTTCGGCCAGCCCGGCATGACGCTCTCGACCTCGCGCCGCGCAGTGGCCTCATCCAGCATGACGACATGCTTAGGCAATCGTTTGGGGAGCCCCCTGTCATCGGCAGAAGCGGTCGCTCACGACCGTTCCAGTGGAGCGTTGCCGTGGACTCCACCCCGCGTCAATTGGCTGCGAGGCGCGTGTCGTCGCCAGGGCCTCGAGCCAACCCACTCAGCTCAGAGCCGGTCCCACCGACGTGGCAGGTCGGCCACAGAGTCGAGCACGGCGTCGGGGCTCACCCCGCCACCGAGATCGGACGCCCTGAACTTGCCCGTGCGCACGAGCACACCGGTCAGGCCCGCCCGCTGTGCGCCCTCCACGTCGGTGTGGATGTCGTCGCCGACCATGATGACCTGGTCCGCCGGAACGTCCAGGGCATCGACCGCGGCGCCGAAGAACGTCGGATCCGGCTTCCCCACGACGACCGCGGTGCGGCCCGTGGCGTACTCCAACGCCCGCACGAAGGCGCCCGCGTCCAGTCGCAGGCCGTCTTCGGCCCGCCAGTACCGGGTCATCCCCAAGGCGATCAACGGGATCACCGGGTCGCTCATCAGCAGGCGAAGTGCGCGGTTGAGGGCGGAGTAGCTCCACCCAGCGCCCAGGTCGCCGATCACCACCGCACCAGCGCCCCGCTCCAGGCCGTCCGGGAGAGGGTCCACATCGGCGAACTCCGCGGCGGTCGCATCCGGAACGAACACCGCGGGACGGGTGATGCCGTGGCGCCGCAGCCATGCCACCGCAGAGACTGCCGGTGTGAGGACCTGGTCCGCCTCCGCCGGGATCCCCAGACCAGCCAGCTTGGCGACGATCGCCTGTCGCGGCCGCGAAGTGGTGTTGGTCAGGAAGACGTGCGCTATGCCCTCATGGCGGAGCCAGTCAATCGCCTCGGCGGCACCTGGCACCGCCCGGTCACCCACATAGACCACACCATCGAGATCGAGCAACACGCCGCGCACGGTCCCATCATCGTGCGCCAGCGCGTCCCCGGCGCGGACCAGCGGCACAGCACTCAGCGGCCATTCAGCCTCCCGTTACACCTCAGAAACCCACAGGGGTCGGCAGGTGCGGGATCATCGCGCCCATGACACCAGCCGAGCGGCAAGCCGTTCCCCTCGAGGACGCCAACCCCATTGCCGCCGAGCACTACGGCGCCAAGACCCTGGCCGTCGAGCCGGGTGGGATCGAGCAGATCCCCGACAGCGAGCGGCACGGCAGCCCGGTCAACCTCCTGTGGACCTGGATGAGCCCGAACCTCGAGTTCGCGACGGTCGCCGTGGGCATCATCGGGCCGCTCTTCTTCGGCCTGTCCTTCGGGCAGACGCTGGCCGCGATCGTCCTCGGCACGGTCCTCGGCTCGGTGACGCACGGCGTCCTGTCGAGCTGGGGTCCCCAGCACGGCCTGGCGCAGATGGTGCTCTCGCGCACCGGCTTCGGCTTCCTCGGCAACATCCTGCCCGCCGGGCTCAACGCGCTCGTGGCCGGCGTCGGGTGGTTCGCGGTCAACAGCATCAGCGGGGCCCTGGCCCTCCACGCCCTCGTGGCAAGCCTGCCGAGCTGGGTCTGCCTGGTCGTGGTGGTCGCGGCGCAGCTGCTCATCGCGTTCCTGGGGCACAACCTCGTCCACGCCTTCGAGCGCTATGCGCTGCCGCTGCTCGCGGTCGTCTTCGCCATCGGCCTGTTCTACGTGTTCTCCAAGGCGGACCTGGGCGCGGCGGGCAAGCCGGTCCCGGGCGCGTTCCTCATCCAGACGGCAGCGGCGTTCGGCTACGCCTGCGGCTGGAACCCGTACGCGTCGGACTACACCCGCTACCTGCCGAGGACGTCCAAGGCCAGGGCCGTCGGGCTCTTCGCCGCGCTCGGCATCACCATCTCGTGCATCGTCCTCGAGGCGGCCGGCGCGGCGATGGTCTCGGCTGCGGGCAAGGCCGCCGCGGTCGACCCCGGCGTCTACACCGGGCTCATGCCGACGTGGCTCGGCGACCTCACCCTCCTGTGCATCGCGCTGGGTGCGGTCGCGGCCAACGCCCTCAACATCTACTCCGGCGCCATGTCGTTCCTCGCGCTCGGCATCAAGCTGCCGCCGCACCGGGCCCGAGCCGTCGTCGCGGTCATCTTCGGCCTGCTCGGTCTCGTTCTGGCGCTCTTCGGCCTCCAGAACGCCGGTACCAACTACGAGAACTTCCTGCTCGTCATCGCCTACTGGATCGGCCCGTGGCTGGGCGTCGTCCTCACCGACCGCCTGCTGCGCCGAGGGGACCCGAGGGCCGAGGTGAGCGCGATCGCCACCGACCGGCGCTACGTCAACTGGGCCGGGGCCATCGCGATGTTCGTGGCCATGGTGGTCTCGATCTGGCTGTTCTCCAACCAGCAGCTGTACACCGGCGTCATCGTCAAGGCCAGCCCGGGGGTCGGTGACATCACCTTCCTCGTCGGGTTCGTCCTCGCCGCGGGGTTGTATGCCGTCCTGCGGCGCGTGCTGCCCGCCCGCACCTCCGTGGAGGTGACGGCATGACCGTCCTGCCCTCCGCTGGGTCCGAGTCCGACCGCGAGATGCTCGCGGTCGCCCTGGCCGAGGCGCGTGCGGGGCTGGCGGAGGGCGGCATACCCATCGGCGGTGCGCTCTTCGCTGCCGACGGCACGCTGCTCGGACGCGGCCGCAACCGCCGGGTGCAGGAGGACGACCCCTCCATCCACGGGGAGACCGACGCCTTCCGCAAGGCGGGCCGGCAGCGGTCCTACCGCGGGACGACGATGGTGACCACGCTGTCGCCGTGCTGGTACTGCTCGGGGCTGATCCGGCAGTTCGGCATCGGCCGGCTGGTCATCGGCGAGTCCCGGACGTTCACCGGAGGCCACGACTGGCTCGCGGACGACGCCGGCGTGGAGGTCGTCCTGCTCGACGACCCCGACTGCGTGCGCATGATGACCGACTTCATCGCGGCCCGCCCCGACCTGTGGAACGAGGACATCGGCGTCGACTGACCCCCCCGACGTCGACACAGATCCGGATCTCGCCACCACGGGGCCGCTCCGGCCTTCCCGATACGACGCCCTGAGCCGGGAGGGTCGAGCGCAGTTCGGCAGGCGGGTTCGGGGCCGGAGGCAGACTGTCACCATGGTCATCGAGGTCAGGGCTGACTCGCGGCGCGAGCTGGCAGCGGCCGCGCAGCTGCTGCACGACTTCAACACCGAGTATTCCGAGCCGACCCCTCCGCCTGAACAACTGGCAGCCCGCCTGGCCCAGCTGCTCGGGGACCACCACGTCGTGGTCCTGCTCGCCCAGGAGCCCGAGACCGGTGCCGGCGTGGGCGTCGCCGTGATGCGTCTCCAGCCTTCGGTCTGGAGCACCGCACACGAGGCGTACCTCGCCGAGCTGTACGTGCTCCCGGGCCAGCGGGGACGCGGGTACGGACGGGAGCTGATCACCGAGGCCATCCGGGTCGCACGCGACCAGGGCGCCGACTACGCCTTGGTCGTCACCAGTGAGGACGACGGTCTGGCGCAGCGCCTCTACGAGGCGGCCGGGTTCCGCCGCACCGAAGGCGAGGGCGGTCCCCTCCTGCGTGCGTACGAGCGAGACCTGTAGGCCTGGGGCCAGCCGTGTCAGGTCTGCGCCGGCACGGCTGCTTCCCGGTGCCGGCGCAGACCGAGACCTCACGCGCCGGGTGCGTCCGGCCCTTCGGAGATCTGGCGCAGCGTCGCGACGACCTTGACCTCGGGCCAGTGCTTCGCGTGCAGCTCGGCGAACTCGCGCTGGTCGGCGACGGCCTCCTCGAGCGAGTCGTACTGCATGATCGCCCAGCCGCCGACGATCTCCTTGCTCTCGGCGTACGGCCCGTCGACCCGTGTCACCGTGCCGTTGTCGACGACGAAGTTCACGGCGTCCTCCGTGCCGTAGAGGCCCCCGCCGTCGAGGAACACACCCTTGGCGGCCCGCTCGCCGATGTGGACGTCCATCGCCTCGAAGAGCGACTGCGGGGGCGCTCCGATGCCCTCTTCCATCCTCACGAAGCCCATGAAACGCGGCATCTGCATCTCCTTCTGGTTGCTGGTGGTCCTGCCTGTCACCGCTGCGTCGAACGGCTCGGCACCGCTTCGACATCGTCGTAGGAGAAAGTTTGCGAGCCGCCGCTCCGAACGACTCGACAACGGGCTCACCGACGACCTCCTGGCCACGGATCCGCGCTGAGCCACGCCTCGACGTCAGGCGCGAGGATCGGGGAGGACGTCGCGCCAGGAGTGCTGCGGGGAGTAGCCGAGCAGGTCGCGGGCCTTGTCGATGGAGTAGAAGGTCTCGTTGCGCCCCATCGGCCGGCGCAGCTCCACCCCGTCGTAGAAGCGCTCGCGCACCTCGTCGCTCGTCGCCGCGACGGACATGTCGGCGTTCGCGACGTTGAAGACCTCGTAGCCGAGCCCGTCGGTCTCGAGGCAACGCTGCACCATCTGCCCGAGGTCGCGGGTGTCGATGTAGGCGAAGACGTTGCGCCGCCGCAGCGCCGGGTCGGCCAGGAACGGCGGGAACATCTGCGCGTACTCGTGCGGCTCGATGACGTTGTTGATCCGCAGCCCGTAGATGTCGGCGCCGGTGCGGGCCTGGAACGAGCGCGCCGTCACCTCGTTCGCGACCTTCGACATCGCGTACGAGTCCTCCGGCACCGTCGGGTGCTCCTCGTCCACCGGGACGTAGAGCGGGCGCCGCTCACCCTGCGCGAAGCAGATCCCGTAGGTCGTCTCCGACGACGCGAAGATCACCTTGCGGATGCCGAGCCGGGTCGCCGCCTCGAGCACGTTGTACGTGCTGAGCACGTTCGTCGCATACGTCTTGGCGTCCGAGGTGAGCAGGATCGCCGGCACCGCGGCGAAGTGCACGACGGCGTCGTAGGCCGGCTTGGCCGCCAGCTCCAGCTCGTCGAAGCGCGCGAGCCCCGCGAGGGCGGAGTAGACCTCGCCGATGTCGGTCAGGTCGACGCGGAGGTCGTCGACGCCCGGGTGCCCGAGCCGGACGAGGTCGGCGTTGGTGACCTGGTGGCCCTGCTCGGCGAGGAACGGTGCGACGTGCTTGCCGGCCTTGCCGCTGCCGCCCGTGAAGAAGATGCGCATGCCCCGATCCAACCACCACTGCCGTCCGACGCCGGGGGCACACGAACGGCGGCCCGGATTCGAGGACCCGAGCCGCCGCCGTGGCTGAGGAGAAGGGGCGACCCCTCAGCAGAAGGACTTGGCGAGGGCGTTCTTCGCCTGGCCGCCGCCGACGCCCTGGACGAGCTGGCCGACGTTGTCGAAGCCGGGCACGCCGCCGGCGTTGACGGTCTTGTGCACCTGGCCGAAGCACGCGGAGTCGGACGGCGCGGCACTGGCGGTGCCGGCAAACCCGATCGTCGCGAGGACGGCGATGGACCCGGTGGCAAGGATGCGCTTCATCGAACAATCCCTTCGGTAGGTGGGTGCAGGTTCACCCATCACCGCTGCTTCGGAACGCCGGACAGATCGGATTGGTCCGTCTCGGACTTTTTCCGCCGGCCCCCAGTACGCGTGCCGCGTGGTCCCGGGACGGCGGCAGCGACGCTGTGGCACAGTCACCGGCTGACATGATGGCGACCATGCCCGCACCCGATCCCGTCGAAGGGGACGAGCACACCACGACCCGCGCCCTGCTCGCCGAGCTCGGCACCGCGATGATCGCGACCGGCCAGCCGGTGCAGGAGATCGAGGAGGAGCTCGCCGAGGTCAGCGCCAGGCTCGGCTACCCCGACGTCCAGTCCGCGGTCGGGCCCACCGGCCTCATGGTCACCCTCACGCCCGGCGGCGCCGCCACCTACCGCTCGGCGGTCGCCGGGCTGCGGCTGCACCAGGCGGCGAGCGTGCGCCTCATCCGCCACCAGCTCCTCCAGGGCGAGCTGACCGTCGCCGAGGCCCGCGACGAGCTCGCCGCCACGGCCAGGCGGCCCGTCCAGCAGCCGCCGTGGCTCGTCGCGCTCGCATGGCCGGTGCTCGCCACTGGGATCGCGCTCATCCTCCAGCCCGGCTGGGCCAACGTCGCGGCCGCGGCGGTCTGCGCCCTCGTCGTGCTCGCGCTCGTCCAGCTCGCCGCGCGCTACGAGGTGGTCACCGCGCTGCTGCCGACCCTCGCCGCCTTCGCCGTGTCGCTCGCCGTCTTCGGTGCCGCGAACGCCGGCCTGCTCGAGGGTCCGCTGCGCACCGTCCTGCCGCCGCTGGCCGTCCTGCTCCCCGGCGCCCTCGTCGTCAACGGCATGTCCGAGCTCGCCGCCGGGCACATGCAGGCCGGCTCGGCCCGCCTCACCTACGGCCTGGCCCAGCTCGGCCTCTTCGCCCTCGGCCTGCTCATGGCCACCGCCGTGCTGCGCATCCCGACCGAGACCCTCGTCAACCTCCGCGTCGACGAGATCGGCTGGGCCGCCGCGCCCGTCGGCCTGCTCCTGGTCGGCGCGAGCATCTGCCTCATGGAAGGCGTGCCGCTGCGCCTGCAGGGCTGGGTGCTGCTCGTGCTCAGCCTCGCCTTCGGCGCTCAGCTCGCCGGGCAGCAGCTCGGCACCGTCGCCCTCGGCGGCTTCTGCGGCGCCGTCGCCGCCAGCCTCGGCGCGAGCATCGTCGAGCTGCGCCGGCCGCTGCTGCCGCGCCTCGTGCTCTTCCTCCCCGCCTTCTGGCTGCTCGTGCCGGGCAGCCTCGGCCTCGTCGGCGTCACCGAGCTCGCCGCCGGCCGCGAGTCCGTCACCGACGTCGCCCTGGGCCTGCTCGGCGTGGCCATCGCCATCTCCCTGGGCCTGCTCGTCGGGTCCTCCGTCGGTCGCGCCCTGCGCGGACGCTTCACCGCCCCCGTCGACCCGGCGGCGCCACGACCCACCTGAGCCGCCCGCGCGCACCCGGGCACACGGCATACGCCCTCGGCACGCCGACCACGCGAGGGCACCGGAGCGCGGGTGGGTACGCACCGCAGTGCGCCCGCGGACCCGCGGACCGTAGGCTCGTGGGGCCAACTGGCGCCCGAACCAGCATGCCGAGGAGGCACCGTGTCTCAGACTTCATCGCGGATCCGGACGATCCTGCCGCCGACGAGCCGCACCGCCATCGGGGCGACCGTCGCCACCGGCCTGCTGACCGCGCTCGCCTCGGCGCCCGAGCGGATGGGCCGGCTGCTGCGCGACCGCTACCCGATGGTCGCCGTGACCGGCATGACCGGCGTCGGCAAGAGCCAGCTCGTCGACCGGCTGACCCGCCGCCCCACCGGCGACGCCACCACCGAGGTCGGCTCGGCGGTCATGGAGCGCCGCACCCGCAAGGGCGCCCGGCTGCACGGCTTCCGCTTCCTCGTCGTGCCCGGCGACAACGCCGCCACCCGCCTCAGCGCCCTCGACGAGGTCTTCCACGACGAGCCCGTCGACGGGATCATCCACGTCGTCGCCAACGGCTACGCCACCCCCCGCCGCGCCGCCGGCATCACCGGCGCGGCCACCGCGACCCGCGAGGAGCAGCTCGCCGCCGAGCTCGAGGACTGGACGATCACCTCGCACCGCATCGCCTCGATGGCCGTGCGCAGCAACAAGCCGATCTGGCTCATCATCGCCGTGACGAAGACCGACCTCTACCCCGACGACATCGACGAGGTCGTGCGCTACTACTCCCCGGGCAGCGGCACGCCCTTCGGCGACCGGGTCGACGCGCTGCGCGCCCTCGCCGGCGGCGCGAAGCTGTCCATCGACGTGCGCGCCGTCTCCAGCCAGGGCGGCGACCGCAAGTCGACCTTCCCCGAGAAGCGCGCCTCCGCCATGGTCGACGCCCTCGCCGACCGGCTGGGCCAGCTGAGCGGCCACGCCTGATCGGCCCTTCCGGGCCGCTTGCGTATGCCGTGTGCTCACGGCTGGAGGTCACGCTCCGTCACATTGCGCGTCCTCCAGCCCCCGCGATGCCCCCGTCGCACGGCATGCTGGTCCGGACGCGACGACGCGTCGCCCGCACCGGAGGAGGGGACCGATGTCGGACAGCGAGGCTCTTGAGGTCAAGGCGCTGACGCCGGAGACGTGGGACGCCTACGCGGCGTTGGTGGAGCGGCACGGCGGCGTCTTCGGCGGCTGCTGGTGCACGTGGTTCCACACGATGGCCGCGGAGAAGGAGCGCACCTACGAGGCCAACCGGGCGCTCAAGCAGCGCCTCGTCGAGGAGGGCCGCGCGCACGCCGCGCTCGTCTTCGACGGGGACGAGGCGATCGCGTGGGCCCAGTTCGGTTCTCCTGCCGAGCTGCCCAACATCTACCACCGGAAGCAGTACGACGAGGAGACCGACGTGCTGCCCGACTACCGGGTGACGTGCATCTTCGTCGACAAGCGCCACCGCCGGAAGCACCTGTCGGACCTCGCGCTGCAGGGGGTGGTCGACCTCATCGCGGCGGCCGGCGGCGGCACCGTCGAGGGCTACCCGCACGACAACGAGGGCAAGAAGAAGTCGGTGCTCTACGACGGGACGCGGGCCCTGTTCGAGCGCGCCGGGTTCGAGTACGTCCGCAGCAAGGGCCAGGGCAACTGCGTCATGCGCCGCACCGTCCCGTGACCCTCGGCCTGACGTGAGGTCACTGCGTGGCGACCCAGGCGTCGCGCCGGGGCCGCCGCGAACCGAGGTCGCGCGACTGATCTCCACGATTTCGGCGCACTGCTGAACCCGGCAACGGCGTGGCGGCGTCTCCTCATGGGTGCGAGTCCATCTCGGACTCGCGCTCCTGAAATGGAGGTCACCCATGACACACACCATCCGTCGTTCGTCATGGCTGCTGGCGATCGGCGCCAGCCTCGGCGCAGCCGTCGGGTCGCTGGGGGCCGGCGCCGCGGCCGGCGCGAGTGCCCGCGTCGCCCCGCAAAGCCCCGTGTCGGCATACAGACAGGTCAACCTGGTCTCGGACGTGCCCGGGAGAGCGCAGGTCACCGACCGGCACCTCGTGAACGCCTGGGGTGCCTCGCACCTGGGCACCAGCCCGCTGTGGGTGTCGGACAACGGCGCCGACGTCACCACCCTCTACTCCGGAGGGGTCCCGGGCCGGCCGCAGACCATCGTGCCGCTCGTGGTGAGCATCCCGGGCGGGTCGCCCACCGGCCAGGTGTCCAACCCCACGACGTCCTTCACCGTTCGTGACGCAGCGGGTCACTCCGCCCCCGCGCGGTTCCTCTTCGTCGGTGAGACCGGTCATCTCAGCGGCTGGAACCCGGCCGTCGGTGGGACCGGGGCGGGCTCGTCGACGCACGCCGTCGACGCCGTCGTCACCCCTGGCGCGGTCGACAAGGGGATCGCCATGGCACAGACCGGGACCGGCCCACGGCTGTATGTCGCGGACTTCTCCGCCGGCGTCGTCGACGTCTACAACGGTCGGTTCCAGCGCGTCATCACCCAGGGCAACTTCATGGACGACCAGCTGCCCCGGGGCTATGCGCCCTTCAACGTCATGGTCGCCGGCGGCAACGTCTACGTCTCGTACGCGCAACAGGACAGTGCGCGCCACGACGAGGTGGCCGGCCCCGGACGGGGACGGGTCGACGTCTTCACCCCTGACGGCGTCCTCCTGCGTCGCCTGGCGAGCCACGCCGTGCTCAACGCGCCGTGGGGCCTGACCATCGCCCCGGCAGGCTTCGGCACGTTCTCCGGAGACCTGCTCGTGGGCAACTTCGGTGACGGTCGGATCAACGCCTTCGACCCCCGCAGCCTGACGTTCGCGGGCAGCCTCCGGACTCCGGGTGGCAAGCCGGTGGCGATCGACGGGCTCTGGGCCCTCCTGCCCGGATACGGCACCGAGGGAACGACCCACGACGTGCTCTTCACAGCCGGTCCGCAGAACGAGGCACACGGCCTGCTGGGCCTGTTGCGCGCGACGCCTTGACCACCGTGACCTGACGCGGCGGTGCTGCGGGGTCGCGACCGGCGCGACGACCCCGTGGCACCGCACACCTGCACCCGCGAGATCCGGTCGGCTGGACCGGGTCTATGCCATGAAGCCGGTGCCGCGGATGGGCTTGGCGGGGACGCCGGCGACGATGGTGTCCGCCGCGACGTCCTTCGTCACGACCGCACCGGCGCCGACGATCGCGCCGTCGCCGATCGTGACCCCCGGGACGACCGTGACCCCGGCGCCGAGCCAGACGTCGCGCCCGATGGTCACCGGCGCCGGGAGCATGTCGGCCCGACGCGACGGGTCGACCGCGTGGTTCAGCGTCGTCAGCGTGGAGCCGTGGCCGATGAGCGTCCCGTCGCCGATGGTGATGCCGCCGGTGTCCTGGAAGCGGCAGCCCATGTTGACGAAGACCCGCTCACCGAGGGTGAGGTTCCTGCCGAACTCGCTGTAGAACGGCGGGAAGACCGTGACGGACTCGGGCACGGCCTTCCCGGTCAGCTGCGACAGCAGAGCCCGCACCTCGTCCGGCGTCCGGTAGCCACCGTTGAGCTCGGCGACGACCCGCAGCGCCTCCTGCGCCGCGCCGTGCATGAACTCGTGCGCTGCCGAGCCGCCCGCGATGAGGCGTCCGGCGTTCACGTGGTCGAGGAACTCCTGCAGCTCCACGCGTCACTCCCTTCTCCGCGCCCGCACGGCCGACCCGACCGGCGCCACACGGCATACGGCATACGGCATACGGTCACAGCGTCAGCAGGACCTTGGTGGCGGTCCGCTCGTCCATGGCCTGGTAGCCGGCAGCAGCCTCCTCGAGCGGGAGGGTGAGGTCGAAGACCTTGCCGGGATCGATCTTCCGGTCCCAGATGAGCTGGATCAGGTGCGGCAGGTACTCGCGCACCGGCGCCGGTCCGCCGTGGAGGTGGACACCGGCCATGAACAGCTCGTCGCCGGGGATGGCGACGTCGTGCGAGACCCCGACGAAGCCGACGTGTCCACCCGGACGCGCGGAGTGGATCGCCTGCATCATCGCCTCCTGGGTGCCGACCGCCTCGATGACCGAGTGCGCCCCGAGCCCGCCGGTCAGCTCCTTGACCCGCGCCACACCGGCCTCGCCGCGCTCCTCGACGATGTCGGTCGCGCCGAACTCGCGCGCGAGCGCCTGCCGGTCGGCGTGCCGGCTGAAGGCGATGATCCGCTCGGCGCCGAGCTCGCGGGCGGCGAGCACTCCCATCAGGCCGACGGCCCCGTCGCCGACGACGGCCACGGTCCTGCCCGAGCCCGCCTCGGCCGCCACCGCCGCGAACCACCCGGTGCCGAGCACGTCGGAGGCCGCCATGAGCGAGGGGATGAGGTCGGCGTCGGGCCGCCCCGGCGTCGCGACGAGGGTGCCGTCGGCGAGCGGGATCCGCGCCAGCTCGGACTGCGTGCCGATCGTGCCCATGAGGACGCGGTGCGTGCAGTACGCCTGGTAGCCGGCCCGGCAGATCTCGCACGTGTTGTCCGAGGCCCAGAACGAGCCGACGACGAAGTCGCCGACCTTGACCGTTCGCACGTCGGCCCCGATCTCCTCGACGACCCCGACGTACTCATGCCCCATGACCTGGTGGTCGACCGGCTCGGCGCCGCGGTAGGGCCACAGGTCGCTGCCGCAGATGCACGTCGCCGTGAGGCGGATGATCGCGTCCGTCGGCTCGATGATCCTCGGGTCCTCGCGTTCCTCCACCCGCACGTCGCCGGGTCCGTGCATGACAACTCCACGCATCGCGTGAACTCCTTCAACTCGCGTCGAGCGGGCCGCCGCCCGCCGGGGCCGGAACCGGCCCACCCACCGAGTGAAGCCCGCGCCGAGAGGAAGGGGGAGTCCCTGTCGAGGGACGTACTGACAGGGCACCTCTCACGGCTCGGCGTATGCGGTGGCCCGGCCTAGTCTCGACAGCGTGGACAACCGCCAGGAGGTGCGCGAGTTCCTGATGACCCGCCGCGCCCGCATCACTCCCGAGCAGGTCGGCCTGCCCGCCGGCCGCGGCCGGCGCGTCCCCGGCCTGCGCCGCAGCGAGGTCGCGACGATCGCCGGCCTCAGTGTCGAGTACTACGCCCGGCTCGAGCGCGGGCAGATCGCCGGCGCCTCGAGCGGCGTGCTCGACGCCCTCGCCCGCGCACTGCAGCTCGACGACACCGAGCGCGCCCACCTGCTCGACCTCGCGAGGGCCGCGGACGGCATACCGACCTCCGGACGCCCCCGGCGCCGCGCAGCCGGCAAGCCGGCCTCCCGACCCAGCCTGCAGTGGGCGCTCGAGTCGATCCGCGACGGCGTCGCCTTCGTCCGCGACCCGCACCAGAACCTGCTCGCCACCAACACCCTCGGCCGCGCCTTCTACTCGCCCGTCATCGGCGAGGGCGGGCGGATGCCCAACCTCGCCCGGTTCCAGTTCCTCGACCCCGCCTCGCGCGACTTCTACCCCGACTGGGCGCTCTTCGCCGAGATGTGCGTCGGGATCATGCGCACCGAGGCCGGCCGCGACCCCCACGACCGCGGGATGCAGGACCTCGTCGGCGAGCTGTCCACCCGCAGCGAGGTCTTCCGGCGCCTGTGGAGCGCCCACGACGTGCGCACCCACGGCACCGGCACCAAGCGCTTCGACCACCCGGTCGTCGGCGAGCTGACCCTCGCCTACGAGGAGCTCGCCATCACCGCGGAGCCCGGCCTCGTCCTCATGGTCTACACCGCCGAGCCCGGCTCACCCACGGCCGAGCGGCTCCAGCTGCTCGCCTCCTGGGCGGCCTCGACGCCGGCGCCGACGGCCACCACCGACGCCCCGATCCCCAACGGATAGAAGGAAACCCATGCAGATCACCCGCAGCTCGGTCGACACCGCGAAGGGCCCGAGCGACTGGTTCACCGGTGACGTCTACATCGACGCGGTCGCCGCCGCACCGGACCCGTCGCGCGTCAGCGCCAACCTCGTCCACTTCATGCCCGGTGCGCGCACCCACTGGCACCGCCACCCGCTGAGCCAGACCGTCTTCGTCACCGAGGGCGTCGGCCTCTGCCAGCGCCGCGGCGGACCCGTCGAGGTCATCCGCCCCGGCGACCGAGTCCTCTTCGAGGCCGACGAGGAGCACTGGCACGGCGCCGCCCCGAACCGGCTCATGGTGCACCTCGCCATCAACGAGGGCGACGCCGACCACGACGTCGTGCACTGGCTGACCCCGGTCACCGACGAGGAGTATGCCGCCGCACCGTCCGTGACCGACTGACCGACTGACCGACTGACCGAACCCGCTCCGGGCGCGCCGGGGAGCGCCGCGTGCCCGGTGTCCGCAGCGGAGCCTTGGCAGTACGTCTCCGCGACGACCCCAGGGATCTTTGGGGCGCTTCCCGACGAGTGGTGACAGCGCTCCTGTGGCTGCCGCCCGTTCCCCTTCGGCAGCTCGTGGGCGCGCGTAGCGTCGACGTAGCCCCGGCGAGACCTTCGCGGGTCCCCCTCCAGGCCGGGGCCCAACCGAAGAAGGAAGTGCATCGGCATGAGCTACGGCGTCGTCCACCAGTTCACAGGGGGCACCAAGGAGCAGTACGAAGCCTCCATCGGGGCAGTGCACCCCTCCGACGGGAGCCTGCCCGCCGGGCAGCTCTTCCACGCGGCGGGCCCGTCGGCCGACGGCTGGACGATCGTGGCGATCCACGAGTCGAAGGAGAGCTGGGAGGCCTTCCGCAACGGGATCCTCATGCCCCGCATGCAGGAAGGCATCCCGGGCGGCTTCACCGAGCCGCCGCAGGAGACCGTCTTCGAGGTGGTCAACGAGGTAGGGGTCCCGGCCACGGCCTGAGCCTCACCCACGGGCGACGCCCCGCCGTCCCGTGTGGACGCGGTCCGTCCGTCCGCGAACGCGGCTCCTTGTCGGTGGTCTGCCACCGACGAGGAGCCCGCACGCGTCCAAGGAGCCGCAGCGCCCACACGAGCCGGCCACGTGGCTAGCCTTGCGCGGAGGAGCAGGCCAAGGTCAGCGGCAATCAGGAGGTGCGTCATGGCATACGACGTCGACTTCACGAACGTCTCGACGGTGGGGCTGGAGTCCTCGCCCGTGGCGGAGGCGCTGGCGGGCCTGCGCGCCAACGAGGCCCGCTACTTCAGGAACAAGTACGACCACACGTTCACCACGGAGGCCGCCGGCGAGGCCGACGACGTCGTCGACCACGTCGCCCGCATCCTCAAGGAGGAGCGCGACATCGTCATCGGCTCGCCCGCGCTGGAGGCGACGCAGTTCGACGTCGACGGCGTCCGCTGGTCGTACGTCTTCTACGAGTCGGGCCTGTCGGTCAACGTCCTGTGGACGCTCGCCGACGGCGGCAAGCGGGCCGTCGGGTTCAAGCTCTCGGACGGCATGGAGGTCCCCGCAGAGCTGGCCGACTTCAAGTTCGCGCGGCAGAAGTCGAAGCTCGCCGGCACGATCCGCGGCTCCTACTTCGTCATCAGGGGCGACTACTGAGTGGGACCCCGCCCGGTGTACACGTAGGGTCGACCGGGTAGATCCCTCCTTGTAGACCACCGACCTTCCGTGAGTGCCCGAACCATGACGACGCAAACCCTGGCTCCCGGGCCCTCGGTCCGGCGGATGCGCCTCCTCGCCCCCGCTCCCCGTCGCCGGTACCTCGTGCCGGCCGTGCTCGCCGGGGTCTTCGTCGTGACCGAGGGCCTGGCGCAGGCGCTGACGCCCTTCATCCGCAACGACGACTGGCCCTTCCTCCTGCCGCCGAACACGCACGGCGTGCTCCCGGTGTCGTACTACGACAAGAGCGAGGGCCGCTGGCTCAACACGGTCTGGTGGACCCTGGTCGGCCAGCACGGCACCGTCACGACGGCGGCGATGACGTATGCGCTCGCCTACGTCGTCCTCGTCGCGGGCATGTGGCGCGTGCTCCACCTCTCCGGCATCCGCCCCCGCCCGGCGGTCGACGCGCTCCTCGGCGCCACGCTCTACGCGTCCGCCGTGTGGGTGCAGCTGCTCTACTGGCCGGGCACGCTGACGGCGTCGGTGATCGTCGGTGCGGTGGCCATCTGGCTCCTGCCGTGGGCAGCGCGCTCCCGGCGGCGCCTCGCTCTCTGGCTGCTCGCCGCCGAGGCCGCAGCCGTGCTGACCTACCCGCCGGTGGGCGTGGTCCTGCTCGTCTTCACCGTCCTGCTCCTGCGCGAGGCCCCGTGGCGCCGCGTGCTCGCCGTCCTGGCCACGTGGCTCGGCGCGTTCGCACTCGGCGTCTTCATCGCCTACAGCCTGAACTGGCTCCTCAACGGGCACTTCCGCCTGCAGCTCGCGTCCTGGCGCCACCCCAACCCCCTCACCTCCTTCGAAGCGCTGGTCACCAACGTCGGCCGGTGGTTCTCGGCGGTCGGCGACCTGTGGGCCGCGCAGTGGTGGCTCGCGCTGGTCGCGCTCGCGGGGATCGCCCTGGGCTGGCGCCGCGCCACCGTCCGCCACCGGCTCGAGCGGCTCCTGCTCACCTTCGCCGTGGCCCTCGGGCTCGACGCCGTCCAGACGCTCGTGACCGGGGTCGTGACCGAGCCCCGCGGCCAGCTGTGGACCTGGTCGCTGGCCGTGCTGCCCGCGGCCCTCCTGCTCCTCGACCACCGGGAGCGCACCACCGACCAGCCGGAGCAGACCATCGACGAGCGTGACCGCGCCGAGCAGCCGGCACCCCGGCTCGGCCCCGCCGCCCGAGCCGGCACGGCGCTGCTCGCGGTGCTGGCCGTCGGCGGCGTGCTGGCCTGGCGTGGCGACATCGGCGAGCACCAGGCCGTGCGCCAGCAGTACGAGAAGATCGCCACGGCGGCGACCGGGAACCGTGCCGGCGCCGACTCGTCCTTGGTCATCGTCTACCAGGACCCGGACCTGTCACCGACGAGGTCGGGCCAGATCATGGCCAGCACCCTGATGATGGCGGTGCAGCAGGAGCAGGGCGGTGCCATCCCCCGGCGGTGCAGCCCCACCGAGTGCTTCGAGGTCGCGGCACGGCTGGCGATCCACCCCGCGACCGGGACGGTCGTCCCGCTCGGCCAGGCCGACGGCCGGGACCTCGTGGCCGTCGTGGTCCCGGTCCCCCCGAGGTGGCTCTGAGCGACCCGGGGCCCGGCCCGACCGGCATACGGCTCGTCCGGCATACGGCTCGTCCGGCA
The DNA here is from genome assembly GCF_039531305.1 of Terrabacter lapilli. Taxonomy (NCBI): domain Bacteria; kingdom Bacillati; phylum Actinomycetota; class Actinomycetes; order Micrococcales; family Intrasporangiaceae; genus Terrabacter; species Terrabacter lapilli. The sequence continues at coordinate 258,949 of NZ_BAAAPU010000007.1, forward strand.
TACGGCTCGTCCGGCATACGGCTCGAGCGGCACGCGGCTGGCCGGCCGGCCGGCCGACGTTCTCGCTACTTGACCGAGCCCGCGGTCAGGCCGCCGACGAGGTGCTTCTCGATGATCGCGAAGAGGATGACGACCGGGACGACCGCGATGACCGAGGCCGCGAAGAGCTGGTCCCAGTGCTGCTCGTAGCCGGTGATGTAGGCGCGCATGCCGACCGTCAGCGGCTTCTTGTCGTCGTCGATCATCAGCGTCAGGGCCACGACGTACTCGTTCCACGCGGCGATGAAGGTGAAGATCGTCGCCGTGACGAGGCCCGGCAGGGTCAGCGGGAGCATCACCCGGCGCAGGATCTGCCAGCGGGTGGCCCCGTCGAGCGACGCCGCCTCCTCCACCTCGAGCGGGATCGAGGAGAAGAAGCCGTGCAGGATCCAGATCGCGAAGGCGAGGTTGAACGCGGCGTTCGTGATGATCAGCGCCAGGTAGGTGTTGATCAGGTTGAGCTCGAAGAACTGCCGGTAGAGGCCCACGACGAGCGAGGTCGGCGCGAACATCTGCGTCACCAGCACGAGGAAGAGGAACGCGCCCCGGCCGGGGAAGCGGTGCCGCGCCGTCATGAACGCGGCCGGGATCGCGACGAGGACGACGATCACCGTCGAGCCGCTCGCCACGATGAGGGAGGTCTTGAGCCAGTTGAGGAACCGGTCGTCGCCGAGGATCTGCGCATACGTGTCCCACTGCCAGACCTTCGGCAGGATCGAGGTCGGCGTGCTCTTGACGTCGGTGCTCGTGCGCAGCGAGTCGAGGACCATGATGATGTAGGGCGCGAGGAAGACGAACGCCAACACGGCGCCCCCGATGCCCATCAGGGTGCGCTTGCGCCGCCTCGGGTCACGGCCGCGTGCGACCACACCCTCCTGTGCCGGAGGGGTGCCCGGTGCGACCGGCGCGGCAGCCGTCGTGGTGCTCATCGGGTCGTCTCCTCGCGCACGTTGATGATCTTCAGGTAGATCGCGACCACGACCAAGATGAGCAGCACGTTGAAGATGCCCGCCGCCGCCGACATGCCCACGTCGTGCTCCTGGCTCTTGAAGGCCAGCTTGTACATGAACGTGATCGTCGTGTCGTGCGCGTAGCCCGGGTTGCGGTCGTTGAGGGTGTAGATGATCGGGAAGCTGTTGAAGACGTAGATGACGTTGAGCACCGTGGCGATCATCAGCGCCGGCCGCATGAGCGGCAGGGTGATGTTCCAGTAGCGCTGCCACGGGCTCGCGCCGTCGACCGTCGCGGCCTCCATGATGTCGTCGGGGATCGCGCCGAGCCCCGCGATGAAGACGAAGATCGTGAACGGCAGCGACACGAAGACGCCGACGACGACCATCGAGAACATCGTCCAGCTGTCGTTGCCGAGGAAGTCGACCGGCGTGCTGATCAGGTGCAGCTTGAGCAGCACGTAGTTGATGACGCCGTAGTTGTAGTCGTAGAGCAGCACGAACAGCTGGCTCGTGATGACGAGCGAGGCCGCCCACGGCACGATGACCGCCCAGCGCACGAACCGCCGCCCCGGGAAGCTCTTCACGAGGAACTGCGCGAGCGCCAGGCTGATGACGATCGTGAGCGCCACGACGGCGATCACCCACACGACGGTGTTGCGCAGCACCTGCCCGAGGTCAGGGTGCGCGAGGACCTTGCTGTAGTTCTGCCAGCCGGCGTCACCCGTACGCAGCCCGGTGATCGAGTACTGGCCGCGCGAGGCGTCGAACAGCTTGATCGCCGGGTAGAGCACGACCCCGATGATGAGCGCGAGCGCCGGCGCCAGCCAGAGGAGCGCGACCAGCGGGTGGACGTGGCCGACGCGCCCGGCCCGCTTGCGCCGGGACGAACGGGACGGCATACGCGAGCCCGTGGCCCCCGCCCCCGCCGAGTCGGCGGGAGCGGAGGTCACGGCAGTGCTGTCACTCATCGCGGGGAGCTCCGGGCTCAGCCGGCGTTCTCGGCGGTCTTCTGCAGGTCGTCGAGCACGGCCTTCGGGTCACCCGACATGGCCTTGCCGAGGTTCTGCTGGACGGCGAGCTTGACCTTGTCCCACGTGGGGTCGTCGGTCGGGGTCAGGCGCGCGTTGGGCAGGGTGTCGAGGTAGACCTTGAGCTTCGGGTCGCTCGAGAACTGCTGGACGCCGGACTTCGTGACCGGCAGGAAGCCCTCGGCCTTGATGAAGGTGTTGACCTGGTCGGGCTGGTAGTAGAGGTCGTAGAAGGCCTTGACCGCCGCCTGGTTGCCCGGCTTCTTGAACGCCATCAGGTAGTCGGTGACACCGAAGGTCTTGCTCTCGGTGTTGTCGTTGCTCGGGAACGGCGCCACGCCGTAGTCGACCTTCTTGTCCTCGTCGAGCGCGCCGGCGAGCGGGCTGAAGCCGACGACCATGCCGGCCTTGCCGGACTTGAAGAGGTCGAACGCGTCGGCGCGGTTGGTGCGGGCCGGGTTGTTCTGGGTGACCTTCTCGTCGGACAGCTTCTTCATGAACGTCAGCGTCTGGACGTTCTTGTCCGAGTTGATCGTCCACTTGCCGTCGGTCTTCCAGTCGCCGCCGTTGTTGAACAGCCACATGGAGAACTCGCCCTGGGACTCCTCGGGCCCGAGCGGGAGCGCGTAGCCGACGTTGCCGGTCGCGGCGACCTTCTTGGCGTCCGCCTCGAGCTCGTCCCACGTCTTCGGCGGGTTGGCGATGCCGGCCTGCTTGAAGAGCGTCTTGTTGTAGAAGAGCGCGCGGGCCGAGGACAGGTCGGGGAAGCCGTAGAACTTGCCCTGGTAGGTGCCGTACTTGACGAAGGTGTCGAGGATGTCGCTCTTGGCCGACGCCGGCAGCACCTCGTCGGAGTTGTAGAGCAGCCCGTCCTTGGCGTAGCTCGCGTACGCGTTGAGGTTGAGGATGTCGGGCGCCTGGTTGTTCTGGATCATCGTCGAGGACTGCTGGTCGATGTTGTCCCAGCTGACGACCTGGACGTCCAGGGTGTTGCCCGTCTTCTCCTTGTACGTCTTGGCGAACGCGTCCCAGAACGCCTTGGTGTGGTCCTTGGAGTACTCGGCCGCGACGAGCTTGATCGTCGTGGGCCCTCCGCTGCTGCCCCCGGAGGCGTTGCCGCCGCCTGCCGACCCGGCGCCGGTGCCTCCACCGCACGCGCCGAGGGCGAGGCCTGCGATGGCCATCCCCGCGACGACCACAGACTTCTTCGTCGACCTCATGTCTCTCCCTTGGTTCGGTGCCGGGACTGCTGGCGCGAGGTGAAGCGCCGGCCCGGCGACACGGTGACGCCCAACCTAGATCGGCGTCCTCGGCCATTCAAGAGCAATGATGACCGGATGTTCATCATTTCGATCACAAACACGCAACGCGTCGGGGCTTAGGCACCTCAGACCTGGTGGACCTCGACCCCGGCGGCACGCAGTGCGTCAACCTCGTCCCGGTCTGCGCCCACGGTAGTGACGAGATGGTCGATCCGCTCGGGGGGACAGATCGAGGCGAAGGTGCGCACGCCGAGCTTCTCCCCGGTCGCGACGCAGATGACCTGCCGGGACCGCTCGATCATCGTGCGGCTGATCGCCGCCTCCTCCTCGTGGCGGCAGGTGGCACCCTCACGGGCCGACAGCGCGTTGACCCCGACGATGGCGACGTCGATCCACAGCTGCTGGAGCACGAGGGTGGCGAGCGGGCCGGTCACCTCGTAGGACTCGGGCCGTGCCACCCCGCCGAGCGAGACGCACTGGACGTGCGGGCGCAGCACGGCCTCGGAGGCGATGTTGAGTGCGTTCGTGACGATGGTGATCTCGCCGTCGGCCGCGAGATCCTCTCGGGCAGTGATGGCCCGGGCCGTGGCGGTCGTCGTGGTCCCGCCGTTGAGGGCGATGACCTGGCCGGGCTGGACGAGGGCCGCGGCCGCCTCGGCGACCCGGGCGCGGTCCTCGTCGGCGCGGGTGCTGCGGTAGCGGTAGGGCAGCTCGTAGGCGACGTTCGTCGCGACGACGCCGCCGTGGTTGCGGGCCACGAGCTGGCGCCGGGCCAGCTCGGAGAAGTCGCGCCGGATCGTCGCCTCGCTCACGCCGAGCAGCTCGGCGGCCTCGCTGACGCCGAGGCGCCCCTGCGTCGCCAGGCGGTCGAGCATGGTGGACCAGCGACTGGCTCGGGACGGGGCGAGATCGCTCTCTTGGCTCACGCGCTGACGATACCGCGCACTTCGATCAATGGACATGTCCAACTCTGCACGTTTAGGCTGCAATCCAAGCACACACAAGCATCTCGTCGCCGTGCCGCCTCGCGGTGTCACGGCCTGACCCCGGAGAGTCCATGTCGCAGAGCACGCACCTCGCCCGAGAGATCGCCACGCAGGCCGACGACTGGGAGCGCGTCGTCGGCCGCCTCGGCGACGTCGCCGCGCACCTCCCGCACCCCGGCGAGCGCGTCGCGACCATCGGCTGCGGCACGTCGTGGTTCATGGGCCAGGCGTATGCCGCCCGCCGCGAGGAGCTCGGGCAGGGCCCCACCGACGCGTATGCCGCCTCCGAGCACCACCTCGCGCGAGGCTACGACCGCGTCGTCCTCATCAGCCGCTCCGGCACGACAACCGAGGTCATGGAGGTGCTCGACGGCCTGCGATCGGCCGGGACGCCGCACGTCTCGATCGTCGCGACGGCCGGCACTCCCATCGCCGAGCAGTCCGACGCCACCATCCTGCTCGACGACGTCGACGAGCAGAGCGTCGTGCAGACCCGCTTCGCCACCTCCACCCTCGCCCTGCTGCGCGCCTCCCTCGGTGAGGACCTCGCACCCGTGGCCGAGCAGGCCCGCGCGGTGCTCGCGGAGGCCGGCGACACGGCATACGGCCCCCTCGTGGACGCCGAGCAGGTCACCTTCCTCGGCCGCGGGTGGTCCAACGGCATCGCCAACGAGGCGGCGCTCAAGCTGCGCGAGTCGGCGCAGTTCTGGTCGGAGTCCTACCCGGCGATGGAGTACCGCCACGGCCCGATCAGCATCGCGGCGCCCGGCCGGGTCGTGTGGGCGTTCGGCGAGGTGCCCGAGGGGCTGCGCGAGCAGGTGGAGGCGACCGGCGCGCGCTTCGAGCACCGCGACATCGACCCGCTCGCCGACCTCGTGCGGCTGCACCGGCTGTGCCTGGCCAAGGCCGACGCCGCGGGCCTGGACCCCGACGCCCCGCGCAACCTCACCCGCAGCATCGTCCTCACCTGACCCGACCCGACCCCACCTGACCCGACCCGCCTCTCCACCGTCGAGAGGCCACGTGTGGCCGCCCCTCCACCGTCGAGAGGCCACGTGTGGCCGCCCCTCCACCGTCGAGAGGCCACGTGTGGCCGCCCCTCCACCGTCGAGAGGCCACGTCTGGTCGACGGCCTGACCTGGCCACTCGATCGGTGTGAAGCGGCCGTACGTGGCCTTTCGACGGTTGCCTAGCGGCCGTTCGTGGCCTTTCGACGGGTCAGCGGAGCGCGAGGAGCTGCATCAGCCTGGCGGCCTCGTCGGTGACGGCGTCGCGGGCCGCGCCGAGGTACTTGCGGGTGTCGACGGTCGGCGCGGCCTCGAGCCGCGCGGTCAGCGCCCGGGTGAACACCTGGTTGAGGTGCGTCGCGATGTTGACCTTCGTCATCCCGGCGCGGACCGCCGCGACGAGCCCGTCGTCGGGCACGCCGGAGGAACCGTGCAGGACCAGCGGCACCGGCACCGAGTCGTGCAGTGCCGCAATGAGATCCGTGTCGAGCTCGGCCGTCCGGTCGGTCATCGCGTGGCTGCTGCCGACGGCGACCGCGAGCGCGTCCACGCCCGTGTCCGCGACGAACCGCGCCGCGTCGGCAGGGTCGGTGCGCACCCCCGGTGCATGGACGCCGTCCTTGCCGCCGACCTCTCCGAGCTCGGCCTCGACGCTGACCCCCGCGGTCCGGCACAGCTCGACGACGTGCCTTGTCACGGACCGGTTCTCGTCGTCGGCCAGGGTCGAGCCGTCGAACATCACCGAGGTCATCCCGAGCCGGACCGCCTCCTCCACGAGCGCGACGTCCTCGGCGTGGTCCAGGTGGACGACGACGGGCTGGGAGCACGCGTCTGCGATCGCGAGCGTCGCCGCCGCGATCGGCGCGAGCGAGCCGTGGTAGCGCACGCAGTTCTCCGAGATCTGCATGACGACAGGCAGGTTCACGCGTTCGGCCGCGGCGGCATACGCCTCCGCATGCTCGAGCTGGATGACGTTGAAGGCCGCGACGGCCCGCCCGGCAGCCGCTGCCTCGGCGAGGACGGTCGTCAGGGGTGAGCGGCTCACAGGTGGATCTCCTCGATCTCGACGGTGGGGAAGAGGCGGTCGACGTCGGCGGGATCGACCGCCCCCGCGACGGGCTGCAGGACCGCGGCGGCCGACCATGCGACGCCCCGACGCAGGGCGGCTGCCCAGGCGTCGCGCCCCGCCGGCAGGTCGCCCGTCTCGTGCAGGTCGTCCGCGAGCGCGGCGGTGAGCGCATCACCGGCGCCGGTCGGGTTGCCCGAGAGCGGACGCGGCAGCCGGGCCCGCAGCGCCACGTCGCCGTGCACGAGAACGAGCCCGTCGGTGCCGTCGCTGACGACCGCCGCGCCCGCGCCGGCAGCCACGAGGGCGCGGGCCGCCTCGGGCACCGAGGGGACGTCCGCGCGCCCCAGGCTGCTGAGCGACACGGCGGCCTCGAGGCGGTTCGGCTTGACGAGGTCCGGGCCGGCCGCGAGGGCGCGGGTCAGGTGCACGCCGCTGACGTCGAGGACGACCCGCAGTCCGGCGTCGTGGGCCAGCAGGGTGAGCCGCCGGGCGAGGTCGGGATCGGTGCCCGGCGGGAAGCTGCCCGAGACGGTCAGCACGGACGCCTCGGGCGCGAGCGCGGTGATCTCGTCGCAGAGCCGCTCCCAGACCCGCCTGGACTCCGGGACCCCGACCTCGTTGAAGAGCGTCGCGCGCCCGCCGGCCTCCACGACCGCGACGGACCGCCGGGTCGGGCACGGCGAGGACACGAGCCGGTGCGCGACCCGTCGCGCGTCGAGCTCGTGCCGGAAGAGGTCGAGGTCCGGCTCGCCGACCGGGGCGACGGCCACCGCAGGGCGGCCCATCGTCGTCAGCACCGATGCCACGTTCAGGCCCTTGCCGCCGGCTCGCTCGGTGACCGAGCTGACGCGGTGGGACTCCCCGAGCGCGACGGACGGGACGGCATACGTCAGGTCGAGCGCCGGGTTGGGCGTGACGGTGATGATCATCGGCCCACGAGGTCCAGGGCGATGGTGGCGGCGCCGAGGGAGCCGGCGCGGTCGCCCAGGGCCGCGGCCTCGACGGCCACGTCGGCGCGCCGGCCCAGCCGTGCCCGCAGCGCCGCCCGCAGCGGCTCGAAGAGGGTGTCACCAGCGCGGGCCAGCCCGCCGCCGACGAGGACGAGCTCGGTCCCGGCCGCGGCCACCACCGGCGCGACCACCGACGCCAGCGCGTCGACGGCCTCCTGCCAGACGCGACACGCCTCCGGCTCGCCGCCAGCGGCTCTGCGGGCCACCTCCTCGGCGTCGCCGACGAGTCCCGTGGCCTGCGACCACCGGCGGCCGATCGCCCCGGCGCTGGCCAGCGCCTCGAGGCAGCCGCGCTCCCCGCAGCCGCAGAGCGGGCCGTCGGGCACGACGACGACGTGGCCGATCTCGCCGGTCCACCGCGACCCGGTGACGAGCCGGCCACGGCTCAGCATCGCGCCGGCGAGACCGGTCCCGAGGGGGACGAAGAGCACGTTGTCGGCCTCGCGCGCGGCGCCGAGGCGGTGCTCGGCGAGCAGACCGGCGCGCACGTCGTGGCCGACGGCGACGGGCACCTCGACGTGGGCGGCGACGCTGCCGCGTAGGTCGAGGTCGGTCCAGCCGAGGTTGGCCGACCAGACGCCGATGCCGTTCACGTCGTCGACCAGTCCCGGGACCACGAGGCCGACGGCGAGCACGCGGACGGGGCCGCCGGCCTTGCGCGTCAGCTCGGTCAGCGCCTCGGACGCCACCTGGCCGAGCCGGTCGCCGACGGACTGGGGCGTGGGGTGCACGGTCTCCGCGAGGACCTGGCCCTCGGGGGTCACGAGGGTGGCCTTGACCCGGGTGCCGCCCACGTCGATCCCGACCACTGCCTCGCGCATCACGGTGCGCAGTCTATGAGCACTCGTGCGCGGATCTGCACCTGAACGCGCAGCTTTGGACACGACCGCCGTGACGTCACCCGCTCAGGATGCCAGCCAGAGAGACGGCTGCCCGTTCCCGGCATCCTGCTCCGTATCGGGGAGCAGGTTCCGAGTCCGCCGGGACCCGCTGGCCGTCACCGGCGGTAGAGCCACTCGATCTGAGCGGACCGGACGGCTCAGCCGTCGGCGGTGTGGGCGAGCGCGACGGTCCTGGGCACGACGAGCCGCCAGGCGTCGAGAACGATCTCACGCATCCGTGCCTCGTCGAGCGCGGCGAGCCGCACCTCCACCCAGTTGAAGCGAAGGTCGGACCGGCGCGGCATGAGGAAGACGTCGGGCTCGCTCGCGACGAGCACCTGGCGCTCCTCCCTGGGAAACGCGAAGCCCATCTGCGTCTCGTCCGCGGAGAAGGCCAGCCACACGATCCTGCCGACGCGGAACTTGACCCGGTCGCGGACGAGCACCTCGTAGGAGCGGGGCAGCTGCTCGGCCACGCGGCGCACGTCCTCGATGGTCACGGGCACCCCTCGAGCGTGCCACGTGCGGCGAGCCGACGCACCGTCCGAGGGCCCTGTGTTCGAGACCGTGTGCCGTCCCACGACCGCACCCGCCACCCGGGGAACCCCTTCCGCGGACGGGTGCGACGGCATACCCTGCCTCCGTCGCGACCCCGACGGCAGCCGGCCGGGCGGGCTGAAACGTCGACTCCACGCCACGACAAAGGAGACGACGTATGCCGTCACAGCCGACCCAGCCCACCGCCCCCGGCTCCCCCCAGCCCACCACCGCAGCCACCGTCCCGCAGCGCCTGCTCGCCTTCCTCGACCGGCTCGGTGCCGAGCTCGACCGTCGCGGTGACGCCGTGGCGCTGCTCGGTCTCGGCTCGGTCGGGCGCGACCTGCACCGCCTCGACGAGCACTCCGACGCCGACTTCTTCGTGGTCGTCGACGACGCGGCCGCGCGCGACCGCTACCTCGCCGACCTCGACTGGCTCGAGGCGGCGCAGCCGGTCGTCTGGTCGTTCGAGAACAGCGCCGCGGGGCGCAAGGCCCTGCTCGAGGAGGGGCTCTTCGCCGAGTACGCCGTCTTCTCGCTCGCCGAGCTCGAGACCGCCGGCTACCCCCCGGGCCGGGTGCTCTGGAGCCGGGCCGACGCGCCAGCCGGTCTCGAGATCCCGAAGGTGCCTGTCCCGCAACCCGACTCGCTCGAGCACCAGGTCGGCGAGGCGATCACCAACCTCTACGTCGGGCTGCACCGCGACCTGCGCGGCGAGCGCCTCACCGCGACCCGGTTCATCCAGGGGTATGCGGTCGACCGCTGGGTCACCGTGCTCGGCCACCTGGGGCTCGCCCGAGGAGCCCAGCAGGACGTCTTCGTCATCGACCGCGGCGTCGAGCGCCGGTTCGACCCGGCGCTGCTGCCGCTCGCGGACCTCGTCCCCGGCTACGAGCGCAACGCGCACGCGGCGGCCACGCTGCTGCGGCTGCTCGAGGCGCACGTCGACCTGGACCCGGCGATCACCGCGGCGGTGCGCGAGCTCATCGACCGCGCCGGCGCGGCCGCTCAGTCGCGCTCGGGCTCCGACCCACGCTCGAGCGCCGACGCACGTTCGGGCGCGGGCTCCAGCTCGAGGACGTAGACAAGGAGCTTCAGGTCGCGGACCGGCGACCAGTCGCGCTCGGGGGCGCGCCGGAAGCCGAACCGCTCGTAGATCGCGTGGGCGGTGTGCATCGAGGCCTGCGTGGACAGCACGACCCGGTTGCGCCCCAGGGCCCGGGCGCGCTCGATGCACTCGCGGACCAGCGCGGTCCCGATGCCGCGGCCACGGCCGGCGGGGGCGACGGCCAGCATGCGGAACTCCGCCTCCCCCTCGCGGGCGATGTCCGCGAACGGACCCGGGCCCTCGACGAACGCGACCCCACCGAGGACGGTGCCGTCGGCGTCCACGGCGACGAGGACGTCGGTGTGCGCGGCGCGGTGGGCGACGTCGCGCAGCACCTCGAGGTAGGGGTCCTCGGCGCCGAAGTCCAGCAGCCCGTCGTCGAGGTAGGCCGCCGCGGTCAGCTCGCCGAGCCGCTCGTGGTCCTGCGGGAGCGCCGCGCGGATGGTGAAGCCGTCCATGACCGCAGTCTCGCAGCCGGGGCGGGCTGTCATGGTTCGGGCAGGTTGTTCCCAGCCGGTTGGCATACGTGCCACCTACTTTCCGTGACAACTCAGGCCAGTCGGTCACGAGGGTCAGGGAAAAGGGGACTCATGCGCAATCGGACTCGGCGCACGCGTACGTACGTGGGGGCGGCCCTCGCCTCGGCGGCGCTCGCACTCGGCACCACGTTGGCCGCCGGCTCGGCCGCGACGGCCGCCGGGACGGACAACAGCGACATCGTCTACACCGTCCACCCGCACGCGTTGCAGTACTCGACCGGCAGCCAGGTCGGCGCGCTGCCCACCCCGTCGCAGTGCGTCGCCCGCATCGGCCTCGCCTGCTACACGCCGGCGCTGATCCGCAAGGCCTACGACATCCCCGACGGCTGGACCGGCAAGGGGCAGCGCATCGTCATCGTCGACGCGTACGGCAGCCCGACGGTGCGCCAGGACCTCGACGTCTTCAGCCAGACGTTCGGCCTGCCCAAGGCGAGCCTCAACGTCTACTACCCCGGCGGCAAGCCGCAGACGAGCGCCGCCCACCAGGGCCAGCCGCTCGGCTGGGCCGGCGAGACGAGCCTCGACGTGCAGTGGGCCCACGCCATCGCGCCCGACGCGACGATCAACCTCGTCGTCGCGCCCAACAACTACGGCAACGCCCTCAACGTCGCGGTGCGCTACGCCGTCGACCACGACCTCGGCGACGTCATGTCGATGAGCTACGGCTCCGACGAGGCCGCGATCAAGGGCGCCGGCAACAACCTGCAGCTCCAGCAGTCGCACGCCGACTTCGAGGCCGCGGCGACCAAGGGCATCTCGGTGTTCGCCTCCTCCGGGGACGACGGCGCCTCCAACGGCGGCCCGCGCCTCGCGGCCGGCTACCCGGCGTCCGACCCGCTCGTGACGGCGGTCGGTGGCACGAACCTCTTCGCGAGCGACACCGGCGCCTACCAGGGCGAGACCGTCTGGGGCGACCAGGCGTCCTGCGCCCAGCACCAGCCGTTCGGCTGCACCCTCGGCCCGATCGGCGCGACGGGCGGCGCTCCGAGCGCGATCTTCGCGGCGCCCTCCTACCAGGCCGGCGTCACCGGCAGCGCGATGCGCACGACCTCCGACGTCTCCTACAACGCCTCGGTCTACACGTCGGTGTTCGTCTACGTCGGCTTCAACGCCAAGGCCTCCGACAACGGCTTCTACTTCTACGGCGGCACGAGCTCGGGGTCGCCGCAGTGGGCCGCGATCGGGGCGCTCGCCGACCAGCAGGCGGGCCACCGCCTCGGCCAGCTCAACCCGGCGCTCTACGCGATCGGCACGGGGGCGACGCACGCGCTCGCCTTCCACGACGTGACCTCGGGCAACAACGCCTGGGACGGCCCGGGCTTCGACGCCCGCGCCGGCTACGACGACCCGACGGGCCTCGGCTCCCCGGACGTCGCGGGCCTCGTGGGGCAGCTCGTCCACTGACCCCTTCCGTATGCCGTGTCGTGGCCACCCAGCACTCAGCTGGGTGGCCACGCCGCTGCCCGGGACCCGGTCCGGTCCGGTTCCGGCCTCGCCGCTGCGGTCAGCGGGATGCATACAGGAAGAATGTCCGTTTTGGACCACGGATTGTGTCGATCTTGCGGTTTTCTTGTCGTTTCGCGCGCCTGCTTCTTGCGTGGGCCCCGGCACAGTTCCTGTCATGAACCCGGTGATCCTCGACGGAGCGTCCTCACTTCTGGCGGCGTGGCCCCTCGCGATCGTCGCGCTCGTCATCGCCTGGCTCGTCGGTGCAGCGTTCGTCCGGGCCGGCCGTCCGGCCCGCGGCGCACAGACCTCGGCGCGCGGCGAGAGCAGCCCCAGCCGCACCTGCCGCTCGGCGGGCCACCACTACCTCAAGGGCGCGGCCGGCTGGCACTGCTCGCACTGCGGCGACGAGATCGGCCACGAGGCCCGGGCGCCGCAGGGCGTACGCGAGGTCGCCGGCGTCTGACGCCCGGGGCGATGGCCCGCTGAGGGCGCCTTCCCGCGCCGGCTGCCCTAGCATCCGGAACCATGACGGCACTGACGCCCTACCTGCACCTGCCCGGAACCGCCCGCGAGGCCCTGGCCTTCTACGGGAACGTCTTCGGCGCGGAGGTGCACGTCCACACGCTGGCCGAGTTCAACCGAACCGACGGACCTGCCGACGCGATCGCCCACGGCTACCTCTCCGGAGGCCCGGTGACCCTGTTCGCCTCCGACGCGACGGGCGACGACTCTGCCCTCAACTGCGAGGGCATCATGCTCTCGCTGCTCGGCACCGCCGACCCCGGCACGTTGCGCGCCTGGTTCTCGGCCCTCTCCGAGGGCGGTCGCGTCGTGGACGACCTGCAGCAGCGGCCGTGGGGAGCCTCTGACGGACAGGTGGTCGACCGCTACGGGCTGCACTGGCTCATCGGCTTCGAGGCCGACGAGACCGCCTGACCCGACCGCGGGGCCCGGCCGGCCGCGTCGAGGGCTGAGGCTCAGGCGGCGAGGCGCCAGGCGAGGACGCCGAAGAGGACGCCCAGCGCGTTCGTGGCCCAGTGCATGCCGACGCTGGCGAAGAGGCTGCCGCTGCGGCGGCGCAGCTCGCCGGCGACGACCCCGCCGAGAGCCGTGAACGCCACGGTGCCGGCGATGACGGCGGCCTTCGCGAACGGGCCGAGCCCCGCGACGACCGAACCGATCGCCGCGTTGCCGCTGGCCGAGGCCATCGCGGGGAGGACGTGCCACAGGCCGAAGAGGACGGATGATCCGGCGAGGACCTGCCACATGCGCGCGTGCCGGGACAGGAACCCCCACAGCACCGAGCGGAAGGCGACCTCCTCGAGCAGCACCGTCCCGAGCGGGATCATGACGAACGCCGTGAGCAGCGCGCCGGCCGGCGGCAGGTGGTAGCGCGCGTCGAGGAACGCCGTGCGCGTCGCGGGCAGCAGGATGCCCAGGAGGTAGACGGACGCGACGACGGCGATGACCCCGAGACCCCACCGTATGCCGCGGGCGTGGGTGTGCCGGGCGAGGCCGAGCTGGTGCCAGGTGAGGCCCTGCGAGCGGGCGAAGAGCAGCAGGGCGACGGCGCCGAGCGGACCGAGCCACATCGTGTTCCAGCCCAGCACGTGGTCGGCGACGTTGACGCCGGCGAGGGCGAAGACGACCGTCACCGTGGACGCGAGGCGCGCACGGCGGCCCCGGTCGATGAGGGCCAGGCGGCGGCGACGCGTGTGGTCGTGGGAGGGCAAGACGGCGCCGTCGGTCGGGGACGCGACGGCGGACTGGGTGCTCACGACGGTTGCGCTCATTGCCTCCAGTTTCGCACGGCGACCTGTGCGCCGGCGTGCTTCGAAGGCCGGTGAGACCACGGCCGCCCCATCCACCACAGGCGCCCCAGCGGCATACGGCAGGTCCCGGCCAGCGGGCGCGCCGGATGGTGCCCGAGGGCGGCCGGTCAGCGGCGCCGCTCGACGAGGCCGCGGACGTACTCGGCCTGGCCCAGGTGCTTGGCCGCGTCGTCGAGGACCGACACGAGGCGGATCCCGACGGTCACGGGCGGGTCCCACCGCGGGTCGATGACCCGCGCGTAGCCCTCGGCGTCGAGGCGCTCGATGAGCGCGGCGGTGCGGTCGTGCACGTCGCCGTGGTACTCGGCGAAGAGGCCGGGGTCGGCGACGGTGAAGCTGCCGACCTCCTCCGAGCTCATGCTCCAGCCGTGCGCGTCGGGCGGGTAGGGCAGGCCGAACCGGTCGACCCACCCGTCGGCCAGCCACGCCGACTCCTCGGTGGCCAGGTGCGCCACCTGGTCGTCCTGCTGGCGCGCGAGGTGCCACACGAGCCAGGCGATGTGGTTGGCGTCGGCGTCCGGGCGCCAGAGCAGCTCGTCGACGGAGAGCCCGTCGACCACCTCCGGCACACCGTCGCGGATGCGCCCGAACGCGTCGAGCATGAGGTCCCGGGCAGCTGTCGTCTCGTCGTCCACCCACCCAGCATGCCGCCGCACGCCCCGCCGCGGGGCCGGCGAGCGTCGCCTTCTCGAGCCTGCCGCACCACCACCGGGCGGGACCAAACGGACCTTTCGCCCGGCGTGTATCTGCAGCGCGTGCCTGCGCTCTGAACAGCCGGCGCCCACACCCGGGCCGCAGACGAACGAGGAGAGACAGCATGACGACCACCCTCACCCCCACCGCCCGACGAGCCGCGAGCCTCGCCGGACTCTGCGACGGTGCGGTCCACCTGCCCGGCGACCCCGGCTACGACGCGGCGCGGATGCCGTGGAACGTCGCCCTCGACCAGCGCCCGGCAGCCGTCGCCCTGCCGCGCACGGCCTCCGAGGTGCAGGACGTCGTCCGCGCCGCCGCAGCGGCGGACCTCCGGGTCGCGCCGCAGAGCACCGGCCACAACGCCGGCCCGCTCGTCGCCCGCGGCCTCGACGACGTCGTCCTGGTGCGCACCGAACGCATGCGGGGAGTGACCATCGGCCCCGACCGCCGGATCGCGCGCGTCGAGGGCGGCGCCCTCTGGATCGACGCGACCGAGCCCGCCGCCGACCACGGGCTGGCCGCCCTGCACGGCAGCTCGCCCGACGTGGGCATCGCCGGCTACAGCCTCGGCGGCGGCATCGGCTGGTACGCCCGGCAGCTCGGCCTCGCGGCCAACAGCCTGACGGCCGTCGAGCTCGTCACCGCCGACGGCGAGCACGTGCGCGCCGACGCGACCGAGAACGTCGAGCTCTTCTGGGCGCTGCGCGGCGGTGGCGGCAGCTTCGGCGTCGTCACGGCGCTCGAGTTCCGGCTCTACCCGATCGAGACGGCGTATGCCGGCATGCTCGTCTGGGACCGCTGCGAGGCCGAGCGCGTGCTGCGTCGCTGGGCCGACTGGGCGCCCGAGGCGCCGGATGTCGTCACGACGGCGTTCCGGTTCCTCGACGTGCCCCCGCTGCCGGCTGTCCCCGAGCCGCTGCGCGGCCGGTCGCTCGTCGTCATCGACGGCGCCGTCCTCGGCTCGGACGACGAGGCGCGCTCGATCCTCGGGCTGCTGCGCGGCCTGCGCCCGGAGATCGACACGTTCGGCCGCGTGCCCGCCCGGTCGTTGACCCGGCTCCACCTGGACCCGGAGGGCCCGACGCCCGCCGTCTCGGACGGCACGCTGCTCGGCGAGCTCGGCGACGTCACCATCGACACGCTCCTCGAGCAGGTCGGTCCCGGGTCGAGCTCGTCGCTCCTGTCGACCGAGCTGCGCCAGCTCGGTGGTGCCCTCGGCCGGGCCCCCGAGGGCCACGGTGCCCTCGCGACGATCGACGCGGCATACGCCGTCTTCGCCGTTGCCATCGCGGCGACGCCGGAGCTGGCGGTGCGGGGGCAGCACGACGCCCACCGGCTCACCGGCTCGCTCGAGCCGTGGTCGACCGGCCGCAGCTACCTCAACTTCGCCGAGAACGCCGTCGACCCGCGCACGGGCTACGACGAGCTGACCTGGGTGCAGCTGAAGGGCATCCGGTCGGCGTACGACCCGGACGACCGGTTCCTGGCCAACCACCGCGTGCCGCGCCTCTTCGAGGACGGCAAGGTCACGGACTGAGCCACGGACTTACCACCACGGGCCGCGCGCCCGCCCGGACAGGGGGCTGTCGGGCGGGCGCGCTCGTGCGTCAGCGCTCGTCCCTCAGGTCGCGGACGTGTGGTCCGGAAGCGACACGAGGACGAAGGCCTCGACGGGCTCGTCCTTGCCCTTGAGCTCCAGCGGGCCGAGCGGCTCCGTGACCGCCCCCGGCAGGCCCTCGAGCGTGCTGGCGGTGACGGCCACGCGCCCGACGGGCGCCTGGCCCTCGATGCGGGAGGCGACGTTGACGGCGTCACCGATGACCGTGGCCGTGCGTCCGCCCTCGCTGCCGAGCACGCTGACCACCACCTCACCGGTGTTGACGCCCACCCGGAACCGCGGCCAACCGGGGTGCGCGTCGGCGATCCGGGACGTCTCGACCTGCAGGTCCAGGCCGGCCAGCGCGGCGCGGCGCGCATGGTCCGGCTGGTCACCCAACCGGTTGAAGGTCGCCATGATGGCGTCGCCGATGAGCCGGTCGACGGTCCCCCCGTGGCTCTTGACCACCGCCGGGATCGCCACGGTGAAGTACGCGTTGAGCATCTCGGTCACGACGGCCGCGTCGTGCGTCTCCGAGAAGGTGGTGAAGCCCTTGAGGTCGGCGAAGAGGATCGACATCTCGCGACGACCGGCGAGGGTGTCGGCGGTGTAGAGGCCGGCCCACCGCTCCTCGTGCCACGACTGCTGGGCGCCCCAGGCCACGAGGGCGAAGGCAGCGAGCAGGAGCAGGTGCCACTCCCACCACGACAGGTGCCAGTTCGGGGCGACCGCGACGGCCACCATCGCCTCGGCCAGCAGCGCCATGGCGGAGGCCATCGCCGCCGGCAGCAGGCCACCGCGCCGCCACCAGAGCCGCGCGTACGTCACCGTCGTCACCGCGTAGAGGACGACGGCGACCACCGCCGCGGCGACCAGCGGTCCGGAGCCCCGCTCCGGACCCACACCGACGTCGAACGGCGGCAGGCGGAGCAGCGAGGCGACGCCCCAGGCGGCCATGACGACGAGGAGCGCCGACCGCAGCCGGCGCGCCCGGCGCATCTCGGCCGCCGCCTCGTCCGCGGCGACCTCACGGACCGACGCGACGGCGAACAGCGAGCCGAGCGCGATGCCAGTCGGAGTCGACACGTTGAACCCGACGGACGGGCTGTCGAGGAGCACGTGCGGCGTGGCGAGGGCATGCAGGCCCAGGAAACCCGCGGCCGAGAGGAAGGCGAGCGAGACGTACATGACGCGGACGTCCCCGCGCCGGACCGCCGCTGCCCCCGTGCCGTATGCCGTCACCGCGCTGAGCAGCGCGGCGCCGAAGACGATCCAGAAGTGGGTCGTGTCGTGCTGCCACTGCCGGTCGAGGCCGCTCGAGGCCCGGAGCACCACGAGACCGGCGAGCGGCAGCACGAGCACGGCGGCTCCCACCGCGAGGCGCCCCCTGGCCCCCGACCGGGCGTGGCTGACCGGCGGCGCCGGGGTGCGCTCGGCTGGTTCGGCGGGAGGTTGCTCAGCCACGGCGACCGGCGGCTCCCGTGCTCGACGTGCTCGACGCGCTCGGCGCGTTCTCCGCTCCCGCGCCGTCCGGGGGCTCCGGAGGGCGCGACGGTTCCGAGCGGCCCGACGGTTCCGAGCGGCGTCCGGCGTCGAGGAGGGCGAGGTACTGGTGGACCTCGGACAGCACGACCGACCCCTCACCGACGGCCGAGGCGACCCGCTTGACCGACCCGGCCCGCACGTCGCCGACCGCGAACAGGCCGGGCACCGACGTCTCGTGGGCGCCCGGGGGCCGCTCGAGGGCCCAGGAGCCGGTCTCGCGAAGGTCGGCGCCGGTGACGAGGAACCCCCACCGGTCGCGGACGACGGCCGCCGGGAGCCACGAGGTGTGCGGCTCGGCCCCGATCATGACGAAGAGGCCGTCGGCCGGCAGCGCGCGCCGCTCGCCCGTCGTCCGGTCGGCGATGACCACCTCGGACAGCCACCCGTCGCCACCCCCGCCGACCACGTCGGCGTTGCCGACGACGGAGATGGTGTCGGAGGCCTCGATCTCGTCGATGAGGTAGCGCGACATCGTCGCGGACAGGTCGGGGGTGCGGATGACGATGGTCACGTCCGCGGCATACCGCCGCAGGTGCAGGGCCGCCTGCCCGGCCGAGTTGCCGCCGCCGACGATGACGGTGTGCGCGCCGGTCAGGCCGTGCGCGACCGAGACGTTCGCCCCGTAGTAGACGCCGGAGCCGGTCAGGGCCTCCAGCGAGGGAACGCCGAGCCGGCGGTAGGCCACGCCGGTGGCGAGCAGCACGGCGCGGGCGCGTACCTGCCCGACGTCGGAGACCGTCACGACGAAGCCGTCGCCCTGCCCGAGCGGCTCGATCGCGGTGACCCGACGGGTCAGGACGAACCTCGCCCCGAAGACCCACGCCTGCTGGAAGCCCCGCTGGGCCAGTTCGGCGCCGGAGAGCCCCCGCGAGAAGCCGAGGTAGTTGCGGATGAGCGAGCTCGTGCCGGCCTGCCCACCGAGCGCCAGCTCCTCGACGCAGAGCACCGACAGGCCCTCGGAGGAGCCGTAGACGGCGGCCGCCAGGCCGGCGGGTCCGGCGCCGACGACGACCAGGTCGACCTCGCGCACCTCGGCCCCGTCCGGTCCGGTGAGGTCGGTGCCGATGCCCCACGCCTGGCAGATCTCGACGTCGGTCGGGTCGAGCAGCACCCGTCCGCCGAGCGCGGCGAGCCAGATGACGAGGGGCCCGTCCCGGTCGGTGGGTGCCGGCGCCGCCACCGACTCGAGGACCGCCACCGCCTCCGGCGTCCCGCGGTCGAGGTAGGCGTGCGGTATGCCGTTGCGCGTCAGCAGGGTGCGGACGGCGTGCCCGCGGGGGTCGCGGGCCGCGCCGACGACCACGACCTCGCGCCGCCGGTTCTCGACCGTGCGCGACCAGGCCTGGACGAACTCCGAGACCGTGCGGCAGAACAGCTCGTCCGGGGAGGTCCACGGCTCCAGCACGTAGTAGTCGATGTCGCCCATCGACATGCCGCGCAGGATGGCCTCCGCGGTGCGGCCGTCGGCCCACGCGCCCCAGGGCACGAGGAAGGCCCGGGCGGCGTCCGGGTGCAGGGTGCGCACCGAGCGGAGCAGCTCGGCACCGGTGAGCCCCGGCAGCCACGGGTCGGCAAGGACCAGCGCGACGGGGTCGCGGCGGGTCGCGGCGAGCTCGAGCTGCTGCAGGGCGACGGTGCTGTCGGACTCACCGCGGACCCGGAAGTCGGCGCCGAACCGACGCGCCAGCTCCGCCTCCGTACGGGCGAGGGCGTCCAGGTCGGGATCGACGACGAGCAGGAGAGGGCGGGTCATGGTCACTCCTCGCAGTGGGGTGCGGAAGCACATCGGTACGACCACCCCTCCCGTCGACGGTAGGCCGGTCGACCGCTCGCCGGGTGCCGAACGGTCGAACCGGCCGCCCCTCGGTCAAGATGGAGCCATGGCACACCTCGGCTCCTCCTCCTACGACGTCGACCGCATCCGCTGGCACTTCCCGGCACTGCGGGAGGGCGCGGCGCACTTCGACGGCCCCGGCGGGTCCCAGGTCCCCGACACGGTCGCGACGGCCGTCGTCGAGACGCTGACCTCGGCAATCTCCAACCGCGGCGCCGTGACCCCGGCCGAGCGCCGGGCCGACCGCGTCGTCGTCGAGGCGCGCGCGGCCATGGCCGACCTGCTGAACGTCGACCCTGCCGGGATCGTCTTCGGGCGCTCGGCCACCGAGCTCACCTTCCACCTCGCCCGCACGCTCGCCAAGGACTGGGCGCCC
The DNA here is from genome assembly GCF_039531305.1 of Terrabacter lapilli. Taxonomy (NCBI): domain Bacteria; kingdom Bacillati; phylum Actinomycetota; class Actinomycetes; order Micrococcales; family Intrasporangiaceae; genus Terrabacter; species Terrabacter lapilli. The sequence continues at coordinate 278,697 of NZ_BAAAPU010000007.1, forward strand.
GGCGACGAGGTCGTCGTCAGCCGCCTCGACCACGACGCCAACGTCCGACCCTGGGTGCTGGCCGCCGAGGCGACCGGCGCCATGGTCCGCTGGGTCGACTTCGACCCGGCGACCGGTGAGCTCCCACCGGACGCCGTAGAGGCGGTCGTTGGCGAGCGCACCCGGCTCGTGGCCGTCACCGCCGCGTCCAACCTCATCGGCACCCGCCCGGACATCCCGGCCATCGCCGACGTCGTTCACGCCGCCGGGGCGCTGCTGTGGGTCGACGGCGTGCACGCGACCGCGCACGTGCTCACCGACGTGCCGGCGAGCGGCGCCGACTTCTGGGTCTGCTCGCCCTACAAGTTCCTCGGACCGCACCACGGCGTGCTCGCAGCCTCACCGTCGCTCCTCGAGACGCTGCACCCGGACAAGCTGCTGCCCTCCTCCGACGCGGTCCCCGAGCGGTTCGAGCTGGGCACCCTGCCCTACGAGCTGCTCGCCGGCACGACCGCCGCGGTCGACTTCCTCGCCGACCTGGCCCTCACCGACCCGACCCATCCCCGGCGCGAGCGCCTCGTCACCTCCTTCGCGGCGCTCGAGGAGCACGAGGACGCCCTGCTGGCCACGCTGGAGGAGCGGCTGCGCGCGATCCCCGGCCTGACGGCATACTCCAACGCGAAGCGGCGCACCCCGACGCTGCTCGTGACCGTGGAGGGCCACGACCCGCAGGAGCTGCGGGCGGGACTGGCCGAGCGGGGCGTCAACGCGCCCGCCGGCCACTTCTACGCGTGGGAGTGCAGCCACCACCTCGGCCTCGGCGCCACCGGTGGCCTGCGGATGGGGCTCGCGCCCTACACGAACGCCGACGACATCGAGCGTCTGGCGAGCGGGCTCGAGGAGATCTGCGGGGTGCGCCGGTGAGCCGCCCGGTGCCGCTCCCGGCGGGGCCGGGGCAGGAGTCCGTGTGGGACTACCCCCGCCCGCCGGCCGTCGACCCCAGTGACGAGCTCGTCGAGGTCCACCTCGGCGGCGAGGTCGTGGCGCGCACCCGGTCCTCGCTGCGCGTCCTCGAGACCAGCCACCCACCGACCTACTACCTGCCGCTCGACGCCTTCGTCGACGGGGCGCTCGTGCCCGTCGAGGGCAGCACGGTGTGCGAGTGGAAGGGACGCGCCGCGTACTTCGACGTCGTCGGCGGTGGGCGGCGCGCCACCCGGGCGGCGTGGACCTACCCCGACCCGGTGCCGACGTATGCCGTCCTGGCCGGTCACGTCGCCGTCATGCCGGGGCTCGTGGACGCGTGCTTCGTCGACGGTGAGCGGGTGCGGCCGCAGGACGGCGGCTTCTACGGCGGGTGGATCACCGATCGGGTCGTCGGGCCCTTCAAGGGCGGCCCCGGCTCCTGGGGCTGGTGAGCGGCTCCGCAAACCTCACCCCGCGAGGGGGACGATCAGCGGGTTCGTCCGGAGCAGGGTGAAGGCGTGGGCACACGGCCGACCGGCCGGTGGCGAGCGCAGAGGAGCATGACATGGCCGCCTTCACAGTGTGGAAGTTCGACGACCCGGACGGAGCCGCCCAGGCCGAGCACGTGCTCAAGCAGTGCGAGGCCGAGGGGATCATCAAGATCATCGACCACGCGGTCGTGACGTGGCCCGAGGGCCAGGACCGGCCCAAGACCACCCACGGCAACGAGGAGAAGTGGCGGGGCACCGGCTGGGGGGCCCTGTGGGGAGTGCTGGCCGGTGCGCTCTTCCTCGTCCCCGTCGTCGGCGGCGTCGTCGGCGCCTCGATCGGCGCGATCAGCAAGATGACCCAGGACGCCGGGATCAGCAAGGAGCAGCTGACGACGATCCGCAAGGAGGTCACGCCGGGCACCTCGGCCCTCTTCGTGGTCACCGAGCAGGGCGACCTCGACCGGGTCGGCGAGCGCTTCCACTGGATGCACAGCAAGCTCATCGCGACCAACCTCACGGAGGGCGAGCGCGAGATCCTCATGGAGACCTTCGGCGGTCGGTGACCGCCGTCAGGTGGGCAGCTGCTGGATGCGCGCGTCGGCGAGCCTGCCGTCGTGCAGGTCGAGCACGGCATACGTGCCGGCCGGCTGGCGGCGGCGGTCCGTGGGTGAGCCGGGGTTGAGGATGCGCACGCCGTCGCCCGTCTCGTCGAGCGGGATGTGCGAGTGACCGAAGACGACGAGGTCGGCGGTCGGGAAGCGGCGCCGAAGCCGTGCCGTGCGCCCTTCGCGCTGCCCGCTGTCGTGGATCATGCCGACGCGGACGCCCTCGAGGGTCAGCTCGAGCGTCTCGGGCGCGCCCCACTCGGCGACCTCGGGCACGTCGTTGTTGCCCATGACCGCGTGCACCGGCGCGAAGGTCGCGAGGAGCTCGAGCACGTCGGGCGTGCAGACGTCTCCGGCGTGCAGGACGACGTCCGCGGCCTCGAGCTGCGGCAGCAGCGCCGGCGGGCAGCCCTTCCAGCGCCGCGGGCTGTGGGTGTCCGACAGCACGAGCACCCTCATGGGCGGCCCTCGTCGACCGCGTCGCCCTGCGGCGGCCCGGGCCACGGCGGCAGCAGCGGGCGCAGGTCGTCCAGCTCCGCGCGACTGACGAACGACGGGTTGGCCATGAACGGCTGGCGCTGCACCTCCAAGGCGTCGATCCCGGCCGCGCGCAGCTCGTCGTCGGTCACCGGCTCGTCGAGCAGCCGCACGTCCACCTCGACGCGGGCGCGGACGGCGTGCGAGGCCGACGCGCTGCGCCACCGCCCCTGCTCCGTCTCTGCCCACGGCTCCACCTCGGACGTCGCGTGCCCGAGCCCCCAGATGCCGCGCTGCAGGCCCTGCCTGCTGCCGCCCGACACCCAGAAGAGCACCGGGTCTCCGGCCGCGACGAGCCGCGCGCGGTAGCCGGGCTGCACGGCCCACGACGTGAGCCGGTCCTGCCCAGAGGCGAGAAGGCCGGGCAGGTCCCACAGGGCGGGGTTGCACTTGAGCAGCCAGGCGCCGAGACGTCCCCGCTCGACGGCTCGCTGCTTGGCCACGCCGGTCCTCCTGCTCGCTGGTGTCGTTCGCGCTCGTACGTCTCCCTACCCGTATGCGTCCACAAGGCTCAGCCGGAGCGGCGCCGAGTGGGTTCGGGCGACGCCACCCGAAGGCCGCTCGCCGGCGCGATGATGGGGTGAACAGGCCTCGCGCTGGGGTGGCTGTGGTCGGCGGCCGTCGCACCACCGGCGTCAGGGCAGGAGCGACGAGGAGGCACGCCATGCGCATCGCAGTGCTCGGCACGGGAGGGATCGGCGGCTACTTCGGCGGGCGGCTCGCGGCGTCCGGGCACGACGTCACGTTCCTGGCGCGCGGCCCCCACCTGGAGGCCATCCGCGACCATGGGCTGGTCGTCACCAGCGTGGCCGGCGACTTCACGGTCCGGCCCGCGCAGGTCACCGACGACCTCGCCTCGATCGGCCAGGTCGACGCGGTGCTGCTGGCGGTCAAGACGTGGCAGCTGCCGCCGGTGCTCGAGAAGCTGCCCGCCCTCGTCGGGCCGCACACGGGCGTCATCACGGTGCAGAACGGGGTCGAGGCACCCGACCAGACGGCGGCCGCAGTGGGACGCTCGGCCGTGCTCCCCGGCATCGCCAAGATCTTCGCCTACATCGAGGCACCCGGCCGGGTGACCCACGCCGGTGGGCCCGCCTCACTCGTCTTCGACGAGTGGGCGCCGGCGTCCGGTGCCAGCGCGGGCGTCCCGTCCGAGCGGGTGGCACGGCTCCGGGAGGCGGTGACGGCGTCGGGGGCGGCGTCTCCCGGCCCGGACGACATCTGGGCCGAGCTCTGGTCGAAGATGCTCTTCGTCGTCCCCTTCGGCAGCCTCGGCGCCGCGCTCGACGCGACGATCGGGCAGCTGCGTTCCAAGCCGTCGAGCCGGATCCTGCTCGAGGACGCGATGCGCGAGGTCGAGGCGCTGGCCCGGGCACGCGGCATACGGCTGCCTCCGCGGGTGGTCGAGGGCACGATGGCCTTCGTCGACGACCAGCCGGCCGACGCGACCACCTCGCTCCAGCGCGACCTCCTCGAGGGCCGGCCGTCCGAGCTCGACGCGTGGACGGGCGCGGTCGTCCGGCTCGCCGGCGAGGTCGGCGTCGACGTGCCGCTGCACCGGCTGCTGCTCGAGGTGCTGACCTCCCGCCACCCCGTCCCACCGCCTGGCTGAGGCCTCCACGGGGGACGCGCGCGGCACAGGCGGGTCGGCTAGGTTCTGCGTCCGTGCAGTGGTTCGAGGCGGTCCGCGACCGCGTGGTCCCGGCAGCCGGCGACGTCGCGCTCACGTCGCCGCGGCTGGTGCTGGTCCTCGCCGTCGCGCTGGTGCTCGTGGCCGTCCGGCCGTTGTGGCGGGTCGTGCGCCTCACGGTCACCCTCGTGCACGAGCTCGGCCACGCCGTCGTCGGCATCCTCGTCGGGCGGCAGTTCACCGGCTTCGCGCTGCGCGGGGACATGTCCGGGCACGCCGTGACGCGCGGTCGTCCGCGTGGCCCCGGCCGCATCGCGTCGACGTGGTCCGGCTACCCGATGCCGGCGCTGCTCGGCGCCCTCATGGTCTGGGCTGCCGGACGCGGCTGGGCCGCCCCCGTGCTGACCGTCGGTCTCGGCGTCCTGCTGTTCGCCTTCGTGCGCGTGCGCTCGGTGCTCACGGCCCTGGTCATGGTCGCGGCGATCGCCGGGTCGGCGGCGCTGTGGTGGTGGCGCGACGACGCCCTGCAGACGCAGGTGCTCGTCGGCCTCGGCGTGGTCCTCGTCGTGGGGGCGTGGCGCCACCTCGGGGCGGTGCTCCGCGACCACAGCCGCAGCAGCGACCCCGCAGTCCTCGCCGCGCTCACGCCCGTGCCGCGGGCGCTGTGGAACCTCTCCTACGTCGTGGTCTGCGCGCTCGCCACGTGGGTCGTCACCGCCGAGGTCGTCGCCACCCTGCGCTGACCCCGCCGCGGGACGGATGACGGGACCTCGCGGTCGGGGACACCCCGACTCGTGCTCAGCTCGAGGCCCCGACGCGCCGACGTCCCGTCAACCGTCCCGACCCGAGGCCGTATGCCGCCCGGCTCAGTTGAGGTTGAAGGGTGGCGCCGAGGGCGGGGCGACGGCACCGAGCGCCGACGCGAACTCGCGCTCACGCTTCACGAGCGAGAGGGCCAGGCGCAGGCGCGACTCGGTGTCGCGGCTCGAGAGGAGGCGCTGGCGGTCGGCCACGTCGAGGCTCACGGTGTCCGGCACGGCATACGCCAGGGCGCGGTCGTCGTCGGGCAGCTCCGGCTCCTCGTCGGTCACCGCCGCGAACGCCACCAGCTCGGCACGCAGACGGGCGGCGAGCTCGCGGACAGTCACCGGGTCGCCGTCGGGCTCGGTGAGCCAGGTGATGTTCGCGGTCGTGTAGGGAGTACCGGCCGACTCGTCGATCGAGTCGACCCGGAAGCGGTCGATCCCCTCGGAGACGACGAGGAAGCGCTCACCCTCGAGGGCCGCGGCCTGCGTGACCAGGGCTCCGCAGCCGATCGAGTGCAGGGCAAGGACGCCGTCCTCGCCGACCTCGAAGCCCTCGCGGATCGCCACGACGCCGAAGACCGGCGAGCGCTCGTCCTGCCCTTCGATGAGGTCGTGGAGCAGCTGTACGTAGCGCGGCTCGAAGATCTGCAGCGGCAGCCGCGCACCGGGCATGAGCACGGTGCCGAGCGGGAAGAGTGGCAGGGTCGCCATCCACCTAGCGTAGGCGGCGGTGGCGACGTACGTCAGCGCTGCGACGCGCGGGGCGCGTCCGGGCCGGCGGGGACCCGGAGAGAGCGGCTCAGTCGACCAGGCTGGACGGCATGGCCTGGGTGGCTCCGAGCTCGTCGTCGTGCACCTGGTGCCGCTCGGCCACCTCACCCTCGAGCTCGTCGACCTCGTCGAGCATCTCGGCCGGCGACCCGTTGATCGCGGTCGCGAGTCCGAGCGCCAGGCCCCGCAGCTCCTGGTCGCCGAGGCCGAGCCGGACGGCGACGGCCGCGGCGTTGGCCGGGCGCTTCTCGGGGTCCTTCTCGAGGCACTCGTTGATGAGGTCGCGCAGGTCGGCCGGCACGTCGTCGGGCAGCGGCGGCGTGGGCTCGTTGACGTGGCTGAGCGCCGTCGCGATGGGGGTGCCCCGGTCGAAGGGGCGCTTGCCCGAGAGCATCTCGTGGCCGACGACGCCGAGCGCGTAGAGGTCGCTCGCGCCGGTCGCGGCGTGCCCGAGGGCCTGCTCCGGGCTGATGTAGTTCGGGGTGCCGAGCATCTCGCCGTGCTGCGTGTGGCCGGACGCGTCGAGCGCACGAGCGATGCCGAAGTCGGTGAGCTTCACGAGCCCGTCGTCGCGGACCATGATGTTGGCCGGCTTGATGTCCCGGTGGACAACGCGGGCCTCGTGCGCCACACCGAGCGCGAGCGCCGCCTGGCCGAGGATCGAGCGGACCTCGCCCGGCGGCAGGGCCCCGCGCTCGTTGAGGATCGCCGACAGCGGCTCGCCCGTGACGAGCTCCATGACGAGGTAGGCCAGGCCGTCGTCCTCGCCGTAGTCGAAGACGGTCGCGATGTTGGTGTGGAGCAGCGCGGCCGAGTGCACGGCCTCGTCGCGGAAGCGAAGGGCGAAGAGACGCTCGTGGTCGACGTCGGGACGCATGATCTTGACCGCGACCTCGCGCTGGAGCACCGAGTCGGTGCCCGCCCAGACGTCAGCCATGCCACCGGAGGCGATCCGGTGGTCGAGGCGGTAGCGGTCGCCGAGCACGAACCCTTCCTGCAGGCGGTTCATCTCAGCGGCACCTCTGTCTTCCAGGACTGAAGGTGCACGTCAGTTGACATCTCAGGAGCCTTCGTCAGCGGTATGTTACGGGACGCGAGGGCCGGATCAGCACTCACGGGTGTCTCTGCTGAACCGCTCCCCGGCTGCGCGGCTTCGCTTCACATACCCCCCGCCTCACGGCCCGCAACGGTGCCGTCCGCGCCGATTTTCCGACGGTTCGGCCCGGGTTTGCCGGCAGCAGGCCCGGGTACCCGTGAACCATGAAGATCGGAAGACTGGCCGCCCGCGCGGTCATCGGAGGCCTGTTCGTCGGGCACGGCACCCAGAAGCTGTTCGGCTGGTTCGGCGGCCCCGGCCTCGAGGGCACGGAGCAGATGATGGGCGCCCTGAAGATGAAGCCCGCCCGACCCAACGCCATCGCGGCCGGGGTCTCCGAGGCTGCGGGCGGCGCGCTGCTCCTGGCCGGGGCTGCCACCCCACTGGCCGCCTCGAGCCTCATCGGCACGATGCTGACCGCCATCTGGAAGGTCCACAGGCCCAAGGGGGTGTGGGTCACCGAAGGCGGGTGGGAGTACAACGCGGTCCTGATCGCGGCGCTGGTGGCGCTCATCGACGCCGGTCCCGGCGAGGTGTCCGTCGATGCGGCCCTGGGCCGTGAGGAGTGGGGTCCCGGGTGGGCCCTGGGCGGTTTGGCCCTCGGCGCCGCGGCCTCGTCCGCGGCCATCGCCCTCGGCCGGCGCGGCTCGTCCCCCGCCGAGGCGGCGCAGGAGGCCGCTGCCGGGGAGAGCGAGGTCGGCAGGGCCGCCACCGGCGACACGGCGGGTGACCCCGTCACGGCGGTCAGCGACGACTGAGCCGGCGTACGCGTCCGGGCCCGCCGGCGCGCCCGGCGCCACCGGACGGGCGCCGTCCTGCTCGGCAGCGCGACAGCGTCCGCTGGGCGGTTCGACCCGTCACGAGTGCAGGGCCACGAGTACGCACGTGGTCGCCATCGCTGACACGAGCAGCACGGCGGCCGGCAGCAGCGTCATGCGGAGCACGTCCCCAGCGCGTCGGGCAGCCCCCACGGCCGTGAGTCCGAGGACGATGACGACCGGAGCCAGCGAGTTGCCGATGTTGCCGCCCGCGAGCTGACCCGCCAGCAGGTCCGCCGGCCGGTCGCCGACCAGGTGGGCGATGTCCGCCTGCAGGGACGAGAAGAGCGCGTTGGAGCTGGTCGTCGAGCCGGTGATGAAGGAACCCAGGGCACCGACCAGGGGCGCGATGGCGGGATAGGCGGACCCGGTCGCAGCGGCTGCGCCCTGGGCGACGACGCGCACCATCCCGCTGTCGACGAGGACCCCCGCGACCGATGCGAGCAGCACCACGGACGGCGAGGACTTCCACGCCTGCCTCACCGTGCCTCGCCAGACCGGCGCCCAGGCGCGCGGCGACCAGGCCCCGCTGCGCCACCAGACGGCGACGCTGCCCGCGCACGCGATGAGCAGGATGGTCCCCGGGTGCCCCAGCAGCGCGAGCGGGTTGTAGAGCTCCACTGCCGGGTTCGTGGTCCCGAGCGAGGTCGTCGTGGCCGGGAAGGACGGTCCCACGAGCAGGTGCGACTTGGCCCACGACCGCAGGGCCGGCGGCAGGAAGATGGCCAGGGCCACGAGCGCGAGAAGGGCGTACGGGACGGCAGCCGCGCGAGCCCGCTCGACGGTGTGATCCTGCTCGGGCGTGGCCACCCCTTCGTCGGAGGGCGCCGGCGAGGGGCCCGCGGCCGGGCCGAGCTGGGCCTGCCCCTCCGGGGCGCGTGAGGCAGCGCGCTGGCCGACCGGCACCTCGTCCGACCGGCGGACGTCCACCGAGGCGGCCGATGCTGCGCCGCGGCCGACGGTGGAGCGCCCGGGCCAGCGTCGCAGCAGCATGACCATGGCGACTCCGGAGGCTCCGGCGCACAGGGCGCCGATCCCGGGCTCCAGCCCGGCGACCCCCGCCTGGACCAGCGCCATCACGGGCCCCACGACGAGCAGCATCCGCCGGCCCTCGACCAGCCCCCGCCAGCCACCGTCCATCACGGCCACGAGCGCCCCGGCCAGCACGGCGTTGATGCCGAGGGCGATCGCCGAGGCCGCGGCATACTCGCCCTGCTCGAGCGGGTGCAGGTGTGCCGTCAGCGCCCCCATGTAGAAGGAGGAGCCCATCGAGCCGAATCCGACGGCCCAGTGGTAGCCGATGAGCGGCAGGGCCACGGCTCGCGCCTTGCTGATGCCGAGAGCGACCAGCAGCGGTGCGGCCACGGCGATGGGCGTGCCGAACCCCGAGACGCCCTGGATGAACGAGGGCAGCACCCACGCGAGCAGGAGCACGTTCTCCGTGCGGCGCGGCAGGAGCGTCGACAACGCACGACCGAGCGAGGCCATCCCCACGTGCGAGGCGAGGTGGTGCATGAGCAGCGCCGGCCAGATGACGTAGAGGATCCAGATCCCCACCCAGGCGCCCTTGCCGAGGCCGACCCCGACCGTCAGGGGGTCGGCACCGAAGACCAGCAGCGCCAGTACCGCGCTGTAGAGCACCGTGACGACGGCGTTGACGACGGTCGAGAAGCGACCCCACAGCACGAGCGCGAGGAGCAGCACGACGGGGCTGACGGCGAGAGCCCAGGTCCCGACCGGGACTGTCGCCAGACCGCCGACCGTGCCGGTGGCATTGTCGAAAAGCAATGGCATGAAGTGTCTTTCGTATACGGTGTACATGGTCGAATCAGGCGACACATCGGGGTGCTCGGCGGCCATCTGGAGAGGGAGCGGCCATGAGCGTCAGCCAGACCCGGACGATCGGGAGCCAGCACCAGGCGCTGCGCGATCAGGTGCTCGACGAGCTGCGCCGGCGCATCGTCAACGGCGACTACCCGCCCGGCGAGCGGCTGACGGAGGAGCGCCTTGCCGCCGACTTCGGGGTCTCGCGCAACCCGGTGCGCGAGGCGCTGCGCATCGTCGAGGCGGACGGGCTGGTCACGATGATGCCGCGGCGCGGTGCCGTGGTCGCCACCCCCGAGGCATCCGCCGTCGCCGACCTCTTCGCGGTGCGCTCCGCCCTCGAGACCATCGCCGCCCGGCTGGCGGCCGAGCGGGCGACGCCGGCGCAGGTGGCCGAGCTGCGTGGGCTGCTCGAGGAGGCCCGTGACGCCACCGACAGGGACGACCTGTCACGCGTCGCCGAGCTCAACAGCGCCCTGCACCTCGCCGTGATCGGGATCAGCGGCAACCGGTGGCTGACCTCGATCGCGAGCTCGATGTACCTCCACGTGCACTGGGTGTTCCGCGTCGGCGCGGCCGACCGCGCCCCGCACTCCTGGAAGGAGCACATCCGCCTCATCGACGCCATCGCCGCCGGTGACGCCGACGAGGCGGAGGCAGCCGCCCGCGCCCACGTCGACGCCGCCGCCCACGCGGCGCGCGAGAACGTCACCCGCGAGTGACTGCGGCGTCGGTCACCGACCCACCGCATAGCCCTGCATCCCCCGGGGGTTGGCGCCGGCCCGGACCACCCCGGACTCGGCGTCCCGGGTCACGGCACAGAGCCTCCCGAGGCTCCACGGGTCCGACACGCGGACCGTGTGGCCGCGCGCCTCGAGCTCGGCCACGCCCTGCGGCCCGACCCGCTCCTCGATGACCAGCACCCCCGGCTCGGCCTCCCTCGGGTAGAAGGACGCCGGCAGGCTCGTGGTGTGGAAGGAGGGCGCGTCGATCGCCTCCTGCAGGCTCTTGCCCTGCACGAGGTGGCTGAGCAGGAAGACCAGCTGCCACTGCTCCTGCTGGTCGCCGCCGGGGGAGCCGCAGGCCATCACCGGCCGGCCCTCCTGCAGCACCAGGGTGGGCGTGAGGGTCGTGCGCGGCCGCCGGCCGGGCGCGAGCGAGGAGGGCAGGCCCTCCTCGAGCCAGAACATCTGCATCCGGCTGCCGAGGCAGAACCCGAGCTCCGGGATCGTCGGCGAGCTCTGCAGCCAGCCACCGCTCGGCGTCGCCGACACCATGTTGCCCCACCGGTCGACGACGTCGACGTGGCACGTGTCGCCGCGCGTCACCCCCGTCGGGGCGACCGTGGGCTCGCCCGTCGTGGCGTCGACCGACGCGACCGGGCGCTCGTCGCCGAACCTGGCGTATGCCGCGAGCACCGGCTCGCGGCCGTCCGGGCTCCCGGGACGGAGCGAGGTGGACGCGCGGTCACCGATCAGCGCGACGCGCTCGGCGGCATACTCCCTCGACAGCAGCGTCCCGATCGGGACGTCGACGTCGCCGTACCACGCCTCCCGGTCGGCGAAGGAGAGCTTGAGGGCCTCGGTGACGCAGTGGATGCCGTGCGGGGTCGAGGGGTCGAGCGCCGCGGGGTCGTCGAGCGCCTCGAGCAGGCGCAGGCTCTGCAGCAGGACCGGGCCCTGGCCCCACGGTCCCGTCTTGGCGAGGGTGTAGCCCTGGAAGTCCACCGTGGCCGGCGCCTCCCACGTCGCCGAGAACGCCGCCATGTCGGCCCCGGTGACCAGACCCCCGTGCGCCTCCCCGCTCGAGTCGCGGAACGCCTTGCGCGAGAAGGTGTCCACGGCATCGGCCACGAAACCCTGGCTCCACGCCCGGCGGGCTGCGTCGATCTGCTCCTCGCGTCCGCCACCGGCCGCGCGACCCTCGGCGACCAGGCGCTCCAGGGTGCCGGCATACGCCGGGTTGACGAAGAGGGCGCCCGGGCGGGGGGCCTCACCGCCGCGCAGCCACAGGTCGGCGGAAGTCGACCAGTCGCTCTCGAACAGCTCGCGCACCGTCTCGATCGTGGCGGAGACCCGCTCGAGGAGCGGGTGGCCGTGCCGGGCGTAGCCGATGGCCGGCTCGAGCACCTCCGCGAGGCTCATGGTGCCCTCGTCGCGGAGCAGGAGCAGCCAGGCGTCGACCGCGCCGGGAACCGCTGCCGCGAGCGGCCCCGACCCGGGGATGAGGTCGAGCCCCTCGGACCGGTAGTGCTCGATGGTGGCACCTGCGGGCGCCGGCCCCTGGCCGCACAGCACCCGGGGGGCGGGGTCCTCGGCGGTGGCGATGACCGCCGGGACCTCGCCTCCAGGACCGTTGAGGTGCGGTTCGACGACGTGGAGGACGAAGCCGGCGGCGACCGCCGCGTCGAACGCGTTGCCCCCGAGCTCGAGGACGCGCATGGCCGACTGCGAGGCGAGCCAGTGCGTGGAGGAGACCATGCCGAAGGTGCCCTCGAGGGTGGGTCGGGTAGTGAAAGTCATGTGAGGCTTTCCGTGGTCGAGGTCGTCGAGGTCGTCGAGGTCGTCGAGGTCGCCGAGGCGGCTGGTGTCGTCGGGCTGGTCGCCGACGCTGCTGCGTCGCTGCGGATGTCGGGTCCGGTCCCGTCCTGCGCCACGAGGTGGCAGGCCACCGTGCCGCCGTCGCCGACCGTGCGCAGCGCCGGGACCTCCTCGGCGCACCGCGGCACCGCCACGGGGCAGCGGGTGTGGAAGCGGCAGCCCGACGGCGGGTCCATGGCCGAGGGGAGGTCGTCACCGAGCAGCACGGGCGTGCGCGCCCGCTGCCGCGCTGGGTCGGCGACGGGCGCGGCGGACAGCAGCGCCTGGGTGTACGGGTGCCGGGGGTGGGCGAAGATCTCCTCGCGGGTGCCCACCTCGACGAGCTGGCCCAGGTACATCACGGCGATCTCGTCGGCGAGGTACTCGACGGCCGACAGGTCGTGCGTGATGAAGAGGCACGCGAACCCGATGTCGCGCTGCAGGTCGGCCAGCAGGTTGAGCACGGCGGCCTGGACCGACACGTCGAGGGCACTCGTCGGCTCGTCCGCCACGAGCAGGCTCGGCTCGGACATCAGCGCCCGGGCCAGGCTCACCCGCTGGCGCTGCCCTCCGGACAGCTCGTGCGGGTAGCGCTCGGCCACCTCGGGACGCAGCCCGACCCGGCGCAGGCTCTCCTTGACCCGCTCGGCCCGCTCGCGCCGGTTCGAGCGCGTGGCCTGAAGGCGGAGCGGTTCGCCGACCACCTCGCCGACGAGCATGCGCGGGTCGAGGGAGCCTGCCGGGTCCTGGAAGACGATCGAGACGTCGCGGCGGTGCTCGCGCAGCTCCTTGCGGGACAGGTGGGTGATGTCCGTGCCTCCCAGCCTCACCGTGCCGGCGCTCGGCTCCACGAGGCGCACGATGCAGCGGCCCACCGTCGACTTGCCCGAGCCACTCTCGCCGACGAGGGCGGTCACCTGGCCCTTCCTGATGCGCAGGGACACGCCGTCGACGGCGCGGACGGGACCGAAGTGCATGACGAGCTCGTCGAGCTCGAGCACCGGCTCACCCGGGCCGGTGGTGGTGGACTGGGACCCGCTCGGGGCGGTCTCCACGGATGCGGGCTTCATCGAGACTCCTGGCGTGTCGGTCGGGCGGCCTCGCCGCGGGGGTGCCAGCACGCGACCCGGTGCTCGGTCGTGCACGGGCCCGCGCCGGAGCCCTCCGACGGTGCGTCGGGCAGCGCGTCGGGCAGCGCGTCGGGCAGCGCGGCGAAGGGCGGGGCCGAGGTGCTGCACCGCTCCGAGGCGGCGGGGCAGCGATCGGCGAAGGTGCAGGCATCAGGCTGCACCTCGAGGACCGGCACGAGACCGGGGATCTCCTGCAGCCGGTGCGTCCCCGCGTGGTGGCCGGGGCGCGGCGAGGCCGCGAGCAGGCCCGCCGTGTAGTGGTGCTGGGGGCGCGCGAAGAGCTCGTGGACGGTGGCGCTCTCGACGACGCGACCGGCATACATCACCATGACGCGGTCGGCCACGTCGGCGATGACGCCGAGGTCGTGGGTGATGACGAGGATGCTTGTGCCGAACCGGTCGCGCAGGCCGCGCAGCACGTCGAGGATGCCCGCCTGAACCGTGACGTCGAGCGCGGTCGTGGGCTCGTCGGCCACGAGGACCTTCGGCCGGCAGGCGACCGCCATCGCGATCATGACGCGCTGGCGCATGCCGCCCGAGAGCTGGTGGGGGTAGTGCTTGATGCGCTCGCGGGGGGACGGGATCCCCACCACGGTCAGCAGCTCGACCGCCTGCTCCAGCGCCTCGCGACGGCTCAGCCGCTCGTGCGCCTGCAGCACCTCGACGACCTGCCGGCCCACCGTCAGGACGGGGTTCAGCGAGCTCATCGGCTCCTGGAAGATGTAGGCGATGTCGCGGCCGCGGACCCCGCGCAGGGCGCTGGGCTTGGCCCCGACGAGCTCGACACCGTCGAGCCGCACCGACCCCTCGACGCGGGTGCTGCGTGGCAGCAGCCCGGCCAGGCTCATCGCCGTGACGCTCTTGCCACACCCCGACTCGCCGACGATGCCGACGATCTCGCCGGGGGCCACCCGCAGGTCGACGTGGTCCACGGCGGAGACCGAGCCCACCTCGGTGCGGAAGGTCACCGTGAGCCCGTTGACGTCCAGGACCGGACGGCTCTCGAGCTGAGCGGTGGCGTCAACGGCGTCTGTGGTCGCGGTCATCGGCGACTCGCTTTCGGGTCGAGGGCGTCGCGCAGGCTGTCGCCGAACACGTTGAACGCCAGTGCGAGCACCATGATCGCCACGCCGGGCAGGACCGCGGCCCACGGTGCCCGGGCTGCGAACTGCTGCGCGTTGGCCAGCATCGTGCCGAGGCTCGGTGACGGCGGCTGGATGCCGAGGCCGAGGAACGACAGCACGGCCTCGCCGAGGATGGCGGCGGGGATCGCGACGGTGGCCTGCACCAGCACCACGGACGTGGCGTTCGGGAGGATGTGCCGGGCCAGGACCCAGAGGTCGCTCGCCCCGTGCACGACCGCCGCGGCGACGAAGTCGAGCGACTTGAGCCGCAGCGCGTCCGAGCGCACGACGCGGATGACGCCCGGGATCTGGGCGATGCCGATGGCCAGCGCCGCGTTGGCGAGGCTGGCACCGCGGATGGCCGCGAGGCCGACGGCCAGGATGAGGAACGGGAAGGCGAGGAGCAGGTCGGTGACCCGGGAGATCACCGAGTCGGCCCCTCGGAAGTAGCCCGCCACGAGCCCGAGCGGCACCCCGACCAGCAGGGCGGTCAGCACCGCCAGCAGGGCGACCTCCAGCGAGGCCCTGGCTCCCAGCATGATCCGCGACAGGACGTCACGGCCCAGGTCGTCGGTGCCGAGCAGGTGGCCCGGGGTCCCCGGTGGCGCCAGCGTGTTGGAGAAGTCGGTGTGCTCGGGGGCGTAGGGGGCGACCCACGGCGCCACCACCGCCACCACGACGGCGACGGCGAGCACCGTGAAGCTCGCGACGGCCAGTGGGTTGCGGCGCAGCCGGCGCAGCACGCGTGAGCGCTGGCCGCGTTCGACGCGTGGGGCCGACCCGACGGTCAGGGCGGTGTCGACGCTCATGAGGTCTCTCCGGTGATGCGAACCCTGGGGTCGATGAGCGAGTAGAGCAGGTCGACCACGAAGTTGATGACGATGTACGAGGTCGCCGTGACGAGGACGACGGCCTGGATCACGGGGTAGTCGCGCTGGAAGACGGCGTCGATCGTCATCTTGCCGAAGCCGGGCAGCCCGAAGATCTGCTCGGTCACCACCGCCCCGGAGATGAGTCCGCCGAGTTGCAGGCCGACGATGGTGACGACGACGATCAGGCTGTTGCGCAGTGCGTGCCGTCCGATGACGGCCCTCGGGCTCAGGCCCTTGGCCTCCGCCGTGCGGACGTAGTCGGTCGAGAGCGCGTCGAGCATGGAGGACCGCGTCTGGCGCATGATGACCGCCGACAGCCCCGTCCCGAGGATGACGGCCGGGAGGATCACGTGGTGGAGGTTGTCCGTGACGCTCTCCCCGAGCGGCACGAAGCCCGACGCGGGGAACAGGCCCGTCGCCACCGACAGGTAGAGGATGGCGATGAGTCCCAGCCAGAAGTGCGGGACGGACAGGCCGAGGAGCGCGAACGCGTTGGCGACCCACTCGGACGGGCGGCCGCGACGCACCGCGGCGACGACGCCCGCCCCGACGCCGAGCACCACGGCGATGCCGATGGCGAGCAGCGACAGCTCCACCGTGACGGGGATGGCCGTGGCGAGCATCGACCTGACCGACTCACCGGTCCGGACCGAGATGCCCAGGTCCCCCTGCAGGGCATGGGTGACGAAGCGCCAGAACTGCACGGGCAGGGACTGGTCGAGGCCGTACTCGGCGCGGATCGCGGCGAGCGCCTGCGGGGTCCGGTCCTCGCCCGCGAGGGCGAGGGCCGGATCCCCGGGCAGGGCCCGGACACCGAGGAAGACGACCACGGTGGCGAGCAGCAACGTCACCAGCGACTGCCAGGCCCGGTGGAACAGGTAGCGACGCACGACGACTACTTGGCCATCCCGGCGAGGGCGACCCGGACGACACCGTCGGGGAACACCTGAACGCCCTTGAGCGAGTTGGACACGCCGGTCAGGTTGCGCTGGCGGTAGAGGTAGATCAGCGGGTCGGTCTGGTGCAGCCGGTCGATCACCTGGGCGTAGAGGTCGCGTCGCTGGCTCACGTCCTGGGTCTGCCTCGCCTTGGCGAGCAGGTCGTCGACCTGCTGGTCGCTGAAGCCGGAGACGTTCTGGCTGCCCCCGGTGCCGACGAAGTTGGTGATGTTGGCGTCCGGGTCGATCCGGCCCGACCAGCCGAGCTGCAGCAGGCTGAACTGACCCTGGTCCTCCTGGTCGAGGAGCGAGGCGTACTCCACCGGCTTGATCTTCAAGTCGAAGCCGCCCTCCTTCACCATCGACTGGATCGCCTGGGCGAGCCGCAGGCTGTCGGGGTTGTTGGAGGTGATCATCTCGATCGGGAAGGGCGTCTGGACGCCCGCCTCCTTGAGCAGCGCCTTGGACTTCTCCGGGTCGTGCGCCGTGCACTTCTGGGCGGCGTCGCTGGAGAACTCGCTGGCCGGCGAGATGGGCGAGCAGGCGACGGTGTTGAGGTCGTTGAAGATGACCTTCACCAGGCCGGCGCGGTCGATCGCGTACTCGAAGGCCTGGCGGACCCGGGGGTCCTTGGCCTCGGGGGTGTCCCTCATCCTCGGGGGAGCGTCGACGCCGTCGGAGTTGCCGATGTTGAACGTGACGCCCTGGTAGCCGAGGGACTGCGACTGCAGGACCTGCAGGGACTTCTCCTGCTTGAGCCCGGGGACGTCCTGCGCCGACAGGGAGTCGGCCACCATGACGTCACCGGAACGCAGGTTGGCGGCACGGATGCTGGCGTCGGTGATGATCCGGTAGCTGATCTTGTCGAGGTGGACCTTGTCGGCCGCGTAGTAGTTCGGGTCCTTGACCAGGTCGATGGAGTTCTGCGGTACGCGCTTGGCGAACTTGAACGGGCCGACGCACACGGGCGCCGACGCGAAGTTCGACCCCAGCTGCTTGGCAGCCGTGGGACTGACGATCATGCCGGCGCGGTCGGTGAGGGCCGCGGTCAGGGGCGCGAAGGGCTTGGACAGGGAGATGACCACCGTCTGGGGGTCCTTGGCGGCCACGGCCGTGATGGGGCCGAGCTCGCTCTTGCGGCCCGATCCCTTGAGGGTGAGGTCGCGCTCGAGGGACGCCTTGACCGCCGCGGCGTCGAACGGCGTGCCGTCGGCGAACTTCACGCCGGTCCTCACGGAGATCGTCACGGTCTTGCCGTCACCGCTGACCGTCGGCAGGGCGGTGGCCAGCTGCGGCACGATCTTGGCGGACTGGTCGACGTCGTAGAGCTTCTCGCACATGGCGTTGAAGACGTAGCGCGAGTAGAGGCTGCGCGAGAGGGCGGGATCGAGCTTGTCCGGCTCCGCCGAGAGAGCCATGACCAGGGAGCCACCCTGCTTGACCGCGCCCGGGTCGGCCGGCGAGCCGAAGCTGTCGGCACCGGACGCGCCCGATCCTGCGGCCGTTCCGCCCGTGCTGCCGTGGTTCGCGCTCGGCCCGACGGCGGAGCACCCTGCGGCTCCGAGGGAGGTGGCCGCAAGCACGACGGCCAGTGCGCGCGCTCGCGCCCAGGCCGGCGAGGAGGTCGAGACGTTCCGAACTGTCATGACACGCTCCGATGGTGGGGGTAAGCGAAGTTCGGCGATCGTATCCTGTATACAAGGCTCAATGGCAGGTCCGGAGTCGGGTTTTTTCGGCGGATTCCGTGACGCTGAGCGGCACACCGGTCGTCGGGACGCGCGCCGCCGGCTCGGGACCGACCCGTGGCCCTGACGACCGGCCTGAGCGTCCGGCGCACCACGTGTCGGGGCCGGTCGCCAGTGGGATGCGTCGCACCCGCCGGGCCCTAGATCACTCGTTCAGGATGATGCCCCGCGCATCCGGAGCGGCGAGCGTGGAGTTGGCAGAACGTCTCGTCTAACTGGAGGAACATCATGAGCGACGTGCGCCAGCAGACTCCGGCGACCGGAGCCAACCGGATACCGCAGGGGTCGGGATCAGGGGTTCCCGCGGAGGACAGATGGAGTGGCTGGGTCCTGTTCGGCTCGATGATGCTGATCATGCTCGGCTGCTTCCAAGGCATCGCCGGGCTCGTGGCCCTCTTCAACAAGGGCTACTACCTCGTCGGTAAGAACGGACTGGTCGTCCACGTCGACTACACCTGGTGGGGCTGGGCACACCTGATCGTCGGTGTGGCCGCCCTCGTGGCCGGCTTCGGCCTCTTCACCGGCCGCATGTGGGCCCGCATCACCGGCATCGCGGTGGCCGGCATCAGCGCGCTCGTGAACTTCGCCTTCATCCCGGCCTTCCCGCTGTGGGCGCTGACGATGATCGTGGTCGACTTCCTCGTCATCTACGGCATCGCCGCGCACGGCAAGGAAGTCGGGACCAGCGTCTGAGGCCCGGAAGGAGCTCGGGGGTGCGGGCACCCCAGGACATCGACGAGACGTCCTGGGGTGCCCGCGTATGCCGGCCGGCGAGCTCCGGGGAGCGGGCCGGCACGCGCTGCCGATGGTCGCGTCGGAGTCACCCCGGGAGGGTGACGTGGAAACGACGTCCGGGCAGGACGCTGAGCATGCCGCGGTGCGCGAGGAGGGCAACGCCCCTCGCCATCGGGGTGCCGCCGCATGCGACGCGGCCGAAGCCCTGTGCCTGAACCAGCTGAGGACGAGAGGGAGATGACGTGATGGGGAAGACAGTGACCGACGTGCTGGTGGCGGGCTACCGGGACAGCGCGGACGCGAGGGCGGACTTCGACGCGCTCGTGGCCGACGTGCGCCAGAAGAAGGCGGCGATCGAGGGCGTCATCCTGGTCACTCACGCCGAGGACGGGCAGGTCACGGTCGAGCTGACCGGGGACCACCTCGGCCGCACCGGCGCCCGGTGGGGCGGCGGGGTCGGCCTGGCCGTGGGCCTCATCGCGCCGGCGCTGCTGGCCACCACCGTGGCGACCGGAGGCGTCGTCGGCTGGCTGGCCGGTCGCTTCACCCGGAACCGGGTCCAGCAGCAGATCCAGGAACGGGTCGGCGAGAACCTGCCGCCGGGCTCGGCCGGCGTCATCGCCGTCTTCGAGGACGAGCAGCGGCTCGCCGTCGAACGCGCCTTGACCCGCACCCAGGCCCGCTCCCTCGTCCAGGGCGACCACGAGGGCATGAGCGCGCTGAAGGACTCCCTCGCCGAGGCCATGGGCAAGTTCAGCCCGGACCGCACGGTCCTTCCGATCCCCGACCGGAACTTCGGTGGCATGGTCGGGCGCACCCTGGGTGACTCGATCGCGGACTGGACCATCGTGGCACCGGTCAGGCCGCCCGAGGGGGCTCCCAACGTGCTCATCGCCCTGATCGACGACGCGGGGTTCGGCGGCCCGACCACGTTCGGCGGCGCCATCGAGACGCCCAACCTGACCCGGGTGCAACGAATGGGCCTGACCTACAACCGCTTCCACGTCACCGCCGTGTGCTCCCCGACCCGCGCGGCGCTGCTGACCGGCCGGAACAACCACCGGGTCGGCTTCGGGTCGATCGCGGAGTACCCGGGACCCTTCCCCGGCTACACGGCGGCCGTGCCGAAGAGCTGCGCGGCCCTGCCGCGGATCCTCCGTGACAACGGCTACGTCACCGGCGGGTTCGGCAAGTGGCACCTGACCCCGGACAACGTCCAGGGCGCCGCAGGCCCCTTCGACCGCTGGCCGCTGTCCTGGGGCTTCGACCACTTCTGGGGCTTCCTGTCCGGGGCGGCCGGCCAGTACGACCCGATCATCACCCAGGACAACTCCGTCCTCGGCGTTCCGGAGGGCAAGGACGGGGAGCAGTACTACTTCCCCGACGACCTCACCGACAAGGCGGTCGAGTGGCTGCACGCGGTGCGGGCCCAGGACACCGAGAAGCCGTGGTTCATGTACTACTCGACCGGCTGCAGCCATGCGCCCCACCACGTGGCCACCGAGTGGGCCGACAAGTACAAGGGCCAGTTCGACGAGGGCTGGGACGCCTACCGCGAGCACACGCTGGAGCGGCAGAAGCAGCTGGGCCTGGTCCCGCCGGACACCGGGCTCACCGAGCGCCCCGACCTCTTCCCGGCGTGGGACTCGCTGACGCCGGCACAGAAGAAGCTCTACGTCCGGCAGATGGAGGTCTTCGCGGGCTACTCGGAGAACGCCGACTGGAACGTCGGTCGGCTCCTCGACGCCATCGAGCAGGCCGGCGACCTCGACAACACCCTGGTCTTCTACGTCTGGGGCGACAACGGCGCCAGCATGGAGGGGACGCTCACCGGTTCGTTCAACGAGACGACCTTCCTCAACGGGGTGGACCTCGACGCGGACCAGCAGCTCGCGCTGATCGACCGCTACGGCGGGTCCGAGGCCCTGGGCGGCGACCACACGGCACCGCACTTCGCGGCCGCGTGGGGGCACGCCAACAACACCCCGTTCCAGTGGGGCAAGCAGACCGGCAGCCACCTCGGAGGGACCCGCGACCCGATGGTGGTCGCCTGGCCGCGCCGGATCAGCCCGGACCAGGCCGTGCGCAGCCAGTTCACCCACTGCATCGACATCGCCCCCACGGTGCTGGAGGCCGCCGGCATCCCCGAGCCGACCCGGGTCGACGGGATCGACCAGGAGGCCATGGACGGCACCAGCTTCCTCTACACCTTCGACGACCGCGACGCGGACGAGCGCCACACCGTGCAGTACTCCGAGGCCTTCGCCAACCGGAGCATCTACAAGGACGGCTGGTGGGCGTGCGCGCGGATCGACCGGGTTCCGTGGGGCTTCTCGCCCGAGACGCTGGCCCGGTTCGCGCCCGGCGTCTACGACCCGGAGCAGGACGTGTGGGAGCTGTACTACCTGCCCGAGGACTTCTCCCAGGCCCACGACCTCGCCGAGAAGCACCCGGAGAAGCTCGAGGAGCTGAAGGCCCTGTTCTGGGAGGAGGCCGAACGCAACCGCGTCCTGCCGCTGCTCGGCGGACTGTGCGTGATGTACGGCATCCTGCCGCCGCTGCCGCCCCTCACCCGTCGCGCGTTCGCCGGGGACGTGCAGAACGTGCAGCGAGGCATGATCCCCTTCGTCTACGGGCGCTCCTACGCGATCGAGGCCGACCTGCACGTGCCCGACGACGGTGCCGAGGGCGTCATCGTGGCGAACGCCGACTTCATCGGCGGCTTCGCCCTCTGGGTCGACGGCGAGCACCGCCTCAACCACACCTACTCGTTCCTCGGGGTGGAGTCCAGCCGGCAGGTGTCGACGTCACCGCTGCCCACGGGCGACGTCACCGTGAAGATGCTCTTCGAGGCCGACCAGAACAAGCCCGGCACCGGCGGCATGGTCACGCTGTGGGTGGGCGGCGAGCAGGTGGGCGGGGGCAGGATCCCGCGAACGGTCCCCGTCGCGTTCTCGACGTATGCCGGCATGGACATCGGCCGCGACAACGGCCTCGTCGTGGACAGGGACTACGAGGACAAGGCGCCGTACGCGTTCACCGGCACCGTCAGGGAGGTCGTCTTCGACCTCAAGCCGGGCTCCCCGGAGGAGGAGGCGGAGCTGCACCGGCACGGCGCGGCCCACGCGGTCGCGCACGGCATCCACGCCTGACCACCGAGCTCGGCATCACGCCGTCACGGATCGCACGACAGATCTCACGAAGGAGAGAAATGACAAGCACAGACACCACCCCGGTCGTCGCCGACGTCTCCGGCCCGATCGACTTCGTCCTGTTGGAGTTCCCGCAGGACCGGCTGACCGGGGCGGCCGGCAACGCCCTGATGGACCTCGTCGAGCGTGGCCTGATCCGGCTCTTCGACCTGATGGTCATCAGCAAGGACGCCGACGGCGGCGTGGACGTCCTCGAGGTCACCGACCCGACCTCGCCCGCCGGCGGGTTCGCCTACTTCCACGGGGCCCGGTCCGGCCTGCTCGGCGACGACGACGTCGCCGAGGCTGCCGCCGCCATGTCCCCGGGGACGGTCGCCGCCCTCATCGTCTACGAGAACACCTGGGCCGCGCCGTTCGTCGCAGCGGCCCGCGACAGCGGCGGTGAGCTCATCGCCAGCGCCCGCATCCCGGCGACCGAGGTCATGGCCGCCCTCGAGAACCTCGACCCGAACAGCTGAAGGAGCACCCCATGCCAGGACTTCTGCGAGGAGTCGCACGCACCGCCGTCGTCGCCGGGACCGCATCGGCGGTCGCCGGGCGCGTCCAGCGCCACCAGGCCGAGAAGTTCGCCACGCGCGACGCCGGCATCGCCGCCAAGGAGCAGGCGGCCTACGAGGAGCAGACCAACCCGGGGCCGGCCGCACCGCCACCGCCTCCGCCGGCGGCCCCGGCTCCCGCACCGGCCGCGCCGGTCGACGTCGTCGGGCAGCTCAAGGGTCTGGCCGAGCTCAAGGACCAGGGCATCCTCACCGAGGAGGAGTTCGCCGCGCAGAAGGCGAAGATTCTCGGCGCCTGAGGGGCGGGCCACTCGGCTCCCAGGCGCCGCCGGCCTGACCGCATCGGCCGGGCCGGCGGTGCCCGGGAGCTCCCACGTCGCATACGGCATACGGCCGCTCGCTTCAGCGGCCGCAGGATCCCGTGGGTGTCACTCGGTGACGACGGTCGCGCGTACGCGGTCGAGCATGTCCTGCTCGCGCTCACTGACCAGCTCGGCGCCGAACCCCATGAACCCACCCTCCTTGGCGGCGTTGGCCGCTGCCTGCGCAGCAGCCACCAGCCACTGCCCGAAGGCCGCGGTCTCCTCGGGGGTGGCCTTGGCGGCGACGGCTGCGTGGACGGCGCCCAGCTCCTCGAGCACCTGGTCGCCGGGCGGCGACCCCTTCGTGGGCTTGAAGCCGGTGAGCGGGTTGTGGTGCGCCTGCACCTGACCCTGGATCTCCAGGGCCACCTCGGCCAGCAGCTGCTCCCGGCTCGGGGGGTTGGTGGCGCTCTTGAGGGTCGCCATCGACTCCTTGGCGGCCTCGATGGGGCCGCCCGGGTCCGCCAGCGAGATCGCCATCCCGGCCACCAGCGGTGAGCGCACGATGCGCGTCCACTCCTCCTCGGTGAAGTCGCTCTTCGAGGTCACGGTGTTCCTTCCTTCCCGATGAGGGCGTCCGGTCCCGGGCGCCGTCTGACGCCACGATTCAGCGCCGGCCCGGGAGGTCGCATCATCCACGCAGGATGATGTGTGCGCACTCGCACGGCTGACACCCTCGGAGCAGCCCTGGACCCGGCTCGGTGGCCGGCTCCGACCGAAAGCGGGTGCCCCATGTCCGAGATGACCGCAACTGGCCGAACGTCGAACGCCCTGAGGAGGGTGCTCGTCCCACTCGCCCTCGCGCAGTTCATCTGCAGCTTCGCCGGCTCGAACATGAACGTGATGATCAACGACATCAGCCACGACCTCGACACCACCGTCCAGGGCGTCCAGGTCGCCATCACGCTC
This sequence comes from Terrabacter lapilli, assembly GCF_039531305.1. Classification (NCBI taxonomy): domain Bacteria; kingdom Bacillati; phylum Actinomycetota; class Actinomycetes; order Micrococcales; family Intrasporangiaceae; genus Terrabacter; species Terrabacter lapilli. The sequence goes on from NZ_BAAAPU010000007.1 coordinate 302,323, forward strand.
TTCCTCCTCGTCATGGCCGCACTGATGATCCCCGGGGGCAAGCTCAGCGACCGCTACGGCCGGAAACGGTGCTTCACCATCGGCCTGGTCGTCTACGGGGTGGGCGCGCTGCTCAGTGCCGTCGCTCCCGGGCTGGGCGTCCTCATCCTCGGGAACTCGCTGCTCGAAGGCGTCGGCACGGCCCTGCTCATCCCCCCGGTCTACATCCTCACGACCCTGCTCTTCACGCAGACGGCCTCCCGGGCCCGCGCCTTCGGGGCGATCAGCGCGATGGGCGGGGTCGGCGCGGCGGCCGGACCCCTGATCGGTGGCCTGATCACCTCCGCGATCAGCTGGCGCGCCGCGTTCGTCTTCCAGGCCCTCGTGATCGCCGTGATCGTCCTGCTCAGTCGCCGCATCACGGACCCGCTGCCCCCGGACCGGACCATGGTCTTCGACACGGGCGGGGCGATCCTGTCGGCCGTCGGCCTCGTGCTCGTCGTCCTCGGCATCCTCGCCGCCGACAACAACGGCTGGCTCATGGTGGCCCTGGTGGTGGCCGGGGCCCTGGTGCTGCTGTGGTTCTTCCTCTGGATCCGCGCCAAGGAGCGCAGGGGCGAGACGCCGCTGCTGTCGACCGCCCTCTTCCGCAACCGCACGTCCAACCTCGGTCTCGTGACCCAGAACATCCAGTGGCTGATGCTCCTCGGCGTCTCGTTCACCGTCGCGGCGTACCTGCAGACCGTCCGCGGCTACGACGCGATCCAGACCGGCGTGATCTTCACGGCAGCCACCGTCGGCCTGCTGCTCTCGTCCCTGGGTGCCGAACGCTTCGCGAAGCGACGCGCGCAGCGGACCCTCATCATGCTGGGCTTCGTCATCACGATCGTGGGCGTCGGTGTCCTGATCGCCATGGTCGGCGGGTCCTCGACCCCGTGGGCGTTCGCGCCCGGCCTCTTCCTGATCGGGTTCGGCCTCGGCGGGATGCTGACACCCTCGGTGAACGTGGTGCAGTCCAGCTTCGGCGAGGCCCAACAGGGCGAGATCTCCGGGCTGTCTCGCAGCGTCTCCAACCTGGGCTCGTCCCTCGGCACGGCCATCGCCGGGACCATCCTCGTCGCGGGCCTCACCAGCAGCGCCGAGGCCGCGGCCCTGATCGTGCTGGCCGCCATCGGGCTGATCGGGCTCGTGGCCGCAGCACTGCTGCCGCGCCGGCCGGCGACGTCGGAACCGCCGGCCGGCGACGTCCCTGCGTCATGAGCCGCAGACCGCAGGTGTGAGGAAGGGCCCGGTCCCCTGAACCGGGCCCTTCCTCATGACCGAGCCTCCCCCGGGCACCCGGCCACTACTTGCCGATGCCGTCCGTCAGTCCTCGCAGGAACTGCCGCTGGCCGATGAGGAACAGGACGATCATCGGGAGCGCCGCCATCGTCAGGCCGGCGAACTGGACCGGCCAGTCGGTGAGGAGCCGGCTCTGCATGTCCATGAGACCGACGGGCAGGGTCTTGAGGTCCCCGCTGCTGATGAACACCAGGGCGAAGACGAACTCGTTCCAGGCGAAGAGGGCCTGGAGCAGCGCCGCCGACACGAGGATCGGGCGGCACATGGGTAGCACGACCTGCCAGAAGGCCTGGGTCGGCGTGCAGCCATCGAGCTTCGCGGCCTCGTCGACCTCCGAGGGGATGTCGATCATGTAGGCGCGGATCAGGAACGTGGTGAACGGGATCCGGAAGGCGGTGTAGAGGACGATCAGGGCCCAGTAGGTGTCGTAGATGTGCAGCTGCTGCAGCAGGCCGAACAGCGGGATGAGGGCGACCGTCGGGGCGAGCATGAGGCCACCGAGGAGCAGGCCGAGGATCGTGCCCTCGAAGGGCACCCGCAGCCGGACGAGAGCGTAGGCCGCCCAGGCGCTCAGCAGCACCGTGGTGAGGATCGAGGCGCCCGTCACCAGGACGCTGTTGACGAAGTACCGCACGACCCCGGAGGAGCCGGCGCGGGCGAAGTTCTCCCACCGGAGCTCGCCGGGCAGGCCCCACGGACTGGCGAAGACCTCCTGGTTGTCCTTGAAGCTGCTGAACACCATCCACAGCAGCGGGTAGAGGACGGCGACGACCAGCGCCGCGAGTCCGACCCACACCGCGACCCGCACGGCGAGGCGGCCGGCGTGGCGGCCGCCGGCGGCTCGCCGGACGGAGGCGGCAGTGGTGGCAGAGGCCGTGGTGGCCCGGGGGCCGGGGGTCGTGCGGGTCGCGCTCGAGGTAGCCATCACCATTCGATCCTCCGTCGGCGGCTGACCTGGATCTGGACGGCACCGACCGCGAGCGTGATCACGAAGATCACCGTCGCGATCGCCGACGCGTAGCCCATGTCGTCGTTGAGGAACGCGTTGCGGTAGAGCCACGTGCCGAGCACCTGGCTCGAGTTCGAGGGCCCGCCCCCGGTCATGACCATGACCTCGTTGAACACGAGGAAGGCACCCGAGATCGTCAGGATGGTGATGAGCGTCGTCATCTCCCGGACCATCGGGACCGTCACGGAGAAGAAGCGGCGGACCGGACCGGCGCCGTCGACCTTGGCCGCCTCGTGGAACTCGCGGGGGATCCGCTGGATCGCCACGACGAAGAGGATGGCCGTGTAGCCGATGGACTGCCACTGGCTCATCGCGATGATGCTCCCCATCGCGGTCCCCGGCTCCCCGAGCCAGGAGTGCTGCCAGGCACCGAGCCCGACGGCCTCGAGCAGCCGGTTCACCAGGCCGATGCGGGGGTTGTAGAGGAAGGAGAAGAGGATCCCGGCGACCGTGATCGAGATGACGGCCGGGATGAAGTAGATGGTCCGGAGGATGCCGCGCAGTCGCTGGTGCACGAACTCCTCGAGCACTGCGGCCAGGACGAGCGAGAAGCCGACCTGGCAGACCAGCGAGACGACCGCGAAGACGACGTTGTTGCGCAGGGCCTGCCAGAAGACCGGGTCGCCGAAGGCCGTCCGGTAGTTGTCCACGCCCACGAAGGTCGGACGCACGGAGAAGGCGTTCCAGGAGAAGAGGCTCAACCTGAGGTTGTCGACGATGGGGTAGTAGACGAAGACGAGCAGCAGGACCAGCGCGGGCAGGACCCAGGCCAGGGACCGCCATCGTGTCCGGATGGTGTTCATGAGAACCTCCGCGGGGTTGGCCGTGGCTGGTCGGTGTCGACCGGCCGTGTCGGGGTCGGACCGTGTGGTCCTGGAGGGAGGGGTGGGCGGCGGCGTGGACCGCCCACCCCTCCGCGGGAGGCGGGTCAGCCGGCCTGCTGCTTCGCCTTCGCGGCGGCCTGCTGGACCGCCGTCATGACGTCCTGGCTCGTCTTGGAGCCGTCGATGATGCCCTCCACGCCTGACAGGTAGGCGTTGGCCACCTCCGCGTTGGTGACCGTGTCCAGCCAGATGGCGAACTGGCTGGCCTTGCTGATGTCGGCGAGCGCGGCCTCCAGCTGGGGGAAGGCGTTCGCCGACGTGGCCGAGCCCATGACGGGGCTGAGCCAGCCGATGTCCGTGGTCAGCTTCGAGGCGTTCTGCTGGCTGGTCATGAACTTGAGCACGTCGACGGCCAGCGCAGCGTTCTTGCTCTGGGCGTTGACCATGAACCCGTCGGGAGCACCGGTCAGGGCACCGGGGTCGCCGCCCGCACCCTGCGGCGCCGGCAGGCGCATGAAGCTCCAGTTGTCGGCCACGGCCTTCGGCGCCCCGCCCTTGGCGGTGAGCACCGAGAACTCGACCGACTCGAGGTAGTGCATCGCGGCCTGCCCGTTGATGAAGGTGGCCTGGCCGGCCTCGTGGGAGACGCCGTTGGCGTCCTTGCTCGAGCACCGGCTGATGATGCTGCCGAACTGGTCGAGGGCCTTGACGTACCCGGGGTCGGTGAAGGCGCCGGTGGCCGGGTTGTAGTCCTTGGCCAGGGTGGCCGGGGCGACGTTGTACGCGTTGAGCTGGGTCATGTAGTGGATGGCGGGCCAGCCGTACTGGTTGCCGAAGGCGATGGGGATGTAGCCGGCGGACTTGAGCTTGTCGCAGTCGCCGAGCAGCTCCTCGAGGGTGGTGGGCGCTGCATTGATGCCGGCCTTGGTGAAGGCGTTCTTGTTGTACGCCAGGTACTTCGCGTCGAGGTCGATGGGCACGCCGTAGTTCTTGCCGTTGGTGGCGAACGCCTTGAGCGCGGCGGGGGAGAACGTCTTGCCCCAGGCGGTGTCGGGCCCGATCACGGAGGTGAGGTCGGCGGCGAGGCCGGCCCGGACGAACTTGTTGGCGAAGTCGCCGGCCCACGAGAAGTAGATGTCCGGTAGCTGCTTGGAGGCCGACAGGACCCTGATCTTGTCCTTGTAGGGCTGGTCACCGACCTGCTCCAGGTTGATCGTGACCTTGGGGTTGGCCTGCTCGTAGGCCTTGACGACGCTCTGGAAGTAGGGCGCGTACTTGGGGTCGGCGAACTTGGTGACCATGGTGATGGTGCCGGACTTCTCGGCGGGCGCGGCGAGGTTCTGGACGCCGCTCCCGGCCTCCACCTTCGCCGTCCCGGGGGCGCCGCAGGCAGCCAGGGCGGCCGCGACGACGGCGCTCAGCACGGCAGCGGTCGCGTTGCGTGTGGTGTGCTTCATGACAGGTCCACTCCTTTGTGGATGCGGTTGAGCGATGTGGCGAGTCCCCCGAGCGGGGTCTCGTAGCCGAAGGCGCCGAACGTGGTGCAGGCGGCGGACGCGTAGGCGGTGGCCTCTCCGAGGAGCTCGGACACGGGTGCGCCGGCGATGAGCCCGGCCAGGAACCGGGCGATGAAGGCGTCGCCGGCGCCGAGGCTGTCCACGACGGCGGTCGGCGGAGCCGGGGCGTGCAGCACCTCGTCCCCGGAGACGGCGACCGCGCCGCCGGCGCCCATGGTCACCGCGACGAGGCCAGGCCCGAGAGCGTGGATGCGCCGCGCCTCCTCGACGGCCGCCTCGACGCCGGCTCCGGGCAGCGAGCGGACCGCGATGTCGACCAGGGGCGCGTGGGCGGCGATGTAGTCGAACGGACGTTCCGAGAAGTCGAAGCACAGCCGTGACGCCGCCGCGGAGAGGTCGGCCAGCTGGTCCTCGACCATGGAGCACTCGCCGGTGTGGACGACGGCCGCCGCGGCGGCGGCTGCGAAGTCGGCCGACGTCAGCGAGAACCGCGAGACGCCGGGATCGCCGTGCTCGAAGACCCGGTTGCCCTCGACGATCCGCACCGTCGCGTACGCGTTGGCGCCGTCGACGATGCGGAGCAGGGAGGTGTCGACGCCCTCCGCCACGAGAGCGTCGAGCACGGTGCGCCCGGCGACATCCGTGCCGACAGCGCCGATGTATGCCGTGCCGGCTCCGCACCGGCGGCCGTGCACCGCGACGTTCACCGCGTTCCCGCCCGGGTAGAACACCCCGAGGTCGGGGTAGCGGTCGACCACGTTGTCGCCCACGGTGAGCAGCGTGACGTTCATGGGGACGTCCTTCAGTAGGCCATGCGGCGGTAGTAGCGACGGGTGGTGAGCGGGTGGTCGCGCAGCACCTCGAGATGGGCGCTCACCCGTTCGAGCAGGGCGCTCAGGACCGCCGGAGACACGAGCCCGCGGGTGGCGGGAGAGATGCCCGGCAGCTCCACCGAAGCCGTGTCGAGCACGTGCAGCGACTCGGTGAGGGCGGAGACGAACCGCTCGACCCGGTCGGCCAGGGGTCGGGCCGCGTCCTCACCCTTGAGCAGCAGCACGCTGACGCCCGGCTCGACGAGCTCGAGCGTGCCGTGGAAGAAGTCCGAGGCGTGCACCGGCCGGGTGCGGATCCACTGCATCTCCTCGAGAATGCACATGCCGTAGTACCAGGCCTCCGGCCAGGCGTTGCCCGCGCCGGTGACGATGTGCCAGGGCTCGGCCGCGAGCCCCACGGCGAGCTCGTGGGCCTGGGCCTCGAACGCCGCCTTGGCGGCCAGGAGCAGCCGGGGAAGCCGTTGCAGCTCGGCGACGACGCCCGCCCGGTCCTCGATGGTCCCCGTCCGTGCCATGACCGACAGGGCCAGGAGCAGCGACTGGAGGTAGAACGACTCGCAGGAGGTGTCGTCCTCGGCGAAGTTGACGAGGGCGACGTCGGCCTTGGTGGCCAGCGGGGTCTCCGCGTGGCCGGTGAGGACGAGTACCTGCGCGCCGGCCGCCTTGACGTGGTCGAGGGCGGCGAGGCTCTCGGCCGTGGTCCCGGACAGGGAGGGGATGACCACGAGCGTCCGGCGACCCACCACGGCGGAGCCGGACTCGACGAGCTCGGCCGGGAGGAGGACGTCCGCGCGGACGTCGGACCGGTCGCGGAGCAACGCCGCAGCCGGGTGCATGAGGATCCCCGCGCCCCCGGCGCCGGCGAAGACCACGTGGGTCACGCCGGAGTCGAGGGCGTCTGCCACGACGGCGTCGATGCGCTCGGCGAGGCCGACCGCTCCTGACTGGATGCGCAGGTAGCGCTCCGCGTCGAAGTTGAGCATCTCGGTCATCGTCAGTACTCGACCTTGAACATGTAGCGACGGGTCTCGAGGTCGTGCCCGCGCACCGACTCGTAGTGCTGGGCCAGACGGTTCGCGAGGGCGCCGACGACGATCGGGGAGACCTGGCCGCGGACCGACTCCGGGATGCCGGGCAGCTCCAGATCGCCGACGTCGACGTGCCGCGCCTTCTTGCAGTACTGGTCCAGGAACGACTTGGCGCGCTCACCCATGGGGCGCGAGGCATCCTCACCCAGCCAGAGCAGCACCGCGGTGTCGTGGTCGACCATCTCGAAGGCGCCCTGGAAGAACTCGCCGGAGTTGAACGCCGCGGCGTGCTTCCACTGCATCTCCTGCAGGAAGCACATGGCCAACCCGTATGCCCAGCCGTAGCTCGGACCCGAGCCGAGGACGTAGGTGATCGGCTCGTCCTTGAACGCCTCGGCGATGTCGGCCAGCTGCGGCTCGGCCTGCTCGATGGCGTGGCGGACCGCCTCCGGCAGGGCGTTCAGGGCCTGGTCGACGGCGGCGATGTCGAGGTCCGCACCCGTCGCGGCCAGCACCTCGTAGGCGACGAGGAGCTCGAACAGGTCGCTCTTGCCGCTGAAGGCGGTGTCGGAGGCGTCGGCGAGGGGGCTGCCCGCCTTGGCCGCGGCGATCACCGTGGCGCCGGTGGCCTTGGCTGTCTTGGCCGCGGCGACTGTCTCCTTCGTCGTGCCGGTGTAGGAGGCGAGGACGACGAGTGAACCGGGACCCATCAGGGCGGGCACCGACGTGTTGAGCTCGTCGCTCTGGACCTGGAAGGCCGGCACGGTTCCCTTCTGCTGGAGCAGGTAGTGGGCCGGGTAGCTGCAGATGATGGAGCCGCCGGCACCGACGAAGTAGACGTTGCGCAGGCCCTTGTCGACGGCATCGCGGACGGCGCTGCGGATGGCTTCGCGCTCGGCGATGGTCGCGCTGAGCTTCTCGACGGTGTCGGCGTCGATGGGCTTGAGAGGAAGGGTGTCGGGCATCGGTGCGACTCCTGGGTCCGTGACATGGTGAGTATTGAGAACGTTCTCAATTTGTGTTTGAGAACGTTCTCAACTTGAATGGGCGCTGTCAAGGGGTGTCCCGAAAATCGTTGGAGACGCCGTGTCTGCCGGCCGGACGGACAAGCGGCTAGGGTCAGCCCGTCGAGCACTTGTCCTGATGCGGTCGAGGGCGCGAGAGGTCTTCGGACGTCCGGCGCCCAGGCATCCAGCAGCGCGCGCCCCGGTGCACCGAGCCCGCGGCCGCGCGAAGTCGTCCCGAGGAGCAGCGTGAGCAGGAGCCAGGAGCCGCGTGCCATCGCGACGGTCCCGGACGTCGCGCGCGAGGCCGGCGTGTCCACAGCGACGGCGGCCCGTGCGCTCGGCGGTTACGGGTCCGTGCGCAAGAGCACGCGCGACCGGGTCCTGGCCGCTGCCGAGCAGCTGGGCTACCGGGCCAACAGCCTCGCCCGGAGCATGATCACGGGTTCGACGCGAACGCTCGGCGTCGTGGTCTCGGACATCGAGAACCCCTTCTTCCGGCGTTCCCTCCGGGGGATCGCCGACACCGCCCGGGGTGAGGGCTTCGAGGTCCTGCTCGCCAACACGGATGAAGAGCTCGACAAGGAGGAGGCCGCGGTCCGGATGATGACCGAGCGCCGGGTCGACGGCCTGGTCGTGTGCCCCGCAGACGGCGGAGACCGTGCACACCTCGCCGACGTCATCGCCGCCGGCATCCCTGTGGTCCTGCTCGACCGGCGAGTGGCCGGCCTGAAGGCCGACACGGTCGGTATCGACAACCGCAAGGCGGCCCGGCTGGCGACGGAGTACCTGCTCGCCAACGGGCACCGGGACATCGCCATCGTCACCGGTGGGACGCGCGGCATGCTCGAGCGGATGCTGCGTCCCGACATGCGCGGCGTGGAGCGGCTGACGGCGACGACGGTGGGTGCGCGTGCCGCCGGCTTCCGGGACGCCATGACGGCGGCCGGGGTGGACATCCGCCCCGACCTCATCTCGTCCGGCGGCTACCGGAGGCAGGACGCCGAGCGGGAGACGGCCGGACTGCTCGCCCTGCCCCGACGACCCACGGCCATCCTCGCCTTCGACGCCATGCAGTCGCTGGGGGCCTTCCACGCCCTTTCACGCGCGGGCGTGCGGTGTCCCGAGGAGGTGTCCCTGCTGGGCTTCGACGACACCGAGTGGGCCGACGTCGTGAGCCCGGGGCTCACGGTGATGGCCCAGCCGGCATACGAGATCGGGGTGGCGGCAAGCCGCCTCCTGCTGTCGCGGATCGAGGGATCGGGCGGGGCGGTGGCGCACCGACGACTGCCGACCACCCTGATCCGGCGTGCCTCCGTGGGCACTCCACCCTCGGGCTGACGGTCGCCGAGCCGGCGCGCGTTGCGGCCCGGACTCGCGGTGGACCAAACGGTTCGGAGGGTTCTCCAAGGCTGTGCAGGGCACAGGCTTACCTGTTGTTCACCTCCCGTTCGCTTTCGCCGAGAAACGTCGCCGGGTCCGCCTGATCCCTCCCTCCCCCGAGGAGAACCGTGACCTCAGCATCCCCACGCGTCGAGACGAGCTCGACCACCGCACCTGTCCGCGCCCCCGGCCGCCGCCTCTTCGGCATCCTGACGGGCCTCACCGCCCTGCTGGTCCTGCTGCAAGGCCTCTGGGCCGGGATCTTCCTCGAGCACGACGGCCAACGCGACGCGGCCGAGTCGTGGATCGAGGTCCACGCCCGAGGCGGCGAGATCGCGCTCTTCCTGGCCGTCGCGGCTCTCGTCGTTGCCTGGGTCAAGCTCCGGGGTCGCCGCGACCTCCTGCTCGGCAGCACGGCACTGGTCCTGCTCCTGGTCCTCGAGTCCTACATCGGCGGCCTGATCGCCGACGACAGCAAGGACTCGCTGACGGCCGTGCACGTGCCGCTGGCCATGGCCACGATGGCCGTCGCGGTCTGGCTCCCGCTCCGGGCACGTCACGCGCAGGCCGTGGCCGCTGGTACCGACACCCAGGGGACCGCGCGCCGGGAGGACTGACCCACCGCGCCGGACCCACGCGCGGCCTCCGCACGCCCAGTGCGGAGGCCGTCGCCTCGCTCGCCGGCGCTCGGGCGAGTGGTCACCCACCACAGATGTGTGCGTCCTCGACACCCGGTCAGGGCGACGGCTGACCGGTCAACCCGATGGGATGAGTCCGGTCACTTGCCTGGTTGCGTGATGGCGAAGCCGGCACCGGGAGCGAACGTCGTCACGGTCGGTGGGATCGCCTTGAGCGTGTCGATCGTGGCACACGCCGGGCACTTGCTGTAGCCGTCCTGGCGGGACTCGTTCGCACGTGCGTCGGCCTGGGCCTGGGCGACCTTCGCCTGGGACTTGGACACGGCCGCGAACTCTGCCTGGGCGTCGTCGATCGATGCCTGCACCTTCGCCGGGAGCGTCACGTGGGCCAGGCTGAACCGGACCCCGGTGATGAACGGCCCGCCGAGGGTGGTGTTCAGGTCCTGCTCGAGGCTGGTGTTGATCGCGTTCTGGATCTTCTGGATGTTGACGTTGTTCTGCGCGCCGGCCTTGCCGTTGAAGAGGGCCGCAGCGGCCGGGGTGGCCGTCGCCGACGCGGTCGCGCCGGACTGGACGAGCGCACACGCGGCCTGCAGCTCCTGGCAGCGGAAGTCACCGATCTGCTGGCGCAGGTCGTTGCTGATGACCGGCCGCACGATCTGGTCGAGGAACGCGTTCCAGCCGTCGTCCCCTTCCCATGCGGCGTGGGCACCATGGTCCACGCCGAGGTAGGTGCGGGTCCCGTACTTGTCGTCGAACCTGGCCAGCGCGTCGTGGTCGTTGGTGAGGGTGAAGTAGATGGTGCCTTCGATGCCCACCTCGACGCCGTCGCTGGTCGGGTCGTGCTCGACGTCGACGCCGCCGCGGTCCCCGCCGCCGGTGGCGGTGATCGTGTAGAACCGCTGCTGCGCGGGGTACTTGTGCACCTGGCTGAAGAGGCCGGTGTAGGTCAGCGAGGAGGCCGGGTCGACGACCTGGCGCACCTGGTTGTTGTCCAACGGGCCGCCGTTGCGCACGACGGCTATCTCGCCACCGGCGGTCTTGTCCAGAGCGGAAACCAGCATGATCCCGATGACGACGGCCACGATCGTCGCGAGGACGCCGATCAGCGTGCGGGGGCCGCGGCTGGGGGTTGGGGACTTGGGCATGGGTGGTGCTACTCCTTGGAGCTGGCCGGCGCACGTGGGCGCGTGGGACCTGGGGTGTGGACCGCCGTATGCCGGTGGGTCCCTGGCGATGTTCGCCGCCGCTCGGCCCGCGGGCGCGGGGTCGGGCGGCGCTCGACTCGATGCGTGGGCCCACGCTGTGCGGAGCAGAGAACTGCGGGCCGTGGGGCCGTCTCCGGGCGTCGGGGGCGTGTGCCGTGCACGCTCATGTTCCGGCATCGAGCAGGCTCGCGTGCGGCAGGCTCGCGCGACACGCGGAAGCGCTTGCTGCCGTCGTTCCGGATCGCCCGGTTATCGGGGCCGGGCGTGACCGGTGGCTCAGCCGGTCTTGAGGGCGGTGAGGGTGGCCATCCACTGGCCGCCGCTGGTGCCGGTCGCGGTGTAGGCCCCGGCGGTGGGGGCGGCGCGGTAGGCGGTGGCCAGGTAGTCGGTCGAGATGCCCAGGTTGGGCAGCGCGGTCCAGCCGGTCGCCCAGGTGGGAGCCGCGGAGGCCGACTCGATGCCGGTGGCCCCGACCAGGATCTCGTTGGCGCTGCCGGTGCTCGCCGCGCCCGAGCTGAAGGTCGAACCGGTGCCGGTGGCACCGGCGGTGGTGTCCACGCCGGTGACCCCGGCGAACTCGTCCACCGCGAGGTGGGTCTCGGCGGCCGAGGAGTAGCTCAGCGTGATCGTGGCCCCGGCCGGAAGGGCCTTGACGGCCACGGCCACCAGGACCACGGTGCGGTCACCGGCCGACCCGTCGCTGACGTTCCGGGCCACGGCGTAGCCGTTGCCCGCGCTGTCGGTGGCGCTCACGCTGCCGGTGGTGCTGGTCGAGGACAGCAGCGCCGAGACCACCAGGGTGTGCCCGGCCACGACCCCACTGGCGCCGACGGTGATGGTGGTGCTCGTGCGGGCCGTCGCGGCGGTGGCGGTGCCGACCCGCCTGACGTAACCGGCGCCCGTCCCGGCGGCCTGCGGCGTCGCCGAGGCCTCGTTCGACTGCGGAGACGTGCCGACCGCATTGATCGCCGCGACCTTGTAGTAGTACGTCGTACCGTTGCTCAAGCCAGTGTCGGTGAAGCTCGTCCCGGTCACGTTCGAGGCAACCGGGCTCGCGGCCTCACCCCCCGCGGACGTGCCGCGATACACGGCATACCCCGTCACCGGGGACCCACCATTGGACGCCGGCGCGGTCCACGTCAAGGACACCGATGCGTTGCCGGGACCGGCGGACAGCCCCGTCGGCGCGGACGGCGCGGTGGCGGCGGTCTGCGGGGTCGCCGAGGCCTCGTTCGACTGCGGAGACGTGCCGACCGCATTGATCGCCGCGACCTTGTAGTAGTACGTCGTACCGTTGGTCAGGCCCGTGTCGGTGAAGCTCGTCCCGGTCACGTTCGAGGCAACCGGTCTCGCGCCCTCACCGCCTGCGCTCGTGCCGCGGTACACGGCATACCCCGTCACCGGGGACCCACCATTGGACGCCGGCGCGGTCCACGTCAAGGACACCGACGCGTTGCCGGGACCGGCGGACAGCCCGGTCGGCGCCGATGGCGCGGTCGCGGCGGCCTGCGGGGTGGTCGAGGCCTCGTTCGACTGCGGTGACGTGCCAACGGCGTTGATGGCGGCGACCGTGTAGTAGTACGTCGTGCCGTTGGTCAAGCCCGTGTCGGTGAAGCTCGTCCCGGTCACGTTCGAGGCAACCGGCGTCGCCGCCTCACCCCCTGCGCTCGTGCCGCGGTACACGGCATACCCCGTCACCGGGGACCCACCGTTGGACGCCGGCGCGGTCCACGTCAAGGACACCGACGCGTTGCCGGGACCGGCGGACAGCCCGGTCGGCGCGGACGGCGCGGTCGCGGAGTTGGCCGTGCCGGTCTTGAGGGCGGTGAGGGTGGCCATCCACTGGCCGCCGCCGGTGCCGGTCGCGGTGTAGGCCCCGGTGGTGGGGGCGGCGCGGTAGGCGGTGGCCAGGTA
>NZ_BAAAPU010000007.1:315095-336612 GCF_039531305.1 Terrabacter lapilli
TCGTTGGCGCTGCCGGTGCTCGCCGCGCCCGAGCTGAAGGTCGAGCCGGTGCCGGTGGCACCGGCGGTGGTGTCCACGCCGGTGACCCCGGCGAACTCGTCCACCGCGAGGTGGGTCTGGGCCGCCGAGGAGTAGCTCAGCGTGATCGTGGCCCCGGCCGGAAGGGCCTTGACCGCCACGGCCACCAGGACCACGGTGCGGTCACCGGCCGACCCGTCGCTGACGTTCCGGGCCACGGCGTAGCCGTTGCCCGCGCTGTCGCTGGCGCTCACGCTGCCGGTGGTGCTGGTCGAGGACAGCAGCGCCGAGACCACCAGGGTGTGCCCGGCCACGACCCCACCGGTGCCGACGGTGATGGTGGTGCTCGTGCGGGCCGTCGCGGCGGTGGCGGTGCCGACCCGCCTGACGTAACCGGCGCCCGTCCCGGCGGCCTGCGGGGTGGCCGAGGCCTCGTTCGACTGCGGAGACGTGCCGACCGCATTGATCGCGGCGACCTTGTAGTAGTACGTCGTACCGTTGGTCAGGCCCGTGTCGGTGAAGCTCGTCCCGGTCACGTTCGAGGCAACCGGGCTCGCGGCCTCACCCCCAGCGGACGTGCCGCGGTACACGGCATACCCCGTCACCGGGGACCCACCATTGGACGCCGGCGCGGCCCAGGTCAGCGCCACCGCGTTGCTGCTCGCCGTCGCCGTCAGGGACAGCGGTGCCGAGGGCGCCGTCGTCTGTGGGGTGGCGAAGGTCTCGTTCGACTGCGGTGAGGTCCCGACGGCGTTGATCGCGGCGACCGTGTAGTAGTACGTCGTACCGTTGGTCAGGCCCGTGTCGGTGAAGCTCGTCCCGGTCACGTTCGAGGCAACCGGCGTCGCCGCCTCACCGCCAGCGGACGTGCCGCGGTACACGGCATACCCGGTGATGGTGGAGCCGCCGTTGGACGCCGGCGCAGCCCACGTCAGCGAGACCGTGGTGTTGCCGGCGAGTGCCGTGAGCGACTGCGGCGCCGACGGTATGCGGGCAGCAGCCTGCGGCGTCGCCGAACCCTCGTTCGACCGCGGTGACGTGCCGACGGCGTTCACGGCGGCGACCGTGTAGTAGTACCTCGTGCCATTGGTCAGACCGGTGTCGGTGAAGCTCGTCAGAGCCACGTTCGAGGCGATCGGAGTGACCCCCTCACCCCCGGCGGACGTGCCGCGGTAGACGTTGTAGCCGGTGATGCCGGAACCGCCGTCCGATGCCGGCGCCTGCCATGACAGGGCGACCGACGCGTCGCCCGGCGACGCCACCAGGTTCACGGGTGCCGTCGGAACGCTGGCCTGCGGCGTCGCAGACGCCTCGTTCGACTGGGGCGAGGTGCCGACCGCGTTCACGGCCGCGACCTTGTAGTAGTACGGGCTGCCGTTGACCTCACCGGTGTCCGTGAAGCTGGTCCCGGGGACGTTCGTGGCGATCGGGGTCGGACCCTCCCCGCCAGGGGTCTGGCCGCGGTAGATGTTGTAGCCCGTGATCGCCGACCCACCGTTGCTGGCCGGTGGGGTCCACGACAGTGCCACGGAGGCGTTGCCCGCCACCGCGGTCAGCCCGGTCGGCGCTGAGGGTGCCGTCGGCTGCGACGCCTGGGGAGTAGCGGAGGCCTCGTTCGACTGCGGTGACGTGCCGACCGCGTTCACGGCGGCCACCGTGTAGAAGTACCTCGTCCCGTTGACCCGGCCGCTGTCGGTGTACGAGGTCGTCTTGACGTTGGTGGCGACCGGCGTCGTGCCCTCTCCTCCGGCCACCGTGCTCCGGTAGACGTTGTAGCCGGTGATGGCGGAACCGCCGTCCGACGCGGGCGGTGCCCATGACAGGGCGACCTGGCCATCCCCTGCCACGGCGGTCAGGCCCTGCGGGGCCGAGGGGGCCGTCGCGGCTGCCGTCCCGATCTGGACCCAGGGGTGCGACTCGTCCACCCGGGTGCTGACGAACTTGCCGTTGACGCAGTGCCCGCTGTCGACGCCGCCCCCGTTGAGCACCTGCCCGGAGTCGAGGTAGTCGGTTGTCGACCCGCCCAGGGTGATCTGCACGTCGGGGATCGCGCCGGAGTTGACGCACGAGGCGGTGTTGCCCCCGTTGTACGAGTTCGGTGCGAAGTCGGACCCGTCGAAGTTGGTCGAGTTCTGGGCGCCCGTCTCGGTGAGCACGAGGGTCCCATGGGCCTTGACGGTGAGATTGGAGCCCCAGAGGTTGTACGTGGCGGAGCCGATCTTGACGACCGGGTGGAGGCCCGTGACGTCGACGCTGCCGGGGTTGTCGAGACGTAGCGCGGCGGCGTCCCAGCACGTCGTGCTGTTCGGATAGGCGGGGCACGGGGACCCGATGTAGCTGCTCGGGTCGGTGTAGGGCCACGGTGTCGGCTGCTTCGAGCTCGAGGCGACGGAGTGGGTGTCCATGTAGCCGACGTAGACGTTGAGCGGCGTCGCTGCCGAGGCGGGTGCCAAGAGGGCCAGCGCCGCCTGCAGGACCAGCACGGCCATGCCGAGCACAGCCACGGCCAGCGTCCGCACCGTCCATCGACGCCGGGTCGGGGCGGCCCCCGACGGGCGCCTGCGCCAGTGCCTGGGCCAGTGCCTGGGCTTTGCCGAGATGCCCATGGTGCACCCCTTCCCGCGCGGTTCCTCATCTCGAGGTTCCGCCCATCGCGCGGAAAAGCACTCGTACGAACGTCCTACGTCATCGGGCGCAGGGGCCGCAGCGGGATGTCCCGCGCCGCCGACGAGCTCGTCGTCGTCGGCGACTCCGTCTTCATCCGCGAGATCGGCGGCACCCCGGTCGCCCACCGGCTCGGCATCGACTGACCAAGTGGCTCGAGGGGGCGGCAGCCCGGGTCCTCGACCGCAGTCCCCGACCGCAGCCCCCGACTGCACCCACCGACGGCACCCACCGACCGCAGCCCCCGACCGTCCGGGGACGTTCGCCTCTGGTTCGAACGGTGCTGGTCGGCGCACGTTCGTTCCATGTGGGGTCGGCCGCCGGTGCGAGGTCGTCGGCATGTGGCCGCGGTCCTGGGAGTCATCGCGGTGCTCACGCTCGCACTCCTGAGTCGCGGCGCGCAGGACGGGGCGTGGGGTGATCACGCGCTGGACTGGCTCCGGGCCCGTGACGTCGCGGCGCACCGGTCCGTTGCCGAGCTGGTGCTGTTCGAGTCGCCAGACGCCTGGGACGTGCCCTGCTGCTACCAGTCGAGGCCGCTCCACGGCCGGGCTGAGGACGCCGAGGTCCTGGCGCCGTTGCTGGGTGAGCCTCCGAACGGCGGGACCGCCGGCCGGAGCTACGTCGATACCAACGGCTCCGTGGTGGAGTACCGGTTGCCGGCCGTCGCGCACGACGTCACCCCCGACGAGCTGCTGGTGTCCGAGCACGCCGCGGACGGCGCAGCCACGCTGATGACCCATCCGCGGTCCCTGCAGTTCCTGCAGGACCCGAGGTTCTTCGGCATCCAGGGTTTCGGCCGGGAGCTGGCAGGCGCGAAGGACCTCGCCGACCACTACCTTGCGGCGTGGTCGGGACGGGACAACCACGCGCTGAGCAGCCTCTACGCCCCGGACGCGACTCTCACCGACTCCCTGCTCGGAGTCAGGCTCACCGGCCGAGAGGCGATCGGCGCGTATGGCGTCGAGACGGCGGGTGCTCGGCTTCTGCAGGACCGCATCCGGCGTGACGGAGGCCCGGCCCTCTACGGCTTCTGGCGCGAGCCCGACAGCCCCCTGGTGGCGTACCTGTCGTACACCGGCGACGACGGCACCCACTGCCCAGGAGGGGTGACCGCGCAGCTGCAGATCGCGCACGGGCGCATCGTGGCCGAGCGTCGCTTCCACGACGTCGCCTCGATGCGGCGCTGCGTCAACACCGCGCAGCTGCCGGACGGCTGGTGGTCCCACGCGGCGATCCCGACCCTGCCGCAGGACCGCGTCACCGGCACCATCGCCGTCGCCGGCCGCCGGGTCGAGGTCCACAACGGCACTCCCGGTGCCGAGGCGCTGGTCCGCCTGGCGTTGACGCGGTTCCCGGCCGCCCGGCTCGCAGCCCCTGACATCGCCGCGGTGGCCTTCGACGAGGAGATCCACCGGCAGCAGTGCTCCACCCAGAGATGGGGACTGACCCTGTCCGCGGGCTCGAGCAGCCGCATCTATCTCTGCTTCACGGTCCCGGGCGCCCCCACGCCCTTCCAGCAGCAGCTGCTCCTGCACGAGCTGGCGCACGCCTGGATGTGGGAGAACCTGACCGGCGCGACACGCCAGGAGTTCCTCGCGCTGGTCCACCTGCCGACCTGGGACGCCCGGGACCTTCCGTGGGACCGGCGCGGAATGGAGCACGCCGCGGACCTCATCGCCTGGGGGATCTCGGACTCACCGGTGGACAGCGAACTGCTGGCCGGCGACTCGTGCATCCAGCTCACTGCGGCCTTCCGGCTGCTCACGCATGCGAGTCCGCTGCCGCAGTGCCCGGGGGCCACCGCTGACCTACCCTCCGGCGGTGGATGACGAGGGCGCCGCGCCCGCTCCCACCGTCGACGCGCCGGCATGCGGAAGGGCCCCGGCTCTGTGAACCGGGGCCCTTCGTCATCGCGTGCGCGAGGGGGGATTTGAACCCCCACGCCCTTTCGGACACTGGCACCTGAAGCCAGCGCGTCTGCCGTTCCGCCACTCGCGCGTGACAAGCAGACAGTGTGCTGCATGCCCCCCGGTATCGCCAAACCGGGGTGCCCGACACGAACCGGACGCCTCGTCGGGCGAGCCGTCAGGGGACGGCGGGCGACTCCGCGTCAGGCAGCTCCTCGCCCTCCCGCGAGCGCCGAGGTGACTCTCCACGCTGGGCCGGCGAACCGGCATACCCCTCCTCCCGGCCACGTCCAGAGCCGAGCGAGAGGGTGGCGAGCAGGCCGAGCACGAGGAAGCCGGCGGCGGTGAAAGCGGCATACCGCGTGGCGTCGGAGAACGCCTCCTTCGCGACAGGAGCCACCGGGGCCGTACGCGGGTTGCCGGCGAGCGCCGGGATGGCACCTCCCGCGCTCTCCACCACGGCGTTGACGACGGCGCTGCGCGCCTGGGCCGGGACGCCGAGGTCGGACAGTCCGGAGTCGAGCTGGGCGCCGGCGGTCGTGAACAGGACGGTGCCGAGGATCGCGATGCCGAGGGCTGAGCCGATCTGGCGAGCGGTCGACTGCAGGCCGGAACCCTCGCCGCTGCGCTCGACGGGCACGTCGACGAGGACCACTCCGGTCAGCTGGGCGGTTGCGAGGCCGACGCCGAACCCGTAGACGAAAAGGCACGGGACGATGGCGACCCACGAGGTCGACGGGCCGATGACGAGACCGAGCCCGGCGATGCCGACGATCTCGGCGACGATGCCGACGCGGACGATGGCCGCCGCGCTGAGCCGCTTGCCGAGCACGGCCACGAGACCGCTGGCGCCGAACGAGCCGATGGCGAGCGCGAGGAGGATCACGCCGGTCTGGAAGGCGGTGTAGCCGAGGACGTTCTGCAGCCACAGCGGCAGGGACAGCACGATGCCGAACTCGCCGAGGCTGACGATCATGGCGGCGACGTTGCCGTTGCGGAACGAGCGAATGCCGAAGAGGTCGAAACGGAAGAGCGTCGGCTTCCCCGCAGCCGTCCGCCGCAGCGTGCGCACGACGAAGACCGTGCCGGCGACGAGGGTCACTGCGAAGGCCACCGGCACCGGCGAGATGCCGCTCGACCACGTCCACGGACCCAGCTCGAACGGCTTGACCAGGCTCCACCAGCCGTAGCTGCGGCCCTCGATGAGCCCGAACGCGAGGGTCGCGAAGGTGACCGCCGACAGCAGGGCGCCGGCGACGTCGATCCGACCGCGCGACCGGCCCCGGGACTCGTCGACGAAGAGCAGCACGCCGGCGACGATGAGCACGCCGATCGGCAGGTTGATGCCGAAGGCCCACCGCCACGAGAAGGAGGTGGTGAGCCAGCCGCCGAGGAGCGGGCCGACCGCGACCATGCCCCCGATCGTCGAGCCCCAGACAGCGAACGCGATGCCGCGCTCGCGCCCGGTGAAGCCGGCGTTGACGAGCGAGAGCGTCGTCGGCAGGATCATCGCCCCGCCGAAGCCCTGGATGATCCGGGCGCCGATGAGCGCCTCGCCCGACCCGGCCACCGCTGCCAGCACCGAGGCAGCGACGAACACCACGACGCCGATGAGCAGCATGCGGCGTCGCCCGATCCGGTCGGCGACCGTGCCCCAGATGAGCAGGGTCGCGGCGAAGACCAAGGTGTACGACTCCTGCACCCACTGGACCTGCGACGAGGTGAGGCCGAGGTCCTCCACGATGTAGGGCACCGCGACGTTGACGATCGTGGAGTCGACGATGATCAGCGCCACCGCGATGCTGATCGCGACCAGACCCCACCAACGCCGCCGGTCGCCGCCCCGGGCGGCGCGGGCGGGCTCGGCGGCGGTCGCCTCCTGGCTCATGATGGCCTCCATATGTTCAGGTGATCTAAACATATGGAAGCAGTAAGGTGCGGTCATGGCAATCCCGCCTCCCGAGAACGCGCACGCAGTGCCGACCGGCAGCCCGCGCCGGGCCCACGAGCCCGAGACGTGGGCCCTCCGCGCGCTCGGGGCGGCCGAGGCCGAGGCCTCGGGAGCGCTGGCGCGCCGCATGCGGATGCACCCGACCGACCTGTCGGCCATGAGCCACGTCGCCGCCTCCGACGGGCGCCTCGGCCCGCGCGAGCTCAGCACCAGGCTCGGCATCACGCCGGCCGCCATGACCGACGTCGTCGACCGCTTGGAGGCCGCCGGGCACCTGCTCCGCGAGCGCGACACCACCGACCGACGTCGGGTGCGGCTCGTGCCCACCGAGTCGGCCGCCTCCGAGGTGCGTGGCCGGCTGCGCAGCCTGCTCGACCGGCTCGATGCCCTGACCGACCAGTTCACCCCCGAGGAACGCGCGGCGATCCACCGCTACCTGCAGGCCGCCACCGAGGCCTACCACCGGTTCGCCACCGACGAGGACTGAGCCCTAGCCGGGCTGGGTCCCGCCGTGCGGCACGCCGAGGCGGTAGCCGGGGTCCGCGAAGGCACCGCCGAGCAGCTTCGGCGGAAGGCTCGGGTCCCGCTCCTGCACGCCACACGCGTACGCCTCGGCGTCGTCCTGCGGGTCGAAGCCGACGGCGAGCCCCGGCCGCAGGTCCACGCTGCGACGGGTGTTGCGCGAGACGCCCCAGACGACGTGGTGACCGGTGGCATCGGTGGTGAGGGTCGCCAGCACGAGCCGGGCCATGTCGTCGGGCGAGAGCCACGCCTGCAGCGACCGCGGCCCGCCCGGCGAGTCGTCGAAGTTCATGATGCGCGCGCTGACGACCGTCATCCCGAACCGGCCGGCATACAACGCGCCGAGCGCCTCGAGGGCCGCCTTGCTCACGCCGTAGTACGTGTCGGGTGCCGGCAGCGGCATCCCGTCGGTCGCCAGCGGTGAGCCCACCGGCACGTAGCCGGCCGCGTGCACCGAGCTGGCCAGCAGCAGCCGGCCGACACCGGCCAGTCGAGCGGCCTCGCAGACCGCCCGGGTCCCGTCGATGTTGACCGAGAGGATGTCGGGCCACGACCGCTCGTCGGCGTAGGCGGCGAGGTGCACGACGAGGTCGGCCCCCGCGAACGCCTCGGCCTGCCCCTCAACGTCCCGGACGTCGCAGGCCACCGTCCGCTCGAACGTCGGGTCGGGCTCGGCGACCGTGACGCCGGGAGCGTCACACAGCACGAGCCGGTGCCCGGTCGCACGCAGGCGCGGACGCAGCGCGGTGGCGATGCGCCCCGAGGCGCCGGTCAGTGCGAGAAGGGCCACGGCAGCGGCATACCCGCTCGCGCCGCCGCGGGCGAGGGGGTGGCCCGAACGACCTCGGTCAGAGGCCGTCGACGACCGTGGCAGCCATCTCCATGCATGCCTCGTGCGTCCGGCGGGCGATCTTGAGCGGGTCGAGGTGCAGGCCCGGAGCGAGCATCGGGTCGTAGGGGATGTCGACGACCGAGCGCACCCACTGCTCGAAGTGCTCACGCGTGTGCACGCCGGCACCGCCGGCGTCGCCCTTGGCCGACGTGTGCGAGATGACGCAGACGGCGTTGCGCACGAGGTCGCCGCGGCCCATCGCGACGAGCGCGTCGAGGTTCTTCGCGGCCACGACCGAGGTGTCGTCCTTGAGCGAGGTGGCGAAGACGAGCATGTCCGCGCGGGCGGCGGCCGCCAGCCAGTTGGGCGACAGGCGGTTGTTGCCGGTGTCGATGACGATCATCCGGTAGAAGCGGGAGAGCTGCGTGTGCAGGTCCTCGAACTCCTGCTCGCCGATGATCCGCATCGCCTCGTCGTCGTCGGCCGAGGCCAGCACGTCGAACGACAGGCCCCGCTGCTCACGCACCCAGTGCTCGAGCTCGGAGGTGCCGGCGTTGGGGTCGCCCGCGATCTGCGGGAGGGCGCCGAGCAGGTCGACGACCGTGCGGTGGTGGCTCTGCGACGGGGCGCGCATGCCGAGCGTGCCCTCGGTCTCGTTGTTGTCCCAGGCCAGGACCGAGCCGGACCGGTAGCGCCCGAGGTAGCTCGCGAGCATCAGCGTGACGAGCGTCTTGCCACCGCCGCCCTTGGTGTTGATGACCATGACGGTCTTTCGGCCGTTGAGCGGGCGCGCGATGCGGTCGATGCGGTCGCGCTCGAGCATCTCGCGCGAGCTCGGGCCGAGACCGAAGGCCTTGCGCAGCCCGGTGCTGGCCTTGACCTTCTGCCGCGCCCCCTTGGAGCGGGCGCTGATGAGGTCCTCGGCGCTCGGCCCGTCGGAGCCGTCCGAGCCGTCGGAGTCGCCCGTGCGCGAGACCCGGTCGTATGCCGTGTCAGCCGTGCCGTAGCCCTCGCGCGCTGCGGCGGCCACGTCGGGGTCGACGGCCGGCCGGGCGGCATACGCCCGCTCGGCGTCGGTGTGGTCGGTGGAGAAGGAGGAGGAGCTGTCGGTGGCGTCGTCGTCCGGGCTCGCCCCCGCCGGCGTCCATCCCGAGTAGGACGGCTCGGTGGCAGACGAGGAGTGCCAGTCGCTCCACGAGTTGGTCGTCGAGCCGTTGGTGTCGGTGGTGTCGGTCGTGCCGTAGGACGAGTCGGTGCCGGACGACGCCTGCGCGTCGTCGGACGGGTGCCAGGAGGTGTCCTCCCACGTGGAGCTCCACGGGTCGGCGGGAGCCTCCTCGGGCTGCGACGCGCCGGCCGTGGCGATCGGGATGGGCAGGGTGAAGCCGCCCGGGATGGAGTTGTTGGCGGAGATGCCGGGGATGCCCTGGCTCTCGGTGCTGCCGTTCTCGTCCTTGCTCATCGAGCGCTCCTTGCTGGCCTGACCACGTGCGGGGACCCGCCACGGACCCCCGTGCGATGGTTTCATGCTTCCGCCGGACCGCAAACCCGAGCAGCAGGCCGCCCGGGACGGGCGCCGCGCCGTCGCGGACCGGCCGCGGACCGGGCTCGGACCGGCCGCCGACCGGCCGCCGACCGACGGCGAACCGGTCCACACCGTCTGTCGGTGGGGAGCGGTATGGGCGGACCCGGTTACGATGAAGCGCCCGGCAGGAGGTACCAACGAGGAGGAGACGGCGTGGGAATCATCAACCGTGTCGAGCACGGTCTCGCCAAGGCTGTCCACGGTGCCTTCGCCAAGGCCTTCAAGTCCGAGGTGCAGCCGGTCGAGATCGCCTCCGCGATCCGCCGGGCCATGGACGACCGTGCGGCGCTGCTCGGACACGGCCGCGCCATGGTCCCCAACGTCTACACGATCGAGCTCAGCCAGACCGACTACGACCGGCTCGGCGACTACGAGGACGACCTCTCCGACGACCTCGTCGCGGCGGCGCAGGAGCACGCCGACTCGCAGGGCTACCAGCCGGGCGGCCCGCTCGAGGTGCAGCTCATCGAGGGCGAGGGCCTCGAGACCGGGGTGTTCCGGGTCCGTCCGGCCACGGTCAAGCACGCGGGCCGCGAGGCCGAGCCCGCCCCCGCGGCGGCCCGCCCCCATGCGAGCACCGGCACCGCCGTCGACGAGCCGGCCGTGCACCGGCCCGCCCCCCGGTCCAACCCGTCGGCGCGGCCGTGGCTCGACATCGCCGGCGACCGCTACCCCCTGCTCGGCAGCCTGACGACGCTCGGGCGCGACGAGAGCGCCGACATCGTCGTCGACGACCCCGGCGTCTCCCGCCGGCACAGCGAGATCCGGGTCACCACCGACGGCCCGCACCTGGTCACCTCGATCCGTGACCTCAACTCGACCAACGGCACCTTCGTCAACGGCGAGCGCATCTCCAGCCAGCGGCTGCAGGACGGCGACCGCCTGACGATCGGCCGCACGACCGCGACGTTCCGAGCCGGGCGCCGGTGACGCGGATGACCCGCACGGCTGCTGTCCCGCAACGCCCCTCGACGAAGACCAGTGGTGGCGCATGAGTGAGCTGACCCTCACCCTGCTGCGGCTGGGGCTGCTCGCGCTGCTGTGGCTCTTCATCTTCAGCGTGGTCGGCGTGCTGCGCACCGACATCTACGGCACGAAGGTGAGCCGCCGCAGCCAGCGCAAGGCACTCAAGGCGGCCGAGCAGCGCGACGCGTCCCGCAACGGCCGGCGTATGCCGGTGCCCGCGGCCGCCGGTGCCGGTGCCGGTGCGGCGGGTGCCCCGGCCATCACCCCCGAGGGCGGCACGCCCCGCCGGGGCCGTGCTCGCGGGAAGGGCACGCCCACCCGCCTGGTCGTCACCGAGGGCCCGCTGACCGGCACGTCGCTGCCGCTGCGCAGCGGTGGCGTGCTCATCGGGCGCAACCCGGAGTGCGCGCTCGTGCTCGACGACGACTACGCCTCCGGACGCCACTGCCGCATCCAGCCCGACCCCACGGGCCGCGAGGGCTGGGTCGTCGAGGACCTCGGCTCCACCAACGGCACGTTCATCGGTCGCGAGCGCCTGACCGGGTCCCGGCCCGTGGAGGTGGGCACCACCCTGCGGATCGGCAAGACCGTCCTCGAACTGCGAGGCTGACCCGATGGCCATCGCCCTGCGCTACGCCGCGCGCTCCGACCTCGGGCTGGGACCCAAGTCCCGCAACGAGGACTCCGGGTATGCCGGGCCCAACCTGCTCGTCCTCGCCGACGGCATGGGCGGGCACGCGGCGGGCGACGTCGCGAGCTCGATGATCGTCGGCGAGCTGGCGCCCCTCGACGAGGAGGACGTCACCGCCGACCAGGCGATCCCGCTGCTCGAGGAGGCCCTGCACTCGGCCAACGCCCGCCTCACCAAGGCGATGCGCGAGAACTCCGACCTGAGCGGGATGGGCAGCACGACCATCGTCATGCTGCGCACCGGCAACAAGCTCGCGATGGCCCACATCGGCGACTCGCGCGCCTTCATGCTCCGCGGAGACACGTTCTCGCAGATCACCAAGGACCACTCGTTCGTGCAGCAGCTCGTCGACGAGGGCCGCATCTCCAAGGAGGACGCCGGGCACCACCCGCAGCGGTCGGTCGTCACCCGCGTCATGACCGGTCAGCCCGACGACGAGCCCGACACCTCGCTGCGCGAGGCCAAGATCGGCGACCGCTTCCTGCTGTGCTCCGACGGGCTGTCCGACTTCGTCGGCTCCGACGTCATCGAGGAGATCCTCCGCGAGGCCGGCACGCCCGACGAGGCCGCCGACCGGTGCATCGAGGTGGCCCTCAAGGCCAGCACCCGCGACAACGTGACCGTCATCGTCGCCGAGGTCGTCGACGCCGACGGCGACGACCTGCCGTCCACGGTGCCGCAGGTGGTCGGCGCCGCGGGGAAGCGCATGCGCGGACGCACCCGCGCCATCCCGACGAGCCCCGCCGAGAAGGCGGCCGCCCTCTCGCGGGAGGCCACCGGGCGAGCCGAGCCCGACGAGGACTCCCTCGAGCTCGCCGAGGACCGCACCCGCTCGCGCCGAGCGAAGATCATCCTGCGCCTCGTCGCCGCTGTCGTGATCGCCGCGATCCTCGGCGGCGGAGGGTATGCCGCGTGGGCCTGGTCCCAGAAGCAGTACTTCGTGGCCGCCGACAGCGGCCGCGTGGCCATCTACCGCGGCGTTTCCCAGGACCTGGGCCCGATCCACCTGTCGCACGTCGAGTCCGCGTCCGACGTCCGCGTGGCCGACCTGCCGAGCGACGTGCAGGGCTCCGTCGCCAACACGATCCCGGCCCGCGACCTCACCGACGCGCAGTCCAAGGTCGAGGCCCTCCGCGCCGAGGCGGTGCGCTGCCAGCAGCTGGCCGCCACCGGCACCCCCTGCGGCACGACTCCCGCCACGACACCGACGACCCCGCCCACCGGCTCGACGTCCCCGACGCCCACGCCCTCGACGAGCAGCACCCCGGTCGTGAAGCCGACCACCGCCCCTCGGCCGGCGACGCCCACGACTCCACCGCCGCGCGCCTTCTCGCCGGCGATCGGGTCGGCTCTCTCGGAGGTGACCGCATGACCACCACCGTCGAGCCGCTGACCCCGCGCACCCGCCGGGGAGCCGAGCTGCTCCTGCTGCTCTTCGCCGTCGGCATCGTGCTCGTCGCCTGGGTCACGACCGACCTCAACCGCAACGGCACCGTGCCGGCCAACATCCTCCCGGTCGCCGGGGGCTTCACCGTCCTCGTGCTCGTGGTGCACGTCGTGCTGCGCTGGAAGGCCGCGTACGCCGACCCCGTGCTGCTGCCGATCACCACGGTCCTCAACGGGCTGGGTCTGGTGATGATCCACCGCCTCGACCTGGCCCGCGGCAAGCTCGGCACCGACGGCGACGCCTACCGCCAGCTCATCTGGACCACGCTGGCCGTCGTCCTGGCCATCGCCGTGCTCGTCCTGCTGCGCGACCACCGGCTGCTGCGCCGCTACACCTTCGTGAGCATGGCCGCCGCGCTCGTGCTGCTCCTGCTGCCGCTCGTGCCGGGGATCGGCCGCTCGATCAACGGCTCGCAGATCTGGATCACCATCGGGCCGCTCAACTTCCAGCCCGGCGAGTTCGCCAAGATCGCCCTGGCGATCTTCTTCGCCGGCTACCTCGTGCAGACCCGCGACGTCCTGTCGCTGGCCGGCAAGAGGATCCTCGGCTTCACCTTCCCCCGCGGGCGCGACCTCGGGCCGATCGTCGTCGCCTGGGCCCTCTGCGTCGTCGTCCTCGTCTTCCAGAACGACCTCGGCACCTCGCTGCTCTACTTCGGCCTGTTCGTCGCGGTGCTCTACGTCGCCACCGAGCGCGTCTCGTGGATCGTCATCGGCCTGCTGCTCTTCGCTGCCGCGGTCGCCTTCGCCCTGACCGCCTTCGCACACTTCCACCAGCGCGTCGACCTGTGGCTCGACCCCTTCTCCCCGCAGAGCCTCGAGCGGTCCAACCAGCTGGCCAACGGCCTCTGGGGCATGGCCTCCGGGGGCCTCACGGGCACGGGCCTCGGCGCCGGACGGCCCTACCTGACGCCCTTCGCCGAGAGCGACTTCATCTTCCCCAGCCTCGGCGAGGAGCTCGGGCTCTTCGGCGCGGTCGCGATCCTCGTGCTCTACCTCGTGTTCTGCGAGCGCGGCGTCCGCACCGCCCTCGGCGTGCGCGACGGCTTCGGCAAGCTGCTCGCCATCGGCCTGTCCTTCTCCGTCGCGTTCCAGCTCTTCATCGTCATCGGCGGCGTCACCCGCGTCATCCCGCTGACCGGCCTGACCACGCCGTTCCTCTCGCTCGGCGGGTCCTCGCTGCTCGCGAACTGGGTGATCATGGCGCTGCTCCTGCGCATCTCCGACCAGGCCCGCCGCCCGATGCCCGAGATGCCGGTCGGCGTCGCCGCGGCCGAGCCCGCCCCGGCGGCCGAGGCGACCCAGGTGGTGAGGCTGCCGTGAACACCCCGATCCGCCGGCTCTCGATCCTCATCGCCATGCTCTTCACCACCCTGCTCGTGGCCTCGACGGTGGTGCAGTTCGCGCAGGCGCGGTCGCTCGGCGCCATGGCGAGCAACAAGCGCACCCTCCTCGACAGCTACTCGCGCGAACGTGGGGCGATCATCGTCGGGGGCCAGGCCGTGGCCAAGTCGGTCCCGGTCCAGGACCAGTACCGCTTCCTGCGCACCTACCCCCAGGGCGAGCTCTACTCGCACCTGACAGGCTTCTACTCCTACTCCGTCGGCGCCCCCTACGGCCTGGAGCACGCCGCCGACGACCTCCTCTCCGGCGACGCCGACCAGCTCTTCGTGCGGCGCGTCACCGACCTCATCACCGGCCGCAAGACCTCCGGCGCGACCATCGAGCTGACGATCGACCCCAAGGCCCAGAAGGCCGCCGACCAGGCGCTCGGGCAGAGCCGCGGCGCGGTCGTCGCCCTCGACCCGAAGACCGGCGCCATCCTCGCGATGGTCAGCCACCCGGCATACGACCCCAACGGGCTCGCCAGCCACGACCTCAACAAGGCCGCGAAGGCCTGGCAGTCGCTGTCCACCGACAAGGACAAGGCCTACCTCAACCGCGCGCTGAGCGGGGTCTACCCGCCCGGCTCGACCTTCAAGGTCGTCACCGCGGCGGCGGCCCTCGAGAACGGCGTGGTCACCAACGAGAACTCCTCGGTGCCCGGCCCCGCGCAGCTCGACCTGCCCCTGACGTCCACGAACCTGCCCAACGAGAACGGCCAGCCCTGCGGGCCGGGCGACAAGACGACGCTGATCCACGCGCTCGAGATCTCCTGCAACACCGCCTTCGGGTCGCTCGGCCTCGAGCTGGGCGGCGAGAAGCTCCGCGCCCAGGCGGCGAAGTTCGGCTTCGGGGACTCCCTGCAGGTGCCGATGCGCGTGGCCACGAGCTCCGTGCCGGCCGACCTCAACGAGCCGCAGTCCGCGCAGGCGGCGATCGGGCAGTACGACGTCCGCACGACCCCCCTGCAGATGGCCATGGTCGCCGCCGGCATCGCCAACAAGGGCAGCGTCATGACGCCCTACCTGATCCAGTCGGTGCGCAGCGCCAACCTCGACATCATCGAGTCGGCTCCCGACCCTGTCGAGCTGTCGCAGGCCGTCTCCGAGCAGACCGCGAGCATCGTGACCAAGATGATGGTCTCGGTCGTCGACAACGGCAGCGGCGCCCGGGCCCGGATCCCCGGCGTCGACGTGGCCGGCAAGACCGGCACGGCGCAGCACGACCCCGGCAAGCCCCCACACGCGTGGTTCATCTCCTTCGCTCCGGCCGCCGACCCCAAGGTCGCCGTCGCGGTCGTCGTCGAGGACGGCGGGGTGACGGGCAGCGAGGTCGGCGGTGGCCGGGTCGCGGCGCCCATCGCGCGCGCCGTCATGGAGGCGGTGCTGAACCGATGACCCCCGAGGACCGCGACATGGACGAGAGGCTCGAGCCGTCCCGGGCAGCCGATGGCGCGACCCGGCCGATGGAGCGACATGACCCAGCACCCCAACCGAAGGCGGAACACGTGACCACCACACCCCGTGTCCTCGGCGGACGCTACGAGGTGGGCGAGCTCATCGGGCGCGGTGGGATGGCCGACGTGCACCTCGGACACGACACCCGGCTGGGACGCCAGGTCGCGATCAAGATGCTGCGCTCGGACCTGGCCAGGGACGCGAACTTCCTGATGCGCTTCCGCCGCGAGGCGCAGTCGGCGGCCGGGCTCAACCACCCCGCGATCGTCGCGATCTTCGACTCGGGCGAGGACGACAGCACCGTCGAGGGGCCTGGGGGCACCCGCACGACCCTGCCCTACATCGTCATGGAGTACGTCGACGGGCAGACCCTGCGCCAGAAGCTGAGCGAGCACGAGCAGCTCGAGCCGGCCGAGGCCATCCGCATCACCGAGGGCATCCTCGACGCGCTCGCGTACAGCCACCGGATGGGCATCGTCCACCGCGACATCAAGCCCGCCAACGTCATGATCACGAGCACCGGCCACGTCAAGGTCATGGACTTCGGGATCGCCCGGGCCATCGCCGACACGGCCGCGACGATGACTCAGTCGCAGTCGGTCGTCGGGACGGCGCAGTACCTCTCCCCGGAGCAGGCGCAAGGCCACAACGTCGACGAGCGCTCCGACCTCTACTCCACCGGCTGCCTCCTGTTCGAGCTGCTCGCCGGTCGGCCGCCCTTCACCGGCGACTCGGCCGTCGCCATCGCCTACCAGCACGTCGGCGAGGCGCCGCAGCCGCCGAGCGTCTGGAACGCCGCCGTGGGGGGCGACCTCGACGCCGTGACGCTGCACGCGCTGGCGAAGGACCGCGAGGCGCGCTACCAGGACGCCAGCTCCTTCCGCGCCGACCTCGAGAACGTCAGGCTGGGCCGGCGGATCAGCGCTGCCGCGCTCGGCACCGCGGCCGCCGTCGGTGCCGCCGCCACGCAGACCCTCCCGCAGGCGTATGCCGTCGCGGGCAGTCCCACGGCCGTCCAACGTCCGGTGCCCTCCTCCCGCTACGGCAACACGGCGGGCCTTCCCGCCGTCGGCTACGCCGAGGACGAGGAGCCGGAGAAGAAGGGCGGCAAGGGCAAGGCCGCCCTCGTGACCGCTCTGGTCCTCGCGCTGCTCGCGCTCGTCGGGTGGGGCGCGGTGACGTGGTTCGGCAACCAGACACCGCCGGTCACGATGGTCACCGTGCCCGCGATCGAGGGGATGAAGGAGGACGTGGCCGCCCGCACGCTGGCCACGAACGGCCTGCGCGGCGAGAAGGCGACGGCGGCGAGCACCACGGTCACCGAGGGCGACGTCGTCAGCCAGGACCCGGGCTCCGGTGCGCAGGTGCCCGAGAACACCACGGTCAAGTACGTCGTCTCCTCCGGCCCCGACACCCTCACCGTGCCCGACGTCACCGGCTTCGACAAGGACGCGGCGCGCGAGGAGCTGACCAAGCAGGGCTTCGTCGTCTCGGGCTTCCAGGAGGAGAACACCCCCGACCAGCAGAAGGACAAGGTCACCAAGACCGACCCGGCAGCCCAGGCGGTCGTGCCCAAGGGCTCGAAGATCCGCATCTTCTACGCCACCGGCAACGTCAAGGTGCCCGACAACCTCGTCGGCCAGGACTGGGCCCTCGCCGCCGTGGCGCTGCAGAACGCGGGCCTGTCCCCGCGCAAGGAGGCCGTCGACTCCGACAAGACCCCAGACGAGGTGCTCTCGGTCGACCGCGCCGGCGACGTCGTCAAGATGGGCACGACCATCACCGTCAAGGTCGCCAAGGCCCCCACCCCGTCGCCGAGCACCGTGACCACCACCGTCACCGGCACCCCGCCCCCGCCGACGACGAGCACGCCACCCGCCTCACCGACACCCCCGCCGACCCCCTGACGCCACGACAAACGGCATACGGCATACGGCATACGGCATACGGCGAAGGGCCCCTCCCGAGCGGGAGGGGCCCTTCGCCGTCGCCGGGTCAGACGGCCGCGGTCACGAGCGGGCTGAGCCCGGCGGAGCGCCCGACGGCTCCGTCGTCGCCGCACAGCGCGAGGAAGTTGGCGAGCATCCGGTGGCCGCCCTCGGTGAGCACGCTCTCGGGGTGGAACTGCACCCCGTGCAGCGGCAGGTCACGGTGGCGCACCGCCATGACGACGCCGGAGTCGGTGTGCCCGGTCGCGACGAGCGTCTCGGGCAGCGTGGCGGGGTCGATGGTCAGCGAGTGGTAGCGGGTGGCCGTGAACGGGCTGGGCAGCCCTTCGAGGACGCCGGTGCCGTCGTGGTGCACGAGCGAGGTCTTGCCGTGCAGCAGCTCCGGGGCCCGGTCGACCGTGGCGCCGGCGAAGACACCCAGCGCCTGGTGCCCGAGGCACACGCCGAACATCGGCTTGGCCAGGCGGGCGCACTCGCGGATGATCTCGAGCGACATCCCGGCCTCCTCGGGCGTGCCGGGACCGGGGGAGACCAGCACCCCGTCGTATGCCGCCGCGTCCGTCGCGTCGACCGCGTCGTTGCGCACGACGGTGCAGTCGGCGCCGAGCTGCTCGAGGTAGCCGACGATCGTGTAGACGAAGCTGTCGTAGTTGTCGACGACGAGGATGCGGGTCATGCGAACCTACTTCTGCGCGGTGGTGGGGCTGCTGGTGGGACTGCTGCTCGGGCTCCCGGTGGCCGGGGTCTGCACCGTGACGTCCTCGAAGGGCAGGTGGGGGCTGACGGCCGGGAACACCCAGCCGAACAGGAGCACGACCGTGCCGGCGAAGAGCACGAGAGCCGACACGGACTTGGCGAGGCGACCGCCGGGGAGCCGGCGCCAGAGGGCGGCGTACATCGGTCAGGACTCCTTGGGCGTCTCGAGGTAGGCGGCCGGAAGACCCTGCGCCCGCGGGATGGCCACCTCGAGGCGTGAGAAGACGATGTAGCGCGAGGTGTTGCCCCACCGGGGGCTGCAGGTGGTCAGCGTGAACCAGCGCTCCGTCGGCTTCGCGCCGGGACGCTCCGGCACCGGCGCGACGACGTCGCTGCGGTCCGGCGCCACGATCTCGTGGCGGACGGCCCGGTAGACGTTGTAGGCGCTCTTCGTCTCGAGGACGAGCACGTCCCCGGGCCGGATGAGGTCGATGTCCAGCAGGGGGTTGCCGTGGCCGGACCGGTGCCCGGCGATGCCGACGTTGCCGACGGCCCCGGGCAGCGCCGTCCCGGGGTAGCGGCCCATGCCCTGGGCGAGCACGTCCGCACCGACTCCCTGGCGCACCGGCTTGGCCCAGTCCGCGCCGAGGCGCGGGATCCGCAGCACGGCGAAGGCCTCCCCGTCCTTCGGCTCCGAGGCCGCCGGGGCCGAAGCGCGCGCCGGGGACGCGGATCGGGCAGGCGGGTCGAAGCTGCGCTCGAGGCCGCTGACGGCGTCCGCCTGCTCCCCGTCCTGCACGTGCGCCTGCCACCCGAGCAGCCAGACGACGAAGAGGCCGACGAGCACGCCGGCCGTGAAGAGCAGCTCGCCGACGGTGCGGACGAGGGTTCGGATGGTCATGGGCCCTTCGGCGGTGGTGGGAGGCTCAGCGGATCGGCGAGGCGTACTGCAGGTCGACCGAACCCGAGTATGCCGGGAACTCCAGCGAGCCGTGCGTCTGGACCGAGTAGCCGAGACCAACCGCATCGACGTACTGCTTGTAGATAGCCACCGAGGGGTCGGCGTCGAGGCCCCGCTGCATGCGGTCGACGTCGCCGATGGCGGTGATGCGGTACGGCGGGGAGTAGACCCTGCCCTGCAGGATCAGGGTGTTGCCCACGCAGCGCACGGCGCTCGTGGAGATGACCCGCTGGTCCTGGATCATCATCGCCTCGGCGCCGGAGGCCCACAGGGCGTTGACGACGGCCTGCACGTCCTGCTGGTGCACGACGATGTCATCGGCGGTGAAGCCCTGGGGGAGCGAGTCGGCGGAGCGCTTCGCGTCATCGAGCGCGACCTCGAGGCCCGGTCCACGGACCTTCGTCGTCGCGGCTGCGGGGGACAGCTCGTCGGCGGCGCGGGTCAGGCTGGAGAGGTGCTCGTCGGTGGGCGCGTTGGTCTTCGAGAGCGCCTGCACCTCCTTCTGCAGGGCGTCGAGCCGGCTGGCCTTGTCGGCGACGCGCGAGTCGGCGTCCATGATCAGCTGTGGGAGGTCACGGTCGGCCCGCAGGTCGCGCCCCTGCGCCGCGGAGAAGCTCATCGCGAACATCACACCGGCAGCGGCCGTGACGACCGGCACGACCAGGCGCCACGTCACCCGCCGCCGTGGCCGCGTGGGCGCACCCTGCGCCGTGGCGGGGAGCCCGTCGGCGGCGGAGGGCTCGAGCGGCTCGAGCGGCTCGGATGGCTCGGCTGCCTCGGATGGCCCCCATGGCTGCCCGGCCTCGGTCGCCCCGGAGGGCTCGGAGGGCTCGAAGGACTCGGCCGCCGCTGGCGGCTCGGGCGGCTCGGGCGGCTCGGCGTCCTTCATCACGGGTGTCCTCGCTCGCGCGGACGGTCCGCGCCGTTCCCATTGTGCCCGGTCACGGCGCGTCGACCGAGTCGGGCTGCGAGGGCAGCACCGCGCCCGGCGCGGACGTCGACCTGTCGACGGCACGTCGGGTGCCGGCATACGTCCCCCCGCGCAGCGCGAGCACAGCGGCCGCACGGTTGCTCGCGCCGAGCTGGTGCACGAGATGCGCGATGTCGGCTGCGACCGTCCGGCGCGAGACCCCGAGCTCGCGGGCGATGGCGGCGTCCTTCGTGCCGACCACCAGGCGACGAGCGACCACACACTGTCGGGGTGTGAACGGCGGCTTGGAGCCGGGCTCGAGCGCAGGGCGCGACCGGGCCCAGGTCTCGTGCCAGAGCGCCGCCACCCGGGTCACGACGTCCGGGCGCGTGGCGAGCCAGGCGGTGGGGTAGCCGTGTTCGTCGCCGGGTCCGGCCACCACTGCCGTGCTCTCGTCGACCAGGATGGTCTGGAACAGCGCCGGACCGATGTGCAGCCCCGGGTGCTCGGACGTGCTGAGCGGGTTGTGCAGCAGCGTGCGCTCCGCGGTGACCGCCCGCATGTCGAGGCCGCGCCGCCGTGATCGCGAGTCCGTCGTCCTCATGAGCTCACCGGGGTCGAAGGAGATGTACGGCTGCATCGACCACACGGAACGACGGGTCATCGGCTCGACCGCGACAGCGAGGTTGTGCTCGATCTCTGCGACGCCCGTGCCGAGCAGCCGGAACCCCGGGGTCGGGCGGCCCTCGAGCCACTTCAGGGCGAGGTCGTTGACCATCGCGGTCAGCTCGATGGCCGCCGCGGTGAGGCCGAGCCCCGGCCGCGCGTGCATGCTCTCGCCCGCGGCCCCGGTCCCCTGGTGCGGCCCAGTCGTCACGTCGTCCCCTGTCTGTACCCGTTCGGGTGCCAGCATGCCCGCTTTGTCGGGGACGTCAACTTCCGCTCCGGCGGAGCGGCTGATCTGCATGTTTGTGCAACGGGGTGGCACCGAAGGCGACACGGACCGGCCCGGGGTGCCATGGTCTTCCCGGTCATCGTGCGGGGAACCGCAGGCGCGCGGGCGCAGACAGGGGGCGCATCTTCGCGCGCCCGCGGGGCACGAGCCACCCGTCGGGGTGCCCCTCGAGAGCGATCTCCCGGGGCACCCCGTTCGGGGGGGACGCCACGACAGCCACGGCTGGTGCGGCGCCGTCCCTGCCCTCGCCCGGCTGCGGTGCACGCATGGTGCGAGCGCAGGGACGGGGAGTGGCTCATTGGTTACCCTTGCCTCAACTCAGAGCAAGGAGAAACGCAGTGCCCGAGTCCAAAGGCCGCGACCACAAGGCGAGCACGTACACCCCGCCCCGGACCAGCAAGGCCGTCGAGCCCAACCCCACCTGGTGGGCGCCCGTCTTCATCACGCTGCTCGTGCTCGGGCTGCTGTGGATCGTCGTCTACTACATCAGCGAGTACAAGTACCCCATCGGCTCGATCGGGGTCTGGAACCTCGGGATCGGGTTCGTGCTCCTCATGGGCGGCTTCATCATGACGATGCGCTGGCGCTGATCGCGCCCGGCCCCTGTCCCCAGCGGCCCAC
>NZ_BAAAPU010000007.1:336645-344764 GCF_039531305.1 Terrabacter lapilli
TGTCCACAGCTGTGGAGAACCTCGGTGCACAAGTGGGCACGCAGGCCATCGTGATTGTCCACAGAGTTGTCCCCAGCTGGGGATGAATGACACGTGTGTAACTACGTCCACAGGGTTGTCCACAACCGGTGGACAACTCCTGGCCGACCGGGCCCGCGGCTGGTGTGGGCCCAGATCACCGACGCGGCAGGTCGAGCTCCGCGACGATGCGCTCGGCGGTGGCGCGGGCATCGCCGTGGGAGTTGTCGAGCCGCAGGTGGCGGTGCCCGGGGAGCAGGTCGCCGTCACGCGCGGGGTCGCTGGTGAGCCGGGCCCGCGACTCGAGCTCCACCACGTGGGCCCGGGCCCAGCCGACGTCGCGCTTGCTGCGCTTGTGGTCCATCCGGTCCTCGCCGCCCTCGCGGGACAGGCGTACCTCTTGGGGCGCGTCCAGCTCGACGACGTCGATGGGGGCCCCGGCTCGTTCGACCGGCGCGACGAGCTCCCGGAGCAGCGCCGACTCGCTCGGCCGGTCGAAGTCGATGGCGAAGCTGAAGACCAGGCCCGGCAGGTCGGCCCGGACTGCCTCGGCGATCACCTCACGCCGGACCAGCGTGTTGATCCGCCGGAAGGAGGGCGAGTCGAAGTCGAAGACGCCGAGCAGCGGCTCGATCGACATGTGGTTGTGGAAGAGCCGGAAGCCGGTGAGGTCGCACACCGCCCGGCCGACCGTCATCTTCCCGACGGCCGGTGGACCGATGATGCAGAGCAGGTGCACGACCGGAACCTAACCCGTCCGGGTCGTCGCGACCGTCACCGCAGGCCGAAGTCCTTGGAGCTGATCATCCGGATGACGTCCGGCAGGGCGAGGTACTTCACGACGACGACGGCCACGAGAACGGCGAGCACGCCACCGAGGGCGAGCCACACCCGCTGGCGGACGCCCTGGTGGCGGAAGGCGACGATGATCGCCGCGCACGCGGCCCCGGTGACCAGGCCACCGAGGTGCGCCTGCCAGGCGATGCCGGGGTAGATGAAGCCGAAGGCGGCGTTGATCGCGATCGTCGCGTACATGGCTGCGGAGGACCGCCCCAGGTGCCGGTTGAGCACGAGCAGGGCGCCGAAGAGACCGAAGATCGCGCCCGAGGCACCGACGACCGGGGTCAGCCAGGAGATGTCGCGGCCGCTGTTGAGCCCGGCCAGGGTCGGTGAGCCGGCCAGGAGCATCACGGCGACCTGCCCGCCGATGCCGCTGATGAGGTAGAGCGCGGCGAAGCGGGCCCGTCCGAGCATCGGCTCGAGGTACTGGCCCAGGGACCACAGCGCGAACATGTTGAGCAGGATGTGGAAGATCGTGTCCGGCGAGTGCAGGAACGCCGCGGTCAGGAACCTCCACGGCTCGGTCCACCCGAGCGCCGGCACGAAGGAGAACCGCGCGGTGACGGTCGGGTCGACCCGCTGGATGAGGTAGGCCACCACGCAGATCGCGATGATCGAGTAGGTGACGACAGGCGCGCCGCTGGTGGCGCGGCCACCGAAGACGGTCTTGGCGCTGGGCGTGGTGCGGGCGGCCTCGCGTACGCAGTCGACGCACTGGATGCCGACGGCGGCGGGTCGCTGGCACTCGGGGCACGCGGGACGGCCGCAGCGCTGGCAGCGGACGTACGCCTCGCGGTCGGGGTGGCGGGGGCACACGGACGGACCGGCAGCGGGCTGCGGCACTCCCTCGAGAGGAGGCTGGCCACTGGTCGGGTTGTCAGACAACAGGAGTCCCCCTGCCGGTCGCGTCCGTGGGCGGTGAAGCGGTGAAGCGGTGAAGCCGGGAGTGCGTCAGTCCTCGATGGTGACCGAGTTGATGACGACGTCCTCGACGGGCTTGTCGTTGGCGCCCGTGGGGACGGCGCCGATCTTGTCGACGACGTCGCGCGAGGCCTGGTCGGCGACCTCGCCGAAGATCGTGTGCTTGCCCTGCAGCCAGGTGGTCGGCGCGGTGGTGATGAAGAACTGCGAGCCGTTGGTGCCCTTGCCCATGCGCTTGCCGGCGTTGGCCATGGCGAGGATGTAGGGCTTGGTGAAGTCCTTGTCGGGGCTGATCTCGTCGTCGAACGCGTAGCCGGGGCCGCCGAAGCCCTGACCGATCGGGCAGCCGCCCTGGATCATGAAGTTCGGGATGATGCGGTGGAAGATCAGGCCGTCGTAGAACGGGGTCGGGTTCGTGCGACCGGCGTCGTCCTTGTACTCCTTCTCGCCCTTGGCGAGACCGACGAAGTTCGCCACGGTCTTCGGGGCCTGGTGCTCGAAGAGATCGAGGACGATGTCACCGTGGTTGGTGTGCAGGGTTGCCTTCATGGGCCCAATCCTCGCACGCCGAGCACGTATGCCGTCCCGCCACCCGAGCGGGTACGTCCCAGGGCGTGGGCCGACGGGTCGAACCCCGACGGGAACGCATCCGCCGGACCTACCGTTGCCAGGACAAGGATCATCCCCGCACCAGCCGGGGAGCCGACCCCAAGAGCAGCCGGCAGCAGCCGGCTCAGGACGGAGTGCCGATGTCGTTTCTGGACAGGCTGAGGAAGAAGGCCGAGGAGCTCGACCTCGAGACGAAGGCCAGGCAGCTGCAGGAGGCTGCGACGCAGGCAGCCCAGCAGGCGCGTGAGAAGGCAGGCGAGTTCACGGCCGAGCACCGTGACCAGATCGACGGCTACGTCGAGACCGCCGGCGCCAAGATCGACCAGACGACCGACCACAGGTTCTCCGACCAGATCGCCAAGGTCACGCAGCAGGTCGAGCGCGGTGTGGACCTCGTCGCCGACGGCTACGGTCCCGCGGCAGGGACGGCGACCGGAGCGGCAGCGGCAGCCGGGGCCGCCACCGGGACCGACGACGGGCTCTTCCCGGCCGACCCGGACGCGCCCGCCCCCGTCTCCGCGAGCCCTCTGGAGCCGCCGGAGCCCATCGAGCCGCCCGCGCCCGTGCACGCCAGCGCGCCCAGCGCGGCTGCGGCGGACGAGCCGGTGTCGAGCCAGGACCCCAGCTGGGCAGCCGCCGACGAGCCGGCCGATGAGAAGGCCGACAAGCCGGCCGATGAGAAGGTTGAGCAGCCGGTCGAGCAGCCGGTCGACGAGCCGGTCGACGAGTCGCTGGTCGACACGGCGCTGGAGGACACCGTGCTCGGGCTCGACCACCCGCCGGTGACGCCACCGCACCACGACGAGCCGGCTCCGGAGGACGCCGACACGGCGACGATCCGCTCGACCCGCCCGCCGCACGGCGAGACGAGCTGACGGGACGCAGGAGACGGCATACGCCGCGGGGTGCCCGACGGGGTGCCCGACGGGGTGCCCGACGCCCCGACGGGCCGCGGAAGGGTGGCGCCCGTCACGTCTCGGGGTGTCGGCGCGGCGCGTGGCCGATCTTGGCAGGATGGGTAAGGACCGAAGGACCTAGGAGGACGTATGTTCCGAACCAAGCAGTCCCGTACCGAGGCTGCCGTCGAGCAGGCCCAGTCGGCAGCGGCCGAACTCAGAGCCAACGCCGCCGCAGCGGCGTCGGAGGCGGCCGCCGTGGCCAAGCAGCGCGCGCTCCTCGCGCGTGACTCGGCGACGCCGTTGCTGCACAACGCCGCCGACACCGCCCGTGACCAGTTCGCTGCCGCCAAGGAGGCAGCCGCCCCGGCACTCGCTTCGTCGGCCCTCTCCGCCAAGGAGGCGGCGACCGAGGCCTTCCTCGAAGCTGCCGAGCGGGCCCGGCCCAAGGTCGAGGCCGCGCAGTCCACGATGGTCGAGACGGTGCTCCCCAAGATGAGCGCCGTCCTCGGCACTGCTGCCGCTGCCCTCGCCGCCGGTGCCGAGCAGGCCCGTGAGGCTGCCGTCGCAGCGCAGCCGCACCTTGAGCAGGTGGCCGCACAGGCCAAGGAGTCCGCGGCCCTCGGCAGCCACCGCGCCTCGGACGCCTACCTCGTCCTGAAGGGCGACGCCGTCGCCAAGAAGCGTGGCAGCCGTGGGCGGTGGCTCCTCGTGATCGGCCTCGCCGCTGCCGGCGTCGCTGCTGCGGCCGCCTTCCGCAAGCAGAAGCAGGCGGAGGACCCGTGGGCCACGCCGCTCGACACCCGCACGCCCGGGACCGACACGGCCACGCTGAAGGACAAGGCGAGCGGGCAGGTCGCCCACGCCAAGGACGCCGTCGCCGACGCCGCGAGCAAGGCCAAGGAGAAGGCCGGCGACCTCGCTGCCAAGGGCCAGTCCGCGATCGCCGACGCCAAGGACCGCTCGGGCGAGGCGCTCGACGACGCGACCAACGTGGCCGACACAACCGACGCCTCCGCCGGCGGCCAGGTCAGCGAGGTGGGCTCCGCGCCGGGTTCCGACGCGATCACCTCCGACGCGGTCGAGGGCGGCACGATCAACGGGGCCTCGACCACCGAGTCCTCGCGCGGTTCGGCGAAGACGCGCGCCGAGCGCGGCGACGACGCCGGCAGCTGAGCCACCGGCTTCCCACCGGGGAGCCGACACAGAGAAGGACCCGGGTGCCATGGGCATCCGGGTCCTTCTCTGCTTGAGCTGGCTCGCACCGACAGGGGGACAGCGCGAGCCAGCACATGCAGAAGGGCTGGGCGCGGTTCGTGCGGGCCCAACCCTTCGCTGTGACCAAGTCTAGACCGTGTCTTGGGTATTGCGCGAGGGCTTCGATGAAGTTTCATCAGATTTGCAGGCCCCCGTGGCGGTAGAGGCCCCTTGGGAGGGTCCTCGTCGACCACGGCGGTCCGTCCTGACGAGCATCGCACCGAGGGGACCCGCTGGCCAGCCCAACCACCTGTGACTTTCACGAGAGCCGCGCCAGACAACAGGCCTCCACCACCCGGTGGGGTGGTCGGGGAGCGGCGGCGATGCTCGCGGTCGGCTCGTCGGCGGTGACGGCGAACGCCTCCTGCTCCTGGGTGGATGGAGAAAGTGGACGCCCAGTCCACCCCGATGTCCTCCTTCGCTGCTACTTTCCTCACGCCAGGCAGCCGCCGAAGCACAGGGGACTCACAGAAGGCAGCTACATGCGTTCAGCACCTCGACGTGTGGGTGTGGCACTGGCAGGGGCGCTGCTCGCGTCGTCCGCCGTCGCCGCGCCTGCATCCGCCGCAACGGCGGCACTCACCGGCACCGTCGTGGACGCCGCCGACGGCAGCGCCGTCCCGTCCTGCGTCACCGTCTACGACACGGCATACAACTGGGTCGACCAGGCGTGCACCGACGAGACCGGCACGTGGACGACCACGAACACCGAGTCCGGTGCCGCCTACAAGGTCGAGGTCCAGCCGACCGACGGGCTGCACCTGCCCGGCTGGGCGCCCGAGGCGCCCGACTTCGACTCCGCCGCGACCGTGACCGCCCCCGCCGCGGTGACGGCGCGCACGACCAGGGGCGCGGTCGTGAGCGGACACCTGACCCGCGCCGACGGCTCTCCCGCCGACGGTGCGAACGTCGCGCTGTACCCAGCCGGGGCGCCGGCACCGACCGCCAACGCCTACGTGTCGGACGGTGCGTGGACCGCTGTCGTGCGGCCGGGCGACTACCAGGTCGAGTTCAGCAGTGCCCCGTTCCGCCAGTGGGCCACCGGTGCTGCCGACCGAGGGTCGGCGGCCACCTTCACCGCCGGCACCGACCACGAGACCGTCGTCGACGACGTGCTCAGCATCGAGGAGCCGGTCTCGCTCGAGGGCACCATCACGGACGCCTCCTCGGGCGATCCCGTCGACGGGTGCGTCACGGCCTACCTGGCCGCAACGTACGACTACGCGTCCTCTGCGTGCAGCGACTACTCGGACGGACGCCGTGGCCAGTGGGCCCTCTACGGCCTGCCGGCGGGAACGGCATACAAGCTCGAGTTCACCTCCTACGACGGCGTCCACCTCGGCGAGTGGGCCCAGGACGCGCCGGACTTCGCCACCGCCCGCGAGTACGTCACCCCGTCCCGCGTCGACGTCGCGCTGGCCGCAGGGGGCACGTTCACCGGCTCGCTTCGCGGCACGGACGGGCAGCCGGTCACCGACGGCTACGCCCTCATCGAGCCGGCCGACGGGTCGCCCAGCACCTTTGCCTCGATCGACGTCGACGGCACCTGGCGCTCCGTCGTCAGGCCCGGTGACTACCGCGTGCAGCTCTCGTCGGGCATGGCGACCCAGTGGGCGGTCGGCGCCTCCACGCGCGAGCAGGCCAAGGTCTTCTCGGTCGGCGAAGGCGAGACCGTGGACGCCTCAGACCAGCTGCTCCCCGGGGCGCGGGTGCAGGGCACCGTGACCAGTGCCGCGACCGGTGCACCGGTCGCCGGCGCCTGCGTCGACGTCATCCGCCTTCCCGTCGTCGACTGGCCCGAGACCGCCGGGCAGGCATGCACCGACGCGTCCGGGCACTACGAGGCCGACCTGTGGGACGGCGCCGGCACCTTCACGGCCCGCATCTCCGACCCCGAGGGGCGCTTCGTCCAGGAGTACTTCGACAACCACGCCACGCTGACCGACGCCGACTCGTTCACGGTGGCTCGGGGCACGCCGACGGTCGTCGATGCCGCCCTGGCTCCAGGGTCCGCCATCACGGGTCTTGCCATCGACGCGAAGCTCGGGACGCCGCTCGAGGGCGCCTGTCCGGACGCCTACGCCGGCCACGCCGGAGCCCGGGTCGACGGTCAGGTCGCCTCGTGCAGCGACGCGTCGGGCCGGTGGAGCATCCGTGGCCTGCCCGCCGGGTCGTATGCCGTCCACCTCGGCATGGGCCAGGGCCCCTACCCGTCGGGCGACGTGTGGGCCTTCAAGGCCCACACGCAGGCGAGCGCCGACCTCGTGACGGTCCAGGCCGGCGCCACCAAGGCGATCCGCAACGTCAAGATCGACCCTCCCGTCACGATCTCGGGCCGGATCACCGACCCGTTCGGCAACCCCGTCGCGGGCGCCACGGTCAACCCGCGCGGACTGCTGCCGGACCGCAGCGGCGACTGCTTCGACTGCGTCCAGACCGACGCCGACGGTCGCTACACCCTCGGGCCGATCGCCGCCGGCACGTACCGTCCCGTCGTCTACACCACGACCGGCGACCGCTGGGCGCCGGAGTGGTCCGGCAACTCGACGACCTACGAGGGCGCGACGGCCGTGACCATCAAGCCGGGCAGGACGGCCACGTTCTCGGCGCAGCTCGCCCCGGCCAGCAGGATCTCGGGTGAGCTCGTGAACGCGGACGGCTCCCCGGCCGGCGAGGGGTGGATCGGCTTCGTCGAGAGCTCGACCGGACGCCACATGGGCGACTTCGACGTCTACGGCAGCAACACGTTCGCTCCGGTGGTGCTCCCGGCTGGGCAGTTCCGCCTCCACCTGGAGAACGTCGAGACGGGGCAGGAGGCGTGGTACGACTCGGCCTCGACGGAGTCCGCCGCCACCCTCGTCACGCTCAGCGAGGGCGAGGACCGCAGGCTGACCATCCACCTGCCGGCCTCGACCGGCTGAGTCGGAGACGTCCCGACGGGTTCGGGCCCGGTTCGAGGTGACGGTCGCGGTTCATCGCGACGAGTCACCTCGGGCCGGGCTCTCGTCGTTCACCGCTGGCTGTCCACTCCTGCCCGTCTCTGCCGGCCATGCCGTCGTCGGGAGAAGAGACGAAGGCCCTCCCCGTCGAACGGGAAGGGCCTTCGTGCTGTGGTGGAGCCAAGGGGACTCGAACCCCTAACCCCCTGCTTGCAAAGCAGGTGCGCTACCAATTGCGCCATGGCCCCTCGTGGAGAGGGATGCCGCCTCAGGCGGGAGCCGACGCCCCGTTGGCCGACGGGTCCGGTGCCACCGGCGAGACCGGGGCGTGCACGTCGTCCGTGGCCTGCGTCCACAGGTCCTGCTCGGCCTGCTGCTGCTTGGCCTTCTTGCGCAGCATCACGATGCCGGCGACGGCCCCACCGATGAGGGCGAGACGCTTCAGCATGCGGGGATCCTCTCCGTGGTGGCGGTGATGGTGGGCCTAGGAGGACTTGAACCTCCGACCTCTTCCTTATCAGGGAAGCGCTCTAACCGTCTGAGCTATAGGCCCATCGTCACCTTCGCGCGAACGGTCCACCTCTCGACGGACACCGCCTGAGCCGACGACCGGACGCGAGGCGAAACGTTACCGGATGG
>NZ_BAAAPU010000007.1:344805-648762 GCF_039531305.1 Terrabacter lapilli
ATGCCGTGTGGCCGGCTCGCGCTCGCCGGCTCAGTCGTCGGTGAGCGTGAGCTGCACGCCGCCGACGAGGGCGGAGCAGATGTTGTAGAGGAAGGCCATGACCGTCGCGATGGCCGTCATCAGGATGATGTCGATGACGCCGATGACGATCGAGAGGGAGACAACCCGACCGAAGCCGACGTAGTCCTTGATGGAGAACGGGTCGGAGGTCGTCGACTGCAGCGACTGCAGCACGCCCTCGATGTCGGTGAAGACGTTCATCGTCGAGAGGATCATCCACAGCACGGCGGTCAGGACGACGCCGGCGATGCCGATGGCCACCGAGAGCAGGAAGCTCATCTTCATGACCGACCACGGGTCGACCCGAGCGACCGCCAGGCGCACCCGACGCGGCCCCTTGTGCTTGCGAGGCGCGGTGGTGGTCCGGGCAGCGGTCCCGGTGGCACTCGCGGCACCGGCACCGGACTGACCCGTCTGGCCGGTCTGGCCCGATGGACTGGACTGCCCCGTCTGGTTCGGCTGTCCGGGATTCACCCGCTGCGTCGGGGCGGTGCGGTTGGTGACCGCCCCGCGGGAGAGCGCCGTGCCCTTGTCGCCGCTGGTGGCGCCGGACGTGCTGCCGGACGCGTTGGCGGGGCTGTAGTACGAGCCGTTCTGGCCGCTGCCCTCGGGCTGGGACCCGGAGCTCGTGCGCGTCGACGTGCCGGACCCGCTCAGGGAGCCCTCGGGGCTGGTCGCGCTCATTCGTCACCTCCGTTGTCGGACTCCGACGAGCTCGCCTCGTCGGCCGACGTCTGCTCCGACGGTACGCCATCGGCGGCAGGAACCGCAGCCGGCGCTCCAGTACCGGACGGCTGGTCGACGGGGTGGCCCTCCTCGATCTCGGCCACGGCGATGGCGGACTCGGCGTTGCGGGCCACTGCGACGATCGAGTCGCCCTTGTCGGGGGTCGCGAACTTCACGCCCTGCGAGGAGCGGCCGGTGTGGCGCACCTCGTCGACGCGCGAGCGCACGATCTTGCCCTTCTCCATGACGACCATGACCTCGTCGGTGTCGATCACGGTCAGGGCGCCGACGAGGTCGCCGCCCTTGTCGGAGAGCTTGGCGACCTTGATGCCGAGGCCGCCGCGGCCCTGGAGGCGGTACTCCGAGACAGGGGTGCGCTTGGCGAGGCCGTTCTCGAAGACGACGAAGACGTCGGGGCTCTCGCCCTCCTCGACCACCGACATGGCGAGGAGGTCGTCGCCGTCGCGGAACTTCATGCCGGTGACGCCCGAGGTCGAGCGGCCCATCGGGCGCAGCGCCTCGTCGGTCGCGGTGAAGCGCACCGACTGTCCCTTGCGCGAGACGAGGAGCAGGTCGTCGCGGTTCGAGGCCAGGCCGGCCCCGACGAGCTCGTCGCCGTCGCGCAGGTTGATCGCGATGAGACCGCCGGACCGGTTGGAGTCGTAGTCGGCCAGGCGGGTCTTCTTGACCAGCCCGGCGCGGGTGGCGAGGACGAGGTAGTCGGCCGACTCGTAGTCGCGGATGGCGAGCACCTGGGCGATCTGCTCCCCGGGCTGGAAGGCCATCAGGTTGGCCACGTGCTGGCCCTTGCTGTCCCGCGAGCCCTCGGGCAGCTCGTAGGCCTTGGCACGGTAGACCCGGCCGAGGTTGGTGAAGAAGAGCAGCCAGTGGTGGGTCGTCGTGGTGAAGAAGTGCTCGACGACGTCCTCCCCGCGAAGGGTGGCACCGCGTACGCCCTTGCCGCCGCGCTTCTGCGAGCGGTACTGGTCGACCCGCGTGCGCTTGGCGTAGCCGCCCCGGGTGATCGTGACGACGACGTCCTCCTCGGGGATGAGGTCCTCCATCGACATGTCGCCGTCGAAGGGCACGATCGTCGTGCGGCGTTCGT
Source organism: Terrabacter lapilli (assembly GCF_039531305.1). Lineage (NCBI taxonomy): Bacteria > Bacillati > Actinomycetota > Actinomycetes > Micrococcales > Intrasporangiaceae > Terrabacter > Terrabacter lapilli. The sequence goes on from NZ_BAAAPU010000007.1 coordinate 346,700, forward strand.
CGCCGTAGCGTTCGACGATGTCGGCGAGCTCCTCGCTGACGATGCGGCGCTGGCGCTCCGGCGAGGCGAGGATCGCGTGGTACTCGTCGATGAGGGCCTGCAGCTCGTCGTGCGCCTCGATGAGCTTCTCCCGCTCGAGGGCGGCCAGGCGACGCAGCTGCATGTTGAGGATCGCGTTGGCCTGGATCTCGTCGATCTCGAGGAGCTCGATCAGGCCCTCGCGGGCGATGTCGACGGTGCGCGACCCGCGGATGAGGGCGATCACCTCGTCGAGCCGGTCGAGCGCCTTGAGCAGGCCGCGCAGGATGTGGATGTCGGCCTCGGCCTTGTTGAGGCGGAAGGTCGTGCGCCGGACGATGACCTCGATCTGGTGGTCTACCCAGTGCCGGATGAAGCCGTCGAGCGGCAGCGTGCGCGGCACCTCGTCGACCAGGGCGAGCATGTTGGCGCCGAACGTCGTCTGCAGCTGGGTGTGCTTGTAGAGGTTGTTGAGCACGACCTTGGCGACGGCGTCGCGCTTGAGCACGATGACGAGTCGCTGCCCCGTGCGGCCCGAGGTCTCGTCACGGATGTCGGCGATGCCCGAGATCTTGCCGTCCTTGACGAGGTCGGCGATCTTGAGCGCGAGCATGTCGGGGTTGACCTGGTAGGGCAGCTCGGTGACGACGAGGCACTGGCGGTTCTGGATCTCCTCGACCTCGACGACCGCCCGCATGATGATCGAGCCCCGGCCCGTGCGGTAGGCCTCCTCGATGCCCTTGTGCCCCATGATGAGCGCGCCGGTGGGGAAGTCCGGGCCCTTGATGATGCCGAGCAGCGCCTCGAGCAGGTCCTCGCGCGAGATCTCGGGGTGGTCGAGGTAGTACTGCGCACCGGCCGCGACCTCGCGCAGGTTGTGCGCCGGGATCTGCGTGGCCATGCCGACGGCGATGCCGGCCGAGCCGTTGACGAGCAGGTTGGGGAAGCGGCTCGGCAGCACGGCCGGCTGCATCGTCTTGCCGTCGTAGTTGGGGACGAAGTCGACGGTGTCCTGCTCGATGTCGCGGACCATCTCCATCGCGATCGAGGCCATCCGGCACTCGGTGTATCGCGGAGCGGCGGCCCCGTCGTTGCCGCGGGAGCCGAAGTTGCCCTGGCCGTCGACGAGCGGGTAGCGCAGCGACCAGTCCTGCACGAGGCGCACCAGGGCGTCGTAGATCGCCGAGTCGCCGTGCGGGTGGTAGTGGCCCATGACGTCGCCGACGACGCGCGCGCACTTGTTGTAGCCGCGGTCGGGACGGTAGCCGCCGTCGTACATCGCGTAGACGATGCGCCGGTGCACCGGCTTGAGACCGTCGCGCACGTCGGGCAGGGCACGGCTGACGATGACCGACATCGCGTACTCGATGTAGCTGCGCTGCATCTCGGTGTTGAGGTCGATCGGCTCGACCCGGTCGTGCTGGCCGATGTCGGCCGGCACGACGACCGCGGTCGCGTCGGGGTTGCCCTCGTCGTCACCGTCGTCGTCGGTGGCGGCCGGGTCGGGGCCGAGGATGTCGTCGATGCTCGGTTCGGGCGTCTCGCCGCCGCCGCCGGGCACCTCGTTGACGTCGTCTCCGTCGTTGGGAGGCAGGTCGCTCACGTCAGATCCCTTTGTCTCTCAGTCACGTTCAGGCAGTCAGGGGGCGTATGCCGGGTGGTGACGTTTCACGTGGAACGCCCGGGACGGCATACGGCAGCGGTCAGATGTCGAGGAACTTCACGTCGCGGGCGTTCTTCTGGATGAACGACCGGCGGGACTCGACGTCCTCGCCCATGAGGACGGCGAAGACCTCGTCGGCCTTGGCCGCGTCGTCGAGCGTCACCTGCAGCAGCGTGCGGCTGTTCTGGTCCATCGTCGTCTCGCCGAGCTCCTGGTAGTTCATCTCGCCGAGGCCCTTGTAGCGCTGGATCGGGTTGTCCTTCGGCAGGCGCCAGCCCTTGCTCTCACCGAGCAGCTTGAGGCCGTCGCGCTCGCGGTCGCTGTAGGCGAACTGGTGCTCGGCGTTGGACCAGCGCAGCCGGAACAGCGGCGGCTGGGCGAGGTAGACGTAGCCGGCCTCGATGAGCGGGCGCATGAAGCGGAAGAGCAGCGTCAGCAGCAGGGTGCGGATGTGCATGCCGTCGACGTCGGCGTCGGCCATCAGCACGATCTTGTGGTAGCGGGCCTTGTCGATGTCGAAGTCCTCGCCGATGCCCGTGCCGAACGCGGAGATCAGCGCCTGGACCTCGTTGTTGGCGAGGATCTTGTCGATGCGCGCCTTCTCGACGTTGAGGATCTTGCCGCGGATCGGCAGGATCGCCTGGGTGTAGGGGTCGCGGGCCTGCGTCGCGGAGCCGCCGGCGCTGTCGCCCTCGACGATGAAGACCTCGGAGATCGCGGGGTTTTTGCTCTGGCAGTCCTTGAGCTTGCCCGGCAGGCCGCCCGACTCGAGCAGGCCCTTGCGACGCGTGGCCTCGCGGGCCTTGCGCGCCGCCATGCGCGCGGCCGCGGCCTGCACCGACTTGCGGACGATGTCCTTGCCCTCGTTGGGGTGCGCCTCGAGCCAGTGGCCGAACTCGTCGGTCATGGCGCGCTGGACGAAGCCCTTGACCTCGGAGTTGCCGAGCTTGGTCTTGGTCTGGCCCTCGAACTGCGGCTCGGCGAGCTTGACCGAGATGACGGCGGTCAGGCCCTCGCGGATGTCGTCGCCGGTGAGGTTCTCGTCCTTGTCCTTGAGGAGGTTCTGCTTGCGCGCGAACTCGTTGACGAGCTTGGTCATCGCCGCGCGGAAACCCTCCTCGTGCGTGCCGCCCTCGTGGGTGTTGATCGCGTTGGCGTAGGTGTGCACGGACTCGCTGTAGGCGCTGGTCCACTGCATCGCGAGCTCGAGGCTCAGCGACTTCGCCTCGTCCTCGACCTCGATGCTGATCACCTCGGGGTGCACCGGCTCACTGCGCTTGGAGCCGTTGAGGTGGTTGACGTAGTCGATGAGGCCGTTGTCGTAGCGGTAGCTGACCTTCTTGGCCGTGACCGTCTTCTTCTCGCCGGCCTCGGCGCTCGGGTCCTGCTCGTCCTCGTCCTGCTCGACCTCGGTGAGGTCGGAGTCCATGTCGTCGAGGTCGAGGTCACCGGCCGCCTCCTCGGCGGGGGCGACCCGCTCGTCGACGAGGTTGATGGTCAGGCCCTTGTTGAGGAAGGCCATCTGCTGGAACCGGGCCCGCAGCGTCTCGAAGTCGTACTCGACCGTCTCGAAGATGCCGGGGTTGGCCCAGAAGGTGATCGTGGTGCCGGTCTCGTCGGTGGCCTCCTGCTGCTCGAGGGGCCCGTCGGGCACGCCGTCGGTGAAGCTCATCCGGAAGACGTGGCCCTTCTGGCGGACCGCGGCCTTCAGGCGCGTGGAGAGGGCGTTGACGACCGAGCTGCCGACGCCGTGCAGGCCGCCGGAGACCTTGTAGCCGCCGCCGCCGAACTTGCCGCCGGCGTGCAGCTGGGTGAGCACGAGCTCGACGGCGCTGATCTTCTCGACCGGGTGGATGTCGGTGGGGATGCCGCGACCGTTGTCCTTGACCCGCACCCCGCCGTCGGCCAGGAGCGTGACGTCGATGGTGTCGGCGTAGCCGGCGAGGGCCTCGTCGACGGCGTTGTCGACGATCTCGTAGACGAGGTGGTGCAGGCCACGCGGGCCCGTGGACCCGATGTACATGCCCGGGCGCTTGCGAACCGCCTCGAGGCCCTCGAGCACGGTGATCTGGCTGGCGTCGTAGTCGACCCCGTTGGGACGCGTGTCGGCCGGGGGAGCCAGGACCGGCGGGACGGTGTCGTTGGCCGGGGCCTCGCTCGCGGGGATCTCGACGGACGAACCGTCGGCGGTGCCCGGCTCGCTGCCCGGGGAGAGGTCGGCTGCTGCGGCGGAGTCGGGTCCGGTGGAACTGGCGGTGGTGCTGGTGGTGATCGGCTCGTCAGCGTCGGACACGTCTCTCCTCGGTGGTCAGACCTCATGCGGGCGGCTCGACGTGGACGTCGAGCCGCAACCACCACAGTCTAGCGGTCCGGCGAGCAGAACCCTGCCCCCAGACGCGCGGAACGGCCATTTTGCGGGCCGGGAACCCGTGGATCCGAGGGGAGGATCACGACCCGGGTCCCCAGCGCGCCTCAGGCGCCCTCACCCATCGCGTCCTGCGGCCGGCCGGCAGGGCCCTCGCGTGCTGCCCATTCTCCTCGTTCCGGACGCCTCGGGCGAGGCCCGTCCACAGGCGGGTCCGCACCAGCGAGTCGGCCGTCAGGGGCTCTCCCGACTCGGCAGAATCGCGCCAGCGCCGACGACAACCTTCGGGGGCACCCCGGCGTCTGGAGGGGTGCCGGCACGGACGGCCGAGCCGACGCTCGCTGGGACGCCGGGACGGGACAGGGGACGGACAGGGGACACGGCCATGGACGACGCGCAACGCAGGGCCGACTTCACGGCATACGTGATGGCACGCGAGCAGGCGCTGGCCCGACTCGCCTACCTGCTCACCGGCAACCGCGACGCCGCCGAGGACCTGGTGCAGAACGCGCTCGCGAAGGTCTACCGCAGCTGGCACCGGGTGCAGGCCAGCGAGCTGCCCGACGCCTACGTGCGCCGGATCATGGTCAACGAGAACAACTCGCGGTGGCGCAGCCTCCTGCGCCGGCACGAGAGCCCGAGCAGCCACGTGCTCGAGGTGCTCGACCCGCCGGTGGCTGCCGGCCTGGACCACGCCGCGTCCATGGATCTGTGGAACCACGTGCAGAGCCTCCCCGGACGGCAGCGGGCGGCGATCGTGCTCCGCTACTACGAGGATCTCTCCGAGGCGCAGACCGCCGAGGTCCTCGGCTGCTCCGTCGGCACCGTCAAGAGCCACACCAGCCGCGCGATCTCCGCGCTGCGCACCCGGATGAGCGAGGCCACCGCATGAGCGACGTCGACCCGAACCTCAGGGACCTGCTGGGCGAGCGTGCCGCGGGCGTACGCGTCGTCGCGGGCCTCGCCGAGCGGGCGATCGAGCGGGACCGGTCCAACCGGCGTCGCGAGCTCGGCGTCGCTGCCCTGGCCGCCGGACTGGTGCTCGCTGTGGCGGTGCCTGTCGGCTGGGCCTCGATGGGCTCGGGCGGCAACCGGCCTGTCCCCGCGGGACCCACCCTCTCCACCCGCATGCCGACCAGCGCACCGACGAGCACGCCGGGACAACCCACCACCCCACCGCGCCGGAGTGTGACGACGTCCACCACGCCGACGTCGATCCCGACCCTCCGGCCGACGGGCGCAGCGGATGCCGCCCAGTTGGCTCCCGCGACCGGCGCGCCGACGACCGCAACCGACGCCGGCTACGTCGCCGACGGGGTGTTCCACCGCGGCACGACGACGATCCAGCTCCCACAGGACCTGCGCACTCCGTCATTCGTCGCTCGGTTGGGGGACGGGCTCCTGGTGTCCGGTCCACAGGGCTGGACCGTCGTCAGGCGGGACGGTCGCAGGGGCCCGGTGATCACGGCGTCCCAGCAGTCGCCGCACGTTGCCGCCGACCTGCAGCACGTGCTGCTCAACGACCCGGGTGGGACGCTCATCTACGCGGACAGCACCGGCAAGACGCTCGCCACGCTCGCCCCGCGGTCGACCGACACCGGCTACTACGCCGCCGGCCTGGTCGGCACCACTGCGTATGCCGCACGACCCGACACCGGGACGTCCATCGCCTGGGACGTCGCGACGGGACGGGTCACGCCGGTCACCGGGGAGCTCTCGGCGGTGAACGCGGTCACGTCGACCGGTATCGCGTACCAGAAGACAGACGCGCGGCCCGACGGGTCCAACAGCTGCAGCGCCCTGGTCGACCTCGCCTCGGGCCGAGACCTGTGGCGGATGTGCGCGCCCCTGCGGTTCCTCGGCTTCTCGGACGACGGCGCCTACCTGATCGCGACCGGGCACGTCGATGGGCTCTCGCCCTGGCGCTTCCCGAGCCTGGTCGTCATCCGGGCCTCGGACGGAGCGATCGTCCTACAAGGGGACCCAGCGAAGGCGGATCCCGCCAACGGTGGCGTCGGCGCCCACCTGGGGGGCGACGAACGCCTCACCCTGCAGGTCGGGAACGGGCAGTCGGGCACCCTCCAGAGCTGCGGGCTCGACGGGAAGTGCGCAGTGGTCGGCAAAGCGCAGCAGCTGCCGACCGACCCCGCAACCCCCGGCCCGTACGTCGTCTCGACGAACTGAGCGCGGGGTTCAGCCCTCGCTGAGAGTGCGCTCGAAGAGGGAGTGGATGGCCTCGGGCAGGTGCGGCTCCTGGACGGTGATGTCGCAGCCGACCTCGTCGCACACGACCGAGTAGACGTAGGCGTCGGGGTGGGTGCGCTCGGTGGAGGCGGCGATGCGCTGCAGCGTGGGCGCGGCCAGCAGGTGCTGCCAGTCCTTCGCATCGCGCTCGGGCAGCTCGCCGATGGCTACACGTCGCTCACGGACCAGCCCGGCGAACCCGCCGGAGCGCCGGAGGACCACCTGCGTGTCGGCGCCTGGGGTGCTGCCGCTCCGACCCTCGGAGGAGGGCGCCGAGACACCACCAGCGGGCGACGTGCTGCCGCCAGCGCCGGCAGTCAGCACCCCCACCTGCTCCCAGGCGGTCTGCACGGCCGACTGCTCCTTGGACCCGTCACCGTGGAGGCGGCCCGCAGCCTCGACCGTGAGGCCGGCGAAGGTCGCGAAGTCGCAGTCCGCCTTGATCCCGTCGCCGGACACGACGGCGTACCAGATCGCGCCGGCGCCCTCCCAGGCGTTGCCGCCGATGGCCAGGGCGGCGAGCACGAACGCACGGTTGGGGATGCCGGAGTTGGTGTGCACCCCGCCGTTGTCGTCGGAGGTGTCGACGTAGTGAGCCATGTCGGCCGGCTGCGGGTCCTTGCCCAGGCGCGGGTCGTCGTAGGCGGTGCCGGGGTTGCGCATGTCGCGCAGCGCCCGGCCCTTGACCGTCGGGGCGAGCAGGTCGGCGCCGACCAGCCAGTCGGCCTCGGCCGCGCTCTGCCCGAGGTGCTTCTGCTTGACGAGCACCCCGAAGACGTCGGAGATCGACTCGTTCAGCGCACCTGACTGCCCCTGGTAGAGCAGGCCGGCGGTGTGCTCGGTGACGCCGTGGGCGAGCTCGTGGCCGATGACGTCGAGGCTCTTGGTGAAGCGCTGGAAGATGACGCCGTCACCGTCGCCGAAGACCATCTGCGAGCCGTCCCAGAAGGCGTTGTCGTAGTTCTGGCCGTAGTGGACGGTCGCCAGCAGCGGCATCCCCTTGCCGTCGAGCGAGTCGCGGGCGTATGCCGTCCACCACAGCTGCCAGGTCGCGCCGAGCCCGTCGTAGGCCTCGTCCGCCGCAGGGTCACCCGTGGCCTGCCCTCCCTCACGCCGCACCTCCGTGCCGGGGGTCGTCTGGCTGCCCTTGGTGTCGTAGATGGTGCGCTGCGGTCCGGCGCCGGACACCGACCCGGGCGCAGGAGTGTCTTCCCGCCGGGGTGCACGGCGACCCGTCGGGCGCGCCGTCGGGGTGCGGCGAGCGGCACGGAGGCGCTCGTCGTGGCGCAGGGCCGCGCGCGCCTGGGCAGCCAGGCCCGGCTCGTCGCTCGCCGCCAGCGCCTCGAGGATGTAGGGCGGCACGATCGTGCAGTGCGCCCCGTGGGACGCCGGTCCGGTGGTCGAGGTCTCGGTCGAGGTCATGAAGCCAGTCTGCGACCGGACACCGACACTCGCCCGCCGAGAGATTCCGGCCGGCTCGGTTGCCCTCGTGCCCATGCGCTACGAGCCACCCGACGTCGGGAGAGTGCACCTGGCCTGTGGATAAACGCACGAAACTGCCCACTCGACGTGGAGGGGGCGGGTGCGCGCCGGGGCGGGGAGGTGACGTGCGGCGTCAGCCGTAGGTGTCGCGCGGCCCGCGTGAGTCGGGGGAGCGCCGGCCGCCGCGGCTCCACGAGGGAGCACCGGGTCCTACCACCTTGAGCTCGGTGACCGCGCCGACGCCGATTTCCTCGTCGATCCGGGCCAGCAGCGACGACGCCAGCAGCCGCATCTGGGTGGCCCAGGCCGTGGAGTCGGCGCGCACGGTGAGGATGCCGTCGACGAAGGTGAGCGGCTCGACGTGTCCGGCGATGTCGGGCCCCACGATCTCGGGCCAGCGGCCCATGACCGAGCCGACGGCGACGTCGACCTTCCAGCCCCGGTCGATGAGCAGCCGGTCGAGCTGGTCACCGAGCAGCGCGGGGTCGCGCCCGTCCCGTGAGGAGCCGGACAGCACCGGGGCGTGGCCGATGGGGCGGCGGCGCTTCTTCGGCTTCATCCCCGGGCGCAGGCCCTTCTCGGCCGCGGCTGCCCTGGCTCGGGCGAGGGCCGACGCCGCCGCGTCGGCGATCCGGGTGTCCTCGTCGCTCGGCTCGGGCACCTCCGCCGGGTCGAGCTCCTCGTCAGCCACCGTCGGCCTCCTCGCTCACATCCTCACCCACATCCGCGGCGACCACCTCACCGGGCGCGGCCGGGTCGGCCTCGTCAGCGTGCCCTTCCGCGGCTGCGCCCCCGGGAAGGACGGGCGCAGGGCCGGCGAGGTGGACCTGGCCCAGCTCGACGGCATACGTGGTCCCGCTCTCCCGCAGCACGTCGGGGACGTCGGCGCCGACGGCCGCGGTGATGAGCACCTGCTCGCAGTCGGCGACGAGAGTCGCGAGGCGCTCGCGGCGGCCGGAGTCGAGCTCGGCGAAGACGTCGTCGAGCACGAGCACGGGGTCGTCGCCGAGGTCGCGACGCAGGAGGCGGTATGCCGCGAGCTTGAGTCCCAGCGCGAAGCTCCACGACTCACCGTGGCTGGCGTAGCCCTTGGCCGGGAGGTCGCCGAGCGAGAGCACGAGGTCGTCGCGGTGCGGACCTGCCAGGGAGACGCCGCGTTCGATCTCGTTGGACCGCACCTGCGCGAGCGTGTCGAGCATCCCGGCGCGGAGCTCGTCGATCTCGGGCACCTCACCGGCGGCGAGCCGCTTGGCGAGGTCCTCGTGCAGGGAGCTGCGGTAGGTGGCGCGGGCGTTGGACGACGCCGCACTCACGGCGTCGTAGCACTCCGCGAGGTCGGGGGCGAGGTCGCGCAGCAGCCGCAGGCGGGCGTAGAGGAGCTGCGCGCCGACGGTGGAGAGGTGGTCGTTCCACACGTCGAGCGTGTGCAACGCCGACTCACGCGCCTCGTCGAGCGGCAGGTCACCCTCACGTGGCCGCGGCGGGCGGCGGGCACCCTTGCGCAGCACCGGGGCGGCGGACTTCAGCAGGGCGTTGCGCTGCTTGAGGATCTTGTCGTAGTCCGAACGCACCCCAGACCAGCGCGGCTGGCGCTGTACCAGCAGCTCGTCGAGGAAACGGCGCCGCTCGGAGGGGTCACCCTTGACGAGGGCCAGGTCCTCCGGCGCGAAGAGCACCGTGCGCACCGTGCCGAGCACGTCGCGCGGGCGGGAGACCGGGGAACGCCCGAGCCGAGCCCGTTTGGCCCGGCCCGGGGTGATCTCGAGCTCGACCATGGTCTCGCGGTCGTCCCGCACGATCGCGCCGCGCACGATCGCCTGCGCGGCGCCGAACCGCACGAGCGGCTGGTCGGTGGCCACCCGGTGCGACCCCAGCGTCGCGAGGTAGCCCACCGCCTCCACGAGGTTGGTCTTGCCCTGCCCGTTGAGCCCCACGAGCGTGGTGACCCCCGGCGTCAACGCGAGCTCGGCGCTCGGGTAGCTCCGGAAGTCCTTGAGGGTCAGGTGGCGGACGTGCACGTCAGGGTTGCTGGTTCTCGAGAGGTCGACAACGGGGCGCGGCCGGCGGCTCGGCGCCGGCCGCAGGCGCCGGTGTCAGGACGAGGTGTCCTGGGTGCCGGACGTCGGCCCGCCACCGGGCGTGCCGCCGCCGGTGGAGCCGGTGCCGGAGGACGGGCCGGCGGTCGCGGCCGCGACGGCGGCCTGGCTCGGCTGGTCGGGGGTGGTGGCCTGCTCCTTGGCGGCGGCCGGAGCCGGGTGGGTGGACCCCTCGGCGCCGGTCTGGCGGCGCAGCTCCTCACCCTCGGCGATGGACATCACCTGGTGGCCGCCGAACTGGCCGCGCAGCGCCGCGACGGCCTGCATCGTGGGCGAGCTCTGCTGGCGCGAGGCGAACCGGGCGAAGAGGGAGGCCGAGATGACCGGCATCGGCACGCCGAGGGCGATGGCCTCCTCGACGGTCCAGCGGCCCTCGCCGGAGTCGTTGGTGTAGTCGGAGACGTCGTCGAGGTGCGGGTTCTCCTCGAGCGCCTTGACCATGAGGTCGAGCAGCCACGACCGGACGACGGTGCCGCGGCTCCACGCCTTGAAGGCGCCCGGGACGTCCTTGACGATGTCCTTCTTCTCGAGCAGCTCGTAGCCCTCGGCGTAGGCCGCCATCAGGCCGTACTCGATGCCGTTGTGGACCATCTTCGTGTAGTGCCCGGCGCCGACCTCGCCCGCGTGCACGAAGCCCTCCTCGCGCGGGCCCTCGGGGCGCAGCGCGTCGAAGATCGGCATGGCGCGCTCGACCCACTTCTCCTCGCCGCCGCACATCAGGCCGTAGCCGTTCTCGAGGCCCCAGATGCCTCCGCTGACGCCGCAGTCGACGTAGCCGATCTGCTTCGCGCCGAGCAGCTCGGCGTTCTCGAAGTCGTCGGTGAAGCGGGAGTTGCCGCCGTCGATGACGAGGTCGCCGGGCTCGAGCAGGTCGCCGAGCGCCTTGACGGTCTCTCGCGTGGGGTCGCCGGCCGGGACCATGACCCACACGACACGCGGTGCCTCGAGGGCCTGGACCAGCTCGGGGAGGGTGCCCACGTCCGCGACGTCGGGGTTGCGGTCGAAGCCGACGACCTCGTGTCCGGCGCGGCGCAACCGCTCGCGCATGTTGCCGCCCATCTTGCCGAGACCGATGAGACCGAGCTGCATGTCGCGTGCCTTTCTGCGGGGGAGCGTGCGGGGCTGTTCGAGGCTACGCCTGCCCGGCGGCATACGGCGCGGGCAGGGGTGCTGGCGGGTGGGGGCGCCCGCTGGGCTCAGCTGGCGAAGCGCACCGGCATGAGGACGTAGCGGTAGCTGCTGTCAGGCTGCGAGTCAGCCTCGGCCTGGCCGGTCAGCACGGCGGGGCGGCTCGGCTGCGTGAACGACAGGCGGCTCCACTGCGTGCCGACCGCGTGCAGGCCGTCGAGCAGGAACTGCGGGTTGAAGGCGATCTGGATCTCGGGGCCGTCGAGGGTCGCCTCGACCGCCTCGGAGGCCTGCGCGTCGTCGCCGGTGCCGGCCTCGATGGCGACCTGGCCGTCGGTGAACTTCAGCAGCACCGGGGTGTTGCGCTCGGCGACGAGCGCCACGCGCTTGACGGCCTCCTCGAGCGCCGCCGTCTCGACGACCGCCTCGGTGTCGACCGAGGTCGGGAAGATCGAGGTCACCTTGGGGTACTCCCCGTCGAGCAGTCGGGTGGTCGCGCGGCGGCGCCCCGCCTCGAAGCCGATGAGCCCGTCACCGCCCTGGCCGAGGGCGAGCTCGACGGAGCCGCTGGCGCCGAGCGCCCGGGCGGTGTCGGAGAGCTGGCGGGCCGGGATGAGGGCCACGTGGCTGGCGTCGGGCGCCGCGGGGCTCCACGTCAGCTCGCGCATCGCCAGGCGGTAGCGGTCGGTGGCAAGAAGGGTCACCTTGTCGCCGTCGATCTCCATGCGGACGCCCGTGAGGATGGGCAGCGTGTCGCCCTTGTCGGCGGCGACCGAGACCTGGGCGACCGCCTGCGTGAAGACGTCGCCGGCGATGGTTCCGCTCGCCTCGGGAGCGGCGGGGAGCGTCGGGTAGTCCGACACGGGCATCTCGCGCAGCGCGAACCGCGAGGACCCGCACGCCACGTTGACCTTCGTGCCGTCGGTGCTGACGTCGATCGGCTTGTTGGGCAGGTTGCGCGAGATGTCGGCGAGCAGGCGCCCGAGGACGAGCACCTGGCCGGCCTCGGCCACGTCGGCCGGGACGGTGATGCGCGCGGACATCTCGTAGTCGAACGCCGAGAGCGTCAGCGTGCCGTCCTCGTCGGCCTCGACGAGCACGCCCGCGAGGACCGGCACGGGCGGACGCGCCGGCAGGCCACGGGCCACCCAGGTCACGGCCTCGGCCAGGACGTCTCGCTCAACCCGAAACTTCACGGTGCACTCACTTCGACGGGGAAGGACATTGGGGATCAGACACTAGTGCCTGCCGGTGACCGGCACCACACACACTCCCGAATCGGGCAGGACGTCCCAATCGGCCTGAATCGGCCGTCGTCGGGCGGCCCGCGTCGTCCGGTCCCGCGAAGCCTCGTTGTCGGGGCTTCTCCCTGGTTAGAGGGTCTCGTCATAGTCATAGGTGCTGTGGATCCTGTGGACAACCCGCGTCGTCGCTGGTCACGCCCTCGATCGGCATGTGCACGACGTGTGGGGCGTGGACAGCCGCGACCCCGAGCGGCTGGGGACGGAGTTCCGGCGTGCACATCGTCCCCACAGCCGCGGCTCGGCTTGTCCGCAGCCTCCCGGTGCTCGTCCACAGATATCCACAGGCCGATGTGGAAACACGGAGGGCATATGCCCGCTTTGCCGTGCCAGCGGACTAGACAGCTGTGCAGAACCTGACGCCACGTTTTCCCCAGAGTTGTCCACAGCCGGTGGACAACCGGGGGGCCGGCGTCATCCCCGAGCGTCGCGGCCCCGTCGTCACGCGTGGGTCACGGTGTGCACACAGCTGTGGAGAAACCTGTGGACGGCTGTGGGCGCATGCCGCGGAGGCGCGGCCGCGTCCCGTCTGCCGGGCGGCGATGGACCAGCCCGCGACTAGTCACCGATCACGAAGGGGACTACGCCGGCGGCGCGATGATGCAGCGGCGCGAGACGCCGAGGAGGCACTCGAACAGTGCCGCGCCGTCGGGCAGCGGGCCGAGCTGAGCGAACACCTCGCTCGTGACGCCACCAAGGAGGAGCGTCCAGGCCGCCACACCCTGGGCGAGCGTTGCGGCGTCCAGACCCGTCTCGTCGAACATGGCGTCCTGCAGCAGGGGACCGGCCCCGGCGGCGGCGGCGTCCGGGTCAACCCCCAGGTGGCCTGCGTCGGCCAGGCGGCCGGCCGCCCGAATGTCGGCCAGCAGCCGCACGAGCAGCGCGAGCACTGCCGTGCCGGACTCGACGGTGCGCTCGGGAGGAGCCTCGTAGTCGGGAACGGGGGAGCCGTAGATCAGGGCGAAGTCGTGCGGACGCTCGAGCGCCCAGGTCCGGAGGGCGCGCCCGACTGCGTCCCACCGGGCCTCCAGTTCGTGGCGCGGCACGGCGTCGTGGGCGGTGCCCACGGCAGCAGCCAAGGAGGAGAAGGAGTCGACGATGAGCCGCGTCAAGAGCTCGTCCCGGCTGTCCACGTAGCGGTAGATGCCCGAGGAGACCATGCCGAGGTCGCGGGCGATGGCGCGCAGGCTCAGCGCCGCCGCTCCCTGGTGTGCGAGGTGCTCGCGGGCGACCCGGAGGATGTCTGCCTCGATGGCGCGCCGGTTCTGCGCCCGCTTTCCTCCAGGTCTCGGGACGCCGGCCCCGGGGGCTGTCGGTTCGGCGGCCGGCGGGGCACTCGATCTGTCCATGCCCCGAGCCTGCCACAGTTCGACGATCAAATGTGAGCAGTGCTCTTGTTTTTCTCGGGGGTCTCGTGCATGCTCGATATGTGAGCGGTGCTCACATCAGACCTCGATCCCAGGAGAGACCATGAGCCATCACCTCGTGCTCGGCGCCGGCGGCGTCGGCCGGTCCACCACCACCGAGCTCGTCGCGCTCGGTCACACCGTCACCGTGGCCTCACGCTCCGGACGCGTCACCGAGCGTCCGTGGGAGGCCCTGCACCCCGACGCCGTCGAGGTCGTCCGCGTCGACGCCGGTGACGCGTCCGCGGTGCGCGCGCTGGCCCGAGGCGCCACCAGCATCGTCAACGCCGTCAACCCGCCGAGCTACCTGACGTGGGACACCGACTGGCCGCCCGTGGCGGCCGCCACGCTCGCAGCAGCCGAGGCCACGGGCGCCGGCCTCGTCATCATCGGCAACCTCTACGGCTACGGCCGGGTGGACGGCCCGATGCACGAGGGCGACCCGATGCGGCCGGCCGGCCACAAGGGCGCGCTCCGCGCCGACATGTGGCACCAGGCCCTGGCCCGCCACGAGGCCGGGGCCCTTCGCGTCACCGAGCTGCGCTCGAGCGACTACTTCGGTCCGGGCACGACGCCGCGCACGAGCTACCTGAACGACATCGTCGTCGACGCGCTGCTCGCCGGGAGACCGCCGTTCGTCCCCGTGGGCCGACCGGACGCACCGCACTCGTGGACCTACGTCCCCGACGTCGGTCGGCTCGCCGCGCTGGTCGCGACCCGGGACGACGGGTGGGGCCGGCCCTGGCACGTGCCGACCGCGCCGGCGCGCACCTTCGAGGAGGCCGCCGCCGACGTCGCCCGCCTCGCCGGGGTCAAGGCCCGGCGGGTCCGGACGCTGCCCCGACCGATCGGCACCGCGGCCGGTCTCGTCGTGCCCTTCATGCGCGAGGTACGCGAGACCCGCCACCAGTTCGAGCGGCCGTTCGTGCTCGACTCGGACCTCACGCAGCGCACCTTCGACCTCGCGCCGACCCCGTGGGAGGAGGCGCTGGCGGTGACCATCGCAGCCCGGCGCCACGCGAAGCTCGCCACGACGGCCGCCGCCCTCTGAGTCCCACCCGGCCCCACGGCATACGGCAGGCCGAGAGGGAGAAGGCGGAGGCGCCGCTAGTGGGACTGCTGGCGGATCCGGTTGGTCAGCTCGGTGACCTGGTTGTAGATGGCGCGGCGCTCGCCCATCAGCTCACGGATCTTGCGGTCGGCGTGCATGACCGTGGTGTGGTCGCGGCCGCCGAAGTGCTGGCCGATCTTCGGCAGCGACAGGTCGGTCATCTCGCGGCACAGGTACATCGCGATCTGGCGGGCCGTGACGAGCTGCCGCGAGCGGGACGAGCCGCACAGGTCCTCGAGCGTCACCGCGTAGTACGCGGCCGTCACGGCCATGATGGTCGCCGCCGTCACCTGGTTGGGCGTCTCGTTGGGCAGCACGTCCTTGAGGACGATCTCGGCGAGCGGCAGGTCGACGGCCTGCCGGTTGAGGTTGCTGAACGCGGTGACGCGGATCAGCGCGCCCTCGAGCTCGCGGATGTTGGTGCTGAAGTTCGTCGCGATGTACTCGAGGACGTCGTCCGGCACCTTCATCCGGTCCTGGATCGCCTTCTTGCGCAGGATCGCGATGCGGGTCTCGAGGTCGGGCGGCTGCACGTCGGTCAGCAGGCCCGACTCGAAGCGCGTGCGCATCCGGTCCTCGAAGCCCGACAGCTCGCGCGGCGGCAGGTCGCTGGTGATGACGATCTGCTTGTTCGCGTTGTGCAGCGTGTTGAAGGTGTGGAAGAACTCCTCCTGGGTCTGCAGCTTGCCCTGGAGGAACTGGATGTCGTCGATGAGCAGCACGTCGACGCTGCGGTAGCGGTTCTGGAACGCGCTCGCCTTGTCGTCACGGATGCTGTTGATGAAGTCGTTGGTGAACTCCTCGGAGTTCACGTAGCGCACCCGGACGTTGGGGAACATCGTCCGGGCATAGTGCCCGATCGCGTGGAGCAGGTGCGTCTTGCCCAGTCCCGACTCGCCGTAGACGAAGAGCGGGTTGTACGCCTTGGCCGGGGCCTCGGCGACCGCGACGGCGGCCGCGTGGGCGAACCGGTTGCTCGCGCCGATGACGAAGGTGTCGAACGTGTACTTCGGGTTGAGGCGGGTGTCGCCGGGCGAGCTGGGCTCGGGGCGGTGCTGCAGGCGCAGCGGGCCGCTCTCGCCGCCGCTCAGCGGGTCGGGCCCGAGCTCCATCCGGGTCTGGCCCCCGGGGTATGCCGGCTGGCGCGGCTCGTCGAAGTCGGCACCGTTGAGCGCCGGTGCGCTCTCCTCCAGGTCGCGCAGCGGGTTGGCCACCGGGTTGGCCACCGGGTTGGACACCGGGGAGCCGTAGCCGCCATAACCGGCCGAGCCGTTGTGGGCCGGCGGCCTGGCCGGAACGCCGCGGGAGCCGTCGTGCACCGACGCCTGGCCGGTCGGCTCGTCGGTGACGAGGCCGAGGTCGGTCTCGAGGCTCTCGTCGACGGACACCGCCAGCTGGACCGGGTGCCCGAGCTCGCTGGCCAGGGCGGTGTGGATCTGCTCGCGGACGCGCTGCTCGAGGAAGTCCTTGGTGAAGGTGTTGGGGGCGCGCACCAGCGCGGTCTGGTCGAGCACCCCGACGAGACGGCACAGCCGGACGAACGCACGCTCCTGGTTGGACAGGCCGACCGAGTCGAGGGTGCCGAGCGTCTGTCGCCAGATCTGCGCGTAGTCGACGCCTGTCTCGCTCAACTGGACCCACCTACCCCTGATCTCTTCTGTGCACTTGCTGGCTTGTCGGCTCGACACGGGTCGAGCCGAGCTCGAAGCGTCGTGGTCCGTTCGATGTCGACGCCGAGGCCCCCATCGGTGTCCGCGGACTGGTGCCCGGCGAAACGATGCCCTGTTGTCCACACGTTTGTCCACAGCCTGTGCAGAAGGTGGCGAGGATCGTGAGAGTCGAAAACCTACAGTGACGACGGCGACAATGACAATCGAAGCGTCGACAGATCTTTCGCGGTTCCGGCGTGTCGGCTTGCAATCGTGCGCCGAGGTTCGAGGATTGGTGGTTTCGGCCGTCTCTCGCGCGGCCGCCTGCGCCGGTTTGACCCCCGTTCCGGCGCTCCCGTATCGTTGACCGAGCGTGTCTGCGACCTCTTTCGCATGCCCATGGCCCTTCGGGAGCCGGCCCGGCCGGATCCTGCCTCTCCATGGGCTTGCCGATTGCGGTCGCATCGGCCACCGCCAGCCCCACCCGGGCGCCGCGCCGACGTCCTGACGTCGAGCGGGCGCCGCAACCTACGGAGATCCACGTGAGCAAGCGCACCTTCCAGCCGAACAACCGTCGCCGCGCCAAGACGCACGGCTTCCGCCTGCGCATGCGCACGCGTGCCGGCCGTGCCATCCTCGCCGCCCGTCGTCGCAAGGGCCGCGCCGAGCTCTCGGCCTGAGCCGCCTGAGGCCGCGGCGTGCTGCCGGCACGTCACCGACTGCGTGAACGGTCGGACTTCACCTCGGCAGTACGCGGGCCTGGCGCCAGCAGAGCAGGCGGGCGACTCATCGTCGTGCATGCCAACCGGACCGATGCGCGTGCGGATCTTCCGCCGCGCGTCGGTTTTGTTGTGTCCAAGGCCGTCGGCAACGCCGTCGTGCGCAACCGCACCAAGCGCCGGCTGCGCGCCAGCGTCGCGAGCCGGCTGAACGGCATACCGACGGGTCTGGACCTCGTGGTCCGGGCCAACCCTGCGGCCGCCGACGCAGGTTGGGACGAGCTCGACCTCGCCGTGGCCCGCGGCCTCGAGAAGGCGTGCCGGCGATGAGCGCCACGCTGAACCAGGTGCTCGCCTCCCCGCTCGTGCTCGCCGTGCGCTTCTACCAGCGCTTCGTCTCCCCGCTCAGGCCACCGACCTGCCGCTTCTACCCCAGCTGTTCCGCGTATGCCGTCGAGGCGCTCACCCGGTTCGGTCCCGTGCGTGGGGGCTGGCTGACGATCCGCCGGCTCGGCCGGTGTCACCCCTGGACTCCCGGCGGCGTCGACCCCGTCCCGGAGACCTGGGCCTCGCGCGGCGACGTGCGACCCGAGGACTTCCGTCCCAACCCCTGACCCACCGGCATATCGTTGCCGACCAGTGGTGAGCGGCCCTCCAGCTCGAACACCCAGCTGGACCGGCCGGCCCACCAGACGACAGAGGAAACACGTTCATGGACTTCTTGCAGACCCTGCTCTACCCGATCAAGTTCGGTGAAGCGTGGGTCATGTACGCCTGGCACGGGCTCTTCGACGCGATCGGGATGTCCACCGGCTGGGCCTGGGCGATGTCGATCGTCGGCCTCACCGTCATCGTGCGCGTGATGCTCATCCCGCTCTTCGTGCGCCAGATCCACTCCTCCCGCCGGATGCAGCTCATCCAGCCGGAGATGCAGAAGATCCAGAAGAAGTACAAGGGCAAGCGCGACCCGGAGTCCCAGAAGGCGCAGCAGGCCGAGATCATGGATCTCTACCGGCGGACCGGGACCAACCCGTTCAGCAGCTGCCTGCCGATCCTGATCCAGAGCCCGTTCTTCTTCGCGCTCTTCCAGCTGCTCAACAACCTCAAGGCGCAGGCCGAGGGCAAGGCACCGCCCATCGGTCCGATCACCCAGCAGGTCGCCGGCCAGATCGAGAGCTCGACGATCTTCGGGGCCAAGCTCTCCGACAGCTTCACGCACGCGAACGGCAACCTGAACGTCCAGATCCTCACGGCGGTGCTCATCGTCCTGATGTCGGCGACGACCTTCACGACGCAGTACCAGCTGATGCGCAAGAACATGCCGGCCTCGGCGCTGGACAACCCCTTCGCCAAGCAGCAGAAGGTGCTGCTCTACCTGATGCCGATCTTCTTCGCGATCTCCGGCATCAACTTCCCCATCGGTGTGCTGCTCTACTGGCTGACCACCAACCTCTGGACCATGGGCCAGCAGTTCTACGTCATCCGCAACATGCCGGCCCCGGGCTCCGAGGCCGAGCGTGCACGCCGTGAGCGGCTCAAGCGCAGGGGCAAGGACGTCGAGGACTTCTCCGTGCCGGGGCTCGACGCGGGAGACGACACGGTGCCGGACGACGCCCCTAAGTCCGGACAGCGCCAGCAGCCCAAGGGCAAGAAGCGCGCCAAGACCCAGCCGAGCAAGAACCGCCGCTGAGGTTCGTCCACATACTTGTCCACACGTCTTCGGGCCGCTGACCTGCGCGGATGCACGTTGTCCACAGTTCGGCCCGGTGAACCTAGGAGTATCCATGAGCGACACGCAGTCCCCTGACATCGACACGACCACCACCGGCGAGCCCGTGGTCGCCACCACGGAGGGCGCCCTCGTTCCCGAGGTCGCCGAGGCGGCCGACGAGGCGCGGGCCGAGGCGTCCGGCGCCGGCGAGGCCGGCGAGGCCGATGCGGACGGGGCGGCCACGCACGCCGATTCCGGGAAGGCCGACAAGGGCACGCGCCTGCGCCAGCTCGAGCGTGAGGGCGAGGTCGCCGCCGACTTCCTCGAGACCCTGCTCGACATCGCCGACCTCGACGGGGACATCGACGTGGACGTCGACGGGGACCGCGCGGCCATCGCCATCGTCGACTCCGACGAGGGCCGCGTCCCCCGTCGCCTGGTGGGGACCGACGGCAAGGTGCTCGAGGCCCTGCAGGAGCTGACCCGGCTCGCGGTCCAGGTCCAGACCGGGGAGCGCAGCCGCCTGATGCTCGACATCGCCGGGCACCGTGCGCAGCGCCGGTCAGCCCTGGTCGAGCTCGCCCACGCCGCCATCGCGGAGGTCAAGGAGTCGGGGGAGAAGCGCTCGCTCGAGCCGATGTCGGCCTTCGAGCGCAAGGTCGTGCACGATGAGGTGTCGGCCGCGGGGCTCGTCTCGGAGTCCGAGGGCGTCGAGCCCAACCGCCACATCGTCATCCTCCCTGCCTGAAACGGCTCCCTCCGTTTCACGTGAAACGGCGCCAGCGCTGGTCGGCACTCGGCTGAGTGCCGCCCACGGCGCCACCGCAGTGACACGGGTCGCCGGCACACGGACTGTCTTCCGAGCTGACCGGAGGACGAGTCGGACCGCGGGCCGGCCGGGGTCGCCGGAGGGGCGGCTGCACCTGATGACTGCCACATCCAGAACGAGACCGAGGAGTGAGAGCGCGTGCCCGACGATGCTCTCGAGCCGTCTGCAGTCCCTACCACTCCCGTTGCGGCACAGGCTGTCTTCGGTGACCGCCTTCCGCTCGCCGAGGAGTTCGTCGCGATCCTCGCCGACACGGGCATCAGTCACGGGCTGATCGGCCCGCGGGAGGCGCCGCGCCTGTGGGGCCGGCACGTGCTCAACTGCGCCGTCGTCCACGAGCTGATTCCAGAGGCCGGCGACGGCCAGCAGGTGGTCGATGTCGGTTCAGGCGCAGGCCTACCCGGTCTGGCCCTGGCGATCGCTCGGCCGGACCTGCACCTGCACCTCGTCGAGCCACTGGCCCGACGCACCGGCTGGCTGAGCGGCTCCGTTGCGCAGCTCGGTCTCACCAATGTGACCGTCCACACCGCCCGGGCCGAAGCGTTGTGGGACCGCCTGCACGCCCCATGGGTCACGGCTCGGGCAGTGTCGCGCATCGTCCAGCTCGCCGAGTGGACTCTGCCGCTCCTCGAGTCGGGCGGAAGCCTCCTCGCGCTCAAGGGCAGCAGCGCCCAGGAGGAGCTCGACGAGGCGCGGACGGCGCTGGCGCGACTCGGGGTGGTGGACGCCGCGGTCGAGCGGGTGGGCGGCCATGCCCTGCCGGAGCCGACCATCGTGCTGCGGGCGACGATCGGCGAAGAGGTGGACCGCCGCAGGTTCCGCAGCCGTCAGCCGTCGAGCGCCGGATCCGCGCGCCGCCGTGCCGATCGGCCCCGAGGATCCCGACGCACCGGCACCGGTACGGGCGACCGTGGGCGTCGTCAGCCATGATCGTGTCCAGACCATTTCGCAGGACGGTCCACGCAGTGTCTCTCGTGGAGCCAGCCGCAACCCCGGAGGTGCACTCCCCGTGACGATGTCGACGAACCTGGGCTGGCCCAGTGACCCGGAGCCCGCCGCGGAGCACCGTCGTCTGGGGTGGCTTGGTCGCGCGCTTGCCGCCGTTTCACGTGAAACACCGTCCTCCGAGGTCGTGCGTCCGAGGCCCAGCGCAACCACGGCAGTCCCGGAGGCTCCCGGGGCTCGCCCCGATCCGGTGGAGTCCGCGCACGACGCCTTCACCGGCCTGACTCCGAGCCCACCGCCGACGGTCGCAGCCGCCGTGGCACAGCCGATCGGCGCTCCGTCCGTCGCGACAGCCGCTCCTGTGGACAAGGGGGTGGACAACGACGTGGTCGAGAGCCCCTCCGAACGGGAAACCGAGGCTGTTCCTCTTGGGGACAACGCTGTGGACAACTGGCAGCACGAGTCGCTCGCGGGCGCGAACGACGCGGACCGGGAGGCGCTCGCTGCCGCCATTCCCACTGCCGGCGAGGACACGCCGCTCGCCATGGAGCTGGCCGAGAACGCCCGCCGGCGGATCCAGCTCACCGGACGGAACTTCCCCAAGCCGGCGACCCCTCGGGTGCTCACCGTCGCCAACCAGAAGGGCGGAGTCGGGAAGACCACCACGACGGTCAACATCGCGGCGGCCCTGGCCCAGTCGGGGCTGCAGGTTCTCGTCATCGACCTCGACCCGCAGGGCAACGCGAGCACGGCGCTGGGCATCGACCACCACGCCGAGGTGCCCTCCATCTATGACGTCCTCGTGGACGGGACGCCGCTGCTCGACGTGGTGCAGCCGTGCCCGACCGTCGCCGACCTGCACTGCGCGCCCGCGACCATCGACCTCGCAGGCGCCGAGATCGAGCTGGTGTCACTCGTCGCCCGCGAGTCCCGTCTGCAGAAGGCCATCACGGCGGCCATCACGACCGGTCACTCCTTCGACTACATCCTCATCGACTGCCCGCCGAGCCTCGGACTGCTCACCGTGAACGCCATGGTGGCGGCGAGCGAGGTCTTCATCCCGATTCAGTGCGAGTACTACGCGCTCGAGGGGCTCTCGCAGCTGCTGAAGAACATCGAGCTCATCAAGCACCACCTCAACCCGTCGCTGCACGTCTCGACGATCCTGCTCACGATGTACGACGGACGCACGCGGCTCTCAGCCCAGGTCGCGGAGGAGGTCCGCGAGCACTTCCCCCAAGAGGTCCTGCGCACTTCCGTGCCGCGCTCCGTTCGCGTGTCAGAGGCCCCGAGCTTCGGTGAGACCGTGATGACCTACGACCCCGCGAGCAGTGGTGCCCTCGCGTACCTGGCGGCGGCGGGCGAGATCGCCGATCGCGGAGCCGCGCCCGTCGGGTAGTCGGCAACCCCGTCACGACCCGGCCCGTCCGCGATGTTCACGCCCGCCTGGCTGTCCTCGCGCCTGCTGGCCCGCGTGTTTCACGTGAAACACCGAACGGCAATGGGGACAGGAACGGCCTGGAGTGCGTGCACTCACCGTTTCACGTGAAACGTCGTACGTCGTCGATCGCGTTTCACGTGAAACCTCCGCAGGAGGGCGGCCTGGCGACACGCTGGGCGGCTGTCGGGGGACGCCGGCGGACCACCTAGACTGAGCGCCGGCGCGATGGCCGCGTCGCTTGGGAAAGGTTTGATGAATGGCGGAGAAGCGTCGCGCACTGGGTCGAGGCCTCGGAGCGCTCATCCCGAGCGCACCCAGCGGAGGGGCCGGGCGCCCGGTGGATGTCTTCTTCGCCGAGCAGAAGCAGCCGGAAGCGCCCTCTGCGGACGAGAGGGCCGACTCGCAGGACGCAGCGGCCCTGGCCGGCTCCGGCGACACAGGGACCCTCGCTGCTCCGGCCGCAGCACCCGCTGCGCTGGATGCGCCCGAAGAGGGCTCGGAGACGGAAGACGGCGCGGGTCGGGCATCGACCTCACCCGGTGGCGCGGCTCCGGTCGATGACGGACCGGCTCAGGGCAGCCTGGCCGTGGTCCCCGGCGCGGAGTTCGCCGAGCTGGACATCGAGAGCATCCGTCCCAACCCCCGCCAGCCCCGCACGGTCTTCGACGAGGACCACATGGGCGAGCTCGTGCACTCGATCCGCGAGATCGGGGTGCTGCAGCCGGTGGTCGTGCGCCGCATCCCGGCAGACCAGCTGGCCGAAGCCGATGGCAAGCGGTTCGAGCTCATCATGGGCGAACGGCGCTGGCGCGCGTCACAGGCTGCCGGCCTCGACGTCGTGCCCGCCATCATCAAGGAGACCAGCGACGACGACCTCCTGCGTGATGCGCTGCTGGAGAACCTGCACCGGAGCCAGCTCAACCCGCTGGAGGAGGCCGCCGCCTACCAGCAGCTGCTCGACGACTTCGGCTGCTCGCACGAGGAGCTCGCTTCTCGCATCGGGCGTTCCCGCCCGCAGATCTCCAACACGCTCCGCCTGCTGAGGCTGCCGCCCGTCGTGCAGCGCCGGGTCGCTGCCGGGGTGCTGAGCGCCGGGCACGCACGCGCGCTCCTGGGTATGGCCGACGGCGCCGCCATGGAGCGGATGGCGCAGCGCATCGTCGCCGAGGGCCTGTCGGTGCGCAACGTCGAGGAGCTCGTCTCGCTCGGTGAGGGCAACGACGCGCCCAAGGCCCGGCGTCCGCGTGCTGGAGGTCGCCACCCGCAGCTCGACGACCTCACGACCGGGCTGTCGGACCACCTCGAGACGCGGGTGGCGATCGCGCTGGGCCAGCGGAAGGGCAAGATCACGGTCGAGTTCGCCTCCATGGAGGACCTCCGACGCATTCTCGACCTGATGGGCATGTCGGCCCCCGCCCGGGAGTGACCGGCCGGCCGATGAGCTGACCAGCGGACCGACAACAGCCGTCGCGCCAGGCCGACGCGCGGTCTCTGCGCCGGCGGCCGCTGCCGCCGGCGCAGGAGCCTCGAGAGGAAGCCGGAGAGGAAGCCATGCCGGAGGGGCACACCATCCACGCGCTCGCCGAGCGACTCGAGCGTGCCTTCCGGGGTCACGTCGTCGAGGCGACGAGTCCCCAGGGCCGCTTCGCGGCCGATGCGGAACTGCTGGACGGTGGCGTGCTGGAGCGCGCCCAGGCCTGGGGCAAGCACCTCTTCGTCGGCATCGAGGACCTCACGCTGCACGTGCACCTCGGACTCATCGGCGCGTTTCACGTGAAACCGTTCGCCGGGGAAGCGCCGCCGGCGCCGGTCGGCGCGGTCCGGCTGCGCCTCGTCGGCCCGAACCACTGGGCCGACCTGCGTGGACCGATGATCTGCACGCTCGTGGACCGCGCGAGGCAGCGCGAGGTGATCGCGACTCTCGGTCCGGACCCGCTGCGCCGGGCGCAGGACCCTCAACTCGGTTTCGAGAGGGTGCACCGCAGTCGTCGGAGCATCGCCGAGCTGTTGATGGAGCAGTCGGTCGTCGCCGGCGTCGGCAACGTCTACCGCTGCGAGGTGCTGCACCGTGTGGCGGTGGACCCACTGACGCGGGGCACGGACCTGTCGGCGGAGACGTGGCAGGCCATCTGGGACGACCTCGTGCTGCTCATGCCACTCGGACGGGTCTTCGGCCAGATCATCACCGTGCCCGATCAGGTCGAGCAGGCCGGACGCCTGCGGCGCTCACCCAAGGCGCGTGAGATCACCCGGTCGCTGACCGGTGAGCGGCTGGGGGACACCTTCGAGCGGCGCTTCCTCGTCTACAAGCGCACGGGAGAGGCGTGTCCCCGCTGCGGGGGGACGGTCCAACAGCGTGAGCTCGGCGGTCGCCGGCTCTACTGGTGCCCGGCGTGCCAGGTTCGACGCTGACCGCTTCGACGCTGACCGAGGCAGCTGCAGCCGCGCCGCAGCAGCCGGTGGCCCGGGCGTCGGCCTAGGCTGTCTGCCGTGCCGCTCACCGGAACCCGTCCCGCACCGACCCACGTGCTGGCCCACCTGTCCGATCCACACCTGGTCGCGGGCGACGGTCTCCTGGCCGGCCGCATCGACACCCAGGAGCAGCTGCGCAACGCCTTGGCCCGCGTCGTGGCGTCGGGAGAGCAGATCGACGCCCTCGTGGTGTCCGGTGACGTGACCGACCAGGGTGACCCCGAGGCGTACGCCCTCTTCCTTGAGCTGGTGGGCCCCGTCGTCGAACGGCTGGGCTGCGCCCTCGTGGTCACGGGCGGCAACCACGACGAGCGGCGGCCGCTTGCCCGGGTGCTGCACGGCGTCGACTCCGACGAGCCCCAGGACCGCGTCACCGACGTCCGCGGCCTGCGGGTCATCGCCATGGACTCGGCCGTGCCCGGCTACCACCACGGCGGCTTCTCGGACGACCAATACGCTTGGCTCACAAAGGAACTCGCCGTCGCGGCTGAGCACGGGACCATCCTCGTCATGCATCATGCCCCCATCGCCTACCGGTCCCCGATCATGCAGTTGCTGGACTTCGACGACGTGGAGCGCCTGCGTGGCGTGGTCGAGGGCAGCGACATCCGAGCTGTCCTCAGCGGCCACCTGCACGTGACGAGCTTCGGAACCCTGGGCCGTGTGCCCGTCATGGTCGCCGGTGGGGTGTCGTACGTCGACGATGTCGGCGCGCCCCGCGAGCTGCTCATGGGGGTCGACGGGCCGCAGTCGTGGAACCTCGTGGAGGTGCACCGCGACCAGGTGGTGAGCACCGTCGTGCCCGTCGAGCAGCACGAGACCTGGCCGGCCCTCTCCGAGCCGGTGCGGCACTTCATGGCGACGGTTCCGGAGGCCGACCGGCGCGAGGTCTTCTCCCGCAAGCCCACGTGAGCCCGCTACGGACGCCGCCCGCCGGTTGGTCGCAAGATTGCTGTCGGGGGCTGTCGAGATCCGGCGCCGTCGATCGACGCAGTGACGAGGGCCCGATCCGCGGGCCGGCACGAAGGAGCACACGATGAGCGCAACGCAGCACGTCAGGTCGGCCGACGGGTCGACCATCGCGTACGAGGCCTACGGATCGGGGCCGGCGGTCGTCATCGTCGGTGGGGCGTTCTGCGACCGCGGTTCCTTCCGGGACGTCGCACAGGCTCTCGGGGAGCTCGGTCTCACCGGCGTGACCTATGACCGGCGGGGACGTGGGGACAGCGGCGACGCGTTGGCAGAGACCGACTCGCCCGAGTCGGTGCGTGACGAGGCACTCGCCAGGGAGATCGAGGACGTCACGGCCGTCGTCGCAGCAGCGAGCGAGAACCACTCTGCCGCAGGCCTTTTCGGGGTCTCCTCTGGCGGTGCGCTCGTCCTGCAGGCCATCGCAGCCGGTGTTCCCGTCGCCCGGGGCGCCGCGCTGGAGGTGCCGTACCGCACCGACGCGTGGCCTCCGCTGCCGGAGCGCTACATCGGGACGCTGGAGGACCTCGAGGCCGCCGGCGACCGGGCGGGGATCCTGCGCTACTTCAACACCGAGGTCGTCGGGATGCCGGCCGAGATGGTGGACGGCATGCGGGGAACCCCGATGTGGGAGCCGCTCCTGGCCCTGACCAACACCGTCAAGTACGACGGCCTGTGCCTCGGCGGCGACGACCAGCGGCTCCCGGTCGAGGTGCTCCAGCGGGTCACCGTGCCGTTCCTGGCGTTGTGCAGCTCCGGCACGGCCATGCCGTGGCTGCACGACTCGGCGAAGGTCCTGGCCGACGCACTCCCCGACGGCCACGCGGCCGAGCTCGACGGCGAGTTCCACCACGTGCCTGCGCCCGTGCTCGCCCCCGCGCTCGCGGAGTTCTTCAGGCACTGAACCGGCCGCACCGCCGGGTTCCCTTGCAGCGCAAGGGGACCCGGCGGCATACGTCCTCTGGCGTCAGCGGGCGAGGAGGGCGAGCACTGGGTTGTGCTCCGGCGGCACGACCTCGCGCGGCGGTCCGGGCGGGGTGCCGTCGCCGAAGGGGGAGCCGCCCAGCTCCTCGCGCCCGTGCGGCGTCGCCCAGTTCTCGAGCGCGGGCCCGAGGGGCACGACGCCGGTGGGATTGATGTCGCTGTGCACGATGTAGTAGTGCTGCTTGATGTGGGTGAAGTCGATGGTGTCGCCGAACCCGGGGGTCTGGAACAGGTCGCGGGCGTAGCCCCACAGGGCCGGCATCTCGATGAGCTTGTTGCGGTTGCACTTGAAGTGGCCGTGGTAGACGGGGTCGAAGCGCGCGAGCGTCGTGAAGAGGCGCACGTCGGCCTCGGTGATGTGGTCGCCCACGAGGTAGCGGCGGGTCGAGAGCCGCTCCTCGAGCAGGTCGAGGTGCTCCCAGAGCCGGCGGTAGGCCTTGTCGTAGGCCTCCTGGGTGCCGGCGAACCCGCACCGGTAGACGCCGTTGTTGACGTGGCGGTAGATCGGCTCGCTGACCGACTCGATCTCGTCGGCGAGGGCGTCCGGGTAGAGGTCGGGAGCGCCCTCCCGGTGGAACTCGCGCCACTGCGTCTCGAGGTCGACGGTGATCTGCTTGAAGTCGTTGGTCACGACGGCGCCGGTCGGGATGTCGACGATGGCCGGCACCGTGATGCCGCGCGGGTACTCGGGGTCGCGCTTGAAGTAGGCGTCCTGGATGCGGGGGATCTGCAGCACCGGGTCGAGACCGCCGGGGTCGAGGTCGAAGGTCCAGCTGCGCTTGTCGTGGGTCGGCCCGCAGATGCCCATCGACAGGGCGTCCTCGAGCCCGAGGAGGCGTCGGACGATGATGGCGCGGTTGGCCCACGGGCACGCCCTGGCCACGACGAGGCGGTAGCGGCCGGCCTCGACCGGGAACCCGTCGCGCCCGTCGGCGGTGATGCGGGTCGTGATGTAGTTGGTGTCGCGCTTGAAGCTCTTCTCGACGTAGGTGCCCGGCTCGCTCATGTGGCCACCCTACGTTCCGTATGCCGGGTGCCGCCCTTCCGCCGAGCCGCCGCCACGCGGGGCACGGCTCCGGTGTGGCGGTTCGGCCCGGCAGGGGGAGAATGCAGGAATGAGGCTCTCCGGGAGGCGCGATGCGTGAGCTGCGTCCGCTGACGCCCGACCGCGTCGGTGACCTCGTCGGCACCTGCGCGCCGTGCACGTTCTGGCAGACCGTTCCGCACAACGGGCACTCCGGTCCCCGTGAGCCCCTCGAGCTGCTCGCGGAGTGGGTCGAGGCGGTCGGCTCCGACTGGGGGAGCCCAGGACGCGTCGCCTACGTCGACGGACGGCCGGTCGGCCACGTGCTGCTGGCGCCGGCCCGGCACGTCCGCCGCCTGGCCGCCTTCCCCACGTCACCGTCCGAGCCCTCCACGCTGATGCTGCTCACCGCCGTGGCGACACCGGAGCACGCCGGGCTGCGCAAGACCCTCGTGCAGGCCGCCGCCAAGGACGCCCTGTCGCACCGCGCCCGCTCCCTCGAGGCCGTCGGGGCGCGGCCGCTCGCCGTCTCCCGGCACGACTGCGTCCTCGACGTGGGCTTCCTCGAGAAGGTGGGCTTCCGCGTGGAACGCGACCACCCGGCATACCCGCGGCTGCGGATCGACCTGCGCACCGTGGTGACGGTGCGCGACGAGGTCGCCGCGGCGCTCTCGCGAGCCCTGGCCCGGGTGCCCGGGGTGCACCCGGCGCCCGCGCCGCACCCGAACGGGACGGGCCACGCGAGCGTCGCCGACGCACCCGCGGAGCGTCAGGTCAGCCGGTAGTGCGGTCGGCCCCGGCGCCCGATGCGTGCGCCTGCTGCGCGCGCATGCTCTCGAGGTGGCGGCGGAGGTCGTCGAGGCGGAGCACGCCGGTGCGCGCGGTGTCGGCCTCGCCGAGGTAGACGCGCTGCAGGGCCACCACGACGGCCTCGGCGACGTGGTCGAGCGTCTGGGCGTCGGCCAGCGCGTCGGCGTCGCCGGCGTGGTCGAGGTAGCCGAAGTCGAGGCGGACGGCCGGCATGCGGGTGCGGCGCAGCAGCGGCCAGGTGCGGGCGTGGCTGCGGCAGTCGGTGAGGCCGGTGCGGGCGACGACCTCGCGCAGGAGCAGGTCGGCGAAGCTCTCACCGATGACCGACCAGTCGCCGCGGCCGGATGCGTCGGGGTGGCCGTAGAAGTAGGTGGCAGCCCCGTGCGCAGCGCCGGTGGCCGAGTGGTCGGTGTGCAGGGAGAGCACGAGGTCGGCGTCGCAGGAGTTGGCGAAGGCGGCGCGCTCCTCGTCACTGCCACCGTCGGTCGACTCGGTGCGCGTGAAGACGACGTTGACACCGTGGGCCGACAGGCGCCCCTCGATGCGGCGCGCGACGTCGAGGGCGAGCCGGGCCTCCACCAGGCCGCGGCCGCCACGGGCGCCGTCGTCGCCGCCGCCGTGGCCGGGGTCGAGCACGATGGTGCGGCCGCCGAGGCTGAACCCGCTGCGGCGGATCTGCTCGCGCTCGCGCAGGGCGTTCGCGGAGCCGCCGCTCACCGAGCGGCGCAGTCCTTGGAAGGCGCGCATCGTCTCGGGGCCGACGGTGCCGTCGGGCACGAGCCCCACAGCGGCCTGGAAGGCCTGCACGGCCGCATCAGTGGTCGGACCGTGCATGCCGTCGACCTTGCCCGGCCGGAAGCCCAGCTCGACGAGCCGCGCCTGGAGGGCGGCGACGTCGTCGCCCTCGAGGAAGTGCTCGGGCAGGTAGCGCAGCACCCGGTCGCCGAGCCCCCAGCGCGCGCCGTCGAGGACGGCATACGTGGTGCGGCCGACGATGCCGTCGACGATGAGGCCGCGGCGCTGCTGGAAGGACTTGACCGCCTGCTCCACGCGCTCGTCGAAGACCGCCTCCACGGCGGCGTCGGTGACGGACGGGTCCGTCGGGAGGTCCCCGGTGAGGACCAGGCGCTCGCAGACGGCGGCGACGGCCGGGCCGAAGTCGCCGCGCCGGAGCAGGACGGGCTGCGCTGGGGTCATCTCGGCTCCTTTCCTGGCACGACTCCGGAGGGGTGCGCGGTCTGTTGTGCGTCGGCTCGGGAGCGGTCGGGCGCCCCGAGCAGAGTAGTACGCGTAAGGGGTGGCACCGTTGACGACGGGGCCACCCCTTCCAGGTGCGAGGTCAGGCGATGAACTCCTCGAGCTCACGCAGCAGCTTGGGCTTCGGGTGCGCGCCCACGATGCTCTTGACGACCTCGCCCTTGACGTAGACGTTCAGCGTCGGGATGGAGACGACGCCGTAGCGGGCCGCCGTGTCGACGTTGGCGTCGGTGTCGAGCTTGACGATCTCGATCTTGTCGCCGTACTGCTCGTTGATCTCCTCGAGGATCGGCGCGACCTTGCGGCACGGGCCGCACCACGTCGCCCAGAAGTCGACGAGCACGGGCTTGTCGCTCATGAGGACGTCGTCGGCGAAGGTGGCGTCGGTCGTGTTCTTCAGTGCCATGGGGGCTCCTTCTCGGGTGTGCGGCGAGGTGCGGCGGTGTGTTGCGGGGTGGGACGGAGGTGGGGGTTCGGGTTGGCTGGAGGCTACGCGTCGGCGCCGACGCCAGCCCGCACGTCGGGGATCTCCCCGGCGTCGGTCTCGTCGATGACGGCGGCCTCGGCGGCGGCCTCGCTCGGTGTGGCGGTGTCCTCGAGGGCGGCGAGGTAGTGCTCGGCGTCGAGGGCGGCGGCGCAGCCGGAGCCAGCGGCGGTGATGGCCTGCCGGTAGGTGTGGTCGACGAGGTCACCGGAGGCGAAGACGCCGGGGACGTTGGTGCGCGTGGAGCGCCCGTCGACGAGGACGTAGCCGGCCTCGTCGGTGTCGACGACACCCGTGACGAGCTCGTTGCGCGGGTCGTGGCCGATGGCGACGAACAGGCCCGTGACGTCCAGGCGGCTGGTGTCACCGGTGATCGTGTCGCGCAGGGTGACGCCGGTGAGCTTGCCCTCCCCGTGGATCTCGGCGACCTCGGAGTTCCAGGCGAAGCGGATCTTGTCGTTGGAGTGCGCGCGCTCGGCCATGATCTTGCTCGCGCGCAGCGTGTCGCGGCGGTGGACGATCGTGACGGTGCGGGCGAACTTCGTCAGGAAGGTCGCCTCCTCGATCGCGGAGTCGCCGCCGCCGACCACGGCGATGTCCTGGTCGCGGAAGAAGAAGCCGTCACAGGTGGCGCACCAGGAGACGCCGTGGCCGGAGAGCTCCTTCTCGCGCGGCAGGCCGAGCTCGCGGTAGGCCGAGCCCATCGCGAGGATGACCGAGCGGGCGCGGTGCACGGTGCCGGCGCCGTCGGTGACGGTCTTGACCTCGCCCGTCAGGTCGACGGCCGTGACGTCGTCGGTGACGAGCTCGGCGCCGAAGCGCTCGGCCTGGGCACGCATGCCGTCCATGAGGTCGGGGCCCATGATCCCGTCCTTGAAGCCGGGGAAGTTCTCGACCTCGGTCGTGTTCATCAGCGCGCCGCCGGCGGTGACGGCGCCCTCGAACACCAGGGGTGCGAGGTTGGCGCGAGCCGCGTAGACCGCGGCGGTGTAGCCGGCCGGGCCGGAGCCGATGATGATGACGTTGCGGACGGTGTCCGTAGTGGACATGGTGGCGTGCTCCTCGTGGCGCTCTCGGGTCGTGCTCCGGCCGTCGATCCGCCCGGCGTCTTCACCGGCGAGGTGCCGGTGTGACCGCTGGGCTGGCCGTGTGGGCTACAACCGATCCTAGGTGGTGCTTGTTCCCGCGCACGGGGGCTCGCGGGCCGGGCCGTCAGGGGACCGGCGTGGCGCCCTTCAGCACTCCCGGGGAGCCCGTGGTGCAGCTGCGCGCGACCGCCCAGGCGGTGCTGGCACCTGCCCGGGTCACCACCAGGACCGCGGCTGGCTTGCCGTCGTACGTCGCGAGGTCGACGGAGACGGCGTCGAGTGTCGGGTGGGTTGCGTCGAGGGCACCGAGCGCCTCGAGGCAGGACTCGAGCCCGATCGGGGTCGCGATGGGTCCGATGGCCGGCGACTCGGCCGCGAGGTCGCGGACGGACGGCCCGGGGTGGTCGAGGAGGGCGCGGGCCTGTGCGGCGAGCGTGCCGGCGCCGTATGCCGTCCGGCTCAGCTGGACGTGCAGACCGTCCGACGTCGGGGGCTGGGTCGAGGGCGTCAAGGCGGTCGGGGTCGCCGGGGTCGCCGGGGTCGCCGGAGTCGTCGCAGGAGTCCGAGAGCTGTAGGCGTCGCCGATCGCTGCAGCCCCGTTGGGACGCTTGGTGACGTGCAGCGCCGAGGCGCCGCCAGCGACGACCAGCGCGGCGGCCGCCACGGCCGCCACGAGGTAGGCGGGCTTGGGACGGTTGGGCCGGTCCAAGCGCGACGGGAGGGGGAGCAGGGCACCGCCTGCGGTGAGGTGCGCAGCGGGGGTATCGGTCGCGGCGTCGGTGCGGCTGAGCGGTCCGGGGTCGACCCGCAGGCGGGCGGCCTCGAGCAGGGCTGCGGAGATGCGGTCGGAGACCTCGGCAGGCATCGGCCCGGGCTCCGGCTGGGCGGCGAGCAGGGCGCGTACGTGGCGGTCGGTCTCGGAGTCCGGCCCACCGTCGAGCGCACCGTCGAGCTCCTCATCCAGCTCCCCATCCAGCTCGCCATCGAACGAGGAGGTGACGTCCGGGAGTGCCGGGTCGCCGGGGCCGGACCCGGTCGGGGGGTCGGGGCGAGAGGGGTGCTCAGGGGTGTGCGCGGGCTCGTCCACGGATGTGGTCCTTCGGGCAGGGCGTGCGGTGGTCGTCAGGCAGGCAGGGGTGTGCCGGTCGCCGGGGTTTCGACGGGCTCCCGGGTCCCCGGGTTCCGCCGGATTCAACCATCCTCGGCTGAAGGCGCGACCGGGCTCGAAGGGCGCCGGCCACGGGCGCAGCAGCTGCCGGGAGGGCTCAGTGCGCCTCGACCGGCCGGGCACCCGGGGTCAGGCCCAGGTGCTGGGCCAGGGCCGCCCGGCCGCGCGCGCACCGGGACTTGATCGTCCCCTCGGCCACGCCGAGGATGAGCGCCGCCTCGGCGACGGGAACCGCGTGCATGTCGACGAGCACCAGCGCGGCGCGCTGGCCCTCCGGCAGCGCAGCGAGCGCCTCCTGGATGTCGAGGCGCACCTCGGTGGAGGCGTGGTGGTCGTGCCGGTCGGCGAGCTCGTACTCGGGCAGCTCCGCGGTGGGACGGCGACGCCGCAGCCGGTCGAGGCAGGCGTTGACGACGATCCGGTGCAGCCAGGTCGTGACGGCCGCGTCGCCACGGAAGGAGTCGGCCCGGCGGAACGCGGCGATGAAGCCGTCCTGGACGCAGTCGGCGGCGAGCTCCGGGTCGCGAACGGTGCGCAGCGCCACGGCCCACATCCGGTCCTTGTGGCGCCGGAACAGCTCGGCGAAGGCCTGGTCGTCGCCGGCGACGTGCAGTGCCAACAGGTCCCGGTCGCTCAGGTCGGCGACCGGTCCAGCTCCCCCTGAGCCCACCGTCAGCGCACCGTGACTTCGCTGACCTGTGCGCGGTAGCGGTTGCCCGACTCGGCGGGTGCGGCCTTGGTGACGAAGACGATGATCTTGCTCGCGGGCCGGAGCGGGCCGCTCGGCTTGATGGAGACGGTGCCGCTCGCGTCGGTGGCGGAGCCGACCATCTGGGCACCGTCCAGCGAGCTGGTCGAGCCGGAGTCCGTGGCGTAGACGGTGACGTCCTGGGCCTTGGGCAGCTCGAGGACGACCTCCTTGACCGACGTCGGTGCGTTGAGGTCGAGCAGGACGCCGACGCCGGGCTTGTTGCCGTTGAAGTTGGGGGTGCCGTACCAGCGTGACTGCCAGCCGCTCCCCGGGTTGCCGTCGAACACCTTCGCGACGTTCTGGTCGGACTCGGTCCCGTCCTGCGGGTCGAAGCCGGTGCCGCCCGTGATCGAGACCGGTGCAGCAGGCGGCGGCTGCGTCGTGGTGGGGGCCGGCGGTTGGGTGGTGCTCGGAGCCTGGGTCGCGCTCGGCGCCCGGGTCTTGGTGACCGTGACGGCGGTGGCCGGCCCGTCGTGCTGGCCGATCTTGGCGACGTTCTGGATGCCGATGACGAGGGCCACGACCACGAGCAGGCCGACGATGGCCAGCGCGATGCGGGCCTGCGCCCCGCTGGGGGCCTCGGGCGACTCGCCGTGCATGACCGGCAGGGGCGGCTCGAGCCGGGTCGTCGGCGCCTCGTCGAGGGCGTCGTCGAGCCCGATCTCCTCGCCGTCGAAGTCGTCGTGCGCGGCGCGTCGCTCGGCAGCACGGGCCGCCGCCTTGTCGGCCGCCGCGCGCGCGAAGGACCCGACGCGGTCGCCGATGGCGCCCGCGACCCCTCCTGCCGCGGCAGCGGCCGCGACCACACCGTCCGAGAGGCGCTTGGCGTGGTCGCCCGCGCCCTCGGTCACCTCCGTGCCCGCACCGGTCCCGGGAGCACCGACCCCCGTGCCGGCCTGCGTGCCGGTGGCCGCGCTGCCGCCGGCACGGCCGGCGGACACCCGGTCGAAGGCAACCGTGCTCGCCTGGCTGCCCGACGGCTCGCGGCCTCTCGAGGCCGAGCCCGCAGCGGCGCCGACGACCGCGGCGGAGCCCGAACCGGCCGCGACCGCAGGCATGACCCGCGTCGCTCCGGACGAGCCGCGCCCGCTCTGGCCGTGCAGGCCGATACCGGTGGCACCGTCGGAGGTCGCCTGGTGCGCCGGCCAGGGCGCGATCTGGAGCGCCAGGTCGCCGGGCGACACGGGGCCGCGGCCACCCTCGCCGAGGGTCATGCGGCAGATGAGGTCGAGATCGTTGGGCACCCCGACGGCGATCTCGGAGGGCGCGGCGACGCCGCCGACGATCGTCGGGGCCGGCTCGAGACCGACGGGCCGCCCTGCGGGGATCAGCCCGTCGTCGACGGCCACCATGGGCCAGCGGCCGGTGAGGCCGGCATACGCGAGCTTGACGAGGCCCACCGCGTCGGCCCGGGAGGCCCGCTCGTCGGAGAGCCCGTCGGTGTCGGTCAGCGCCGCCTCGGTGGCGAGCCCCCTGACCTTGACGGCGCCGTCGGGCATGCGCAGCAGCGAGCTGGGCGTGAGGGCGAGGTGGTGCAGGCCGCGGTGGGAAGCCTTGTCGAGCGCGGTGGCGGCCTCGCCGGTCAGGCGACGCACCTCGTCGGGGGCCAGGCCGCCGTTCTGCAGCAGGTGCGACAGCGGCACCGCCCCGGTGAGGGGCTCCTCGACGACGAACCCGACCGCCTGGTCGGTGCCGACGTCGAGGACGCGCACGAGGCGAGGGTCCTCGATGCCGGCTGCGCGACGTGCGGCGTCGAGGGCGGCCGCCGCGACGGATGACCGGGCGGCGAAGCACACCAGCACGACGTCGCGCTCGAGGGTGTGGTCGGTGGCGCGCCAGCGCTCGTGGTGGGTGCCCTCGGAGGTGCGCAGCGTGACCGCGTAGCGCCCGCCCAGGACCGTTCCGGGTCCGACTCCCTGCACGTGCGTCACCCTCCCCTCGTCCAGTGGTGCGTGGATGCGTGGCTGCGCCCCATCCTAGGCCGACTCACCTGTCATCCCCGTGGTTCGCATCGCCGAGCGACTGGTGCGCCGCGGTGATCGCCTCGATGTCGGCGATCTCGTCGACGCGCGAGGTGCCCTTGCGAACGGCCCGGATGACACCCGCGACGACGACGAGGCCGACGAGGACCCCGCCGACCCAGTAGATGGTGGCGTCGAGCGGGTTGGCGGCGACCGGGATCATGGCGGGGGAGCCGATGACCGTGCCGTCGACCGTCGTGAGGAACGCCCGGATCTGGGCCCGGCCGGCGGCGACGGCCGCCACCTCCACCGGCACGTTGGTGCGGGAGGAGGGCCCGATCGTGACGGGAGCGGGCTGCTCGACGACGCGGATCCGGGGGTTGTCGGGCACGAGCCGCAGGCGGATGTTCTCGACGGTGTAGTCGAGGCCGTTCTCCACCGTGATGCGCAGGGTGCCGTTCTCGGCGAGCAGGTTGATGGTGCTCGTGCGCGGCACGACGCGGATGGCGCTCGTGGCCGCGCGGACGTCGGCGGCGACGGAGGTGGCCAGCACCGGCCACGCGCGGGGCTCGTAGCGCCACCGCGCGCTCGTGAGGTGGTCGAGCACCTCGCGGTAGGTGCGCTCGAACTCCTCGCCGTCGCGCAGCACCGAGGAGACGCTGAGCAGGGTCTCGCGCTGCTCGGCGAGCTCGGACAGCCGTCGCGCGGTCAGGACCGGTGCGGGAGCGGTGCCCGGGGCCGTCGTCGACGCCGCGGTCTGCGGCTGTGCCTTGTCGCCGCCGCCGTCGGCGAGCAGCGAGGCGGCAGGGACGGTGTGCAGCCACGGGGCGCTCGAGGTCGCGGTGAGGAAGGAGGAGAGGGCCGCGGCGTCGGGGTCGTAGGTGCGCGGGGCGACCACGAGGACCGAACGCGGCGTGCCGGCGCGTTCGCCGAGCAGCACCAGCGTCTCGGCGAGGTAGCGCTGGGTGGAGAGGACCGGGCTGGGGTCTGTGCGCCGGGGCAGCAGCGCCGAGAGGCGGGTGTCGTACGCGAGCAGGCGGGTTCCCGAGCCCGTGACCCGCCGGGCGGTCGGGGTGTAGGCCGTCGTCTTCGTCACGGCGGCGGCGTCGACCACGATGCCGGCGGGCTTCTTCACCGAGGTGCCCGAGAGCAGCGTCCGGATGCCCGACTCGCGGCCCGGTGGCAGCAGCCCGTCCACCGGCCACACGACGTCGTCACGCGCCGGCTGCCCGAGGCGCGCGGTGAGTGTGCCGGCGCGGCTCACGAGGTCGCGCACGATGGTGCTGGCGGGATCGACGTCGGCGGTGGCCGCCACGTCGGCGTCGGCATACGGCAGGGCCCAGACGCTCCGGCCGTGCAGCCTCTCGGCGAGGGCGTCGCCCAGCGCCGCGATGGCCTGAGAGGTGGACGGCGCGCCGCTCGACGGGGCGCCCGGCGTGGACGACGACGGGGTCGGCGTGGGGGCCGGGGCCGAGGTGGGGGGCGTCGGGGTGGCGGGGGCAGTGCCGGCCGGGGTCGACGGGGCCGCTGGGGTGGGTGCCTTCGTGCCGGACGTCTGGGGCGTCGGGGTGGGCGACGAGGGGGAGCCGGCATCGCCCGGGGCCACCGGCGTCGGCCCCAGGACCGACGGGTCCACGGCGAGGTCGACCTGCGAGCCCTGCGTGCCCTCGACGATGCGCGACACCCGTGACGTGGGTCCGATGGCGGCCTGCCAGGCCTTGAGCCGGGTGTCGTCCTTGCGCGAGAAGAGGGACACGCCGGGGTCGAGGGTGACGGGCAGGACCGTCGCCACGTCGAGGGGGACGTACTCCTTGCGACTGTTCCAGGCCACGAAGGTGCGGGTCGAGCCGGTCGGCTCGGATGCGCCCTGCTGCATGACGTCGACGGCGATGGGAACCGCGGCGAAGGCCTCGGGGGATCGCAGCCGCTGCCAGGGCACGGTGGTCGTGAACGCCTGGGTGCGTCCGGCGGCCACCGTGGGCAGGCGGGTCGTCGAGACGGTGCGGCCCTGGGCCGTGGTGCGACCCGAGGCCCAGTCGTCGAGCGCGGAGCTCTGTCGGATGGGCGTGTCGCCACGGATCACCCGCAGCTCCGGCGCCGAGAGGGGACCGTCGCTGGGGGCGGTGACCGTGCCGGTGATCCGCACGTCGGTCCCCGGCTTCACCACGGCCGGCGTCAGTGTCTGCAGCACGATGACGGCGGTGTTCTTCGCGGGTACCACGGCCGGCACCACCGCCGGCACCACCGTCGGGCGGGCCCCGGAGGGCTCGGCGACGGGGAGGGACCCCGCGGCATACGTCCTCGCCGAGGCGGCGCCGTCGGCACCCGCGGCGAAGGTCGTGGCGCTGCCGGCCCCTGCGGCGACCGTGGCCCCCAGGGCGGCGAGGGTCGTCGCCGCGGCGGCCAGGCAGCGCACGAGGCGGGCCACGCGACGCCCGCTCGACCCCGGACGCCGCGACCCCGTGCGGGTCACGCCGTCCCCGCCAGCCGGTTCCACGCCGCCTGCGCGATGCGGCGCTCGTTGGGGAAGGTCAGCCGGCGGTGGACCTCGTCGAGCCGGATCCAGGCCACGTCGATGGCCTCGTGGTCGGGGTCGTTCTCGATGGAGAGCTCGCCGCCCGTGGCCTCGAGGAGGTAGTGGTGGACGAACTTGTGGACCCGCTTGTCGGAGGTGGCGAACCAGTAGTCGATGGTGCCGAGCTCGACGAGCACCCGACCGACGATGCCGGTCTCCTCGGCGACCTCGCGCGCCGCCGTCTCGACGAGCGTCTCGCCCGGCTCGACGTGACCCTTGGGCAGGCACCACTCGATGCGCCCGGCCCGGTTGCGGCGCGCGATGACGGCGATGAGCGCCAGACCCTCGCGCACGTCGACCACGATGCCGCCGGCGGAGCGCTCCTCGACCGCGGGCAGGCGCCTCCCCGGCACGGGGCTGGGGACGGGCTGGGCGCTCACATCGCCACCATAACGGGCCCGACAATGAGTGCCGCGGTCCTTCAGGCGGCGCCGCGGGGCCGTATGCGTGGGGTCGGGACGGCCTCGAGGGCTCACTAGGCTGGGGCGCGTGCCAGACCGACCCGACACGCCCGCACCCGACGGCAACCGGACCGCCGACGCGGGGCTGCCGCTGCTGCGCGCAGCCGTCGCCCGGCTCGCGCCCGTGCTGCCGATGCTCACCGAGCTGGGGGAGCGGTTCGAGGCGTCGGGGCACGAGCTGGCCCTGGTCGGCGGCCCGGTGCGCGACGCGTTCCTCGGTCGGGTCTCTCCCGACCTCGACCTGACGACCGACGCGCTGCCCGAGGAGATCCTCCGCGTCGTGACAGGGTGGGCCGACGCGCACTGGGACATCGGGCGTGACTTCGGGACCATCGGCCTGCGCAAGGGCTCGTTCGTCATCGAGATCACGACCTACCGTGCCGACACCTACGACCGGACCTCCCGCAAGCCCGAGGTGATGTTCGGCGACAGCCTCGAGGGCGACCTCGTGCGCCGGGACTTCACCGTCAACGCGATGGCCGTCCGGTTGCCGAGCCTCGAGTTCGTCGACATCCACGGCGGCCTGCCGGACCTCGTGCAGCAGCGCCTCATGACGCCGTCGGCGCCCGAGGAGTCCTTCGCCGACGACCCGCTGCGGATGATGCGCGCGGCGCGCTTCGCCTCCCAGCTCGGCTTCGAGGTGGCCCCGGAGGTGCGGGCGGCGATGACCGAGCGCGCCGGGACGCTGTCGATCATCTCGGCCGAGCGCATCCGCGACGAGTTCACCAAGCTGCTCCTCTCACCCGATCCGCGGCGCGGGCTGGCGCTGCTCGTCGACACCGGCCTGGCCGACGTCTTCCTGCCGGAGCTGCCGGCGCTGCGGCTCGAGCTCGACGAGCACCACCGGCACAAGGACGTCTACCACCACTCGCTCATCGTGCTGGAGCAGGCGATCGCCCTCGAGGGGCCGGCCGACGGACCGCCCGAGTCGGTTCCCGGGCCCGACCTCGTGCTGCGCCTCGCGGCCCTGCTCCACGACATCGGCAAGCCCGCGACCCGACGGTTCGAGGACGGCGGCGGCGTCTCGTTCCACCACCACGAGCTCGTCGGCGCCAAGCTGGCGAGCAAGCGCCTCAAGGCCATGCGCTTCGACAAGGAGACGACGAAGCAGGTAGCGCGGCTGGTCGAGCTGCACCTGCGCTTCCACGGCTACGGAGACGGGCAGTGGACCGACTCGGCCGTGCGCCGCTACGTCACCGACGCCGGCCCCCTGCTCTCCCGGCTGCACCGGCTGACGCGCTCGGACTGCACGACCCGCAACGCCCGCAAGGCCCAGCGGCTCTCCCGCGCCTACGACGACCTCGAGCAGCGGATCGAGCGGCTGGCCGCCGAGGAGGAGCTCGCGAGCGTGCGGCCCGAGCTCAACGGCAACGAGATCGCCGAGACGCTGGGCATCCGGCCCGGGCCGGTGCTGGGCGAGGCCTACGACTACCTCCTGTCGGTGCGGCTCGACGACGGGCCGATCGGCAAGGACGCCGCCCGCGAGAAGCTCCTCGCCTGGTGGACGAAGCGCGAGACCCCCGCCTGACGCATACGGCGATCCGGGTAGGCACCCCGTGGGCAGTCCTCCCCATCGCGCGGCCGGCGGGGCGGACGTACGCTCTGGCGCACGTCGTCCGGCCGCGCCATCCCGGACGTCGCGTCGCAGATCTGACACGGCCTGCCGTGAATGATTGACTGACCGCGCCGTCCCCTGAGCGTGCGGGAACGACCGAAAGGAACGAGCCATGACCACCCTCGCCTACCCGAGCGCGGACTTCCCGGGCCAGCCGGCGGTGACCCTCGACGTCCCGCAGGGGTGGGAGCCGGCGCACGCGCCCGGCACGACCATGGCGGCACGGCTGCCGCGCGAGGGGGCGTTCGCGCCCAACGTGGTCGTCGACATCGAGCAGTGCGGGCCGTCCTACCGCGTCGAGGAGGCCCTCGAGCAGGTCGCGGTCCTCGCCGCCTCGCGTGGCGGGTCCGTGTCCGAGCCGTATGCCGCCGACCTCGCGGGCGCCCACTTCGTCGGCTGCGACGCGACGTGGCCCGACGCCGACGTCGAGGTGGTGCTGCAGGCCAACCTCTTCCACCACGTCCCCTCGGGCGCGACCGGCGGCCACGTCGTCCAGCTGACCGGTGCCGTGGGCGGCCCCGACGCCGAGAGGGACTACGAGCTGGTCCGGCAGGTCCTGACCACGGCGCGGGTCGTCCCCTGGGGCGCCGGCGAGCGCACCGACGGCGCTGGGTCATGAGCGCGACGATGCCCGCCATCGCCGCCGGCGTGGCCACCGACGTCGGCCGGGTGCGCAAGCACAACGAGGACTCCGTACGCGTGCGGGGAACCGTGTTCGTCGTGGCCGACGGCATGGGTGGTCACGCGGCCGGCGAGGTGGCGAGCCGCATCGCGGCCGAGACCGTGGTCGAGCTCGCCGACCGCACCGTCCTGCAGGTGGGCGACATCGTCGAGCAGGTCGGCGAGGCGAACCGGCGCATCCTGGCCTCGGCCGCCCGCCACCCCGAGCAGACCGGCATGGGCACGACCGTCGCCGGGCTGGCCCTCGTCTCGGTCGGCGGCTCCAGGCACTGGGCCGTCTTCAACATCGGCGACTCGCGCGTCTACCGGCTCCTCGACGGGCAGCTGTCGCAGGTGACCGTCGAC
The DNA here is from genome assembly GCF_039531305.1 of Terrabacter lapilli. NCBI lineage: Bacteria > Bacillati > Actinomycetota > Actinomycetes > Micrococcales > Intrasporangiaceae > Terrabacter > Terrabacter lapilli. The sequence goes on from NZ_BAAAPU010000007.1 coordinate 387,453, forward strand.
CACTCGGAGGTGTGGGAGCTCGTCGAGCGCGGGCTGATCACCCCCGAGCAGGCGCACCGCCACCCCGGCCGCAACATCGTCACGCGCTCGCTGGGCCGTGACCCCATGGGTGCCGTCGACACCTGGGTCTTCCCGCCCTACCCCGGCGAGGTCTTCGTCATCTGCTCCGACGGCCTGTCCAACGAGCTGAGCCTCGAGGAGATCCAGGCCGTCCTCCTCGAGCACCCCGACGCCGACGAGGCCGCCACCGCCCTGGTGCGCGCGGCCGTCGAGGCCGGTGGCCGCGACAACGTCACTGCTATCGTCGTCGCCGTGCAGGGGCACGGTGCCGAGTCCGACGTGGACGAGGACACCACCCCTCGCGAGACCGTGAACGGCTCATCAGGGGAGAGCAGGTCGTAGACGTGAGTGGCCCGTCCGATGTCCCGGCTGTCGTCGTCGAACGGGCCCCCGACGGGTGGACGCACATCGGGGGCCCCGGCATGCACCTGCTCATCGGCCTCGACGAGGAGGACGACCGCACCCTCACGGCGAGCGACGCCGCCGACGGCGGCGACCTCGACGACGTCATCGAGGTGCTGACCGCCGGAGGCATGCGCAAGGCGCACCACTTCGTCGGCGTGCACTGGCAGCCGCGCACCCGCGTCGTCGCCTTCGGTCCCGTGTCGGCGCTCGTCACCCTCCCGGACGGCAGCGAGCACGACGTACGCGCGACGAGCAGCCGCGTGTGGACCGACCTCGAGCTGCCCGAGCACCCCGAGCGGGTCGTGCTGCGGGTGCTCGAGGAGTCGGAGCGCTCGCAGCCGCAGCCGGCGCAGACCCTCGTGCCGGGACTGCCCCCGACGGGGGGAGCCGAGCCGTCGGACGCCCCGACGCGGACTGTGGCCGCGACAAGTGCCCCGGCCGTCGATGCCCCGGTCGTCGATGCCCCGGTCGTCGATGCCCCGGCCGTCGTGGCTCGGCCATCGACGGACCCGTCCGCGGAGAGCGCCGACATCCCCGGCACTCCAGCCGCTCCCGCCGTCGCAGACGCCCGGAAGAGCAGTACCTGGGACCGGAGCTGGGCCACGCCGTCGAGTGACGCGGCGTCGTCAGCGCCATCGCACCCACCTGCCGTCCCGCCGACTCCAGCGCCAGCTCCTCCCGCACTCCGCCCCTGGTCGTCGGTGAGGCCGCCGGCCCCGAGCCGGTCGAGCGAGACGACGGCAACGGTCGGGGCAGCCGAGGCTCCCGCTGCCGCCTCCACTCCCGCGGCGCCCTCCACTCCCGCGGCGCCCTCCACTCCCGCGGCGCCCTCCACTCCCGCGGCCGCCGGGGCTCCCGCTGCCGCAGCGCCGTCCGATCCGGCTCAGGCAGTGCCGGCCGCCGGGCTTCCGGCTGCGGACGACCTGCCCCTGATGCCCCCGGCGCCTCACCAGGACGTCGACTCGACCTGGGCTGCACGCCCCGTCCTCGAGCCCGATGCGGCTCCGGCGGCCACTCCGGCGACACCCGCGCACCGGCTCGCCGTGCCGGCGCCGACCGACGACGGGCCCGCGGACGCCGAGGAGCAGCCCGCGGTCCCCAGCTACGACTACCTCTTCGGGCACACCACCGCCGCCGACGAGCACCGCAAGGTGCTCGCGCAGCTCACCCGGTCGGACGAGGACGAGGAGGCCGGCGACGACGAGGTCCTGTCCGTACCGGCCGTCGCCGACACGAGCGACGCCCCGGTGACGAACCTCGCGCCACCGGCCGAGGTGCCGGCTGCGCCGATCCCGACCGTTCCCGACCTGCCCCCGGTGTCCGAGGGCGGCCTCATCTCGTCCGTGCCGTGGGCGAGCCCGACGCAGAACCCCGAGGTGCCGAAGCCCGAGCCCGCGGTGCCCACCTTCCCGGGCCGGCACACCCCCCCACCGCCGCCGAGCCTCCTGCCGCCGTCGAACACGCCCCCGCCGGGAGTCCGCGCTCCCGAGGCGACGCCGCTCATCTCGACCGCGCCACCCGCCTCGCCACCCACCGCACCACCGACCCCACCACCGACCGCACCACCGACTGCGGCACCGACCGCGACGTCCCCCGCACCGGGCGCACCCGCGGCGCAGACGGTCGGCACGGCATACCCGGCGGTCCCCGCGCCACAGACCCAGCAGCAGGCGGAACCGTCCTTCGACGTGCCGATCGCGCCGCCCCAGCCCATGGCGCCGACCCCGAGCGCCGAGGTCGACGACGACGACGACGACGCGGAGCTGACCGTCGACCGGAGCGCGCTGCTCGAGGCGCGCCACGCCGCCCAGAGCCAGGCCGTCTCCGGCCCCAGCGTCCTCGCGGTCCTGTGCTCGGCCGGCCACCCGACCCCGCCGCACAGCGACCGCTGCCGGGTGTGCGGGGCCGGCATCCCGCCGCAGGGTCCCTTCACGATGTCCCGCCCGCCGCTCGGCATCCTGCGCCTGTCGACCGGTGACGTGGTGACCCTCGACCGCAGCGTGCTCCTCGGCCGCGCGCCGAAGCTCGGTGACGGGCTGGCCGTCCACGACCGCCCGCACGTGGTCAAGGTGCCCAGCCCCGAGCGTGACATCTCGCGCAACCACGTCGAGGTGATCCTCGAGGGCTGGCACGTGCTGATCCGCGACCTGGGCACCACGAACGGCACCACCGTGGCCCTGCCCGGCGAGAGCCCGGTGCGCCTGCGCGCCAACGACCAGCAGGTCCTCGAGCCCGGCTCGCTCGTCTCCATGGCCGACGAGGTCTCCTTCACCTTCGAGACCGCGATCTGATGGCCTCGCGCAAGGGCACCCCGCCGAAGATCCCGGGGCTCGTGTTCGTGCAGCCGCTCGGGTCGGGCGGCTACGCCGACGTCTTCCTCTACGAGCAGCAGAGCCCGCGCATGCCGGTCGCGGTCAAGGTGCTCAAGTCCGAGGGCCTCACCGACGCGCTGCGCCAGCAGTTCGTCGAGGAGGCCGACACGATGGCGGCCCTCGGCGACCACCCCTACATCGTGCAGGTCTTCCGGTCCGGTACCTCCGACGACGGTCGCCCGTACCTCGTCATGAAGTACTACCCGCCGCCCAACCTCGCGATGCGGGCGCGGGCGGAGCGCTTCTCGGTCGAGGACGTGCTGCGCACCGGCATCCAGCTCGCGAGCGCCGTGGAGACAGCGCACCGCGCCCACATCACGCACCGCGACATCAAGCCGGCCAACGTCCTCGTCAGCGCCTACGGCGCCCCCGGGCTCACCGACTTCGGCATCGCGGGTCGCGGCGCCCGCGAGGGCGACGCCCCGACCGAGGCCACCGACGACGTCGGCGTCTCCGTGCCGTGGGCCCCGCCGGAGGTGCTCTACGGCCAGAGCAACGGCGACGAGCGCTCCGACGTCTACTCCCTCGCCGCCACGCTGTGGCAGCTGCTCGTGGGGCGCTCGCCGTTCGAGGTCCCGGGGGGCGACAACTCCGCGTACGCGTTGATGCCGCGCATCCGCAGCACCCCGCCGCCGCCGACCGGGCGCCAGGACGTCCCGCCCGGTCTCGAGCGCCTGCTCGCCCAGGCGATGGCGAAGGACCCCGCGCACCGGCCGGCCTCGGCCCTGGAGCTCGCCCGGGCCCTGCAGGCGGTCGAGCAGCAGCAGCGCCTCGGCCGCACCCCGATCGTCGTCCTGGACGAGCAGGGCCACACGACCCTGGTCAGCCAGACCTCCGGCTCGCCGACGGGCTCCGCGGTCGAGGACGAGGACCGCACCCGCATCAAGGCTCCCCAGACGGTCGTGGCCCAGCCGCTCGGGCCCTCGCCCCAGGCGCCGGACGACGAGACCCGCCGCCGGCCCGAGGCCGGTGGCGGGCGCTGGTCTCCGGCACCCGTGCCGGCGTCGGCCACGAGCCATGGGCGTATGCCGTCCGCCGGCCCCGTGCGGGCGGCCACCGTCACCGACCCCGTCCACAGCAGGACCGCCCCGCTCGAGCCGGACACCGCCGAGGAGGCGACGATCCGCCGTGCGGCCGGCACCTCGGGTGCGCAGCCCGATCCCGGCGCGCCAGGGGCGGCGGCGGCGTCCTCTCCGCTGTCGCGGCCGGCAGTGGCGTGGGGCCTGCTGGCCGGGGTGGTCGTGCTGGCTGCGCTCGCGCTCTTCCTCGTGCTCCGACCCGGTGGCGAGGAGCCGACCCCGGCAGTGGTGACGCCGCGCGCGAGCGTGTCGATGCCCGGCGACGACAGCGCGATCGGCGACGGGCTCTTCGATAAGCCGTCGCTCTCCGCGGTCTCGGGCCCGGGGAGCGTCCGTTTCACGTGGAACTACCCGCAGACGTCGAAGAAGGACGTCTACCGGCTCTCGCTCGGAGCCACCCCCGCCGACGCGGGCAACCCCACGCGAGCCAGGTTCGTCTCGGTGGCCACCCGCAGCTACACCGTCAAGGCACCCAAGGGCACCAAGGTGTGCGGCACGGTCCTGCTGACCCGGTCGGGCCAGGCCTCGCCGGGTTCGGCCATCCAGTGCGAGACCGCCCAGTGAGCAGGGCGGGCAGACGACTGAGTACGCCGGCGGGTGGACAGGGCGCTGTCCGGCAGGCACCCTCGACACGAAGACCACCAAACCACCACGAAACCACGTAACACCTCCTGTCCGCACCCTGTCGCACGGGCGCGGGCAGGTGCGCCACGTCGACAGGGATTAGGGGACCTGATCGTGATCCACAGCAAGGTGACCGTCGTGTTCTGCGGCGAGGAGCACTCCGTGTCACCCGACACCGGCCTGACCATCGGCCGCTCCGGGGACCTCGAGGTCGACGACAACCCCTACCTGCACCGAACCTTCCTGCGGGTCACGCACGAGGCCGGCTTCTGGTGGCTCACCAACACCGGCTCGACGCTGACGGCGACGGTCGCCGACGAGCAGGGCCTCTTCCAGGCCTTCCTCAACCCCGGCGCCCGGATCCCGCTCGCCATGAAGAAGCTCCTCGTCTGGTTCACCGCCGGGCCCACCACCTACGACTTCGAGATCCACGTCGCGAGCCCCGCCTTCAAGACGGTGACGGCCGAGGCCCCCGGCGGCGCCCACGCGGATGGCCCTGCCGACGGCGAGGACGTCGGAGCCGCCACGGTCGGCCGGGTCTCCCTGACGCCGGACCAGAAGCTGCTCATCGTCGCGCTGTGCGAGCCGTTCCTCCGGCGTCGTGAAGCGGGTACGAGCCAGATACCCTCCTCTGCCGCCGCAGCCGAGCGCCTCGGCTGGACCCTCACCCGCTTCAACCGCAAGCTCGACAACGTCTGCCAGAAGCTCGCCGACGCGGGGACGCGCGGCCTGCACGGCGGCGTCGGCAAGCTCGCCACGAACCGCAAGGCCCGCCTCGTCGAGCACGCGCTGTCGACCAAGATCGTCACCGAGGACGACCTCGCCCTCCTCGACGCGCCGGCCGACACCACCTCCACGTCCATCTCCGCCGCCGCAGCAGAAGAACGGGCCGCCGACCAGCTGGTCGCGGCCGAACAGGGGAATGCATGAGCACCGCCGCCACCAAGCGACGGATCGGGATCGCCTCCACCATCGTCGTCGCCCTCGTCGCGAGCCTGCTCGTCTGGCTCGCGACCCGAAGCGAGGGCGAGGTCGTGCGCAAGGCCGACCTCAACGACGGCGGCGTCTGGGTCACCAACGCCGAGCAGGCGCGCTTCGGCCGGATGAACAAGCCGGCCGGCCAGCTCGACGCCGGGGTGCTGTCCGACGGCTCGAGCGGTTCGGGCCTCGACGTCTTCCAGGACGGCCCGGAGATCGTCGGCTACTCCCGGGCCAGCAACCAGATCGTGCCGATCAACCCGGCCGAGGGCACGCTGGCCACCGAGCAGGCCGTCGTGGTGCCCAAGGCGAGCACCGCCACCGGCAACCGCGTCTTCACCGCGCCGCTCGTGGACCTGCGCGGCGGAACGATCGCGATGATCGCCCCCGCCACGGGCGAGCTGCGGGCCCAGCGAGTCGCCGATCCGTCGGGCATCAGCGGCCTCGACGGGCTGCAGACCCAGGCCAAGCCCTTGGCGAAGGTGGGCGGCAACGCCGCCGTTGCCGTCGGCGTCGACGGCTCGGTGTATGCCGTGTCGGGGACGCTCGGGACGGTCACCGTGCTGCGGCCGGAGGGCAACGCATACGCCAAGCCGGTGACGACGAAGCTCGGCTTCACCTCGAAGTCGGCGCAGGTCACGGCGGTCGGGCCGCACTGGGTCGTCTGGGACTCGGGCACCGGCAGGCTCTATTCCGACGCGCTGGAGCAGCCGCAGCAGCTCTCGGTCGGCAACGCCGAGCCGGGGAACCCCGCGTTCGCAGCCCTGCAGCAGCCCGGGCCCGATGCCTCGAGCGTGCTCATCCAGGACGAGACGCAGCTGAGCCAGGTGCCCCTGACGGGCGACAGCCCGAGCGTCGGCGGCGTGAAGCTGACCCAGGCAGCGCCCGGCCAGCGCCTCTTCCTGTCGGCCCCGGTCCGCCTCGCCGGCTGCGTCCACGCCGCGTGGGCCGGCGCGTCCAACGTCTACTACGGCCGCAACTGCGGCAGCCCCACCGACGCCGACACCGTCGACCTCGGCGCCATGAAGAAGGGTGTGCGCACCGACGGCGTGAAGCTGCGCGTCAACCGCGGCCTCATCGTGCTCAACGACCTCGACTCCGGCGACGTCTGGGACATCGACCGCAACAAGGTCAAGATCGACAACTGGAACTCGGTCATCCCGCCGCCCCAGACCGACAACAGGAACAAGAAGAAGGACGAGAACCTCGTCGACGACGAGGTGAGCCGCACCCCGCCGAAGGCGCAGCCCGACAACCTGCAGGTGCGCCCGGGTCGCACGTCGACGCTGCACGTCCTCGACAACGACTCCGACTCGCAGGGCTCGATCCTCGCCATCTCCCCCGGCGACGTCACCCAGCCCGACGCCCCGGGCATCTCGACCACCGCGTCGGCCGACGGCCAGACCGTGCAGGTCAGCGTGCCCGAGGAGGCCAGCGGCACGTTCTCCTTCCAGTACACCGTCAACAACGGCACGACGGCCAAGAACGGCCGCGCCTCGGCGAAGGTCACCGTCCGCATCGTCGGCCCCGACGTCAACACCGCCCCGAAGCTGCGGGCCGGCCAGGCCAAGCTCGCCCAGGCGAGATACCCCGTCGTCGCCGACGGCTCCGTGCGGGTGGGCGTCATCGCCGACTGGCGCGACGCCGAGAACGACCCGATCCAGGTCTCGGCGCTCGACCCGGCCACGACCGGCGTCGACGGCGCGGGCGCCCTGACGATCAAGGCCAGGGCCGACAAGGGCGACCAGGTCGTCGACTACCAGGTCGACGACGGCCGCGGGGGCACGCAGCAGGCATCCGTGACGCTCGCGGTGCTGAGCGAGCAGGACAGCAAGGCGGTCGCGCCCAAGACCCAGCCGGATGTCGCGCGGGCGGTCGTGGGCAAGCCCGTCCAGCTCCAGCCGCTCGGCAACGACATCGCCGGCGCCGACCCGACCGACCCGCAGGCACGGATGCGCCTGGCCCAGGCCGTCAAGGGCCCGGGGCAGCTGACGCTGGACACCAACCTCGACACCGGCGTGCTCACCGTGACCGGCCAGACGCCCGGCACCTCCACCGTGACGTATGCCGCCCAGGTCGGATCGGGGGTCAGCGTCGGCCGCATCCGCGTCGACATCCTGCCCAGCCCCTCGGCCGACCTCCCGCCCGTCGCGACACCGGACTCGGCCGTGCTGCGCGGCCAGACGCCCGTCATCGCCGACGTGCTGTCCAACGACTACAGCCCGCGCAGCGACGTCCTCGTGGTGCAGCGCGTCGCCACGACCGACGCATGGCTGCGCGTGTCGGTCGTGCAGGGCCGCTGGGTGCGCGTCGAGGCGACCGCGCCTCTCGACGCCGACAAGCCGCGGCGGGGCGTCGTCAGCTACACGATCAGCGACGGCACCAAGACGGCCGTCGGCGAGCTGTCGGTCGTGCAGAAGCCGGAACCCACCGTGAAGGTCCTGCCGACCGTCGTCGACGACGTGGCCACGGTCCGCATCGGCGACGCCGTCACCATCCCGGTGCTCGACAACGACTCGATGAGCGAGGGCATCCCGCTCAAGCTCGACCCCGCCAGCGTCAAGGTGGTCTCCGGCGGCGGCCAGGCCTTCGCCTCCGGCACCGTCGTGCGCTACGTCCCCGAGCAGGCCACCCTCAAGAGCCCGGCCTCGGCGATCCTCGAGTACGCCACCTACCCCGAGGGCCTGCGCGCCCGGGCCGTCACCGGCCGGGTCACCGTCACCGTCAACCCGCTGCCCGACGCCGTGAAGTACCCCGACCAGCCGCCGGCCGCCCGCAGCTTCTCGGCGAGCGTCACCGCAGGCGACACCCTCGCCATCACGGTGCCGACGAGTGGGGTCGACCCCGACGGCGACCTGACCTTCGTCAGCGGCATCGTCGGCGAGGACGGCAAGGCCGTCGACCTCGAGCTCGGACGCGTCCTCGGCTTCGGTGCCGCGACGATCCGCTACGAGGCCTACCCGCGCAGCGCCGGGACCGAGGTCATCCGCTACCAGCTGCGCGACCGATTCGGCCTGACGAGCGAGGGCTTCATCCGCGTCGGCGTCGTGCAGCCCGGCGACCCGCAGCCGCCGGTCGCCGTCGAGGACGACGTCGTGGCGGCGCCCGGCCGCACCGTTCGCGCCGACGTGCTCTCCAACGACCTCATCGCCGCCGGCGACTCCGTCTCCTTCGTCGACCTGTCGACGCTCAACGACGCCGACGTCCTCAAGCAGTTCACCCGGCAGAAGGACGACACGTTCAAGGTGGTGGCGCCCGAGGACGGCCCGGCGAAGGTGCTCACCTACGGCATCACCGACGGGCTCTTCGACCCGTCGAAGTCGACCTTGACCGTCCGGGGCCAGAAGAACTTCAACAACCCGCCCGTCGCGGTCGACGACACCGGCGTCGCCAAGCCGGGCGAGACCTCGATCCGCGTCGACGCCCTCGCGAACGACCGCGACATCGACGGCGACCAGGCGAGCCTGAAGATCACGAAGTTCGTCGGCGACGGCGTGACCCTCGAGGGGCGCAAGCTGCGCATCCAGCTGCGCCCGCAGGCGCGCGTCGTGCCCTACGTCATCGAGGACGCCGACGGCGCCTCCGCCATGGCCCTGGTCTACGTGCCGGCCGGCAGCAACGGCGCGCCCTACGTCGTCGACGGCAAGGTCATCAAGATGGGCGCCGACTCCACGGTGAAGGTCTCGCTCGGCGACTACGTCAGCGCCCCGCGTGGCGGCAAGGTCACCCTCACCTCGCCCGACACCCTCTCGACGTCCCCCCAGGAGAACCTCCAGTCCCAGGCCGGCTCGGGCACCGACCTCACCCTCACGTCCACCAACGGCTACGTGGGCCCGGCGGCCCTCATGCTCGAGGTCACCGACGCGACCGGGCCGGCGGACAAGGCCGCCCAGACGGCCTACGTCACGATCCCGGTCCAGATCGGCCCCGACGTGCCGGTCCTGCGCTGCCCCGACCACGAGGTCCAGCTCGTCGCCGACGGGCCGGCCCGCTCCTTCGACATCCCACGGCTGTGCCACGCCTGGGTGCCCACCGGCATGGACCCCGGCAACGCGCAGTACGCCGCGACCTGGGACCCGGCCATCGACCGCGTCGACCTGACGCAGTCCGGCGCCGGCGGACGCCAGGTGGTGCTGAAGGCCCAGGCAGCCGCCCAGCAGGGCGCCACGGGCGCCGTGTCGGTGAAGGCGAAGGGCGGTGCCGAGTCCTTCAAGGTCAAGGTCCGCGTGGTCAACGCGCCGCCGCTCGGCACCGTCCGTCCCGCTCGCATCGAGGGACTCATCGCCGGCACCAGCCGAGTGGTCAACATGGCCCAGTACCTCGACAGCCCGCTGGGCGCGCCGCAGTGCGCGATCCAGTCCGCCCGCGTGACCTCCGGCACCGGCGTCAGCGCCTCGCAGAGCGGTTGCCGCCTGACGGTGTCCGCCTCCGCGCAGGCTCGTGGGGACGCCCGGATCCTGGTCGCGCTCACGGACGCCCCGGGCCGGGCCGCAGTGACCGGTGAGGTGAGCGTCAGCGTCCGGAGCAAGCCGGACCCCATGGCCGCTCCCACCGCGGTCGCCGACCGGATCCTCGGCAGCAGCGCGCGGGTCGACTTCCGGCCGCCCGCCTACGACGGCGGCCTGCCGATCCAGGGCTACGAGGTCACCGTCAACGGTCCCGGTGGTGGCACCAGGGCCTGCTCCTCGTCGCCCTGCACGGTGACGGGCCTGACCAACGGTCAGGACTACTCCTTCACCGTGCGCAGCCGCAACCCCGTCGGGTGGTCGGACCCGAGCCCGCCGAGCAACACGGTGCGCCCCGACACCAAGCCCAAGGCCACCTCCGTCACCGACGTCACGCCGGGAGACCGACAGGTCACCGTGCGATGGGCCGAGCCGCCCAACGCCGGCAGCAAGGTGCTGCAGTACCGCGTCCAGTGGGTCGACATCGGTGGCAACGCCGGAACCGGCAACCAGACGCTCGTCGATGCCCCCGCCCTGACCAAGGTCGTCACCGGGCTCGTCAACAACGACGCCTACAACATCCGGGTGCAGGCCAGGAACGAGGCCGGCTGGGGCCCCTTCGGCCCCGACGTCAAGGTGCAGTCCTTCGGCACCCCCGCAGCCGTCCCCGCTCCGACGCTCTCGCCCCGGACGCCGACCCCCAGCGCCTCGAACGCCCAGGTCAGCGTGAGCTGGCCGGCGACCGACCCCAACGGTCCACCGATCACGCAGTACGACGTGTACCGCCGCACCGGCTCCGGTGGCGCCTGGCAGCTCATCGCCAGCGTGTCCGGCGGGGCCCAGCGGGTCGCGAGCGACTCGGTGCCCTACAACGGGCAGACGGTGCAGTACACCGTGACCGCCACCAACGGTGGGCCGAAGACCTCGGCCAAGGCGAACTTCTCGTCCTACAAGGCGGACGGCATCCCGCAGACGCCCACGCTGACTTCCGTCACCACCCCCAACGCCGACTACAACGCCAACGCGCGGTTCTCCCTGGGTGACTCGCGCTCGAGCGGCTACGACCGGGTGGTGTGGCGGACCACCGCGGGCCGCAGTGGCTCCTGGAGCTACAACGGCGGGCTCTCGGGCGGCACGGCCACGAACCTCGGCACGAGCCAGCAGTCGATGCAGATCCAGGCCTGCAACACGGCCGGCAACTGCTCGCCGTGGTCCAACTCGGTCGGGTTCCACCCCTACGGGCCGACCCAGGGGGTGCCCGACCTGCGCGTCTCGAGCAAGGACGGCAACAGCATCACCTTCAGCTGGGGCACGACCGCCAGCAACGGCCGCCCGATCACCGGCTACGAGATCGACGGCGACCGCAACCAGACGGTGGGCCCCGGCACGCACTCGACGACCTTCAACAACCTCGGTTACTCCACGACGAGGACGATCCGGGTGCGTGCCATCGCCCAGGACTCGGGCCCCGGCCCGTGGACGGCCAGGGTCTCGGGGACGACCGACCCGAAGCCGCCGCCGCCCGCGCCGAAGGTCACCGCGCTCTACCCGACGGGCAACGCCGGCTACACCGCCGGGTGCACGAGCGGGAACTGCCCGTTCATCGGCTATGACCTGTCCAACTTCCAGGGGAGCATCCGCTGCGTCTTCAACAGCGACCAAGGGCCGAACGCCTGGCCCAACAACGTCGACGACGGCACGAGCTACACCCACGAGCCGACGAACGGCAAGAACACGTCGACGAAGTACTACGGCTTCTCCAGGGGCTGGATCTCGGTGACCTGCACCGGGTCCAACGGGTCCGACTCGTTGAAGCGCAGTCCCTGGGGCGGCGGCACGTGAGCCGGCGGCCACCGGCAGTCTGCATCGACGCGGGCACCTGGCCCGCCCCGCACGTCGCCGGAGCCCCCGGCATACGAACGCCTTTCGCAATGGACACGACAGGAGCACGACACCCATGACGGCCACCCCCACCACCGGTCGGATCACGCAGGAGCAGGTCACGTGGTTCGCCCACACCTTCGACCAGCTCGTCGCCAACATCGAGAAGGCCGTCCTCGGCAAGCAGCACGTGACGCGGCTCGCCCTCACCTGCCTGCTCTCCGAGGGCCACATGCTCCTCGAGGACTTCCCCGGCACCGGCAAGACGCAGCTCGCCCGCGCCCTCTCGGCGACGGTGCAGGGCACGCACAGCCGCATCCAGTTCACGCCCGACCTGCTGCCGAGCGACGTCACCGGCGTGACGATCTACGAGCCGACCAAGCAGGCCTTCGAGTTCCACCCGGGCCCGATCTTCGCGACCATCGTGCTCGCCGACGAGATCAACCGTGCCTCGCCGAAGACCCAGTCGGCGCTGCTCGAGGTCATGGAGGAGGGCCGCGTCACGATCGACGGCAAGCCGCACTCGGTGGGTCAGCCGTTCATGGTCATCGCGACCCAGAACCCCATCGAGCAGGCCGGCACCTACCGCCTGCCCGAGGCGCAGCTGGACCGCTTCCTCATGAAGTCGAGCGTCGGCTACCCCGACCACGAGGCGACCATCGCGGTGCTCGCCGACGCGAAGACACGTGACCGGGCCAAGACGCTGAGCCCGCTGATCGCGAGCAACGTCATCGTCGAGATGAGCAAGCTCGCCGACGAGGTGCACGTCGACCCGGCCATCCTCGGCTACGTCAGCCGCATCGCGGAGGAGTCGCGCCGTCACCCGTCGCTCAAGCTCGGCCTGTCGGTGCGTGGCTGCCTCGCCTACGTCCGCTGCGCCAAGACGTGGGCGGCGAGCCAGGGCCGCACCTACGTCGTGCCCGACGACATCAAGATGCTCGCCGAGCCGGTCCTCAGCCACCGCCTGCTGCTGGGCGCCGAGGCGCAGTTCGCCGGCACGACGGTCGAGCAGGTCATCGACCAGATCCTCGACGACATCGCCCCGCCGGCCGAGCGCGCCTCGGCCTGACGCGCTCAGCAGGGCTCGCACGATCGATGGACCACGAGGGGACCGCATGACCCAGCAGGACCAGGAGGTCGCGCCGTCGCGTCGCGGCGGCCGCTTCCGTATGCCGTCACGCCCGGCAGCGCCCGCCGGTGCCGGCGCGCCCGTGGCGGGCTCACCCACCGGCCCGTCGGCGTCAGCGTCGGGCGCCCGCGCCCGTGCGGTGGCGGGCACGACGAGCCGCGGCATCCGCCAGGTCACCCAGCCGCTCACCCGCTCGATCGGACAGGTGGCCGGCCAGACCGAGGGCGTCTGGCGGCCGGTCGCGCGCGTCGTGGGATGGGTCTCGCCGCTGGGCTGGACGATCCTGGCCCTCGGGGTCGTCTGCTGGTTCGTCGGTGCCCGTTGGGGCTGGACCGAGCTGCTCATGGTGGCGGCCGCGGCCCTGGTCCTCTTCGCGATCTGCCTGCTGCTCGCGCTCGGCCGCACGAAGGTCCGCGTCCTCGCCGAGGTCGACCCGCGGCGCGTGACGGTGGGCGAGCCGGCCACCGGACGGATCCTCGTCACCAACGAGGCGCGCACGCCGATGCTGCCGATCCTCGTCGAGCTGCCCGTGGGCCTCTCGGCGGCCCGCTTCGTGCTGCCGGCGCTGACGCCGGGCAGGGCCCACGAGGAGCTCTTCGTCGTCCCGACCTCCCGCCGCGGCGTCATCCAGGTGGGGCCTGCGACGACCGTCCAGGGCGACCCGCTCGGCCTGATGCGGCGCACGCTGACGTGGACCGAGCGCACCGAGCTGTTCGTCCACCCGCGCACCGTCGCGCTCGAGTCCCTCGGCGCCGGCCTGCTGCGCGACCTCGAGGGCAGCACCACCGAGGACGTCTCGATGAGCGACCTCGCCTTCCACGCCCTGCGCGAGTACCAGCCGGGCGACGACCGCCGCTACATCCACTGGCGCAGCTCGGCCAAGGCCGGCAAGCTCCTCGTGCGCCAGTTCCTCGACACCCGCCGCTCGCACGTCACGGTCATCGTCGACCCCGACCCGGAGCAGTACCGCTCCGGCCACGGGCGCACGGGCCGGGCGGACCGCGACGTCGAGCGGGACGTCATGGCCGCCAACGCGCCGACCGCCACCCAGGCCGACGTCGAGACGGCGATCTCGGTCGGAAGCTCGATCATGGTCCGGGTCATGCTCGACGAGCAGGACTGCACCATCGTCTGCGGCAGCCACAAGGTCACCAAGTCGGTGCCGCAGGTGGGCCTGGACGCCATGTCGCGGGTCGAGCCGGGACCCGTCGACCTGCTCGCCGCCTCGCTCGGGGCCGCGGACCTCGCACCCGACACGAGCACCTGCTTCCTCGTCACCGGGCCGCACCGGCCGTTCGTCGAGCTGCAGCGCGCGGCCGCGCAGTTCCCGCCCGAGGTGACTCGCGTCGTCGTCGTCATCGACCCGCAGGCCGACCACGGCATCCGCCGCGGCGGGGGTCTGACCATCCTCACCCTCGCCCGGCTCGAGGACCTCCGCCCGCTCCTCGTGTCAGGGGTCGCCCGATGAGCTCGATCCCCGCCCCTCCACCGTCCGCCCTCGTGACGCCCCCGTCCGCGCGCGAGCGCCTGCGCGGGCAGCTGGTCCGCCTGCCCCCCACGACGGCGGACCTCGTCGACGCCGCGTCCTGCGCGGTCCTCGTGGGACTGGCCCTCGTGGGTTTCCGCACGACCTTCTTCGGCCTCGGCTGGCTCTGGGTCGGCCTTGCGGGACTCGTGCTCGGCCTGGTCGTCGCGCACGTGACGGCGACCTACCGCGCACCCGGGGTCGTCACGCTGCTCGCGGTGGCGGCGGCATACCTGCTCCTCGGCGGCCCGGTGGCCACGCGCGAGGACCTCATCGCCGGGTTCCTGCCCTCGGGCAGCACCTTCGGCACCCTCGCGCACATGGCGGTCCCCGGCTGGAAGGAGCTGCTGACGGCCCTGCCGCCGGTCGACTCCGAGGGGCCCTACATGGCCCTGCCGTTCCTGTTCACCCTGGTCGGCGCGGCCACGGCCTACGGGGTGGCTCGCCGCTGGACCGGTGCCGTCGTCGCGCTCGTCGCCCCGGTGCTCCTGCTCGTCGCCTCCATCGTCCTCGGCACGCTGACCCCCGCCGCGGTGCTGCTGCAGGGAGCCCTCTTCGCCCTCGTGGCGATCGGCTGGACGGCGCTGCGCAGCAACCGCCACCGCCCCGCCTTGCAGAACGGCGCCGGCCGCACGACTCGCGCCGTCACGACCGCAGCGCTCCTCGCGGTGGCCACCGTCGGCGGCTTCCTCCTCGGACCGCTGCTGCCGGGCGCGGACGACGCGGACCGCACCGTCTTCCGGTCGGCACTCGTGCCCCCGGCCGACGTCGCGCAGTACCCCTCGCCGCTGGCCGGCTTCCGCCAGTACACCGAGCCCAACGGTGCACAGCTCTTCGACAAGACGCTGCTCACGGTCAAGGGGCTGCCTGCGGGGGTGCCTGTGCGGATCGCCGCCCTCGACTCCTACGACAGCTTCGTGTGGGGCGCCGGCAACGTCGCCAACAAGGGGACCGGCCCCGAGGCCGATGGCGCGGCCTTCCGCAAGGTCGGCAGCCACATCGCCGCCGACGGCCCCGGCGACCCGGTGACCGCGACGGTCAGCGTCCCGGCCGGCGGCTACAGCGACGTCTGGCTGCCGACCTTCGGCACGGTCACGGGCCTCGACTTCGGCGGCTCCCGGGGGTCGCAGCTCGCCGACGACCTTCGCTTCAACGTCGACACCGACACCGGCGTGCTCCCCGAGAAGCTCCAGGCCGGCGACACCTACACGGTCAGTGCGTTCGCCCAGAAGGTCGACGCCGCCCTGCCCAAGGAGGTCGACGTCGCCGAGGGCACGCTCGTCGACGGCCAGAACCTCGCCTTCGTCGACGACAAGATCACGCCGTGGACCGAGCGGGTCGACGGCACGTGGCAGCAGGTCGTCGCCGTCGCCAAGGCCATGCAGGACGGCGCCTACACCGACGGCGGCGCGCCCGGCGACTACCAGAACATCTTCCTGCCGGGGCACAGCCTGCGCCGCATGACGCAGTTCATGAAGTCGCCGCAGCTCGCGGGCAACGACGAGCAGTACGCGTCCGCGCTGGCGCTCGCGGCCAACCGCCTCGGGGTGCCCGCCCGCGTCGTCCTCGGCGCCGAGCCCGAGCAGAGCGGCGCGATCAAGGGCAAGGACGTCCACGCCTGGGTCGAGGTCGCCCGCGCCGACGGCTCGTGGCAGCCGATCTACTGGAAGCAGTTCCTGCCCGAGCGCAACAGGAAGCCGCAGCAGCTGATCACCAAGTCCGAGGAGAAGAAGACCGGCGCGCAGGTGCCGCCGCCGGCGGCCAACAACCCGCCGAGCGTGCTGCAGGGTCCCGACCAGGCGCAGAACGCGACCCAGCTCAAGACGCCGTCCAAGGACGAGAAGAACCCGCTCGACCCGTCGACGTGGCCGGACTGGCTGCGCTTCCTGCTCTTCTACGTCGTCGTGCCGCTGCTCGTGCTCCTCGCCGTCTACGGCTCGATCCGCCTTGCGAAGGGACTGCGGCGCCGCCGCCGGCGCACCACCGGGGCGACCGCGAGCCGGGTGAGCGGGGGCTGGCGCGAGGTCGTCGACACCGCGCGCGACCTGCGGATGCCGCTTCCCACCAAGGGCACCCGCCTCGAGCAGGCGCGTGCCCTGGAGGAGCACGTCTACGGGCCGCCGCCCGTGAAGCCGAGCCCCGTCGTCGACGGCGCACTCATGGGCGCCCCGGTCCCCGTATCGGGTGCGTTCACCACGTCGAGTGGGCACTTCGGCCCAGTTGTCCACAACGGTGCGACGTCCGCGGAGGCGGCCGAAGTGCCCACTCGACCTGCGCCTGGTCTTGAACTCGTGCCCCTCGCCAAACGCGCCAACGGGCACGTCTTCGACCTGGCCGAGCCGACGGCCGAGGAGGTCGAGGCGTTCTGGGCCGACGTCGAGACCGCCCGCAGGCGACTGCGTGGACACCAGAGCTTCTGGCAGAAGCTGCGCGGCGACGTGTCACTGGCGACCTTCCGCGACAAGCTGCCGTCCGGCGCCGGCCTCGGCCCCGCCCGAGCACGCACCTCCCGCCGCCAGGGCCAGCCGCAGAAGCCAACCCGCCGTTCGAAGCCCAAGGCCACCACCACACGCGCGAAGGGTGACTCGTGAAGCTGAAGTTCGTCCTCCGGTCCGGGGACCGGGAGACCGACCTCGTCGCGACGACGGACTCGGCCACCACGGTCGGTGACCTCGCCGGCTACCTCGCCGCGGCCGACCCGCACCGCTCCAGCGCCCTCGGGGTCGGCCAGGCGATGACGCTCGCCCTGGTCGACCAGGAGATGCGCGGGCTCGACCCGCGCGCCACCGTCGCCGAGAGCGGCCTGCAGTCGGGTATGCGGGTGTCGGTGACCCGGGCCGGCGAGGGCTTCGTCGACCGCGGCCGTCCCGCCGCGGTCGCCTACATCCGCTCCGGCCCCGACGCGGGCCGCGAGGTCCCGCTGGCCCGCGGGACGGCATACGTCGGCCGGGGACGCGGCTGCGAGGTGCAGCTCTCGGACCAGTCGGTGTCGCGCAAGCACGCCAAGCTCGTCATCCAGGAGGTCGTCGAGGTCGTCGACCTCGGCTCGGCCAACGGCATCACCGCCGGGGGCCAGCAGGTGACCCGGGCGCACCTCAAGAGCGGCGACGTCGTGCGGCTCGGCGACACCGAGCTCGAGGTGCACCTGCACGGCGACGGCGTCGTCACCCGCCCAGGCAGCGGCGTCCTCTCGGGCGACGCGGGCACCGTGGCCTTCTCCCGCTCCCCGCGGGTCGCGCCGCTCTTCACCGGGCAGGAGTTCCAGGTCCCGGACCTGCCCGAGCGCCAGAAGACCAACCCCATGCCCGTCGTCGCGATGGTGGTGCCGCTGCTCATGGGCGCGGTCCTCTTCGCCGTCACGAGGAGCCCCTTCTCCATCGTCTTCATGCTGATGATGCCGGTGATGATGGCAGGCACCTACTACGAGGCCCGGCGCCAGCAGAAGAAGGACTTCGCGCAGGCGATGGCGGAGTTCCGCGAGGACCTCGGTCTGCTCTCGCAGCGCATCCGCGGCTCGCTCGAGGTCGAGGGCGAGACCCGGCGGGCCGAGCACCCGAGCGGCGCCGCGTGCCTGGCCGCCGTCCGCGACCGCAGCGCGCTGCTGTGGACCCGGCGCCGCGACGGCCAGGGCTTCGGCGAGCTGCGCCTCGGCGTCGGCACCCGCCCGTCGCGCTCCTCGATCAAGATGCCCGCGGTCGGCCGCTCCAAGGCGGAGGCCTGGTATGCCGTCTCCGAGGAGCTGGGCGGCCTCGAGGTCGTCCACGACGTCCCCGTCGTGGCCACGCCCCTCGCCGACGGCGCCATCGGCGTCGCCGGCCCGCGCGCCAACGCGCTCGGCGCGGCCCGGTCGCTCGTCGTGCAGGCCGCGGCGCTGCACTCGCCGGCCGAGCTCGCCGTCTGCTCCTTCGCCTCCGGCAGCTCCGCCCGCGACTGGGACTTCCTCAAGTGGCTCCCGCACACCTCCTCGCCGCACAGCCCCATCGGGGTCGACCACCTCGCGGCCAGCGCGCCCGGGTGCTCGGCCCTCGCCGATGCCCTCGAGGACCTCGTCGAGGCCCCCGCCTCGGCGTCGGCCGCGGAGACGGCCACCGAACGGCCGACGGTCCTCGTCCTCGTCGAGAGCGACGCCCCGATCGACCGCAGCCGGCTCGTCGCCATCGCCGAGCGCGGCCACGGCAAGGGCGTCGTCGTCGTCTGGGTCGCCGAGAGCCAGCAGCTGCTGCCCGCGGCATGCCACACCTTCCTCGTCGTCGAGGGAGACGAGTCCTCC
Source organism: Terrabacter lapilli (assembly GCF_039531305.1). Lineage (NCBI taxonomy): Bacteria > Bacillati > Actinomycetota > Actinomycetes > Micrococcales > Intrasporangiaceae > Terrabacter > Terrabacter lapilli. Next base: position 406,221 of record NZ_BAAAPU010000007.1, read on the forward strand.
CGCGCCGGCTACGTCCAGGCCGGTGAGGAGGTCCAGCCCGTCGCGGTCGACCGGGTCGCCTACGACGAGGCGCTCGCCTGCGCCCGCCAGCTCGCCCCGGTCGTCGACGCCGGCGTCCCCGTCGACGACGCGAGCGACCTCCCGCGGTCGGTGTCGCTGCTGACCCTGACCGGGACCGACCTCGCCAGCTCCGAGCAGGCGGTCATCGAGAAGTGGGGCGAGTCCCGCTCGATCCTCACCGGCCCGTACGCGCCGGCCGTGCTGCCGAGGCGTCCCGGCAACCTGCGCGCCGTCGTCGGCCAGTCGAGCCAGGGCACCTACTCGGTCGACATCCGCTCCGACGGGCCGCACGCCCTCGTCGGCGGCACCACCGGCGCCGGCAAGTCCGAGCTGCTCCAGGCCTGGATCCTCGGCATGGCCGCGGCGCACTCCCCGCAGCGCGTCACCTTCCTGCTCGTGGACTACAAGGGCGGCTCGGCGTTCCGCGACTGCGTCAAGCTCCCGCACACCGTCGGCCTCGTCACCGACCTCTCACCCCACCTCGTGCGCCGGGCGCTCGCCTCGCTGGCGGCCGAGCTGCACCACCGCGAGCGGCTGCTCGCGCGGCACAAGGCCAAGGACCTGCTCGAGCTCGAGCGCCGCGGGGAGGTCGAGACCCCGCCGTCGCTCATCATCGTCGTCGACGAGTTCGCGGCGCTCGTCCAGGAGGTGCCCGAGTTCGTCGACGGCGTCGTCAACGTCGCCCAGCGCGGCCGCTCGCTCGGGCTGCACCTCATCCTCGCCACGCAGCGCCCGGCGGGCGTCATCAAGGACAACCTGCGCGCCAACACGAACCTGCGCATGGCCCTGCGGATGGCCGACGAGAACGACTCCGACGACGTGCTCGGCTCGAAGGAGGCCGCCTTCTTCGACCCCGCCCTCCCGGGTCGCGCCGTCTCCAAGACGGGCCCGGGCCGGCTCGTCCCCTTCCAGACCGGGTATGCCGGCGGGTGGACCTCCGACGTCCCGCCACCACCCGACATGAAGGTCGAGACGCTGACCTTCGGCCGGGGCCTCGAGTGGGAGCCGCCGCAGTCCGACGTCGCCGACGACGTCGTCGACCTCGGCCCCACCGACATCCAGCGGCTCGTCGCGACCCTCGGACGGGCCGCCAAGGTGGCGCAGCTGCCCAGGCCGCGCAAGCCGTGGCTGCCCGAGCTGCGCCCCGTCTACGACCTCGCGACCCTGCCGACCCAGCGCCGCGACGACGAGCTCGTCTTCGGGGTGGCCGACGACCCCGACCGGCAGGCCCAGCCGGAGATCGCCTTCCGCCCCGACAAGGAGGGCAACATCGCGATCTACGGCACGTCCGGCTCGGGCAAGTCCGTCTTCCTGCGCTCGATGGCCGTCGCGGCCGGCTACACCGTCCGCGGCGGGCCCTGCCACGTCTACGGGCTCGACTTCGGCAACAGGGGGCTCGCCATGCTCGAGGCCCTGCCGCACGTCGGCTCCATCGTGCCCGGCGGCGACCACGAGCGCGTCACCCGTCTGCTGCGCACCCTGCGCGCGACGATCGACGAGCGCGCCACCCGCTACTCCGCCGTCAGCGCAGCGACCATCACCGACTACCGGCGCCTCGCGGGCCGGCCCGACGAGCCACGCGTCATCGTCCTCATCGACAACATGACCGCCTTCCGGCAGGCCTACGAGGTCGGCGGCCGGTTCCAGTGGCTCGACCTGCTGGCCGGGCTCGCGGCCGACGGGCGACCGGTCGGCGTCCACTTCGTCATCGCCTCCGACCAGCGCACCGGCCTGCCGACCAACCTCGCCGCCGCAGTCCAGGGCCGGATCATCCTGCGCATGAGCAACGCCGACGACTACTCCGTCTTCGGCGTGCCGGCCGACGTCCTGACGATGGCCTCCCCGGCCGGGCGGGGACTGATGGCCGGCTCGGAGGTGCAGGTCGCGGTCCTCGGCGGCTCCTCCGACGTCACGGTGCAGGCGGCCGCGATCGAGGCCTTCGCCGATGCCACCCGCAAGGCCGGCGTGAGCCAGGCCCCGCCCATCGAGAGCCTGGCCGAGGTCATCCCCCTCGGGGAGCTGCCCTCGGAGTCCCGCGGACGGCCGGTGCTCGGCGTCGCCTCCTCGACGCTGGAGCCGCACGGCTTCGACCCCAAGGGCACGTTCGTCATCACCGGGCCCTCCGGGTCGGGGCGCACGACGGCCCTGGCAGCCACCGCAGCCGCGCTCTTCCGGTTCAGCTCGGGCACGGCGCTCTACCTCATGACGCCACGACGCTCCTCCGAGCTGCTCGACCTCGGCATCTGGGCCGAGACCGCGGTCGGCGGCGAGGCGACGACCAAGCTCGCGGCGCGCCTGACGGCCGACCTCGAGCAGGGACGCACCAGCAGGCCCGTGGCGGTCTTCGTCGAGCGTGTCGACGACCTCGCCACCTCGGGCGCCGAGAACGCGCTCACCGCGCTCGCCAAGGCGTGCGTCGACGACGACCAGCTCGTCGTCGCCGAGGGCGAGGCGGCCTTCTTCAGCAGCAACTTCGGCCTGCAGGCGCTGCTCAAGACGTCCCGCTCGGGCCTGGCGCTGCACCCGGACGGCAACGAGGGGCTGTCCGTCTTCAAGGCCAACCTCCCCGCCCTCAACCGGGCAGAGCTGCCCCCGGGCCGGGGCTTCCTCGTCGAGAAGGGCCGGTTCGAGCTGCTCCAGGTGGCCCTGCCGTGAGGTGCGCGACTGCGCCGAAACCACTGCGGCACAGGGCCGCTCGGGCGACCCGGCGGCATACGGCGTCGGTGGCCGGCTGCGCGAGCAGGCCGTGGACAGGTCATGGGGAGCGCTCCCCATCGACACCCCGGCGGGGGTCCCATACGTTTCCTTCTGTCGACACAAGCCGCGTACGGGACGAACGCCCCGAGCCGGACGTCGAGGAGTGACATGAGCGGGCCTGCAACGGGTGGTCCGGAGAAGAAGAGCTTCCCGAATCTGTCGGGGGAACACAGGCAAAGGAGAAGGACATGACTTGGCTCGGCATGAACGACGACGAGGTCAACGCCCAGGGCAACGTGCTGCAGCAGCAGGCTGAGGCCATCCAGAAGCTCATCACGAAGGTCGACTCGGAGGTCGAGTCCCTCAAGCAGAACTGGCAGGGCGACGACTCCAAGCAGTTCGAGCAGGAGTGGACCGGCACGCACCGCCCGGAGCTGCAGAAGGCGCAGAAGCTGCTCACGGAGATGAAGTCGACGATCGACCGCGAGGTCGCGCAGCAGCGCAGCACCTCCTCGCAGTACTGACCGACTGACCGACCGCATCCCGCGACCGACATCCGACCCGTCCACTCACGCAGACTTTCGAAGGGGAACTGACATGGCTGTTTACAAGAAGGGCATGAACGCGGACGCGGTGTCCGCGTCCGGTGACAAGCTCGTCGGCTACAAGGGCGAGCTCGACGGCATCGTCGAGGCCGTCAACAGCGCCGTCTCGCAGATCAAGGGCAACTGGGGCGGCACCGACGCCGACCAGTTCCAGAGCGACTGGCACGGCCAGCGCCAGGTCGTGACGGCCGCCGGCGAGAAGCTCGACGCGATGGGCCGCAAGTGCAAGGCCAACGCCGAGTCGCAGAAGCAGACGTCGTCGCGCTGAGACCGGTGACCGCCTGAGCCTCGGCTCGGCGGGACCCACCCGAAGGGTGGTCGCTCCGACAGGGGAGAGCGACCACCCTTTCGGCATGCCTGGGGCCTTGGTGCAGTTTCTCCGTCACCGCAGAAAAGTGTGTCTCCTCACCCCCGAGCGCAACGAATTGGCGTTCAGCCGCCCCCAGCCCGTAGATTCTTCGTAACTGATGTGCACGTACGGAAGTTTCTCCAGGCAGGAGCCCCTCATGAGCCTGTTCCCCCTCGTCTCCGTCGTGGCCGAGCGCCCCGACCTCGTCACCGCCCTGAGCCGGCGTGGCTGCGTCCCCACCTCTGTAGCAGCCGCCGACGTCCTCGTCATCGAGGCCGCGCACGTCGGCGACGACCGGGTGCACGATGCGCTCGCCGCCGGCCGTGGCGTCGTCGTCCTCGGCGCCCCCGCGGCGGGGCTTGCCGGGGTGACCGCGCGCGAAGGCGCCGCCACCGATGGGTCGGCCGCGCGCCTCGAGGCTGCCGTACGCGTCGAGCGCGACACCGAGATCGGCGAGGACCTGCTCGCCCGCGTCGACCTGGGCGCCCTGCGGGCGACCGGCGCCCTGGCCGTCGAGGCCCCGGCCCGACCCGTCGTCGCCGCCGGCGGTGCACCCGTTGTTGCCACCACTACTGCCGCGAGCACGACCGAGTCCGGTCGCGCCGTGGTACTCGCCGTCGAGCCGGCCTCACCCGGTGGGGAGCCGTCCTTCTTCGAGCTCGTGCACAACGCCGTCTCGTTCGTCGCCCCGCGCCCGGTGCGGCACGCCGAGACCCCGGCCCACCCGCTCGTCACCTCCGACGCGTGGCTCGGCCTCAAGGCCGCCGTCACCGACCTGCGGGCGCTGCAGGCCAAGGACGGGTCCGTTCCCGAGGAGGCCGACCTCGCGGCGGCGGCGGCCCACGTCGGTCGCGTCGTCGCCGGCATCGAGGCGCTCGCCCCGTCGCTGCCGCACGACGCCGACTACCTCGAGGCGCTCGTCAAGGACTTCGGCCGCTGGGCCGACAGCGGCTTCGGCGTGCCCGACTTCTACGACTCGCTCGTCGCGTTCGAGCCGGCGCAGCACCGCGCCGACGGCCTGGTCCACCTCGTCGTCTTCCCGATGTACACGCAGAACGGCAACCCGGCCCGCCAGGTCGAGGCCGTCCTGCTCGAGGTCATCTGGCCTGACTTCGTCGCCGAGCTCGAGGCCGGCGACTACTCCAACAAGCTCTTCCTGCCGATCCGCTTCCTCGACTTCACGGCCGGCTACGACACGAACTCGGCCGTGCTCTTCCCCGAGACGGTCGCGATGCGCGAGATCCCGACGTTCACGTGGGGCGGCATCTTCGCCGACCGCGAGGCCGCCCGCTTCCGCCGCGTCGTCACCGAGGCGGCGTCGGTCACCCGGCTCTCGCTGCCGCCGGACGCCGCGCGCCTGCTCGCCGACCAGCAGCTCGCCGAGCGCGCCTTCGTCATGTGGGACCTGATCCACGACCGCACGCACATGCACGGTGACCTGCCGTTCGACCCGTTCATGATCAAGCAGCGGATGCCGTATTTCCTCTACTCGCTCGAGGAGCTGCGCTGCGACCTCACGGCCTTCCGCGAGGCGGTCGAGCTCGAGGGTGAGGGCCACCCGTACGCCCGGTTCGTGCAGTATGCCGTCCTCTTCGACCGCATCTTCCGCTTCGCCATCACGGGCGACCGCACCCGCAACTACGACGGCCTGGGCGGCCAGCTGCTCTTCGCGTGGCTGCACCAGAAGGGCGTGCTGCACTGGACCGACAACCGGCTCACGATCGAGTGGGACCGGGTCGCCGAGCCGGTGCTCGAGCTCGGCCGTGCCGTCGAGGACCTCTACTGGCGGTCGATCGACCGGCCGAAGGTGTCGCACTGGCTGGCCGCCTACGACCTCGTCGCCTCGGTGCTCACGCCGCACCCGATGTCGGCCTGGGCGCGCCACCGCGACGGTGACCTCGGCGCGCTGCCGCTCGACGGCCCGCCGAAGGGCCTGACCGACGCGGTGCTGCCCGACGAGTTCCCCCTGTCGATGTTCTACGAAGCCCTGTCCAAGAAGATGAAGGACGTCATCGAGTCGACGGCCGGCATCACCGGGGCCAGCGCGTGAGCACGGACGGCGCCGGAGCGAGCGCCCCGCGTGTCGTCGTCGTCACCGGAGCCACCGGGGCGACGGGCCGCGCCACGTGCGCGGCCCTGCTGGCCCGCGGTGAGCGCGTCGTCGCGGTCGGACGTGACGAGGCCACGCTGGCGACGCTCCGGGACGAGCTGCCCGGCTCGGGTAACGGGGTGCTCGACACCCGGGTCTGCGACCTGCTCGACGCCGAGGCCGTACGCGTGCTGGCCCGGGACGTCGTGTCCGCGCACGGTGGCGTCGACGCGCTCTTCCACCTCGTCGGTGGCTGGCGCGGTGGCAAGGCGTTCACCGAGTCGACGGACGACGACTGGCGCTGGCTCTCCGGCAACCTCGTCGACACGCTGCGCCACACCACCCTCGCCCTCCACGACGACCTGATCGCCTCGGGGCGAGGCCGGGTGGCGATCATCGGCGCCGCAGGTGCGGCGGCCCCGACGGCCGGCAACGCGGCGTACGCCAGCGCCAAGGCGGCGGCGCAGACGTGGGTGGAGGCGCTGGCCGACTCGTTCGGCTCGGCCGAGGCCACCCCGGGTTCGGCGGCGGCGGTCGGTGTGGTGAAGTGGATCGGGTCCGGTCGCACGGCCACGAGCCCCGCCCGGATCGCCGCCTGGCTGGTCGGGCTGCTCGATGCCGACGCCGCGGCCCTCAACGGCACGAGCGTCCCGCTGTACGACGTGCCCGACCCTGCCTGACGCCGCCGCGCACCCGCTCGGCGCCCGACCACCCACCCGAGTGAGGACTCCGTGACGACCCTGCACGACCGCGACCGGCGCGGTTTCGCGTCCGACAACTACGCCGGCCTGCACCCCGAGGTGCTCGATGCGCTCTCCGACGCCAACGGCGGCCACGAGATCGCCTACGGCGAGGACGCCTACACCGCGCGGCTGCAGGAGGTCGTGGCCGGCCATGTCGGCGAGGGTGCTGTGACCTGGCCCGTCTTCAACGGGACGGGCGCCAACGTCGTGGCGTTGCAGGCGCTACTGCCGCGCTGGGGGGCCGTGGTGTGTGCCGAGAGCGCCCACATCAACACCGACGAGGGTGGCGCTCCCGAGCGGATGGGCAGCATCAAGCTGCTCACCGTCCCGACGCCCGACGGCAAGCTGACGCCCGAGCTCGTCGACCGGCAGGCCTGGGGCTTCGGTGACGAGCACCGCGCCCAGCCGCTCGTCGTCTCGATCACCCAGACGACCGAGCTCGGCACCTGCTACACGCCGGACGAGGTCAGGGCCGTCGCCGACCACGCCCACTCGCTCGGCATGCGGGTCCACCTCGACGGCGCCCGTATCTCCAACGCGGCGGCCACCCTCGGCACCGACCTGTCCGCCTTCACGAGCGAGGCCGGCGTCGACGTCGTCAGCCTCGGCGGGACGAAGAACGGCGCCCTCGCGGCCGAGGCCGTCGTCGTCGTGAACCCCGAGCTCGCCGCCGACCCGACGCTGGGCCTGGTGCACGTGCGCAAGCTCTCGATGCAGCTGGCCTCGAAGATGCGCTTCGTGTCGGCGCAGCTCGTCGCGCTCTACGAGGGGGACCTGTGGCTGCGGTCCGCGTCGCACGCCAACGCCATGGCGACGCGCCTGGCTGCCGGGGTCGAGGCGCTCGACGGCGTGACGATCCAGCGTCCGGTCCAGGCCAACGCCGTCTTCGCGGTGCTCGACCGCGACGTCGCCAACGCCCTGCGCGAGAAGTTCCGCTTCTACGACTGGGACCCGGCCACCGGCGAGGTGCGGTGGATGTGCTCCTGGGACACCACCGAGGCCGACGTCGACGCCTTCGTCGCCGAGCTCACCCGCCTGCTCGGCGCCTGACCGGCTGTCCCGCCCGCCGCATGACGGGGGTGTCTGCCATGCTGCCCCGCATGGTGACTGAGGCAGCGGCCGACCACGACATCCCCGGCGGGTACGCCTCGGTGCGCGAGGCGTACGACACCGTCGCCGGCGACTACGCCGCCTACTTCCCTGACACGTGGGCCGAGACGTCGCTCGACCTCGCGATGGTCGATGCGTTCGCCGCGGCCGTCGGTCCCGGCAGCGAGGTGCTCGACGCCGGCTGCGGGGCGGGCCGGATGAGCCGCTACCTGGCCGACCGGGCTCTGAGGCCGCACGGGGTGGACCTCTCGCCGGGCATGGTGGCGATGGCGCGGCACGACCACCCGGACCTCGACTTCGGCGTCGCCTCGCTCGACGCGCTCCCCTTCGGTGACGAGTCGGTCGACGGGGTGCTGCTGTGGTACTCCGTCATCCACACGCCGCCGTCCGGGCTGCCTCAGCTGCTCGCGGAGGCCGTACGCGTGACCCGGCCGGGCGGCCACCTGCTCGTGGCCTCCCAGTCGGGACACGGCATACGCGACGTGGCGCCGAGCTACCGCCGTTTCGGGCACGACATCACGCTCGTGCGCCACCTCTACACCGCCGACGACCTCTCGGCCGGCCTGGCGGCCGCCGGGTCGAGCGAGGTGGCGCGAATGGTGCGCCGCGCCACCGGCAGTGAGCGTGACGACCAGGCCGTCGTGCTCGCCGTCCGCGCGTGAGCTCCCTCCCCGCTCAGGCGGGAGCGGTCGTGTAGCGCAGGTAGGGCTTGACCTCCTCGACGGCGCCCTCACCGAAGCGCTGGCGGGCGTCCTCGGTCGACACGGTCGGGGCGACGATGACCTTCTGGCCGTCGCGCCAGTCGGCGGGCGTGGAGAAAGGGCCCCGGTCGGTGAGCTGCAGCGCGTCGACGGCGCGCAGGATCTCGTCGAAGTTGCGCCCGACGCTCTTGGGGTAGGTCAGCGACAGCCGGACCTTGTTGCTCGGGTCGATGACGAAGACCGAGCGCACCCCGGAGGTGTCGCCCTCGCCCGGGTGGATCATGTCGTAGGCCTCGGAGACCTCGCGCGAGTCGTCGGCGATGATCGGGTAGGCGACGGTGGCGCCGCCGACCTCCTCGATGTCGCCCTTCCACGCCTCGTGCTGGTCGATCGGGTCGACCGAGACGGCAAGGACCTTGACGTCCCGCCTGGCCCACTCGTCGGACAGTGCCGCGACGCGACCCAGCTCGGTCGTGCACACCGGCGTGAAGTCGGCGGGGTGGCTGAACAGGACGGCCCAGCTGCCGCCCTTCCACTCATGGAACCGGATCGGGCCCTCGGTCGTGGTGGCCTCGAAGTCGGGGGCGGTCTCGCCCAGTCGCGGTGTTGCCATCGGCTCGTCCTTGCGCTCGGTCGTGGTGGGGCAGGTTCCCCGCGGTCTGCCGCCCATTGTGGCCGTGGACCATGCGCAAGCGTTATGGGTGTCCAAATGTCGTGACGCCATCCGGGGCATCGGTCGCTCGTTTCACAGAACGGGCACAGCCAGGACCCCGAGACTGGGAGGTAGGAGCCAGACGCACGCGGACGTGGCGCCGACCCCACCACCCGTCGCCCACCTGCCACAGACCCGAGGAGCCCGTCGTGAGCGCCCTGCTCGAGAACATCACCCACGAGGTCCTCAGCGCCCCGACCTGGCTCGTGCTGCTCGTCGTCGGGACGATCGTCTTCGTCGAGGACGCGATCTTCGTCGGCTTCGTCGTGCCGGGGGAGACCGTGGCCCTGCTCGGTGGCGTGGCGGCCTCGCTCGGGCACGTCCCGCTCGCCGCCGTGCTCGTCGTCGTGGTCGCCGCGGCGATCATCGGCGACACCGTCGGCTTCGAGGTCGGCCGTCACCTCGGCGGCCGGGTCGTGCGGCTGCGCGCCTTCGACCGGCACCGCGAGCGCATCGATCAGGCCCAGGACTTCCTCGGCCGGCGCGGGGGAGCCGCCGTCTTCCTCGGCCGCTGGACGGCCTTCCTCCGGGCCGTGATCCCCGCCCTCGCCGGGATGTCGAAGATGCACTACCCGACGTTCCTGCGGTGGAACGCCGCCGGCGGCATCGCCTGGGGCGTCGTCGTCGTCACGGCGGGCTACCTCGCCGGCCAGTCCTACGCCAAGGTCGAGACCTGGCTCGGGCGGGGCGCGGGGATCGCGGTCGCCGTGGTGGCCGTGGTGGCGTTCGTCGTGTGGCAGGTGCGCCGGCACCGCGCCGAGGGCTCGGAGGGCTCCCGGGCGCGCGAGGCAGAGACCTCGCAGACCCGCTGAGCCAGGGGCGGCCGGTGGCTCAGGCCCCCGTGACGCCTGACCGCATCGCCCCTTTCGTCCCGGTCGCGGCGCGCGCGTGGGATGCTCCTCGCCGTGACCCCCGAGCTACCGCCACCCAGCGGCCCTCCGCACCCTGCACCCGTCGCCGAGCTGCCTCACGCCGCCGCGACCGAGGCACAGGTCCCGACGCCGGTGACGCCGTATGCCGTCCCGCCCGGGCCGTTCGGGCAGCCAGACCCGGCGGCGCCCTTCGGGCAGCCGGGCCAGCCGGATGTGCCGCCGTCGTCGCGAGGCAGTGTCAATGGCCTTGCGATCGCCGCCCTGTGCTGTGGACTGGCTGCGTTCATCCCGCTCGTCGGCGTGCTCGCCGTCGTCCTCGGTGTCGTCGCCCTCCACCAGCTGCGGTCCGGCTTCCAACGCGGACGAGGGCGGGCGATCACCGGCATCGTCCTCGGGGCCCTCGGCACCCTCGGCTGGGCGGCGGTGGTGGTCGCCGCCGTGCTCGGGGGCGCCATGGACCAGCCGCAGCCGAGCGCGTCCGCACCCGTGACCGGTGGGTCGCAGGTGTTCGTCGACAAGCTGGCCGCCGGCGACTGCTTCTCCGGTGGCCGCACCGACTCGATCGACGTGGTCACCCGCATCCCGTGCACCTCGCCCCACGAGAGCCAGGTCGTGACCGCCATCGAGCTGCCGGGCGGCCCGTACCCGGGCGAGGCGAAGGTCACGGACGAGGCCGAGAGCGGGTGCAGCGACAAGGCCGACTCCCTGCTGACCGACCGCGCCGCCGCAGACCTGGACCCGTCCTACATCTACCCCGACGCCGACACCTGGCGCGGCGACCGGACCGTGCTCTGCCTCGTGGAGGCCCCGTCGGGCACGACGACGGGCTCGGCCCTGAAGTAGCCGGCTTCTCCCGCAGCAACGCGTGAGGCCCCCTCCCAGCCGTGAGGCCCCCTCCCGGCTGGGAGGGGGCCTCACGGCATACCGAGGTGGCCGGCCCTCAGGGCAGGGGGCCCTTGGGGCCGTGGTCCTTCTGGAACTGGACCGCCTGCTCGATGCGCTCGTCGGTGTCGGACCCGGACCCTGACACCGCTGTGGTGACCTTGTCGGTCGCCGTCCTGGCGGCATCGGCCACCTTGTCGGCCACGACCGGCGCCTGCTCGCGCACCATCCGAGCACCCTGCTGAGCCTTCTCCTGGACGCGCGGGTCGTCCTTCAGCTGGCCGATGGTGCGCATGAACTGCTCGTAGGGCTCCCGACCGGCCCGTGAGCCGAGGAGGAAGCCGATTGCGCCGGCGCCGAGGATGAGCATTCTCTTCATGGGGGCCTCCGTGGGTTCGTGCCGGCAGCCCTGAGTGGACGCCGACGATCTACCTGAGCCATACCCACCTCGTCCCGGATGCGGCCCGATGAGTCACGAGAGGCCCCCTCCCGGCTGGAAGGGGGCCTCACAGGTGATGCGGGTGGGTCAGCGCTCCTCGGTGCCCGCGATGAAGGCCTCGAGCTTGGCGCGACCGAGGTCGTCCGGGCGCTGCTCCGGCGGGGACTTCATCAGGTAGGACGAGGCGGACAGCAGGGCGCCGCCGATGCCGCGGTCCTTGGCGATCTTCGCCGCGCGGATGGCGTCGATGATGATGCCGGCCGAGTTGGGGGAGTCCCACACCTCGAGCTTGTACTCGAGGTTCAGCGGCACGTCACCGAAGGCGCGGCCCTCGAGGCGGACGTAGGCCCACTTGCGGTCGTCGAGCCACGCGACGTAGTCGGACGGGCCGATGTGGACGTTCTTGCTGTCGACGAGACCCGCCAGCGACCCGGTCAGGTTGCTCGTGACGGCCTGGGTCTTGGAGACCTTCTTGGACTCCAGGCGCTCGCGCTCGAGCATGTTCTTGAAGTCCATGTTGCCGCCGACGTTGAGCTGGTACGTCCGGTCGAGCGCGACACCGCGGTCCTCGAACAGCTTGGCCATGACGCGGTGCGTGATGGTCGCGCCGACCTGGCTCTTGATGTCGTCGCCGATGATCGGCACGCCGGCGGCCTCGAACTTCGCGGCCCACTCGGGGTCGGAGGCGATGAAGACCGGCAGGGCGTTGACGAAGGCGACCTTCGCGTCGATGGCGCACTGCGCGTAGAACTTGTCGGCCTGCTCGGAGCCCACCGGGAGGTAGGAGACGAGGACGTCGACCTTGCGGTCCTTGAGGACCTGCACGACGTCGACCGGCTCGGCGGCCGACTCGTCGATGGTCTGCTTGTAGTACTTGCCGAGGCCGTCGAGCGTGTGGCCGCGCATGACCTCGACGCCCGTGGTGGGCACGTCGGCGATCTTGATCGTGTTGTTCTCGGAGGCGTTGATGGCCTCGGAGAGGTCCTTGCTGACCTTCTTGTCGTCGACGTCGAACGCGGCGACGAACTCGACGTCACCGACGTGGTAGTCGCCGAACGTGACGTGCATGAGGCCGGGGACACCGGCGGTCGGGTCGGCGTCCTTGTAGTACTCGACGCCCTGCACGAGCGAGCTCGCGCAGTTGCCGACGCCGACGATGGCGACGCGTACGGATCCCATGGATCACTCCTTGTTGTTGGGGTTCGTGCTCTCGGTGGTCGTGCTCTGGGGGTTCTGGGGGACCGCGCCAGGCGGGTCGCCGGGCAGGTCGTCGTATGCCGCCGGTCCGGGGTCGAGGGCTGCGCGCCGTTCGGCGACGATGAGCTCCTCGAGCCAGCGCACCTCGCGCTCGGCCCGCTCCTCACCGTGCTGCTGCAGGGCCAGGGTGTAGGTGTCCATGCGCTCGCGGCGGGCCTGCGAGGCGTCGCGGATGTTGGCGAGGCGCTCCTCGAGGCGCGAGCGGCGACCCTCGAGGATGCGCAGGCGGACCTGGGCCTCGGTGCGGGAGAAGAAGGCGAAGCGCACGTCGAAGTCGTCGTCGTCCCAGGCGTCGGGCCCGCTGGCGGCCACGAGGTCCTGGAAGTGCTCCTTGCCCTCGGCGGTCAGCTCGTAGGTGATCCGGGGCCGCTTGCTGCCGGCGCCAGCGGTGCGGGTGCCCGCCTCGGCGGTGTGGGTGGTCTCGTGGATCCAGCCGGCGCCGACCAGGTGGCGCAGCGCCGGGTAGAGCGAGCCGTAGGACAGGGCCCGGAAGATGCCGAGCGCGGTGGTGAGGCGCTTGCGCAGCTCGTAGCCGTGCAGGGGGCCGTCGTGGAGCAGGCCGAGGACCGCGAACTCGAGCAGGGCGGCGCGGCGGCTCTGCGGACGGTCGGCGGACGGCATACCGCCATGCTACACGTGGATATATCGCTGCGATACATCACTCCGACACAATGGTGGAATCAGCCGGATCGAAACCCGCTCTCGCCTCCCAGGGGGCAGAACCGACGTTCGATCCGGCTGATCGCACCGCGAGCAGTCGGCGTCAGTGCTCGAGCGTGTAGAGGGCCAGGAACCCGGCGCCGTGGTCGGGCCGCGGGCCCACGGTCGTCACCGTCACCGTGTGGTCGGAGCCGTCGGGCACCGGGCTGGTGCCCCACGAGCCGTAGCCGTGGCCCTCGGTGCCACTCGGCAGGCCCGTCAGCCGGGTCCCGGAGTCGGCGGTCGCCGAGCTGCCTGTCAGGTTGTCGCCGGCGGAGCCCCAGGTGACCAGCGCCATCCCGGCGGGAACGCCCGTCGTCAGGTCGTGCCACGACGCCAGCGGGGCTGCCTCGATGCCGATGAGCTCGTAGCGGTAGCCCTGGTGCTCGACGACGTCCGGCAGTGACGCGACCGTGCGGCCTGTCGAGTCCACGACCGGCTGCTGCCTGCCCTGCTCGTAGACGGCTCCCGTCAGCTGGGCGCCCTCGACCGAGGCGGGCTTGCTCGTCTTCGCGTCGACGAGCTGGACGCGCAGGCGGGCGCTCCGGCCGACCGTCAGCTCCGTCCACCCCTGGCCCGGCTCGCCCGGCACGGCCCCTCCGGCAGGCAGGTCGCGCTCCGTCGGCCGCCCACCCTTGCACTGGCTGCCGAAGAAGCCGGCCCTGCCCTCCAGCCCGAGCGTCACGAGGTAGGCCGACGCCTCGTCCTGGGTCAGGTCGGGCAGGTAGCACTCGGCCCCGACGGACACGTGGACGGTGGTCGGCTCCCAGGCCAGCGAGAACTGCGCCTGGCCGGGGTCCCCGATGAAGCCGGCGGCGAGCGTGTCGTCGGCCACCTTGGCGCGGTAGCGCAGCCCGTCCCTGACGACGTCGCCGGGGGCATCCGGGACGGTCCGGTAAGGCATACCGTCGGAGCCGATCATGGGAGCGGTGCTGGTGGCGGTGCCCGAGGCTCTGCCGGCCGGCACCGCCGGAGCCTGCCGGCCGGTGGCACCCACGAGGCCGACGGCGAGGGCCGCCACGGCCAGGGTCGCCGCGCCCGCGGCCGTGGCCCGGCGCCGCTTCGTCCGGCGCACCCGGGCCGCGATGCCGGCGCGGAAGTCAGGAGCGGCGCCGAGGTCGTCGGCGTGGGTGGTCAGCTCATCGCGCAGGTCGGTGACGTTCATCGGGCGGGCTCCTCGTCGGCGGTCGGGCGCAGGCTGGGGTCGATGCGGAGCTTCGCGAGCGCCCGGCTCGCCTGGCTCTTCACGGTGCCGACCGAGCACTGCATGATCTCGGCGGTCTCGGCCTCCGACAGGTCCTCGTAGAAGCGGAGCACGACGACGGCCCGCTGCCGCTTGGGTAGTCGCTCGAGGGCGCGCCACAGGTCGGTGCGCTCGTCGACCCGGGCGTTCTCGGCGCCGTGGAGGCGGTGGGCGTCGCGCCGCTCGGGCAGCTCGGCCGTGGCCTCCTCGCCGTTCCAGCGCCGGCGCCACCAGCTCGAGTACGTGTTGACCATGACCCGGCGGACGTACGCCTCCGGCCGGCTCTCGATGCGCCCCCACGCGAACCACGCCTTGGCCAGCGACGCCTGCACGAGGTCCTCGGCGAGCGCGCGGTCGTGGGTGAGCAGGTATGCGGTCCGAAGCAGTCGCGTGGACCGGGTGGCCACGAAGTCGTCGAAGGACTCCCGCTCCAACGTCCGTCCCCCCGTCAGCGGCGCGGGCGACGTGCTGCTCGCCCCGGTGCCGGTCCCTGTCACTGTGGTCACACCCGGCTCGACCGGCTGGCCCTGCAGAAAGGTTGCACGTCGCACCCCGGTTGGGAAGCAACCTGTGGCGCCGTTGTGCCGCGTTTGTGAGGGACGTTCCGGATTTCGGCACCGGGGCGCCGGTCGGGTCATACTGAGTGGCGGCTCGGGACGGTTCCCGGGCCTCAACACCGAATGGAGCACGTTGTGACGCAGAGCAGGCGCGACATCCGCGCTGCCCAGCTGTCGGGCGCCCGGGGCGGGTCCCGGGACGGCGGCGGGGGCAGCGGCGGCCAGGGCCGCACCGGCTGGAGGAAGTGGCTCGTCGGCACCCTCAAGTGGGGCTCGATCGCGGCCGCCGTGCTGATCGTGCTCGGCGCCGTCGGCGTCTTCATCGCCTACCAGCAGACGTCCATCCCGCAGCCCAACCAGCTCGCCAACAAGCAGGTCTCGATCGTCTACTACAACGACGGCAAGACCGAGCTCGACCGCATCGCCGTCCAGAACGGCAACCGCGAGTCGGTGCCCCTGACCAAGGTGCCCAAGTTCGTCCAGGACGCGCACATCGCCGCGGAGGACCGCACCTTCTACCAGAACAACGGCATCTCCGTCGGCGGCATCCTGCGCGCCGTCAAGACGAGCATCACCGGCGAGGCGCAGGTCGGCGGCTCCACCATCACCCAGCAGTACGTCAAGAACTACTTCCTGACCCAGGACCGGACCGTCTCGCGCAAGGCCAAGGAGATCCTCATCTCCGTCAAGATCGACGGCCAGCTGCCCAAGTCCGAGATCCTCGAGAAGTACCTCAACACCATCTACTACGGCCGCGGCGCCTACGGCATCCAGAGCGCGGCCAAGGCGTACTTCGGCAAGGACGTCTCCCAGCTCACGGTCGGTGAGGGCGCCGTGCTCGCCGCCGTCATCAACGCGCCCTCGATGTACGACCCGGCGAACGGCGCGGCGGCCAAGGAGAACCTGACCCGGCGCTACGCGTACGTCCTCGACGGCATGGTGCAGGAGGGCTGGCTGAGCGCGGCCGAGCGCGCCAAGTTCGCGCAGCTGCCCAAGATCCAGCCCTACAGGAGCAACAGGTTCTCGTCGGGGCCCAACGGCTACATCACGGCCGAGGTCAAGAAGGAGCTGCTCTCGACGGGCCTGTCCGACCGCGACATCGACAACGGCGGCCTGCGCATCGTCACGACGATCGACAAGCGGTCCCAGGACGCCGCTGTCGCCGCCATGAAGAACGACCTGCCCCAGAAGGTGACGGGCGGGCTCGTCGCGGTCCGGCCCGGTGACGGCGCGGTGGTGGCGATGTACGGCGGCCCCGACTACTCGAAGTCGCAGTACAACACCTCGACGCAGGCCACCATGCAGGGCGGCTCCAACTTCAAGCCGTTCGGCGTCCTCGCCGCGGTCCGCAAGGGCATCTCGACGAAGACCAAGTTCGACGGCGACACGCCCCAGACCTTCGGCTCGACCACGATCAACAACTTCAACGACAGGTCCTACGGGCAGGTCGACATGCGACGGATGATCGGGCGCTCGATCAACACCGCGTTCGTCAACCTCAACCAGCAGATCGGTCCGGCCGAGACCAAGCAGGCCGCGATCGACGCGGGTATCCCGGCCGACACCAGCGGTCTCGGCACCGACCTGACGAACATCCTGGGCACCGCCTCACCGCACGTCATCGACATGGCCTCGGCGTACTCCACCATCGCCTCGCAGGGCGTGCGTTCCAAGCCCTACCTGGTGGCCAGGATCTCGTCGACGACGAGCGACTTCTCCTACCAGGCCAAGCCGGAGACCAAGCGTGCGTTCGACAAGGACGTCACCGCCGACACCACCGACGCGATGACCTACACGGTCAAGCCGGGAGGCACGGCGACCAAGATCGGCCGCGAGCTCGGCCGTCCCGCGGCCGGCAAGACCGGCACGTCCGAGAACAACCGCTCGAAGTGGTTCAGCGGGTTCATCCCGCAGCTCGCGGTGTCGGTCGGCATGTACAAGCCGAGCCCCGACGGCAAGTCGAGCCTGCCGCTGTCGGAGGAGGAGTCGGCGCTGCCCGACGGGTCGACGATCCCCGCGAACATCTGGCTCGACTTCATGAAGCCCGCCACGGCCAACATGGAGGTCCAGGACTTCCCGGCCCGCGCGGGCGTCGGCGACGACAAGGTCCCCACGCCGACCCCCACCTTCACGCCGGTGCCGACGCAGACGTCCACGCAGCCGCCGACGACCACGACGCAGCCGCCGACCACGACGACGACGCAGGCGCCGACCACGACGACGGAGCAGCCGACCAAGACCAGGGGCACGGGCAAGCCGAGCCCGAACACGACCACGCAACAGCCGACGATCACCGTCCCGCTTCCGGGCCGGAGCACCCAGGCGGGCGCCGGGTGACGAGCCGGGCCGCGGGTGCAGGACGTGGAGGCACGGTGACGCCCCGTTGAGCAGGACGGTGAGCAGGACGGCTGACGACGCCGTCGTGCGGGCGGCCTCCGAGGTCATCGGAGGTCCCCGGGGGCGGTATGCCGCCGGCCGTGAGCTCCCGTGGGTGCTCACGGCCGCCGTGCTGTCGGCCCTGACGGCCGTCACGGCCGGCCTGGCGGTGCTGCTCCGCGCTCCCTGCCTGCGGACCGGTTTCACCGGCGACACGCAGTTCTGGAGCGCCTGCTACGCCGACCTTCCCGCCGCGTACCGCGACGCGAACCTCAAGGCCGGCGTCGCGGCATACCTCCAGGGGGGCGACGGCGCGCCGGTCACGGGACAGCCGCCCCTGACCGGGCTGGTGCTGACGGCGGTCGCCAGCATCACGCCCGACGGTGGACCCCTGACATCGCGGGCCTCGTGGTACTTCGCGCTGTGGTCGGTGCTGCTGACCCTGCTGCTGCTCGTCATCGTCTGGCTCGTCGCGTCGTCGGCCGCGCGGCCCTTCTCGGCCGCCCACGTCGCCCTCTCGCCGGTGGTGGTGCTCGCCGGCTTCATCTCCGCCGACCTCCTCGGCGTGGCCCTCGCCAGCGCGGGCATGTGGGCGTGGTCGCGCCGCCACCGCACGCTCGCCGGGGTGCTGCTCGGCCTGGCCATCGGCGCCCGGTCCTACCCCGTACTCGTCCTCGTGGCCATCGTCCTGCTCGCCCTGCGGGCCGGGCGGGTGCGCGAGACCGGCCGCACCGTCGGCTACGCGCTGCTCACCGCCGGCGCGCTGCTCTCCGCGCTGTGGATGCTCAACCACGGTGCGGCCCTGTCGCCCTACGAGGGCTGGGTCTCGGCGTCGGCCGGCTACGGCTCGCCGTGGCTGCTGCCGCAGCTGGCCGGGCACCCGCTGCCCTCGGGGGCCGTGACCGCGCTCGCGGTCGTCGGCTGGCTCGTGGCCCTGCTCGTCGGGGCGGTGCTCGCGCTGTCGTCGGCCCGCAGGCCCACCCTCGCCGAGGTGTCGCTCGTGATGGTCGGGATCGTGCTGGTCACCGGCAAGTCCTTCACGGTCCAGAGCTCGGTGTGGCTGCTCCCGCTCATCGCGTGGTGCGCGATCCAGTGGCGCGATCACCTGATCTGGGCCGGCGCCGAGGCCCTCAACTTCGTCGCGGTGTGGCTCACCATCGCCGCGACCACTGTTCCCGACCGCGGGCTCCCGGCGCCCTGGTACGCCTTCTTCTCGATGCTGCGGGTCGTGGCGGTGCTGTGGCTCGTCGCGGTGGTGTGGCTGCGGGCGCGGGAGCGGCGTGGTGGCGGCGGTGCCGACGGTCACGGTGCGGGCGAGGTCGACGACCTGGCCGGGCCGCTGGCCGGGGCCGAGGACGGGCTGATCGTCCGGTTCTCGTGAGCCGCGATGCCGGCCACGACCCCGGAGGCGCCGCGATTTCTGCGTATGCCGTCCCGCCGGGTAGTCTTGCCCAGTTCACCGCGCGCCCGGTGGCCTGTGGATCGTCCCGACCGATGTCGGTGTGGTCTGCGAGGCTGGACCCGGCTGGAGAGAAGGCCGGGCCCCAAAGGCTCGCGGTGGGACGAATGCAACCCTCCTGTCACGAGAGAGACTCGTGACCGCCGAGACCAGAGGAGGTGGGTTAGAAGCATGCGTCAGTACGAACTCATGGTCATCCTCGACCCGGAGACCGAAGAGCGCACCGTCGGCACGACGATGGACAAGTTCCTCACCGTCGTGAAGAACGACGGGGGCAGCGTCGACAACGTCGACATCTGGGGCCGTCGCCGTCTCGCCTACGACATCAAGAAGAAGTCCGAGGGCATCTACGTCGTCGTCACGATGACGGCCGAGCCGGCCACCGCCCAGGAGCTCGACCGCCAGCTGAACCTCAGCGAGTCGGTCATGCGCACGAAGCTGCTGCGCCCCGGCGCCTGATCACGCACCAGCCACTGAACTGCTCGATCACCGGACGAAGGACTGAACGGAGCCACGTATGGCAGGCGACACCGTCATCACGATCATCGGCAACCTGACCGCCGACCCCGAGCTGCGTTTCACGCCGTCCGGTGCCGCGGTCGCGAACTTCACCGTGGCCTCGACGCCGCGGCAGTTCGACCGCCAGAGCAATGAGTGGAAGGACGGCGAGACGCTGTTCATGCGCTGTTCCGTGTGGCGCGACGCGGCGGAGAACGTCGCCGAGTCCTGCCAGCGAGGCATGCGCGTGATCGTGTCCGGCCGTCTGAAGTCTCGGTCCTACGAGACGAAGGAAGGCGAGAAGCGCACCGTCGTGGAGATGGACGTCGACGAGATCGGCCCGTCCCTGCGCAGTGCCACCGCGAAGGTCAACAAGACCCAGCGCGGCGGCGGCGGTGGCGGCTTCGGCGGCGGCCAGGGCAACCAGGGCGGCGGCTGGAGCGGCGGCGGTGGCCAGGCCGAGGACCCGTGGGCGACCGGCGGTTCCGCCGGGGGCCAGGGCGGCGGCCAGGGCGGCTGGGGACAGCCTGCCGGTGGTGCTCCGGCCGGCGGTTCGCCGCAGCCCGGTGGCCAGCAGGGTGGTGGCTGGGGTTCTGCCCCCAGCTACGACGAGCCCCCGTTCTGATCTCGCCTGACATCGCCTGATCGGCCGAGCCAGCTCGAGCAGGTCAGTTCCGTCGTCCGGTGAGCCAGCCGGACGGCATACCCAAGAAGTTCGTTTCCATCCCGGGGCACGAAACCCCGGGCTCTCATCAAGAAGGAGAGCACCACGATGGCAAAGCCCGTTGTGCGCAAGCCCAAGAAGAAGGCCAACCCGCTGAAGGCGGCGAAGGTCGAGAACATCGACTACAAGGACACCGCGCTGCTGCGCAAGTTCATCTCCGACCGCGGCAAGATCCGCGCGCGTCGGGTGACCGGTGTGTCCGTCCAGGAGCAGCGTCTCATCGCCACGGCCGTCAAGAACGCCCGTGAGATGGCCCTGCTGCCCTACTCGAGCTCGGCTCGCTGAGCCGGTTCGGGAACGAGGAGAACACCATGAAGCTCATTCTCACGCACGAGGTCAGCGGTCTCGGCGAGGCCGGCGACATCGTCGAGGTCAAGGACGGCTACGGCCGCAACTTCCTGCTCCCGCGCGGTCTCGCGACCCCGTGGACCAAGGGCGGCCAGAAGCAGGTCGACGCCCTGACCAAGGGCCGCGAGGTCCGCGCGATCAAGGACCTCGACCAGGCCAAGGGTGTCAAGGGCCAGCTCGAGGCGACGTCGGTGCAGGTGCCGGCGAAGTCCGGCCAGTCCGGCCGTCTCTTCGGCGCCGTCAGCAACGGCGACATCGCCGCGGCCGTCAAGGCTGCCGGTGGCCCCGAGCTCGACAAGCGCAAGATCGAGGTCAAGCAGGCCATCAAGACGCTCGGCTCCTACGAGGCGACCGTCCGTCTGCACCCCGAGGTCGCGGCGACCCTGAAGTTCGAGGTCGTCTCCGCCTGAGGCACGCCTCACGCACGGTCTAAGGGCCGGGACCCGCACCGCGGGTCCCGGCCCTTCGCCATGTCCGGCAGGTCCCCGTCACCCGACCCCGCCGTCCCTCCTGCCCCACGTCGAGTGGGCACTTCGCCCCAGTTGTCCACAGGGTGGATCAGCGGCTACCGACGACGATGACGGTTGCATCGAAGAGGTTCCACGGGGTGTTGCCCGCGGCGTCCGGCACCTCGAGGTAGCCGTGCAGCCAGGCCTGCCCGTGTCGCAGCGAAACAGCCGAAGCCGTGACCGTCCAAGAACGGGTTGTCCCGTCGCACGTCACGGCGACCGTGCCCGAGGTCGAGGCGCCCGAGCGCGAGACGAGCTCGACGCCGATCGTGCCGGGACCCGAGGCCCCCGCGGCGTCGGGCACGGTGCACGCGTACGTGCCGTGGACCGTCACGCCGTCGGTGCCGAGGCTTGCCAGCCGGTCGACACCCACGGTGCCGAGGTCGGGGGCGCCGCCGGCTGAGGCGGGCGTGACGGCGAGGGTCGTCACCGAGAGTGCGGCCGTGGCGGCCAGAGCGACGGTGGTGAGGCTGCGCGAGACGTTCATGGTTGGGATCCCCTTGTCTGTCGGGCTCCTCCTTGGAGCCGTGCCTACCAAGACGGCGGCGGGGCCGGCGAGGTTGTCATGTCGTGGTCGCGATCCTCGGGGCCCGCCCTCCGGGCCCGCACCGCCCCTCGACGTCGAGTGGGCACTTCCGTTCATCTGTCCACACCCCCGTCGCGAGCGACCCCCGCCATGCACAGGGGTCGTCCTCAGCTCGGCAACGAGCACGTATGCCGTCACCGTGGAGGCACGTGAAACGGCACTCGGGAGGGGTGGGGCATGGACGACGTCAGGGTCGCGCCATGGCTGGACCAGGAGGATCGACGGGTCAGCCAGAACATCAGGACGCACGGCTGCTCGATCGAGTACGTCTTCCTCTGCGAGGGGGACGAAGTCCCAACGCCGTTCTGCTACACGATCGGCCTCTCCGGGCTCGGCCATCCGGAGCTGCTGGTCTTCGGGCTCGAATACCCCAGTGCAGCAGGCCTGCTCAACCACGTGTTCGCGCTCGTGGCCGCCGGCCGCGACCTCGTACCGGGCGAGCCGCTCACCTTCGAGGGCCATGACGAGACGTACCTGATCGAGGACGTGCCCAACCCGGGCGAGATCATCTTCGCCGCCAACCGTTACTACGGGCGTCCTGCCCTGGCCTCCGTGCCCGCGTTCCCGAGGCCCGGTGACTTCTCGGCCGTCATCGATGACACGCGCGATGTCGGACCCTGCGGCTGCTGCTGAGCTCGAACTGCCCCACCTCGCCGGGCTGGAGGTGCCGGTGAGCCCCTTCCTCCGCCGTGACGCAGCGGCTCAGGACATACCTCAACGAGTGCTCGACTCGACGATGTTGGTCCGGCCGACACGCGGCGTGCGTTCCCTCCGCATGCCCCGGACGTGGGCCGAGCGGGCGCGCGGCGTGCTGCCCGTGCTGCCACCCGATGCCGCGTTCTCCCACGTCACGGCGGCCGCGCTGCTCGGACTGCCGCTGTCGTATGCCATGGAGGAGGACGGGCGGCTCCATGTGTCGAGTCGACTGGACACCAGGCGTATGCGGCGTCCCGGAGTGGTCGCTCACCGTTGCCTGCACCCCCGCAGCCGAGACACGGCTGAGGGCCTGCCCGTCGTGGGACTGGCCGACACCTGGATGGATCTCGGTGAGCTGGTGGGCCGTGGCAAGCCCGTGGGCCTGGACGACCTCATCGTCGTCGGCGACGCCATAGCGACGCGCCTCGAATCCGTCGGTCCGTTGCGCGAGGCCCTGATGCGACGCGTGCGCCCCCGCGGCAAGGTGACGTTGCTCGAGGCACTGCAGGAGATCCGCGTCGGATCAGCCTCGCCGCGCGAGACCCTCGCCCGCCTCATGCTGGTCCGTTGCGGCCTGCCTGAGCCTCTGCTGAACCACCCCGTGTGCGACGAGGCAGGCAATCTGCTCGGTTACGCCGACCTGCTGTGGAAGGAGCAGCGGGTCGCCGGTGAGTACCAGGGCGAGGAGTTCCACGCCGGCGAGGAGGAGCGTGCGCGCGACGAGCGGCGGCGACTCGGTTTCGAGCGCCGCGCCGGCCTGCAGGTCGAGGAGATATGGAAGGCCGACATGGCATCCCGATCCGAGCGCGAGGCGTGCGTGCTCCGTTTCGCGCGGGCGCTCGGCATCTCTCGGTCCGAGGTGGACGTAAGCAGGGCAGAACCGCGCTTCTTCTCGACGTATGCGATGGACCTGGCGGTGCAGCGCGAGATGCGTCGTAGCGCGAGGCGCTCGAGCTGACGGCCCAGGTCCAGGTGCCCACTCGATGGGGCGGGGGGTGTGGATGGGTGGTGGGAAGTGCCCACTCGACGGGGGGGCGGCAGGGTCAGGCGGAGTCGCGGATGACGAGGTGGGTGTCGAGGGTGGTCACTCTGGGCGGCGACTCGCCGGCGAGCAGACGCAGCAGGGTGTCCGCCATGGCCACGCCCATCTCCTGCGACGGCTGAGCCACGGTCGTCAGGCCGACCTTGCCGCGGGTGGCGTACTGGCTGTTGTCGAAGCCGACGACCGCGACGTCCTCGGGCACCCGCAGGCCCCTTTCCTCGAGGGCCAGGAGCGCGCCACTGGCCATGAGGTCGCTCGCCACGAAGATCGCATCGACGTCGGGGTAGGTGTCGACGAGCGTCAGCGCCGCCCGGATGCCGCCGGCCTCGGTGAAGTCGCCGTGCTCGACGCGGTGGTCGGCGAGGCCGGCTGCGCGCATCGCCTCGTGCCAGCCCTGCTCGCGGTCGACCGAGGCCGGCATGTCGGTGGGCCCCGTGATCGTGGCGATGGCCGTGCGGCCCCGGTCGACCAGGTGCTGCGTGGCGGTGACCGCGCCGAGCCGGTTGTCGACGTCGATGTAGTAGTCGCCCTCCTGCGCGATCTCCCCGATCGGCCGGCCACCGAAGACGACCGGCAGCGACTTGCCGAGCGAGGCGAGGAAGTGGTCGCCGGAGTGGTGCGACACGACGATGGCGCCGTCGACGTTGCCGCCGAGCAGGTAGCGGCGGGTCTTCTCCGACGGCGAGCTCGGGTGGGTCAGCTGCAGGTTGAGGACGTACTCGCTGTCGTCGAGCCGGTCGCTGATGCCCTGCACGACGTCGGCGAAGTAGGGGTCGCCGAAGAAGCGGTGCGCGTCCTCCGGGACGACCAGCGCGATCGACATCGTGGCCCGCGCGACGAGCGAGCGGGCCGCCCGGTTGGGCACGTAGTTGAGCTCCGCGATGGCCTTCTCGACGACGGCGAGCACGTCGGGGCTCACCTTGGGCGAGCCGTTGATGACGCGCGAGACCGTGGCCCGGGACACGCCGGCCACCCGGGCGACCTCCTCGAGGGTGGGTCGCCCGACGGGGGTGGCCAGCGTCCCGTCGCTCATGCCTGCAATTGTGCCGCTGGACCGGCCCCGCCGGGGCCGCGGTCCGCCGCGACACGGCCGGAGGCGTCCGCCGACGGCGCGGGGAGCTGCCGGGTGGCGATGATCCGCGCGTAGTCCAGGGCACTCGCCTTGGGCGTGCGGACCTGGGTCGCGTAGTCGACGCGGACGAGCCCGAACCGCTTCGCGTAGCCCCACGCCCACTCGAAGTTGTCCATCAGCGACCAGTAGAAGTAGCCGCGCACGGGCACTCCCGCCTCGATCGCGTCGAGGATCGCCCCGAGATGGGCGCGGACGTATGCCGTCCGGTCTCGGTCATCGACGAAGCCCTCCTCGTCGGGGGCGTCGTCGAAGGCGGCGCCGTTCTCGGTCACGTGCAGGGCGACACCGGCCGGCCCGGCATAGTCCCGCTGGAGCCGGACGAGCAGGCGGGTGAGACCGTCGGGCTGGATCTCCCAGTCCATCGCGGTGACCGGCAGGCCACGCGGGTGGCGGTACGCGTCGTCGGCGGCGGGGAACGGCGAGCGGGTGAACCGGCCGCCGTTGACGCTGTCGGACAGCGACGCCGCGGGCGGCTCGTGCCCGATCGCCTCGCCGTTGTAGTAGTTGACCCCGAGCACGTCGACCGGCGTCGAGATGACGTCCAGGTCACCGTCCAGGATGTGGTCCTCGAGGCCCAGATGGCGGACGTCGTCCAGCAGGTCGGCCGGGTACTCGCCGCGGAAGATGGGGTCGAGGAAGATCCGGTTCATCTGGGCGTCGATGCGCCGGGCGGCGTCCACGTCGCGCGGGTCGGAGGGGTCGAGCGGGTCGGCGACGGTGAAGTTGAGCGTCAGCCCGAGCTCGAGCGAGGCGTCGCGGGCGCGCAGCTCCTGCACGACCCGGCCGTGCGCGAGCAGCAGGTGGTGCGCGGCCGCGAGCCCGTCGGCCGGCGACGTGCGACCCGGTGCGTGCATGCCCGCGGTGTAGCCGAGGAACGCCGAGCAGAACGGCTCGTTGAGCGTCGTCCACGTGCGCACCCGGTCACCGAGCCGGTCGTGCATCGCCAGCGCGTACTCCACGAAGCGGTCGACCGTCTCGCGCGAGGTCCACCCGCCCCGGTCCTCCAACGCCTGTGGCAGGTCCCAGTGGTAGAGCGTCAGCCACGGCGCGATGCCGGCCCCGAGCAGCGAGTCGACGAGCCGCTCGTAGAAGTCGAGCCCCTTGGCGTTCACCGGGCCGCCGTCGGGGCACACCCGGTCCCACGAGGTCGAGAAGCGGTAGGACTGCATGCCGAGCGAGCGCATGAGCTGCACGTCGGCGGCATACCGGTGGTAGTGGTCGCACGCGACGTCGCCCGTGTCGCCGGCGACGACGGCGCCCGGTGTGTGCGCGAAGGTGTCCCAGATCGAGTCGGTGCGCCCGTCCTCGTGCCTGGCCCCCTCGATCTGGTACGCGGCCGTCGCAACGCCGAGGACGAAGTCCTGCGGAAGCGAACGCGGCTGCGCGACAACGAGATCGGGCGCCGACACGCTGGAGGGCTGGTGGGTACGCGTCTGGGCGGTCATCCCTTGACTGCTCCTTGCATGATGCCGGAGACGAGCTGCTTCCCGGCGAAGACGAACAGGACGATGAGGGGCAGCGCCATGAGCACGACCCCGTTGAGCACGAGCGAGTAGTCGACGAAGTAGGCGGCCTGCAGCTGCTGCAGCGCGACCGGCAGGGTGGGGTTGCCCGGGTCGAGGATGATGAACGGCCAGAAGAAGTTGGTCCACGTGGCGATGAAGGTGAACAGGCCGAGCATCGCCGCACCCGGGCGGGCGGCGGGCAGCGCGACGGACCAGAAGGTCCGCAGCGTCGAGGCGCCGTCGACGCGGGCCGCCTCGATGAGCTCGTCGGGCAGGGCTTCCTGGAGGTACTGCGTCATCCAGAAGACGCCGAACGCGCTGACGGCACTGGGCAGGATGACCGCCCACAGGCTGCCGATCCAGCCGAGCTTGCTCATGACGATGAAGAGCGGCACGATCCCGAGCTGCGTCGGCACCGCCATCGTGGCGATGACGAAGACGAGCAGCCCGTTGCGGCCGCGGAAGCGCAGCTTGGCGAAGGCGAAGCCGGCCATCGCGGAGAAGAGCACGACGAGCAGCGAGACCGTCGTGCTGACGAGGATGCTGTTGCCCAGCGCCTTCCAGAACGGGATGGTCGTGACGACCGTGCTCGCGTTCTGCAGGAAGTGCCCGCCCGGGATGAACGAGTACGGGTCCTGGACGATCGCGGCGGAGTCCTTGCTGCCGATGACGTAGGACCACCAGAGCGGGAACGCGGAGGCGAGCAGGACGACCGCGAGGAAGACGTATGCCGTCCGGCCGGCCTGGGTGCGCCGGACCACCTTGGTGGTGCGGCGGAGCGGGAGGGTGGTCATCGCGATCCCTTCGAGGCGATGCGGCGGGTGACGAGGAAGTTGACGACCGCGAAGAGCACGACGATGAGGAAGAGCATCCACGCGACGGCGGCGGCCCGGCCGAAGTTCTTCTGGGTCCAGCCGAGCTGGTAGAGGTAGAGCGTCAGGGTCTGCCACTGCCGGTCGGCGCCGCCGAGGCCGTACTGGTCGTACATCCGCGGCTCGTCGAAGATCTGCAGGCCGCCGATGGTCGAGGTGATGACGACGAAGATGATCGTCGCGCGCAGCTGCGGGATCGTGATCGAGAAGAAGGTGCGGATGCGCCCTGCCCCGTCGATCATCGCGGCCTCGTAGTAGTCGCGCGGGATCGCCTGCATGGCGGCGAGGAAGATCAGGGCGTTGTAGCCGGTCCACCGGAAGTTGACCATCGTGGCGATGGCGACGTGGCTCGGCAGCACCTCCTTGTGCCACTGGACCGGGTCGATGCCGACGAGGCCGAGCAGGTGGTTGACGAGGCCGAACTTGTCGCCGAACAGGTCGCTGAAGATGAGCGCGACGGCGACCGGGGCCACGACGTAGGGCAGCAGCACGCCCATCCGCCAGAAGGTCCGGGCCCGAAGGCCGCTGTCGAGTGCGGCGGCGATGAGCAGCGCCGCGATCACCTGCGGGACGCTCGAGAGCAGGAAGATGCTCAGCGTGTTCTTCAGGGCGTTCCAGAAGTAGGGCTGGGCCAGGACGTCGGTGTAGTTCTTGAGGCCGACGAAGGCGCCCTGCCCGCCGATGAGGCTCCACCTGTGCACAGAGACCCAGGCCGTGTAGAGCAGCGGGAAGAGCCCGACGATGCCGAAGAGGATGAAGAACGGGGAGACGTACGCGTAGGGCGAGCCCAGCTCGTCGAGCCTCGTCAGGCGGCGCCGCCACCTGGCCCGCGGCTGGACGGGCGAGCGTTCGGTGAAGGGGGCCGCCTCGGAAGGCGAGGTGGGGCGGGAGCCCCGGGGGGACGGCATACCCGTGGTGGAGGGGTCAGGGCCGGCGGGCTGCGCAGGAGGCTGCGCGGGGGACTGGACGGTCACGGCAGGTTCCGCTCGTCGGGCGGGCGGCCCGGTGCCAGGAGTCGGTCACCGGGCCACCCGCGGTTCGGTTGGGTCAGCCGAGGTGCGTCAGCCGAGGGCCTTGACGTCGCTGACCCACTTGTCCCAGGACTCCTGCGGCGAGGTGCCCTGCTCGACACGGGTGAGCGCCTGCTGCATCGCGTCGTTGATGGCGAAGTAGTGGGTGCCCTTGTAGGGGGAGAGCGTGACGGCCTTGGCCCGGTCGGCGAAGATCTGGCCGGTCGGTGCGTCGTTGAACGAGGCGACCTTGAAGGAGAGCAGGTCCGGGCTCTCGAGAGCCTGCTTCTGGCTCGGGAAGGTGCCGACCTTCTTGAACGCCTTGACCTGCTGCTCGGGCGCGGTCAGCCACGCAGCGAGCTCCTGGGCCTCCTTCGGGTGCTGGCTCTGCTTCGGGACGGTCAGGTAGCTGCCGCCCCAGTTGCCGCCGCCGCCGGGGAAGGTGTTGGCGACGTCCCAGCCCTTGACGCCCTTGGCGTTGCCCTCGATGACGCCGACCATCCAGCCGGGGCACAACATGGTGGCGAAGCCGTCCTTCTGGAACGAGGCGGTCCAGTCGTCGCCCCACTGCTGCAGCTTCGCGGAGAGGCCGTCGGTGATGCCGGCCTGGACGACCTGGTCGTAGACCTTCTTGACCTGGGCGTTCTCGGTCGCGGTGATGCTGTCGTCGGTGGGGTTCTCGTAGGCGGCGGGGAGCTGGTTGACCATGCCCTGGTACGTCGCGCCGATGCTGTCGAAGAAGGGGACCTTGGACTTGGCCTTGAACTGCTTGCCGGCGGCGAAGTAGCTCTCCCAGGTGTTGCCGAAGAGCTTGGCGACCGACTCGCGGTCGCTCGGCAGGCCGGCCTTCTTGAACAGGTCGCTGCGGTAGCAGATGGCCTCGGGGCCCGAGTCGGTGCCGTAGCCGATGAGGTGGCCGTCGGAGTCGGTGGCGGCCTTGGTCTTCCAGTCGAGCCAGCGTCCCTGGACGTCGGGGGAGTTGAGGTCGGTGAACTTGTCGGAGTACTGCAGCATCTCGGGGAGCCAGTCGACCTCGACGGCCTCGACGTCGGCCATGCCGCTGCCGGCCGAGAGCCGGGTGAAGAAGTTGTCGCGGGCCTCGTTGGAGGTCGCCGCCTTCTTGTGCTTCACCTTGATGTTGGGGTGCGTCTTCTCGAACTCGGGGATGAGGTCCTCGTAGCCGAACTGGTTGAAGGTCGCGAGGGTCAGCGTGACAGGCCCGCCCCCCGCAGCGCCGGTGCCGGCGGCCTGGGTGGCGGTGCCGCCGGAGTCACCCGAGCTGCACGCCGAGAGCGCCAGCAGGGAGACGGCCACGGTGGACAGGACGACGTGGCGCTTGCGTGCGCGGGGCGTGTAGGTACGGCTGGAACGGGATGTCATGGAGAGCTCCTTCGGTCTCATCCCCAGTGTGGGCGTGGGAGCGCTCTCCCCGCCTGAACCGCGGCCGTGAGAGCGCTCTCACGAGGAGGATGGGGCTCGGCGCGAGGATCGGTCAAGGGGCGTTACCATTCCGTGACCTCGGTGGGTCGTCTCGCCCGGCGCGTTAGCGTTGAGGTGCAGGCACCGCCGCCGAAACGGAGCGTCCATGGCTTCCACGACCCCCTACGACCTCGTCGCCATCGGGCGGGTCGGAGTCGACCTCTACCCGTTGCAACACGGGATCACGCTCGACGAGGCGCGCACCTTCGAGAAGTTCCTCGGGGGCAGCGCCGCGACCGTGACGGTCGGCGCCGCACGCCACGGCCGGCGAGCCGCGCTCGTCTCGGCCACGGCCGACGACGCCTTCGGCCGCTTCGTGCACCGGGAGCTGCTGCAGCTCGGCGTCGACGACGCCTACCTCCAGACCATCTCGGGCGGGCCGCCGACACCGGTGACCTTCTGCGAGTTCTTCCCGCCCGACCGCTTCCCGCGCTGGTTCTACCGCTACCCGACCGCGCCAGACCTGCTCATCACTCCGGAATCACTTCCCCTGCAGGCGATTCGAGAGGCCCGGGCCTTCTGGTCCACCCTGACCGGACTCAGTCAGCAGCCGAGTCGCGCCGCCCACGCCGCCGCACGTGAGGAGCGCGGCCGGACGCCGCTGACGATGCTCGACCTCGGCTACCTACCGGCCTTCTGGCTCGACCGGGACCACGATGCGGATGCTGCCCGCGCCGAGGCCCGCAGCCGGGCCTGGGAGGCGCTGCCCTATGCGACCGTCGCGGTCGGCAACCTCGAGGAGTGCGAGCTGGTCACCGGCGAGTCCGACCCCCGACGGGCCGCCCGTGCCCTGCTCGCCGCGGGCGTCGAGCTGGCCGTCGTCACGCAGGGGCGGCGAGGCGTGCTGGCCATGACACCGTCCGAGGAGGTCTTCGTCGACGGCTTCCCCGTGACGGTCGTCAACGGGCTCGGCGCCGGAGACGCGTTCCAGGCGGCGCTCGTGCACGGGCTGCTGGCCGGGTGGGACCTCGCACGTGTCACGCACTTCGCCAACGTGGCTGGAGCCCTGGTCGCCGGCCGGCTCGAGTGCTCGACGGCGATGCCGACGACCGCGGAGGTCCAGGCCCTGCTCTCGGACGTGGAGCTCGCCGACGGAGCGCTCTGACGCGCTGCCCTGCCCGGAAACGAGAAAACCCGCTCCTGCTGGTCACGTCGCCGAACTCGACCAGCAGGAGCGGGTGCCCTTTGACCCGGTGACCGACAGGGGAGGAGATCACCGAGTCGCACAGGAGCAACTCACGAGAACGACTATGACTCCCGGACCTTAAAGAAGGCTGGGAAACCCGTAGCAGTTGGCCGGACTCCTTCGGCCGGGTCATCCGGCGAGCGGTCGTCGGGCGAGGTCGTCCGGCGAGCGGTCGTCGGGCGAGGTCGTCCGGCGAGCGGGTATGGCCCCCATCGAACGGCCCAGCCGGCCACAGGCACGGGCTGCCGCACGGAAGACCACCATCTCTGGAGGGAGCCCCAGGTGCAGACGTTCGTGCCCTACGCCGACTTCGCCGAGACAGCGCGCGTGCTCGACACGAAGCGGTTGGGCAAGCAGCGGGTGGAGGTCATCCAGATCGTGCGCGCGCTCACGGTCCCCGGCTACGCGTGGGCCTCGCACCCTGCCGTGCTGATGTGGAAGGGCTACGAGGAGGCACTCGGCAGCTACGGGCTCGCGATGTGCGCGGAGTGGCTGCGGCGCGGTTTCGGCGACACGTGCGCCACCACGATCGCCGCCGACCTCGCGGCGGTCGGCGTGGACCGGCTGAGGAGCTATCCGGAGCTGGCGGAGGCCGGCGCCCTGCCGCCCTGGCTCTTCGACGAGTCCGTCCAGCACAGCCACCGGTCGGCGCTCGTGCGCAAGGACCCCGCGCAGTATGCCGGCACGTTCCCGGAGGTGACCCCCGACCTGCCGTACGTCTGGCCGGTCCGCTCCGAGGCGGTGCTCGAGCGTGAGCGCCGCTGCGAGGAGGCGTCCGTCCGGCGCGCGGAGGCTGCGGCCCGTCGCCTCCAGCGGGAGCAGGAGGCGAGTCGCCGGCGACGCAGCAGGGCCGCGAAGAAGGCCTGGGAGGCCAGGCGGAAGGCTGTCGCCGGGTCGCCCGGCGCGTCCGCGGGCCAGTCCGCCGGCCCCTCTACCATCCCGGTGACGGACACGGCGCCGCAGCCGCCGTCAGGCGCGTCCGGCGCTACCTGACCGTCATCCGAACGTCACGCGAACCCGCACGGGCTCAGCGGGCGCCGACGACCATCCAGTCGTCGCGGCGGGCGCGCCAGCCGAGGCCCGCACCGCGGATCACCATGAAGATCGTGAACGCGACCCAGAGCACGACCACGTCGCGGGTCGCCGAGCCGCTCGGGCCGGCGGCGCGCACCGCGAGGATCACCGGCAGGTAGGCCGCCAGGGTCAGCACCATGCCCCAGGCGAGCCAGCGGCCGTCGCCGGCGCCGATGAGGACCCCGTCGAGGACGAACACGTAGCCCGCGACAGCCTGCCCGAGCCCGACGACCACGAGCGCCGCGGCCAGCGCCTCCTGGACCGCGGGGTCGGGCGTGAAGAGCGACGGCAGGACCTGGTGCAGCGCCACCACGACGAGCCCGAGGCCGAGCCCGCCCCACACGCCCCAGCGGACCATCGTCCCCATCGCCACGCGAACGCCATCCCGGTCGCCGGCGCCGAGCGCCCGTCCGGTGATGGCCTGGCCGGCGATCGCGAGGGCATCGAGCGCGAAGGCGAGGAACGACCAGACGGTCATCGCCACCTGGTGCGCCGCGAGCGGGACGTCGCCGAGGGAGGCTGCCACCCACGTCGTCAGGAGCAGCGTCGCGCGCAGCGCGAGGGTCCGCACCAGCAGGGGTATGCCGGTGCGTGCAGCCGCGAGCACCCGCGCGGGATGCGGGCGCAGTCGCGCGTGGCGGGCGCCGGCCTTGACGAGCAGGACCGAGACGAGCGCGAGGGCCATCCCGGTCTGGGCGAGCACGGTGCCCCACGCGGAGCCGGCGATGCCCCAGTGCAAGCCGTAGACGAGGACCACGTTGAGCACGATGTTGGCGCCGAACCCGGCGACGGAGGCGACGAGTGGCGTGGTCGTGTCCTGCAGGCCGCGGAGCACCCCGGTGACGGCGAGGATGACGAGCATCGCGGGGATGCCGAGGGCGGAGATCCGCAGGTAGGTCGTGGCCTGCTCGAGGACCGCCGGCGAGGCGCCGAAGACGGCGCTGATCGGGCCCGCCCAGACGGCCACGACGGCCGCCGTGAGGGCCCCGAGCGCGAGGGCGAGCCAGAAGCCGTCGAGGCCCGCCCCGATGGCAGACCGCTCGTCACCCGCACCGAGGTGCCGGGCGACGACGCTCGTCGTGCCGTAGGCGAGGAAGACGAAGACGCCTGCGGCAGTGACGAGCGCGGCGCTGGCGATGCCGAGCCCGGCGAGCTCGGCGGTGCCGAGGTGGCCGATGATCGCCGAGTCGGCGAGCAGGAAGAGCGGCTCTGCGATGAGGGCGAGGAAGGCCGGGACCGCGAGCCGGACGATCTCGCGGCGGTGGCCGGCCGCGCGGGACGCGAGGGCGCTCATGCCGGCGACCCCAGGTGCTTGAGGGCCTCGCGGCGGGAGAGCCCGGAGAGGTCGGGGTGAGCCGCGACGAAGGTGCGCACCCACTCCGGGTCGGTGCGGGCGTGGTCGCGCAGCGCCCACCCGATCGCCTTGCGGCTGAAGAAGTCGGGGTCGGTGAGGTTGGGTTCGATGACGTCGGCGAGGAGGGCCTGGTCGAGCCGCGGGCCGGCTCCGACCTGGCTGAGGACCGCCGCCCGCCGCACCCACAGCGAGTCCGAGGCGGCCCACTCACGCAGCCGCAGCCGCTCGACGTCGGGGTGGGCCAGCAGCGTGTCGCGCACGAGGTGCGTCGCGATGTCGTCGACGACGTCCCACCAGGCGCCGGATCGGATCAGCCTCTCCCACAAGGGCATGGCGTCGCTGTCGAGCCACGTGCGGTACGGGCGGTGCCGCGCGAGGGCGATGGCGGCATACCACTGCTCGCGGTGCGTCGCGCCGTCCCAGAGGGCGCGGATGGTCGCCTCCCACTGCGCTCGCGACTGCATGGCGAGCCCGGGGTCGCGCAGCAACGGCGTCAGTGCCGCCTTGAGCCGCGGCGAGGTCAGGCCGAAGTACGGCATGGCCGACTTCATGTAGCGCTGCTGCCCGGCCGCACGCTCGGGATCGGCGCGCTCGGACAGCGCCGCGGTGACCGCGGCGACGAGCTCCTGGTGCGCGCCGTCCGACATGGCTGCCAAGGTAGTGGCCGGTGGTGACCGCGCGTGAGGCGGCTCAGGCCTTGCGGGCGCGGCCGAGGTAGACGTAGACGAAGGGCCGCATGACCGCGGCCGTCGAGGCGTACTCGCGCTCGACCGACTCGAGGACGAGGCCCGACTCCTCGACGAGCCGGTCGATCGGGCGCGTGAGGTGGCAGCCGGCGAAGGCCCTCTTCTGGAAGGGCTCGAGCCGGTGCTGCCAGCGCCGCACCCCCTCGTCGGGGGCGAGGCCGTGCTCGAGGAAGTGCAGGCGACCGCCCGGCCGGAGCACACGCCGCACCTCGGCGAGCGCTCTCGGGAGGTCGGGGATGGTGCACAGGGTCAGCGTCGACAGGACCGCGTCGGCGCTCGCGTCCTCGAGGCTGAGCGCCTGGCCGTCGAGGTCGCCGCGGACGACCGGGACGGGGCTGCGGGCGCGGCGGTCGGCGCCGAGGTCCCACGCCACGTCCGACGGCTCGACGGCGATGACGCGGGTGACCTCGCGCGGGTAGAGGCCGAGGTTGGGCCCGCTGCCGAAGCCGAGCTCGACGACCTCGCCTCGCAGCCCCTCGCAGGCCCGGACCCGCAACGCGCGGACCCTCTCGCTCTCCCCCGCCGCGACGAGTCGTGGCGTGACCCGCTCGGCCCAGACACCCACGGGAAGGCCGGCCCGACCTCAGGCCGGGGTGCCGAAGCGGACGGCGTTGCGCTCGCGCGCCCTCTGGCGCTCGATGTCGCGGTCCTTCGGCGGCGCGCTCGTGGTCAGGTGCTCGAGCAGGTGCTGCGTCGCGTGGGCGATGGCCTCGACCGCCTCGTCGAACGCGGCCTGGTTGGCCTGGCTCGGCTTCGTGCTGCCGCTGACCTTGCGGACGTACTGCAGAGCGGCGGCCCGGACCTCGTCGCTCGTGGCCGGCGGCTCGAAGTTGTGGAGCTGGCGGATGTTGCGGCACATGCCTCGACTGTAGGCCGCGGCGGACCGCGGAAGGGTCGTCGCGCGGCGCGGAAGTCGGCGTCCTCCGTCGCCTCCCGCAGGTGGGCGAGCTGCTGCAGTATGCGGGCGGCTGCGCTCCCGTGGGTGTGCGCGGTGAGAGGGTGGGCGCATGGAGGTCCTCGTCCTGCCCACGTCCGCCGACGTCGCCCGCCGTGCCGCCGAGGTCGTGCTCGAGGGGCTGGCCGCAGCGCGAGGGGCCGGTCCGGTCCTCGGCCTGGCGACGGGGTCCTCGCCCTTGGGGCTCTACGCGGAGCTGGCGGGGGCGGTGCGGGCCGGACGCCTCGACCTGTCGGCGGCCACGGGTTTCGCCCTGGACGAGTACGTGGGCCTGCCCGCCGGACACCCGCAGACCTACCGGGAGGTGCTGCTGCGCGAGGTGTGTGCCCCGCTGGGCCTGGCGCCCGAGCGCCTGCACGTGCCCGACGGGTCGGGGCGCACCGAGCAGGAGCTGGTCGCGGCGGCCGCGGAGTACGAACGGCTCATCACCGAGGCGGGCGGTGTCGACGTGCAGATCCTCGGCATCGGCGCCAACGGCCACCTGGGCTTCAACGAGCCGGGGTCCTCGCTGTCGTCGCGGACCCGGGTCAAGCGCCTGTCGGACCGCACCCGGCACGACAACGCCCGCTTCTTCGACGGGCCCGACGACGTTCCGACGCACTGCGTCACCCAGGGCCTCGGCACGGTGCTGGACGCGCGCCGGCTGGTCCTCGTCGCCTCGGGACCCACCAAGGCGGCGGCGATCGCTGCTGCGCTGGAGGGGCCGCTGTCGGCCTCGTGCCCGGCCTCCGTGCTCCAGTGGCACCCCGACGCCACGGCGGTCCTCGACGAGGCGGCCGCCACCCAGCTGCGCAACCGCGACTACTACGACGCCTCGGCTGCCGGCCTGTGAGTGGCCGGCACCCGGCATACGCCGTCGGGGTACGGCGTCGGTGGATAGGTGCTCAGGGACATTTCGGACACGTCTGTGGACGACGCACAGGGCTGGGGAACTTCTCCTCCACACGCAGTGGACGCGCATCTGTGCAGGTCAGCGCCTTGCTGGGCCTGTGACCGGGGCCACATTCCCACACTGTCCACACACCTTGTCCACACCTGTTGACGGCGTGTCGCGGTCGGCCGTCCACCGGTTGTCCACAGGCGGTGCATGACCGGCGGGCTCTCAGGTTGGTGGTGGTGGAGTGGCGCACCTACGGTGGGGCGGGTCCTCCTGGAGGAGGAGCCGACGGGCTCGGGTAGGGCCCGTCGCGACCCGCGGCACAGCACTGTCAGAGCTGCGATGTTCACTGAGGTGGACCGGGTTGCACCGATGTCATTCACCATGCAGGGGAAGGGGAGCACGTGTCGCTCGATGAGCTGAGCACGAGCGCGTTCGCGTCGTCGTCCACCCGTGACGGTGGTCCCCCCGACGACCGGCTCCCCCCGCAGGACGTCGGCGCCGAGCAGTCCGTCCTCGGCGGCATGCTGCTGTCGAAGGACGCCATCGCCGACTGCGTGGAGCAGCTCAAGGGCACCGACTTCTACCGGCCCGCGCACGAGCTCATCTACGACGCGATCCTCGACCTCTACGGCCGCGGCGAGCCGGCCGACGCGATCACCGTCAGCGACGAGCTGACCAAGCGCGGCGACCTGACGCGCGTCGGCGGGCAGGCCTACCTGCACCAGCTCATCGCGTCGGTGCCCACGGCGGCCAACGCCGGCTACTACGCCCAGATCGTCGCCGAGCGGGCCGTGCTGCGCCGGCTCGTCGAGGCCGGCACGCGCATCGTGCAGCTCGGCTACGCCCAGGGTGGCGGCGACGTCGAGGACATCGTCAACGCCGCCCAGGCCGAGGTCTACGCCGTCGCCGACAAGCGCGGTGGCGAGGACTACCACGCCATCGGCGACATCATCGAGGCCACCGTCGACGAGATCGAGGTCGCCTCCGGCCGCTCGGGCGAGATGACCGGCGTGCCGACCGGCTTCACCGACTTCGACGCCCTCACCAACGGCCTGCACCCCGGCCAGATGATCGTGATCGCCGCGAGGCCGGCGATGGGAAAATCGACCATAGGCCTAGATATAGTGCGTTCGGCCGCGATCAAGCACAAGATGGCGGCCGTCGTCTTCTCGCTCGAGATGAGCCGCACCGAGATCACGATGCGTCTGCTCTCGGCCGAGGCCGGCATCCAGCTCCAGCACATGCGCAAGGGCACGATGCGTGAGGAGGACTGGACCCGACTCGCCTCCACGATGGGCCGCGTCTCCGACGCACCCCTCTTCATCGACGACTCGCCCAACATGTCGCTGATGGAGATCCGCGCCAAGTGCCGCCGCCTCAAGCAGCGCGAGAACCTCAAGCTCGTCGTCATCGACTACCTCCAGCTGATGAGCTCGGGCAAGCGCGTCGAGTCGCGCCAGCAGGAGGTCTCGGAGTTCTCGCGTGCCCTGAAGCTGCTGGCCAAGGAGCTCGAGGTCCCGGTCATCGCGATCTCGCAGCTCAACCGTGGTCCCGAGCAGCGCACCGACAAGAAGCCTGCGATGAGCGACCTTCGAGAATCCGGCTGTCTCACGGCCGAGAGCCGCGTCATGCGCGCCGACACCGGTGCCGAGGTCTCCCTCGGCCAGCTGTATGCGGAGGGCGCCGAGGACGTCCCGGTCTGGGCGCTCGACGAGAAGCTCCGCTACGTCACGCGCCACCTGACGCACGTGTTTCCCACCGGCACCAAGCCGGTCTTCAAGCTCACGCTCGCATCCGGCAAGACGGTTCGGGCCACGGAGAACCACCCCTTCCTCGCGTACGAGGGGTGGACCGCCCTCGGTGATCTCCGCACCGGCGACCGGGTGGCCGTCCCGCGGCACGTTCCCGCCCCGGAACGGCACGAGCCGTGGGAGGACTCGCGGGTCATCCTGCTCGCGCACATGCTCGGTGACGGCTCGATGCTCGCCCGTCAGCCGATCCGCTACGCCAGCATCGACGAGGCCAACCTCGAGGCCGTGACGAAGGCCGCGCTCACGTTCGGCGTGGCCGCGGTTCGCGACGACTACGCCGCCGCCCGGGTCAGCACGCTGCGCCTGAGGGCGCCCTTCCGCCTCACCCACGGCAAGCGCAACCCGATCGCGGAGTGGCTCGACGGCCTCGGCCTCTTCGACAAGCGCAGCCACGAGAAGTTCGTTCCGGAGTCGCTCTTCTACGCGTCCAAGCGGCAGATCGCGCTCTTCCTGCGCCACATCTGGGCGACCGACGGATCGGTCACCGTCAACAAGAACAGTCGAGGCGGCCGCATCTACTACGCCTCGACGTCCCGCCGACTCGTCGACGACCTGTCCCGGCTTCTCCTCCGCTTCGGCATCTCGACCAGGCTTCGCACCGTACGGAAGTCGGGATACCGTCCCGGCTACACCCTCGATATCTCCGGCAGCGACAGCCAGCGGCGCTTCCTGCAGGAGATCGGCGTCCACGGCGATCGGGGCGTCCAGGCAGAGCGCTTGCTCGAGATCATTCGTGAGACGAAGGCCAACACCAACGTCGACACCGCGCCGGTCGGCATCTGGGACACGGTGCGCGAGGTCATGTCCGATAAGGGCATGACGACGCGGGCGTTCCAGGCTGCTCTCGGTGTCGAGTACAACGGGTCCGCGCTCTACCGGAGCGCCCCGTCGCGGGAGCGACTGGCGCGCGTCGCTGCTGTGCTCGACAGCGCCGAGCTCGAGCTGTACGCCGTAAACGACGTCCTCTGGGACAGCGTCGTGTCCATCGAGCCGGACGGGGTCGAGGAGGTCTTCGACGCGACGGTGCTCGGAACGCACAACTTCATCGCCAACGGCATCGCGGTCCACAACTCGATCGAGCAGGACGCCGACATGGTGGTGCTGCTCCACCGTGAGGCCGCCTACGAGAAGGACTCGCCGCGTGAGGGCGAGGCCGACCTGATCGTGGCCAAGCACCGTAACGGCCCGACCGACACGATCGTCGTTGCCTTCCAAGGCCACTTCAGCCGCTTCACCAACATGGCCAACAACTTCTGACCTGCTCCTGCCGGGCAAGGAGGCCGCGCGGGGTCCGGTCTCCCCGCCCGCAGGCACTGCTGGTTCGCCCGTCAGACGACTTTTCGAATGCCCGGGACGCGCGTGAGCAGGTGCCCCAGGACGAACGAGACCGCCACGCCGAGGGCGGTCACGGCGGCATACGACACCTCGGGCGGCCAGCCGAGCCGGTGGGACGCGAGGACCAGCGCGACGAGCACGCCCTGGTGCACGAGGAACGCCCCGTAGGCCGCTCGGCTGAGAGCCCGGCCGCGCGGGCCGTGCGCATCGAACCTGCGCCCGAACAGGTCCACGACCCAGAGCGAGGCGAAGACCACGAGCAGGCCCTCGATGACCGCGATGACGGCCGACTGCCACGAGCCGCCGCCGAGGAGCAGCCGGAGGTCCATGCCGGTGGCCGTCGCGAGGACGAAGACCCCGACGCCGGCTGCCAGAGCCGACCAGGCGGTCCACCGGATCCGGCGGCCCAGGCTCGGCTCGAGGGGCAGCCATCCCCGTTCCCTCGCGGCGACACCGAGCGCGAAGCCGGCCAGCCACGCCGGCGACTGGGCCACCGCGAGACGCCAGACCTCCTGGCCCAGCGGGGCGACCGTCATGATCGGGAACGCCGCCACGGCGACGACGACGGCCAGCAGCACGAGGCGCCCGAACCCCGGCACCGACCGAGGCTCGGCACGAGCCGGCACCGCCGCGCGCAGCACGCCGTAGCCGACCGAGAACACGAACAGCACGCCGAGGAACCACGTCGGTCCGGGGGCGGGCGGCCACAGCACGTGCGGCACGAACTCCCGGAAGCCGCCGGTCCACCCCGCGTTCTCGGGGTCCACGAACTCGATCGGCGCACTCAGCAGCAGCACGTACGCCAGCATCGGCACGAGGAGCCGAACCGCGCGATCCCCGACGAATCGGCCGAATCCCTTGCGCGACAGCGACTTCGGCGTGAAGTAGCCGGCAACGAGGAAGAACAGTGGCATGCCGAAGAGTGACACGATCGCGGTCACCAGGGTCAGAACCGACAGCAGCGGCTCCCGGACGAGTGGCTCCTCGAACACCCAGTTGCCGACATGGGTCCACGCCATGGTCGTGTGCGCGACGATGACGCCGGAGACGAGCACGACCTTGAGGTTGTCCGCCCAAGGGGCCCGCCGCCGGCCGGCGTCGCCGGCTGCCGGGTGGGCGACGGGTGCCGGCCTCGTACGCATGGCGCACCTCCAAAGGGCTGCCGCGGCCCGGCGCGGATGACCGCCGCAGGCCCGCGTCTTCCCCCTCCAGCGTAGGAGCCCTCGTCTCGCCGGCGCGGCGGCTGTGACGCGGCCGACGCGCACGACGCCGCCCGCGCCGGACGGCCCGCGCCCGACCGGGACCTTCGACCCTGACCGGCGCCCGGCGGCTGGGAGCATCGTGGACCTCGAGGTGCGACACCACCGCCGCTCCGCAGGGGAGGAAACCACGATGGAACCGATCAAGGATGCCGCAGCCGACTTCCTCAGGCAGCAGCGCGTCGCCGTGACGGGCGTGTCCCGGAATGCAGGCTCCCACGGCAGCAACGCCGTCTACCGGCGGCTTAAGGAGCGCGGCTACGCCGTCTACGCGGTCAACCCCCACACCGAGCA
This sequence comes from Terrabacter lapilli, assembly GCF_039531305.1. Taxonomy (NCBI): domain Bacteria; kingdom Bacillati; phylum Actinomycetota; class Actinomycetes; order Micrococcales; family Intrasporangiaceae; genus Terrabacter; species Terrabacter lapilli. Next base: position 446,366 of record NZ_BAAAPU010000007.1, read on the forward strand.
GGTCGAGGGCGACACCGCCTATCCGGACCTGAAATCCATTCCCGGGGGTGTGGACGCGGTCGTCATCGGCACCCGACCCGAGCGCGCCCAGGCGACACTGGAGGAGTGTGCAGGGCTGGGGATCAAGCACGTGTGGATGCACCGCGGGCCTGGAGGCGGCAGTGTCTCCGAGGAGGCGGCCGACTGGGGCCGCGCGCACGGCATCCGCGTCATCCCCGGTGGCTGCCCGCTGATGTTCGACCCGACGTCGGACCCCGGCCACAAGTTCATGCGCTGGATGTTCAGCCTCAACGGCAACGTGCCGCACAACGTCTGAACCGCGGCCGGAGGGACCGGCGACCGTGATCCTTCCACCCGTCGCCGACCCGCGGCTCACCACCATCCGCCGCGGCGGCACCCTGACCGACGACCACCACCACCAGCTCGCCCTGTGGGCGGCGACGTGCGCGGAGCACGTCCTCGCCCTGTTCGAGAGCGAGCAACCGGGCGATCTGCGGCCACGGACCGCCGTCGAGCACGCGCGTGCCTGGGTGCGCGGTGACGTCCGGATGATGACGGCGCGCGCCGCAGGTGGACACGCCATGGGCGCCGCGCGACCGCTCCGGGGCGCGCCCCGCTTCGCCGCGTATGCCGCCGGGCAGGCAGCGTGCGTGGCCCACGTCGCCGCGCACGACCTCGGCGCCGCGGCATACGCCATCAAGGCGGTGCGCGCCGCCGCGCCGGCGGGTGGGGCCGACGAGGCCGCGCGAGGCGAGTGCCGCTGGCAGCGCGAGCAGCTGCCCGAGGAGGTCCGCGACCTCGTCCTCGACGACCAGCAGCGACGAAACGCCCTGTGCTGGAGCGTCTTCGACTGCTGAGTGAACGCGCCCTCAGACCGCGTGCTCGATGCGGCGGATGTCGGTCCACCCGGTCCAGCCGCGCTCCTCGAGCAGCCCGAGCAGCCGCCTCGCGCACGGGAAGGACTCGAGGAAGGCTGTGTCGAGCAGCTCCACGAGCTCCGGGCTGACGGGAGGGTAGGTCTCGCGCTCGGCGATGCCCTCCGCCTCCGCGGCCGCCGCCTCGATGAAGGCGGTCACCCGGTCGGCGAGCTCGGTTAGCGCGGGTCGTCGGGCGTGCAGTCGGCGAGGTCGCCGAGGTCGAGGTAGAGCCGGCGCAGCACCGGGTCCTCGATCTGCTGGTGCTTGATCGCCATGAGGACGGGCACCTGCTCGGGCATCTGCGCCGCGATGAGGATCCAGCTGTCGCGCTCCACCTCGACGAGGCGGTCGTGGAAGCCGAGCTGGCGCATCCGGGCCAGGTAGGCGACGGCCTCGGGAGGCAGCGCGAGGCTGTCCCCGGCCGCCAGCTGGGCGATGCGTTCGCGGTGGCGCTGGCGCTCGCGGATCTCCGCCCGCAGGCGGCGGTCGATGTCCTCGACCGCCGCCGCGAACTCCGCGTCGCCGGCCGCGAGCAGCTCCTGCGCGCGGGAGAGCGGCACGCCGGCGTCCGCGAGGACGCGGATGCGCACGAGCGCCACGACCGCCGCGGCGTCGTAGCGCCGGTAGCCGGACGCGTCCCGCTGCGGCTCGGGCAGCAGGCCCTTCGCGTGGTAGTGGCGGACCGCACGCACGGTCACCCCGGCGTACGCCGCGAGCTGGCCGATCGTCAGCATGAGCCCATTCTCCTGTTCGCCGTCGTGGACGGCGGTCGAGCGGTCAGCGGATCTTCCGGCGGAAGGTGCGCACTGCGAGAACGTAGGCCACGACGAGGAGCCCGACGCACCACCCGACCGCCACCCAGCCCTGGCCTCCCACCGGCAGCCCCGCGAAGAGGTCGCGGATCGTGTCGACGATCGGCGTGACCGGCTGGTGATCGGCGAACCAGCGCACCGGACCCGGCATGCCCTCCGTGGGCACGAAGGCCGAGCTGATGAACGGCAGGAAGATGAGCGGGTAGGAGAAGCCGCTCACCCCGTCCACCGACGTCGCGGTGAGCCCGGGGATGACGGCCAGCCACGTCAGGGCGAGCGTGAAGAGCACGAGGATCCCCGCCACCGCGAGCCACGCGAGCACGCCAGCCCCCGAGCGGAAGCCCATGAGCAGGGCGACGAGGACGACGAGCACGAGTGACACGAGGTTCGCCACGACCGAGGTCAGCACGTGGCCCCACAGCACCGCCGAGCGGGCGATCGGCATGGACGCGAACCGGTCGAAGACACCGCTCGAGACGTCGGTGAAGAGCCGGAAGGCGGTGTACGCGATGCCGGACGCCACGGTGATGAGCAGGATCCCCGGCAGCAGGTAGTCGACGTAGCTGCCGCCGACGTGGATCGCGCCGCCGAAGACGTAGACGAAGAGCAGGAGCATCGCGATCGGGGTGACGGCAGTCGTGATGATCGTGTCGGGGCTGCGCAGGACGTGGCGCAGGGACCGCTTGGTCAGCACACGGGTCTCGTCGAGGGCGTGGGTGGTCATCGGGGGGCTCCTTCGCGGGCTGTGGTGTCCGAGGTCGGGGTGGCGGCTGGGGTGGCGGCTGGGGTGGCGGCTGAGGTGGCGTCCCCGCCGCCCCCACGGCGGGGTATGCCGTCGCCGACGATCGCGAGGAAGACCTCCTCGAGCGTGGGCTGCTTCTCGACGTACTCGACGGTGGTGGGCGGGAAGAGCTGCTTCAGCTCGGCGAGGGTGCCGTCGGCGATGATGCGTCCCTCGTGGAGGATCGCGATGCGGTCGGCGAGCTGCTCGGCCTCCTCGAGGTACTGCGTCGTCAGCAGCACGGTGGTGCCCTGTCCGGCCAGCTGGCGGACCGTCTTCCAGACCTCGTTGCGAGACTGGGGGTCGAGCCCGGTGGTGGGCTCGTCGAGGAAGAGGACCGGCGGGTCGCCGACGAGGCTCATCGCGATGTCGAGGCGACGCCGCATGCCACCGGAGTACGTGCCGGCCCGGCGGCCGCCGGCGTCGGTCAGGTCGAACCGCGCCAGCAGGTCGTCGGCGACGCGACCAGGCCGCTCGACACGGCGCAGCTCGGCGACCATGACGAGGTTCTCGCGTCCGGTGAGGACCTCGTCGACGGCGGCGAACTGCCCGGTCAGGCTGATCGAGGCGCGGACCTGCGCCGGCTCGGTGGCGACGTCGTGGCCGCCCACGAGGGCGGTGCCGCCGTCTGCCTTGAGCAGCGTGGACAGGATCCTCACGGCCGTCGTCTTGCCGGCGCCGTTCGACCCGAGCAGGGCCTGGACGGTGCCGCGCGGGACGGTCAGGTCGACGCCCTTGAGCACCGACTGGTCGCCGTAGGACTTGGTGAGCGCAACGAGCTCGATGGCGTTGTTCGTGGTCATGCAACGAGGGTCCAACCCTGACGCAGCGTCAAGGTCAAGCGTCATTTCCGACGCGTTCCCGACAGGTGGCCGTGAGAACCGGCTGCCCCGTCAGCCGATGCGCTCGGCGAGCGCCACCGTGATGCCCTCGGGTCCGCGGACGTAGGCCATGCGCCACACGCCGTCGTACTCCCCGATGCCGCCGACCAGTCCGTAGCCGTCGGCGCCGAGCCGCTCGACCATCGACTGCAGGTCATCCACCTCGAAGGCGATGCTCCGCAGTCCGAGCTCGTTGGCCATCGCCGACGGCGAGCCCGGGACGTGCTCGGGCCGCTCGAAGCTCGAGAGCTCCACGCAGGTTCCGCCCCCCGGCGGCTGCAGCATCACGATCTGCGTGGCCGAGTCCGGGATGCCGGTCACCGTGTCGATGAAGTCGCCCTCGACGGTCGCCGAGCCCTGGATCTCCATCCCGAGGCGGACGAAGAACTCGGTCGCGGCCTCGAGGTCGGCGACGGTGATGCCCACGTGGTCGAAGTGTCGAACGGCCATGGCCCATCGTCACATCGCACGGTCGCGGGAAGGGAGTGAAGGGCGCGAAGCCGCGCTCGCTGCGGTCAGCGAGCGTGGTCGAGGACGCGCTGACGCACCGCGCGCAGCGCAGCCGCCGCCTGCGGGGTCACGCGCTCCGGGTCGGTGAACCAGTCCAGAAGGGCGCTGTCGTCGCGGGTGACCCCGGCGAGCTGGTCCGCGACCGCCGCAGCCACCAGGGCGCCGGTGTGCGGCACCAGAAGGGAGTCGCCCAGCGCCTCCGCGGCCCAGTGCTCGGCCGCCCGGACCAGGTCGTCGTCGACGTGCTGCCGACGCGCGTGTGCCAGGGCGTTCGCCGCTGCGGGGAGGGCGCCGACCGCCTCCTCGCCCGCCACCGAACGCACCTCCGCCACCAGCGCGTCGAGGTGGGTCTCGAGCAGCCACGACGGCATGCCGCGAGCGGCCAGGACCCGCGAGAGCCACTCGACCTGGCGGATGGCGCGGCCCTCGCCGAGGCCGGCCAGGGAGATGAGCCACGCCGAGTCGGTCGTCGCGAAGCGCGAGCCGCGCTCGCCGTAGCGGGCGCCGTAGTACGGCATCGCGTCGATCGAGCCCTGTGCCGCCCGGACGGCAGCGCGCAGAAGCGTCGCGTCCGTCGTGATGTCGTAGCCGCCGGATGCGGGGTTGACCACCGCGGCGTCGACCGACTGTCCCGAGGCGCGCCGGATGAGGCCGGCCGTCACGTGGGCCTCGCTCTCGGCGACGAGGGCGGCCACCACCTCCGGGTCGGTGCCCGCGACGGGCTCGCCGGCCAGGGCTGCGCGCAGGATGGCCTCGTCGGTCGAGCCGGTGGCGACCACGAGCCGCTCGACACCGACGACGGCGGCGACCACGGCCGGGTCCTCGAGCCGACCGGTCAGCGTGCGGTCGGCGTGGTCGAGGAGGAGCTGGTGAGCCTCATCCGGGCCCGGGGCGGCAGTCATGACCTTCATTCTCGCGCGCCCGCAGGGCTCGCCCTGCAGGTGCCCGCGTCGCCCACGGGACGGCATACGCTCCCGGATTCGCGGGTAGCGTCGGAGACGTGGTCGAGAAGCTGGGTTACGACGTGGTGCGTCGCTACGACGAGTTCGAGCTGCGGCGCTACGCCCCGCACGTCGTCGCCGAGGTCGTCGTCCGGGCGCCCTTCGAGGAGGCCGGCAACCTCGCCTTTCGGACGCTCGTGGGCTACATCGGCGGCCAGAACCGCTCGAAGACCAAGGTCGCGATGACGGCACCCGTCCTGCAGCAGCCGTCCGAACGCATCGCGATGACCGCGCCCGTCGAGCAGCGCGAGACGTCCCAGGGGGAGTATGCCGTCGCCTTCGTGCTGCCCTCCTCGCTCACTCTCGAGAGCGCACCCGTACCGACCGACCCGGACGTCCATCTGTCGCAACGACCGGGCGTCCTCGCGGCCGCGCGCCGCTACCGCGGCGGGTGGGGCAGGGGCGCCTTCGAGCAGCACCGCGGCGAGCTCGACCAGGCGGTGCGGGCGGCCGGGCTGACGCCGGTCGGACCGGTGAGGTGGGCCCGCTTCGACCCGCCGATCATGCCGGCTTTCCTGCGCCGCAACGAGATCGTGCAGGACGTCGTCGAGGGTGCAGGCGCGGCCCAGCCGCCCGGGTAGCCGGCGCCGGCACGCCGTCGTCGGGTTCGGTCGAGGGGTCCCGGGTCACCCCTCCACGAGCAAACCCGGGACCCCACGGTGAGGGCCGCACTCTGCAGCGCGGCTCTCGACGCTGACGTACCCACGAGCCGCGCCGACTGACCACTTCCTCCCGATTTGTCCGGCTGTCATGTCCAGTCGCTGCAGCGACAGCCTTCGCCCGGGGAATGGGCCATCGCCTGTCGCTGTTCACGAGACGGAGCGCATACCCACCGGGGGTATGCCGGGCGGTCGCCTCGGACGACCCGGGCGCCCTCGAGGAAGGAGAGGCCATGAGCGACACGCAGCACCAGCACCATGCCGGACACGAGATGCAGGACGGTCCCGGGAAGCACGCCGGTCACGGCGGCGGTCTCGGCTCCATGGCCGCCAGCGCCACGCTGCACTGCCTCACCGGCTGTGCGGTCGGCGAGATCCTCGGCCTCATGGTCGGCACGGCGGTCGGCCTGGGGTCCGGTGCCACCATCGCGCTCTCGATCGCGCTCGCCTTCGTGTTCGGCTACACGCTCTCGAGCCTGCCCCTGCTCCGCGGCGGCCTCACCTTCGGCGCCGCGCTCAGGCTCGTCCTGGCCGCGGACACCGTCTCCATCCTGACGATGGAGGTCGTCGACAACCTCGTCATGGCCGTGATCCCGGGCGCGATGAACGCGGGCCTCGTCAACGCGGTCTTCTGGGTCAGCATGTCGATCTCGCTGGCTGCCGCCTTCCTCGCGGCCTACCCGGTCAACCGCTACCTCCTCTCGCGCGGCAGGGGCCACGCGCTGACCCACGAGCACCACGGCGCCAACGGCCCGGTCACGGGCGCGCGACGGCTCATCCCCGTGATCTCGACCTCGACCATGGCGGCGGCCATCGCGGCCTTCATGCTCGGCGGCTTCGTGGTCTCCGTCGCGGACGGGATCGCGAGCCCGACCACGTCCGGGCAGTCCTCCTCGTCGCCGGCGCCCGCACACGCGGCGCCCACCGGCTCCCGCTGAAGCCCCCGCACTGTCGCCGCCCGGCCCTACGCTTCCGTCAACCGCAACAGGGAGCGAGGACCGGGATGGCCGACGAGACGTACGACGACCGGCAGGGTGAGCGGTTCGAGCGGGCGCGCCTGACGGGCGCGACCTTCGAGGACGTCTACCTCGACGGCGCCCGGTTCCACGACGTCGTCCTCAGCGGCGCGTCGCTGCGCATGGTCGACCTGCGCGGCCTCCGGGCGCGCGACGTGTGGCTCGAGGACGTCGAGATCACCGGCGACATCGGCAACCTGACGATCAACGGCGTCGACGTGGCGCCGCTCGTCGAGGCCGAGCTCGACCGCAGGCACCCCGACCGGCCCAAGATGCGGCCCACCGACGCGGCCGGCTACCGCGAGGGCTGGGACGTCGTCGAGCGGCTCTGGGCGCAGACGGTGCAGCGCGCCCGCACCTTCCCGCCCGAGCTGCTGCACGAGCGGGTCGACGGGGAGTGGTCGTTCATCGAGACGCTGCGCCACCTCGTCTTCGCCACCGACGCGTGGGTGCGCCGAGCCCTGCTCGGCGACCCGGAGCCGTGGCACCCGCTCGACCTGCCGCACGACGACATGCCCGACAGTCCACCCGTGCCGCGCGACCGGGAGGCCCGACCCGGTCTCGACGAGGTGCTGGCCCTGCGCGCCGACCGCATGGCCACGGTGCGACGGGTCGTCGACGAGCTGACCGACGAGGCGCTCGCCGGATCCACCGAGCCCGTCCTCGAGCCGGGCTATCCCGAGCCGGAGTCCTTCCCCGTGTCACGGGTCCTCGGGACCATCCTCAACGAGGAGTGGCAGCACCGGCTCTACGCCGAGCGGGACCTCGACGTGCTCGCGGCGCGGACGACCGGCTGAGCCCTCATCGTCGCTGACGAGGCGGGGCGGCTCGCTCCGCGGTCCCGAGCGGCCGGCTATCTCGGGGTGAGGCCGAGTGCCTGCTCCGCCTCGTCCAGGAAGGCCTGGTCCGCCCGGGCCCGCCGCAGCCCGAACAGGGCAGTGAGCAGCCGAGGGTCGCGCGGCGGGCGGTCATCGGTGTCGGGGTCGACTCCCCGATCCGTCAGGATCTGCAGGCAATGAGCCTCGGACTGCTCGGCCCGGGCTCGCCAGTCCCTGACGAGACGACCGGCGAGGTCGACCGGCCCGTGAGCGGCGAAGAACAGCTGCAGCTGCTGCGGATGGCGCGGTCGCTCGCTGATCTCCAGGCCGTCGAGCCACTCGGTGAAGGCCTCGCGCCCGGCTTGGGTCACGGCGTAGACCCGCTTGTCGGGAAGCCCCTTCTGGACGACCGCGCTGCTCGACACGAAGCCACGACTCTCGAGGCGCGGCAGCTCGGCGTAGAGCGCCGAGCGCGTCACCGGCCAGAAGTGCGCGACGCTGCGTTCGGCGCGCCGCCACAGGTCGTAGCCACTGGCCGGGCTGTCGAGGAGCAGCCCGAGCGCCAGCCAGCCCGCCATCCCGCGGTCCGTGGTCCTCGTCGCCATCCCTGTCCCCCTTGCTGGTTGCCGTGCTGGAGCCTAGCATCCAATCAGGACTAGTCCTGATTGGACTATCACATTGGCCCAACCACGCCACGGTGAGTCCCGCCACGGTCCGCGCGGCATCCGCGCGGACGGACCGCGACAGCAAGGAGACCCCATGACCCCCTTCACCCTGCAACAGCTGGTCGCTGCCGCTCGGGCCGGACTCGACGAGGCAGAGCAGCGAGGAGTGCCGTCGGGGCTGTGCCTCGTCGACGACGGTGGACACGTCCTGGTTCAGCTGCGCCACCCCGACGCGCCGGTGGGCGCCGGCGACAGCGCCCTCACCAAGGCGCGCACCGCCGCGTGGCTCGGGTTCGACACCGGCGCGCTGCCGCCGACCTCGCCCGTGGTGCCGGCCATGACCTCCGGCGTCCCGTGGTCGGTGGCCGTCTTCCCTGGCGGGCTGGTGCTGCGCCAGCACGGTCGGATCGTGGGGGCGGTGGGGGTGGGTGGGAGCACTGACCCCTCCGACGACGTGGCCGCGGCCCGAGCCGCGGCTGCGCTCCTGACCGCCGCCGCCACTCCAGCAGCCACCCAGTAGCCACCTCAGGCGCCACCTCCTCAGGAGCGCCGACCGGATGACGCGGGTGCTGCCGGCCGCCGCCAGCACCGCGACCGAGGTCTCAGCCGGCCGGAACCATTCATGGAACAGTCCGTGACTCACAGGCGGATCCCGGCCTGCTCCCAGCCAGTGGTTCTATCGTGAGCCCTTCCATCGAGTGTCGCGGGGGCCCGGCTCGGCCGACCCGCCGATCCCAGGAGGGTGCCATGGCCGATCTCGGGTGGCCGGAACTGGCCATCATCGCCCTCGCCGTCGTGCTGCTCTTCGGCTGGAAGCGGATGCCCGACATGGCCCGCAGCCTCGGCCGTTCCGCCCGCATCTTCAAGTCGGAGATGGACCAGATGCACCGTCCCGACCCGGCCGTCGAGGCCGAGGAGCGCGCCGCCGCCGCCGAGGCGGAGTTCAAGCGCCTGCGCGACGAACTGGAGGCGCGACGCCACCAGGCGTGACCGAGCCCGGCGGACGGCATACGCCCTCTCCGCCGGCGCACCTGCCCGACGACGTGTGCCGGGTGCCGGCGCAGCCGGTCAGGCGACGGTGTGGATCGGGTCGCGCGGCAGCTTGCGCACCTTCGCCCGGCGCCGGCGCCGCTCCGGGATCATCGAGCGCATCTCCTCGAGCCTGCCGAAGCACAGCAGCCGGTCCTCGGCCTCGAGCACCACGCGGCGCCGCGGGTTGGGGATGACGCTCGCGCCGCGGTGCAGCGTCAGCACCTGCAGGTCGCGCTCCTCGAGCCCGGAGTCACCGATGGTCTTGCCGATGATGTCGGCGCCGGCGTGCACGACGAGCTCGGCGACGCCGTAGCCGGTCGAGACGGTGAGCCGCTGGCGCACGTCGATCTCGGGGAAGGCAACCTGGCCGGCGATGTAGTCGACGATCGCCCCGGCCACGTCGAGCTTGGTGGCCATCTCGATGCCCTCGAGCCCGGGGGAGGAGTTGACCTCCATGACGAGCGGGCCCTCGTTGCCCTCGAGCATGTCGACGCCGGCCACCCGCAGGCCCATGATCTGCGCCGAGCGCACGGCAGCCTGCTCGTACTCGGGGCTCAGCTCCGCCGGCTCGACGGTGCCGCCGCGGTGGACGTTCGAGCGGAACTCGTCGCCCTTGGCGCGCCGGCGCATCGCCGCCACGACCCGGTCGCCGACGACGAGGGCGCGGATGTCACGGCCCTTGCTCTCGCTGACGAAGCTCTGGATGAGCACGTTCTGGTTCGTGCTGTGCAGCGTCTCGATGATCGCCTCGGCGATCTTGATCTCCGGCGCGAGGATGACCCCGATGCCCTGCGTGCCCTCGAGCAGCTTGATGACGACGGGCGCGCCGCCGACGCGCTCGATGGCGGGCATCACGTCGGCGCGGTTGCGCACGAAGGTCGTCGCCGGCATGCCGATGTTGTGCCGGGATAGGATCTGCGCCGCGCGGAGCTTGTCGCGGGCGTTGGAGATGCCGTTGGCGATGTTGGGCGTGTAGACGTCCATCTGCTCGAACTGCCGCACGACCGCGGTGCCGAAGTAGGTGATCGAGCTGCCGATGCGCGGCAGGATCGCGTCGTAGTCCGAGATCGGCCGCCCCCGGAACTGCAGGTCCGGTTCCGGACCCGAGAGGTCGATCGCGAAGCGCAGCGTGTTGAGCACCCGCACCTGGTGCCCGCGGTCGAGCGCGGCGGTGCGCAGGCGTTGCGTGGAGTACGCACGCGGCGCGCGCGAGAGGATCGCGAGTTTCATGCAGGGTCCTGCCAAGATGGGCGGGTGTCGGGGCCGGCCTATTCAAGCACTGCCGTCGGGTGGCGGGAATGGGCCGGTATGCCCGGGATCGGGCTGCCCTGGGTCAAGGCCAAGATCGACACCGGAGCCCGCACCTCGTCCCTCCATGCGGAGCACGTCGAGGAGTTCGAGCGCGACGGCCGGCCGTGGGTGCGGTTCACCGTCCACCCGTGGCAGGACTCCGACGCCGACCCGCAGACGGTCGAGTGCCCGGTCCACGACCGCCGCCGCGTCCGCAGCTCGTCCGGGCACGTCACGAGGCGGCTCGTCGTCCGGGTGGACCTCACCCTCGCCGGTCGCACCGTCCCCGCCGAGGTGACGCTGAGCAAGCGCGACCGGATGGGCTTCAGGATGCTCGTCGGCCGTGAGGCGCTGCGCCAGGGCTACGTCGTCGACCCCTCCCGGTCGTATGCCGGGGGCCGGCCGCCCAAGGAGATCCGCCGCCGCAACCGCGGCCGCTGACCACCACGGCGCTGCCGACGCTCGACGCCACCGGGGCGTCAGCCGGCGCCGGCCTCGTGCAGTGCCAGCAGACGCTCCTCGGCGGCCGAGTCCATCGGACTGCCGGCGCGGTTGTTCGGCCGCTCTGGCAGCCCCTCACGTTGCAACCACGCCCACGTGTCGGCGACCGTCTCGGACATCGGGCGGCAGCGCAGGCCCGCCGCCGCAGCGGCTGCCGTGTCGAGGGCGTGCAGGCCGGCCGCCTCACCGGTCGGCGGGACCCAGATCGGCAGTTCGGTCCACGGCTCGACGCCCGCCGCCTCGACCGTCGACGGGTCGACCCAGACCAGCTCGGCCTCGCTGCCGGTCACGTTCCGGGCCTCCTCGAGCAGCGCGCCCATGGTCGTGTGCCCGGGCCGGCTCACGGTGTTGTAGGTGCCTACCGGCTGCGAGCCGAGCACCCAGTCGGCGATGTCGCGGCAGTCGACGAACTGCAGCGGCCGGTCACGTGGACCTGGCGCCGGCACCCGGCCGCCGGCCGCGATGCGGCGGAGCCAGAACGGCATCCGGCCGACGATCTCGTAGGGCCCGAGGATGAGGCCGGCGCGGGCGATCGCGACGTCACCGTCGAACTCGGCGAGGGCCGCGAGCTCGCCTCCGCGCTTGGCGGCCGCGTAGTCGGTGCTCTCGGTCGACGACGGGTCGCCCTCGTCGACCGGGGCGCTCTCGTCGGAGCCCAAGGCGATCGGCCAGGTGTAGACGGAGCATGACGAGATGTAGGTGTAGTGCCGTGCACGCCCACTGAGCAGGCGGGCGGACGTCTGCACCGCGACCGGCGCGGCCGACCACGTGTCGACGACGGCGTCCCACTCGTCGCCGGCCAGGGCCGCGCGCATCGCCTCGGGGTCCAGCCGGTCGGCGTGCCGCGCCTGCGCGCCCGGGACCGGGGTCCCGGTGAGCCCGCGCGTCACCGTGGTGACCTCGTCGCCGCGGGCGAGGGCCGTCTCGACGAACGCGCGGCCGACGTGGTGGGTGCCTCCGAGGACGAGCAGTCTCATGCGCTGATCCTCACCGCCGGACGGCGCACAGCCAAGCAGATTCGCCGAGAACGGAACCGCCGTGGGTCCGACCAGCCGCCCGGAGGTCTGGCAGGGTGCTCGCGTGGGAGCCACACACGACTGGAGCACGAGCGTCGACGCCGAGCACCTGGACGAGGTCCGCCGCGACCGGGCGGCGCTGGCGCCCGGCGGGTTGCCGCACCTGCTCCTGGAGGTCCTGGCCTACCCCGTCGACGAGGCGCGGGAAGGCACGACCAGTCAGGTGCGCGTCGTGCTGCACGCCGACGGGTCCGTCTCCGTGTCCGACGACGGTCGCGGCACCGAGACGCGGGTCGACGCGGACGGCGTGGCACGGGTCAAGCCCGTCATGGCGACGAGGGACCTGCGCTTCTACGGCCGGTCCGACGCGCCGCTGCTGCCCGACGGCCACCGCCGGTCCGGCATCTCGGTCGTGGCCGCCCTCAGCGAGTGGCTCGTGCACACCAACCGCCGGGCGGAGGGCAGCTGGCGCCGACGTTTCGAGCACGGGCTGCCGGTCGGAGAGCTGGAGACGCTGCCGGCCCAGCACGCGTCGGGCACCGTCGTGCACTTCCGCCCCGACCCCGATCTGGTCGACTCAGCCGTGTCGGTCTCGGAGCTGCTCGAGGCGACGAGGGCGTATGCCGCCGTCGTGCCGGTCGAGGTCGTGGACGAGCGTGGGTGAAGGGGCGCCGTACCGGGGACCCCGCTTCGGCCGATGACCGGGCGACCCGGCATACGATGCGAGGATCCCCAGCCCACGAAGGAGTGGCCCGTGCCCCGCGACCTCGCCCCCGACCTCGTCGAGCGCCTCACGAAGGCGTTCGAGGCCGACCCCACCGCCCGCATGCTGCAGAACGCCGTCACGACGACGTCGGTCGACGACATCGCCCTCGACCGCCGGGTCGTCACGAGCATCGACCACTCCGTGTCGCACCTGCTCGACGACTGGGCCGCGACGTCGCAGGAGAAGAGCGGCCGCTGTTGGCTCTTCGCCGGCACCAACCTGCTGCGCGCCGGCGCCCGCCAGAAGCTCGGCGTCAAGGACTTCGAGTTCTCCCAGAACCACCTGCTCTTCTGGGACAAGTTCGAGAAGGCCAACCACTGGCTCGAGTCGATCATCGCCACGGCAGACCGCGACGTCGACGACCGCACGGTTGCGCACCTGCTCGCCACGCCGGCCGAGGACGGCGGGCAGTGGAACATGTTCGTCGCGCTCGTGGTCAAGCACGGGCTCGTTCCCAAGGTCGCGATGCCGGAGACGAAGAGCTCGAGCAACACCCGCCTGATGAACCGCGACATCGGCACGATCCTGCGCCAGGGCGCCCGCGACCTGCGGGCGCGCGCCGCGGAGGGCGCTGACGCCGACGAGCTGCGCGAGGCCAAGGAGCAGGTGCTCACCTCGGTGCACCGCCTGCTGTGCATCCACCTCGGCACACCGCCCGAGACGTTCGTCTGGCAGTGGAAGGACAAGGACGGCGGCTTCCACCGGGACGGTGCGATGACGCCGCTCGACTTCGCCGAGCGCTACGTCACGATCCCGCTCGAGGACTACGTCTGCCTCGTCAACGACCCCCGTCCGGGCAGCCCGTACGGCCGCACGTTCACCGTCGAGCACCTCGGCAACGTCGTCGGGGCGCCCCCCGTCACCTACCTCAACGTCGAGGCCGACCTCATGAAGTCGCTCGCGGCCACGGCGATCGTCGGCGGCGAGCCGGTGTGGTTCGGCTGCGACACCGGGCAGATGTCGCACGCCGACCTGGGCCTGTGGGACGCCGGCCTCTACGACCACGCCTCGGTCTACGGCACCGAGCCGAGCCTCGGCAAGGCCGACCGGCTGTTGCACCACGAGTCGCTCATGACCCATGCGATGCTCTTCACCGGCGTCGACCTGCACGACGACGTCCCGCGGCGCTGGCGCGTCGAGAACAGCTGGGGCACCGAGCGTGGCGACAAGGGCTTCATGACGATGAACGACAGCTGGTTCGCCGAGTTCGTCTTCGAGGTCGCCGTACGCCGTGACGCCCTCCCCGCGGAGCTGCAGGAGGCCCTCGGCCAGGACCCGATCGTCCTGCCCGCCTGGGACCCCATGGGCGCCCTCGCCCGTTGACGGAGGGGACGACGCCCGGGCCGGTGACGGATGCCGACGTGCCGGCATACGTCGCCGCGCTCGGGCTGCCGGGGCTCGCGGACATCCACGTGCACTTCCTGCCCGAGTCGATGCAGCGCAAGGTGTGGGGCTACTTCGACGAGGCGGAGGCGCACTACGGCGCTCCGTGGCCGGTGACCTACCGGTTCGACGAGCAGCGGCGGCTCGAGACGCTGCGGGCGTTCGGGCTCAAGGCGATTCCCGCGCTGGCCTACCCGCACAAGCTCGGCATGGCCCAGTGGCTCAACGAGTGGTGCGCCGACTTCGCGGACCGCGTGCCGGACGCCGTGCGCTGCGCGACGTTCTACCCCGAGCCGGGGGTCGGCGACTACGTCGCCGAGGCGCTCGACGCGGGTGCTCGCCTGTTCAAGATGCACGTGCAGGTCGGCGATTTCACCCCGGACGACGAGCGGCTCGAGCCGGCCTGGGCGCGTCTCGAGGCGGCCGGTGTGCCGGTGGTCGTGCACGCCGGCTCCGCGCCGTTGCAGGGGCGGCACACGGGTCCGCGCGCGGTGCGTGAGGTGCTGCGCCGGCACCCGGACCTCGTGCTCGTCATCGCCCACCTCGGCATGCCGGAGTACCACGAGTTCGCCGACCTCGCCGACGAGTTCGCGGGTGTGCACCTCGACACGACGATGAACGGAACGGACTTCACCAACCGCTTCGCGCCCTTCCCCGACGGCTACGTCGAACGGCTGGAGGCGCTCCGGGACCGGGTCGTGCTCGGCTCGGACTTCCCGAGCATCCCGTACCCGTACGCGCACCAGCTCGAGGCGCTCGCCCGACTCGGTCTCGGCGACGAGTGGATGCGAGCGGTCCTGTGGCACAACGGCGCCCGCCTGCTGCGACTGGCCCCGAGCTGAGCCGTCAACGCAGGTAAGTCGCCAGGAACGCCTCGGTGCGGCGGATCGACGTGTCCCACTGGGGCGAGGCCAGCGTGTGCCGGCCACCGGGGTAGACGTCGAGCTGCACCGACTTGCCCCTGGCCTTCAGGGCGGCGACCGTCTCGCGGGACCAGTCGAGCGGGCACTCCTCGTCGGCCGTGCCGTGGTGGATGAGCAGTGGCTCGGTGATGCGGCCGAAGTACGTGCGCGGGCTCGTCGCCGCCCACCTCGCCGGCTGCGCCTCCGGCGTGCCGAGTCGCGCGATCACGGCCCGGGCCGCGCTCGCCCGCGAGGCGTCCCGGCGCACCCACTTGTCGAAGTTGTCGACGGTGTCCGAGCTGACCGGCGCGTACGCCACCGCCGCGCGGAAGAGCCCCGGCCGTGCGACGAGCGCGTTGTAGACGACGCCACCGCCCATCGACCGGCCGACCAGCGCGATGCGGCCACGTGCGACGAACGGCGCCTTGTCGAGCGCCAGCCCGGCGTTGATCGCATCGACCGTGTAGCCGGTCCGCAGGTCGGCGTCGTTGCTCGGGTCCGTGTCGGACTGGGCGTGGTTGCGGTAGTCGATGTGCAGCGTGACGTAGCCGCGCCGGGCCAGGTGGTCGCGCTCGCGGAGCATCGTCTGCCCGTTCGTGTACGCCGCCGGGTCGACGTAGCCGTGCGCCAGCACGACGGCCGGGAAGGGGCCGGTGCCCCGGGGGATGTTGATCCGACCGGAGATCGTCAGCCCGTTGCTCTGGTAGGTCACGAAGTACTGGCGGTAGGCGTCGGTGCTGCCGCCCTCGCGCCCCAGCCGCAGGGGGCCGGCGTCGTAGCGCATCGCGATGAGCGCCGGGATCGACGCCGGATCCGGTCTCGCCGCCGGTGCGGTCGTCGTCGCGCTCGGCGAGGACGGCGCGGGGGCGGAGGCGCTGGGGCTCGCCGACCTCGCGGTGCCGGCGGCCGCTGTCCGGCTCTGCGTCTGCGAGCTGCCACCCCGAGCGTCGATGGCCGCACCGCTCGTGCAGGCGCCGAGCAGCAGCCCCGCGCTCAGGGCAGCGGCGACGGCGGCGGTCGGCGACGGCATACTCCAGTCTCTCCCGGGATCGAGGACAGCCCGTCAGGCCAGGGTGGCCGCGGCCTCGAGGATCGTCCAGGCCTGCAGCTGCGGCGACAGCTCGAGCGGCGGCCGCGGGGCCGACCCGCCGGGCTCGAGCGGGAACACCGCCACCGTGCTCGCGGTGCCCACTGGCACGCTCGACCGCCCTGCCCACAGCGCCTCGGCGGTGTCAAGGACGAGCCGCCGCGCCGTGCCGCGCACCTCGTCGCCGAGGCGGGACCCGGGAGCGGCCGCCAGCGCGAGGTAGCGCACGAGGATCCCGGTGAAGAGCCCGCCGTCGCCCCCGCCGTGGGTCCGCAGCGCTCGGATCCCGTCGACCTCGACCGTCAGCCCGGCGTCGACGGCCGCGACCAGCGCTGCCGCGCGCGCCAGGCTCTCGTCGTCGCCCAACGTGACGAGCGCGCCGAGCACGGTGCCCTGGTTGTAGGTCCAGACGCCCGGCACGAGCACCTCCTCGGCGCCCTGCAGCCGTATGCCGTCGAGCACGAGGCCGCTCTCCGGCGACCACAGGCGGTCGTAGAGCCAGCCGACGAGCCGGTGCGCCTCGTCCGTCTCGCCGAGCCGGGCCAGGTGCAGCGCGGCCGGTCCGGTGGCCGGGCTGTTCTTGAAGTCGCGGTCGCGGTTCCAGAAGAGCCCGCCGCCGAGGTCGTCGGTGTGCGCCGAGCGCAGCTGCGCCGTCAGGTGACGACCCGCCGAGCGCAGGCGGCGCAGCCTGTCACTGCGCCCGATCTCGGCGTGCAGGCCCTCGAGCCGCCATGAGGCCAGCGCCAGCCAGGCCATGTCGTCGTAGAAGGCGTTGGTCCACCTGAACCCGTTGCGCAGCCGAATGGTCGCGAGGACTCGATCCCCTTGACGGGCGTGCTCGCTCGCGCCCTGCGCGTCACCGCACCGGAGCGCGCGGAGCCCCGCGTCGACGATGGCGTCGAGGTAGTGCGCCTGCCACCAGTAGTTCCACGAGCCCGCCACGCCCACGAACCGGCGAGGGCCGCCGCCCCGTGAGCGCGTGACGCGCGCGAGGTGCGTCAGCGGCACACCCAGGAGCCGCCCGGCGAAGAGCGCGCTGACGGAGCGTTCGGCCTCCGCGGCCCGCTCGTCGAGCGCCGTCGCGGGGCGTGGTGGGAGGGACTGTGGGGCGGGGCCGACGGTCACGCGAGCGACGCTACCGCCGCCGGCGGTCGGTCCCTCCGTCCCCGACCCCGCCTCAGCTGACGGATGCCGCCTTGACCTTGAGCTCCTCCGCGGCCTTCTCGTAGGCGGCGTGGGTGGCTTCGTCGATCTCCTCGGGATACGCCCCGATGAAGATCATGTTGAGGTCGACGTCACCGACGGCCGTCGCGACCTGGGTGCCCTCGAAGCCGTCGAGCGCACCACCCTGCGCGGTGATCCGGAACGCCACGGCGTCCTTGCTCGCGTCGGGGGCCCGGACGCTGCGCACGGCCATGGTCGAGCGCCCCTCGGGGAGGCGCATGGTGACCTTCGGGCACGCCGCGACGGCGGCGCGGAGCGTCTGGTGGAAGGCCGAGACGTGGGCTGCGGTGCCCAGGGCGTCGAGCGACTGGTCGACGAACGGACCGTCCTGGCCGCCGGAGAACGACGTCTGCGCGGTGGCCATCGAGCCGGGAGCGTGGTCGGCGTTCATGATGTCGACGAGGGGCTTGCAGCGCGGGTCGGAGGACGAGATGTTCGCGCTGCCGGAGGAGCCGTCGGGCGGCTCGACCGAGTAGCCCGAGGGCAGGTCGTCGAGGACGAGCAGCGCCTTCTGCAGGCTCGCCTTCGTCCGCTTGGGGGCGGCAGCCGCGGGCGCGGTGGTCGTGGCGCTGGGGGTCGTCTCGACGGACGTCATGGTCGGCGTGGCGGTGCTCGCCGCCTTGCTGGCCGTCCCGGACGTCGCACCGGCGCTCGTGCCGGCCGGGGTGGACGCCGGCCCGGAGGTGCAGGCGGCGAGGAGGACGACGACGGGCAGGGCGAGCAGGGGCCGGGTGAGGCGGCGACGGGAGGGCATGGGCGCGAGGCTATAGCCCGGCGAAGCGCCAAATGTCCCAATCCATGGCGATGTGTCCGATCGGTGACCTGGCCGCTCAGGCGGCCCGAGGGCCCGCGCGTCCGCAGTCTGCGGGACCCGGGCGCGTGACCTCTGGCAGGACCGGCTCGTTGACCGACGAGCCCGTTCCCGGACGAAGGAGTCCTCGTGCCCCGAATCTCGCGAACCACCCGCCTCGCCCGCAGCGCCGTCGCGCTCGTCGCGGGCCTCGGTGCGACGGCTGCCCTGACGGCAGGGACCCCGTCCGTCGCAGCAGCGGCGGCCAGGCAGCCCCAGGTCGTCCAGCTCGGCGACTCCTACTCGGCCGGCAACGGCACCGGCACCTACGAGGAGCGCGACTGCTACCGCTCCGCGGACAACTACGGCTCGCAGGTCGCCGCCTCGATCGGCGCCACCTACGTCGACGCGGCGTGCAGCGGCGGCGTGGTCCCCGACATCCTCAACCCCCGCGCGCTCGGCAACGCCTCCACCAAGAGCGCCACCTACTCGATCGACCCGGCGACCTACCCCGACCAGAAGGGCGAGTGGATGCGGCGCGCGCAGACCGAGCGCCTCTGCGGGGTCCCGGCCCAGCCGGACTTCTCCTACACCTACACGTTCGTCACCGGGGCCGGCGTCGGCAGTCTCTACACCGGCACGGTGTCCTGCCAGCTGATGACGAGGGCGCAGATCGACTCGGTCACCCCCGACACCGACTACGTCTTCGTCACCATCGGCGGCAACGACATCGGCTTCTCCACGATCGTCGTCGACTGCCTGACCCTGCGCGACCCGACGAGCTGCAAGCAGGCGCTCGATGCGGCCACCGCCAAGGCGCCCACGATGGTCGAGCGCACCAAGGCCGCTCTGCGCGCGGTCGAGCAGAGGTCGGGCGGCCACGCGCAGGTCTACCTGCTCAGCTACCCGTTCCTGATCAACCAGGAGAGCTACGGCATCCCGGAGGCCGCGCCGGTCTACGACGCCGGCAAGGCGCTCAATGACCTGCAGCGGCTCGGCGACCAGCTCCAGGCTCGCGGCATCGCCGAGCTCAACGCCGAGCCCGGGGCCGACAACTACCACTTCGTCGACACGGTCAAGCAGGCCTGGGGCGGGCGCGTCCACGGGCTCGACCCGCGCGTCGTGGCCGACAACTCGAACGCCTGGCTCGTGCCGGTGGGCACGCCGGGGCGCGACACGGCCGAGTTCGTCCACCCGACCCAGCCCGGCTGGAACGCCACCGCCGGAGCCCTGCGGACCGCCGTGGGCAGCTGACCACCCCGCTGCGCTGGGTGGAGGTATGCCGTCGCGCCGGGTCGCGACGGCATACCTCCATCGCGTCGGCGCACCCCGCAACAGGTCAGAGCTCGAGGGTCATGAAGGTGCTGTGCGGGTCGAGGCGGTAGCTGCCGAACGGGCCGCACTCGGTGAAGCCGTGCGCGGCGTAGAGGGCCCGGGCGGGGGCGAAGAAGTCGTCGGACCCGGTCTCGAGGCTGATGCGAGCCAGGCCCCGGCGGCGGCCCTCGGCGAGGATCTCGGCGAGCACCGCTCGGGCGACGCCGCGGCGCCGGGCGCCCGGGGCGGTGCGCATGGACTTGACCTCGCCGTGACCCGGCTCGATCTCGGTCAGGGCGCCGCAGCCGAGCACCGCGTCACCGTCGCGGGCGACCCACACGGTGACGCCCGGCGCCCGCAGGCCCTCGAGGTCGAGGGCGTGCGTGCTCTCCGGCGGCGAGATGGACCGCAGCTGCGAGACGTGCCCGTCGAGCAGCTCGACGACGGCGGGATCGGTGAGGTCGTCCACCGTGATCTGCATGGCCACATCGTCCGGCATGGCGTCAGCAGACGTGGATGCGGGTCGGTCAGGCCCAGATGGCGGCCGGGATGCCGTCGGAGAAGACTTCCGGCGGGTCGGGCAGCGACCGGGCCCGACCGTTCGCGTGCCGGGCGGCCGACCACGCGACGGCGCAGGCGTCGAGGACGTCGTCGGCGGCATACCCCTGGCCCTGGAGGACTGACGGACGGGCGATGCCAGCGGCGGCGAGAGCCTCGAGGCGGAACCTCCGGCCCTCGTCGGTCTTCTTGCTCGCGAGGATCGGCGCGCCGGTCATGGTCGTGAAGGACAGCTCGGGGTGGATCTCGAGGACGGTCACGGTGGGGCGGGTGCGCAGCCACGCGTCGACCTCGACGATCTTGTCGCGCAGGGCGAACGCCTGGGCGCCGACACCCTGACCGACGAGCTCGCGGTTGACGGCGTCCGCCTCGAGACGGGTGGCGGACGCATACGCCGAGCGGGTGAGCGTCGAGAAGATGGACGACGCCTTGCCCGGCAGCGCGCGGCGGGCGAGGACGTCGGCCTGACGGATCGTGCTGTCCGGCAGGCCGATCGGGATGTCGATCCCCACCACCCGGATGCCGGTCGACTCGCGCACCATGGCGACGAGCTCGGCGATGGTCGGCGCGACGACCACCCTGGGCCGCGGTGCTCCCGGCTCCAGCAGCGCGCCCACCCAGCCGGCGGAGCAGCCGTCGACCCCCAGGACCGGAACGAGGACCTCCACCGGGGCGGGGCGACCCGACGTCGTCGCGCCAGGCACATCGGTCGCATCGAGCGCGTCGGCAAGACGGCTCAGCGCCGCGACGGCGTCCGCGACGGCCCGACGCACCGGGTCGGTCGCGTCCCCGGCAACACCGTGTCCGCCCGTCAGCTCGGTCGCGAGCTCGGCGGCGAAGGCGCGCGCCCGGTCACGCCACTGCTCGGTGTCCATGGCACCACCCAACCGCATGCCCGAACCGCAGCCGAACGGCCGACGTCCCGCAGGTCAGGCGTCGCGGGCGGGGTGACCCTCGAGTGCCGGCAGGTCGGCGGGCAGGTCGAGGAGCTTGTCTGCGGTCACCGGCAGGTCTCGCACCCGGATGCCGGTCGCGTGCCAGGCGGCGTTCGCGACCGCCGCGGCGGCCCCGACGATGCCGATCTCACCGATGCCGCGCGAGCCCATCGGGTTGGTCAGCGGGTCGGACTCGTCGAGCCACATCGCCTCGATCGCGGGCACGTCGGCGTGCGAGGCGACGTGGTACGTCGCGAGGTCCTGCGTGACGACGTGCCCGAAGCGCGGGTCGCGGACCGACTCCTCGAGCAGGCCGGAGCCCAGGCCCATGACCATGCCGCCGATGAGCTGCGACCGGGCAGTGGTCGGGTTGATGATCCGGCCGGCGGAGAAGACGCCGAGCATCCGGCGCAGGCGGGGCTCGCCGGTCCACACGTTGACGCCGAGCTCGACGAAGTGGGCGCCGAAGGAGTGCAGCGAGTGGGTGTCCATGGCCGGGTTGTCGGGCGGCGTGCCCGTGCTGACGTCGCCGACGGCGGGTGAGGCGCCGTGCTCGTCGCGGAACGCCCGCGCAGCCCCGACGATGGCCGACCCCCACGACGCCGTTCCGGCGGACCCGCCCGCGACCGTGGCCTGGGGCAGGCTGCTGTCCCCGAGGTGCACATCGATGTCGCCGACCTCCACGCCGAGCGCGTCGGCGGCGATCTGCCCGAGGACGGTGAGCGCCCCGGTGCCGATGTCGGCGGCGCCGATGCTGACGGCATACCGTCCACCCCCGAGCGCCTCGATGCGCGCGGTGTTGGCCGGCTGGCGGTAGTAGGGGTACGTCGCCGCGGCGACGCCCGTCCCGACGAGCCAGTCCCCGTCGAGGCGGGCGCCCGGACGCGGGTCCCGGTCGGCCCAGCCGAAGCGCTCGGCTCCGGTGCGCAGACACTCGACGAGCTTGCGGTGGCCGAACGGCTGCCCCGACTCTGGGTCCACCTCCGGCTCGTTGCGCACGCGCAGCTCGACCGGGTCGAGACCGCAGGCCACGGCCAGCTCGTCCATCGCCATCTCGTGCGCCGCCATCCCGGGCATCTCCCCGGGCGCTCGCATCCACGAGGGCACGGCGACGTCGAGCGCGACGAGGCGGTGGCTCGTGCGGCGGTTCGGGGCGGCATACATGTGCCGTGTCGCGACGGCGGTCTGCTCCGCGAACTCCTTGAGCGCCGAGGTCTGCTCGAGCACCGCGTGCTCGATCCCGAGCAGGGTGCCGTCGGCCCCGGCGGCGAGCCGGAAGCGCTGGATGGTCGCCGTCCGGTAGCCCGCGAGGGCGAACATCTGCTGCCGGGTCAGCGCCAGCCGCACCGGCCTTCCCGGGTGGGCGCGTGCCGCGAGCGCCGCCACGACGTCGTGCGCGTGCGGCAGCCCCTTGCTGCCGAACCCGCCCCCGACGTAGGGGGAGCGGACGCGCAGCTCGTCCGGCTCGAGCCCGAGGATCGGAGCGAGCTCCGAGACGACCCCGTGCACGCTCTGGGTCGACGCGTCGAGCACGAGACGGGGACCGTCGGTCTCGCCCTCGGCTGCCCAGCGGGCCGTCGTCGCGTGCGGCTCCATCGGGTTGTTGTGCTCGAAGGGCGTCGTGTAGGTCTCGTCCACGACGACCGCCGCAGCCTCGAGCGCGCGGTCCAGGTGGCCGACGGCCGTGTCGGTGGGGAAGGCCGGGTTCACCTGCTCGGGGGCGTACGCGTCGGGGTCGCCCGGGCGCAGCTCGGCCCGGTGCTCCTGCACGTCGTAGTCCACGCGCACCAGCCGCGCGCCCTCGCGTGCCGCCTCGGGCGACTCCGCCACGACGACGGCTACGACCTGACCGCGGAACGCGACGTCGGCCGTCTGCAGCACCTGCAGCTCGGCGTTCTCGCCGCTCTCGAGCCGGGGCGCGTCGGTGTGGTCGAGGACGGCCACGACGCCCTCGTGGGCCAGTGCCGCCTCGGCGTCGACGGAGCGCACGCTGCCCTTGGCCACCGTCGACTGCACGAGGTGCAGGAAGAGCGGGTCGTCAGCCGGCGCCTCGTAGGCGTACGTCGCCGCTCCGCGGACCTTGAGCGGTCCCTCGGTGCGGGCCACCCGGCTGCCCATCGCGACGGCCTCGAGCTGGTCCTGGCCGGCCTGGTCGGTGGTCATGCGCTCGCCTCCGTCGTGCCGGTCGGGCCCGTCGCCAGCCGGTGCAGCACCATGGTCGTGGCGCGTCGCACGATCGGGACCTTGTATGCCGTGTCGTCCGTCGTCGAGGCCGCCGCCAGCTCCGCGTCGAGTGCGCTGCGGACGGCCTCCGGGGTGAGCGGGACGCCACGCAGCGCTGCCTCGGCCCGGGTGGCCCGCCACGGCTTGTGGGCGACGCCGCCCCAGGCGATGCGGACGTCGACGACCCGAGGGCCGTCGCTGCTGCCGGGCGCGTCGTCGAGGTCGAGGACGACGGCGACCGAGACGAGGGCGAACGCGTACGACGCGCGGTCGCGGGCCTTGTAGTACGTCGAGACCGCCGAGCTCGGGAGCGGCGGCAGCTCGACGGCCGTGACCAGCTCGCCGTGCGCCAGCGTCGTGTCGTGCTGGGGCTCGTCGCCGGGCAGCCGGTGGAACTCGGAGAACGGGATGCGCCGCTCGCCGTCCGGACCGAGGACGACGACTGTGGCGTCGAGGGCCGCCATGGCGACCGCCATGTCGGACGGGTGCACCGCGACGCACTCGGGCGACTGGCCGAGGATCGCGTTGTAGCGGCCGTAGCCCTCGATCGCCGAGCACCCGGTGCCGGGCTCACGCTTGTTGCACGGCGTCGTCACGTCCTGGAAGTAGACGCAGCGGGTGCGCTGGAGCAGGTTGCCGGCCGTCGTGGCCTGGTTGCGGATCTGGCCCGAGGCACCGGAGAGCAGGGCGCGGGACAGGACGGCATACCGCTGGCGGACGACGGGGTGCGCCGCGAGGTCGCTGTTGCGGACGTTGGCGCCGACGCGGAGGCCTCCGCCTGGGAGATCGGTGATGTCGGTGAGCGGGAGGCGACTGACGTCGACGAGCCGGCTCGGTGTCGCGACCCCGAGCTTGAGGTGGTCGACGAGGTTGCTGCCGCCGGCGATGAACCGGGCGTCCGGGTCACCGCTCACGGCGGCGACGGCGGACTCGGCGTCGCGGGCGAGCTCGTGCACGAAGGCCTTCACGCGCCCGCCGCCTCTCGGATCGCGTCGACGATGTTGGGGTAGGCGCCGCAGCGGCACAGGTTGCCGCTCATCCGCTCGCGGATCTCGTCGTCGGTCAGCTCGACGTCGCCGGTGAGGTCGTCGGTGACGTGGCTGGGGTGGCCCTGCTTGGCCTCGTCGAGCATGCCGACGGCCGAGCAGACCTGGCCGGGGGTGCAGTAGCCGCACTGGAAACCGTCCCGGGCGAGGAACGCGTCCTGCACCGGGTGGAGCGCGCCCTCGCCGCCGCCGAGCCCCTCGGCCGTCGTGACCTCCGCGCCGTCGTGCGCGACGGCCAGCGTGAGGCAGGACAGGTGCCGGCGGCCGTCGAGCAGCACCGTGCACGAGCCGCACTGGCCGTGGTCGCAGCCCTTCTTCGGCGCGGTCACCGCGAGGCGGTCGCGAAGCGCGTCCAGCAGCGTGGTGCGGTGGTCGACGACGACGTCGTGCGCCGTGCCGTCGACCGTCAGCGTGATCCGGGATTCCATCTCTCACCGTCCTCGGGCTCACCCGTCCTGGCGTGGTCGTCGCGAGCGAACGACCGGTGAGGTCGTACCCGTCAGGGCGGTGCCCGCGTCGTGGACCGCTCGGAATGCCGCCGTCGCGCCGGAGGTTGTCGTCCTCATGGACACGAAGGCGGACACGAAGGCAACGATCGGCGTCACCGGCCTCGCGACGATGGGGCGCAACCTGGCCCGCAACATCGCCCGCCACGGCCACACGGTGGCCGTGCACAACCGCACGACCGCGCGCATGACCAGCCTCATCGAGCAGTTCGGCGACGAGGGCAGCTTCGTCGGTGCGGAGACCGTCGAGGACTTCGTCGCGGCGATCGAGCGGCCCCGGGCGGTCATCGTCATGGTCAAGGCCGGCGCCCCGACCGACGCGGTCATCGACGAGCTCGTCCCGTTGCTCGACGAGGGCGACATCGTCGTCGATGCCGGCAACGCGCACTACGCCGACACGCTCCGCCGCGAGAAGGCGCTGGCCGACAAGGGGATCCACTTCGTCGGCATGGGCGTCTCCGGTGGCGAGGAGGGTGCGCTCAACGGGCCCTCGATCATGGTCGGCGGCTCGGACCACGCCTACGAGCGGCTCAAGCCGGTCGTGGAGTCCATCGCCGCCCAGGTCGACGGCACGCCGTGCGCGGCGCACCTCGGGCCGGACGCCGCGGGTCACTTCGTCAAGATGGTGCACAACGGCATCGAGTACGCCGACATGCAGCTCATCGCCGAGTCCTTCGACCTGCTCCGCAGCGTGCTGGGGCTCGAGCCGGCCGAGATCGCCGACGTCTTCCGCGAGTGGAACGAGGGCGACCTCGAGTCCTTCCTCATCGAGCTGACCGCCGACGTGCTGGCCCACACCGACGCCTCCACCGGCAAGCCGTTCGTCGACGTCGTCGGCGACGCCGCCGAGCAGAAGGGCACCGGCCGCTGGACCGTGCAGAGCGCCCTCGACCTCGGCATACCGGTCACCGGCATCGCGGAGGCCACCTTCGCCCGCAGCCTCTCGGGCCACACGAGCCAGCGCGCCGCCGTGCGCCGGACGTTCGCCGACCTGGGCGACCTCGACGAGGCCGCGCAGCGCCAGGTCGAGCGCGACGCCTTCGTCGACGACGTCCGGGCCGCGCTGTACGCGTCGAAGATCGTCGCGTACGCCCAGGGCTTCGACCAGCTCGCCGCCGGCTCGAAGGAGTACGGCTGGGACCTCGACCTCGGCGAGGTCGCCACGATCTGGCGGGGCGGCTGCATCATCCGCGCCCGCTTCCTCGACCGGATCCGGGAGGCGTATGCCGCCGACGACGTCCTCGAGAGCCTGCTGACGGCGCCGTGGTTCGCCGAGGCGATCGGCAACGGCGTGCAGGCGTGGCGCCGGGTCGTCGCCGTCGCGGCCGAGCGCGGCGTGCCCGCCCCGGCGTTCGCGTCGTCCCTCGCCTACTTCGACGCCCTGCGCCGCGACCGGCTGCCCGCCGCGCTCATCCAGGCCCTGCGCGACAACTTCGGCGCGCACACCTACCTTCGGATCGACCGCGAGGGCTCCTTCCACACCAACTGGGCGGGCGACCGCGCGGAGAGCTCGATCGTCTGACTCGCTGCCCGAGGCGGCCCGTGCGCGGCCGCGCTGCCCACGACACTGTTGCGCTGGGCGCAACAGTGTCGCAGGCGCTGACCGCTCGGCCACGCGACCCGGACCTTGCGCGCTGCCGCACCCTTCGACAGTGTCGGCCGTCGGACGTAGCGTGAGGCAATGAGCCAACCCGACACCGGTCGTGCCACCAACCTCGGCGACCTGCGCGCCTCCGGGCACGTCTACCGCAGCGTCAAGAGCGAGATCCGAGAGAACCTCCTGGCGCGCCTGCGGGCCGGCGAGGACGCGTTCCCGGGGATGGTGGGCTTCGACGAGACGGTGCTCCCCGAGCTCGAGACCGCCCTGCTCGCCGGGCACGACCTCGTGCTGCTCGGCGAACGCGGCCAGGGCAAGACCCGCCTCATGCGCACCCTCGCCGGCCTGCTCGACGAGTGGAGCCCGGTCGTCGAGGGCTGCGAGATCGGCGACGACCCACACCACCCGTCGTGCACCCGGTGCCGGCGGATGAGCGCCGAGCTGGGCGAGGACCTGCCCGTCGTGTGGCGCCACCGCAGCGAGCGCTACACCGAGAAGCTCGCGACGCCCGACACGAGCGTCGGTGACCTCGTCGGCGACGTCGACCCGGTCAAGGTGGCGCAGGGCCGCACGCTCGGCGACCCCGAGACGGTGCACTACGGCCTCGTCCCCCGCAGCAACCGCGGCATCTTCGGCCTCAACGAGCTGCCCGACCTGGCCGAGCGGATCCAGGTGGCCCTCTTCAACGTGCTCGAGGAGCGCGACATCCAGATCCGCGGCTACTCGCTGCGGCTGCCGCTCGACCTGCTCCTGGTGGCCACGGCCAACCCCGAGGACTACACCAACCGCGGCCGCATCATCACCCCGCTCAAGGACCGCTTCGGCGCCGAGATCCGCACCCACTACCCGACCGAGGTCAGCGACGAGGTCTCCCTCATCGCCCAGGAGTCCAACCTCGTGGCCGAGGTCCCCGAGCACCTGCTCGAGGTCGTCGCCCGGTTCACCCGCGCCCTGCGCGAGTCGTCGGCCGTCGACCAACGCTCCGGGGTGTCGGCGCGGTTCGCCATCGCCGGCGCCGAGGGCGTGGCGGGGTCGGCGCTGCGCCGCGCCGCACGCACGGGGGAGGCGTATGCCGTCGCCCGCGTGTGCGACGTCCCGACCGTCGTGCCCACCCTCCTCGGCAAGGTCGAGTTCGAGATGGGTGAGGAGGGCCGGGAGCGTGACGTGCTCACGCACCTGCTGCGGCTCGCCGTCGCCGAGACCTACCGCTCGCGGCTCTCGGGGCTCGACCTCTCCGGCTTCACCAACCTGTTCGCCGAGGGTGCCGTCGTCGAGACCGGCGAGCTCGTGCCGGGCTCCGACCTGCTCTCCCAGGTCGGACCCGTCTCCGGCCTGTCGAAGGTGCTCGACCGCCTGGGCCACGGCGACGACGCGACACCCGGCGAGGTGGCGGCGGCCGTCGAGTTCGTGCTCGAGGGCCTGCACCTGACCCGCCGCATCGACAAGGACTCCGTGGCCGGGCGCACCGTCTACGGGGCCTAGGAGACCGGGATGACCACAGGGACGACCACTGGGATGACCCCCGGGATGACCTGGAGCCTGCGATGAGCCCGCGCGACGGCGGCCGTGGAGGCGGTGACGTGCACGGTCGGTTCCGCTACACGCCGTGGCACGGCGGGCCCGACCCCCTCGCGCCGCCCTTCGACGTGCGCTCGGCCCTCGACGAGATCGGCCAGGACGTCCTCGCCGGTGGCTCCCTGCGGGAGTCGCTGCGCGAGCTGCTGCGCCGCGGCATGGACGGCCGCCGTGGCCTCGACGACCTCGCCGAACGCGTACGCCGTCTTCGTGAGGCCGCGCGGCGGCGCGGTGACCTCGGGGGCACGCTGGACCAGGTGGGGGCGATGCTCGACCAGGCGCTCGCCGAGGAGCGCGACACCCTCGCGGGGGAGCCCGGGGACGACGCCCGGCTCGCCGAGATGGACCTCGCGACGATCCCCGACGACGTCGCCGGGGCGGTGCGCGCCCTGGGCGACTACGAGTGGCACTCGCCCGAGGCGAGGGCGACGTACCAGCAGATCCAGCAGATGCTGCAGCGCGAGGTGGTCGGCGCGCAGTTCGAGGGGCTCAAGCAGGCGCTCTCGGGCAACGACGCCCAGTCACGCGAGGCGATGCAGGCGGTCAAGGACATGCTCGCCGACCTCAACCAGCTCCTCGCCGCCCATGCGCGCGGCGAGGACACCGAGGACCAGTTCCGCGAGTTCATGGACAAGCACGGCGACCTCTTCCCCGAGCGGCCGGAGAACGTCGACGAGCTCATCGACGCACTGGCCCGGCGCCAAGCCGCGGCCGAGCGGCTCATGGCGTCCCTCAGCCCCGAGCAGCGCGACCAGCTGAGCCGCCTCATGTCCGAGGCCATGGGCTCCGACCCCGACCTCGCCTCGCAGATGGCGCAGCTGTCCGACAACCTCCGCGCCCTGCGCCCGGGCCTCGACCGGCGCAGCCCCGTCCAGCAGGGCCAGGGCGGCGAGCCGATGGGTTACGGCGACGCCGTCGGCGCCGTGGCCGAGCTGGCCGACCTCGAGCAGCTCGGCGAGCAGCTCGGTCAGGGCTACTTCGGCGCGACCCTCGACGACGTCGACGTGGAGCGGCTCGAGCAGTACCTCGGCGCCGACGCGGCCCGCGACATGGAGGCGCTGCGCCAGCTCGAGCGCGAGCTCGAACGCCAGGGCTACGTCTCGCGCGGCGACGACGGGCTGCGCCTGACGCCCCGTGCGGTCCGCCGCCTCGGCGAGACCGCCCTCAAGCGGGTCTTCGAACGGGTCGACGCCGCCGGCCGCGGTGACCACGACGACCGCGCCGCAGGCCAGGCCGACGAGCTGACCGGGCTGAGCCGCCAGTGGGAGTTCGGTGACGAGCTGCCCATCGACACCGTCCGCACCGTCTCGAACGCCCTGCAGCGCACCGCCCGGGCAGCCCGGACGCGGGAGAGTGCCCACTCGACGGGTGCGGTGGAGCTGCTCGTCGAGGACTTCGAGGTGGCCGAGACCGAGCGGCGCTCGGTGGCCGCGGTCGCGCTGTGCGTCGACATGTCGTTCTCGATGCTGCAGGAGGGGCGCTGGGGGCCGATGAAGCAGACGGCGCTCGCGCTCTCGCACCTCGTGCAGACCCGGTTCCGGCACGACGCGCTGCAGATCATCGGCTTCAACCTCGCCGCGCGGCGGCTGACCCCGACCGAGCTGACCGAGGCCGAGCCCGAGTGGGTCCAGGGCACCAACCTCCAGCACGCCTTGATGCTCGCGGCTCGGCACCTGCGGCGGCACCCCGACGCCGAGCCGGTCGTCCTCGTCGTCACCGACGGCGAGCCGACGGCCCACCTCGAGGCCGACGGCCGGCCGACGTTCCACTGGCCGGCGACCCAGACCACGATCCGCGCGACCGTCGCCCAGGTCGACGAGCTGCGCCGGTCCGGGGCGCAGCTCAACGTCTTCATGCTCGGCGAGGACCCGGGCCTGGCCCGGTTCGTCGACGCGGTCGCGCGCCGGGCCGGCGGACGGGTCTTCACACCCGACGTCTCACGGCTGGGCGAGTACGTCGTCGCCGACTACCTCCGCACGCGGCGGGGTCGCCGCTGACGGCCGACCGGCAAATACGGTCGCTCCAGCACAGCGGCGGCTGTCAAGGTGGCGCCATGCGAGCTCACGACGCGCGGCTGGACCGCATCGAGGCGTACTACGACTGCGTGCCGCGTGCCGTGTCGAGCACCGAGGAGGTCGGCCCCTTCACGCTCTTCGTCGCCGACGAGGGCACCGGGTGGCAGTTCTACGCGCGGCCGCGCCTCGGCGGGACGGCTGGGTTCACCGCCGAGGACGTATGCCGGGTGCTCGAGCGCCAGCAGGCCCTCGGGGTGCCGCGCGCCGTCGAGTGGGTCGACGAGGTGACCCCCTCGCTGCTGCCTGCGGTGCGCGCGGCGGGCCACGAGCCGCGCTGCTACCCGCTGCTCGCCCTGTCGGCGGACGTGCCGGTCTCCACGGACCCGCGCGCCCGGACTCTGCAGCCGGCCGAGCCCCACCTGTCGCTGGCGCTCGGCTCGGTCTCGGCGGGCTTCGCGGGGCGCGACGAGGTCTCGCCCAAGGAACCCGGCCGCCACCCGGAGCTCATGGAGGACGGCAAGCTCGTCGTCGTCGCCTCGTTCGAGGGTGACCGCCTCTGCGGCGCCGGCTCGGCCGCCCCTCGCGGCGACGTCGCCGAGCTGATGGGGATCGCGGTGCCGCCGCGACACCGGGGTCGGGGGCACGGGACGGCGATCACTCGGACGCTGGTCGCCGCGTGCCGCGAGCGGGGTGTCGACCTCGTCTTCCTCTCGGCAGGGTCGGATGCTGCAGCCGACATCTACCGCCGGGTGGGCTTCGTCGACATCGCGACGGCGTGCATCCTCGAGCTCGAGGACTGACGCACACGGCTGGGCCTCCGGCAGGCGCCGTGGGTCAGTGAGTCGCGTCGCGACTCACTGACGCAACCACGGAGATCACCATCAGACCTTGGCGGGGCGGAAGCCGGCCGCCTCGGCATCGCTCATCGTCGCGAAGCACTGCTCGGGCTTCGTCACGTCGTAGTACCGGTCGCCCGGCTCGTGGGCGATCATCGAGCTCTCGTTGCCCTTGACGGGCCTGGCCTGCGGGCACGGGTACCTGTCCCCGGGCGCGGGCCACGCACCCGAGATACCGCTGCCCGTCGTACCGCCGGCGGTGCTCGCGGCGCTGCTGCCCGAGGTCGCTCCCGCACGCGCATCGGCGCAGGCCGCCTTGGGGCTCGCCGCGTCCGCGCGGACGTATGCCGTCTCGCGGGCGTGGGCGCCGTAGCCGTCCCTCGAGTCGTAGCGGGCCACGGCATACCCCTGCTTGATCTGGCGCAGGCCCGCGTCGACGCCGTTCACGTCGACGTAGCGAAGCAGTCGGCCGTAGCGGTCGAGGTCGGTCTGGGCGCCGGGGGTGAGGGTGACGCGCTGGCCGCCGATGATGGCGCGCAGGTTGCGCGAGGCCTCGGCGAAGCCGCACTGCCCGACCTCGGGGGTGTCGATGCCGATGAGCCGGACCTTGACTCGCTCCGCGCCGCGGGCCGCCCAGATGGTGTCGCCGTCGACGACCTTCGTCACCTCCCAGGTCGCCGCCTGAGCCTGGGCCGCGGCCGCCTTCGCGGCAGCAGCCTTGGCAGCAGCAGCCTTGTCAGCAGCTTCCTTGGCGGCGGCCGTCCTGTCTGCGGCAGCCTTGGCGTCGGCAGCCTGCTGCTGGGCCTCGGGATCCTCGGTCGGCACCGGGCTCGAGGGATCAGCGAAGCCGGGCGTGTAGGTGGCCGACGCGGTCGCGCCAGCCCCGAAGGGCGCGACCTGCTCCGTCCCTCGTGCGGCGTTGCCGCCGACCGCGGCGAGCCCGACCAGGGCCGCGACCGCGACGAGTCCGTTGGTCGTGCGCCTGCGCATGCCGTTCCCCTGATCGATGTTCCCCTGGTGACCGGTTCACCGTAGGACCACGCCGGTGACCTGTCCGGAGAATCGGACAGGTCACCGGCGGCAGCCAAGGGCGCGACTAGTCGGTGACGGTGACCCCGTGCCAGAACGCGACGCGGTCCTGGATCTGGGAGGCCGCCTTCTTCGGGGCCGGGTAGTACCAGGCGGCGTCACGGTTGGTCTCGCCGTCGACGGTCAGGGAGTAGTAGGACGCCTGGCCCTTCCACGGGCACGTCGTGTGGGTCTCGCTGTCGACGAGCACGCTCTCCTCGACCGACTCGCGGGGGAAGTAGTGGTTGCCCTCGACGACCACGGTGTCGTCACTCTCGGCGATGACCTTGCCGTTCCAGATCGCGCGCACGCTGGACTCCTCCTCGTTCGGGCCCCGGGGTGGGGCGTCTGGAGGGAAAACGGTCGAGCGGCCGGATTCCTTCCTCGGGAGCGGGGTCGCGCTGCCTAGGCTGGGCTCATGCCGAAGCCGCCACGCGTGCCCAGCGGGAAGTGGTCGATCGCCTCCCGCGACTCGTTCCTGTCGATCGGCTCGACCGGGTCGATCCTCTCGATCGGGAGCATCGGGTCGGTGCTCTCGATCGGCAGCGTGGGCTCGTTCGCCTCGTTCCTGTCGGTCGGCTCGTCGATGAGCGCGGCCTCGCTGCTGTCGACCATGTCGCGGCTGTCGGTGCTGTCGTACCAGAGCGACGGGTCCATCATGTCCGCGCAGTCGAAGCGGGCGGTGCGCGGCTTCCGCGTCAACGGCACGCTGGGACAGCGCCGCCGTCAGTCGTCCTGACCGCCAAGGGGTCGGTAGACGAGCCAGAGGGCGCCGCTCGGTGTCGGGGTCGCGCTCTGCAGGGTGAGCCGCTGCAGCCCGGGGAGCCCGTCGAAGAGGCGTCGACCCTCCGGGTCGAGGACGGGGGCGACGGCGAGGTGCAGCTCGTCGACGAGGCCCTCGGCCAGCAGGGACCGGGCCAGCTGGATGCTGCCGTGCACGCCGATGTCTCGGCCCGGGAGGGCCTTGAGCGTGCGGACGATGTCGGCGAGCGGGCCCGACACGACCTCGACGTCGCCCCACGCGGTGGTGAGCGGTGACGAGGTGACGACGTACTTCTTCACCGTGTTGATGAAGTCGGCGAAGGGCTGCTCCGTCGAGGTCGGCCAGTAGCGCGACCACTGGTCGTACATGCCCCGGCCGAGGAGCACCGCGTCCTGCGCGCCGATGAGGTCGGCCTCCCGGGCGATGAGCACGTCGTCGAAGGTCGGCGGCTGTGGCTTGTCGGGGTCGACCTCGGGCGGGAAGGAGCGCGTCGGGTCGTCGACGGCCCCGTCGAGGGAGGTGATGGCATACAGCACGATCCTGCGCACGGTGTTCTCCTGTGGTTTGTCTAGGGGGCGGCCGGGCCGCTCAGGGTGAGCCCGAGCCACGCAGCCAGGTCGGCGATCTCGCGGTGGACGTCGTCGCGTACGCGCTTGGTGAACGGAACGTCCTCGTGGACGGCATCGACGACCAGCGTCCCGGCCTTGCGGTCGGCCCGGGCGTCGAGCTTCCCGACGAGCCGGTCGTGGTGCAGGATCGGCAGGGCGAAGTAGCCCCAGCGGCGCTGCTGCGCGGGCTTGTACATCTCGAGGATGTACTCGAAGCCGAACAGCTGCTCGGCGCGGGAGCGGTCGTGGACGAGCCGGTCGAAGGGCGACAGCAGCGCGGTGCGTCCCTCGAACCGTTCGGGCACGTCGAGGTAGGCCGGATCGACCCGCCACGTGCCCGGCACGCCCTCGACCTCGGCGGGCTCGCCGGCGTCGGCGGCGTAGGAGTGCTCGCCCGGCATGACGGTGCCGGTGGGGCGTGCGATGCCGAGGGCGGCGAGGCGCCGCTCGTTGCGGTGCCGGACGGCCTCCTCGAGGGTGAGCGTCGGCAGGCCGGGTGGGTAGACGCGCTCGGGCAGGTCGAAGTAGCGCTGCCGGCCCTTGCGCCCGGCGATGGCGACCTGGCCGCGCAGCGCGAGCGCCTCGAGCATCTTGGTGAGGTTGCGGTTGTTGGTCCAGCCGCTCGAGGGCCACGGGACGACGCTCGTGTCGGGGATGTCGCGCGACAGCAGCGGGCCGTCGGCCTCGAGCCTGGCGAGGATGTCGCGCCGGAAGGAGTCGTTGTCGGCGAGCCACTGCGCCATGAACGGGTAGGGATCGGTCTCGCGTGCCTCGGCGATGACGGCCGGGACGTCGCGCGGGGAGCGGATGTAGGCGACGGTCTCGACGAGGGTCCGGTCGTGCTCGAGCGCCCGGGTCAGCTGGGCCGGGTCGTAGCTGTTGCCGAGCCGGCTCCACAGCACCAGGTCGGCGCTCGGCGCGATGGCGGCGGTCGGGTCGATCTGCAGGAACGTCAGGCGCTCGACGGTGGCGACGAGGTCGGTCGGGCGCGGGCGGTCGAGCAGCTGCGCGTGCACGGCGATGCGCCGCGCCTGCTCGACGGTGAGCTGGTGGACCGACATGCGCCGACCCTAGCCAGCGCCACCGACAAAGCGCATCAAACCGGCGCGGCGTCCTTGACAAGATCCGGTGAAGTCGGGACGAGCCGCCTCCCGGGGCGGTACTAAAGGGTATGCCGTCCGCCTCCGTCGGGACCCTCGTGCGCCAGCGCCTGGCTGAGCTGCGCGATGCCCTCCGCGCCGCCGAGGCCGCCGCGCGGGGCGGTGAGGAGTCGGGCGTGCACGACCTGCGGGTCGCGATGCGCCGGTTGCGGTCGCTGCTCGCCACCTTCCGGCCCGTCCTCGACCCGTCGGTCACCGAGCCGGTGCGCACCGAGCTCGAGCACGCCCTGCGCGAGCTCGGGCAGTCGCGCGACGCCGAGGTGGCCGTCGAGACCGTCGACCGGCTGCTCGACGACACCGGGCTCGACGGGCTCGACGGGCTGGACGGGCTCGACGAGGCGGTTGTCGGGCTGCGCGCCCGGCTGCGCCTCGACGCCAGCGCCACGGGTGACGACGTCGTCGAGACGCTGGGGTCCACGCGCTGGGCCGCGCTCGTCGTCCTCGTCGAGGAGCTCGTCTCGCACCCGCCGCTGACCGAGAAGGCCCGGGGCGACGCGCGCTCGGTGGCTCGCAAGCGCGTCCGCCGCGAGGGCCGCCGCGTCAGCGACCGGGTGGTGGCGGCGAGGGGTGCCGCCGGACCGGACGAGCTGGCCGCGCGGTTGCACGAGGTGCGAACCGCGGCCCGGCGGCTGCGGTATGCCACCGAGACGGCGGCACCGCTGGAGGACAAGCGCATCCACCGGATCGGCTCGCGCGCCAAGGCGGTCCAGTCCACGGCGGGCCTTCACCACGACGCGGTCGTCACGCGCGCCACGCTGCGGCACCTCGCGCTCGACGAGGCCGTCGGTGAGGGCGCGGCCTTCCTCCTCGGTCACCTCGACGCCGACGAGCAGCGCGCGCTCATGTTGCTCGAGAAGGAGGCGTGGAGCGCCATCGAGGAGCTCGAGGAGCAGCTGCGCCGGCTCTGAGCAGGCACTCGCCGACGTGTGCGATGTGCGACCCACGCCGTGTCTCCGCTCCTCAGCCCGCGGCTTATCCCGTTGCCCGCGGAGTGCACCGGTCCGTAGGTTGCGCCGCATGCCTCTTCGTGTGCCGTACCGGCCCCTGCCCGTCGACCAGTCCGACGTGGTCTACGAGCACGGGCCCGACTCGCGGCCGCGCGACGACGTGCCCACCGGCGACACCGTGGAGCTGCGACTCGCCGACAGCGTCACCTACCCCGGCACGTCCCGGACGGTGTGGGTCCACGTGCCGGCGGCGTACGTGCCGGGCGAACCCGCCTCGGTCATGGTCTTCAACGACGGCTGGTGGTACCTCGACCCGGAGGGCGAGGTCAGGGCCGGGATCGTCCTCGACAACCTGGTGCACGCCGGCGACATCCCCGTGACGATCGGCGTCTTCGTCGATCCCGGCGTCTTCGAGCAGTGCGATGACCCGGACGAGCGCAAGAACCGCAACGTCGAGTACGACGCGTTCGACGACCGCTACGTCACCTTCCTGCTCGAGGAGGTGGTGCCGCTCGTCCAGCAGCACTGCGCGCTGACGGACGACCCGGACCGGTGGGCCATCTGCGGCGGCAGCAGCGGTGGCAACGCCGCCTTCACGGCCGCGTGGCTGCGCCCCGACCGGTTCCGGCGGGTCGTCGCCTTCCTCTCCAGCTTCGCGCAGATGCCGGGCGGCAACCCCTACCCGGCCCTGCTGCCGACCGTTCCCCGCAAGCCGCTGCGGGTGTTCCTCCAGGCCGGTCACCGTGACCTCAACTGGAACGAGCCGGAGCACAACTGGCTCGCCGAGAACCTGCGCACGGCCGCAGCGCTCGCCGAGGCCGGGTATGCCGTCCGGCTCGTCCTCGGCGACGGCGGGCACAGTGCCAACCACGGTGGTGTGCTGCTGCCCGACGCGCTGCGCTGGGTCTGCGCGTCCGGTCCTGCGGACCCTCGGCGGTGATCGCGGAGGAGAGGTCCGCGCACCGGGTCGACCACGCACCCGCCCTCGGTCGGCGCGGGCTCTGACGACTCGGGCCCGCGCCGTGGAGCGCGACCATATGCTCGGAATCGGGGCGTCCCCGCGGCCGGGGCCGCCGGCCGGGGCCGGGAGGGAGGCACGCGTGGACGCAGCCGACTCGAAGCAGCCGGACCCCTCTGCCGCCGACGCGTCCGCTGCCGAGGCGAGGCGGATGCGGCGCGCAGCCCGGGCGGCGCGCGAGGCCCAGGCGCCGACCGACCCCGCCGTGGCCGGGCGCCGGCTGCTCGACCGGTTCGACCTCGTCCTGCTGCTCGTCCTGGCCGTCATCGCCATCCAGTCGCTCGTCGACACGAGCGGCTCCGTCTGGGGGTCGTTCGTGACCCACTCGGTGACGGGGCTGGCGCTCATCGTCGCCACGCGCGCCTCCGCGGTCCGGCCGCGGGCCTGCCGTGTCTTCGACCTGCTCGTTCTCGTGACGGTGGTCGGCAACCTCGTGCTCGTCGTGGGGTCCAGCCGCGGCGGCCGGTCGTCGGGCAGCACCGTCCAGGCAGAGGGGATCTGGCTCGTCGCGGAGCTCATCCTGCCGGTCGTCATCGGCCGGCGGGTGCTGAAGCACCGGGTCGTCGGGGTGCAGACGGTGCTCGGCGCCGTCGCGGCCTACCTGCAGATCGCCGTCACCTACGCCACGCTCTTCCAGACCATCGACGCCCTGTCGCTGCAACCGTTCTTCGGCCAGCCGGTCCCCACGACCGTCTACACCTACTTCAGCCTCGTGACCATCTCGACGGTCGGCTACGGCGACTTCGTGGCGGTCACCAACCTCGCCCGCCTGGCTGCGACGAGCGAGGCCGTCATCGGGCAGGTGTTCCTCGTGACGTTCGTGGCCTTCATCGTGTCGCGCTTCGCTGCCGGGCCCGGACGCCGCCGGGACCAGGAGGACGAGGACGCGGCGCCGTAGCATCGCCGCATGCCCGACCCGATCGACCGGCTCGTGCGCGACGCGACCGCCGCCGATGCCGCGGCGTGCGCCGCCATCTACGCGCCCTACGTCACCGGCACGACGGTCACCTTCGAGACCGAGCCGCCCGACGCCCACGAGATGGCGCGCCGGATCGCGAAGGCGCAGGCGCGCCACGCCTTCCTCGTGCTCGAGGAGGACGGCGAGGTCGGCGGCTACACGTATGCCGGCCCGTTCAAGGAGCGCGCCGCCTACCGCTGGTCGTGCGAGGTGTCGGTCTACCTCTCGCCGGACCGTCACGGTCGCGGCGCCGGCCGCCTGCTCTATGCCGCGTTGCTCGACCGGCTCGCCGCCCGCGGGTACCGGATGGCGGCCGCGGGGATGACCCAGCCCAACGAGGCGAGCGGCCGGCTGCACGCCGCGATGGGCTTCGAGCCCGTCGGCACCTACCGCGGGATCGGCTGGAAGTTCGGCGCCGCGCGCGACGTCACGTGGGTGCAGCGGGCCCTGGGCCAGCCGTTCGCAGGGCCGGGCGACCCGCCCGAGCCCGGCTGACGCATACGGCAGTGCCCACCCGACGCGGGGTCGGGTGGGCACGCCGTCACCACGGCCGTACGTCGTATGCCGTGTGGCCGGGCTCGGGGTTCGGGGCTCAGGGGAGGGCGGGGTAGTCCGTGTAGCCCTCGGCGCCGCCGCCGTAGAAGGTGTCCGGGTTCGGCTCGTTGAGCGGGGCGCCCTCGCGCCAGCGCCGCACGAGGTCCGGGTTGGCGAGGAACTCACGCCCGACGGCGACGAGGTCGCCGAGGTCGCGCTCGAGGATGTCCTCGACGTCGGCCAGCTGGGTCACCGAGCCGAAGCCCGAGTTGAGGATGACCGGACCGCCGAAGCGCTTGCGCAGGTCGCGCACGATGTCGGACTCCGGGTCGCCGAGGATGCTGAGGTAGGCTAGGCCGAGCGGCGCGATGCCCTCGACGAGCGCCTCGTAGGTCGCGGCGGTGTCGGCCTCGTCCTCCTCGAGCACGCCCTGGATGTTGTGGGCGGGCGAGATGCGGATGCCGACGCGGTCGGCGCCGATGGCCTCGGCCACGGCCCTGGTGATCTCGACGGTCAGGCGCGCCCGGTTCTCCGGCGAGCCGCCGTAGGCGTCCGTACGCTGGTTGCTCGACGGGGCGAGGAACTGGTGCGGCAGGTAGCCGTTGGCGGCGTGGACCTCGACGCCGTCGAGACCCGCGGCGACCGCCTGGCGCGCGGCGTGGACGTACTCGGCGACGAGCCCGGGGATCTCCTCGGTCTCGAGCGCCCGCGGGACGACGTACGGCTGCTGGCCCTTGGCGGTCACGATCTCGCCGGGGGCGGCGATGGCGCTCGGGGCGACGCTCTCGAGGCCGCCCTTGTTGTCGGGGTGCGCGATGCGGCCGGCGTGCATGAGCTGCACGACGACGTGCCCGCCGCCCTGGTGCACGGCGTCGGCGACGAGGCGCCAGCCGGCGACCTGCTCGTCGGAGTGGATGCCGGGGGTGTCGAGGTAGCCCTGTCCGACGGCGCTGGGCTGGGTGCCCTCGGTGATGATGAGACCGGCGCTCGCGCGCTGGCCGTAGTACTCGGCGTTGAGCTCGGTCGGTGCCTGGCCCTCGCCGGCGCGGTTGCGCGTCAGCGGTGCCATGACGAAGCGCTGGGGGAGGTCCCAGCGGCCGATGCGGATGCTCTCGAAAGCCGTGCTCACAGGCCTGCTCCTCAAGGTGGGGGACTGTCGGATCCGTCGAGGCCCACCCGTTCGGTGGAGCCTTCAACTACCTAGGCGACAAGGAGCAGGGCCGGCCGATCATTCCCGTTTGCCCGCAGTGTGGGCCATGTCGCAGGAAGCGTCCGATGGACATGCAGAAGGGGAGGGCGCCCGAAGGCACCCTCCCCTTGCCGACAGCCGCGTCAGCGAGCTGCTCGGCTCACGGTGCGTAGATGAACGACATGCCGCCGCTCAGGGTGACCGTGCGCGTGTCGTAGTTGTACGGGCCGGCGGTGGCGTTCATCTCGATGATCGTCACCTGGTTGCCGTTGACGGCCGTGACCCAGCCGACGTGGCCGACGCTCGAGGAGCCGGCGACACCGGGCTGCATCACGATGATCGAACGCGTACGCGGGGTGCTGCTCACGGTGTAGCCCGCGGAGCGCGCGCCCGAGGCCCAGGCCATCGCGTTGCCGGTCCAGCCGCCGGGGTAGTAGCCCTCGGACTGGTACCACTGGTTGAGGGCGCCCCACGTGCACTGGCCGGCGGTGGCCCAGTTGTGGGAGGCCCGCATGCCGGCCGAGGCGCCGGGGGTGTAGCCGTTGCTGCCCGACTTCGTGGTCGAGGTGCTGTTGGTCAGCGTGCTCCGGGTCAGGTCGCGCGAGGCGCGCTGGGCAGCGGCCTGGCGCTCGGCGGCAGCCTTGGCAGCGGCAGCCTTGGCGGCCGCAGCCTGCGCGGCGGCGCGCTGCGCCTGCAGCTGCACGTCCTGGATGACCTGCGGCTTCGACGTGGCCACGCGCTGGGCGGTGGCCTGCTGCGCTGCCGGCGCGAAGCCGATCTTGGACAGGGCCGTCGAGGCGGCCGGGGCGGCGGCGGCGGCCGGGCCGACGGCGGCCGGAGCGCCCTGCGGGGCGACGGCCGCGTTGGCGCCGGCGGCCTTGGCCGCGGCCGGGGACAGGGAGTCGGCGCTCGCGGGGTTGGCG
Source organism: Terrabacter lapilli (assembly GCF_039531305.1). Taxonomy (NCBI): domain Bacteria; kingdom Bacillati; phylum Actinomycetota; class Actinomycetes; order Micrococcales; family Intrasporangiaceae; genus Terrabacter; species Terrabacter lapilli. Next base: position 486,190 of record NZ_BAAAPU010000007.1, read on the forward strand.
AACCCGGCGACGAGGCCGCCGGTGGCGGCCACGAGGGCGCCTGCCTTCAGGGCCGGCTGGGCCGACTCGCGGGCGAGGAGCTTGAGCTCGCTCAGGGGGTTGTGGCGTCCGGGCGCGCGGTGGCGCCCACGGGTGGTGTCGTTGATCACGGCTGTGCCTCTCCGCGCCTACGAAGTTAGCTGTCGGGTTCGGGCGGAAAGGTGCCCGGTCACGGACCCGACGGACGAGACTTCGTCGCGCGGGGGCCGTGGCTTAACCCCAAGGACGTCCGGAGTCGTTGCGCCGGACGCCCGGAGAAACGTGTGGTTCCTCCGCTCCTGTCACAAGGTTTGGTTCTTCTCGCAAGGTGGTGACAGGACTAGGCGGTCCACCACGCGAGAGCCCGACCTGTTGGACGGACCACCGAAGACTAGATGAGTCGAAAGGTAAAAGTCACGCCGCGGTAACGGAGCCGCGCCGCTTCTGTCGCCGTATGTCCGTGTTTTCGGCTCGAATGAGCGCCCAACGGGCAAAAGGTGAGACGCAGATCACACCGGAGTCGCGCCCACCAGGTGGAGGCCGCGGGTAGCCGGGCCCGTCCGGACGTCAGCTCTTGGGGCTCTCGGACACGTCGGCGCGGCGGGCGAGGCACAGCCGGGCGATCTCACCGACCAGCTCGAGGGGGACCGGCCGGCTGACCGGGAAGCGCACGGTGTCCTTCGCGCGCCGGTAGGGCGCGATGGCCTCCTCGAACTCCGGGCTCCCGGTCGGCACCGGGTAGAGGCCCACGTGGTTCTTCCAGCCGGCGTAGTAGACGAGCGGCTTGCCGTCGACCGTGAAGGTGGCCATGCCGTAGCTGATCTTCTCGGCAGCGTGCGGCGCGACCTTCTTGATGGCCCGTCTCACCCCGGCAAGCTGCGCCCGCGTCTCCTCCGGGTAGGACGCGATGTAGTCATCGACTGACGCAAATCTAGGGGCCAATCCTGGTCCTCACTTCGGTGTCGGACCGGTCATGGAGGGGATACTCCCGACTGTATTGCGCGAAACGGACCTCCGCAAAAGCAAGGTCACCCCGTGGAAGGGGTGCTGCGCCCGTGCGCGTGCGGCCGCTCAGACCTCGACCCACTCCTCGCCGGCGAGCACCCGACCGACGGCGCCGACGCTCGCTCGGCCGAGCAGCGTCGCGGCGGTGAAGTCGGCGGCCAGCCCGTCGAAGACCTCGTGCCGGCGCAGCATCGCGTGCTTGCCGCCCGTCACGGTGACGTAGCCGACGTGGTCGGCCGTCCGGGCGAGGTCGCGTGCGACCGACGCGGAGTTGCGCGGCCGGGCCACCCGGTCCTCGTCGCCGTGGACGATGAGCACGTTGCGGCCCGAGAGGTTCGTGCGTTGTCCTTCGTCGGGGTAGACCCACGGGTTGAGCGCGACGGCGCTGACGACCGGGTGCTCGCGCGCGGCGAGCAGCGCGGCCCGACCGCCGAGCGAGTGCCCGACGAGCGTGACGGGCAGCCCGGGCCCGAACCGCTCGGCGACCTGGCCCAGCGCCCAGTGGACGTCGTCGACGGGGGTGTGGGTCGCGTCCCAGCCCCGGGTCGAGTTGAGCAGGCGCAGCACGGCGACCTCACCGTTGACGGCGCGGGCGATGCGTGCGGCGATCGGCACCATCCGCAGCACCGAGAGCTGGGTCGGGCTCACGCGCGCCGTGCCGCGTCGGGCCGCGCCGCCGTGGAGCACGAGGGCGATGCCCTGCGGCGCCTCGGGTGCAGCCGTGTCGAGTAGGCGGGCGTGCGTCACCTCGTGCTCCGTCTCTGTCGCAGGGTCGAGGGCGTATGCCGGGAGCTGCCAGCCAGCGCGCGGGCCGGGTCGCGTGGGTGCTCGGGTCGCGTGCTCACTCGCGGGGTTCGGAGCCGCGGCGCCGTCGGCTTGGTCGGGTCGGCATCAGGGCCGCAGGAGGACCTTGATGGCGCGGCGCTCGTCCATGGCCTTGTAGCCCTCGGCGACCTCGTCGAGCGGGAGCGTCAGGTCGAAGACCTTGCCGGGGTCGATGCGGCGGTCGAGGACGCGGCCCAGCAGGTCGGGCAGGTAGGTGCGGACGGGCGCCATGCCACCGGCGAGGCCGACGTTGCGCACGAACATCTGACGGACGGGCAGCTCGACACCGTGCGGGGCGCCGACGAAGCCGACGCTCGAGCCGGGGCGGGCGATGCGGAAGGCCGTCTTCATCGACTGGTCGGTGCCGACGCACTCGAGCACCGAGTCGGCGCCGACGCCGCCGGTCAGCTCGAGGATGGCCTCGACACCGGCGTCGTCGCGCTCGGCCACGACGTCGGTGGCACCGAACTCGCGGGCCAGCTGCTGGCGCGGCTCGTGGCGCGACATCGCGACGATGCGCTCGGCGCCGAGCTCCTTGGCGGCGATGACGCCGCACAGGCCGACCGCGCCGTCGCCGATGACGACGGCGGTGCCGCCGGGGCTCACGCGCGAGGAGACGGCGGCGTGCCAGCCCGTGGCCATGACGTCGGCGAGGGTCAGCAGGGACGGGATGAGCGCGTCGTCGGGCATGCCGTCGGTCTTGACGAGGCTGCCGTCGGCCTGGTTGACGCGGACGAGCTCGGCCTGGCCGCTCTCGGTCCAGCCCTGGTGGTCGCAGACCGAGGTCATGCCGGCCCGGCAGTGCGGGCACGTGTTGTCGCAGTGGACGAACGGGATGACGACGAAGTCGCCCTTGCGGAAGTCGCGCACGTCGGCGCCGGTCTCCTGGACGACACCGACCGCCTCGTGGCCGATGGTCGAGCCGGCGGTGATCGGGTTGGCGCCCCGGTAGGGCCACAGGTCCGAGCCGCAGATGCAGCCGGCGACGACGCGCACGATCGCGTCGGTCGGCTCCTCGATCGTCGGGTCGGGGACCTCGGAGAGTCGGATGTCGCCGGGGGCATGGATCGTCGTCGCGCGCATGGACCAATGCTTACCCCACCCGCCCGGATGCTCCCTCCTCGGTGTCCAGCCTTGGGGGTCTGGGGGCGCTCGTGGCCCGGGCGCGCTCCCGCTCACCCCCTCACGTCGAGTGGGCACTTTGTCGCTACTTCTCCACAGCCGCACGTCCCGTTCCCTGTGGACAAACGCGTGGAAGTGCCCACTCGACGTGTGGAGGTGTCAGCCGCGGGGGCGGAGGCGGAGGTTGGGGAGCTCGGGGGCGGGGAGGGTGTGGTGCCAGGCATCGGGGAAGGTGCCGTAGCGGGAGTCGGGCGGCGCGGCGGCATACGACCCCTGCTCGCGGGCCTCGCGCTCGCGCTGCCAGTCCTCGCGGAAGCCGACGACCTCGTCGTGGCTGCGGCCGATGAAGTTCCACCACATGACGATCTGCTCGCCGAAGGGCGTGCCGCCGAGGACCAGGAAGCGCGTCGGCTCGTCGGCGCCCGCCTCGACGGTGATGCGCTCGGCCCCGGTCGGCTGGAAGACGATCTCGCCGGGCTTGGCGGTCGCGTCGCCGACGCCGAGCGTGCCGGTGTCGCAGAGCAGCCCGTGCTCGTGGGTGGGGTCGACCTCGATGGTGAGGGTCGCGCCGGGCGGCAGGGTGACCTCGGCACCGACGAGGTCGGAGAACATCGTCACGGGCGAGGTCTGCCCGAAGAGGGTGCCGAGGAAGACGAGGACGCGGGCACCGTCGACCTCGGTGACCGGCGGCACATAGTGCTCGAACCCCGGCGTCGTGAAGCGGTCGGCCTCCGGGAGCGCGACCCACAGCTGCGCGCCGTGCAGGACGGTGGTCCCGGGGGTGGAGTACTCCGAGTGGGCGATTCCCGAGCCGGCGGTCATGATGTTGAGCTCGCCCGGCCGCACGAACGCGTGCGCGCCCGTGGTGTCACGGTGCTCGACCTCGCCGGAGAAGAGCCACGAGACGGTCTGCAGCCCGGTGTGCGGGTGGCCGGGGACGACCATGCCGCCGGTCTGCGACACGTCGTCGGGGCCGTAGTGGTCGACGAAGCACCAGGCCCCGATGAGGCTGCGCTCGCGCTGGGGCAGGCTGCGGCGGACCGGCATCGCCCGGGGACCGCCGAGCGGGACCTCGCGGTAGGGCAGCACGGTGACTCCGGGCTCGGGCGCATCGGCCCCGCAGACGACCTCGGCGGGATGGCGGTCGGGGTTGCTCACGGATCAAGGCTAGGCCCGTGCGTGCAGGTGCGGTTGCTACGTTGCGGCCATGAGCGATCCCGCGCGCAGGACGGCCGCCGCCGAGACGAGCGACCACGTTCCGGGACGCTGGTCGGCCTGGCGCGTCGTGTGGTGGTTCGGCTTCGTCAGCCTCGCGGCCGACATGGTCTACGAGGGCGCGCGCTCGATGTACGGGCCGTTGCTCGCCTCGCTCGGCGCGAGCGCGCTCGTGGTCGGTCTCGTCACCGGTGCCGGGGAGGCGATGGCGCTGGTCCTGCGGCTCGTGTTCGGGCCGCTGGCCGACCGGACCGGTCGCTACTGGGGCCTGACGATCCTCGGCTACGGCCTCACCGCCGTCTGCGTCCCGCTGCTGGCCGTGACGCCCTTCGTCGGCGGGTTCGGGCTCGTCCTCGCGGCCGTCCTCATCCTGCTCGAGCGCTCGGGCAAGGCGGTCCGCAGCCCGTCGAAGTCGGCGCTGCTCGCGCACGTCGCCTCGGCGGTCGGGCGTGGCCGCGGGTTCGGTCTGCACAAGGCGCTCGACCAGATCGGCGCGCTCACCGGTCCGCTCGTCGTCGCGGGAGTCGTCGCGGCGACCGGTGTCATCTGGCCCGGCATGGCGGTCCTCGCGGTCCCCGGTGCGGCGGCGATGCTGCTGCTCGCCGTGATCCGCTCCCGGGTGCCGGACCCGTCGGTCTACGACCCGCCCGGCTCCCCGGAGGTCGCTGCGGCGCCGGGGGCCCCGGCCCGCCGGGGGCTGCGCGGCTGGTTCGCCGACGCCGTCGGGTCCGGGCTGCCGCGCGAGTTCTTCGGCTACGCGTTCGCCGCGGGCCTCACCACCGGCGGCCTCGTCACCTTCGGCATCATCGGCTACCACCTGACCGTCAACCACGTCGTCCCCGTCGCGGCCGTCCCGGTCGTGTATGCCGGCGCGATGGGCGTGGAGGCGCTCGCGGCCGTCGGTGTGGGGCTCGTCTACGACCGCCGCGGCGGCTCCGTGCTGTATGCCGTGCCGGTGCTCGTCGCGCTCGTGCCCCCGCTGGCCCTGTCGGGCACCGTCTGGCTCGCCCTGGTCGGGGTCGCCGTGTGGGGCCTGGCCTACGGCGTGCAGGACTCGACGGTGAAGGCGCTGGTCGCGGAGGTCGTGGAGGCGCCGAGGCGCGCGACGGCATACGGCGTCTTCGCCGGGGTGCAGGGCGCGTTCGCGATCGTCGGCGGCCTCGTGGCCGGGTGGCTCTACGACCGGTCGCTGCCAGCGCTGGTCGTCGTCGTCGCGGTGAGCCAGCTCGTCGCGCTCATCCTGCTCGTGCGCACGGTCCGCACCCTGCACCACCGGCCCTGAGCCAGTCCCGCCGCACACGAGTGAGCGCCCCGCCCCACGCGTTCGTGGGACGGGGCGCTCAGTGGTGGTGATGGTGGTGGTGCGAGCTCAGCTCACGGCGTCGAGGGCGTCGACGACACCCTCACCGAAGAAGCTGTTGTCCTCGACCGGGCCGACGCAGGCCGGGCCGCCGGTGGCGGCGCTGCAGGCCTGGTCGTCGGCCTGCTGGCGCAGCTTCTCGATCATCTGCGCGGGCGTCCACGTCGGGTGGACCGACTTCATGAGCGCGAGCACACCGGCGACGTGCGGCGAGGCCATCGACGTGCCGCTCTTGGTGCCGTAGCCGTTGTTCGTCACGATCGTCGACAGGATGCGCGAGCCGGGGGCGGCGACGTCGATCTTGCCGAGGCCACGGTTGCTGAACGAGGAGAGCCGGCTCTGCAGCGTGCCCGCCGGGTAGCGCTCGAGCGAGGAGACGGTGACGACGCCGTCGAGCTCGGTCGGGATGTCCTCGCAGCCGCTGTTGAGCGTGCGCGAGACCTGGCCGGCCTTGGGCTGGTCGTCGGGGCTCGTCGTGTCCTTGAACGACGACTTGTCGGCGAGGTCGTGGGCCGAGTTGCCGGCTGCCGCCGCGTGGACGACCCCCTGCTTCGTCGACCACTCGACGGCGCGGCGCACGGCCTCCTTGGCGGCGTGCTGGTCGGGCTGGTCGTCGCAGTAGAACTCGAACGGGTCGACGTAGTAGCTGTTGTTCGTGACGTCCATGTGCTTCAGGCCCGCCCAGACGAACCCGCACACGGCGTACTCCGGGTAGATGTAGCCGGCGTCGTTGACGACCTTGACCGCGGCCATCCGCACGTTGGGCGCGACGCCGACGATGCCGACACCGTTGCGGGCGGCGGCGATCGTGCCGGCCACGTGGGTGCCGTGGTCGCTCGTGGTCGGGTACCACCCGGTGGCCGAGAGGTCGGGGCGGCCGGCGTCGGTGCAGTTGACCGAGTCGGCGACGTCGATGTTGGCGGCGAGGTCGGGGTGGTCGGGGTCGATGCCCGAGTCGAGGACGCCGACGAGGACGTTGCGGGAGCCGTCGGTGATCTTGTGGGCCTGGTCGGCCTTGATCATCTGCAGGTCCCACTGCTCGCTCTCACGCGGGTCGGTCGTCGCCGCCGGGGTGGTGTCGGACTCGACGTCGCCGTTGGCGTCCTTCTTCGCGCCCTGCTTGTAGCCGGAGGCGCCGCGACCCCAGGCCGCCCCGGCGCCCTCGGGTGTGCCTTCTGAGACCTCGACGGTGCGGCTGGCGCCGACCGACTCGACCGTGTTGCCGCCCTTGGCGACGACGTCGGCGCGGAAGGTCGAGACCTTCGAGTGGGCGATGACGACGCCGATCTGCGGCCACGACTGGACGACGACGCCGCCGGCCTCCGTGACGGCCTTCTCGACCAGGCGGGTCTGGCCGGGGTTGGCGATGCGCGCGTTGACGATGTAGCTCATGAGCTGGCCGTCGGGCGTGTTGATGGTGACCGGCGTCGAGGCCGGCTCGGCCTGCGTGGCGGCGGTCGCGGCGGTGGCGAGGCCGCCGAGGGCGGCCGTGGAGGCCAGGGCGAGCGACGCGACGGCGATCGCGCCGCGTCGGGTCAGGCTGGGGTGACGCATGTGTGAGCTCCCGTGGGGTGGGGGACGGTGCTTCTCGCCCTGGTGTGGGCGACAGGCCTCATCCTCGGGGGCTACCGGGCGGTTGGTCGGTCACGCGATCTTCAAGATTCGGCAAGGTTTCAGTCCGACGCCGTACGCGTCAGGGGGGCGAGGGCAATGAGGAGCAGGAGCGCTCCGAGCGGGACCAGGCCCCAGGGCAGGAGCAGCACCCCGGCGGCCAGGGCAGCCAGTGCGAGGGAGCCGGCGGGCAGGCGGCCCTCGACGGTGAGCGCGACGAGGACGACGCCGAGCGCGGCGGCGGTGAGCGCCGGGCCTCCCCACGTCAGGGCAGCCGGCAGGTCCGTGCCGAGCAGGCCGGAGACGTGCCCCAGCCAGACCGCGGCTGTCGCTCCGGCGCCGAAGGCGGCCAGCAGGGCGGTCGGCACCGCGACAGGCAGGTGCTCGAGGCGTCGGCCGAGCGCCGCTGTCAGCCAAGCGAATCCGCCCACCGAGGCGACGAGGAGTATGCCGGCCGCGACGGTCAGTGCGCCCGGCTCGCGGGCGCTGGCGATGCCACCCAGGCCACCGAGCTCGACGAGCTCCCCCGGCTTGCCCAGCTGGTCGAGGCCGTCGACCCAGTCGACGATGCCGTGGGCGAAGAGCACGAGCGGGACGAGCAGTGCGAGCAGCGGTGCCCGGTCGAGGACGTCCGACGTCGTGGTCGTCGCCGCGCCGGCGGGGGCCACTGTGGTGGCTGTCGTGCCTGCGGGCCGAGCCGGGGAGAGCGTGCTGGTCGTCATGGGATCAGCCTTCCGGTGCTGACGGGCGGTGCCCATCGGGGTCGACCCCCAACCGGCCCCGAACCGTCCCTGAGTGAAGACCCGAGTGCCGACCCTGAGCGTCGACCCAGACAGTCGGCCACGTGCCGACCTATACGAGCGCGGTCGGATTTGTCCATTTCGCTGACTTTGACCGTGTGCGGGCGTACGTTGTGCTCGTCAGCCGCGCTCGGGGCCGGCTGCGCGTGAACGGTCGATCGGGGTGTGAGACATGTCGGTTCGGTTCAACGCTCCTCCTGGGTGGCCCGCGCCGCCCGAGGCCTGGGCGCCGCACGACGACTGGATGCCCGACCCCGGCTGGCCCACTCCGCCGCGCGGGTGGACGTTCTGGACCCTCGCCGACGAGGCGACGGAGCCCGTGGCCGCGACGGTCGGCGACGCATACGGGACCGACCGGGGGAGCTGGCTGGCGAGCCTGCGAGCCCGCGCGTCCTCGAGCGCAACCCAGCCTGCCGCTCTTGCCGAGGCTCCGGCGGGGGTCTCGGCGGGGGCCCCATCGGGGGCTTCCGGTGAAGCCTCGGACGCGGCGGACGCTCCCCACGGCGAGTGGGCACTCGACGGACTCCTCACCTCGGTCGGCCGGGTGGAACCCTGACATGGACCTCCCGCTGAGGGTCGCACCCGGGGTGCGGCTCCGCTCGTCGGCGTCCGGCCTGCGTGCCGTGATCGACGACGCCACCCGGGGAGCCGGGGGACCGGGAGCGCTCGGCGTCGGCGCGCGCCCCCACTCGGCCGGTGACGCGAAGGACGGCCGAGGCGCGCGGGCACAACAGCTCGTCGACCTCGAGCGCCGGGCCCGCGCCGCCCAGGAGGCGGAGGACCTCCACGGGCTGCAGTCGGTCGAGGGGACCCTGACCTCGCTGCACCTGGACAACCACCCTCTGCGACGGCGCCCCGACTCATCGACCTCGACGACGTTGCCGGCCAAGGAGCGGGCGATGCTGGAGCGCAAGGCTCTTCGCGCCGCGCAGCCAGAGGTCTCGGTCTTCAAGCGCGCCGCCCGGGCGAAGGCCAAGGCTCAGGCCGAGACCGAGGCCGACCACTTCGTGCGGACGCTCGACGTGGCGCGCTCCGTGATCACGCAGCACCGGGCCGCCGTCGTCGACGACCAGTGGCACGCGCTCGCCGACCACGAGCCGCACACCGTGATCGCCGAGCTGGAGGCGGAGTTCGCGGCCGCCGAGAGCTCGTGCACCTGCGTCGACGCGGGCCGGCACCCCGACACGTCGCGTGCCTACGTCACGGTCGTGGTCCGCTACCCGACGCTCGACGTCGTCGCGGAGCGCGGACCCGGTGCCTCGTCGAGCGGCCGCGGAATGCTGCGCCGACGCACCCCGAGCGAGCGGAACGCCCTCTACCTCAGTGCGATCGGCTCGTTCGCGCTCGCGACGGTGAAGCGGGTCATCAGCGTGGCCGTCGCCACGGACGACGTGCACCTGGTCGTCGTGCGCACACCGGACGCGGGCGCGGGGCTCGAGCCCGTCTACGTCGGCACCCTGACTCGTGAGGACGTGACGCTGCGGCCCCTGCTCTCGGACGGGGCGCCCCTGGTGCTGGCCTCGGCCGTGCGTCCCACCAGGTTCGAGGGGCCGGCGAAGGACCTCGTGGCGCTGGACGCGGATCCGGCCGTCCTCGCCCTGGTCGCGCGCTGCGTCGAGGCGCTCGAGGACCACGAGCTCGACGCCGTCCTCGAGGGCGCCGCCGACTGACCGAGCCGGCCCGAGCCCTCGGTCAGAGGTCTTGCCGGACGAGGCGCCCCAGCGCCAGCTGGGCCAGCGGCCGGTAGCCGAGCACGACGACCGGCGGCCCGTCGATGACGAGGCCGGTCGAGCAGCCGCCCGGAGCCGGCCGGACGGTGTGCTCGAGGGTGGCCCGCACCGGGCCGTACCGCACGTGCCAGCGCCACTCCATCGCCTCGGCGTCCACGTCGAGCACCTCGAACGGCACGCGCACGCCGAGCGGTCCGACGACGAGCCCCGTCAGCCCGGTCGCGAGCGTCGGCGAGGCCGCGATGACGTCGGAGATCTGCGGTGACCAGGTCTTCCAGAGCGAGAGCGTCTCGTAGCGGCTCCAGGCCAGCGCGGCATCGGCGTCACCGGTGACCGTGATCGACGACCGCACGGGGTTGCCCGGCCCCTCAGGCCTCGTCGGCGGGCGCCGGCCCGTCGACGTTGACCGTCGGGGTGCCCGACCCGCAGCGCACGATGACGGCCCGCGAGGTGCCGTCGCCCGGGTTCGACTCGCGGTGCACGGCCCCCGCCGGGACGCGCAGGAAGTCACCCGGCCCGGCCTCGGCGACGACCGACCCGCCCGGCCCGGACTCGAGCCGCATCCGGCCCGACACGACGTAGAGCGTCGTGTCGTGGTCGCCGTGGTGGTGCCACCCGGAGACGGCGCCGGCCTCGGTGTCGACGGTGCCCGACCACATCGTCTCGGTCTGCAGGGCGACCTGCCGGCTCATCCCCGGCGTCGGGTCGGCGGGGCTGAGCGCGTCGCCCGGCACGACGGTGCACGGCTGCGCCGCGGTCGACGGCTGGGCTGGGTCCGGGTGCTGCGTCATGGACCCATCAAAGCGCGTTCGACGGGCGAGCGGGAGGTCGTCACGGGCCGCGCTCTTTGGCAGGGTGGGTCGCATGAGGACCGACCACTTCATCCTTTTCGAGCACGTCGACTCCGTCGAGCAGACCGAGCGCGGGCTGCTCGCCCGCCTGCACGGCGAGCTGCTCCGGGTGGAGCCCGTCCGCCCCGACGTCGTGCGCCTCCAGCTGAGCCGCGGGGGAGCGTTCGACGAGCAGCCGACGTATGCCGTGTGCGTCGACCCGCTCGGCCCCGACGGTGGCGAGGGGGTGGCCTGGCAGGCGCAGGAGTCGGACGGCGCGTGGAAGCTGGTGACGGACGAGCTGGTCGTGACGCTGTGGCTCGACCCGTTCCGGGTCGACGTGCACCGCACCGACGGCTCCGTGGTGCTCGAGTCGGCGGCCGACGCCGAGGGCCGCTACTGGACCTACGCCACCCTCAACGACGCGTGGACGACGCGGCGGCGCATCGGGCGTCACGACGCGATCTACGGCCTCGGCGAGAAGGGCGGCCGGCACAACCGGCGCGGGCGCGATTTCACGCTGTGGAACACCGACGTCCTCAACGAGCACTCGACGGCCGAATTCCGCGCCGGCCTCGACCCGGACGACCCGCGCGCCGACATGTCGAGCACCGAGTTCGACCCGTACTACGTCAGCATCCCGTTCTTCTACCGGCGCGACGCCGAGACCGGGGCGGCGATGGGCTCGTTCGTCGACAACGGCTACCGCGGGTCCTACGAGTTCAGCGGCGACGACGAGTACCGCGTCTCCTTCCACGGCGGCCAGTGGACGGAGTACGTCTTCGCCGGGCCGTCGATGGCGAGCATCCTCGAGCGCTACACGTGGCTGACCGGGCGGGCGTCGCTGCCGCCGATCTGGTCGCTCGGCTACCACCACTGCCGCTGGCACGCCTACAAGCAGCAGGACATCGAGGTCATCGCCAGGCGCTACCGCGACGACGAGTTCCCGTGCGACGCGATCTGGCTCGACATCGACTACATGGACGGCTACCGCGTCTTCACGTGGGACTCGGAGCGCTACCCCGACCCGGCCGGGATGCTCAAGGGCCTGGCCAACCAGGGCTTCCGGACCATCTCGATCGTCGACCCGGGCGTCAAGCACGACCCGGGCTACGAGGTCTACGACGACGGCCTCGCCAAGGACGTCTTCTGCCGCACCGAGGGCGGCGACACCTACATCGGGCAGGTCTGGCCGGGCAACACCGCCTTCCCGGACTTCGCCACCCCGGAGGCGCGGGCGTGGTGGGGCGACCTCAACGCCAAGCACGTCGAGTCGGGTCTGGCCGGCATCTGGAACGACATGAACGAGCCGGCGACGGGCGAGATCCCTCCGGAGCGGATGCTCTTCGACAAGGGCCGCGCCTCGCACGAGCGCTACCACAACCAGTACGCGCTGCTCATGGCGATGGGCACGATCGAGGGCCTGCGCGCGGCCCGGCCCGAGGCGCGCACGTTCATCCTGTCGCGGGCGGGCTTCGCCGGCATCCAGCGCTACGCCGCGAACTGGATGGGCGACAACCAGGCCCGCTGGGACCACCTGTGGGTCAGCATGCCGATGGCGTGCGGCTTCGGCCTGTCGGGCCAGCCGTTCGTCGGCGCCGACATCGGCGGCTTCCAGGGCGACACCAACCCGGAGCTGTTCCTGCGCTGGTTCCAAATGGGGGTGCTCACGCCGTTCTGCCGCAACCACTCCGAGACGGGCAACATCGACCAGTACCCGTGGTCGTTCGGCCCCGAGATCCACGAGCTGACCCGGCAGGCGGTGGGCCTGCGCTACCGGCTCATGCCCTACATCTACTCGGCCTTCGTGCGGGCGTCCGAGACGGGCGAGCCGGTCCAGCGGCCGCTGGTGCTCGACTTCCAGGACGACCCGCAGGTCGTCGACGTCGACGACCAGTACCTCTTCGGCCGCGACCTGCTCGTCGCCCCCGTCACCGAGGCCGGGATGACGTCCCGCTCGGTCTACCTGCCCGCCGGCGACTGGTACGACTGGTACACCGGCCAGCTGCACCCGGGTGGCCAGCGGATCACGGTGGAGACGCCGCGCGAGCGCATCCCTCTCTTCGCCCGCGCCGGCGCCGGGATCCCGATGTGGACCGAGGTCCCCGCGTCGACCGACGGCTACCGGCCCGAGAGCATCGAGCTGCACGTCTTCGACCCGGTCGTCGACGGCCGCTGGGAGTCGCTCCTCGTCGAGGACGACGGCCTCACGGTCACGCACGACGACGCTGCCGGTGAGCCCGAGCGGCTCACGACGCGCGTCGTCGTGACGCGCTCCGGCGGCGAGGTGTCCGTCGAGCACGAGACCTCGGGACGGGGGTATGCCGGCCACGCGCGGACCCGCTTCGACGTCGTGCGCCACGCGCCCGAGTGAGCGGGCTGCGGTAGACGGTGCTGCGCTGGGTGCGCGGGTGACCCGGGGAGGCAGCGAACGGCATACGCCCTCTCCGGGTATGCGGCGTGTGCCGCTCGAGCGCCTCTTGAGCGGGTGACCCCCGAGCGGAAGACTGCGATGCATGGCTGACACGGCGAAGGACGAGCAGGGCCAGCAGGGCGAGAGCCTCCTCACCGTGATCGTCGCGTTGGTCGCCAACGCGCTCATCGCTCTGGCGAAGTCGATCGTCGCGGTCATCACCGGGTCGGCCTCGATGGTCGCGGAGGCGGCGCACTCGTGGGCGGACGCGGGCAACGAGATCTTCCTGCTCATCGCCGAGCGGCGCGCCGGCAAGCCGCGGGACGCGTCGCACCCGTTCGGCTACGGGCGCGAGGCGTACGTGTGGTCGATGTTCGCGGCGTTCGGGCTCTTCGGGGCCGGCGCCGTCGTGTCGGTGTGGCACGGGATCACGGCGCTCACCCACGAGGAGGGCGAGACGTCGTACTTCTGGGCGTACGTCGTGCTCGGCGTCGCCTTCGTGCTCGAGGGGGTGTCGTTCTTCCAGGCGTCGCGGCAGACCCGGGCGGAGGCGCGCCGGCGGGGGCTGCACCCGCTGCGGTTCGTCGCCAACACCTCGAACCCGACGCTGCGGGCGGTCTTCGCCGAGGACGCCGCCGCGCTGGTCGGTCTGGTGATCGCGGGGCTCGGCATCTTCCTGCACCAGGTGACCGGGAACGCGGTCTACGACGCGGCCGGCTCGATCCTCGTCGGGCTGCTGCTCGGGGTGGTGGCGATCTTCCTCATCGGGCGCAACCGCGACTTCCTCGTGGGGCAGGCCGTGCGGCCGGAGCTGTGGCGGCAGGCGTACGACGACCTGCAGGGCAGCGGCGAGGTCGAGCGGGTGACGTTCCTGCACCTCGAGTTCGTGGGACCGGGCCGGGTGTTCCTCGTGGCGGCGGTGGACCTCACCGGCGACGACACGGAGACGACGGTCGCGAACCGGCTGGCCGCGCTCGGGCACGGGATCGAGGAGCGCGAGCTCGTCGAGCTGGCGATGATCACGCTGTCGAGGACGGACGCCCCGGCCCTCGACCCGGACGAGGTCGCCGCGCTGGCGACCTGAACGTCGTCGCCCTTCGGGGCCGAGCAACTTTCCTGTCGCCAGGCTTCCGCCGCGCGGGACCTCGGGTTCGAGCTGCTCAGGTCACCAGTCTTCGGCGGTCTTGCGTTCGGCGAGGCGGTCGTCCGCCTCGCCGGGGCCGACGAAGTCGCACGAGCCCTCGTGGCCGTGGTGCTTGATGCACATGGACCCCGTCGGCAGGTGCACCTGTGCGCACGCACCCTGCAGCGCGGCGTCCTCGTCGACAGAGGCGTTGTGGAGCTCGGACGCCGTCTGGCTACTGGAGTCGGAGGCGGTCGTGCCGGGTGAGAGGGAATCCATCGCAGCAGTCCAGCTAACTCCCCTCGCGGGCGAGGGGGCATGTGCCCCGAGGTGAGGCTGTGCCCACCGTAGCCCGGATCGTCCGGGTCGGAGCGGGTTGCCTGGCTTGCATGGTGCTAGAGGTCGGCCATCTGTCGAACGTACGTCGACCACCGACAGTGCTGTGCCGACGGATAGACGCCACGATCAACCCGGAAAAAGCCAAGCGCGCAGCAACGCTCATTTCCGATCAGTTCTGTGCAACAGTGCAAGCGTGCGTTACGCGCGGCATCGTGCAATCACGGATGTGCTACGAGACGGAGCGGTCTCGGTGCAGGACCTTGTCGCGCGCTTCGGGGTGTCCCCGGCCACCATCCGGCGTGACCTCGCCGAGCTGTCGGATGCCGGTCTCGTCATGCGTGTCCACGGCGGCGCAGCGCCGCTGACGGACGTCGAGATCGACCGCCCGTACGAGGTGGTCGCCGACGAGTCGGCTGCCGAGAAGCGAGCCATCGCCAGGCGTGCGGCCGCGCTCGTGCGCGACGGCGACACAGTCCTCCTCGACATCGGCACGACGACCGGTGCGCTGGCGCGCGAGCTGAGGGGCCGGTCGATCACCGTCATCACGCCCAGCCTCGCCGTGCTCGACATCCTGAGAGCGGACCCGGTGGTCGACCTCGTCCTCGTCGGCGGATCGGTACGCCGGGCGTACCACTCCCTCGTCGGACCGCTCACGGAGGAGGCGCTCAGGCGCGTCCACGCCGCGACCGTCTTCCTGGGGACCAGCGGGATCGACCCGCACGGCTGGATCCTCGACACGACGTCGGTCGAGGTGCCCACCAAGCGGCTGCTGCTCGACGTGGGCGGACGCGTCGTCCTCCTCGCCGACCACACGAAGTTCCCGGGGCAGGGGTCCATCCGGGTCTGCGACCTCTCCGCTGTCTCGACCCTGATCACCACCACGCCCGAGGACCACCCGACCCTTCAACTCGCCCGGTCGCGCGGCACCGAGGTGCTCATCGCCTGAACGTCGCCTGAAACACCACCTCTGACCCACCAGAGAAGGAGCCGATCGATGAATCCCACGACACCACGAGCGTCCGCAGCCGGCCCGCGCACGGCGTACTCCGCAGCTCACCGCACTTCCCGGCGGACGGTCCTGGCCGTCCTCGTGTCGAGCCTGGCCATCGTCGGCGCGGCAGCCTGCGACCGCTCCTCCACCGCGAGCAGCCCGTCGCAGAACGCCGGCGCCAAGGACGTGACGCTGACGATCACCTCGAACTCGATCGCCGGCGGCAAGAACGCGGACGAGGCCGACTGGTACGCCAACTACGTCATCCCCCAGTTCACCAAGCAGCAGAAGGCCAAGGGCGTCAACGTCAAGGTCACCTTCCAGCCGTCCGGTGTGGACGACGAGCAGTACAAGACCAAGGTCGCCCTCGACCTCAAGAGCCGCGCGGGCGCGGACGTCATGGCGCTGGACGGCATCTGGGTCGGTGAGTTCGCCCAAGCCGGCTACCTCAAGCCGCTCAGCGACGTCGCGGGGGCGAACGTCACGTCGTGGGAGGGCTGGTCGCAGATTCCCAAGGCCGTGCAGGCGAACGTGTCCTTCGAGGACAAGGTCTACGGCATCCCGGCCGGCACCGACGGCCGCGTCCTCTACTTCAACAAGAAGCTCTTCGCCCAGGCGGGGCTGCCCGCCGACTGGCAGCCCAAGTCGTGGCAGGACATCGTCGACGCCGGTGCCAAGCTCAAGTCGATCCAGGGCGTCGACCCGGTCCAGATCAATGCCGGTACCGCGATGGGTGAGGCCACGACGATGCAGGGCGTGCTGCCGCTGCTCGCCGGGGCCGGCGCCGAGATCTACTCCGACGGCAAGTGGCAGGGCGACACCAAGGCCGTCCGGGAGGTCCTGACCTTCTACAAGCAGCTGCTCGACCAGGGTCTGGAGGACAAGAACTTCCAGCAGGCCGCCAAGGGACGGGACCAGTCCTTCGCGGCCTTCGCCGACGGCAAGGTCGGCATCCTCCTCGAGGGCGACTACTTCTGGCGCTCGGTCATCAACCCCGACAAGGGCGATGACCCGATGGCCTCGCGCAACACGGACGTCGGGTGGGCCTTCATCCCGGCTCGTGAGCCGGGAAGCGGGGTCGGCGGCACCGACCAGGTCTCGATGTCCGGCGGTGGCGGCTACTTCCTCAACCCCAACACCAAGTTCCCCCAGCAGGCCTGGGAGCTCATGCAGTTCATCGGCTCGGCCGACGCGATCAACGCCCTCCTGCACGGCTCGGCCAAGGTGACGGCCCGCCAGGACGTCAACGCGAAGGTGCTGGCCAAGGACCCGCTGCTGTCGTTCATCTCCGAGAAGGTGCTGCCGGTCACGCACTACCGCCCGGGCCTGGCCGTCTACCCGCAGGTCTCCCAGGCGCTGCAGCAGGCGACGGCCGACATCGTCTCCGGCAAGAGCGTGGAGGAGGCGGCCAAGGCGTACGGCGCAGCGGTCGAGAAGGCCGTCGGCGGAGCGGACAAGGTGGCCTCCTCATGAGGATCATCGGGTGCCCGCCTCGGCTGGGGGAGGCGGGCACCCGGTGACCACGTCGCTCTCCTCCGGCTCGGGCGCGTCGTCCGAGGCGGCCCTGTCCTCGGACGCGCTCCCCGCAGGGAGGGCGCCGCGCCCGCCGGGACCGCGGCGCTCGGCCACGAGCGGTGACGCGGCGGGCCTCGGACGCCACCGCGCCGCCCTGTTCGTCGCGCCCGCGCTGATCCTCGTGGTGGCCTTCCTCGTGGTGCCGGCGGTCTGGACGGTCTACCTCGGCGCGACCGACTACCGCCTGACCGGCCTGCAGGCGGCATCGCCGCAGCTGGTGGGACTGGACAACTTCCGCGAGGCGATCGCCGACCCGGACTTCCGCAACTCGCTGTGGCTGACGATGCTCTTCGTCCTCGGGTCGGCGGTCATCGGCCAGACCTGCGCCGGCTTCGCGCTGGCCTGGACGATGCGCAGCGTCCCGAAGCTGGTGCGGGCCGGCATCGAGACCCTCGTGCTGCTGGCGTGGATCCTGCCGAGCTCGATCGTCGCGTTCCTCTGGGTCGCCTACCTGTCCGGCCAGGGCGGCACGCTCAACGCCCTGCTGCACACGCCGGGGACCGAGTGGCTGCTCGAGCACCCGATGGGCTCGATCATCGTCTTCAACACCTGGCGTGGCACGGCCTTCTCGATGCTGCTCTTCTCCGCCGCGCTCGGGGCGGTGCCGCCCTCGCAGCTGGAGTCCGCGCGCCTGGCCGGGGCCGGCACGTTCGCCCAGCTGCGCGACGTGGTCCTGCCGCACATCCGCGGCCACGTGCTGACCAACACCCTGCTGATCAGCCTCTGGACGTTCAACGACTTCTCGCCCTACCTGCTGACCGCCGGTGGGCCGAACCACGAGAGCGAGACGCTGCCCGTCTTCATCTACAACAAGGCCCTCTACGGCGGCCAGCTCGGCTACGGCTCGGCCATCTCGTTCATCATGCTCGTCATCAACCTCGTCATCGCGCTGTTCTACGTCCGCCTGCTCCGGGAGCGCCGATGAGCACCCGCACCCTGCAGAGACTCCAGGGCCCCCCGCGCCCGCGGAGGCCCAGGAGCGCCCGGTCCGTCGTCGGTCGCCTCGCGCTCGTGGCGTTCCTCGCCGTCGTCATCGCCTTCTGGGCGCTCCCGATGCTGTGGCTCGTCACCGCCCCGTTCGACTCGAGGCCGGGGCTCAACGTCAGCTGGCCCGACTGGACGCTGGACAACTTCCGCAAGCTCTCGGAGAACCCGTACGCCTTCTCCTCCCTCGAGAACTCCGTCTACCTGGCGGTGGGCACGATGCTCGGGGTGACAGCGCTCGCGGCGCTCGCGGCATACGCCCTCTCGCGGGTGCGCATCCCGGGCCGCAACGGGATCCTCTACGGGCTGCTGCTGCTCAGCTCGATCGTCACCGGGACCGCGGCGATGGTGCCGATCTTCCAGCTGATGTTCCAGCTCAACCTCATCGACGACCGCTCCGGCGTGGTGCTCGTGCTGACCGGTGGCCTGCTGCCGGCGGCGATCTTCATCCTCAAGGACTTCATGGACGGCACGCCCAAGTCGTACGAGGAGAGCGCACGCGTGTTCGGGGCGAGCCCCACCCAGGTGCTGCGCCACGTCGTGCTGCCGGTCGTGCGCCCGGGTCTCGCGACGATCGCGGTGTGGGCGCTCGTCAACGTGTGGAGCGACTTCCTGACCTCCTACATCCTGCTGCGCGACCCGGCGAAGATCCCGGCCGGTGTCGTGATGTACACGTTCTACTCCGAGGGCGGGCAGGCGAATCTCCCTCTCATCTCGGCGTTCTCGCTCGTCTACGCGCTGCCGGTGGTGGCGCTCTACCTGTTCGTCAGCCGGCGCTACGGGTTCCGGTTCCACGGAGGGATCAAGAGCTGATGGCCAGCATCCGCATCGACGCCCTGAGCAAGGTCTACCCGGGAGACGTGACCGCCATCGACGGCCTGGACCTGACGATCGAGGACGGGTCGTTCTTCGCCCTGCTCGGCCCGTCGGGGTGCGGCAAGACGACGCTGCTGCGCACCATCGCCGGCCTCGAGGACGCGACGGGCGGGAGCATCGGCATCGGCGACCGCGACGTCACCTCGCTCTCCCCTGGGGATCGCAACGTGGCGATGGTCTTCCAGGACTACGCCCTCTTCCCGCACATGTCGGTGACCGACAACATCGCCTACCCGCTGCGGATCAAGAAGGTCCCGCGGACCGAACGCACCGCCAAGGCGACCGAGACGGGTGACGGCCTGGGCCTCTCGGGGCTGATGGACCGGCGGCCGGGCGAGCTCTCGGGCGGCCAGCAGCAGCGGGTGGCGCTGGCGCGGGCGATGGCGTGCCAGCCGAGCGTCTTCCTGCTCGACGAGCCGCTGTCCAACCTCGACGCCCGGCTGCGGCTCGAGGCGCGCACCTTCCTCAAGCGGCTGCAGCGCGACCTCGGCGTCACGACGGTCTTCGTCACGCACGACCAGAGCGAGGCGCTCGCGATGGCCGACCAGATCGCCGTCATGGAGGCCGGGCGGATCCGGCAGCTCGGCACGCCGTCGGAGATCTTCCGTCGCCCGGCCAACACGTTCGTCGCCAACTTCATCGGGTCCACGCCGATGAACATGCTCGTGGGCAAGCTCCTCGGCGGCCGGCTGCACGTCGGCGCCCTCGAGGCGGTCGACGCCGTGGCCGCGGGCTGGGCCCCGGCCGACGCGCCCGACGGCGTCGTGACCGTGGCCTTCCGGCCGGAGTACGCCCGGACGGACGCCGACGGGCCGCTCGTCTTCGAGGGGGAGGTGGAGACCTCCGAGAACCTCGGCGCCAGCGTCCTCGTCACCGCGCAAACGAGGGACGGCCAGCGGGTGCAGGCGGTCGTCCCCGAGGGGGCGGAGCCGGAGGCCGGCGCCGCGGTGCGCGTGGCCCCCGTCGCGGGGCGGGTGCTCGTCTACGACGAGGAGGGTGAGCTGCTCTCGCCATGACCTCCGTGACCTCCACGACCCTGCTGCACCTGGTTCAGCAGTGGCGCCCGGCCGACCGGGCGGAGCAGCAGATCCGCGCGCTCTCCTTCGACGTACCGCGCGAGGTCGGCGCCATCCAGGTCGAGCTTGCGTATGCCGCCCAGCCGGGTTGCGTGCTCGACCTCGGTCTCGAGGGGCCGCAGGGATACGTGGGGTGGTCGGGCGGGGCACGTAGCCGCGTCGTCGTCTCTCAGGGGTGGGCGACGCCGGGCTACGTGCCCCAGCCGGTCGAGGCCGGGACGTGGTCGGTGCTCATCGGGCTGCACCGGGTCCCCGCGGAGGGCGTGACGATGGAGGTCACGGTGTCGGTGGTCGGTGGCTCGGTGGTCGAGGAGCACCGGCGGGCCGAGCCGGAGGAGCCGCCGCCGGCCGACGCAGGAACAGGCGGCTCCCAGGTGCGGCGGGCGTCAGCGGGACGCGCCGAGCTGCCGTCGGTGGACGGGATGGCCTGGCTGGCCGGCGACTTCCACTCCCACACCGTCCACTCCGACGGGTCGCTGCCCGTCGGCGGTCTCGCCGCCCTGGCCGCGTCGCGCGGCCTCGACTTCCTCGCGGTGACCGACCACAACACGACGAGCCACCACCCCCACCTGCCCACGGCGGGGCGCCGGCACGGCATCGTGCTCGTCCCGGGCCAGGAGGTGACCCGGGACGTGGGGCACGCGAACGTCCTCGGCGACGTCGGCCTCGTCGACTTCCGCAGCCCGCCCGAGACCTGGGGCGAGCGGGCGAGGGCGCGCGGCGGGGTCATGTCGGTCAACCACCCGCTCGGAGGCGACTGCGCCTGGCTGCTGCCGGTGGACTCGCCGCCGGTGGCCGAGGTGTGGCACTCGTCCTGGGCGCAGGTGCCGACGTGGGGAGCGCCGCTGGCGTGGTGGCTGCTCACCCCGGAAACGGTCCCGATCGGCGGCAGCGACTTCCACCGGCACGGCTGCGACGACCTGCCCGGCTCGCCGACGACGTGGGTGCTCGCCGAGGGCGACGACGTCGTGGGGGCGGTGCGCGCCGGGCGCACGGCGGTCAGTGCCGGCGTGGACGGACCGCTGCTGCTGCGCGACGGGGACCGGCTGGTGGCGCTGGACGCCGAGGGGCTGATGCTGACCGGTCCCGGGCAGCCGCGCCGACGCATCATCGGGGACCGCGTCTCGGTGGCTGCGGAGCCGGGCCCGCGCTGGCTCGAGGACGACAGCCGCGTGGTGCACGCCCTCTGCCGCTGAGGCTCCGGCGTCACGCACGGTCGCCCACGCGGGCCGCGGTAGCGGCCGCGCGCCCACTCAGCGTGTCAGCGGCGCGGCCACGTCGACGCGTACGGCGGCGATCTCCCACGGCCGCAGCGGGATCCGGGCCGCGCCCTCTGCGGTGGGCAGCTGCTCGAGCTCGCGGCCGAGACCGTCGACGCGGGCAGCGGACCGGACCGGCACGGCGTCGGAGCCGAGCGCTGCGACGGTCGGCTGGTCGGAGGTGTTGACGAGACGCACCTCGACGGCCGTGTCGGTGTCAGAACGGCGCCGCAGCGACACGAGCTGGACGCCGGCCCCGACGAGGCTGAGGCCCTCGACCGACGGCAGCGGCCCACCCGCGGCTCCCGCCCCGCGGGTCACGACGACGGGGTGCAGGTAGGCCTCGGCCGCCTCCGCGACCTCCGCCGCGGCCCACGAGCCCCGGTGCGGCATCACGGCCAGCGACAGGTGGCAGGGGCCGACCGCCTGCGCGTCAGGCGTCGGCAGCTGGGGGCCGGCCGGCTCGCTCCGGTAGGGGTGGACGTTGCGGCTGAGGTAGCCGATCGAGCGCAGCGCCGTCACGGCGATCTCGGTGCCGCCGTCCGGGGAGTCGACGACCTCGTACTCGACCGTCCGGCCCAGGAGGACCGCGACTCCGCCGGCGTCGACGAAGCGCTCAGCGGGGAAGGTCGGGATCGGGTACTCGCCGACCGGACCGGCCTCGGCAGTGCGGCCGCGCTGCACGACGGCGAGCTGGCCCTGGGCGTGCGACACGGTGGCCGGCTCGGCGGTCGGCACGTGGAGCCGCAGCCGGTGGTCGCGGGTGACGTTGAGCCAGTCGAGCCGCAGCCGGACGAAGGGCTCGCCGGCGCGCAGCTCGACGTGCATGGACACCGCGGTGGGCTCGGTCGTGTGGGAGCGGCCGGCGAGGCTGCTCGCAGTCGGCAGCTCGTAGCGGCGGTCGACGCGCAGCGCCCCGGTGACGGGACCCTCGCTGCCGAGGGGCGCCACCGACACCGCCGTCGGCGTGCTGACGAGGACATCCCCCGACGGCGGGGCGTAGTTGTAGGAGTCGCCGGGGTCACCGCCGTCCACCAGCCGCCCCACCCCGCGGAGGGTGACGCCGTCGGCCGTGACGGTCAGCGTGCCGTCGTCGTCGACGCGGACCTGCAACAGACCGTTGTCGAGGACGCGTTCGCCCTGGCGTATGCCGGGTCGCCCGGTCGCGCTCGCCGGCCCGGCCGCGTCCGCGGGTGCGGTCGGAGCCGTCGGGGTCGTCGCGGTCAGCTGCGCGACGCGGACCGAGGTCCAGCCGAGTGGCGGGACGGGCACGGCGGCGGCCAGGCGCCGCCGCGGCTCGTCCGCGGTGACGACCTTCCACATCGCACCCGGCCCATCGGTCTCCGCAGCCTCGGCGGCTTCCTGCAGGCGGGCCTCGGCGGCGATGGCGTCGAAGTCGGGGTCGCCGTGGTCGGCGAGCCGGAAGGTCACGCGACGTCCGGGGGCATCGATCTCGATGTCGCGGACCTGCAGCCCGAAGAGCTCGCGGTCGTGGACGCGGTGCATGAGCCGGGGCAGGTCCGCGGACCGGACCGCTTCGCGGGCCAGCTGCGTCGCCGGCCGGGAGATCTCCTGGGCCGCCACCAGCCGGCCGCCGGGCAGCTCGAAGCCGACCGCGCCCCAGTGCTCGGGCACCGGCACCGTCACGTCGACGACGTCGTCGCGCTCGGTCGGGAGCGGGTTGGCGACGACGAGCGAGCCGGCCGGGGCGGTGGCCGCTGCCAGCGTGAGGGCGCGGTCGCGCACGGCCTGGGCGGCGTGCTCTCCCTCCTGCAGCCGGGCGAGGACCTGGACGGCCGTCTCGTCGACGCCGCAGCCGGTGACCGAGTCGTGGCAGGAGGAGTCGATGACCCGCCGCCACGCCATCGAGAGGTAGTGGGAGGGCAGGGTGGGCAGGTAGAGGGCGGCGAAGGGCTCGGCCCAACGCGTCAGCAGGCGCTCGGTGCGGGCCATAGCCTCCTTCAGCTGCCAGCGCACCGACAGCACGCCGGGCAGGATGTTGGCGCGGCCGTGGCTGCGCAGCTCGCCGTCGACCGTGCGCAGCTGCTCCTGCGGTGTGCGGGGCTCGGCGAGGTACTCGCTTAGGGTGGCGACGGTGACCCGCGGGCCGGCCTCGACCGCCTGCAGCTCCGCGACCTCGGCCATGAGGGAGGGGAGGGGTGCGGCGTGGTCGGTGCCGTACATCGCGAGGAAGTCGGCGGCATACGCACTCGACTGGGTGCGCAGGCGCGCCTCGAGACGGGCGCCGGCGGCTCCGCTGCCGAAGACGTCGGCGGCGTTGCCGTAGCTGTTGGCGAGGAACTCGGTGCGGATGCCGGTGCCGTCGGGGGAGCGCCACCAGAACTCGTGGTGGTCGACCTCGGCGGGGACGCCGCGGTAGACGACGGCCTGCTCGATGCCGACGTGGCGCAGGATCTGCGGCATCTGGGCACAGTGGCCGAACATGTCGGGGAGGTAGCCGATCGGCATGACCGGCCCGAGGCGGCAGGCGTCGGCCATCCCGACCTCGAGGTTGCGGATCATCGTCTCGCCGGAGCAGAGGAACTCGTCCATGAGGACGCGCCACGGGCCGATGGCGAGCTGCCCGCGGGCGACGAGGGCGCGCACGCGCTCGGTCTGCTCGGGCCGCACCTCGAGGTAGTCGTTGACCGCGGCCATCTGGCCGTCCATGGTGAAGCGGAAGTCGGGCTCGGCCTCGGCGCGGGCGACGACGTCGTCCATCAGGTCGACGAGCCGGAGGCGGAAGCGCTGGAACGGCTCGTACCACTCCCGGTCCCAGTGCGTGTGGGGGACGAGCCACACCGTCGTGGTCATGGCTCACGATCCTGTCAGCCCGGGACTCGGTGCGGGGGCTACGACCTCACCCTTCCGCGACGCTCCGAAAAGTGCTATCCCGGTGCTATCACTTTCTTTGTCCAGGAGGGGTCATGAGCTCCGTTCCCGTCGGTCACCAGGGTGCGCGCGTCGACATCACGCAGCGTCCCGCGCTCGCTCTCAACGGCTGGTTCGGCGTCATCGTCGTCGCCGTCTGCGCGGCCGCCATCGCCTACCTCGTCACGCACGGCACCGGGTGGCTCTGGCTGCCGATCCTCGTGGCCGCGCTCGTGCTCAGCGCGCTCGTCGTCGTGCCGCCGGGGCAGACGCAGGTCGTGCAGTTCTTCGGCCGCTACGTCGGCACGGTGAGCCGCTCCGGCTTCTGGTGGGTGCTGCCGCTGACGATCCGGCGCCAGGTCAGCATCCGCGTGCGCAACTTCGAGACGAACCGGCTCAAGGTCAACGACGCGGACGGCAACCCGCTCGACATCTCCGCGATCGTCGTGTGGCAGGTGGCCGACACGGCCCGCTCGACGTATGCCGTCGACGACTACGTCAACTTCGTCACCGTCCAGGCCGAGTCGGCGCTTCGGCACGTCGCCAACACGCATCCCTATGACGCCGCCGAGGGTGAGGGCACCTCGCTGCGCGGGTCCACCGACGTCGTGGCCGGCGAGCTGGCGGCCGAGGTCGCCCAGCGCGTCGCGGTGGCGGGGGTCGAGATCGTCGAAGTGCGCATCTCGCACCTGGCGTATGCGCAGGAGATCGCCCAGGCGATGCTGCGGCGCCAGCAGGCCAACGCGGTCGTCGCGGCGCGCAGCCGGATCGTCGAGGGGGCGGTCGGCATGGTCGAGATGGCGCTCGCGCGGCTCGCCGAGCACGACATCGTGGACCTCGACGAGGAGCGCAAGGCCGCGATGGTCAGCAACCTGCTCGTCGTGCTGTGCGGCGACCAGCCGCCGTCGCCGGTCGTCAACGCCGGGTCGCTCTACTCGTGAGCCGTCGCCAGGTGCTGCTCCGCCTCGACCCCGCGGTGCACGACGCGCTGGTGCGCTGGGCCGACGACGAGCTGCGCAGCGTCAACGCCCAGGCCGAGCTGGTCCTCCGGCGCGCGCTCACCGAGGCCGGACGGATGCCCAAGCACGCCGGCCCGCTGCCCCGGAGGGGCCGTCCTCGCCGTTCGACGGAGGACGCGGGGGCGGGCGACTGACGCCGACTCCTCAGACGAGCGAGCGGATCGAGCCGCGGCCCTGCAGCGGCATGTCGACGAGGTGCTCGCCGGTCGCCGCCTCCGGGTCCAGCAGCAGCTCCAGGGCCTGCCGCCCCATCTCCTGGTAGGGCAGCCGCGCGGTCGTGAGCCCCGGCCGCAGGTAGGAGGCGAGCTCGTCGTCGTCGAAGGAGGCGATGGAGACGTCGTCGGGCACGCGCAGCCCGCGCTCGGTCAGCGCCTGGTGGGCGCCGAACGCGACGCGGTCGTTGAGGCAGAGCAGCCCGGTCACCGGCGCGCCGGACTCGAGGACGCGCCTGGTCGCGTCGTAGCCGTTCCACGGCTCCCACTTCTCGATGTCCTCCACGGCGACCGGCGTGACGCCCGCCTCCCGCAGCGCCCGCTCGATCCCGTCGAAGCGGCGGCTGATCGTCACCGAGACCCGCGGGTCGCTCCGCGCGACGGGTGCGTTGCCGATGATCCCGAGCCCCGCGCCGTGGCCGGCGTCGAGCAGCCGGCGGGTGACGGCATACCCGGCAGCGTCCTCGTCGGGCAGCACGGCGACGGGAACCTCGGGGTTGACGCAGTTGACGGTGACGGCGCGCATGCCGTCGGGCAGCGGCGGCAGGTCGATGAGGCGGGCGGCCAGGGCCCCGAAGACGAGCCCGTCGACCTGGCGGTCGGCCATGGCCTCCATCGCCTTGCGCAGCTGCTTGGGGTGCTGGAACGTCTCGGCGATGAGCACGCCGCGGTCGCGCTCGTCGGCCGCGTCGAGCAGCCCGCGGATCATCGCCGAGGCGAAGCGGGTGACGGTGACGTCGTCGGAGATGAAGCCGATGGTGCCCGTCGTGCCGAGCCGCAGTGAGCGGGCCTGCGCGTTGGGGCGGTAGCCGAGCTCGCTCGCGGCCGCGTGGATGCGCGCCACCGCGTCGGCCGAGAGGCGTGACCCCGGGCGGTCGTTGAGCACGAGGCTGACGGCCGTCTTCGACAGGCCGGCCCGCGCGGCGACGTCGGCGAGGGTGGGCCGCTTCGTCACGTGCCCCTCCTCGCGTCGTCGACGGCGTATGCCGGGTGCCCGCCTCCGTGACGAGCCCGCCGGAAGCGTACCGCAGAGTAGCCGACGGCAGTCGCGTCTCCGCAGGTGAAAAGGATTTAGCAAACCCTTGCGCGGCGCGGTGAGGCCCCGCTACCTTCGGCGCTGAAAGGTTTTAGCAGCGGTGCTGACCTGACCCCCCCGGAGGAACCGATGAAGCTCACCTCGACCACCACGCGCCTTGCCGTCGGCCTGCTCGCGGCCGCGCTCCCCCTCTCCCTGGCCGCCTGCAGCAAGGGCGGCAGCAGCTCGAGCGCCTCCGGCGGCGGGGAGCTGACGATGTGGACGCACAACGCCGGCAACAAGGGCGAGCTCGCCGCGATCACCAGGATCGTCAACGACTACAACGCGAGCCAGAGCAAGTACAAGGTCAAGGTCCAGGCCTTCCCGCAGGACTCCTACAACCAGTCCGTCGTGGCTGCCGCGGCGAGCAAGAAGCTGCCGTGCATCCTCGACATCGACGGTCCCAACGTGCCGAACTGGGCCTGGGCCGGCTACCTCGCGCCGCTCGACGGCATGGACGAGACGCTGTCGAAGTTCCTGCCGAGCGTGCTCGGCAAGGTCGACGGCAAGACCTACTCCTACGGCTACTACGACGTCGCGCTCGTGATGGTCACCCGCAAGACGATCCTCGACAAGTACGGCATCCGCGTCCCGACGGTCGACAAGCCGTGGACCAGGGACGAGTTCACCGCGGCCCTGAAGAAGATCAAGGCCTCCGGCGACTTCCAGAACCCGCTCGACATCGCGACGAGCTTCACCGGCGAGTGGTGGCCCTACGCGTACTCCCCGATGCTGCAGAGCTTCGGCGGCGACCTCATCGACCGCAAGGACTACAAGTCCGCCGAGGGAGTCCTCAACGGCCCCAAGGCGGTCGAGTGGGCCACCTGGTTCCGCAGCCTCGTCACCAACGGGCTCGTCCCGCTCAAGTCGGGCGCCGACCCGGCCAAGGACTTCATCAACGGCAAGTCGGCGATCCTCTACAACGGCACGTGGACCGCGGTCGACGCCCGCAAGGCCTTCGGCAAGGACACGCTCTTCCTCCCGCCGCCGGACCTCGGCACCGGCCCGAAGATCGGTGGCGGCTCGTGGCAGTGGGGCATCAGCCAGAACTGCTCCGACCGGGCCGGGGCGCTCGACTACATGAAGTTCGCCGCGCAGGACAAGTACGTCGCCAGCGTCGCCCGCGACACCAACAACATCCCGGCGACCGACGCGGCCGCAGCGCAGGTCAAGGGCTTCGAGAAGGGCGGGGAGAACCGGCTCTTCCTCGACTACGCCAAGAAGTTCGCCGTGCTGCGACCGGTCACACCGGGCTACCCGTTCATCGCGACGGAGTTCACCAAGACCGCGCAAGACATCCTCAACGGCGCGGACCCGAAGCAGGCGCTGGACCAGGCGGTCAAGGACATCGACGCCAACCAGAAGTCCAACAACTACTTCCAGTGAGCCACTGACATGACGACCATCACTGCAGCCGAGCGCAGCTCGACCGGCGCGCCGGGGCCGCAGTCGCCCTCGCGGTCACGCTCACGGCGCCGGGAGCGTATGCCGTCCCGCGGGAGCCGCTCGTCCACCACGGTGGCGCTGCTCATGCTGGCGCCGGCGGCGGTCCTGCTCGTGACCTTCCTGCTCGTCCCGATCGGGCTGACCTTCGGCCTGGCGTTCACGAACGCCCGGCTCATCTCGCCGCGGCCGGCGCAGTTCGTCGGCGTCGACAACTTCGTGCGGCTCTTCGAGGACGAGACGTTCTGGGCGTCGCTGCGCAACACGATCATCTTCGCGGCGGTCATCGTGCCGGTGCAGTCGGCGTGCGCCCTCGGGCTCGCGCTGCTCGTCAACGTGAAGATGCGCGGGGTCAACTTCTTCCGGACGGTCTACTTCCTGCCGGTCGTGACCTCGATGGTCGTCGTGTCGATGCTGTGGCTGTTCATGTACCAGAAGAACGGGCTCATCAACCAGGTGCTGCTCAAGTTCGGCATCGAGGGCCCGGACTGGCTCGGCGACCCGAAGACGGCGCTGCTCGCGATCATCCTCATGTCGGCGTGGCAGGCGATGGGCTTCCACATGGTCATCTGGCTCTCCGGGCTGCAGACGATCCCGGGCGAGCTCTACGAGGCGGCCGAGCTCGACGGCGCCGGCGCGTGGGAGAAGTTCCGCTACGTCACGTGGCCGGGGCTGCGGGCGACGCGGACCTTCATCCTCATCACGATCACGATCTCGGCGTTCGCGCTCTTCACGCAGGTCAACATCATGACCCAGGGCGGCCCGCTCGACTCGACCTCGACGGTCGTGCTCATGGCGGTGCGCACCGGCTTCCAGCAGCAGCAGACCGGCTACGCGTCGGCGATCTCGCTCGCCTTCTTCGTGCTGGTCCTGGCCGTCACCCTCGTCCAGCGCTTCCTCACCCGAGACAAGGACGCCCGATGAGCACCACGACCGCCCTCGACCCGACCGCGACCGCTCTCGACCCCGCCCCGACGGCACCGCGCCGGCCCCGCGACGGGCGACACGGCATACGCCCTCTGCTGGGGCTGGTGCTGCGGCTCGTGCTGTGCCTCGTCTTCGGGCTGCCGCTGCTCTTCATGTTCGTCAGCAGCTTCAAGCCGGACCTGCAGATCTTCGGCGACCTCGGCAGCTGGAAGGCGTTCGCGCCGATCGGGGACCTGTCGCTCGACAACTACAGCGGGGTCTTCGGGCGGGTGCCGTTCGCGCAGTTCATGACGAACTCGGTGGTCATCACGGTGACGACGGTGGTGCTCGGGGTCGTGATCAACTCGATGGCGGCGTTCGCCCTGTCGCGCATCGGCTTCCGCGGCGCGGGCATCGTGCTCGCGGTCATCCTCGCGACGCTCATCGTGCCCTTCGAGACGCTCGCGCTGCCGCTGCTGTGGTGGGTCAACAAGCTGCCCTTCTTGGGGCCGGACGGCTTCTCGGAGGGGTGGCTCGACACCTACCAGGTGCAGATCGTGCCGTTCGTCGCGAACGCCTTCTCGATCTTCCTCTTCTACCAGTACTTCGACTCGATCCCGAAGGAGCTGGACGAGGCGGCGAAGGTCGACGGCGCGGGGTGGTTCCGGATCTACCGCAGCATCGTCATGCCGCTGTCGGGGCCGGCCGTCGCGACGGTCGCGATCCTCACCTTCCTGCCGACGTGGAACCAGTACCTATGGCCGCTGATGTCGGTGCAGTCGGAGGAGCTGCGGCCGGTCATGGTGGGGATCGACTACTTCAAGCAGCTCAACACCTCGTGGGGGCAGATCATGGCGTATGCGTCGATGATCACCGCGCCCGTGCTGGTCCTCTTCATCGCCTTCCAGCGATCGTTCATCAACTCCATCGCCTCATCCGGCGTGAAAGGCTGACTCGTGTTCAAGCTTCCCGAGGCGTGGGTGTGGGACTTCTGGACCGTCGACGACGGCGAGCTCTACCACCTGTTCTTCCTCTACGCGTCGCGGGCGCTGCACGACCCGCACGCCCGGCACTACCGGGCCTCGGTCGGGCACGCGGTCTCGCGCGACCTGGTCAAGTGGGAGCGGGTCACCGACGCGCTCGTGCGCTCGGACGCGCCGGCGTTCGACGACCTCGCGACGTGGACCGGGTCGGTCGTGCGGCACCCGGACGGGCGCTGGTTCATGTTCTACACCGGCTCGACGCTCGTGCCGGAGACGGGCGCCAACCGCCAGTCCATCGGGTATGCCGTGTCGACCGACCTCCACGAGTGGCACAAGGCGCCCGGGCCGGTGCTGCAGGCGGACGGGGAGCTCTACGAGACGTATGCGCCGCCGCCGGAGGGCAACTGGCACGACGAGGCGTTCCGCGACCCGTTGGTGCTGGCTGATCCTTCTGGGGATGGGTGGCACATGCTGATCACGGCGCGTTCGGTCGATGGTCCGGCTGGAGATCCTGCCGACCGGGTGGACCGCGGGGTCGTTGGGCACGCGTGGTCTGCTGATCTGGAGACGTGGGAGCTGCGGCCGCCACTAAGCTCTCCGGGGCAGGGCTTCGGCCAGCTCGAGGTGATGCAGCCGTTCGTCGTGGACGGCCGGCAGGTGCTGCTCTTCAACTGCCTCGTCGGGGACATGCCGGAAGCGGCTCGCTCCGGCGGCGTGACGGGCGGGGTGTGGATCGCGCCGGCGGAGGGGCCGCTCGGGCCGTACGACATCGTCGGCGCCCAGGTCATCGAGGACCCGTCGCTCTACGTCGGGAAGTTCGTCACCGACCGGGAGAGGGGGAAGACGAAGTTCCTCGCGTTCGTCCACGACCGCGACGGCGCCTTCGTCGGCGAGATCACCGACCCGTATGCCGTCACCTGGGACGGCGACCACCTGGCCCTCATCTCAGGACGGCCCGCGGCTGACCTCGGCTGAGTCGAGTTCAACGGCAAGCCGGTTCGCTGGACGCTTGGTGAAGCCGTCACGCATCACGCAACGGACACACCAAGGATCCCGGCCACTACCTCCGCCAGTTGCAGCGAGAGGTAGGGCGGCACCGCGTTCCCCACCTGGTGATATTGCTGAGTCCGGTTGCCCCAGAAGAAGTAGTCGTCGGGGAAGGTCTGCAGCCGGGCGGCTTCTCGCACCGTCAGGCTGCGCATCTGCCCGGGATCTGGGTGAATGTAGTAGTGGCCGTCCTTCGAAATATGGGACGTCACCGTTGTGCTAGGTGAAGTCCACGTCTGGACCCGGAACCTGTCGCTGAAGGGCGCGTCGATGCGTCTGGCGTTGGCGTGCTCAGGCACCAAGGCCTCGGGCAACTGCCCGAGCTTCACAGCCTCGCCAGTCATGGCCTTCGCCGACAGGTAGGCATAACGCATCAGGTCTAAGACCATGTGG
Source organism: Terrabacter lapilli (assembly GCF_039531305.1). NCBI lineage: Bacteria > Bacillati > Actinomycetota > Actinomycetes > Micrococcales > Intrasporangiaceae > Terrabacter > Terrabacter lapilli. Next base: position 517,291 of record NZ_BAAAPU010000007.1, read on the forward strand.
CCGCGAGCCTCGTGTTGCACCACGGTCTCGACCTCGGCGCGCGTCAGCCACTGCTCGAGAGACCCCTCGACGTGCCCGAGTGCAGGCCCGCCTCGCGCCCAGCCGGTCTCGGCCAGCGGCGGCCGGTGACCCCGGATCACCTTGGCCATGCGGAGCCCCTTGTCTCGCACTTGCTTCCATGTGTCCAGTCGGTCGTCGCGAGCGGGGCTGATGCGGGATCGCACTCGGGGCAGGTGGCCGATAGCTTGCTCGACAGTCGCCGTTGGGGATGGCCGCAGCACCTTCGAACGCGTGGCGGAGATGTCGCTGCGCACACCGAGGAGGATCACCCGGTGACGTCTCTGCGGTACACCGTACTGCTCCGCCCTGATGACGTAGTCGCTTGGCCTCAAGCCGGGAAAGAGTGCTGTGCTGTCGTCGCTCACGGCGAAGGAACGGACCTCGTATCCGTCGCCGGCGTTGGCTAGGTCGTCCAAGATCCTCGAGAAGAGTCGTTCGCCGCGGTGCGTGTGGGAAAGGAGCCCCTTGACGTTTTCCATCACGAAGACGGGGGGGCGGTGCGCGGTGATGATGTCGAGGTACTCCTTGAAGAGGAAGTGCTTGACGTCGTCTTCGAAGTTCGGGTCATTGGTTCGCCGCGCTCGCCCCACTAGTGAGTAGGCCTGGCAGGGCGGCCCACCGATGAGGACCCACATGCCGCCCGCGGCGGACCTCTCGCTGAGTGCCGTCCGGATGAGCTTGGAAGCCTCCTCGCGCTGATCCGGTCCGAGTTCCAGCTCGTGGACTTCCTTCTCGGCCGCGTCGAGAGCTGTTCGAACTTCGGTGTCAGTCGAGAAGCTCTCCCACGAAAGCTCTCCGCGCAGGAAGGATTTGTACCGCCCGAGAGCATGCTGGGAACCTCGAAGGCGTCGTACAGCGGCGCGCAACCGCAGAGTGCTGCACGCGACCGGGTCCATCTCGATGGAAGCTGCCGTCGAGAAGACGGCCGCGCCGTCAGGTCGCAAGAGGCTGCAGAAGCCCTCATTGAGTCCCCCTGGGCCCGCAAAGAGGTCGATGACCGGAATGGAGTCCACTCGCTGCTCCTGGACGACGGGGTTGTTGGTGCCAGGCTAGCAGGGTGCACGCCGGGAGTGACAGTTGGTAGACACAGACAGGGTTGGCGACCAAGAGCCGGATCGCATCCCCCCCGATGCAAGTCTGAGCGCGAGGTTCTCCGCGCAGGCGCGGGAATCTACCAAGCCGGAACGGGCGCTACGCCAAGAACTCCACCGGCGCGGTTTCCGGTACAGGGTCCAGTACCGGGTGCCGGGGCTGCCGCGGCGACGCGTAGATGTCGCCTTCACGAGACGGCGTTTGGCTGTGTTCGTCGATGGTTGTTTCTGGCACGCCTGCCCGGAGCATTGCGTTCTCCCGAAGGCCAATCGCGAGTGGTGGGAGTGGAAGTTTGACTCCAACCGGCAGCGGGACGCCGACACCGACGCGCGGCTACGCGACTTGGGTTGGCGCGTCCTCAGGTTGTGGGAGCACGAAAGCCCTGCCTCGATGTGCGAGGAGGTCGAGCGAGCTCTGGCAGTAGAGCTTTGACCGGGACATCTGCCGACTGCACGACACAGAGCCCATCCAAACCGACTCCTCCCCGACCACGTTGAACAGCCGGGAGGAAGAGGGGTGCACTCCTAACTGGCGGGGCTCCATTTGTGGCCATCGCCCAGTGCGCCGACCAGTTCGTCCAAGTCGTGGTCCGACAGGACGTCCAAGAGCAGGGGGCCCGTGACGAAGGTCGCCCTCTTCGCTAGCTCACGTGCGAACTCCATCCTCCGGGGGCCCGCGTGGTTGATGATCCGACGCGCCAAGGCGATCACGAGCCGCCGATTGCGTGCCAGCGACGTCCTCTCGGTGAGCTGGACCAGCTCATCCTCATTCAACTTTTCGGCGCCGTGTCCGTCGAGGTCAGCAAGCACGTCGTAGCGGTGCCAGGCCCGTCGAAGAACATTCCGGGCGCCTCCTAGGGCCCGTTCATCTTTGGGGTCGGGAAAGCGCGCCCAGACGAGATCAGGGAACACCATTAGGGACAGGAAGTTCCACGTTGACCGGTGCGCTGCGTCGCTGCGCACGATGTCCAGCTCGTTGTGCAGAGAGCGTCCCAGCAGCCAGTCGAAGTCCTGAAATCCTCCACGTACGCGACCCTGCTCGTCCAAGAGCGGGAAGACGTCATCGGCGACGCGCTCGCGAAGGTGGCGCAGTTTTGCCACGCCAGCAACGGAACCGCCGGTGGGCACAGGCGCTGCCCGATCGTGCTCGAGCCCTACCATCGCCCGGAGCCCGAGGGGGTTCGTGTTCGCCTCGCGGAGCGTCGCGAGTCGGATCAGGGACTCGGCGTCGCCGAGTCGCGGGTAGACGAGTGCGGCCATCAGCTCACGTCCTCCAGGAACTCCACACCAGCTTGGGCTCTGCGCTCGAACCGCCCCGGATCGTCACGAGCGAGCTGGACGGCGGAAGCCAAATCCATAGAGAGGAACGTCGCGCACAGGGCCTCGAGACCCGCTCGCAGGCTTCCATCCCCCTCCTCGTCGGGCGCGCGCTCGCGCAGGTCCACGCCGTGATCGAGGGCGACGGTCATCACCAGTTGGCGCACTACGTCTAGCCGCAGGAACGAGTGGAGGGGCTTGGATCCAGATTCCCCCACGTCTAGGAGCGCCGCAGCGGCCGGGTGGTCGGTGTTCACCAACAGCCGGACCGAGCCCACGAAACTGTCGTCGAGGCTCGCGTACTCCACTCGCAGCGTCCAAGCGGCGGGCTCCAGCCTGAGGTCCTTGAAACTCACTGCTTCAGTCGGGAAGCGGTGACCGTCTCCCTCGAGGACGACACCCTTGGTGGGGGACTCGGCCAGTCTCGAGCTGGGGCGCGCGGCCCGGAGACCGTCAGGCTCAAGAGGCCGCCTAAGCACGACGTGCGCGGAGAGGCGAACCTGACTCGCAAGCACCCCTACCGGCACGTCCACCATCAGTGGCGGCGACCCGTCGAGGTCTTGCAAGCTGGCGCTTTTGTGGTACCGCGCGCCCGAACTAGGACAGTCGACGAGCACGACCACGTCGAGGTCTGTGGCAGGGCAACCGGCTGACGCCTCCAGCGCGTCGCAGTCCACGACGTCGACCGTGAGGCCGAAACTGATTGGGGTGGCGTAGTCCCACGAGTCGACCCGATCCTCGACACGTTCCGGCGCACCGCCATGGCGGGACACCAACCAGTTCCCCCAAGACAGGCTCTCCTCGGCCAAGCGCCTGTGAGGGAAGACGCGAGCCTTGGTCACGGCTTCTCCTTGCTGATCCGAATGTCGATGTCCGCGAGCAAGTCGTCCGTCACCTCGGCAACGAACCATGCCGCCTGGCCTGGCTCGAGAAGTGGCGCCGCGAGTTCCAGGTCGAGCTGCGGACCCTCAAGATCCGGTCGATGATCCGTCCATCCCAAGGCCCGCACCTCCTCGCTGGCCTCTGCGACGCCTCCCTCAACGCCTACGCGGACGTCGGCAGTGACACGGTGAGCCTCTCCGTCGCATTGGAGTGTGCACTCCAGCGCGATGAGTCGATGTCCGTCCGCGGCCGATCCCAAAATCTGCTCACCGACCACAACTCTGGGTTCGGCTCTTCGAGCTAAGTGCCTCGACGATGTTCGGCGGCCGTCGGGTGCGCTACCTGACACAGGGCCCATGAGGCTGGCGAGCGAGTCCGCCAACTCGGCAACCGAGGGCGCTCCCTGGCCGGTTCCCTCGATCGTCGGCGGGTCCGGGGCGAGCATTTCGTTCACGTGCTCGCGGATGCGTCGCAGGGCCACATTCACAACTTGCCTTAAACCCTTGTCCTTGACTGAGCTCGTGACCCAGTCGTCATGTGACGGTGGCTCGGACAGAGCAAAGGCATCATCGGCGTCCAGCGCGGGCTTGAAGACAGCGCACCATTGCAGTGATGGAGAGTTGAGAGTGGGGCGCTCCCAGTACCGCACCAGGAGTTCGGCGTCGTGCCGCATCAGCGCGACGTGAGAGACCGGTTCATTCAGAGGCACGATCTCCTTGGCCGTGGCTTCCCACTCGACCTTCGGGAAGCGAGTCACAGCCAAGTGACCCAAGGTGCGGATGGGCTTCAGCATCTCGATGGCGATGACCTCCGTCGGGTTCACCGGCTCAGGACCCCCTTCACCTTGGGCGCGCCGCACTGCCGACAATGCGTCGACGAACGCGGAGAGGACTGGGTGGGCGGCGGGCTCGGGGATGCGCAGCGGTCGGCCGTTGAGCTGGACTGAGATGCGCATGCGGTCGCGACCGCGTGAAGGGTCCACCAGCTTGGGCCACAGGTGCCAGAGGGCGGCCTCGACCAGCGAGTTCGCGTCGCTCTCACGATCGTCACCCCCGAGAACGGGGTCCAGGATGAGAAGGCTCGTTCCGGTCTCCTCGCCGTGAAAGTGACGCGCGAACAGGTTCTCCCCCAGAGCGGCGGCCTCTTTGCCCACTAAGGGCTCGACCCGATCGCGGCCGGCCGGGACCTCGCCCCACCAGTGCCGGCCCGTGTAACGCAAGCCGTCCTTCTCGAAGCTCGGTCCGAATGCCGATGCGATGAGTCGGTGCTGTGGCGCACCCTCGTGTTCCGTTCGGGACCAGAGCAGCACGGTGCCGACACCACTCGTCGTGTAGGCGATGGTTTTGCCGAAGCCGTACGTGCCCGCACCTAAGTGCACATCGCGGGGGGAGCCGATGTTGAGCACGAGGTCGATGAAGTCCGTCCGCTGCCCCTCCGGGATCGCGAGGTCGTTCCGGACTGGACCTCCGAGACCTTTGGCCCCACGATCGGAGACCTCGAGTGCCCACGTCTCCCCGCGGTCGAGCGTGGCTGCCACGGGAATGGGACCTGCGTCGCTTGTGAAGACCCGTTCCCGCAGGATCTGAATCTCGTCTGGCGTCAGCAACCGCAAGTTCATGGTGAACTCCAGTTCCTGACCCCGTAGACGAGCGTCCCAGCTGTTCTGTGCGGTCTCTCGGACCAGCACTGACACGGGTGCCAGATCTGGCGTCCCCAGCAGTCGCTGCGCTCCCTCACCGTCGATGTCGCCGACGCCGAATCGCTTGGGGAACCACGTCAGTCTCGTGGTGGACTGCAGTTCCGGTGCAGGAGTGTGGACCGTGGGCTGAAGGCGCGCGTGCGCTGCGTCCGTCTGGTCGTAAGCAACGGCAGTGGCTGGAGCCGCGTGAACCGCGGACCGCTGCTTGATCGTGTTACCGGCGGACACATCGGTCTGCGTGTGGGGCGTCTCTCCCGATGCCGGGGGCTCAGCCTCGACAGGCTTCCCACCAACCAGCAGAACCGCGTCCGTGAACGTCTCGCCCGAGTCGACGGCGAACTTTGCGACCTGCCACGTCTGTCCGCTCGGTTGAAGTCCGGCTGCACGGAGATGAGCGGAGAGAACGGTGTTGACGTTGACGTTCGCCCCGTAGAAGTGTTTACGTACGGGTTCCAAGGCCCGTTCGAGCTCCGCCTCCGTCAGCTGTGACACCACGTCGCCAGCACCTCCTCCATTTCGGTGACCTCCATGGGGTTCGGGGCTGCCGCCAAGGACAGTTCGTAGGTCACCCGGCTTATCGCTGCGCGACGTCCCGTTGGGATGTCACTTGCGCGCAGGCCCGGAAAGTGGTCGTCCACGGACCACAGGCGCAATGACCTCACGATGAAGCGCTGAGCCCTCTGGCCGGACTCGAAGACGTAGCCCCACTTGGCGACTGCCTTGATTAGGGCAGTGCGCGAGAATCCCGCGTACACCAGAGCACGGATCCGGTCGTCGAGGGACGGCGCTGAGTCGTCGGGTGCGCAGTGCACGACCAAGAGGTGCAGTCCCCCGGCAGCCGTGGACGGATCCAACTGATCGAGGTTGCTCACCCGTACAAACTGGCCATCGACCGAGCTCGTTGTCTTGACTTCGAGCCGCCGCCCCGAAGCCGAGAAGTCGTGGGTCGAGCGCTCTGGTCCCGTCCAGCTGCCCAATGCTGCCGCTGGGTCTTGTACCCCGAGCAATCGAAGAGCCTCGAGCTCCCCGGCGAGGCCCAGCGCCACCTCGCGACTCACTGCGTCACCAGCGGTGCGCATCAGGTCGCGCCATTCATGCATTGCCTCGAGACAAGAGCGCCCCGGCGAGGTCGGGTCTGAGACCACCCGCTCAACGACGTCGGCCACCAAGTGCTCGAAGACAAGTTCGAGCTGTGAGTCCGTGCACTCGAGATCAGCGAATCGCGTGAGGCCGCCATCCACCTCCAGCTCCCGCGTCTGCAGCCGCACCGCTGCTGTGGCGTCGGCCACCTCAACCTGCCCGGACTCGAGCGGAAACAGAGCGTGCTTGTGCCCGCGGTAGTCAAGGGCGACCCGGAAGGGGCCGGAGGGCAGCACGAGATCCGTCTTGCGTGACACGAGGTGGGTGTCATCAGGAAGCTCGGCTTCGTTGCGAACGTAAACGAATTCCTGTCCTAGATCGATCACGACTCTGTCCTCATCAGCTCTTCCGCATCGACGGTGTTCGATTTTTCGTCGTCTTCCGGGATTTCCTCGATCTCCTCGTCAACACGCGGAGTCCAGGTAGGTGTGACGGCGATGAACTCGCCGTCCGCGGCCCGCCCCTCTTCTGCCAGCTCTGGGAAGATGATGCCCAGCCCGATGACCGGAACCTCCGCTTGCATCTCGCGCCGCGACTTGGCTTGGGCCGCCCGAAGCGGGACGGATCGGTTGGAGACCGCGTACACGATGAGGGTTCCCGTGTCGGGTGCCGTGGTTGCTCGGATGTCCGGGAAGCTGATCCCGTTGCTTCTGTGATGTGCCACGACGTCGGGATCGAGGTCCGCAACCCAGTCCTGCGCAGAGAGCAGCGCCTTGATGTTGGCTCGGTTAGTCCCGCCGTCTCGCAGAGGGGCGCGGTTCACCATTGGCATCGGGGCATCGAAACCCAGGTCAACCTTGCCGAGATCCACTTGGCCACGGCCCTCAACCACGTGCTTCGTCTCCGTTCCGATGAAGACGACGTTCCACGGGAGTTGCCTCGCGTGCCGTTCGATCCAGTCCACGACGTGCCCCGACCGGAGTCCTTGGGTCGGGTGGAATCGGAAGCCGCGCAAGAAATCGCAGACATCGGTGACGTCCACATTAAGGAATTGCCTCCGAGACGGCGTCTGGATTCCGACCTCAGCCGCGTCCTGGCACCTGTTGGCGAGGCGCCGTGCGGCGGCGATGTTCTCCTCCAGCACCTCCGTCTCTCTCTCGTGCAGGATGAACGTCTGGTGCCGTTGGCCGGCGAAGGACAGCTGTACGACCTTCGCGTGGTGCATTTTGTCCGGGCTCGTGATGGACAGTCGACCCGCATGGGCGCGAACGCGGATACCCATTTCCCGGGGTGTGACACCCAAGGTCGCGAGGCGGCGGATCTCGACCCTCAACTCCTCCTCCACAGTTGCGAGGAAGGCGAAGTCCGCATTCAGCTCATCGGTCATCCAGATCCGCGGTAGGTCCTCGTATCCGGGCCGGTACCCGAACCAGCGACCCATTTGAAGCAGGGTGTCGTAGGTGTTGGTGGTGCGGGTGAAGTATGAAACGCACAGGCCCTCGAGCGTCAGGCCCCGAGAAAGCGTCCCACCACCCACAGCGATCACCGTTTCGTGGATAGCTTGACCCGATTCCGTGCGCCGCCCGTAATCCAGACGATCAGTTGAACGGCCGTTGTCCACGACGACACGGACCTCCTCCAAGACGTCGACGAGAACCGCCGCGACCTCATCCCATGCAGGGGCAGGGTGTTCGTTGACCCCCGTGACCCGGTGCACCTCGCGCAAGAAGGACGCCTCGAATTCGGACAGGTCGCCCTCGTTGAAGGCTCGGCGCAGCTGGAAGAGGTAGCCCTCGATTTTGGATGCCAAAGCGAAGTGGGGAGCGACGTAAGACGTGGTGTGGACGAGCATCGAGCTGTGGCCGTTGTCGCCGCGCAGGCGGCGGATCGACGTCGCTATAAGGAACCAGACGACCGCGTCGACCAAGCTGTCGGTGAGGGGCGGATCGTATGACTGGCGCTTCTCAGCGGAGTGTGGTGGCCGGAGGGTCTCGGCTTCATCGAGAGGGATCGAACGGATCATGTCGAGCCCCGGCTCCGGGTCGGCGGCGTCGGCCACGGTTTGGCGCCCGAAGATGCGCTCCGCGCCGAAGTACTCCGGCGACCGTGGCAGGTCGAGGATGAAGTCGGAGGGGTACAGCTCGAGCTCGTCGTTCGGGTCCATGAAGATGTTCGCAAAAGGCGTGGCCGTGTAACCCACGTATGAACCCGTCGGTATCTCAGACCAGATTTCCCTAATCAAGGCGTTGATCCTGGACAACTCTTGTCGGGCGGCCAGCGAGTTCGGGGTTGCCTGATCCGCCTCGTCGTCGAGGAGCAGGATGGGGGCTTGAGCTCTCACCGTCGGGTCGATGTTCTTCAACCAGTCCCTCAGCCTCTGGAGCCGCACCGGGTTCTTCTTGACGACTGCGAGGGTGCGCATCTGCGGATTCTGCAGCAGGGCTTGACCGTGGAGGACCTCGCCGAAGTCACGGTCGTCGGTTGTGAGCGCGGCCCAGTTCGACACGCCGAGGTCCCGGTTCAGGCGAACTTGGGTCTGTCGACGGAGATTGTTGTGTAGCCCGCTCATGACGATGCACAGGCGATACCCCGCGTCCGCCGCCTTGGCTGCCACGGCGGCGTAGTTGGCAGTCTTGCCCGACTGTACGTATCCGAGCACCAGTCCCTTTTTCTTGAGCCTGCGCACACCCGGATCCGCGAAGTGCGCGACCACCTTGGACGAGGCAGCGTCGATCTCGGGTAGGACCGGCGCCAAGCTGCTCGCCTCTAGGCCGCGCCGCAGGTGTCCCCAATAGCGATCGGAATCACGAGGTCCGGTGTACCAGTGCAGCTCCCGGGCATCTGAGGTCTTGGCCTCGCGGTACGCGGCAGCCTCCACACCGCCCGGCACCTTCAACGACTCGAGGCGCCTGGCCTCCTCGCGCATCTGAGCCACCGCCAAGTCGACAGGGCTGCGGTCGCTCAGTCCCAAGCCCATCACCAGAGCGTCGGCGGCTTCGTCCAAAGAAACGTTCCGTTGACGCTGGTCGTTGATAATTAGGTGCTTAATGTACTCAGGTTTCACATCGACCTTCAGTGCTCAGTTAGTTCATCGACGACTTTGGAAAATCATCGGCGATTGTGGGTGTAACGTATCTAGGACCAATAGACGGCTAACGTATTCGGATTCGGGCGCGTCGTGGGCAGGGGGGACGACTCGCCAGCTGCGCCGTTCGTGTCGGTCCTCGGAATCAGCGCCGCCGGCCAACGATGGTGCGCAGGTCGCCGCTTCCTGAGCGAAGTTTCCAGAACTTCCGACCGTTGGTATTCACGGTCTCGGGTTGTCCTGGGGCCTGAGAAACCACAGCCTCCGCTGCTGCGGTGGGGGAGGGAAAGACCTTGCCTGACCAAGGAGCTGAAGTGATGCGGACCTCGAGACTGGCAGGGTTGAACTCGGCTTCGAAAGTCTGTCCCTTGTACACGCGATAGACGTGGATCCACCGCGCTCCGCCGGCGACCGGCGGCTGCTCCGACTGGCTGACCTCTGGCGCTGACGCGGTACTCGAAGATCTGGGAAGGGAAGAGCTAGCGTCATCGTCGAGGCGTGAGATCAGCAGAGCAACTACCTCACCGGGCGAGCAACCCATGAGGGTCGCTGAGAAGCGCAGCTTCTCGTACGTGGATTGATCCACGCTCACGTTGCCCACTGAGGCTCCCCACTCGTTCGAATCGAAAGTGCCACTCAGGGTCGCACAACCGGGGTCATTGCGGGTCAATTTGGGCGGTCCAGATCTGTGCTGCGTCAGAGCCGAGCGACGTGGCAGCGGCGAGTCCCTGCTACCTTCCACCGATGGGTGGAAGGTAGCAGGATGCGAATGCGGGTCGGCGGGTGACCCTCTCGTGGCCGCCAAGGCGAGGCGTTCAAGCCTCCACGATCCCTGACGGCCAACCGAGCGCTTGCACCAGGTCGGAGGGCGGCTCCTGGCGGATGCCGCGCGCCAGGGCGCCTTGGCGCCCGGAGCCGACCAGTAGCTTCCAACTCGCAAAGCTGCGAAGCTCAGCGCATGCCTAACAAATCAGCCTTGGAGCCTTGGATCGTTGAAGCTCTGAAGGAGCACGGCGGTTCAGCGGACCTACTTGACGTGTGCAAGACCGTTTGGCGTAGGCATGAAGGTGACCTGCGCTCGGCGGGGGACCTCTTCTACACGTGGCAGTACGACATCCGTTGGGCGGGCACCAAGCTTCGACAGCGAGGAGTGCTTGTCCCTGCAGCGCGCGAGAAAGCACGAGAACCGTGGCGGTTGGCCTAGGTCGCTGTCGCAATCCCCTGTGAGGCCAGCCAGGTAGTGACGGCTGTGTCGACGCGCGAATCCCCGGCAGTCGCAGCCTTGCGCTTAGGCGCTAACGAGGGGAGCAAGCGGATGGTTAGGTCGTTCCCAGAGCAGCAATTGCACCAGCGGCACCACCAGCAGCCACGCGTCCAAGGCATTTGTGTCGTGGTGCTGCGTCAGCACCTCACGCGCGTCGTGGGTCAGGATGTCGTCGCGAAGGCTCGTCGGCCGCGAGCTGCCACTGCACGGCCAGCGCCGCTTGGCCGGCCAACGCGCCAACCGGGCGCCGCGGTCGACCGCAACCCGTCACATGATTTCTTAGCGTCTCCTCGAAGACGCGGTCGGCGAAGAGCCCCGCAAACAGGTTGACCGTCAGTGCCCGGCTAGACGTCATGACCGCCGTGCACCAGCAGCATCGACTCCCCACCCTTGGCCTCTGCGTGCGGCAAGTAGCCGCCGCCTCGGTGAAACTGACTTCAGCCCAGCCACTACATCGCCCGATGCCTATTCGAAGCCGGCGGCTTCAGACCCCGACTCCTACACCCTGGATCGTGAAGCGCCCCCTTGCGTCGCGTAATCTAAGCCGGAGCGCCAGCGACGCGCCGTGCAGCCTCAATGAGGCGCTGCGCCTCCTGACCGGTGGGGGCCAACTCGAACGCATGGTGGTGGCATGCGCGAGACAGCCCTGCCCACGAATACTCGGCGTCGTCGATGAGGCGGGGGTCATCGCCGAAAGCGACCTCGAAGCAGGTCAGCAGGCTGCGCATTGATCCGCCGCCTGGGGGCCGGCCGCGTTGGCGCAAACGGTCACGCACTGCCTCCTCAAGGGCTGCCCGGGCGATCCAGCAGGCGATACGGTTCTTGCCGGAGGTGGCGCCCTCGAGTACGGCTTGAGCTTGGTCAAGCAGCGAGAGAGCGCTCACTGTTTGTTCCCTGCACGAAGATCCTTCACCAAGTCTTCGACGGCGCGACAGGCGGAAATCCCATCGGCCGCATTCCTTAACCCTTCATGCATGCCGGATGTGGCCACGCCCATCCCGAATCTGCGGTATGACCGGACCAGCCACGCATCGAGACTCCGCACCTCGTCATACAGCGCGAGGCTGACCCGCTGTCGCGTTGCGTGGGCGCTCGACCACACCTCTTCGACGTCGGCCAAAGCATCCCCACGGGCCAGGCGGCGCTCGAACAGCGCGTCACGTGCCGCCGCCTCAATCGCGAATCGAAGCATCCCTGGAAGAGTGTGACGCAGTGATTCCTCTGGGAGGCCCTCGTCGCGCGTCAGTGCGAATGCGTCCCTCAGGTACCGCTGCGCCGGATCGATGCTTGTCGAAATCGTGACGGTAGAGTGTGTGCCCCGGGAGACTTCAAGCACCCTCGCGCCGACTCGGGCGCGACGAGCGGCGGCCGGGAGTCGGTCATCGTGAGACAGCACAATCACCTGCCGGGACTTCGCGAGCTCCGCGAGCAGCTGCACCAGCCCCTCGACCTTGGCTGGGTCCATTGCCTGCACCGGGTCATCCAAGACGACAAAGCGGAAAGGCGACTCAGGTAGGGATGCTCGGGGAAGGAAGAGGGCAAGGGCGAGGGCGTGTAGCTCACCTTGACTCATCACCGCGAGCGCTCCGGCGTGCTGCCCATCAACAGTGGACTCGATGCTGACCCGCCGACGGGTCGCCGTTCCCTCCAGGGTGAGCGCGCCAAGATCGACGTTACTCTCCTGCCGAAGAAGCGCCCAGGCTGAGCGGGCGGCATCGCTGATTGGAATTAGGCGTTCATTTTTCAGGCGGGTGTCGTTAGCCTTGAGCCATTTCACCGCCGAAGCGAGATCATCGACTGTCGCCTTCCTCGCCATCCAATCCCCATAGGTGTCACAGAACGCGACGACTCGGGTCGCGATAGGTGCCCACACGTCATGTCGAGACTGCAACTGTTCGGCCGACGCGGCACGCAGGCCAGCAACGGCCGCGTCGAGGTCCTGCCAGTACAGCTCGAGGTGCTCCGCGAGCTCAAGATCCCCGCTTGGCGCTGCCGCCCAGGCGTCCCATGCATGCCTCGCATCAGTCACGATCGTGGACAGCTCAGAAACGGGCTCTCGGTCCAAACACGCCGGTCGCGGCATGAGTAAGCGTCGGGCGGCCATCCGAGCTCGCTCGAGGTCGTCGCGGGCCAACTGGAGCTCAGCGAGGTGACGGGATCGCCGCTGAATGTCGTCCCGCGCCGCCTCCGCCCACGCGTGATCCAAATGCGTCCCGGCGCAAACGGGGCAAGTCATATCTCCAAATTGCTCGTGCACCCGCAGGGCTTGCCGGCGGACATCAAGTCGTGCTGCATCACGTGCTAGTTCCGCCTCTCCCGCCCGTGCCATGCCGGCTACGGCGCGCTTCAGAGCGCCGGCGGCATTCTGGACCTCCGCTTCAGCCGGGGCGCGCAGCCCTTCGAGAGTTCTGAGCTGGCGCAGCGGGCCGTCCTCGGAGACGAGAAGGCCAGTGGCGAGACCTCGAAGGGCCGCGACGTCAGGCTGAGTCTTCTTCAGCAAGGTAGCAACGCTGACAGCTCGCTCGTCGTCCACGGCGGATGCGTCGGTATACAGGGACTTGCGCGTTGCCGCCAGCGCATCGCCCGGCGCCTTCAGCGCCTTATGCTGCACCTCCAGCCGCCGTATAGCGTCGCTGATCTGCTCGACTCCCAAAGCGCGCGAGAGAGCGTCATATAAAGCGCTGGGTGCCGCCTCCAACATCCCGCCCAGTTCGTCATACGACATCATCGGCCGGAAGGTCTCCAAGGCTGCTGACCAACCCAGAACAGCCGTTCCTGGCACACGCTTGCTCCCCGGGCGCTGCACCCACGCCAAGGGCTCATTGACGTCAGTTACGCCCTCCGGCCACGAGCAGCCAATAGCGCTTTCACCTCGGCCCTCTTCGACCACCTGCACCACGATCCGAGAATCACCGGAGTGGTGCAGGTTCCGCCAATGTTCCTTCCACTGAAGCGACTTGTTTTTCCACCGGTATGTCGAACCTGTCAGCGCGACCTCCAGTGCCTCCGCCAAGCTCGACTTCCCCGACCCATTCCGACCGGCAATGATCGTCAGTCCCGGTTGCGGCGATAACCGTACGGTGGAGGTGCTCCCGACGCCACGGAAACCTTCCACTTCGACTGACTTGAGGAACACTCCGGCGGGCACTGGGCCGTCCGGACTCTCTCTGGACTCGTCTTGCGAGAGCTGGGGTCGTTCGGTGGAAGTGCCGGCGAGCTGGTCAGCCAACGCGGCGTCCCCTTCCAACGCTGCCAAAATGATCAAGCCGACCTCTTCAGTCAACGTGGCGTCAGCATCGATCCGATCAGCCACCCACTGGACCAAGTTATGCGTCATGATTTGAACCTATACGTCGGCGGCCGCACGAAGACGTCACACTAAGATCTAGGTGGGTCCTCGCAGCAGTGGGCTCAGTGCCTCCCATCGCAGAAGCGTCGATGGAGCCGAAGGTCCACAGGAGAATGATGAGTCAATTCCCAGGCGTTCTGGAGGCCACACTCGAGGCGCTTGTCCAGGCCTTCGAGAGGGCCCTGCCTGAGCTAGCGCACCCGCCTACGAATGACCCGAGCGCGTTCGAGCGCATCACCCAGGCGGCGCGGATGAGCAATGTACGGACTCAACAGCGCCCTCACGTGCCGCCTTGGGAAACCGAAGCCGCCGTCGAGGAAAAGCTGCGCGAACTAATCGGCGTCCTTCCCCTTGTCCCCGCGCATGCTCCCGCGCAGATCCGCACGATCGGCGGCAACACGTACGAGCTGCTGCTCAGCGACATGACGCCCGCACAAAGGGAATGTGTCAGGGACTCCGTGACCCAGAGCATCATCGCTGGGCAACCCCCGTTGCCAGATGCACCCTCACTTGCTTTCCTCCTTCGAATGCTCACTCTGGGCGACGAAGCCTTCCCACATGGCTTAGTGCCTCCAGCTCCGCTTTGGCCCGACGCCATCGCGACGCTCGACGGGGGTATGGCCGCGGCAGATGAGGCCTACATCGATTTGCACCATCACGGCTGGGCCACGGCAGAGAGACACTTCCTGCAGCTGCGCCCTGCCAGTCTCGCCGACGCTCGTCGCCTGCGCGACGCTCGCATCGCCTTCGCCGATTGCGCCGTTGGAGCCACCGAGGCCGCCACGGTCCGCGAGGGATGGAGGACCTACCTCCTCTATCAGGTTGGCCCCGGCATCGCTGCAGAGGAGCTTGGCCACTCCGGCTCTTGGAGCGACGGCAGCGACTTCGCCTACGCGAACGACATCCTCAAAAGGTCCATCTCAGCCGACGACTGGACCTTAGCCCATCGCATCAATGAAGAGATGCTCGCATGGGAAGGTGAGGTCGACCCTGACCAGCGCTCCTCCTTCGAATACCGATCGCGACGAGTGTCGAAGAAGTTCGGCACAGCAGAACGCAGCGCGAAGGTGACGCGCCCGAAGGATGCGCGCCCGATTCGCAACGCTGCCCCCATCGCCCCCAAGCGCCCCACCTCGGCTGAATCCGTAGTCCACGAGGCGCCTAGCGGGACCGACGACCGCACCCGCCAATTCATGCACGCCCTCGCCGCCAACAACCCCCACAGGTGCGTCGAACTCCTCAGCGAGATGGCTAATGGAGGGACTATCGGTCACCTTTGGCTGCTGTACGAGCTGGACAACCCATGGGCCAACGGCCAAATCCTCAAACACCCGGCACTCGACGATGAGCTGCAGACCTGGATTCTTCGGCGCGCCCGCCACGGAAAGAACGCGCGACCCGCATTGAGCAGGTACGTCCACCTCTTCGTCCGCCAACGAATCGAATTCGCCGCCCAGGTCCTCGAGCACGCCGAGGACGAGGCATCGATCCTCCTTGCCCTGGCCGAACACGGCCCGGACCTAGGGCCGGGCATCGCTGTCGCTTTGGCGAAACGCACACTATCCATGCCTGCCAAGCTCGCAACCTCGATCACCACCGCCATCACCAAACACATGGCCGACCGCCTACCGCAAGAAGTTCTTGATGTGGTAGTAGCGGCCCAAGAGAGCGCCAGCAGCGACCGCAAACCAAGCGCAGCGCTGTATGCGTCCCTCGACCAAGCCCAACAACGGCACCCGATCGTGATACCGGCCGCGCTCGAGGAACAGTCCGCCTCACAGTTCATCGAGCTACTCGGGCAGGTCGATGACCCCGGACGTGTCGAGGACCTCCTCCACAGGTGGCGCGGTGAACTTCCGTGGTCGGACCTCATGCGAGCCATCGACGATGGTGAGCTTGCCAGCGAAGTGGTTCGCCGGGTGGGCCGGCGAATCGGCGCACCACAGGAGATCGTGCGCCGTGCCGTACAGCTGGGGGCTATACCGATGAATGCCACGACCCAAGAGTCCCTTCGCTGGCTAGAGGCATTACTAGACATGCCCCCTTCGGGCGATGACGAGTTGCGCTCGGCGCGAGTCCTCCTCGCAAGCAAGCTCGTACTAACAGACCGCGGGGATCTAAGGAGCCGCCTGCCAGCGGCAGAATGGAAGGAGGCTGCCACGCTCAGCCTCCTCAACACCCTTGGCGATCAAGTACTGGGCCATCGCTACCGCGTGGACGACGTGGACCCGCGAATCTTCGAACTGGGAGGGCAGTGGATCCGGGAGGACGCCGTCAACGTTGATCACCTCATCGGCGTTCTGCCTCTGCCGACGGCGTGTCGTCTATGGTTCAGTGCCTACCCGAACGACGACGAGGGAACGATGTCGAACGCGCTTGGCGAGCCCGTGCCGGCAGCGCTCGAGGATTGGCTAACGGGCAGATTGGCAGACCCAACGCTCGGCTTAGAACCAGGCGACGTTGCGGACGCGTATTCGGCGATTGTGGGCTGGCAGGAGTCGCTGCGCGATCTAGTTGTTTACGCAGGCGAATTCCAGGATCGTCAGGAATTGGAGTAGGAGGCTAAGCGGCCTGAGCGCGGGCGTCGCCGCCTGCCCTCCTCTCCGCTCGGCGCGGTCGAGGCGATTTGCCTACAACAGAAGGCCGTCATCGCGAGATCTTCTCCGGTCGATGGGATGACCTGCTTGCTGCTCTCTTCAACGGCTGGGCCCGTGTTCTGCATCCCACGCCCGTGGAAGGGGTGGCACGATTTAGGCTGGGCGGCGAAAGTGCACCCGGTACACATTCGAGGCTGCCTCTCGAGCCTGGTTGTCAAAAGGCTCAGCGCTGTATTCTAGGTGGATGAGTTGAGGCTTGGGCCCAAGGTGCCATTCCCAGCTGCACGTCGCATTGCGCGCGTATGCGGTTCATCGATGCCGTCGCGCGGCGCCGGGTTCGGTAGGTCGTGAAGCTCGGATGCGAGTGCTGCAAAGGTCGCCGTCGAGGTTGCCGTCGCCTCGCGCGTGCAGCTGATTCAGCGTCGTCGCGACCTGCCGCCAAGGAGCTGCCATATCCGCGCCTATCGGCTCGGCGCTCGGCGCTCGGCGGATGCGCGGAGCGAGTCGAGCGGCGCTGTCGCAAAGACCGCGGCAATACGCCGCGAGTCGGCGGACGTGGGAGCCCAAGTAGGCGGCCGGAAGCCACGCTGATGTCCGAGGCGTCCTTTCATCATGTCTCCCGGGTCAAGAGGCGCGACCGTCACCCACCTTGGAGGGGTCGCCCGGCAACCGGTCCGCCCCGGTGCCGTCCAAGGAAGACCCGGCCGCGCCGGCATCCGTCGGCTCCGCCAGAGCGGGCCTCGGTTCAGGGGCTCCTTGGACCGAAAGGGGCTGTGGATGCACCCATCCCTGCTTCCCGAGCTTCGCCCGCAGACTCCGCTGGTCGTCCTCGTCGACGACACACGCGCCTTTCGAGACCGGCGATCCCACCTCCAAGTTCGCCGCGGCCACGATGCGGTCGAACTCCTTCGTGCCGTCGGGGACCGGCAGATCGACGAACTCTGGCTCGACTACGAGCTCCTCGGCGGGACGACGTCCGTCGCGGCGGTCGACCATCTCGTTGCTCGAGCAGAGCGCGGTAACCGTCTGGGCGTCGACGTGATCGAGGTCCATTCCGCACGAGTCCCTGAGGCGCTCCACATCACCCAGCGTCTGCAGCGCGCTGGGTATCGCGCCCGGCGGTGCTACGTGCAGGGCATCTGGACCCGATTCGACCCGGCGACCCACGACGAATGGCGTCCCGATGCCAGCGCCGGCATCGCTGAGCACCCCACTTCGAGGCGCGCGGATGCCAGCGGACCCGCCGACGTCACGGAGGGTTTCCGCGCATGATTCGCGACGCCTGTCTCTCGGTGCAACTGCGTCTGCACCTGCCGGCTGGACTCGTCGTCATCGAAAGTGGCGAGTCGGGGCAGCGGCCGGCGACGCACCCGCGCAGGCGGTCCACATCGTCACGGCATACAACCCGCACGGCCGGCCGGCCACGGAGTCGGACAACCGTCGCGCGCAGCGCGCCCTGGTCGCGCAGCCGGACGCCAGGAACGCGGCGTACCACCCGGCGGCCGGGGCCGACCCGGCGTGGCTGCACGTCGAACCGAGCGTTGCGATCGTCGGCCTGACGCGGCAGGAGGCTGTCGACCTCGGGTGGCGGTTCAAGCAGGACGCCATCTTCGAGTGGACGGCTGACGCGTTGACTGTCGTCTCCTGCACGGATGGCGCGACAGTGGCGCTCGGCTGGCGCCAGATCACGCCTGACGCGCGGGCCACCGGCGCCGACCGGGCGTGGCGGGAGCTCGGCCTGGCATCTCCGTACGTGTCGATCGCCGCCGCGAACACGGCGCTGAACCGCGCGCTCGAGGCGGTAGACGACCAGCGGGCCGCGGTGCTGAACTACGTTTTCCTCGACTTCGCCGCGGACTACTGGGCGCCGCGTGTCGAGGCGGAGCGGATGCGCGAGTCCCGACGCAAGGAGCAACCGCACGAGGCAGATCGGGCAGCCGCGGCGGCGGCGCGCCGAGCCCAGGAGCGACGTGAGAAGCTTCGCGCTCGTCAGTCGGAGGCACGCAGACGCCATGCCGCCGAGCACCGCGAGCACGTCGAAGCCGGGTGGCCCCAGGCGTGGCATCCGCAGCACGTCTACAAGTGGCTGAACCTCGGTGGTGACCTCGAGGGAGCCCGTCGCTGGCCAGACGAGGGCTTGACGCCGTCGGCCGTCCTCTCGGCAGCCGGGGCCATTGGGAATGCACTGGCTCTGCCTATTGCCGTCAGCGACCCTGCGGAGGTGGCGTGGTGGGGCGACACCTTGACCGACATCGCGGAAGGTACGTGGCCGCAGGTGCCGGCCTCCACACGCATCTCCGTCAAGCGGACGTTCCGGGACGGCAGACGGGAGCGCTGGTTCGTGCTGTCGGAAGCGGATGGTGGGGTCCGGGTCGAGCGCTGGCAAGCCTCGGCGGCGTCGCGTCCAGCTGCGCCGGATTGGACGCGCACCGTCGTCGGCGTCTTTCCGACGACCGAGGCTGCATTGGAGGCAGTTCCCGAACTGTCGACCGTCAGCCCCGACGTCGTCGGCGAGATCAACGCGGCGCGAGACAACGGCGTCGACCTGCTCGAGCACTTGCGCATACCGCGAGCCGTTGACGAGCACGATCAAGGGCTGGGGGTGGAGGAAGGGGCTGCACAGGCGGCCCGGCTCGAGCGGGACGAGGTCGCGCGCCTCGTCGAGGGGGTGCCATCACACCTCGTCTACTGCACCGTCGATGGTTTGCCTGTCGTCGCAGTGCAAACCGCCCATGAATGGCGGCGGCTCACGGTGGGCGTCGACGGGATCGAGAAAGGCGGGCTCGTCGCCGAGGACGTGGTCCAGTCCCGGTGGTCCAGCGAGTCGGGCGAGGAGCCAATCGTTTGCCATGGAGGCGGATCGATCAAGGTCGTCGCTCCCGGGCTCGCAGTCGTCCGGCAGTGGGGCGACCAGGGCGATGGCAGTGAGTTCGTGGCTTGGCCGACGGCCGTAAGGGGCCGGGCTGGCGTGGTAGCCCGCTGGATCGCGGAGTCCGACCTCCAGACCGTGGCGGCGATCCTGCTCGAACCGTGGCCGGACGACGAGCAGTGGCTCGTCTGGTACGACAACCCGATAGCGCTCGACCTCGCCCTCGACGACGAGACACGCGACGCGCTCCGAGGATGCCTGGCCAGTGACCCTGAGTACGCGAGGGCACGCGAGGCCGTCCACGACCCAGGAAGCAGGGCCGGTCGCGCCCTGGCGTCAGCTCTCGAGCGAGCGTCGGAGACTCGTTTCACCGGCGACCTGTACCGGCTGAGGTGGCTGTCCGACGACGAGGAGGCAACGCGATGAGCGAGCTGACGGACGGCCGCCAGGAGGAGGTCCCGGACGATGTACTCACCGAACTGGCCGAGCGCCTGGGCGAGCGGCCGGCGACCTCGGGGCACCCCGAGGGGACCGGCCCGTGGCGTAGCCACCTCGTCGGGGTCTGCATGGGGTGGGACAACTACTACACGCTGTGCGAGAACTGCCTCCACAGGGACGGTCCCTTCCTAGACCCGTTCGAGGCAGAACAGGCCGTCCTGCAACACCAGTGGCTGACCCGGCAGCCAGAGCAGGGAGACACGTTCCGCGGCTTCGACGGTTGCGTCTGATCCGGCTCGCGCCCGCCGAGGCCCAAGGAGCCGGGCGGGCAATCTCAGGCATAGAGGATTACCGACCGCGCAGGTGGCTGTGTACGCCGCCTCGTCCAAAGGCCAGAGAACCGAGACAGGGAGGGACACCAGGCCGCAGTACAGGGTCCTCGAGCTTCGTGAGGGACTCATCGGCGGGAAGATGTTCCGGTGACAATCTCGAGAAGTTGCTCAACGAGAACGGCTCCAAAGGCCGGTCTCTGAAGGCCATTACGTCCGTGGACGTCAAGGGCCGCATCGGCCCTGGCGGCGTAAGCGGAGTAAGCGGCATCCTGGTCACCTTCGATAGGGCTTGAGGCGCACGAGAGCCGGACAGCCGTATGCCGTCGGGGCGGACCCGGCGGCATACGACTGTCATCGTCGCCGCGGGCGCTTGATGTCGCGTTCAGCCGTCCAAATGGGCACAGTCGATCAAGAGAACGGCCGATGCTGCAGGCAACGCTGGCAAGTTGACTGGGATGGAGCCGATGCTGTGCTCTCGCTTGGACTCGGAGCTACCTCACGGAGCCGCGCCCAACCGCTGGCGTCGAGTCTTGAAGGAGCTCATCGAGCGCGGCAACGTCAGCCCATCCGTTGATGCTGACTTCCCCGGTCGGACTGACGCGTACCTCTAGACGGTCCGCCAGCCCGGGCAGCCGCGACCGCAGATGCAGATATCGGTCAGTCAGGAAGTGGAACCGCTGGTTGCGTGACCCGACCCAAGGGCGCGCGTGATCGAGCTGGTCAGCGAGGTAAGGGCCGTCCACGAGTAGATCTGTTGCAGCGAGCAGCGCGGCGAAGGAAGGAGGTGCGTCGGGTCCTCGCAGGTCTTCTAGGTAGTGCCCCGTGAACGTCATGACACTGAGGCCACCATCACGCACTGTCCGTGCGAACGTGGCAAAGCCGTCCGCTTGGTCAAAGGGTTCGCCGCCAAGGAGTGTGACGCCCTCGGCTCCCGAAGCAAGCGCCTGCTGGGCGAGCTCGTCCGGACCGGTTGGCCGGCCGCCCGCTGCGCCCCACAGGTGCGGGTTGAAGCATCCATCGCAGCGGATCGAGCATCCTTGCGCCCATACGGCAAAGCGCTTACCGGGTCCCTCCACCTCGGTTAGCGGTGAGATAGCCGCGATCCGAAGGGGAAGTGCACTGTCAGTAGTCAAGAATGCGTCCGCTTCGCGGCTCGGCCGTGGGGGGACGATGCTCGGGGGATGAGTTGGTCGGGGGCACCGTGCCGGCCCGGAAAGGTCCGAAGGTGACGCTTCCACGCACCCTGACCAGTTCATGGGGTTGAAGGTTCGCAGCCACGACGAGATCCTCCAGGTCCCGAAACCCTCGCCGTTGATCCCGCGCCCGGATCACGCGCTCGGCACTGGCTAGGTTGAGCCCAGTAGCCGAGGCCAGAGCGGCCGCATCGCCCGAGTTCACATCCACCGCTGCAGGGTCGGTGGCGCTCGGCGCCCCGTACCCAGCAGGGGCGAGAGGGGGGCTTGAGATCGTCGGCTGCGGCGTGTAGTGCTCTTGGCCGTCGACGTTGAACGGGTAAGCCGTCTCACGGCGGACAGAAGGCGATGGAGCCTGAGTCGTCGCTGCCGGAGGGGGCGCGAGGCGCGCATCTACGCCTGATGCGGCGGGCTGGTTGTACCAAGCATTCGCTTTTGTTTGGCCAGCCCTCCAGCGGAGGTAATCCCGGTTGACGGTGATCCCATAGATGATCAGCCCGACCCATAGCGCGAGCATGTAGCCAACTGCTAAGTCACTCCCAGGTCCGGCTGCCTTCGCTCCCTTCTCGCCTTCGGAGAAAAGGGACATCAATACAATGGCGATGGCGGACAGAACTGCCGTCACGCCCGCGATGCGCCACCACTTCGCGTTCCGTATGCGTATGGCGCAATACAGAAATCCGATGAACGAGAACACCCCGAATCCCAAAATCGGGGCCAGTAGCCATGCGCTGTGGCGTAGACGCCAGGGGCGATTGGCGAGCCGATTGCTCGCGCTAGCGCTGGTGTAGTTCATCGTTCACCTCAGTCGTCGATGCGGTACTGGTCTCGGTGTACTCAGACGTGAAGGCGCTCGACTGAGCCGTCGCGTCGAGAAGGCTCTCCAGAAGCTCAATGCTGTCCAGGCATTTCGGCCCTTTGATGCCCTTGGTCTCAGCATGCACCGAGCCGTCCGCGGTGACGCGCACGATGATCTGCTCGCCGGTCGTCATGCGCTATTCCTCACATCCAGAACGAGTGTCACGCTGTCGTCGTCCTCAACCGTCTCGGAGGCGACGAACATACCGGCCGCCGGCGCTCGATCTCGCAGTTTGGCCAACACCGCCTGCTGGACTTGACGTCCGTACGCCGCATCGACGGCGGCCACGATGGCGGCCGCACCGCCGACGTCCACGTTCCCGGTGAAGTTCGCTTGCCAGATGCCTTGAGCATCACGGCGGAACTCTGCCTCAACGCCCTGCCACCGGGCGACCAACTTGTCTGTTGATGCACTGACGTCGGCCTGAGTGTCCCGCAATGCAGCCCCGAGAAGCTCCTGATCCTTCATCCGAGTTTGCACTTGGCACACCGTGCGGCCTTCGGCATCAGTGTCCTGATGGCTCGCCTGCCATGCACTGACGGCGGCGACGGCGAGCGGAAGCAGAACGATAGAGATGCTCATCAGAAGTCCACCAACCGTCCGCCTCGTGACAACGACTCCGCCGCGTGGGCCGCGGGCGCCGCTCCCGGTGACGGCGGAGTGGGAGCGGCGGGTGCCGTGCTCCGATAGCTCGAACGGTCATCTGCTGCAGTCGCCGCGACTGCCCGTGTGGCTGCCCAACTTCTCACAGCTGCAATCTCCTCTGCTTGGGTGACACTGAGCGGGACCATGTTCCGGATCGATCGGACGAGGTCGTCATCCTTGAGCTGCCGCCTGTCGGCGAACGCATCGAAGAGAGCTGCTACAACTGCCTGCTCGATCTCGGCCCCCGCGTACCCCTCGGTGACATCGGCCAGTGTGTCAAGCAGACTCTCGGAGATGTCGAGGTTTGCCGCTTTGCTTCGCTGCAACCGCTTCGACAGGTGAAGCGACCAGATGTCGCGTCGTTCCAGCCGAGTGGGGAGGTCGACAAAGAAGATCTCGTCGAAGCGACCCTTGCGCAGGAACTCGGGCGGGAGCCGGTCAACCTTGTTCGCCGTGGCGATCACAAAGACTGGCGTGGTCTTCTCCTGCATCCAGGTGAGGAAGGAGCCGAAAACGCGGCTTGACGTGCCGGAGTCTCCGTCGCCTGACAGGCCCGAGAACCCCTTCTCAATCTCATCGAGCCAGAGGATGCAGGGCGCCGCCGCTTCCGCCGTACGAATCGCGGACCGCATGTTCTGCTCGCTCGAGCCCACAAGCCCCGCGAAGACCTTGCCGATGTCGAGGCGAAGAAGTGGAAGCTCCCACGCCGCCGCGACCGCCTTTGCCGTCAGCGACTTGCCACAGCCTGGTATTCCTGTCATCAGCACGCCCTTGGGTGCTGGAATCCCATACTCGGCGGCCTCGGCCAGCCAGGAGTTGTTCCGCTTACTCAGCCACCTCTTCAGGTTTTGGAGGCCGCCAACGTCGTCCAAGTCGAGATCGACGTCAACGAACTCGAGAAGCCCAGCCTTCCGGACCGTCTGCTTCTTCTCCTCCATGATGACGTGGACGTCGTCGTTGGAGAGCACGCCGTCATCGACCATGGCTCGCGCGAAGGCATTGGTCGCTTCGTTGAGGGTGAGCCCGAGAGCCGCCTTCGCGAGACGTTCGCGCCCAACGGAGTCAACCTCCACCCGGATTCGCCCATTGCTCGAAGTGTTGGCGGAGATCATGTCGTCAAGGACCGCTCTGATCTCTCGCTCGTCCGGCAACGGGAAATCGATCAGGGTGATGTCCTTCTCCAGCTCACTCGGGATCCTCAGGGTCGGAGCGACAATGACGAGGACGCGTGCAGAGGAGCCAACGTGGAAGTTGCCGGCAGCATCACGCAGGGCCCGGATCAATGCCGGATCTGCGGGGCGCCGGTCGTCTCCCAAATGGGAGTGAAGATCCAGCATGACGAAGACTCCCGCGCCCTCCTGCTGCAACATCCAGTCGACGGCCTGCTTGGGATCGGTCGTGCCAGCGTGCGTCGCTCCGTTGGGTTCAACAAACCCTCGCGTGGCACTCCAGGTGTACATGGGGCGGACCGTGCGCATCACGCTCGCGTCCCGGGCGACGGAATCTATCTCAGCGAGAACGCGAGTCTCCTCGAACGACTCGATGTAGATGACGGGAAACCTGGCGCGGAAGAGCAGGGCAAGGTTGTCGCGGAACGACCTATTTGCAGGTGCAGGCACTGGTGTTCCTCTGGCTGGGCGGTTCATGAATTCGGGCTGTGGTTATTCTGGTCCATGTCGCCGCGAGGTAGTGGCTTCCAAGGCATAGGACCGTGGCCAAGAATGACGTCATCCGCGCTGCGTCCCGCATTGAGACGAGCACTACGTCATTGGCAAGGCCGCTGGCGCCCTTGCCTAACGAGCCGAACCAGCAGAGCTGCATCGCGGCGGACCAGACCGAGCGGCGCGTCAGCCCGCGCCACTGGCCACTGCCTGCCGGACGGCCGGGCTCGTGAGCCGCGACCAATGACGGCCCCGGCTGCTCAGGCATCCGCGAAGTTTGCAGGAGGAGGCCCGAACGCCTTTCGTGCGGCGGCGACGTTGGCGCGACCGATCAGGAAGTTGGCGCCACCGCCGATGGCAATACCGATCCCAAACGGCACTGCCTTGCCGAGAACGAGCACGCCCTGCTTCGTGCCGTACTTCGTGACGAAGTTGCGGCCGAGGACTTGGTTGACCTTCTTGATCGACTCCATGGGTACGGCCTGGACGATCTTCTTGGCCCAGTGCTTGCCGGTCGTCTCAGCTACCTTGCCGACTGCGTCGCTCCCTGTCTGACCCAGAAGCACGGCCAGCAGCAGCGTCCTGCGCCGTTCGAGATCAGTCAGGGCAACGCCATGCACGTCTGCAACGGCCAAGAGGTAGAGCATCGTGGCGTTCAGTGATGCGACGATCTCTCCACCGGCAAGAGCAATTGTGACCGGGGTGCTGATGCCGGGGGCCACGGCGGACGCCCCCACTGCTGCACCCGAGCCGCTGACGGTCGCCAAGTACTGCTTCTCAAGGGACCTGATGACGTCGCCTGGGGTGCCATTCGGGTGCCAACCGCGGACCTTCAGAACATGACTCGACACCATCGGCTGCTGGAGCCTGACGGCCTTGTCCAGCCCAGCGGTCAACATGGAGACGATCCGCTGCTGGCTCTGCTCGCCAAGACCGTAGGTGGAAGTATCGGCTGGCATAGAGAAGCCCCCTCGTGCGTAGGTGATGCGGGGCGCCCAGAATGTCATTCGATCCCGACATTCATGACCAAACACCCAAACACGTCGACGCGTGCTGCGGCAGATCGAGCTCGACTACGGGGGTTCCGCTCCCCGCACAGGGCGTCAGTCGCAGTTCGCGCAGGCTCCCGACAGCGGCATTTCCATGAAGCACGTCGGGCAGACCGCCCCTCGGCGCTCCTCCTGCGCCGCCGCGCGTGGGGTGCGCTCGCGCACCTCACGGGTCCTCGTGACCAAGGTCGGCTGCGCATCGGCAGGGACGTTGGCTCCCCAGTGTCGGTAGCACTCGAGACGTGAGGCGGCTGCGTGGGTTTCCCTCTCGAGCTGGTCCTGGATCCGCGCATGGCCGTACACCCGCAGCACCTCGTCGTAGCCGGTGCCGACCTGGCCGTCGTCCTTGTGGACCACGAGTGAGGTCAGCGGCGGCTCGTGGCGCACGTGATTGACCTTGACGAGGTCGGCGAGCAGGCCGCCGATCCAGTTGCGCATCGCAGACCTGGTGTGCAGCGACGACCGCCGCTGCACCTCCTCTGCCAGCTCGGAGTAGGTGATGACCGCGTTGTAGCGACCTGCCGTCTCGACCAGCACCTCGTAGGCGTGCTTGGCCCAGTAGGGCTGTGCCACCTTCGGTGTCACGTACGTCTCGTGGTCAGACACGGCAGGCTCTTCCGTTCCTCGGGTTCGCGGACACGCAACAGTCTCCACCCGCCCCACCGGCCGCTCTCAAGCGGTCAGCCCGCGGCCGAGCGGCTTCCTCCCTGTGGAAAACGCCGAAGCGGATCCGTGCGTCTGCGGTTGGGTCGGCAGGTGACGCCAGCCGAACGAACGGGACATCCCATGCCGAAGATGCGACACGTTGCCCTGCTCCTCAGCTCGCTGGCCGCCGTGGTCGGGATGTCGAGTGGGTGCGGCGCCACCCAGGCCGCTGGCTCGACGTGGCCCACTGCGGCCGGTCCGACGGCGAGCGCCACGCCCGCGCACACCTCGCGGCCGTCCCCGCCGACCGCGAGCCGGTCGAGCCCGAGCGCGTCTGCGGTCGCCCGGCTGTCGCGCGAGCCCGGGCCCGACCTCTGGCACGACCACAGCCCCGCAGGGGCGGAGGCCTACGTCGAGGACTACCTCACCCGTCTCAATGCCGCGTGGACCACACCGAAGGCGTCGCTCCTCGACAACCGGGCGACCAACGCTTGCGGCACGTGCACCAACTTCCGCGACGCCGCGGCGCACCTCGCCCGAGTCGGCCAGCGCCACGAGGATCCGATGCTGACCGTGAGCGACGTGTCCCTGGTCGTCTGGCGAAGCGGCGTGCGCGTCACCGCCGACACGCGCCAGACCGACCACGACATCGTCGACCGGTCCGGCCACACGGTCAGGAAGGTGGAAGGTGGCCGCGCGTTCCTCTACGTCGAGCTGACCTACCGCGGCCGCTGGTGGATCACGGGTGTGGGCATCGATCCCGTGAACGACGACGGCACCCACCGGGAGCGGTAGACGTCTCCATCCCGCGTCGGCCGGTCAGCGGTCGAGCTGCCTGACCTGCTCCCAGAAGTGGTCACGCAGCAGGAAGCGCAGCTGGTCCTCGACGTCGTAGCGGTCGAGCCGCGCGGCGAGGTCGAGCAGGAGCGCCCGGTCCAGGTCGCCGGGGATGAACGGCTTCCGGCTCATCAGGCGGGTGCGGTCGGCGGCGCTCGCGGTGATGGACCACGTGGCGATCACCCCACGGCATACGTCGTCGATGGCTTCCAGTTCGCGCGGACCGACCACCGGGGCGCCGGCGGCGCGGTCCGCCCCGCCGACCCCCTCGCTCGCGCTCGACCAGACGAGCCGACCGGGAGCGGCGGCGGCGGGCGCCGCCGCAGGCTGCGGCACCTTGTTGCCCGCCAGCACCGCCGGGGTCGGACGGGGCGCGGCAGCCGCCGCCGGCTTCGGCTCCGCCGGCGCCGGGCTCGCCGCGACCCGCGGTCCCGGGAGCGGCACCTCCACACCCGCGGCGGCCGCCGACACCGGGACCTCCGTCTCGGGCTGGAGCCGGCGCACGTGCACCGTCTCGTCGATGACCGAGCCGTCGAGCACGATGAGGTCGTCGGACTCGCGGATCAGGTGGCGCGAGACGGCATGCGGCTTGCCCGACCGGCCCGGCACCGCCATCAGCACCACCTGCATCCCGTGGCTCTGCGCCTCCTCGACGGCCTCGCACAGGTCGTCGTCGCCCGAGAGCAGGTAGATGACGTCGACCGAGCGGTTGCGGCCGTGGGCCGCGAGGTCCAGGCCGATGCGCAGGTCGACGCCCTTCTGCTCACCCTGCGGAGACGTGCGCCCCAGCCGCAGCTTGACCCGCGGCAGCATGCCGATGGCCTCCTGCGCCGGGTCCGGGTTGGCCCCGGGTCGGTTGCCCGAGTCGTACCAGTGCAGCCGCAGCAGCGGCAGCCCGCTCGCCTTCTCGGCGTCCGCGATCAGGCGCGTCACGAGGTCGGGGTAGGACACGACGACGCCCTTGCGCAGCGACGTGCCGGTCACCCGGGTGGCGGCCGCAGCCAGGAGGTAGCCGACGTCGACGTACAGCGCGCAGTAGGACCTCATGAGGCAGGCTCCCACACCAGGCAGTGACTCACCCGGCGGCGCGAGCCCCCGCGCACGAGTCCTCGGCCGCGTAGGGTCGGACGACCGAGACACAGGGAGGGAAACACCATGCCGCAGTACAAGGTCGTCGAGCTTCGCGAAGGACTCCTCGGCGGGAAGATGTCCGGCGAGAAGCTCGAGAAGGTGCTCAACGAGTACGGCTCGAAGGGATGGGCGCTCAAGGCCATCACCTCCGTCGACGTCAAGGGCCGAGTCGGCCCCGGCGGCGTGAGCGGCGTCCTCGTCACCTTCGAGAAGCCCTGAACCCGGCCCGTCGAAGGGCGTACGCCGTCAGTCCAGCGGGTCGCGGGTGGCGGCCCACAGCGCGGCGACGCTGACGGCAGCGACCAGCGCCCACAGCACCGCCGAGCCAGCCCAGCGCTGACCGGCCTCGGACGGGAAGACGTCGACCCACCGCTGCAGCGGGTGCGCGACGGTCAGGGTGAGCACCAGCCCGAGGAGGCCGCCCGCCACCACCTCGCCCGGCTCGGCCAAGCGCCGGCGCAGAGCCGCCGCGGCCGCGACAGCCGCGAGCGTCAGACCCGTCAGCTGCACCGTGATCGCGGCCTTGGCGCCACTACCCCCGCGCAGCGCCACCCCGACCAGCGCCAGCGCGCCGAGCGCCACGACCCCTGCCGCGACGACGAGCCGTGCGACGCTCCGCGCCCGCAGCGACGTCGGGACCGCCGCCACCGCCTCGCCGGCCGCCTCGTCGAGGACGTATGCCGTCCCGCCGGCCAGCACCGGGACGCCCACCGTCACAGCCGTCGCCGACACCGACGTGCCGGTCCAGACCGCGCCGACGAGGAGCAGACCGAGGCCACCGCTCGTGAGCACCGCGACCGGCCGCCACGGGACTCCCGTGGCGGGTCCGAGGGCGCGCGGCACGTTCATCGCGTCACCAGGACGACGCTGTGGCCGTCGGGGAAGGTGCGCACCACATGGCTGAGGCCGCCACCGACGGCCAGGCCGTAGGCCAGCACCGAGAGGGCCAACATGACGGCACCGACCCGGACCACCCGCCGACGGGTGGCACCCTCCGAGCGCCACAGCAGCGCTGCCACGACGGCGAGCGCGCACAGCGTCAGCAGCCACACGGCATACCACCGGGGTGAGCCGGTGAGGCTGACCACTGAGCTGTTGTCGGCCGTGGTGGAGCTGAAGTAGCCGAAGGGCACCAAGAGGCGGACCCAGCGGAACCACTCGGGCGGGGCGTCGTCGCCGCTGCTGAAGAAGCCGAGCACGCCGACGGTCCACGCATCGACGGCCAGCAGCAGCACCGCGGAGGCGCCGCGGAAGCTCCACCACCGTCCCGCGGCGACGCCGAGCAGCGTGGCGCCGACCGCGGAGATGACCGAGTGGCCGACGAGCACCGCGGCGATGTCGGCGTGCGAGAACATGCCGTACATCCACTCGGGGGCATCCACCTTCGCCGGCCTCGCCCCGTAGTAGAGGACGAACCAGACCGAGGCGACCAGGGCGGGCACGACCGCGGTCAGGCAGAGCGCACCCGTCCGTGCGGTCGTCGACGTCGGGGAGGCCTCGACGATCTCGTCGGCCCGGTGGAACGAGCGCGTGAGGTAGAAGGCGGCCAGCATCGAGCCGAGGCCGACGCTCGTCGCCACGAGGGGGAGCCCCAGGGCGTCGGTCGACACCTGCGTCGAGTTGTCGGTCAGCACCTGCACCGTGAGGAGGACCCCGATGCCCGTGGCCGCCAGAAGGACGGGGTGCCGGGCGAGGCGGACCGCCTCGAGCAGGGCGAGCGCGCCGAGGACGGGACGGTGCTCTCGACGGTGCTTGGGACGGGAGGCGACAGCCGCCCTCGTCGCCGGGGTCGTGGCCTGCTGCGACGCGCTGGTCATCACGCCACCTCCGCCGAGGACTCTGGCTCCACGGACGCGACGGACACGACGCCCGCAGCGCCGCGCAGCAGCAGGTACGCGTCCTCCAGGCTGGGGGCGACCAGCGCGGCGTCCGGCGGAACTCGCTCACCGACGTTGCGGTAGAGGCCCGTCGCCGTGCGCCACGACGCCTGCGCGGCGCCATCGGGCTCGTCGGCCATCCACACCTTGCCGGCTGCGAGTGAGACGAGCTCGGGCACCGTCCCGTCGAAGTGGACGTGCCCCGCGTCGAGGACGACGACCCGGTTGCAGAGGGCGGCGACGTCCTCGGTCTGGTGCGTCGAGATGACCATGGTGCAGGTGGCCGCGATGTCGGCGAGCACGCCTCGCAGCGAGGCCCGCTGCTCGGGGTCGAGGCCGGTCGTCGGCTCGTCGAGGACGAGCAGCTCGGGCGTGCCGAGCAGCGCCTGGGCCAGGGCGACCCGTCGGCGCTGGCCTCCGGAGAGGCGGCTGATCCGCTTCGTCGCGACGTCCCCGAGGCTGACCAGGTCGAGCACCCGCCGCACCTCGGTGGTGCGGGGGCCGCGGTCGGCCCACTCCTTGAGGACGGCCATGTAGTTGACGAACGCCATCGCGGAGAAGCCGCGCGGGAAGCCGAGCTCCTGCGGCTGGTAGCCGAGCCGCCGCCGGATCTCGGTGCGGGCGTCCGGGTCGCCCGGGTCGCGCCCGAGCAGGCGCACCCGACCCTCGTCGGGCCGCAGCACGGTGGCCATCACCCGCAGCATCGTCGTCTTGCCGGCCCCGTTGGGCCCGAGCAGCCCGGTGATGCCGGGCTCGAGGTCGAGGTCCACCGCGTCGAGGGCGGCCTCGGAGTGGTAGCGCTTGGTGACGCCGCGCAGCGAGACCGTGGGAGAGCTGGGTGCGGTCATGACCGGATCCTTCCGATGGTGCCGAGGCGCCTCGCCCGCAGCACGAGGACCGGCGGGCCGATGGCGAGCATGAGGAGGTAGAGCACGAGGTAGCGCGGCGCGAAGACCGCCCAGATCGTGTCGAGCCGGGTGGCCACGGCGGTGCCGACGAGCCACAGGGTGGTGATCACGGTGGCCGGCCACCACGGGCCGAACCACGGCGAGAGGGCGAGCACGGCGGCGGTGAAGCCCAGGGCCGGCAGGAGCCAGACCCACGCCGCCGCCTCGGGGAAGACGAGCTGGCCGAGCAGCACGACCGGCAGTGCCGCGAGCAGAACGGCGGCCGCGCGCAGCAGGACGAGCCGCACGAGCGGGTAGGGCGCCGCGCTCTCCTGCTCCAGCGCCGCGGCGCCCACGTCCGGTCCGAACGCCGTCGCCACCCCGAGCACCGGCACGAGCGGCGCGACGGTGAGGAACACGGTGACACCGCCGTTCCGGGCCGCCAGTGCGCCTCCGACGGCGAAGGCGACGGCGAGCGCGACGGCGCAGATCCACGAGCCGCGCAGCGCCGGGGCAGCGGAGACGAGCATCGCGTCACCCGGCGGCAGGCCCAGGCGGACGAGGAGCCGCTCGAGGGCCGACGGCCGCGGCAGCCCGATCTCGTCGCGCACCGCACCCCAGACCGCGTCGAGGTCGGGCAGCGAGCCACCGCGGGAAGGCGCCCGGCCGGCGGGGCCCGGCGGGACGGCATACGCCCTCGGTGCCGGAGCATCGCCCGCGGCGTCGGCCACGGCGTCGGCCACGGCGGCCTGGCACTGCGGGCACGCGACGACGTGCTGCTCGACCGAGAGGGACACCAGGCCGTCGGCCTCCCCGAGCACCCATGCCCGCAGGTCGCCGGGTCGTACGTGAGGCGTGCTCATTATCGGTGTCCTTCCACGAGGCTGGCCCGCAGGTGCGCCTTCGCGCGGTGCACCCGCGTCTTGACGGTGCCCTGCGGGATGTGGAGCAGGCTGGCGGCCTCCCGGGTGGTGAGCCCGTCGAGCACGGTGGCCTGGATGACGGCGCGCATCTCGGGGGAGAGCGACGCCATGGCGCGGCCGAGGTCGCCGTACTCCACCCCCTGCAGCAGCTCGTCCTCGACCGCCACCGAGGTGGCGCCCCGCGCGGACAGGTCCGGGACGAGCACGACGTCGCGACGGGTGCGCAGCCGGCTGACGAGCCGCCGGATCGCGATGCCCCAGATCCAAGCGCCGACCTCGCCGCTGCCCTGGAAGCGCCCGGCGCCCTGCCACACGGCGACGAAGGTGTCCTGCAGGCAGTCGGCGACGACCTCGCGGTCGTTGCACCGGCGGGCCAGCCGCACCGAGAGCCACGGGGCGTGCCGGTCGTAGAGCTCCCGCAGGGCGCCGAGGTCGCCGTCGGCCAGGGCCTCGAGGAGGGTCCGGTCGTCGGGGGCGGCGAGCGCTGCCATACCTCCACTGTCGCCCTGCGACCCTGCAACGGTTCCCGGTTCGTCGCGCGGGCCGGGTTCACATGTCCTGGTCGGGGGTCTCCTCCGTCGCGATGACGTGCATGACCGCGTTGATCAGGGCCAGGTGGGTGAACGCCTGCGGGAAGTTGCCGAGGTGCCGCCCGGTGTGGACGTCGATCTCCTCGGCGTAGAGGTCGAGTGGCCCGGCGAAGCTCAGCAGCTTGGCGCACAGCTCGTGCGCGCGCTGGTGCTCGCCGATCTCGCAGAGCGCCGACACGAGCCAGAACGAGCAGATCGTGAAGGTGCCCTCCGTGCCGGAGAACCCGTCGTCGGTCTCGTCGACCCGATACCTGAGCACCAGCCCGTCGACCGTCAGCTCGTCGGCGATCGCCAGCACGGTCGCCTTGAGCCGCGGGTCGTCCCGCGGCAGGAACCGCACGAGCGGCGCCAGCAGCAGCGACGCGTCCAGGGCGTCGGTCCCGTAGTGCTGCACGAGCACCCCGCGCGAGTCGACGCCGTTGGCGAGGATGTCCTCGCGGATCTCCTCGGCGGCCAGCTGCCACTCGGCGGCCTGCGCCTCCTCGCCGATCATCGACGCCAGCCGCGCGCCGCGGTCCACGGCCACCCAGCACATGATCTTCGAGGAGGTGAAGTGCTGCAGCTCTCCGCGCACCTCCCAGATGCCGGCGTCCGGCTCGCGCCAGTGCTTCAGCGCCGCCTCGACCTGCTTGCCGAGGATCGGCCAGATCCGCCCGTCCAGGTGGTCGGCCACCTTCGAGTGGAGGTAGACCGAGTCGAGCAGCGCGCCCCACACGTCGTGCTGGACCTGGCAGTGCGCGGCGTTGCCGATGCGCACCGGCCGCGACCCGGCATACCCCTGCAGGTGGTCCAGCGTCGACTCCGGGAGGTCACGCTCCCCGCCGATCCCGTACATGATCTGCAGGTCCTCGTCCCGCTCGGCCACGTCGGCGATGAACGAGAAGAAGTCCACGGCCTCCCAGTCGAAGCCGAGCGAGTACATCCCCCACAGCGCGAACGTCGCGTCACGGATCCACGTGTAGCGGTAGTCGTAGTTGCGCGCCCCGCCGAGCGTCTCCGGCAGTGACGTCGTCGCGGCCGCTGCGATCGCGCCGCTCGGCGAGTACGTCAGACCCTTGAGGGTCAAGGCACTTCGCTGCAGGTAGGCGCGCCACGGGTGGTCGGGGAAGCGCCCGCGCGCGAGCCAGTGCTGCCAGTGGTGCGCCGTCCACTCGAGCCGGTCGTGCGCCTCCTGGCTCGTCGTCGGTGGCGGCACCGCCCCCCATGACAGGGCGACGAACCGCTCATCGCCCTCCTTGAGCAGCGTCCGCGCCGTCGCCTGCGCGCCCTCGAAGCCGATTCGGAAGTCGGTCGTCAGGGTCAGCCTCAGGTCGAACCCCTCGGCCTGCCCGACGCCCTGGTGGTAGCCGCGGTCGGTGTAGTCCCAGTGCAGCGTCCGGCGCCCGTAGTCGAGGCACGGCTCGCACGCCATCACCGTCTGCACCTCACCCGACACGCACCGCACCGTCCGCAGCAGCGTGTGCTCCGCGTCGTAGTCCATCGGCGTGCGCCGGTGCTTCGGCGAGATCCCCTCGTCGTGGTGCCACGGCCCGATGAGCAGCACGTCGCGCACGATGATCCAGCCGGTCGACGTCCCCCAGCTCGTCTCGAGGATGTTCGTGCCCGGCAGGTAGCGCCGCGCCGTCGGCACGCCGATATCCGAGGGTCCCAGCTGGAACCGTCCCGCGTGCCGACCCAGCAGCGAGCCGAAGACGCTCGGCGAGTCCATGCGTGGCAGGCACATCCAGTCGATGTCGCCGCCGGGCGCGACGAGCGCCGTCACCTCACCGTCCGCCAGGAACCCGTAGTCCGCGATCGGCACCGTCTTCACGTGACCGACCGGCGGCGGGGGCGTCGGCGCCTCCACTGATCCACCCATGAGCACAGAGTCCCCCCGTGCGCGGTCGCGGACAAGGGGCGCGTATGCCGTCCCTGCCGTATGCCGTCCCGCGCGCCGGCTGCTCGGCCACCTCAGGTCCTCTGCAAGATCTCCGCAAGGGTCGGCGATTTGCCACGACTCGTCCGTGTCACGGGCGTGCACTGGAAATGGTCGTCCGGATGAGGACGCAGACTTCGGCGGTTGGCCCGTTGTGGTACGTGAACCGCCACCGGGGCCCGAGCTCGCATCGCGAGGCGGGCCCCTTCGCCACCCCTTCGCGAGCTGGGGCCCTGGCTCGGGTGCAGCTGGCTCGACCGTTCCACGGGGGGCCACCTCCGCCCGGAAGCGTCCCCAGCAGCCCTCCCGCGTCACCGAGCCGGTCGCCCGGAGACCGGTGAGGAAGCAGGGTGTCGAGGGTGATCAGGGGTGGGCCGGTGCCGGTTGTTCTGAAATGGACTACTGGTGCTGGGATGCCGTCTGGGTGGACGTGAGTCCAAGCTGAGCCATCATTGATCCGGTGTCGAAGTACGTCTTCTGACTGTGGACCTTGCCGTCCTTGAACTCCATGACGTCACATAGTTGCAGGGTCAGGGAGCGCCCGGTTGCTGGGATCTCGCCCATGCTGGTCGCCAAGGTTCCCGTGTGGGTGCCCCGGCCGGTGAACTCGACGACGACGTAGTTGCCCGACTCGATCACTCGGTCGACCGTGACCTGGCCGTCCGGGAACCCCTGAGCCCACATCGTGTTGTACGCGCGAGAGCCTTCGGGGCCTTCGAAGGTGTCACCGGAGCCGACGATCGTGATCCTTCCCTCGGCCGCGGTTGCCTCGGCGATCTCGTCAAAATTTCGCTCGTTCCAGGCCTCGTGAATCCTGCGCGCGAGGGTTGCGTTCTCTGCCATGTGAGCCTCCGCTCTGGCACCTGCCCACCCTGTCGACGCTAGTACTGGGCCCGCCGGAGGGGCAACGGGCCGAGACTGGTGCAACTCGGCGTGATGTACGAGGATTCGCTCAAAGGGACGAGGTGGTGTGTGATGTTCGGTTCCCGATTCATGCCCTGTCAGGAGTGCGGCGCGTCCGTGGATCGGACCGTTCAGGGGGACCACGAGTGCGCACCCGAGCGCCGGGCCGACTACCAAATGTTCGGGCTGCGCGAGGAGGTCGCGCAGCTGGAGGCCGGGATTCACCGCTACCTCATGACAGCAGCAGGGCGCTTCGAGTCGTGGCTTGCCGCCAGCGAGGTCCGCGGCCAGAGCTGAGGCCGCCGCCCCTGAAGCAGTGAACACACCGGCCCACCCGGCCTCGGGTGTCGAGCCGCTACGGCTGCAACCGCGGCCAGCGCCCCGGGAGCCGTTCGGGCGTCTGCACGAGCGACCCGTCGGCCGAGGCGTAGGCGACGAAGCAGGCCGGCAGTGCCTCGCAGTGCTCGAAGAGGATCACCCCGCCGGGCGTCCACGACGGGTGCACGGCCGCGGCGGGGGACCGGTAGTGCGTCACCTCGTGCAGGCCGGTGCCGTCCGGCCTGACGGTCCAGAGGTTGCGGTCCGCGTCGCCGTCCACGATGTGCGGGTCGTTGGTGGCGAAGACGATGAGGTCGCTCCGCCAGCTCCAGTCCGGGTGGCTGCCGGGCACGGTCGCCGCGAGGACCCGAGGGACCTGTGTCGGCGGTTGCGCCAGGTCCACGACGGCGATCCGCGGCGAGCGGGCAGCCGGCGTGGCCGACGAGGCGGACGCAGCCGGCCGGACCGTGATCTGCACGACGAGCCGGCGCCCGTCGGGCGACCAGCGGGGCCACGCCAGCTCGTCGTCCGGGTCCGTCGTCTCCGTCACGACGTGCCGCCGGCCCGACGCCACGGCGACGACCTCGATGGCGCTGCGCGCGGGCTTCGCCGTCGTGCCCAGCTCGCTCACGGCATACGCGATCCGGTCGCCGTCGGGCGACCAGGCGCCCAGCCCGGCCCGCTGGCACGGGCTGACGCAGCGCACGAGCTCGCGCGCTGCGTCGCCGTTGCTCGCCGCCACCCACAGTGAGGACCGGACCGGCTCGGGGTCGTGGTGCACGCGCGTGAACGTCAGCCTCCTGCCGTCGGGCGACCAGTCGCCGGCCATCACGACGTCCGAGTCCTCCGGCACGTCGACGGTCGGCACGGCGATCCGGACGCCTGACCCGTCGAGGTGAATGATCCGCAGGTGCCCCCCGACGACGGCAAGGACGTATGCCGTCGCCGGGACGAGCGCCGCCCCTGCGGACGCCGGGCGGCTCGCGTGCACGACGGGCGCTCCCGTGGCTGCCGGGGACCTGGTCGCGGCCGTCGCCGGGCCGCCTTCGAAGGCCTCGGGGCGCGGGGCCGACGAAGGACCGTGAAGGGTGGTGCAGCCGACGAGCACGGCCGTGGCGAGTGCCACGACGGCGACGATCGTGCGCGACTGGACGGCTGCTGCGGCCACGACACCTCCCGGGTCGTGAGGGTGCCCGTCGTCCAGTGTCCTCCCGGGACCCCGCGCGCGTCAGCGGGTCGGCGTCAGGCGACGGCGATGTCGACGAGCAGCTCGGTCGCGAGCCGCTCGAGGTCCGCGCGCAGCGCCGCGGTGTCCGAGCCGAGCGGCACCCGTACGACGACGTGCGCCTCGAAGAGCAGCCCGCCGGCCATCGGCGCCTCACGCGTCTGCGTCGTCATCGTCTCGATCGACAGCTCGTGCCGGTTCAGCACCGACGACACCTCCCGGACGATGCCGGGGTTGTCGTTGCCGAGCAGGTCGACGGTCAGCCGCTGGGCGCCGGAGTCGTCGGCCACGACGGTCGCCTCGGCGCCCGGGTGCGTCGTCACCTCGAGCAGGCCGTCGAGGTCCTGCAGCGCCGTGGTCAGCTCGTCGGCGCGCTCGGCCGGGACCCCGACGACGACGATGCCGGCGAACTTGCCCGCCAGCTCGGCCAGCTGGCTGTCCTCCCAGTTGCCGTCGTGCGCGGTGACGACGTCCGCGAGAGCACTGACGAGGCCGGCGCGGTCGTCGCCGATGACGGTGAGCACGAGTCGAGGCACGCTCGCAGCCTACTGACCCAGCCCCCGCGCGTCCCGCGCTCGACCCCGGACGCGACTCGGCGGCATACGGAAGAGTCCGTATGCCGCCGAGCAGGTCAGTGGGTGGTCAGCAGCCCGTGGCCGGTGCCCGGAAGCCCGGGAACGGGTTGAGGTCGCCCATGAAGGTGTAGCGGCCACCAGAGGTGTACTGGTTCGCCTCGGAGCCCGTCGCGTCGGACGGCAGCCGCAGGAACCAGGGCAGGATCGCCTCGTCCTCGGGGTGGTAGTAGCCGTCGGCACTCTGCGAGCCGTCCGGGTTCGTGCCCTGGAGGTAGGTGTTCGTGCCCTTGGCGAAGCCGATCGACACGACGGGGTCACCGGTCTCGAGGACGCCCGTGCAGCCGTACTGCGGCGCCGTCGGCGTCACCCACGGGTTCACCGTGTTGTTGACGAACGGGTCGTCCGCCCACTCGGCGATCTCGTGGCTGATCGCGTGGATGTCCTGCAGCGCCCAGTTGGCGCCTCCGTTGGGCCGCGAGTAGAAGCCGGGACGGACGTACGAGGCCCACGCGAACGTCTGGACCGCAGCGTTGCCCTGGCTGTTCGTGCTGCCGCCCCCGTTGCCCACGGCGCGCGTGCCGTGGTAGCCGATGATGCAGCAGTCGGAGAGCGACTTCCCGGAGTGCAGGAAGATGTTGTCCGTCAGGTAGAGCGGCAGGTGCGTCGCGTCCGCGCTCTGCTCGAGGTTGTTGATCTGCGAGGACCACCAGCCCACGTCGATGCTCGCGCCGACCACGCCGCGGCCGCTCTGGATCAGGCCGCCCTGGTTGCTCGGGACGGTGATGGTCACCGCCGGGTGGACGACCGGGTTCAGACGCAGGTGGTAGCTGCTCGACCCGTTCTTGGCGAACTGCGCCCGCATCGTCGCGTCCTGCAGCTGCAGCGGCACGCCGGCATCGGCCTGCGAGAGCGCTCCGCCGGCACCCCGAGCGAACTTGTTGTTCGTCGCGGCGGTCGTGCTGCCGTAGTCGTTGTCGGCGAACTGCGGCGACTTCAGGGTCGGCGCGACCACGCCCTGGCCGTCGAAGGTCTGGCCCGCGATCTTCACGACGATCGGCGTGATGTCGACGGGGATGGTCACGTCACAGGCAGCGCCCGAGCAGGTGTGCGGGTTGGCGCCGACCATGTTGTAGCCGTAGGTCACGCCGTTGGACGGGTCCTTCGTCTGGCCGAACCAGTGCGTGATGGTCCGGGTCGTCGGCAGGACCGTGGCCCCGCCCATGGTGATCGACTGGGCCTTCAGGTCCTCGTCGTGGATCAGCTGCGGCTCGGTCGCGGTGGTGGTCGTCGAGCCGGTGGTGGTGCTGTGCGTGCTGGCAGTGGCTGCGCCGCCCGCCGCCAGGACCAAGGCGCCGGCAGCGAACGCTGCCGTCGTCAGGGTGCGGATCGTCATTGACATTGCTCCGTCCAATGGGTGTGTGGAACTGGCCCCCGATGGCCGGAAATGTAGACCGAATGACTCTCATTTCGAGCCATGTCGGACGACGGAACTTTGTGCGGCTCAGCCCCTCTGAGCACGGCTCTCAGGGGATTCACATGCTCTTGGCATGGAGCGATCAGGTGGCCTTGGCCAGCCCTTGACGATCGGGCGGCGACGCGGGCGCGACGAGAGGGTGGCCGGACCGGGTGTGCCCGCTTCTTGAGTCCACCCGGCCCGGCCGAAGGGATGGCCGCCGGTCAGCTGGCGGCCAGGTCCCCGACTCGCTGACCACGCTCGTCGGGGTGTCTGGGGGAGCCGTCGTCGTCAGGCTCGTCGTCAGGGGTGTCCGACGGACGGCGCTCGGCCAGGCCCGCCATGCCCCACCGGACGGCGGCCGTGCCGAGGTGGCCGAGCGGGCGCGCCACGAGGGCCGCCACGACGTCGGGCACCGGCAGGCCGAGCATCTCGCGGGCCCACCCGGGCAGCAGCGAGACGCCGCCCGAGGCGAGCGTGCCGTAGCCGGGCCGGGCGTAGAAGGGCAGCGGCGGGTCGAGCAGCAGGAAGCGCGCCGCCTCGGCGGCAGCAGGCGTGGCCTCGAGCTCGGGACGGTAGGAGTCGAGGACCTCCGCCAGCTCGGCCACCGACTGCGGCGGACTCGGGACGCCGAGCAGCGCCGCCGGGATGCCGGCCTGCCGCACGTAGACGTCGGCCTCCTCGTCGGTCAATGGCGTGTCACCGAAGGTCTGGTAGCCGCGCAGGAACGAGTCGATCTCGGCCGCGTGCACCCACATCAGCAGGTGCGGGTCGCTCGCGCGGTAGGGCCGGCCGAGGTGGTCCTTGCCGCGCACCCGCTCGTGGATCGAGCGGACCGTCGCGATGGCCTCCTCGGCGTGCTCGACCGTGCCGAAGGTCGTCGTCGCGAGGTAGTGGCTCGTGCGCTGCAGCCGACCCCACGGGTCGCTCTTGTAGCCGCTGTGCCCGGCCACCCCGGCCATCGCCATCGGGTGGAGCATCTGCAGCAGCAGCGAGGTGATGCCGGCCGGGAACATGGAGGCGTCGGCGTGCACCCGCCACACCGGGTCCTGCGGCGTGAACCACCGCTCTCCCTGGGCACCCCAGATCCGCTGCGCGCGCGCCGGGGCGTCCTCACCGGCCACCTTGCTGCGCAGCATCCTCCCGAGCTGGCGTTGCACCAGCCGGGCTCCTGCTGGGGGGCTCATGCTTGAAAAGGTAAGGGGAGTGCACGCCAACCGAGAAACATTCTGTCCAAGGTTGGGACAGGCGCTGTCGAGTCTCAGTCGAGGGTGATGCGGATGCCCGCCCGGGGCGTCCGGCGCCGCACGCGGTCGGTCACCGCGGCGAGCGCGTCGCCGAGCCTGGCCATGACGTACTTGCGCCCGATGGCGCGTTTGACGGCCGCGACGCCCTCCGGGCTGCGGTCGACGACGGCCGTGCCGGCATACGCGGGCGCTCCGTCGGGCACCCGACCCCGCATGTCACACGGGCGCAGCTCCACGCGCGGGTCGTGGGCGAGGCGCTTGAGCTTGCCGCTCGGGTCGACGGTGACGACGACGAGCTCGTCCCCGTCGCGGGCGACCCACACCGGGGTGGACACCGGCTCGCCGGAGCGGCGGAACGTCGTCAGCGACACGTAGCGGTGGGCGGCGACGACGTCGAGGTCGCCGGGAGTGCGCGGAGGGGCCATGGGCGTCAGCGTAGGCGCCGCGCGGGCGGCGCCCTCATGTCCAGAATGGGCCATGGCGCTCGCCCTCTGCCTGCTCCTCGACCGCAGGTCCGACCGTCTCGTGCGCTCGCTGTGGGAGCGGCTCGAGGCCAGCGGCATACCGACGCTGCTGACCCACACCCACGGGCAGCACGTCGCCCACCTGTCGTATGCCGTCCTGCTGACCTGGGACGAGGAGGCGGTCCGTGACGCGGTGGCGGGGCTCGGCGACGGCGGGCCGGTCGACGTCTCGGTGCAGGGGACGGTGATCTTCCCGCGCGGTCGGGCGGCGCTCGCCGGCTCGGCCACCGTCGACCTGGTCGCCCGGCACACGCGCGCCGTCGAGGCGTTGCGACGGACCGGAGCGACCATCCACCGGCACTACGAGCCGGGCCACTGGACGCCGCACGTCTCGGCCACGACCGGTGTCCCGGGCGCCCGGCTGCAGGCCGTCGTCGACGCGGTGTCGGACCGGCTGCCGATGACGCTGCGCCTCGACCGCGCGGCGCTCATCGACACGACGTACGGGACGACGTGGGAGCTGCCGGTCGTGCCCTGACGAACCGGACGCGACCGAAACAGAGGGATTTTTCCCGTTTTCCGAACAATCGCCACATCGGCGTGGCAACCTTTCCGAGGTGCCGGACCCGAGGACACTCGTCGTGTCAGAGGTCAGGACACAAGCTTCGGCGGTTGGCCCGTTGTGGTACGTGAACCGTCACTGGTAGCCCGGACTCGCGCTCGCGAGCCGGGCTCCATCATTTTCCGGGGGGTTTCGGCGCACGCCGCCTCGCGGCGCTGCGGATTCGACTGTGGCGCAAACCCGCCCGGACTACCGTGGATGCCATGAGGCGCGTCGTCGAACCGGTGGTCCGCGGCGCCGCCCTGTCCGCGGCGGCCATGACGGTCGTGACGCTGCGGTGGTCGGCCCTGCACTGGGGAGCCACCACGGAGGAGACGCGCGAGAAGCTGCCCGGCGACGAGATCCTGCGCGACCCGGGTCTCGTCGCGACTCGCGCCATCACCGTCGAGGCCCCGCCCGAGGCGGTGTGGCCGTGGGTCGTCCAGCTCGGCGCCGGCCGGGGCGGCTTCTACAGCTACGACCGGCTCGAGAACCTCGCCGGCTGCCAGGTCGACAGCGCCGAGACCGTCGTCGAGGCCTGGCAGCACCTCGAGCCCGGCGACCTCGTGCACCTGCACCCCAAGGTCGCCCTGTCCGTCGCCTCCGTGGACCCCGGCCGCTCGCTCGTGCTGCACGCCGCGCCGGCCATGGCCGCCGGCTCGTCGGCGGACGCGTCGTCAGGAGTGCCGGCCGCCGCCGCGCCCTACGACTTCACGTGGGCGTTCGTGCTGCGCCGCCACCCGCACCTCGCGACGCGGCTCATCGTGCGCGAGCGCTTCGACTACCTGCACGCCTGGTCGTTCCTGCTCGTCGAGCCGCTTTGTGCCGCGAGCTCGGTGATGAGCCGGGAGATGCTCCGCGGCATCCGCGACCGGGCGGAGCGGGCCTCACGGTTCCAGTGAGTGCTCAGCCGGGGTCGAGTCGGCCACGGACGAGGTCAGGCTCGCGCCGGACGACAGGCCCAGTCCCTTGCGGCCGCGCGCGAAGTAGGTGAGCGGGCCGACCCAGTTGATCGCGATGACCGCGGCCCACTTGGCCTTGCTTCCATCGACCTGCTCCGCCGGTCGCCGGGCGAGGTCCACCCACGCGGCTACCGCGAGCGAGAGCTGCACGGCCCCGGTGGCGATCACCACCGCCCGCTGACGGCTGGTCAGGTCCGACCACTTCCTCTGCTGCCTGCGCTTCCTCGGCATGGTTCCTCCTGTGACAGTTGGGTCGGGCCCGACGGCATACGCCCCCGGGGAGCGCTAGTGCAGGACCGCGCGCAGGGCGTCGAGCAGGATGCCGATCTCGACCTCGGTCACGACGAGCGGGGGAGCGATGCGGATCGTCGAGCCGTGCGTGTCCTTGACGAGGACGCCCTGCTCGAGGAGGCGGTGCGAGGCCTCGTGCCCGGTCATCAGGTCGGGCCGGATGTCCACGCCGGCCCACAGGCCGCGGCAGCGGACCGCCTCGACGCCGTGCCCGACGAGCTCGCGCAGCCCCGACTCGAGCACCGCGCCGAGCCGCCGCGCCCGCGCCTGGAACTCGCCCGTCGAGAGCAGCTCGACGACCGCCTGGCCGATGGCGGCCGCGAGCGGGTTGCCGCCGAAGGTCGAGCCGTGGCTGCCCGGCGTGAAGACGCCGAGCACGTCACGGTTCGCGACGACGGCCGAGACCGGGACGATCCCGCCGCCCAGGGCCTTGCCGAGGACGTAGATGTCGGGGACGACGCCCTCGAGGTCGCACGCGAAGGTCGTGCCGGTGCGGCCCAGGCCCGACTGGATCTCGTCGGCCACCATGAGGACGCCGCGCCGGCGGGTCAGCTCGCGCACCTCGCGCAGCCACCCGTCCGGCGGGATGATGACGCCGCCCTCGCCCTGGATCGGCTCGAGCAGCACCGCGACCGTCTCGTCGGTGATCGCCGCCTCGAGCGCCTCGAGGTCGCCGAACGGCACCGTGTCGAAGCCCGGCGTGTAGGGCCCGTAGTGGTCGTGCGCGATCGGGTCGTCGGAGAAGCTGACGATCGTCGTCGTGCGGCCGTGGAAGTTCCCGGCCATGACGACGATCCGGGCCCGGCCGTCCGGCACGCCCTTGACCTCGTAGCCCCACCGCCGGCTCACCTTGATCGCCGTCTCGACGGCCTCGGCGCCGGTGTTCATCGGCAGGACGAGGTCCTTGCCCGCGAGCGTCGCCAGGTCCCGGCAGAACGGGCCGAGCCGGTCGCTGTGGAAGGCGCGGCTCGTCAGGGTCAGCCGGTCGAGCTGGGCGCGCGCGGCCGCGACGAGCGTCGGGTTCAGGTGCCCGAAGTTCAGGGCCGAGTAGCCGGCGAGCGCGTCGAGGTAGCGGCGGCCCTCGACATCGGTGACCCACGCGCCCTCGGCGTGCGCGATGACCACCTCGAGCGGGCTGTAGTTGCGCGCCACCCACTGCTCGGCGAGGGAGACGTGCTCCGAGGTGGTGCGGGGTGTCGTCGGCGCGCCGGGGCGCGCAGCTGTGTCGCTCACCCCTCGATCGTGGCACCGGGCCCGGGAGCGGGCAGCCGATTGTGAGGTGAACCCCAGGTGATCCCTCTCTCGAACCGCGGACGCCCCCACAGGCCCGGTGGGAGACTCGAAGTGGCGGGTCCCGCAGCCAGGACTACCCGCGATGGGGTGTGTCGGTCACGTCGTGGGCCCAGCCGCGGAGATGGCCATGAGCGCACAGCCCAGCACCGACCGCACCGGAGCAGACCGCCCCGGAGGCGAGCGCACGCGCGTCGTCATCCTCGGTGCGGCCGGCCGCGACTTC
The DNA here is from genome assembly GCF_039531305.1 of Terrabacter lapilli. Lineage (NCBI taxonomy): Bacteria > Bacillati > Actinomycetota > Actinomycetes > Micrococcales > Intrasporangiaceae > Terrabacter > Terrabacter lapilli. Next base: position 561,121 of record NZ_BAAAPU010000007.1, read on the forward strand.
CACGACTTCAACGTGGTCTTCCGGGACGCCCCCGGGGCCGAGGTCATCGCCTTCACCGCGACGCAGATCCCCGACATCGACGGGCGGCGCTACCCGCCCGAGCTGGCGGGTCCCCTTTATCCGCAAGGCATTCCGATCGTCGACGAGTCCGAGCTCACCGCCCTCGTCGAGCGTGAGCACGTCGACGTCGTCGTCTTCGCCTACTCCGACGTGCGGCACGAGCACGTCATGCACCTGGCCGAGCGCTGCATCGCCGCCGGCGCCGACTTCCGCCTCCACAGCGCCCGGCGCACCATGCTCGCGAGCACCAAGTCGGTCGTCGCCGTGACGGCCGTGCGCACCGGTGTCGGCAAGAGCCAGACCACCCGCTACCTCGCCCGGCTCCTGACCGGCCTCGGCCTGCGCGTCGTCGCCGTCCGCCACCCGATGCCCTACGGCGACCTCGCCGCGCAGGCCTGCCAGCGGTTCGGCAGCTACGCCGACCTCGACCGCTACGACTGCACCATCGAGGAGCGCGAGGAGTACGAGCCGCACCTCGACGCCGGGGTCGTCGTCTACGCCGGCGTCGACTACGAGCGGATCCTGCGCGAGGCCGAGCAGGAGGCCGACGTCGTCCTGTGGGACGGCGGCAACAACGACCTGCCGTTCTACGTCCCCGACCTGCACGTCGTGCTCGCCGACCCGCTGCGCCCGGGCGACGAGGCGGCATACCACCCCGGCGAGGCCAACGTCCGGATGGCCGACGTCGTCATCATCGCCAAGTGCGACTCGGCGCGCAGCGCCGACATCGAGGCCGTCGAGGCGTCGGTGCGCTCGCTCAACCCGACCGCGACGGTGCTGCGCGCGGACAGCCCTGTCACCGTTGACGATCCGGCCGCCGTCGACGGCCGCCGCGTGCTCGTCGTCGAGGACGGCCCGACCCTGACCCACGGCTCCATGACGTACGGCGCCGGCGTCGTCGGGGCCCGCAGCGCCGGCGCCGCGCAGATCGTCGACCCGACGCCGTATGCCGTGGGGTCGCTCGCCGCGACCTACCTGAAGTACCCGAACGCGCGCGGTGTCCTGCCCGCCATGGGCTACGGCACCGAGCAGGTGCGTGACCTGGAGGCGACCATCCGCGCGGCCATCGACGTCGGCGCGTGCGACGCCGTCGTCAGCGGCACGCCCATCGACCTGACCCGCGTCCTCACCGTGCCCGCGCCGCTCGTGCGGGCCCGCTACGAGCTGCGCGAGGTCGTCCCGGGCGGCCTGGCCGCCGCGGTCAGAGCCGCCCTGCCGCTCGAGACCCTCGGCGCCGACACCGGCGCCCTCACCGCAGGGAGTGCACCATGACCGTCCCCACCGAACCCCACCCACCGGACCACCGCCCAGCGGACGACCGCCCACCGGACCCCGGTCAGCAGCACGCCGTCGGCCGGCCGACCGGCCCCGCCCGCACCCGCGGACGGCGCGCCGGCTATGCCGGGTCCGTCGTCGTCAACCTCATCCTGCTGTGGCTCATCAACGGCTGGCCCGGCTGGGACGCCGTGCCGTTCCTGACCGCCAGCACGGTGCTCGTCATCGGCGCCGTCAACGCCTCGATCATCGCCCGCATCGTGGCCGACGCCGTCAACCTCGTCCTGGACCTGCCGCGAGTGCGGGCCCTCGGCGACATCGTCTCCATCGGCTTCGGCCTCTTCGCGCTCCTGCGGATCTGGCAGGTCTTCCCGCTCGACGTCACCGGCGGGTGGGAGATCCTCGCACGGATCGTCCTCGTGGTCGGCTTCGTCGGCAGCGCCATCGGGATCGTCGAAGCCCTCAGCCGGCTCGTCACCGGCCGCTTCCCGAGGATGTGATTCCCGTGACCTCCACCACCGTCGTCCCCGCCGACCGGCGCCAACCGGCCGGCCGGCACCTCGCAGCACTCATCATCGGGTGCCTGCTCATCCTGCCCGGTGTGGGCCTGCTCCTCGGCGGGGGCGCGATCAGCATCGCGTATGCCGTCGGGCGCGACTCCGCCGGCTTCCTCTCCCTGACCTACCCCGTCGTCTCGAGCTCCTCGCCGGCGATCACGGTCGGTGACGCCGTCGTCCAGACCGCTCCCGACGCGCCGTCCTGGGTGCTCGACCGCCTCGCCCTCGAGATCCGCTTGAGCGCGCAGCCGCTCGAGTCGGGCAAGGCCATCTTCCTCGGCGTCGCCCCGACGAGCCAGCTGAACGCATACCTCAGCGGTGTCGCGCACGAGCAGGTCGTCGGCGCCACCGCGCCCACCGCGAACAACCCCCGCACGCCCGTCATGCGCGCCATCCCCGGCGCGGACCGCGCCCCCGCGCCGACGGGCCAGAAGTTCTGGGCCGCCTCCGCCACCGGCACGGGGAGCCAGGCGCTGACCTGGAAGGTCAGCGAGGGCCGGTGGAGCGCCGTGCTCATGAACGCCGACGGCAGCCCCGGCGTCGCCGTCTCGGCCACCACGGGCGTCAAGGCCGGGTTCCTGCTGCCGCTCGCCCTCCTGATGCTCGGGATCGGCCTCGTCGTCACCGGCATCGCCGTCTTCCTCATCGTCCGCGGCGCCAGCGGCAGCCGGCCCGCGAGCTACACCCAGACGCCCGGTGCCCCCGCCGGCTACGTCGAGCCGACCGGCGAGCCGGTGCAGTCGGCGCCGGCGCCCCCGCCGCCCTCGGCGTGGCACTCACACCCCCGGGCGATGAGCCCCGTGGCCCTGGACGCCCGCCTCGACGAGCCGCTCTCGCGGTGGCTGTGGCTGGTCAAGTGGTTCCTCGCCATCCCGCACTTCATCGTGCTCGGGGTGCTGTGGGTCGCGTTCTTCGTCGTCTGCGTCATCGCCTTCTTCGCGATCCTCTTCACCGGGCGCTACCCGCGCAGCCTCTTCGACTTCAACCGCGGGGTGCTGCAGTGGAACTGGCGCGTCAGCTACTACTGCGCCAACGGAGGGCTCGGCACCGACCGCTACCCGCCGTTCAGCCTCGGCCCCGAGCCGGACTACCCGGCGCGCCTCGACATCGCCTACCCGACGCGGCTCTCACGCGGCTTGGTCCTCGTGAAGTGGTGGCTGCTCGCGATCCCGCACTACCTGATCCTCGCGTTGCTGCTGGGCGGAGGCGGATGGGCGTGGAGCCAGGCCACCGACAACGGCTACCGGTTCGACGCGTACGGCTGGGGCGTCCTCGGCCTGCTCGTCGCGATCGCCGGGTTCTCGCTGCTCTTCACCGGGCGCTACCCGCGGGCGCTGTTCGACCTCGTCATCGGGCTCAACCGCTGGGTCTACCGCGTCGTCGCCTACGCCACCCTGATGACCGACGTCTACCCGCCGTTCCAGCTCGACGAGGGCGGTCCGGAGGTGCCGCTGCCGCCGCCCGTGCCGGCCGGTCGGCTCGAGCCGCCGGGCCAGGTCGGCCGCTGAGCCCATGAGGAAGTGAGCACTCGACCGGAAGGTCCGGTCGAGTGCCCACTTCCCTCTGGTCGGGTGCTCAGCTCTCGGCGGTCGCGGGGAAGTGGGCGTCGAGCCAGTTGACCATCTCGACCTCGACCTCGTCGCGGTTGGTCTCGTTGAGGATCTCGTGCCGGGCCTCCGGCCACAGCGTCATCGTCACGTCCTCGACCCCGAGACGGCGGAGCTGGTCGGCGACCTTGCGCACGCCCTTGCCGTTGGCGCCGACCGGGTCCATCTCGCCCGACGCGATGTGGACCGGCAGGTCCTTGGGGATGCGTGCGGCGACCGTGTCGCTGTTGACGCTCTCGAGGCCACGGATCAGGTCGGCGAAGCCGCCCGCGCTGAAGACGAAGCCGCAGTCCGGGTCGTTGATGTACTTGTCGACCTCTGCCGGATCCCTTGACAGCCAGTCGAACTGGGTCCGGGTCGGCTTGAAGGCGTTGTTGTACTGACCGAAGGTCAGGGTGTTGAGCAGCCCGCTCGCGTGGGTGTGGCCGCGCAGCCGGGCCTGCGTCGAGGCGAGGAAGAGCCCCACCCTGCTGATCGCACCCGCGCCTCCGGAGGTGCCCGAGAGGACCAGGCCGGCGAGCTCGTGACCGAACTGCGCGGCATACCCCCTCGCGAGGAACGAGCCCATGCTGTGGCCGAGCAGGAAGACCGGCAGTCCCGGCTGCTCCTCGCGTGCGCGATCGGTCACCGCGTGCAGGTCGTCGATGACCGTCTGCCAACCGCTTTGCGCCGCAAAGGAACCGCGCGCGCCGGACGTCTTGCCGTGCCCGCGGTGGTCGGAGCCGTAGACGGCATACCCGTGGTCGGTGAGGCGTTGTGCGAACCGGGCGTAGCGGCTCGAGTGCTCCGCGAGCCCGTGCGCGATCTGCACGACCGCCTTCGCCTCCCCGTCGGGGAGCCAGCGGTTGACGAACACCTCGGTGCCGTCGGGGGCCGTCAGCGTGAACGTGCTGCTCTGCATGGCCGAACTGTATGCCGCGGCCGCTCCGCCCGCGCGGCAACGCGCGACCGCTTCGGGTGCCCGGTTCGCGCCGTTGCGGGCCCGAAACCACAAAAACGGGTGCCCGAATCTCTTTACATGAGTCCGGACCGGTGGTTTCCTTGATCCAACGGCCCGACGAGGGACCGGGGACACGACCAGGACGAGGGAGTCCGATGTACGCAGCGGAGCGGCAGCAGCGCATCATCGCCGAGGCACGGCGTGCCGGCCGCGTCGAGGTCACCGCCCTGGCCGACACCCTCGGCGTCGCCGCCGAGACCGTCCGCCGCGACCTGACCGCCCTCGAGCGCCGCGGCTCCCTGCGCCGGGTCCACGGCGGCGCCATCCCCGTCGAGCGCCTCGAGGTCGAGCCCACGCTCGCCACGCGCTCCGGGCGCCTCACCGACGTCAAGCGCCGCATCGCCGCCCGCGCCCTCGACGAGCTCCCCAGCGGCGGCAGCATCATCCTCGACGCCGGCTCGACCACCCTCGCCGTCGCCGAGCTGCTCCCGCCCGACCTCGACCTCACGGTCCTGACCAACAGCCTCGCCGCCGCCAGCGTCCTCTCGACGCACCCGGGCATCCGGCTCTACCTGCTCGGCGGCCGGGTCCGTGGCACGACCGGCGCCGCCGTCGGCGACTGGGCCACCGGCGCCCTCGCCGACGTCGTCGTGGACGTCGCGATCATCGGCACCAACGGGCTCTCCGTCGCCCGCGGCCTCACGACCCCCGACCAGTCCGAGGCGCTCGTCAAGCGCGCCATGGTCGCCGCCGCCCGCAAGTGCGTGGTCCTCACCGACTCGAGCAAGACGGGTGACGACCACCTCCACCGATTCGCCCAGGTCGCCGACGTCGACGTCGTCATCACCGACACCGACCTCGACGACGACGTCGCCGCCGAGATCCGCGCGGCCGGACCGGAAGTGGTGACCGCATGATCGTCACGCTCACGCCCAACCCGAGCATCGACCGGGCCGTCCTCATCCCGTCGCTCCACCGCGGCGAGGTGCACCGCGCCAGCACGAGCCGCATCGACCCGGGCGGCAAGGGTGTCAACGTCTCGCGCGCCCTCTCCGCCCAGGGCGACGCCACCCTGGCCGTCCTGCCGAGCGGCGGGCCCGAGGGCCACCTGCTCGAGGAGCTGCTCGACGCCGCAGGCGTACGGCACGCGTCGGTCCCCGTCCGCGGCTCGGTCCGGATGAACATCAGCGTCCTCGAGCCCGACGGCACGACGACCAAGCTCAACGAGCCCGGCCCGCAGCTGTCCGCCGCCGAGGTCGACGCGCTGCTCGACGCGACCGTCGCGCACGCAGACGGCGCCTCCTGGGTCGTGGGCTGCGGCAGCCTCCCGCCCGGCGCCCCCACCGACCTGTATGCCGTCCTCACCGCCCGGGCCCGCGAGCGCGGCGCCCGCGTCGCCATCGACTCCTCCGGCGCCCCCTTCGCGGCCGCCGTCGCGGCACGGCCCCACCTCGTCAAGCCCAACCACGAGGAGCTCGCCGAGCTGGTCGGCCATGACCTGCCCACCCTCGCGGACGTCCGTGACGCCGCCCGGGACCTCGTCTCCGGCGGCATCGAGGTCGTCGCCGTCAGCCTCGGCGGGGACGGCGCCCTGCTCGTCACCGCCGACGAGTGCGCCCACGCCCGGGCCACCATCACCAGCCCCCTCTCGACCGTGGGCGCCGGCGACTGCATGCTCGCCGGCCTGCTCCACGGCCTGTCCACCGGCAGCGCCCCGACCGAGGCGCTCGTCGCCGGGGTCACGTGGGGCGCCGCCGCCGTCACCCTCCCGGGAAGCCGGGTGCCCGCACCCGCCGACCTGGACGGCATACGCCCCGAGCTCACTCGCAACCCCGACTTCGACCGTGTCCTCACCTGACACGCCACCCACACAGACGCCGAAGAACCGCCTGGCCATCCCCTCCTCGAAAGGAACCGCAATGTCCCTCATCACCGAAGAGCAGGTCGTCCTCGACCTCGCCGGTGCCGACCGCCACGAGGCCACGCGAAGGCTCGGCGAGCGACTCGTCGCCTCCGGTCGCTGCACCGACCTCGACACCTTCCTGAACGACGTGCGCAAGCGCGAGGAGACGATGGCGACCGGCCTGCCCGGCGGCATCGGCATCCCGCACGCCCGCAGCGCCGCCATCACCGAGCCCTCGCTCGTCTTCGGCCGCGCCGGCGACGGCATCGACTGGGGCGCCAAGGACGGGCCCGCCACGCTCGTCTTCCTCATCGCGGCCCCCGAGGGCGGTGGCGACGCGCACATGCAGATGCTGCCCAAGCTCGCCCGCGCCCTGATGAAGAAGGACTTCAAGGCGGCGCTGGCCGCCGCGACCACCGAGGCCGAGGTCGTGCGCATCGTCAGCGCCGAGGTCGAGCTCGACCAGCCCAAGCCGGCCGCTGCCGGTGCGACCGCCACCGCCAGCGCCAGCACCGCGGCAGCCGACTCCGGCTCCGACCGCACCGGTGCGGCTGCCCCGACCGCCGTCGCGACCGCCGAGCCGCCCGCCAAGCGCACGCTCAAGCTCGTCGGCGTCACCTCCTGCCCCACCGGCATCGCCCACACCTACATGGCGGCCGAGGGCCTCGAGCACGCCGCGAAGGCCGCCGGCCACACCATCGCCGTCGAGACCCAGGGCTCGGCCGGTTCCCACCCCCTCCTCGCCGAGCAGATCGCCGAGGCCGACGCCGTCATCTTCGCCCACGACCTCCCGGTCAAGGACGCCGGCCGCTTCGCCGGCAAGCCGCTCGTCGACGTCGGCGTCAAGAAGGGCATCTCCGACGGCCCGGCCCTGGTCTCCCAGGCCGAGCAGCTCGTCGCCGAGTGGGACGCCGACCCGAGCAAGCGGGAGGCCGCTGTTGCTGCCGCAGCCACGGCCGGAGCCTCCGGCGGGCTGACCTCGAAGGTCGAGGAGGGCGCCGGCACCGGCACGAAAATCCGCCAGTGGCTGATGACCGGTGTGTCCTACATGATCCCGTTCGTCGCTGCGGGCGGCATCCTCATCGCCCTGTCCTTCATGCTCGCCCAGGTCGCGATGGGCTCCAACGGCGCCATCGAGATCGTCAAGTACAACCTCAAGCCCGGCGACCCGCTCAACATCGCCACGACGTTCGACATCACGAGCCTCACCTCGTGGGCGGCGCTGCTCTTCGTCATCGGTGGTGCGGCCTTCGGCTTCCTCGTGCCGATCCTCTCGGGCTTCATCGCCTACGCGATCGCCGACCGTCCCGGCCTCGTGCCCGGCATCGTCGGTGGCTCCATCGCCGCGACCATGGGCGCCGGCTTCCTCGGCGGCCTCGTCACCGGCCTGCTCGGCGGCCTCGTCGCCCGGTGGGTATCCGGCTGGAACGTCGCCAAGGGGGTCCGGGGCGTCATGCCGGTGGTCGTCATCCCGCTCGTGTCCACGCTGATCACGGTCGGACTGTTCATCACGGTGCTCGGCCGGCCGATCACCGCCCTCACCAACGGCCTCAACAGCTGGCTGACGAGCATGTCCGGCGCCAGCGCCCTGCTCCTCGGCGCCATCCTCGGCGCCATGATGGGCTTCGACCTCGGCGGCCCGGTCAACAAGGTCGCCTACGCCTTCGCCACCACCGGCCTGGCCGCGGCCGGCGCCGCGACCAACGCGCCGCAGCTGAAGATCATGGCCGCGGTCATGGCCGCCGGCATGGTGGCCCCACTGGCGCTGGCGCTCGCCACGACGCTGCGCCCGAAGCTCTTCTCCGAGCCGGAGCGCGAGAACGGCAAGGCCGCCTGGCTGCTGGGCTTCTCGTTCATCTCCGAGGGCGCCATCCCGTTCGCCGCCGCCGACCCGGTGCGCGTCATGGCCAGCTCGGTCGTCGGCTCCGCCGTCACCGGCGCGCTGGTCATGGGCCTCGGTGCCACGCTGCGAGCGCCCCACGGAGGCATCTGGGTGCTGCCGCTCATCGGCAACTTCGCGTACTTCATCCTCGCCCTCCTCGCCGGCATCGCCGTGATGACCACGATCTTCATCACCCTGCGGTCGCGTGAAGCGAACCTTGCGCAGGTCGAGGCCACCGCTACCGTCTGACCAGGACGTGAGAGCCGTCTGATCCCCACCCGTCAGCACGACCACCCGCATCCAACGAAGGAGCACCCCCCATGGCAACCCGCACCGTCACCATCGCCTCGTCGGTGGGCCTGCACGCCCGCCCCGCCGCCCTCTTCGTCGAGGCCGCGAGCAGCTCGGGACTCGACGTCGAGATCGCCAAGCCCGGCGAGGACCCGGTCGACGCGACGAGCATCCTCGGCGTGATGGCCCTCGGAGCCAAGCACGGCGAGGAGGTCGTCCTGACCGCCGAGGGCGACGGCGCCGACGCCACGCTCGACTCGCTCGTCGCCCTGCTCTCCCGCGACCTCGACGCGGAGTAACGAGCATGACCGACTCGAACCCGCCCCAGACCTCGCCTGTGTCCTCGCCTGGGTCTTCGCCGGAGACCAGGCACGGCATCGGCGTCAGCCCCGGCACGGCATACGGACCGGTGGTGCGCGTGGCACCGCCGGTCCGGCCCCCGGCCGGCGAGCCGGCGGCCGAGGGTGCCGAGGAGCAGAAGGCGGCGCTCGCCGACGTGCGGGCGGCGTTCGAGTCGGTGGCCGTGTCGCTCGAGGAGCGCGCGACCCGCGTCGACGACACGGCCCAGCAGATCCTCAAGGCGACGGCCCTCATCGCCCGCGACAAGGGGCTGGTCAAGGCCGCCGCCAAGGAGCTCGCCGCCGGCCACGGCCGGGCGCACTCCATCGAGAACGCGGTCGAGACGTATGCCGCCCAGTTCGAGGCGCTCGGCGGCTACTTCGCCGAGCGGGTGGCCGACCTGCGTGACGTCGGCTCGCGCGCCATCGCCGCGGTGCTCGGGGTGCCGGCCCCCGGCGTACCCCCGTTCGACGAGCCGAGCGTCATCGTCGCCGAGGACCTCGCGCCCGCCGAGACGGCGACCCTCGACCGGCGGCTCGTCGTCGGCATCATCACCGAGGCCGGCGGGCGCACCAGCCACACGGCGATCCTCGCCGCCCAGATGGGGATCCCCGCCGTCGTGCAGCTCCCCGGGGCCATGCGGATCGCGGCCGGCACGCCCGTCGCGCTCGACGGCGACACCGGCGAGGTCACGGTCGACCCCGACCCGACCCTCGTCGCCGCGCAGCGGGAGCGGGCGGCGCGCCGCGCCGAGGCCCTGGCGAAGCTGTCGGGTCCCGGACGCACCGCGGACGGGGCCGAGGTGGCCCTGCTCGCCAACATCGGCGGCGTCGAGGACGCCGTCGCGGCCGGGGCACAGGACCTCGAGGGGGTGGGCCTCTTCCGCACCGAGTTCGTCTACCTCTCCGCCACCAAGGCCCCGACCGTCGAGGAGCAGACCGAGATCTACCGCGGCGTCTTCGCCCCCTTCGAGGGCCGGCGCGTCGTCGTGCGCACCCTCGACGCCGGCGCCGACAAGCCGCTGAAGTTCGCCGACCTCGGCCCGGAGGAGAACCCGGCCCTCGGGCGCCGCGGCCTGCGCCTGTCGGCCGAGCGGCCCGACCTGCTCGACGCCCAGCTCGAGGCGCTCTCGATCGCCGCGCGCGAGACGGGCGCCGACGTCCGCGTCATGGCACCCATGGTCGCCACGGCCGAGGAGGCGGCGTGGTTCGCCCGCCGCGTCCACGAGAACGGCCTGCCCAAGGCGGGCGTCATGATCGAGGTGCCCGGCGCCGCGCTGCGGGCCCACCACGTGCTCGGCGAGGTGGAGTTCGGCTCGCTCGGCACCAACGACCTGGCGCAGTACACGATGGCCGCCGACCGCATGGAGGGCGCGCTGTCCGACCTGCTCGACCCGTGGCAGCCCGGCGTGCTCGACGTCGTGGGCCTCGCCTGCGACGGCGCCGCCCGCGCGGACCGCCCGATCGGCGTGTGCGGCGAGTCCGCCGGCGACCCGCTGCTCGCGCTCGTCCTCGTGGGCCTCGGCGTCTCGTCGCTGTCGATGGCGCCGAGCAAGGTGCCGGTCGTGCGCCTCGCCCTCTCGCTGCACACGCTGGCCGACTGCCAGCAGCTCGCCGAGGCCGCCCGCGGCGCGCGCACCGCCGTCGACGCCCTCACCGCCGTCCGGGAGGCCGCGCGGAGCGAGCTCATCGATCTGCTCTAGTCCTGCGCGGGGCCGGCGCCCCGGACGAGACCATCGCCGCGCTCGGCCTGCCTAGCCACGGCGGCACCTGAGCCGCCACTGCCGAGCACGTATGCCGCCGGGCGGGGTCACGCGACCCCGCCCGGCGGCATACGTACTCGGGTGGGCTCCGCTCCGTGCCCGTTTGGCGGCATCTGCCCGGTGACCTCTCTCATACGGCGAAACCGGCTGCGGCGCAGGCTCGCTCGATACACTCCGGGTGAGCGCCGGCAGTGGAGCGGGCGCGGTGAGGAGCTCAGCATGAGCACGACCAGCGCTTTCATGGACCGGGTCCGTCTCGAGGACGGCTACCACGAGGACGACCTCCACTTCATCGAGCACAGCCTGACCCAGCTCTTCACGCAGCTGGAGCGGTTCGACCCCTCCAAGGTCCACATCGGGCTGCGCGTCAAGGACCGTGGCCGTCCCGGCATGCACACGTCGGTCGAGGTGCACGTGGACGGGCTGCCGACCGTCGTCGGTGTCTCGAGCCTGACCGACACCAAGGCCGCGCTCAACGACGCCGAGTCGAAGGTCGTCGCCCAGCTGCGCGAGGCGGCGGACCGGCACCACGACCGCCGGCCGCGCGCCGCTCGCCACTGACCGGGCGGCACTGACCCGCGCGGCGCCGCCCGCAGGCGACGCAGCCGCGCGCGTCGCTCAGTCGGAGCCCGCGGACAGCACGTCGGCCAGGTCGTAGCTGACCGGCTCCTCGAGCTGCTCGAAGGTGCAGGACTCGGGCGTGCGGTCCTCGCGCCACCGCACGAACTGGGCGGTGTGCCGGAACCGGGTGCCCTCCATGTGGTCGTAGCGCACCTCGACGACCCGCTCCGGGCGCAGCGGCACGAACGACAGGTCCTTCTGGTTGTTCCACCGGGAGAACTCGGAGGAGCGCGGGGTGCGGACGCCGCCCTCCTCCTCGGACGGCGCTCCCCAGTTCCACGGGTGCTCGTCCCACTCGGCAACGAGCGGCTGCAGCTCCGTGAAGAGCTGGCGACGGCGAGCCATCGGCAGGGCGCCGATGACCCCGACGGATGCCAGCCGGCCGTCCTCGCCGTAGAGCCCGAGCAGCAGCGAGCCGATCGCCTCCGCGTCGTTCTTGTGCGGGCGGTAGCCGGCGACGACGCAGTCGGCCGTGCGCTCGTGCTTGATCTTGAACATCAGGCGCTTGTCCGGCTCGTAGGCGATGTCGACCGGCTTGGCGATGACGCCGTCGAGCCCGGCGCCCTCGAACTGGGTGAACCACCCCCTGGCGACGTCGCGGTCGGCCGTCGCCGCGGTGAGGTGGATGGGGGCCTCGGCGCCGGCCAGCGCCTTCTCGAGCGCGGCCCGCCGCTCGGCGAACGGCCGGTCGAGGTAGGACTCGTCGCCGAGGGCGAGCAGGTCGAAGGCCACGAAGGACGCCCGCGTCTCGGCCGCGAGCTTCTTGACGCGGGAGGCGGCCGGGTGGATGCGCTGCTGGAGGAGGTCGAAGTCGAGCCGGTCGCCCGAGTCGGGGGAGACGACGATGATCTCGCCGTCGATGACGCACCGATCGGGGAAGTTGGCCTTGACGGCCTCGACGACCTCGGGGAAGTAGCGGGTCATCGGCTTCTCGTTGCGCGAGCCGATCTCGACGAGGTCGCCGGAGCGGAAGATGATTGAGCGGAAGCCGTCCCACTTCGGCTCGTAGAGCACCTCGCCCTTGACCGCCCCGAAGTCCTTGACCGGCTTGGCGAGCATCGGCGACACCGGCGGCACGACCGGCATGCCCCACGTCGTGCGGTGCTCGGCATCGCGTTCGGCCTTGGGTGCCATGTAGTCCCCGTCCGTCTTGTCCTGGCGCCGCTTGCTCGGCTGCACGCGGGGCGGCTCACCCGGCATCTTCGGGTAGTCCGGCGGGAAGTTGAGCTCGCCGAGGCCCCGCTCGCTCACGTCGCGGTCCCACAGCGCGATGGCTGCCGCGACGTCGCCGACCGCGTCGTCGATGCCCGCCCACGCGTCGCCGCGGTCGGCCAGGAGACCCGGCACGGTGCGTACGGTCAGCTGCTTCGGGTCGACCGACCCGAGCTCGTCCCACGTCACCGGCGTCGACACCGGCGCTCCCGGCAGCGGCCGGGGCGAGTAGGCGGAGGCGATGGTGCGGTCGCGGCAGGCCTGGTTGAAGTCTACGAAGACCTTCTCGCCGCGCTCCTCCTTCCACCAGGAGGTCGTCACGAGGTCGGGCAGGCGCCGCTCGAGCTCTCGGGCGATCCCGATGACGCCGTGGCGCACGTCGAGGAACTCGTGGGTCGGGGCGATGCGGGCGTAGACGTGCACGCCGCGGTTGCCCGACGTCTTGGCCCAGGCTGTCAGGCCGATCTCGGCCATCACCTCGCGCAGGGCGACCGCGGCCTCCACGGCGTCGGCGAACCCGCGCCCCGGCTGCGGGTCGAGGTCGATGCGCAGCTCGTCGGGCCGGTCGACGTCGGCGGTGCGCACCGGCCACGGGTGGAAGGTCACAGTGTTCATCTGCGCGGCCCACACGGCGTCGGCGACCTCGTCGACGACGAGCTGCGGGTGGCGGCGACCCGACGGATAGGTGCACATGACGGTGTGCGTCCACTCGGGCACGCCCTTCGGCGGGTTCTTGGAGAAGAACTCCTCACCGTCGATGCCCTCAGGGAAGCGCTGGAGCGTCACCGGGCGGTCACCGAGCGCGCGCAGCAGCGGGTCGGTGACGGCCACGAGGTACTCGGCGAGGTCGAGCTTGGTCACCGGCCGGCCGTCGGCCATGCCCGCAGCCGGCCACATGACCCGGTCGGGGCTGGAGACGCGGACCTCCCGCTCGCCCGACGGGCTCGACGGGCTGGGCGCTGCGACGACGGCGGGCTTGGCGCTCACCCGCCGATCGTAGCCACGAGGTGCGACACGGCCCCTCGGGCGCGCGGTGGGGGTTTCGGGTCACCCGGTGACCCAATGCACAGCGCCCGATCCGCCCCGGTCTGCCTACGCGGGCGGGCGAGCGGGTATCTCCTCCCCATGACGATGGCCCCCACCCTCCACAACCTCGGCGGCGAACGCTTCGTGCTGCTGACGACCTACCGCCGTTCCGGCGAGCCGGTCGCGACACCGGTCTGGGTCCTGCCCGACGCGGGCGCCGCCCTCGTCAGCACCCCCGAGGGCTCCGGCAAGCTCAAGCGGCTGCGCCACGACCCGCGCGTCACCATCCAGCCCTGCGACCGTCGCGGCAACGCCGAGCCCGGTGCCCCGGTCGTCGAGGGCCGCGCCGAGATCATCCGCGACGACGCCGCCACCGAGGCCGTGGGCCGGCGGCTCGCCCGCAAGTACGGCATCGAGTACCACCTCTTCATGGCCGCCGAGTGGCTCCTGCGCCGCGGCAACCCCCAGCGCGCCATCGTGCGCATCATGCCCACCGCCTGACCGAGACCCCTCCGCCCACCCCGGCGGGTCAGCTGCGCAGGACGAGGCTGACGACGTTCGCGAGCGCGATCAGCACCGCCGCCACGAACGGCAGGCGCCCGCGCGCCACGACCGCGACCACGGCGAGCCCGACGCAGCCGAGCAGCAGCGCCAGCCCCGTCGCGTCGAGCGAGCCGCCACCTGGGCCGTATGCCGCCACGACCGACCCCGCCAGCAGCACCGCGGGTGCCAGCCACCGCACGACCCGTGTCCCGAGCCGGTGCGGCAGGCCCCGCACCCCCGTCGCCTCGTCGTCGGCGAGGTCGGGCAGCACGTTGAGCAGGTGCGCGCCGACGCCGAGCAGCGCACCGGTGACGAGCACCCACGCCGGCGGCCAGGCCGGAGAGGGCAGGGCGAGCGTGACGACGGCGGGCAGCGCGGCGAAGGCGACGGCATACGGCAGCGGGGAGAGGACGGAGCGCTTGAGCCAGAGGTTGTACGCCCAGCCCGAGGCCACGCCGAGGAGCAGGTGCACGAGCGCGGCGCGCCAGCCGCACGCGAACGACAGGACGACGCACGCGAGCACGGCGGTCCCGCACGCCGCGCGGACGGCCGACTCGGACACCTCGCCGGCGGCGACCGGCTTGTCGGGACGCCCGACGGCACGGTCGCGGCGCACGTCGACGAGGTCGTTGGACCAGCCGATCGACAGCTGGCCGGCCAGCACGGCCGCCGTCACGAGCATCCCGCTCGCCAGGGTGTGGCCGGCCGACCACGCGAGCAGCGCGGTGAAGACCGTGACGGCCAGGGTCGGGCCCGGGTGGCAGGCGCGGAGGAGCCCGCGTGCCGTCCGCCGCCTCGCTCGCTGCACCACCACGGGCCGAGCCTAGGTCCGGATGGGTACGTCAGACCCGTGAGCCACCTCGCGGCCGTGCGCGGCGTCCTTCCCGGGCACACCTACGCCCAGGCCGAGGTGACCGCCGCCTTCGCCGACGTGCTCGGCTCGACCGGATCGGACCGCGCGCTGCTCGAGCGGTTCCACGCCAACGCCGGGGTCAGCCAGCGGCACCTGGCCCTGCCACTCGAGCGCTACTGGCAGCTCGCGGACTTCGGCGAGGCCAACGACGAGTTCATCCGCGTCGCCACCGAGCTCGGCTCGCACGCCGTCAGCAAGGCACTCGCTGCGGCTGGTCTCACGCCTCGGGACGTGGATCTCATCGTGTCGACGACGATCACCGGCCTCGCCGTCCCCTCGATCGAGGCGCGCGTCGCCGCCGAGATCGGCCTGCGCGACGACGTCAAGCGCGTCCCCCTCGTCGGCCTCGGCTGCGTCGCCGGGGCAGCAGGCGTCGCCCGGGCGCACGACTACCTCCTCGGCCACCCCGACGACATCGCGGTGCTGCTCTCGGTCGAG
Organism: Terrabacter lapilli; assembly: GCF_039531305.1. Lineage (NCBI taxonomy): Bacteria > Bacillati > Actinomycetota > Actinomycetes > Micrococcales > Intrasporangiaceae > Terrabacter > Terrabacter lapilli. Next base: position 576,490 of record NZ_BAAAPU010000007.1, read on the forward strand.
CTGTGCAGCCTCACCGTGCAGCGCGACGACCGCTCGGTCGCCAACCTCGTCGCGAGCGGCCTCTTCGGCGACGGCGCCGCCGCCGTCGTCATGGTGGGCGCCAACCGTGCCGCCGCGCTGGCCGCGGCGCAGCCGCGGGTCGTCGCCACCCGCAGCCGGCTCTACGCCGGGACCGAGCGGGCCATGGGCTGGGACGTCGGCGCCACCGGCCTGCGCATCGTCCTCGGTGCCGAGGTGCCCGACCTCGTGCGGGAGAACGTCCGCGACGACGTCGACGGGTTCCTCGCCGCGCAGGGGCTGGCCCGCTCCGACATCGGCTGGTGGGTCGCGCACCCGGGCGGGCCGAAGGTGCTCGAGGCCATGCAGGAGGCGCTCGAGGTCGACCGCGAGGCGCTCGGCGTCACCTGGCGCTCGCTCGACCGGATCGGCAACCTCAGCTCCGCCTCCGTGCTGCACGTCCTCGCCGACACGCTCGCCGACCACGCGCCCGCGCCCGGCTCGTGGGGCGTGCTCATGGCGATGGGCCCGGGCTTCTGCCTCGAGCTGGTGCTCCTGACGATGCCCGACTGAGACAGACTGGGACGCGAACCGGCTCGCGCCCGGCATCGAGAGAGAGAAGGAGTGGCGGTGTGACCTCGCAGTGGCTCTTCACCGCCCTCGTCCTGCTCGTCGGGCTGGAGCGCCTCGCCGAGCTCGTCGTCTCGAAGCGGCACACCGCGTGGGCCCTCGCCCGGGGCGGCGTCGAGCGCGGGCAGTCGCACTACCCGGCCATGGTCGCCCTGCACACGGGCCTGCTCGTCGGCGCGGTGGCCGAGGTGTGGCTCGCCGGCCGTCCCTTCGTCCCCGCCCTCGGCTGGACCATGCTGGCGCTCGTCGTCCTGAGCCAGGGCCTGCGCTGGTGGTGCATCGCGACGCTCGGCAACCAGTGGAACACCCGCGTCGTCGTCGTGCCGGGCCTGCCGCTCGTGCGGCGCGGGCCCTACCGCCGGGTGCCACACCCCAACTACGTCGCGGTCGTCGTCGAGGGCCTGGCCCTGCCGCTCGTGCACAGCGCGTGGGTGACCGCCGTCGTCTTCACCATCCTCGACGCCGCGCTGCTGACCGTCCGCATCCGCTGCGAGGACGCTGCCCTGCGCGAGCTGGCCGCGCCGGCGGCCGCGCCGGCCGAGGTGGCCCGGTGAGCGGCTCGGGTCGCGCCGACGTCATCGTCATCGGCGGCGGCCCCGTCGGCCTCGCCGCCGCGCTGTATGCCGTCCGCTCGGGCCTGTCTCCCGTCGTCCTCGAGCCTCGGGCCGGCACGATCGACAAGGCCTGCGGCGAGGGGCTCATGCCCGGTGGCCTGCAGAGCCTGCTCGAGCTCGGCGTCGACCCGCAGGGCTATGACCTGCACGGCATCCGCTACCTCGCCCGTGGCCGTTTCGCGGAGGCCGACTTCACGGCCGGCCCCGGCCGCGGCGTGCGCCGCACCACCCTGCACGACGCCCTGTCCGAGGCCGTGGCCGAGGCCGGGGTCGAGGTGCTCCCGCTGGAGGCCGCCGAGGTGACGCAGGACGACACCGGTGTCCGGGTGCGCACCGTCGAGTCGGGCCGGGCGGGGCCGACACTGACCGCGGCGTGGGTCGTGGCCGCGGACGGGCTGCACTCGCCGACCCGGCGCTCGCTCGGCCTCGACCGCGACCGGGCGCCGCGAGATCGACCCGCCGACCACGCCACTGACCAGCCCGGCGACCGGCCCGGCGACCGGCCCGGCGACCGGCCCGGCGACCGGCCCGGCGACCGGAACGGCGACCGGAACGGCGAACGGCCCGAGCGGCGCTACGGGCTGCGCCGGCACTACGGCATACGCCCGTGGAGCCACCACGTCGAGGTGCACTGGGGCGCGCACGGCGAGGCGTACGTGACCCCCGTGGCCGAGGACCTCGTCGGGGTGGCCGTCCTCAGCAAGCAGCGCGGGTCGCTCGACGAGGCCCTCGCCGAGTTCCCCCAGCTGCGCGAGCGGCTGGACGGCGCTCCCGTCGTCACCTCGGTGCGCGGAGCCGGCCCGCTGCGACAGCGCACCACTCGCCGCGTCGCCGGCCGGGTGCTGCTGGCCGGTGACGCCAGCGGCTACGTCGACGCCCTCACCGGCGAAGGGATCTCGCTCGGCCTGGCCCACGCCCGCGCAGCGGTCGCAGCGGTCGCCGCCGACGACCCGGAGTCCTACGAGCGGTCCTGGCGGGTCGCGACCCGCCGCTACTCGCTGCTCACCCACGCCCTCGTGCAGGTCACCCGCCCGGCGTGGGGCCGGCGCCTGCTCGTGCCCGCCGCCGCCAGCCTGCCCCCCGTCTTCCGGGGCGCCGTCAACGAGCTGGCACGGCCGGGCCGATGACCCGCGGCGATGCCCCGCAGGCGACCACCGAGGAGCTCGTGGTCCTCGTCGCCCCGGACGGCCGCGCCATCGGCACGGCCCCCAAGGCGACGGTCCACCATGCCGACACACCGCTGCACCTCGCCTTCTCCGTCTACCTCTTCGACGACGCCGGCGACGTGCTCGTCACCCGCCGCGCGCTGCACAAGGCGACCTTCCCCGGGGTGTGGACCAACTCCGCGTGTGGGCACCCCGCCCCCGGTGAACCCGTCGAGGACGCCGTCCGACGCCGGGGGCGCCAGGAGCTCGGCATCGAGGTGCACGACCTGCGTCTCGTGCTGCCCCGGTTCTCCTACCGCGCCGAGATGGACGGCGTCGTCGAGTGGGAGCTGTGCCCGGTGCTCGCCGGGCGGGTCCCCGGGGCTGCGCCGCAGCCGAGTCCCGACCCGGACGAGGTCGCGGGCGCCGAATGGGTGCCGTGGGAGGTGTTCGCCGGCGACGTCCGGTCGGGTCGCCGCGAGGTCTCCACGTGGTGCCGCGAGCAGGTCGGCGAGCTGAGCCGGCTCGGACCCGACCCCGCCGCTTGGCCGTCCGCCGACGCCGCCGACCTGCCAGCCGCCATGACGACGAAGGACCTGTAGGCGCGCACGAAGGTCCGGGTTGGGTAAAGGAGAGGCGTGAGCTCCCCCTCCAGCCACCTGCCTGCACCGGCTCCCGACCCCGCGCAGCCGTCCGGCGCGTCCACACTGCCGGCCGGTGTGCCGACGCCACCGTCCCGGGCCGCCGGTACTGCCCTCGCCACCGGGCTCGGGGTGGTCGCGTGGGTGACCGGGCGCAAACCGTTGCACGCCGCCGGCAGCACGTGGGCCGCCCACCTGCGCGTCGACTCGCCGCTGCCCGAGCTCGGGGTGCCGCTCGTCGACCAGCGCGGCGTCCACCCCTGCACGGTGCGGGTGTCCCGGGCGGTCGGGACGCCGGACGGTTGGTGGGACGTCGGGGGCCTGGCCCTCCGCATCCCCGGAGCCGGGTCGGCGGGCCGGCCGGCCGACCTGCTCTTCGCCACGACGGGCACCGGGCGCCTCAGCCGACACCTGCTGCGGCCGGTCCGGCAGGCGGCGACGCGACCCCTCACCACGCTGCTGCCCACGCGTGCCGGGGAGCGCTCGATCGAGCTGCTCGTCCGCCCAGCCGGCGACTCCGACCAGCCGCGCGAGTACGAGCTGGCCGTCTCCGTCGACGGCGGCCCCTGGACGGGCCTGGGGCTGCTGCAGCTCCAGGTCCAGCTCGCCGACACGCGTGCACGCTTCGACCCCATCGTCGACCAGCTGGCCGGAACGTCGACGCCGCCGTGGGTCGTCGCGCTGCGCGAGCCGGCCTACCGCTGGGCGCGGCGGCTCAGCCGCAGCCGCTCGTCCGACGCCGGGGCGCTGCCGGCCGCCGGGGACTGACCCTGCGGACCGACTCCGGCACCGACTGCGGCACCGACTCCGGCACCGACTCCGCCGGGCCGGCGGATCAGAGCAGCTCGCTCGCCAGGTCCTCGAGGACGACACGGTCGCAGCCGGCGGCGAGGGCCTCCCGCGTGGCGTCCCGGGCCGCCGCCAGGGCGTCCGGCTTGAGGGCGGCGATCACGGCGGCGACCGCACGGGCCTCGACGCACTCGTCGTGCAGGTGCAGCTGGGAGAGGTCCGCCGTGCGGGGATCGGCGCCGAGGCTCGCCTCGCACGCGGACTCGAGCCGGCGCTCGAGCTCCCACAGCTTCACGAGGTCGTCGATCTCCGGGTAGTGCTCGAGACCGCCACGGGCCACCTCGAGCGCGGTGTTGTCGTGGACGCCCGCCACCGAGCAGGCGAGCCGGGCGACGCGGAAGGCGAAACGCCGGGCCTGGCCTCGCTCCGCGCCGGCGATCCGGGCGGCCAGGCCGGGAGCCACGACCTCGACCTGGTGCAGATCCACGGGGACTCCTCGTCGGTTTCGGGCTCGGGCTGCCTTGCAGCAGCCCACCGGGCCATACCCGCTCTCGTCCCGGCCCGACCGGCCGCGTCCACGGGCGCGTGCCCCGACGCGTCCGGGAGCGGGTGGCTCAGGCCACCGGCAGCCGCTCCCGCAGGAACTCCATCGTCGTGGCCCAGGCCAGCGTCGAGGACGCCGGGTCGTGCCACGGCATGTCGTCGTTGTCGAACGCGTGGTCGGCGCCGGCATACGTCTCGACGACCGTGTCGGGCTGCCGGCTCAGCGAGGCCTCGATGCGGCGGACGGTGTCGGTGTCGATGAACGAGTCGGCGAGGCCGAAGTGGTGCAGGCTCGGGGCCGTCACGGTGAGCGACTCGTGCAGGCTCGGCAGGGAGGACCCGTAGTAGCTGACGAGCGCATCGAGCGGCGCCGAGTCGCCCGACTCGAGGTGCGCGGCGACGTTGTAGCCGAGGCCGCCGCCGAAGCAGAAGCCCACCGCGCCGACGCCACCGGTCACCTCGTCGCGGTCGCGCAGCCACTCGACCGTCGCGGCGGCATCCGTGACGGCGGCGTCCCAGTCGAGCCGCTGGACGAGGCCCATGCCCTGCTGCAGCGCGTCCTCGCCCTCGACCGGCTCGGTGACGCCGAGCCGCCAGAAGATCTCGGGCGCCACCACGACGTAGCCGGCCTCGGCGAGCTGGGCGGCGCGACGCTGGATGTAGTCGCTGACGCCGAAGATCTCCTGGAGCACGACGATCCCGGGGCCGTGGCCGGTGGGCGGGAGCCAGAAGCGTGCGGGCATCTCGCCGGCGTCGGTCGCAATCGTCACGTTCTCGGTCATGGCGCACAGTATGGCGAGCCTGCCTGAACGGCATCCGACGTCCCGGCGTATGCCGTGTGGCCGGGTCAGCGGGCAGGCAACGGGTCAGCGGCGGGCCCGGAGCTCCTGCAGTCGCGCCTCGTACATCTGGACCCGATGGGCCAGGGCGTCGTGCTCGGCCTCGTGGCGGCGCAGGACCACGACGAGTGCCACGACGACGAGGACGAAGGCGGCGGCGAGCAGGGCCAGGACAACCGCGCCGGGCGCGGCCTCGGCCCGGCCGGTCGCCAGCAGCACGAGGACGGCGGCGAAGACCGCGGAGCCGGTGAGCGCGAGCGCCCCGACGCGGCGTGAGGCCGTCCGGTCGGTGGCCTCGAGCGCCTGCTGGGCGATCGCGCGCTCCTCGCGGGCCACGGCGCGGCAGAGGTACGTCGCGGCGGGGAAGCGGTGCATGGAGCGGCTCTTGCCGGCGGCGGGACAGCGCAGGTCCGACGGGGCGTCGGCGAGGTGGTGGGCGCGTACGGCGGCGGCCGACGCGGGGCGGGTGGTCAGGGTGGTCATCAGCACTCTCCTTCGTCTACGTGGTCGGCAGGGGCGACCGCCGGGTGCGCCGTCACGGTCAGCGTGCACCCAGCGGTCGCCCGGTGTGGGCGCTTCGCTCAGTCGTCCGAGCCGACGTGCAGCCGCGCGCCGAGGGCGTGGGCGGCGACGACGAGCGCGGAGGCGGCGAGGACGATGTCCTTGAGGACGTACTGGCCCATCAGCGTGGGGCCGTGCGGGAACAGCTCGGCCGTGAAGAGGGCGAGCGGCGACATGATCCCGACGAGCGCGCCGGCGAGCACGACGAGGCCAACCCGCAGGAGCTTCCCCGAGACCAGGGTGATCCCGATGACGGTCTCGGTCACGGCCGTCAGCAGCACCGCGGCGTGGCCCGTGACCAGGCCGAAGGTGAGCCGGTCGAGGGTCGCCGAGGCGATCGCCTCCGCCGGGCTGAGGCCCGGGAAGAACTTCAGGACGCCGAAGCCGAGGAAGACCAGGCCCAGGCTGATCCGCAGGGCCACGAGGCTGTGGGCGACGAGGACGGCCAGCAGGCGGTCGACCGCCGAGGAGGCCAGGCGCGTGGCCCGCACGGTGAGCGAGGCCAGGCGGACGGACGGGATGGAACGGTGGGCGTCGGGGCCGGTGGGCCGGTCGATGACGTACTGCGACATGGTGCTCTCTCCTTGAGGTCGGACTGTCGAGACCTCAGAAGGAGCAGGGCCGCGGCGAGATACGCGGCGGCCGGGGTTTGAGTCGCCCTACCTAGACGAAAGTCGTGTGTTCGCAGGCAAATCGGGCGAGCTCACCAGTTGACGAGCAGGCGCTGCTGGGCGTCGCGGAAGCCGCCGACGAGGATGACGATCAGGTCGGCGAGCCACCAGATGCCGAACCCGCCGAACGTCACGAGCTGCAGGATGCCGGTGCCCACCTTGCCGACGTAGAAGCGGTGCACGCCGAAGACGCCGACGAAGAAGCACAGCAGCGCTGCTGCGAGCCTCGACCGGTCGCTCACCGGCATGCCGTTCGCGTCGGTCGCCACCGGCACGAAGGCCGACGCCAGGGACGGCGCGGCGTGGACCGGCTGGGCGGGCTGCATCTGGGGCAGCAGCGGGCCGAGCTGGTCGGTCCACTCCGCGCCGTCCCAGTAGCGCGACTGTGCCCGGCCCTCGGGGTCGGGATACCAGCCGGCGGGGATCTCCTGCGGGACGGGCACGGCAGACCTGGCCGGCGGTTCGGGCTGGGCGGCTGGCTGGCTCATCGGTCGACTCCGAAGCGGGGGTGGGAAACGGTGGTGGGACGGTGCGGCACGTCTCGGCACCAGCATCGTCCACACCGCCGCCGTACGCGCGCCAACGCGGACATCCGGGCCGGGCGGCAGGGCAATTCGGTTGCGCCACCGACCGGCGGCTGGTCTCCTGACCGCGTGACCGACCTGTGCACCGAGCGGCTGACCCTTCGCGCCATCGACGTCGACGAGGCCGAGCGCATCGTGGCGCGCCGTCCCGGGCCGCACGACTCGTGGGCGCCCGACTTCCCCTTCGACGGCGACGTCATCGGCGCCACGATGTTCCTGCGGGCGATCGCCGCGCATGGCGACCAGCGGCCCTTCGGCCACTACGTGATCGCCCGGACCGCCGACGGGCAGGCGATCGGCGGCATCGGCTTCAAGGGGCCGCCCGAGGACGGGACGGCCGAGATCGGCTACGGCCTCGCTCCCTCCGGCCGGGGCTCGGGCTTCGCGGCCGAGGCCGCGCGGGCGCTCGTCGACCTGGCCCGTGAGCACGGCCTCTCGCGCGTCGTCGCCGACACGGACCGGGACAACGTCCCGTCGCAGCGCACCCTCGAGCGAGCGGGCTTCACCCGGACCGGCGCCGACGGCGACCTCTACCGCTGGACACTGGCCCTCTGAGCACGCCGAAGCCGTATGCCGCGTCGGGAGGTCGGGCGGCATACGGCTTCGGGTGCCGGCCTACGTCGGGTTGCCGGCGGGGGAGTCCTCGTCGAAGGCACTGTGCTTGTCGTCGGGCACGCCAGGGGTGGGAGGAGCTGCCTGGTCGTGCTTGTCCACGAGCTTGTCAATGCCCTTGTCGACCGAGGCTCGAACCTTGGTGACGGTGTCGGCGTGCTTGCCGCCGGTCTTCTCGCTGATCTTGGCCTCGGCCTTGTCGAGGGCGCCGTCGACCTTGCCTCGGTTGTCCTGGGCGTAGCCGGCTGCGACCGACATCGCGGCCCTGGCCATCTCGACGAGGGCGTCGCCGAAGTCCTTGGCCTTCTCCTGGAAGTGGACCTCGTCAGCCTTGTGCTTCATCTGCTCACCGAACGACACGGTGTCTCCTCGTCTGCACTGGCCCGACCCGATGGCCGGACGTCCTGCTTCCACGGTCTTACCCCCGGTGTGCCGCCCGCAACCGGGGTCGACCCGGAAAGAACCCTGAGCACCCCTGACCGGCCGAGCTGACCGGTCGAGCTGACCGGTTCAACTGACCGGGGGAGATGTCTGGTTCGTCACCTCCCGCCACCGGTGCGGGGGATCACCGTGTGCCGCGGGCGCGTTGGGCGGACAATGGACCTGCAGGCAAGGCACCTGTCGCACAGAGGAATCGGGTGGATCATGGAACGGCTCGAAGGTCGGGTGGCCCTCGTGACGGGCGCAGCCAGCGGCATCGGCAGGGCCACCGCGCGGCGCCTCGCGGAGGAGGGCGCGGCAGTGCTCCTGACCGACGTCAACGAGAGCCTCGGTGCCGAGACGACGGAGCAGCTGAAGGCAACCGGCGCGAGGGTGGACTTCCTGCGCCACGACGTCACGAGCGAGGCCGACTGGCAGGTCGCGGTGGACCAGGCGGTCGAGGAGTTCGGGTCGCTCGACATCCTCGTCAACAACGCCGGCATGGGCGACCTCGCGGCCATCGAGGACACCACCCTCGCCGACTGGGAGCGCACCATCTCGATCGACCAGACCGGCGTCTTCCTCGGCATGAAGACGGCGGCGCCCCACCTCAAGGCGTCAGGCCACGGCTCGGTCGTCAACATCAGCTCGATCTTCGGCACGAGCGGCGGCTTCGGCGGCTCGCCGGCCTACCATGCGGCCAAGGGCGCGGTCCGCACGCTGACGAAGAACATCGCGCTGCACTGGGCGGCCGACGGGGTGCGCGTCAACTCGGTGCATCCCGGCTTCATCGACACCCCGATCCTCGAGCAGGCCAAGGGCACCCCGATCGAGCAGGCCATGCTCGACGTCACCCCGATGGGCCGCCTCGGCCGGCCCGAGGAGGTCGCCGCCGGCGTCGCCTACCTCGCCAGCGACGACGCGTCGTTCGTCACCGGATCCGAGCTCTACATCGACGGAGGGTTCATCGCGAAGTGACGCGGCCCCCAGCTGTCCCGGCGGTGTGACGGGGCACCGGCCGTCCACGGCGCTCAGCCGCGGACGGCCGACCACGCCGCCGACCAGGCCCGGGCGCCCACCCACGACAGGACCGAGCGGTGTCGCGCCCAGCCCGGGTCGCCCACCGAAGGGGCCTGCGGATCGCCCTCGACCGAGGCGCCGTCCGACGCGCCGTCGCCGGCCCGGGACGTCGCCAGCGACCGGGTCACGGCGTCGGCCACGGCGAGGCGCCCACCAGGAGGCTCGCCGAGGACATCCGCGGCGTCGAGGCGCCCGACCATGTCGTGGCCGAGGCTCGGGATGAGCGAGCGCACCGTGCCGCTCGGCACGTCGACGAGCGCGCCGGCGACGCGCGCGACCGCGCCGACGGGAGCGAGCCACACCGGCAGCTGCAGCCGCAGCAGCCGGGCGCGGGCGGCATACGTCCTCAGCAGCGCGACGTAGCTGAGCCGGTCGGGGCCCACGACGTCGAGGTGCCCGGTCGCGTCGGGCCGCTCGAGCGCCTCGGCGAGGAACCACACGGCATCGGCGACGGCGACCGGCTGGATCACCGAGCCGCCCATCCACGCTGGCACGGTCTGCACGACCCCGAGCCGGTGCGACATCTGGCGCATCACCTCGAAGCTCGTCGACCCGGCCCCGATGACCATCGACGCGCGCAGCGTCAGCACCGAGCACTCCGCTGCCGCCAGGACCTCCTCGACCTCGAGGCGCGAGAGCAGGTGGTCCGACAGCTCGGCCGCCGGCAGGTCGGGGACGATGCCCGAGAAGTAGACGAGGCGCGTCGCGCCGACGGCGCCCGCCGCGTACGCGACGTTGTCGGCGGCCTGCCGATCGAGGCGCATGAAGTCCTCGTCGTCGAGTCCGTGCACGAGGTAGCAGATCGCGTCGACGCCCTCCAGCGCCTCGAGCACGCGCTCCTCGTCCTGCACGTCGACGCGGCGCCACTCGACGTCGCCGGCCCAGGGGTATGCCGTCGCCGGGCTCCGGTGGTGCGTCGCCACGACGTCGTGGCCGCGCCGGAGCAGCTCGGGCACCAGCCGGGAGCCGACGTAGCCGCTCGCGCCGACGACGGCGACCCTCATCGCCGCTTGCGCTCGCGCCGCTCGCGGCGGAAGGAGCCGAGCAGGTCGGTGGCGGAGCGGACGAGGTCGAGGCCGTCGTCGTCGGCCTCCATCGCTTCGTCGTGGCCCCGGCCGGGCACCGACATGCAGGTGAGGAAGCGGTCGATGAGTGGGTCGGAGGCGCGCTGCACCAGGCCCGTGCCGAAGTCCATCGGGAAGCCGAGGAAGACGAGGTCGGTCGCGAGCTGCGCCCGGGTCCGGTTGCCGTCGCCGAGCGGATGCAGCTTCAGGGTGATGTCGATCGTCGCCTTGCCGAGGCCGTGACGCTCCTGGCCGGTCGCGGCGAGCCGGGCACGACCGGCGTCGGCGTCGCGCTCGGTCATGGAGCCGGTGCCGTCGAAGTAGAGCGACAGCGGCCCCAGCTTCGCCCGGATCTCGCCGACGAAGTCGTCGCCGTGGACCTGCGTGACCTTCGCACCCGGGAAGCAGCGCCCGATCCGGTGCAGGTCCATGAAGTGGGTCCAGACCGCGTCGAGCGGCGCATCGAGCACCTGCTCGTGACCGAGTCTCATCGCGCTCCTTCCGACGGGGTCAACCGTGGCATACCCGTCGCGGTCCCGACAGGGGCGGTCCGCGCCTCGGCGCCCGGGTCACGGCGTGGTGCCGCCCGGCAGCAGCTCCCAGTAGAGCCCGTCGCCCCAGCCGCCGTCGGCGAGTCGGTCGACCGCGTGCTCGCGGCCGAACTCCACGAAGCCGACCGACCGCAGGACCGCGTTGCTCGCCTCGTTGTCGGCAGCCGTCTCGGCCACGAGCCGGCGCAGCCCGAGGCCGCCCTCGCTCGTCGGGGCGAGCGCGTGGGCGACGGCCAGCCGCGCCGCCTCCTTCGCGGCCCCGCGACCGCGGGCGCTGGGGAAGAACTGGTAGCCGAGCTCGGCGACGTCGGTGATCGGGCCGCCGCGGCTGAAGACCGTGATGCCGCCCAGGGCGCGGTCGCTCTCGACGTCCGCGACGCACCAGTCGATCCCGGTACCCTCGGCCATCCGCTCCTGCCGGTTGTGGACCCACGTCGCGAAGTTCTCGCGACGGATGATCGAGCGCGACGGCATCCAGTGCTCGGGGTCGTTGCGCACCTCCACCGCGTCGATGTCCTCGATCCGCCACGGCCGCAAGCGAACTCGCTCGCCCTCGGCCGGAGTGGCCGCGAGCCACGGCGTCTGCGGCGACAACGGGTCGCCCGGGGTGATGCTGCCCATCCAGGTGTCGAGCGCGTCGGGGCCGCCGTCGGGGTCGGGGTGGCTGCCCGGGAGCGTGCCGTGGAAGGTGAACCCGGCTGCCCAGGCCGCACGGCGCGAGCCCCAGTTTCCGACGATCGCCCGCCAGTGCACCCGGCGCACCGGGACACCCCAGACGGGGGTGGCGAAGGCGTGCCGCACGACGAGCCGCACCGCCCGCGACATGAGCCCGCGGCCGCGGGCGTCGGGGTGCAGGCCGAAGCCCAGTTCGCCGACCGAGGCGGCCGCTCCCGGGCGCAGGTCGATCGTGCCGCCGTAGCGGGCGTCGCCGCCGTCGTCGGTCCACTCGATGGCCCACGACCGCTTGGCCCCGGCCTCGCCCCACGCCGCGAGGTTGCCCTCGATGAAGCCGACCGCGTGCTCGCGGGTATAGGGGCGGGGCACGGTGGTCCAGCGCAGGCTCTCGGGATCGCGGCTCTGGTCGACGATCGCGTCGGCGTCGTCGAGGGAGTGGGCGCGCAGGGTCACGACCCCGTCGGTCAGCGTCGGCACGGTGGTGGTCACGGTCACGGCGCCAGCCTGCCAGCCGGCACAGGGCCTCGTCACCGGCATATCGGCCGGCACAGCGGAAGGAGCGGGAGCCAGCGTGCCGGCTCCCGCTCCGTCGGCCCGCTTCCCCTCCACAGGCTGCGTTCCGGTGTCCCTGTACCCACCCCGGCACCCCGGCTAACACCGCGTCGGGAACCGGGGCCCGGAGTCGCTAGGTTGGAGCGATGGAGACCGTCGAGGTGCTGGCCCTGCTCGAGAACGTCGCGGAGGAGGTCATCAACCCGCGGTTCCGTTCGCTCGCCGACGCCGAGGTGCACGAGAAGCGGCCCGGTGACCTCGTCACCGACGCCGACCGCGAGGCCGAGAAGCTCATCACCGACGCGCTCGTCGCCGCCTACCCCGACGCCGTGATCCTCGGCGAGGAGACCTTCGCCGGCGACCCGGGGCTGATGCAGCGGTATGCCGCCGCCGACCACGCCTTCACCGTCGACCCCGTGGATGGCACGAAGAACTTCGTGCACGGCTCGAAGGACCACGCCGTCATGGTCGCCGAGACCGTGGGCGGCCAGGCGGTCCGGGCGTGGATCTGGCAGCCGCAGCACCGGCTCGGCTACGTCGCCGAGCGCGGCTCGGGCACGTGGCGCCACGACGACGAGGGCACGCACCGCCTCACCATCCCCGAGCCCGACGCTGAGGACCTGCGTGGGCGCACGTCCCGCCGCTCCTGGGTCGGCAAGACCCTCGACGGCCTGCCGCCGATGGGCCTCACCTGGGTCTCGTGCGGCATCGACTACCCCAAGCTCGTCGAGGGCGAGGCCGACTACATCGTCTACCGCAACGCCTCGCCGTGGGACCACGTGCCCGGCTCGCTGCTGCTCGCCGAGTCCGGCGGCGTCCTCGGCACGACCGCCGGTCACGTCTACAGCCCCCGCGACACCCGCCCCCCGGGCCTCGTCGCGGCCGGCAGCCCCACGGCATACGACGCCGTATGCCGTGCCCTCGCCTCGGGCGACCAGCTGACCTGAGAGCCCCGGAGGGTCAGTCCTCGTCGGCGTCCTCGGACGCCTTGAGGGAGGGCTCGGAGCTGACCGGCCCCGTGGTCGCAGCCTCCTCGGCGTCGCGGGCGGCCTGCTGCGCGACCTCGGACGGCTCGTCGGTCTTCTCGCCCTCGACGTAGTCCTCGGGGTCCTTGTCGCGGGGGGTGATGCCCTCGGCCCACCGCTGCGCCTCGTATCGCAGGAACTGGACGGCGATCTCGTGGCGCAGCTCGAGGCTCGCGCGCTGGCGGAAGTCGGCGAGGTCCTGGCGCTCCTCCTCGCCCATGTGGTCGCTGTTGTGCACGTTGGCGTCGACGACGGCGGTCCACCACTCGTCCGAGCCGGTCTCGGCGTCCGCGACCCGGCGCACCGCGTCGCGGATCTTGTTGTGGTCCTTGACGGCGTCCTCAACCTCCTCGTCGACGGACTCGGCGTCGGCGCCGCCCGTGCCGAGGCGCAGCAGCTCGGGGTAGAAGTAGCGCTCCTCCGCCTCGGCGTGCACCTCGAGCAGGATCTCGAGCCGCTTCCAGACGGCGGCGAGGCCCTCGCGGTCGTCGCGCGGCCACTCCTCGAGCATGGCGAACATGCGCCGCTGCTCGTCGTGCTGGCGGAGGATGACGTCGGTGATGTCCACAGGTGGTCCTTGCTCTCGTCCGGCGGGAAGTAGCCCCACTGTGCCTCATGCCCGAGCCCACGTCACCGGGCGGTGGTTGGGTGGGGCCATGAGCACTCCTGACAGCACTGCCCTTGACAGCACTGCCCCTGACGGCACCGGCTCGAACAGCACTGCCTCGAAGATCGGCTGGGACTGCGTCGCCCTCGACTGCGCCGACCCGGGCGGTGTCGCGACCTTCTACGCCGAGCTCCTCGGCGGCACCGTGAAGGCCGACCCGGACGGCGACTGGTTCGACGTCGTCTGGGACGGCCCGCGCATCGCCACCCAGCTCGCGCCCGAGCACACCTCGCCGGACTGGCCGCGGGGGCAGCAGCAGGCGCACCTCGACTTCGTCGTCGCCGACATCGCGGCGGCCCACGAGCGGGTGCTCGAGCTCGGCGGCACCGCCCTCGACCCGGTCGAGCCGCCGCAGCCGAAGCCCGAGCGAGGCTTCCGGGTCTACGCCGACCCCGCCGGCCACCCCTTCTGCCTCTGCCGCCCGAGCAAGGACGCCTGGGACTGAGCGGGCCGGCCGAGCGCGCCGGTCGAGGGCGCAGCCGCTCAGGCCAGCACGATCCCGAAGCGGCCGGCGAGGGCCGCCCGCCCCGCGCCCTCGTCGGCGAGCTCGGTCTCCTCACGACGGCCGTGCGCCGTCGTGATGAGGCGGCTGCCGCTCAGGGTGACCCGCCCGTCGCGGGTGAGGAGCGAGGCCACCCGCGAGCGGGTGAAGTGGCTGTCGGGCGAGGTCTGCTGCCACTCGTTGCGCTCGGCGAAGTCGGACAGGGGGTGTGGCGTGGTCGTGAAGACGAAGCGGTCACGCCACCCCTCGCCGTCCCGGCGCTCGCGGTAGGCCCACGTGTCGCCTGTCTCGCCGCGCCGCGCGAGGCCCACGTCGTGCCCGCGTTCCCGCCGCTCGAACCCGTCGCGAAGCGGCAGCGGCTCGACGAAGCCCTCCCCGAAGCCCACGTCGGCGAGCACCGGCCCGTCGAGCCCGCCGCCGGACACGAGGAGTGCGACGTGGTCGAACTCGGCGGTGAGCCCGCCGTCCGCGGTGGCCACGCGGGCGGAGACGAGGGTGACGGCATACCCGAGGTGGCGCAGCAGCAGCGCGAAGAGGCCGTTGAGCTCGTAGCAGTAGCCGCCACGACGGGCGCCCACCACCTTGGCGAGCATCGCGTCCCGATCGAGCCGGATCGGGCGGCCGAGCGAGATGTCGAGGTTCTCGAACGGCACGGCCAGCAGGTGCGCCAGGTGCAGCGACGCGAGCGCGTCGAGGGTGGGCGCCTCGGGGACGGCCGCGCCGATGCGGGCGAGGTACGCGTGGGCCTGCGCCGCGACGAGGGCGTCGGGCGGCTCGTCAGTAGCCGGCATGGTCGAGGGCCTCTCCCGTCAGCTCCCGGCCGAGCTCGATCATCTCCGCCGCCCGGTGGAAGTCGAGGGTGCGCACCGCGTTGGACGGGACGGTGACGAGCACGTCGGGCGGGTTGCTGGCCATCCGGTAGCGCGAGATCAGCGTCGACATGGTGTCGAAGCTCATGTTGAGCAGGTCGACGAGCCCGACGTCGGCGCCCTTCGTCAGGAGGGCCTCGGTCGGCGTCTGCGGCACGGCGTCCACCACCGACTGCGGCAGCGTCGCCTCGGAGTCGAGGTCACGGCCGTGCGCCGCGAACCGGCTCGTGATGGCCTTGACCCGCTCCCGCTCGAGCACCTCGGCCGCGCTGCGCCGCAGGCGGGACGTCCACTCCTCGTGCGGCCGCTGCTCCGAGGTCTCCTTGACCGGCGTCTTCGGCCCGACGCTGGCCCGCATGCCCGACAGCGAGACCGCGATGGTGAGGTCGGCCGACGCCGCTGCGGTCGGCTCGATCGGGATGGGGTTGATGAGGCCGCCGTCGACGAGCACCCGCCCGTTGATGACCGCGGGGGTGATGACGCCGGGGATCGCGATGGAGGCCCGGATCGCGTGGTCCACCGGTCCGTGCTGGAACCAGACCTCACGGCGGGCGTTGATGTCGGTCGCGACCGCCGTGTAGGGGATCGGCAGGTCCTCGATGGCCACGCCCTCGAGGATCTCGCCCACCTTGGCAATGATCCGCTCGGCCCGGATCGCCCCGCCCTGGGCGGGGAGGCCGAGGTCGAGCAGGCGCCACACCTCGCGCTGGGTGAGGCGCCGGGCCCACTCCGTGTAGGCGTCGAGCTTGCCCGCCGCCGCGACGCCGCCGACGAGCGCCCCCATCGACGTGCCGGCGATCGACACGACCTCGAAACCGCGCTCCGCCAGGACCTCGAGGGCCCCGATGTGGGCGTAGCCGCGGGCACCGCCCGAGCCGAGGACGACCGCTGCACGCATCCCGTCTGCCACGTCCTCGACGATAGCCGGACCCTGTTGCGGGCCGTCGAGCGTTCAGGAGGTCAGGTACCAGATCTCCATCGCGTCGAGCCGGGCCCGGTCCGAGACCATCTCGATGCCGGTGACCCGGTCGTCCTCGACCGTGAAGCGGAAGGCCACCTTCGGCTCGCCGCGCAGCGTCCACACCGCCCCGACCCCGCCGTCGAAGGCGGCGAGCCGCGCCGAGCGCGCCCCGCCGTTGAAGCGCGCCGCCACGGCGTCGGGGCCGCGCAGCACCTCCGGCGCGCCCATGGCCACGGCCGCGGCGTCAGCCGTCAGCACGACGTCCGGGTCGAGCAGCTCGAGCAGCCCGGCGAAGTCGCCACCGCGGGCGGCGGCGAGGAAGGCGGTCACGACCTCGCGCTCGCGCGTGCGCGCCGGCCCCACCGAGTCGGCGTCGGCGGCCCGGACCCGCCGCCTCGCGCGGCTCGCGAGCTGGCGGGTGGCCGCGGGGGAGCGGTCGACGATGTCGGCGACCTGCTCGAACGGCATACCGAAGAGGTCGTGCAGCACGAATGCGAGCCGCTCCGCCGGGGCGAGCGTGTCCAGGACGACGAGCAGCGCGAGGCCGATGCTGTCGGCGAGCTCGGCCTCGCTCGCCGGGTCGGGCGGCGGCTGCGTGGTGACTCCCGGTGCGCCACGGCCGCCGTGGCCGGTGAGCTCGGCCAGCCCGTCGTCCCAGCCGTCCTCGCGCCGGGAGCTGCGCGACCGCAGCAGGTCGAGGCTGATCCGCCCCACCACCGTCGTCAGCCAGCCACCGAGGTTCGCGATCTCGTCGGTGTCGCTGCGGCTCAGGCGCAGCCAGGCCTCCTGCACCGCGTCGTCCGCGTCCGCGGAGGAGCCCAGCACGCGGTAGGCCACGGCCCGCAGCCGCGGCCGGTGCTGCTCGAAGTCCCGGGCCAGCCACTGCTCGCGGCTGCCGTCGTCCGTCCCTGTCATCATCGCCGTCACATCCTCGGTTCGTCGTCCGTCATAGCACTGACGGACCGGGAGCACCCGATGTGACACCGGTCCGGCCACCATCCGACGCAGACCGAGGAGAGACCGATGTCCACCGCAACCACGCTCATCTACCCCGTCACCGACCTGGCCGCCGCCAAGAACGTCTTCACGACGCTGCTCGGCACCCAGCCGCACACCGACGAGTCCTACTACGTCGGCTACAACGTCGACGGCCAGGAGATCGCCCTCGACCCGAACGGCCACCGCAAGGGCCTGACGGGCGGCACGCCGTACTGGCCGGTCGACGACCTCGAGGCCACCGTCGAGTCCCTCGTCGGGGCCGGCGCCACCGTCAAGCAGAAGCCCACGAACGTCGGCGGCGGGCGCACCGTGGCCGTCCTCGCCGATCCCGACGGCAACATGATCGGCCTCATGCAGGGCTGACCGACCGAGTGCGTATGCCGTCCCGCGGGCCCCGCGGGACGGCATACGTCTGTCTCGGCTCCCGACTGCGGGTGGCGCTGTGCGGCAGGGGAACTCGGCTCGTCGGCGGCCTGGTTGCGTGCGCTGCCGCACACAGGGGTCTTGCGCCGCTTGCGGCAACTGTGCAGTATGGACAGGCGGATGTAAGCGCTTACAAGGCGCCGACTCAACGACGAGACGCGAAAGGTGGTGCCCCATGGCGACTGCACGCAAGCCCAACGGCCAGAGCTCCGGCCAGGCCTCCGGCACCAGCTCCGCGGGCGCCACCATCTACTCGGTCGCCGAGCGCGCCGGTGTCTCGATCGCCACCGTCTCGCGGGTGCTCCAGGGCGCGGGGACCGTCTCGACGACGACCACCCAGAAGGTCCTCGACGCGGTCGAGCAGCTCAACTACGTCCCGCTGGGGGCCGCGCGCAGCCTGGCCGTGCGCCACCACGAGGCCCACGGCCTGATCCTCCCGGAGCTCTCCGGCCCCTACTACGCCGAGCTGCTCATCGGCTTCGAGTCGCGGGCCGCCGAGCTCGGCCAGAGCGTCACCCTCATGCTCACCGAGGGCAAGGCCGACATCGCCCGGGCCGTGCGCCAGCTCGCGACCCACGTCGACGCCATCGCCGTCCTCGGGTCGGCGGCCATGCCTCCCGCCGTCGCCCGCGCGCTGCACGGGCAGAAGCCGGTGGTGATCATCGCCGGTGCGCCGCAGGAGGGCATCGAGAGCGTGCGCGCCGAGAACGCCCGGAGCGCCGAGCAGCTCACCGAGCACGTCCTCGCCCACGGCCGCACCCGGCTGCTCTTCGTCGGTGACCCCGACGGCGCGCCCGACATCTCCGAGCGCCACGCCGGCTTCGTCGCCGCCCACCGGGCCCGCGATCTCGAGCCGGCCGAGCCGCTGCGGGTCGCCTTCCGCGAGGGCACCGGCGAGGCCGTCGCCGAACGCATCCTCGCCGGGGAGCTCGAGGCCGACGGCCTCGTCTGCGCCAACGACGAGCTCGCGCTCGCGATCATGTCGCACCTGCAGGACGCCGGGCGCGACGTCCCCGGCGAGATCGCCGTCGTCGGCTGGGACGACGTCATGGCCGCCCGCTACGTCCGGCCCGGCCTCACCACCGTGCGCCAGCCCGTCCACGACCTCGGCGTCCTCGCCGCCGAGCGCCTGCACCAGCGCGTCTCGGGCGGCCGGCCGCTGCTCGAGCCCCAGGTCCTGCCCACCGCGCTCGTCATCCGCGGCTCCTGCGGCTGCGCAGCGCCCTGAGCCGCCCCCCGACTCCGTCACCCCTCCACGACAGCCCGCCCCCGACCCCACCCCCAAGCCGACACAGCCGTCGGACACCCGAGAAAGTGAGAGACCGATGAGACGCACCACAGCCATCACGGTCGCGTGCATGACTGCCGCGGCCCTCACCATGACCGCCTGCGGTCGCAACGCCGACGCCGGTGGCAGCGCAGCCGGCCAGACCGGCGCCGCCGTCAGCACCGGCAAGGCCAGCGGCACGATCACCGTCTGGGCGATGGGTGCCGAGGGGGACAACCTGTCCAAGCTGACCAAGGACTTCGAGGCCGCCAACCCCGGCGTCAAGGTCCAGGTCACGGCCATCCCGTGGGACGCCGCGCACGACAAGTTCACCACCGCCATCACGGCCGGCAAGACCCCCGACGTGGCCATGGTCGGCACGACGTGGATGGGCGAGTTCGCGAGCAGCAACGCCATCGACCCGACGCCTGCGTCGATCGACAAGTCCTCCTTCTTCGACGGTGCGCAGAAGACCACCGAGGTGAACGGCACCTCCTACGGCATCCCGTGGTACGTCGAGACGCGCGTCGTCTACTACCGCAGCGACCTCGCCAAGAAGGCCGGCTACGAGACCGTCCCGAACACCTGGCAGGGCCTGCACGACATGGCCAAGGCCATGCAGACCAAGGCCGGCGCCAAGTGGGGCATCGGCCTGCAGGCCGGTGGCGAGGGCTCGTGGCAGACCCTCATGCCCTTCGCCTGGAGCGACGGTGCGGACCTCACCAAGGACGGCGGCAAGGCCTACAACTTCGACAGCCCGCCGATGCTCAAGGCCGCGAAGTACTACCAGTCCTTCTTCACCGACGGCATCTCCGACAAGAGCGCCCCGGCCACCCCGACGACCGAGCCGGACTTCGCGAGCGGCAAGGTCCCGATGTTCATCTCGGGCCCCTGGATGATGTCCGCCGTCGAGAAGGTGGGCGGCGCCGGCTTCAAGGACAAGTACAACGTCGCGCCGATCCCCGCCGGCTCGGCCGGGTCCTCCTCGTTCGTCGGCGGCTCCAACTTCGTCGTCTTCAAGAACACGAAGAACCGCGACACCGCCTGGAAGTTCGTCCAGTGGCTGGCCGACCCGAAGGTCCAGGCCAAGTGGTACACGATCTCCACCGACCTGCCCTCGGTCAAGAGCGCATGGCAGGACCCGGCCCTGGCCTCGGACAAGAAGCTCGCCGTCTTCGGCAAGCAGCTCGAGACGGCCAAGGCCCCGCCGACCTTCCCGACCTGGGAGCAGGCCGTCAAGGGCCTCGACACCGAGATGGAGAAGGTCACCAAGACGGGTGAGGACCCGGCCCAGGCCCTCAAGACCGCGCAGCAGCAGGCCGACGCCATCGGCACGGGAATGTGATCCGATGACCGCCCAGACCGCCCACACCGGTGCGGCGCCCTCCCCCCGGCGGACCGACTCGGCCCGCCGGCGGGAGGGGCGGGCGGCCTGGATCCTGGCCGTCCCGTTCTGCCTGCTCTTCCTCGCCTTCACCGCGTGGCCGGTGGTCCAGTCGCTCTTCATGAGCTTCACGGACACGAGAGCCCGCGACCTGCGAAACCCGTTCGCCGTCAACATCATCGGGTTCGACAACTTCACCAAGGCGCTGTCCGACCCGCTCTTCCGCACCGCCGCCGGCAACACCGCCTACTTCGTCCTCGTCGGTATGCCGCTGACGCTCGTCGTCGCGCTCGCGGCGGCCGTCGCGCTCGACAAGGGGATCACCCGCTTCCGTGCGGTCTTCCGCCTCGGCTTCTACATGCCGGTCATCACCTCGATCGTCGCAGTGGCCGTCGTGTGGCGCTTCCTCCTGCAGAACCCTGGCGGGCTCATCAACACCGTGCTCGGCTGGGTCGGCATCGACGGGCCGAACTGGCTCGGCGACCCGCACTGGTCAATGCCCTCGCTGATCCTGATGGCCTCGTGGCGCAACTTCGGCACCGCGATGATCATCTTCCTCGCCGGCCTGCAGGCCGTGCCCGGCGAGCTGCACGAGGCCGCCGCCATCGACGGTGCCGGCGCGTGGAAGCGGTTCCGCCACGTCACGATGCCGCTGCTGCGCCCGACCCTGCTCTTCGTCATGGTGACGACGGCGATCGGCTACCTCCAGTTCTTCGAGGAGCCCTACGTCATGACCAGGGGCGGTCCGCTCAACAGCACCGTCTCGCTGTCGATGTACACCTACCAGCAGTTCGGCTTCGGCAACTACGGCCTCGCGTCGGCGATGAGCTACCTGATCTTCGTCGTCATCGCGATCGTCACGGCCATCCAGTTCCGGCTGCTGCGAGAGAGGACCTGACATGTCCGTCGACACCGCACCCCGCACCCCGGAGGCCCAGCCTCGGCGCAGTCCGCGAGCCGCCCAGTCGCCCAACGGTTCTCGCGCTCCTCGCGCGGGCATGGTCGGCTCGGGACAGGGCAGCCGGTGGTGGCTCTACCTCATCCTCGTCGTCGCGCTCGTCGCCGTCGTCGCACCGTTCGCGTGGATGGTGCTCGGCAGCTTCAAGGGCGAGGGCGAGCTGCGCCAGGTGCCGCCGACGTGGCTGCCCCAGCACGCCTCGCTGGACAACTACACGCAGCTGTTCAGCAAGCTCAACTTCGGGCAGTACTTCACCAACTCGATCGTCGTCGCCGTCGTCGTCACGGCCGGCAACCTCATCTTCTGCTCGATGCTCGGCTACGCCCTGGCGATGCTCGACTTCAAGGGCAAGCGGGTCATCTTCGTGGCCGTCATGACGACCCTGATGATCCCCGGCGTCGTCACCTTCGTGCCGCTCTTCGTGCTCGTGGCCAACGCCGGCCTCGTCGACACGATCCCGGGCCTGTTCCTGCCCTTCCTCGTCAGCCCCTTCGGCGTCTTCCTCATGCGCCAGTTCATCCTCGGCCTGCCCAAGGACCTGCTCGACGCCGGCCGCGTCGACGGCGCCGGCGAGCTGCGGATCTTCTTCCGGATCATCCTGCCGCTCTGCGGCCCCGCCCTCGCGACGCTCGGGATCCTCACCTTCCTCGGCAGCTGGAACAACTTCCTGTGGCCGCTCGTCGTCGCGCAGTCCGAGGACCACTACACCCTCCCCGTGGCCCTCGCCCTCTACTCGACCGGTCAGAACAGCACGAACTACGGGCTGCTCCTCGCCGGAGCGACCGTCGTCATCATCCCGATCCTCGTGGTCTTCCTCGTCTTCCAGAAGCGCTTCATCGAGGGCATCGCCACCACCGGCCTCAAGTAACGGCAGAAGGAGCACCCAGATGACCCAGCACACCCCCACCCGCAGGTCGCTGCTCGTCGGCGGCGCCGCCTCCATCGCAGCCCTCGCGTTCACCCCGTCGGCGTATGCCGGGTCGCGCCCGAGCGCTGCCGGCAGCCGGTTCGCCGCCGCGTCGGGCCCGACCGTCGTGCGCTCCCTCGACCGCGCCACCGTCCGCACGTGGGCGGCCGACACGTGGCGCAGCCTCGTCGCCATGACGGACCCGACCACGGGCCTGCCCGCCGACAACATCGCCGAGTCGCTCGCGGCCGGCGACCGGTCCGGCTACACCTCCCCGACGAACATCGGCGGCTACCTGTGGTCGACGATCGCGGCCCGTGAGCTCGGCATCATCACCCGCGGCGAGGCGACGGCCCGCCTGCTCCGGACCCTCAAGACGGTCTACCGGATGGAGCACCACGCCCCGAGCGGCATGTACTACAACTGGTACGACGAGGCCACCGGCACGGCGCTGCACTCCTGGCCCGGCTCCGGCGACAAGGTCGTCCCGTTCTGCTCGAGCGTCGACAACGGCTGGCTCGGCGCCGCGCTGCTCGTCGTCCAGAGCTCCGACCGCGCGGCCGGGCCGTGGGCCAAGCGGATCTTCGACCGCATGCGATGGGACGCGTTCTACAACGACAACAGCGACCCGGCCCACCAGGTCCGCGAGGGCGGCCTCATCCACGGCGGCTTCTACCCGCACGAGGACGGCCGGCCCGGCGGCACCTACCGGGGCACCCACATCGGCGGCGACCCCGTCTGGCTCACGACGCACCACTACGACACGACCGTGTCGGAGACCCGCATCACGAGCTATCTCGGCATCATCACCGGGCAGATCCCGGCCAAGCAGTACTTCGCCATGTGGCGCACCTTCCCGGCCTCGTGCGACTGGGCGTGGCCCGAGATGCAGCCGGTCGGCGAGCACCGCACCTACTTCGGCATCGACGTCTACGAGGGCGCCTACACCTACCGCGGCACGCACATCGTCCCCGGCTGGGGCGGCTCGATGTTCGAGGAGCTGATGCCCGACGTCTTCGTCGACGAGGCCGCGTGGGCGCCGAACTCGTGGGGCCGCAACCACCCGCTGCACGTCCGGGCCCAGCGCGAGCACGGCCTGCTCGAGGCCGGCTACGGCTACTGGGGTTTCAGCCCGTCGAGCAACCCCGCCGGCGGCTACCGCGAGTACGGCGTCGACGCGCTGGGGATGAACCCCGACGGCTACTTCTCCGACCAGGAGATGACCAACTACGACGCCGGCTTCGGTGACTGCCGGCCGGCGACCAACCCGTCACCGACCTACGGCGACGGCGTCGTCACCCCGCACGCGTCGTTCCTCGCGATGATGCACGAGCCCGACGAGGCGTTCACGAACCTCGCGCGCATCCAGACCGAGCTGCACGCATACGGCCCGGGTGGCTTCTTCGACGCCGTCGCGGTCCGGTCGGGCACGATCGCCCGCCGCTACCTCTCGCTCGACCAGGCGATGATCATGGGCGCGGTCGGCAACGTCCTCGGCAACGACGTGATCCGCCGGGCCTTCAGCACCGACGCCGTCGAGCGCGCGCTGCGGCCGGTCATCGGCATCGAGGAGTTCGGCGCCAGCCCGGTCGCCTGACCCGCCGACCGACCTCACCCCCCACCCCCTCGCGAACGAAAGGCACTGACCTGTGCGCCCCGAGCTGAGCACGACCGAGGACGGCGTCGCCTACCGCGACCTCAACGGCAACGGCCGGATGGACCCCTACGAGGACCCCCGGCTGCCCGTCGAGGAGCGGGTCGACGACCTCCTCGGTCGGCTCTCGCTCGAGGAGAAGGTCGGCCTGATGTTCCAGACCGTCATCGAGGCGGGCACCGACGGGACGGTGCTCGAGCGCCCCGGCAACATCAGCAAGTCGGCGACGAGCACGGTCGTCCTCGAGAAGCACCTGAGCCACTTCAACGTCCACGCCCTCGAGGACCCGCGGATGGCGGCCCGGTGGAGCAACGCCCTGCAGGCGCTCGCCGAGCGGACGCCACACGGCATACCGGTGACGGTCTCGACCGACCCGCGGCACGCGTTCATCGAGAACGTCGGGGTGTCCTTCTCCGCCGGCGCCTTCTCGCAGTGGCCCGAGCCGCTCGGGCTCGCGGCGCTGCGCGACCCGGACGCGGTGCGGCGCTTCGCCGACATCGCCCGCCAGGAGTACGTCGCGGTCGGGATCCGCGCGGCCCTGCACCCGACGCTGGACCTGGCGACCGAGCCGCGCTGGGCCCGTCAGGCCGGCACCTTCGGCCAGGACCCCGACCTCGTCACCGAGCTCGGCGTCGCGTACCTCAAGGGCTTCCAAGGGGATTCGCTCGGACCGGGCAGCGTCGCGTGCACGAGCAAGCACTTCCCGGGCGGTGGCCCGCAGAAGGACGGCGAGGACGCGCACTTCCCCTACGGCCGCGAACAGGTCTATCCCGGAGGCCGTTTCGCCGACCACCTGAAGCCCTTCCCGGCGATCATCGAGGCCGGGACGGCCGGGATCATGCCCTACTACGGCATGCCGGTCGACCTCGTCGTCGACGGAGTCGAGATCGAGCCGGTCGGCTTCGGCTACAACAAGCAGGTCGTGACCGGGCTGCTGCGCGAGAAGCTCGGCTACGACGGCGTCGTCGTCACCGACTGGGAGCTCGTCAACGACAACCACGTCGGCGAGCAGGTCCTCCCGGCGCGCGCGTGGGGGGTCGAGCACCTCGACCCGCACGGCCGGATGGAGCTGATCCTCGAGGCCGGCGCCGACCAGTTCGGCGGCGAGGAGTGCGTCGAGATCCTGCTCGACCTCGTGCGCCAGGGCCGGGTCACCGAGGCCCGCATCGACGAGTCGGCGCGGCGGATCCTCGCCGTGAAGTTCCGCCTCGGGCTCTTCGAGAACCCCTACGTCGACGAGGACGCGGCCGCCGCCGTCGTGGGCCGCGACGACTTCCGCGAGGAGGGGTATGCCGCCCAGGCCCGTTCGGTGACCGTCCTCCACAACGACGGTGGTCGGCTCCCGCTGGAGTCGGGGCTGCGCATCTACGCCGAGCGGGTCTCGCCCGAGGCGGTGGCCCGGCACGGCAAGCTCGTCGACCGGCCCGAGGACGCCGACGTCGCCGTCGTCCGGCTCACCGCGCCGTTCGACCCGCGCTCGGACCTCTTCCTCGAGTCGTGGTTCCACCAGGGCTCGCTCGACTTCCCGCCCGGCCTGGTCGCCCGCCTCGAGCGCATCGCCGCGGTGTGCCCGCTCGTCGTCGACGTCGTCCTCGACCGGCCCGCCGTCATCACGCCGCTGCTGCGGTTCGCCTCGGCGGTGGTCGGCAGCTACGGCAGCTGCGACGACGCCCTGCTCGACGCCGTCACCGGCACGATCCCGCCGGTGGGCCGCCTGCCCTTCGACCTGCCGCGCTCGATGGACCAGGTCCGTGCGCACGGCGAGGACGTGCCCGGCTACGACGACCCGCTCTTCCCCTTCGGACACGGCCTCGGGTTCGAGACCGACTGACCCTCGATGTGGCACCATCCTCGGGTGCTGCGACTGACCGATGTCATCATCGACTGCCCGGACACGTTGGGGCTGGCCGCCTTCTACGCGGAGGTGACGGGCCGCCCGGTCAAGGAGGGCAGCACCGTCGACTGGGCCGGCATCCAGTTCGGCGAGCTCGAGCTGGCCTTCATCCGCGTGGAGGACTATCGCGCCCCGCAGTGGCCCGACGACGAGCACCCGAAGCAGTTCCACCTCGACTTCGAGGTCGACGACATCGAGGCCGAGCAGCAGAGGGTGCTGGCCCTCGGTGCCACCCTGCGGCGGGACTCCCTCGGCCCCGGTGGCTACGGGTGGCGCGTCTACACCGACCCTGTGGGTCACCCGTTCTGCCTCTGCCGCAACAGGGGTGTCACCTGGACCGACCAGGGCCCCGTCTGGCCCCAGAGCGACTAGGGCGCGTACGCCGCGAGGTCCGAGGTGATCCGCGACCGCATACGGTCTCCGATCACCTCGACTCGCGAGCGTCAGCTGCCCCCTAGGTGTCCCAGCCGAGGGCCCAGAGGTCGTGGGCCGCGAGCCCGTCTGCCGCGCGGGCGAACTCGCCCAGCGAGCTGACAAGGCCGGCGCGTCCGGTCGCACTCATCCGGGCGAGGATGGGCCGGATCTCCTCGGCGCGCTCGTGCATGACGTCGCGGACCACCTGCTGCCCGGCGGGCGTGAGGCGCAGCACGAGCTGGCGGCGGTTGACCGGGTCGTCGGCGCGGTCGACGAGGCCGCGGGTCACGAGCCGGTCGCACAGCCGGCTCGCGCGGGTCAGGTGGATGCCCACCGCGTCGGCGAGCTCGCCGAGCGACAGGGACGGCCGGCTCCACAGCACGACCAGCGCGCGCAGGTGAAGCAGGTCCGTCACCTCGGAGGTGGCAGCCATCGAGCGGGCGGTGATCGCGACGAGAACCCGGCACGCGTCGAGCACCGCTTCGACCTCGTCGTCCCGGGGTAGGCGACCGTCGGCAGGCTCGCCACGGGTGTGCGCGGGGGTGTCCTTGTTCGGCACCGCTCCAGTCTGCCGCGCAACTCTTGCGTTCCGCAACTGTTGCGCGTAGAAAGAAAGGGAAGGTCTTCCGGTCAGGCGCCGCTGGCGGAGGGCTCGCAGGGGGCGAGCCACGGACTCGACGAGGTCCGGTTGCACTCGTCCACGACGACGTCGAAGGAGATCGAGATGGCCCAGCAGGTTGCCGACGTGGTTCTCTCCCGGCTGCGCGACTGGGGTGTGCGCCAGGTGTTCGGCTTCCCCGGTGACGGGATCAACGGACTGCTCGCCGCGTGGGGGCGGGCCGAGGACGACCCGCAGTTCGTCCAGGCGCGTCACGAGGAGATGGCGGCCTTCGAGGCGGTCGGCTACGCGAAGTTCTCCGGGGAGGTGGGGGTCTGCGCCGCGACGAGCGGTCCGGGCGCCATCCACCTGCTCAACGGCCTCTACGACGCCAAGCTCGACCACGTGCCGGTCGTCGCCATCGTCGGGCAGACCGCTCGCAGCGCGATGGGCGGGTCGTACCAGCAGGAGGTCGACCTGCTCACCCTCTTCAAGGACGTCTGCTCCGACTACGTGCAGATGTGCACCGTGCCCGAGCAGCTGCCCAACCTCATCGACCGCGCCATCCGGATCGCCCGGGCCCGCAGCGCGCCGACCTGCATCATCTTCCCGTCCGACGTCCTCGAGCTCGAGTACACCCCGCCCGGCCACGCGTTCAAGATGGTGCCCTCGAGCGTGGGCACTGCACGGGCCACGGCGTGCCCCGACGACGAGGCCGTCCGGCGCGCCGCCGACCTGCTCAACGCCGGCGAGAAGGTCGCCCTGCTCGTCGGTCAGGGGGCGCGGGGGTGCGAGGCCGAGCTGACCGAGGTGGCCGACCTGCTCGGTGCCGGTGCGGCCAAGGCGCTGCTCGGCAAGGACGTGCTGCCCGACACCCTGCCCTGGGTCACCGGCTCCATCGGCCTGCTCGGCACGACCGCGTCGTGGGACCTCATGATGGGCTGCGACACGCTGCTGACCATCGGCTCGAACTTCCCCTACACGCAGTTCATGCCACCGCTCGACCAGGCCCGGGCCGTCCAGATCGATCGCTCCGAGGCGTGGATCGGGATGCGCTACCCGTACGAGCTCAACCTCGTCGGCGACGCCAAGGCCACCCTGCGGGCCCTCATCCCGCTCCTGCACCGCAAGGAGGACCGCTCCTGGCGCGAGGAGATCGAGGGCAGCGTCGAGGACTGGTGGCGGACCGTCGACACCTGGGCGATGAACGACGCCGACCCGGTCAACCCGATGCGGATCTTCTCCGAGCTCTCGAGCCGCCTGCCGGCCGACGCCATGGTCGCCGCCGACTCCGGCAGCGCCGCCAACTGGTACGCCCGCAACCTGCGCTTCCACGGTGACATCCTCGGCTCGCTCTCCGGGACCCTCGCCACGATGGGTCCGGGCGTCCCCTACGTCATCGGCGCCAAGTGGGCCCACCCCGACCGCCCTGCCATCGCCCTCGTCGGCGACGGCGCGATGCAGATGAACGGCATGGCCGAGCTCATCACGGTCGCGCACTACTGGCAGCAGTGGACCGACCCGCGGCTCGTCGTGGCGGTCCTGCACAACAACGACCTGAACCAGGTGACGTGGGAGATGCGCGCCATGGAGGGCTCGCCGAAGTTCGCCGAGTCGCAGACCCTCCCCGACGTCGACTACGCCGGCTTCGCCCGCAGCCTCGGACTCGTCGGGGTCAACATCGACGACCCGGACCAGCTCGGGCCGGCCTGGGACGCCGCCCTGTCCGGCGACCGGCCGACCGTCCTCGACGTGCGCTGCGACCCCGACGTGCCGCCCATCCCACCGCACGCCACGACGGAGCAGGCCAAGGCGACCGCGGCGGCGGTGCTGCACGGCGACGAGAACCGTTGGGGCTTCATCAAGCAGGGCGTGAAGATGAAGGCCCAGCAGGTCGTGCCCGGCCTCAAGGGTGGTGAGTGACCGTGGCACGACCCACGAGCTGGCTCGAGCGCGCCGTCTCCGACGTGCGCACCGGACGCTTCGAGCAGACCCTCGCAGGCCTGACCGCGGCCGGCGCCGCCGTCACGACGGCCGAGATCTACCTGGCCCACGACGGCGCGAGCTTCGGCAACAAGCTGATGTGGTGGCCGGTCGCGATCCTGCCCGCCGCCGTGCCGGCGGGTGTGGCCGGCGTCTTCTCCAAGCGCGCCGCCCACACCGTGCTGCCCGTCGCCTCGGCGCTCATCGTCGCCAACGGCCTGCAGGGCACGTGGCTGCACTGGCGCGGTGTCGCACAGCGCCCCGGGGGTGTCACCCGCTACAACCTCGAGGCCGGTCCGCCACTTTTCGCCCCGCTGCTGGCCACCGTCGTCGGTGGCATGGGCCTGCTCGCGGCCGTGCTCCGGCGTGAGGACCGGGCCCCACGCCACGGCAGGCCGCGAGCCGGCCGTTCCCTCCGAGCGGGACGGCGGCGCTGATGCCGTACCGGGCCCCGCACCGCCGGGCGGTCACGCCGCAGGGGCGCGGTCGCTTCCCCGGCTTCGACGTGCTCGACTCGGTCGACGACTGGGACGACGTCACGGCCGGCGTCGTGCTCGCCCGCCTGGCCCACCCGTCCGACCTGGCCTTCTTCACCCCGCACGAGGTCTCCGTCGCGGCGCCGCTGCTCGACCTGCTCCTCGACCAGGACGCGGAGCCCCGCGTGCCGGTGCTCGAGCTGCTCGACGCCCGCCTGGCCGTCGGTGAGACCGACGGCTGGCACTACGACGACCTCCCCGAGGACGGCGAGGCGTGGCGGCACACCCTGTCCTGGCTCGACGACGACGCGAGGGCGCACTTCGACAGCGCCGGGTTCGGCGAGCTCGACGCGAGCCGGCAGGCCGCGCTCGTCCAGGACGTCCAGGACCGATCCTCCGCCGGCAAGCAGTGGCACGGCGTCTCCGCCGAGCGCGTGTGGAGCCTGTGGACGCGGTATGCGTGCACGGCCTTCTACTCGCACCCGTGGGCCTGGAACGAGATCGGCTTCCCCGGCCCCGCCTACCCGCGGGGCTACGTCAACCTGGGCGGCCGTGAGCACTGGGAGGTCGCCGACGCCGTCGACCGGCGCCCCACCCCCTTCGCGGAGCGCGTCGAGGCGGCCCGCCAGCGGCACAGCGCTCTCGTCGAGGGCCGTGCGCTGGAAGGAGGTTCGCGGTGATCGGCCTGCCTAACCCGCTGCAGGGCCCGCGCGCCGAGCGGGAGGTGCGCGCCCGCAACGACTCCGCGTGGCTGCTGCCGACCGACGGCACGCGCACCAACCACCGCCTGCGCGACGACATGCGGCGCTTCGACGACAGCGACGAGGTGGACCTCGTCGTCGTGGGCGCCGGCGCCGGCGGCAGCGTGCTCACCCAGCGCCTGGCCCGGGCCGGCTGGCGCGTCGTGTGCCTCGACGCCGGTCCCTTCTGGGACCCGGACGCCGACTGGGTCTCCGACGAGCGCGGCTCGCACACCCTCTACTGGACCGACCCGCGCCAGATCGGCGGCAGCGACCCGGTGCCCCTGGGCTCGAACAACTCCGGCCGCGGCGTCGGCGGCTCGATGGTCCACTACGCCGGCTACACCCCGCGCTTCCACCCCAGCGACTTCTCGGTCCTGTCCGACGACGGGGTGGGCGCCGACTGGCCCATCGCGTACTCCGACCTGCGCCCCTTCTACGAGCAGATCGAGCAGGAGCTGCCCGTCGCCGGGCAGGACTGGCCGTGGGGCGACCCGCACTCCTACCCGCACTCGGCGCACCCGGTCGGCGGCAACGGCGAGATCTTCCAACGGGGCGCGCTCGCCGCCGGGATCGAGACCCGCGTCGGCCCCGTGGCGATCGCCAACGGCCGGTTCGGCCACCGCCTGCACTGCATCTACCGCGGCTTCTGCCTGCAGGGCTGCAAGGTGAACGCCAAGGCGAGCCCGCTCATCACCCACGCCCCCGACGCCCTCGCGCACGGCGCTGAGATCCGCCCCGACAGCATGGTGACGCGCGTCGTCGTCGACGACGACTCGGGCCGGGCGACCGGGGTCACCTACCTGCGGCGCGGCCGCGAGCACTTCCAGCGCGCCCGGGCGGTCGCGGTCGCCGGCTACTCCATCGAGACGCCGCGCCTGCTCCTGCTCTCGGCGACCGAGCGGTATGCCGCCGGGCTGGGCAACGACACCGACCAGCTCGGGCGCTACCTCATGGTCCAGGGCGCCCCGCAGACGTCCGGCCGGTTCGAGGAGGAGGTCCGCGCCTACAAGGCCCCGCCGCCGGAGGTGTCCTCGGAGCAGTTCTACGAGACCGACCCGACGAAGCCGTACCGCCGCGGCTGGTCCATCCAGAACGTCAGCCCGCTGCCGATCACCTGGGCCGAGCACGTCGTGGCGCAGGGCCACTGGGGCGCGCCGCTGCGGGAGTACCTGCGCGACTTCGTGCACTGGGCCACCATCGGCGCGCTCTGCGAGTTCCTCCCGCAACCCGAGAACCGCGTTACCCTGGCCGACGAGAAGGACCGCCACGGCCTGCCCATCGCCCACTTCTCCTACTCGCAGTGCGACAACGACCGCCTGCTCACCAAGGCCGCGACCGAGTCGATGGAGACCATCCTCGAGGCCGCGGGCGCCAGCGAGGTCATGACGATCGACCGCTACGCCCACCTCGTCGGCGGAGCCCGGATGGCGGCGCGCGCCGACGACGGCGTGGTCGACTCCGACCACCGCGTCTTCGGGATCCCCAACCTCTACGTCGTCGACGGCAGCGTGCTGCCCACGCAGGGCTCGGCCAACCCGGCCCTGACGATCATGGCGCTCGCCGCCCGAGCTGCGAACCGCCTTGCGACACAGGCGCGGCGGGGTCTGACCGAGCAGGAGGCGGTGCGGGCATGAGCGCGCGAGCTGAGCACCCGGCATACGCCCGCGACGACAGCGCCATCACGGGTGTCGGGGTCGCGGTCTACCGCTTCCCGACGCCCGAGCCGGAGGGCGACGGCACGTTCGAGTGGCACACGACGACGGCCGTCACCGTCACGCTCGAGGCGGCCGGCTTCACCGGCCTCGGCTGGACGTACTCGAGCCGGGGCGCGGCCGCGGTCGTCGACGACGAGCTGGTGCCGCACGTCCTGGGCCGCAGCGCCCTCGACGTGACCGAGGGCTGGTCGGCGATGCGCCGCGCCGTGCGCAACCTCGGCGGCAGCGGCCTCGCGATGCAGGCGATCAGCGCGGTCGACGTGGCCTGGTGGGACCTCAAGGCGCGGCTGCTCGGTGTGCCGCTCGGCGACCTGCTCGGCCGCTGCAGCGACGATGTGCCCGTCTACGGTTCCGGCGGCTTCACCACGCTCGACGACGCCCAGCTCGCCGAGCAGGTCGAGGGCTGGGCCGAGGCCGGCTGTGCGGCGATGAAGATCAAGATCGGCGAGAGCTGGGGCAGCGACCCCGCGCGCGACCTGCACCGCACCCGCCAGCTGCGCCGTCTCGCCCCGGAGGGCACGCAGCTCATGGTCGACGCCAACGGCGGCTACACCGTCGGCGAGGCGATCCGCGTCGGCGACCGGCTCGACGCCCTCGGGGTCGTGTGGTTCGAGGAGCCGGTCAGCAGCGATGACACCGAGGGCCTCACGGCCGTGCGCGAGGCGCTCGCCTGCGACGTCGCGGCGGGCGAGTACGCCGCGACCCCTGACGACGTCACGGCGCTGCTGCCGGTCGTCGACTGCCTCCAGCTCGACGCCACCCGCTGCGGGGGCTACACCGGCTGGCTGCGGGCGGCGTCGCTCGCCGAGGCGGCCCACCTGCAGGTGTCGGCGCACTGCGCGCCCTCGCTGCACGCGGTCGTCGCCGCCGCGGTGCCCAACCTGCGGCATGTCGAGTGGTTCGTCGACCACGTCCGGCTCGAGGCCCGGCTGCTCGACGGCATCCCCGAGGTGAGCGATGGGGCGCTGCACCCGCGGCACGACGGTCCGGGGCACGGCATGACGGTGAGCGGGGGTGCCGAGCAGTGGCGGGTCGCTTGAAGCTGCCGGCGGGGCTGCCGCTGCACGTCCTGCGGGAGTATGCCGTCCTCGCCGACGGCGAGCGCGGCGCGCTCGTGGGCCCCCGCGGCGAGATCGCCTGGCTGTGCGCGCCGCAGTGGCACGACGACCCCGTCTTCGGCTCGCTCATCGGCGGCCACGGGACGTATGCCGTCACCCCCCTGGACGAGCGCTACGTCTGGGGCGGCTACTACGAGCCGGGCAGCCTCGTCTGGCGCGGTCGGTGGACCGCCGACGACCGGGTGATGGAGTGCCGCCAGGCCCTCGCCTTCCCCGGCGACAAGGACCACCTCGTCCTCCTGCACCGGATCGAGGCGCTCCACGGCGACGCGCACTTCGCCGCGATCCTGTCCCTGGCTGCAGGCTTCGGCGCCGACCCGATGACCGACGTGCACCGCTCGGGCGACGTCTGGACCGCCCGCGCCGGCCAGCACCTCGCCCGGTGGACCGGCGCCGGCGACGCCCACTACGTGACCTCCGAGAACCGCCTCGAGCTCGCCATCGAGCTGCGCGAGGGCGAGACCCACGACCTCGTCCTCGAGATCGGCCGCGACCGCCTGCCGGACCGCCCGCCCGCCCCGGACCCGACCTGGTCGGCGACCCTGAGCTCGTGGAGCGACGCCGTGCCGAGCTTCGAGCAGACGATCGCGCCCACCGACGCCAAGCAGTCGTATGCCGTGCTGCGCGGCCTGACGAGCGCCACCGGCGGGATGGTGGCCGCGGCGACCATGTCGCTGCCCGAGCACGGCGGTCGCAGCCGCAACTACGACTACCGCTACGCCTGGATCCGCGACCAGTGCTACGCCGGCCAGGCCGTCGCCGCCTGTGGCGCGCACCCGCTCCTCGGGTCCGCGGTCACCTTCGTCTCCGGGGCGCTGCTCGAGCACGGCAACGACCTGCGCCCGGCGTACACCGTCGACGGCGGCCTGGTGCCGGACGAGCGGCAGCTCGACCTGCCCGGCTACCCCGGCGGCAAGGACGTCGTCGGCAACTGGGTCAACCAGCAGTTCCAGCTCGACACGCTCGGCGAGTCGCTGCTGCTCCTCGCCGCCGCCGAGCGCCACGGGATGCTCGACCTCGACGGCTGGCGAGCGGTGGAGACGTGCATCGACGTCATGCGGGGGCGCTGGAAGAAGCCCGACGCCGGCATCTGGGAGCTCGACGACCGCCGCTGGGCGCACTCCCGGCTCATCTGCGCGGCCGGGCTGCGCGCCATCGCCGCCGTCGCGCCGACCGCCCAGGCGGCCGAGTGGGCCGGCTTCGCCGACACCATCGTGGCCGACGCGACCTCGGACTGCCTCCACCCGACGGGCCGCTGGCAGCAGAGCCCGCAGGACGAGCGCGTCGACGCCTCCCTGCTGCTCGCCGCCGTGCGCGGCGCCGTGCCGGCCGAGGACCCGCGCAGCGTCGCCACCCTCGAGGCGGTCCGCAGCGAGCTCGCCGACGAGGGCTACCTCTACCGCTTCCGTCACGACGAGCGGCCGCTCGCCGAGGCCGAGGGCGTGTTCCTGCTCTGCGGGTTCCACATGGCGCTCGCCGCGCACCAGCAGGGCCACCGCGCCGAGGCGCTGCGGTGGTTCGAGCGCGGCCGGGCGGCCTGCACGACGCCGGGCCTGTTCACCGAGGAGTTCGACGTCCGCCAGCGCCAGCTGCGCGGCAACCTGCCGCAGGCCTTCGTGCACGCGGGGATGCTCGAGGCGAGCGCACGGCTCGCCGACGGCCCCGGCACGCACCTGCACACCTGACCTGCCCGACCCCGGGCGACGACGACGAGAGGAAACCCATGAACGACACAGGGACCCACCGCAACCAGGTGGTCGCCGTGACCGGCGCCAGCGGCGGCATCGGCCGCGCGACCGCGGTCGCCTTCGGGCGGCGCGGCGCGAAGGTGGCGCTGCTGGCCCGCGGCACGGCCGGCCTGGCGGCAGCCGCCGACGAGGTACGCGCCGCCGGCGGCCACCCGCTGGTCGTCGAGGTCGACGTGGCCGACGCCGACGCCGTCACCGCAGCCGTCGACACCGTCGAGAAGGAGCTCGGCCCCGTCGACGTCTGGGTCAACGTCGCCTTCACGTCGGTCTTCGCGCCGTTCGACGAGATCGCGCCGGAGGAGTTCCGGCGCGTGACCGAGGTGGCCTACCTCGGCTACGTCTACGCGACCATGGCGGTCCTGCCCCGGATGAAGAAGCGGGGTCGCGGCACCATCGTGCAGGTCGGCTCGGCGCTGGCCTATCGCGGCATCCCGCTGCAGACGGCCTACTGCGGGGCCAAGCACGCCATCCAGGGCTTCCACGAGTCGCTGCGCTGCGAGCTGCTCCACGAGAACAGCCCGGTGCACGTGACCATGGTGCAGATGCCGGCCGTCAACACGCCCCAGTTCCGGTGGGTGCGCTCCCGGCTGCCGAAGAAGCCACAGCCGGTGCCGCCCATCTACGAGCCGCACGTCGCCGCCAGCGCGGTCGTGTATGCCGCCGACCACCCGAAGCGCCGGGAGTACTGGGTGGGCGGCAGCACCGTCGGCACGCTCGCCGCCAACGCCATCGCGCCGGGGGTGCTCGACCGCTACCTCGCCAGGACCGGCTTCTCGTCCCAGCAGACCGACCAGCCGAGCGACCCGGACCGGCCGGACAACCTCGAGCAGCCCGCCGACGAGCACCACGACTACGGCACTCGCGGGCCCTTCGACGAGCGGTCCACCGACCGGTCGCCGCAGCTGTGGGCCTCGCAGCACCACGGCCTGCTCGGCGCGATCGGTGGCCTGGCCCTCGCCGGGATCGCCGCGGGTGTCGGCGCCAGGCGCTCGCGGTGACGCGACGCCGTCGGGCTGCCCGGGCGCTCACCGCGCCGGTCGTGCTCGAGGCCGGGAGGGCGGCATACGGCCTCGTCGCGCTCGTCGCCCCGCACCGGGTGGCCGCGCTGGAGCTCCGGCGCTCGCCCAGCCGCCGCGCGACCCGGGTCGCGCGGCTGCTCGGCGCGCGGCACTTGGCGCAGGGCGTGGCCGTGCTCGCGGCCGGAACGGCCCGGGCGCACCGCCTCGGCGGCGGCGTGGACGCGCTGCACGCGGCGAGCATGGTGCCCTGGGCGGCGGTGACCCGCACCGACCGTCGCTACTACGTCACGAGCGGCGCCATCGCCGCGACGCTCGCGCTGCTCGAGTGGCAGGCGTCGCGCCGGGCGCCCCACTAGGCGCGCGACAGGTCAGCCGATGTAGCCCTCGACGGTGCGCTCGGAACGCACCTGCGCGTCGTCGGGGTTCTCCCCGAACTCGCGCTTGGCGCGGCGCTGGCGCAGCAGGTCCCAGCACTGGTCGAGCTCGACCTCGACGCTGCGCAGCCGAGACTGCTCCTCGTCGACGCTGATCTCACCCGACTGGAGCGCCGAGCGCAGCTCGTGCTCCTCGTCGATGAGCGACTTGATGCGGTGCTGGATCGAGACGTCGTCAGCCATGCGGCCACCTTGGCACGCGCCCGCGCCCCCGTCGAGAGCAGGGTCGACAGCAGAGTGGACTGTGGTGCGGCGCCTTGGAACACACCCGGAACGGCGCGCCCCACGCCGACCCCTCGGTGGACGACGATGGGGTGCGACGGCACACGGGTGGCCGTCGTCATCGAGGGGCGACCCTCCGCCACGGTCGAGGAGGACCGCATGGGACGAGCGACGGTGCGGCTGGACCCGGCCTTCACGGTGGGGCCGGTGCGGCCCCGGATGTTCGGGTCCTTCGTCGAGCACATGGGCCGGTGCGTCTACACCGGCATCTACGAGCCGGGGCATCCGGCCGCCGACGAGCTGGGCTTCCGCACCGACGTGGCCGAGCTCGTCCGCGAGCTCGGCGTGACCCTCGTGCGCTACCCCGGGGGCAACTTCGTGTCCAACTACCGGTGGGAGGACGGCGTCGGGCCCAAGGCCGACCGGCCCCGACAGCTCGACCTCGCCTGGCGCTCCGTCGAGACCAACCAGGTCGGCACCGACGACTTCGTCGACTGGGCGCGGCGGGTCGGGGTCGAGCCGATGATGGCCGTCAACCTCGGCACTCGCGGCCTGCAGGATGCCGTCGACCTCCTGCTCTACTGCAACGCCCGGCCCGGCACCAGGCTGCCCGACCAGCGCGTCGCGAACGGCCACGTCGAGCCGCACGACATCCGCGTGTGGTGCCTCGGCAACGAGCTGGACGGGCTCTGGCAGATCGGCCACAAGACCGCCGAGGAGTACGCCCGCGTCGCAGAGGAGACCGCCCGCGCCATGCGCCAGGTCGACGGCCGGGTCGAGCTCGTCGCCTGCGGCTCGTCGAACCGGGCCATGCCCACCTTCGGCACGTGGGAGCGGGTCGTCCTCGAGCGGTGCTTCGACCTCGTCGAGCACATCTCCGCCCACGCCTACTACGAACCGGTCGACGGCGACGTCGACTCGTTCCTGGCCGCCGGCGAGGACATGCACCGGTTCATCGAGGCGGTCGTCGCCACGGCCGACCACGTCGCCGCCGTCAAGGGGTCCGACAAGCGGGTCATGGTCTCCTTCGACGAGTGGAACGTCTGGTACCACTCGCGCTTCCCGGGCGAGCGCTCGCTCGAGATCCGGGAGGCACCGGAGCTGATCGAGGACGTCTACGACGTCAGGGACGCGGTCGTCGTCGGGAGCCTGCTCATCACGCTGCTCCAGCACGCCGACCGGGTCTCGATGGCCTGCCAGGCGCAGCTCGTCAACGTCATCGCCCCCATCCTGACCCGCCCCGGGGGCCCGGCCTGGCGGCAGACGATCTTCCACCCCTTCGCGCTCACGGCGAGGTATGCCCGGGGCACCGTCCTGCGCCCCGCCGTCGTCAGCGACAGGGTGGAGACCAGGGCGTACGGGCCCGTCGACGCGGTCGTCGTCACGGCGACGCACGACCCCGAGAGCGGCGACCTGACCGTCTTCGTCGTCAACCGGAGCCGCACGGAGTCGTCCGAGCTGACGCTCGACGTCGCGCCCCCGGTCGGGGGCGACCCGACGGCATACGTCCTCGTCGAGCACCTGGTGGTGCACGACGAGGACCCGTCGGCCACCAACACCGAGGAGCGACCTCACCGGGTCACCCCGCACCCCGGTGACGCGGCGGTCGACGGCGCCACCCTCACGGCGACCCTGCCCGCCACCTCGTGGCACTGCATCCGGCTCACCGAACGCGGTGTCCGTTGACGACGGGTCGGGGACGGGTCAGGTGCGGGCGGAGGCGAGCACCTTCCCTGTGCCGGTCCGCACCTCCAGCGACCGGATCTCACTGGGGGACAGGGCTGTCGCGCCGGTGACGCGGGAGTAGCCGGCGGCCGTCGCGCGCCAGGACGCTGCCGTCATCGCGCGCCCGGACCGGTCGACGACCCACAGGGCCAGCTCGCCCTGCGTCGGCATGTCCTCGCAGTCGATGTCGAGCTGGGTGCCCCAGCCACGCGGCACGAGCGCGATGTCCACGCGTACGCCGCTGCCCGAGACGGCTGCCGCCGCGACGTGCGTCGCCGGGAGCGGGGGAGGGCTCGAGGGAGCCAGCCGCGGGCCGAGCCAGGCGCCGCCGGCGAAGAGCACCACCGCGGCAGCCGCGGCGACCACTGCCAGCCAGCCGCGTCGCCGCCGCCGGCGCCGGCCCACCTCGTCGAGCAGCCGCGCGACGTTCGCCTCGTCGACCGGCTCGCTGCGCGGCCCGCGGTCACGGCCGTCCGCACCGGTCGCCATGTGCGGCCCGCCCTCCGGTCCCGCCAGGTCGAGCAGGCGCGGCAGCCCCGACACCTGGCCCAGGTCGGTCTGGCAGCGGCCGCACGTGCGCAGGTGCTCGCTGAAGGCGCTGTGGTCGTCGTCGGACAGCCCGCCCAGCACGTAGGCGCCGAGCAGCTCGTGCAGGTCGTCCGAGCCGGTGGTCATCTCGTCACTCCCATCTCGTCGAGGACGGCGCGCAGGTTGCGCACGGCGTAGTAGGCGCGGGACTTGACCGTGCCCTCCGGCACCCCGAGGCGAGCGGCGGTCTCGGCGACGGACAGTCGCTCGTAGTAGAGGCACCGCACGATCTCGCGGTGGTTGGGCTGGAGTCTGCCGAGGGCCTCCTCGACGAGCACCTGGTCGAGGGCCCGGTCGAGGGCGGAGTCACGCTCGGCCACCTCGACGAGCTGCGCCTGCTGCGGGCGCCGCCCGGCCGCGCGGTGCTGGTCGACGATGAGGTGGCGGGCGGTGGTGATGAGGTAGGCGCGCAGGTTGTCGGTGTCGGGCGCCTGCTTCCAGACGCGGAGGATGACCTCCTGGACGATGTCGTCGACGCGGTTGGCGTCACTGGTCGCCCGCCACACCACGCGCCGCAGCATCGGCCCGTGCTCGCGGTAGATCGCCGCGACCGCATCCTCGTCGAGCGGCATGCCGCAGCCACCTCCTCCTCCGGTCGTTCCTGTCACCGAAGACGCCGGCAGGGCCGGATCGGTTCAGCTCGGGCACGCCTCGCGCGACCCCTGAACCGTCTCATGGGGCTGGGCGTCATCGCAGGAGGACGTCGGTGCTCGGCGCCCTCGACGAGGAGGTCATCATGCGTCCCACCATCCGTTCCTCATCCCGTCCCACCTCCCGCCCCCGGGCGCTGTCCACGACGGTCATCGCGTCCGCGGTGCTGCTCGCCGCGGCGGCCTGCGGCTCGACTGCCCCGCAGCCGTCCGCGTCCCCTGCTGCTGCGGCCGGCGGGGCCGCCACCAAGGCGTCGGCGGCGTCATCGATGCACGAGGTCTCGGCCCTCAAGACGGCCTCCACGCCCCTCGGCGACGTCGTCACCGACGGCAACGGGATGACGCTCTACATCTTCACCAAGGATCCCAAGGGGACCACCAAGAGCGCCTGCACCGGGGCGTGCCTCGCCGCGTGGCCGGCGGCCCTCATGGGCTCGTCGGCGCCCACGGCGACCGGGATCACCGGCACGGTCGGCTCCATCGCGGCACCGGGCGGCGGCAAGCAGGTCACCCTCAATGGCCGGCCGCTCTACTACTTCGCCAAGGACCAGGCAGCGGGCGACGTGCTCGGCCAGGGTGTCCTCAACGTCTGGTGGGTGCTCGGCACCACCGGCGAGCCGATCACCGGCTCCGGCAGCTCGAGCAGCACCACCTCGGGCGGCGGGTCGGTCGGCGGCTACTGACGCGTCGCCGCGTCGCCCCGCCGTCGAGTCGCCACGCGCCGTATGCCGTCCGTCCCGGCTCGCGCCCTAGCGTGGGGGCCATGTGCCCTCCCGCCATGCCGAACCCGGCCCAGCACCCCGTGACCGGCGGCCTCTTCCTCTCCCCGGTGCCCGCCGGCTCGGGGTGGCCGGGTGACCCCGCGACGGCCGACACGCCGGTCGCCAGCACCCCGGCGCAGGTGCGTCGGCTCGCGAAGGGAGCGGACGGCATACCCGAGCTCGATGCCCGTGTCAGCGTGTGCCGCGCATGCCCGCGGCTCGTCGCATGGCGCGAGTCGGTGGCGACCGAGGGGCGGCGGGCGGCCTTCGCCGACCAGCCGTACTGGGGCCGACCCGGTCCGTCGTTCGGCGACCCCGACGCGGACGTCCTCATCGTCGGGCTCGCGCCGGCGGCGAACGGCACCAACCGAACCGGACGGATGTTCACCGGCGACCGCTCCGGCGACTGGTTGTATGCCGCCCTCCACCGCGGCGGCTACGCGAGCCAGCCGACGTCGGTGGCCGCGGGCGACGGGCTCGTGCTGACCGGCATCCGCATCGTGGCGACGGTGCGCTGCGCGCCCCCGGCGAACAAGCCGACGACCGAGGAGCGCGAGGCCTGCGCAGGGTGGCTCGACCGGGACCTCGAGCTGTCCGAGCCGCGGCTGCGCTCGATGCTCGCGCTCGGCTCGATCGCGTGGGAGGCCGCCCTGGGTGCCGCGCGCCGTCGCGGATGGCTGGTGCCGCGCCCCAAGCCGAGGTTCGGCCACGGCGCCGAGACGGTGCTGCGGACCACCGCGGGTCACCCCGTCCGGCTCGTGGGCAGCTACCACGTGAGCCAGCAGAACACCTTCACCGGCAAGCTGACCGAGTCGATGCTCGACGAGGTCATTGCCCGCCTGTGACGAGCTGAGTAGCGGCACGGATGCCGATCGTGGCGGCG
Source organism: Terrabacter lapilli (assembly GCF_039531305.1). Lineage (NCBI taxonomy): Bacteria > Bacillati > Actinomycetota > Actinomycetes > Micrococcales > Intrasporangiaceae > Terrabacter > Terrabacter lapilli. Next base: position 617,045 of record NZ_BAAAPU010000007.1, read on the forward strand.
TGCGCGACGGTGGGCGTGTGGCACGACGCAACCTCCTTCCGTATGCCGTCGCCCTGGGCCTGTTGTGGGGCGTACCGGTCAACCTCGTGATCCTGCTGCACCTGGTGCTGCCCGACCACAATGCCTCGGGCCAGTGCACCGGCATCGGCTTCGGCTGCACGCTGCCTCCGTCCGAGGGCGTGGTCCTCCTCGGCTACCTCGCGGCTCTGCCGCTCTTCGTCCTGGGACTTGTCGCCTGCATCGTGATCGCCGCCGTCCAGTCCCGGCGACGGCTCAGGGCGCCAGGAGGCTCAGCGGACTGATGCCGAGCACGAGGAGCAGGGCACTCGCACCGACGACGCCGCCGATCCCGGCCGCGAGCAAGGCGGTGATCCAGGCGGCCCACTGCCGAGCAGCGGTGCGCAGCAGCAGCCAGAGCATCGCGCAGGTCGCGGCGATGGCGAGGAGCGCGCCGGCGACGAGTGCCCGGACGTAGTCGTCGGTGTGCGGAGGAGCGACCGTGCCCGGGTCGAGGACCTGCTCGAACCCGTAGCCGATGGCGTGCATCATCAGCGCGGCCCAGTCCAGCGCGACGAGCCCCACCACTGCCACCGTGACGAAGCCGGTGGCCCACAACACGAGTCCCGCGGGACTCTGCCGACGCGGCGCCCTCGGGACCGCTCCTGCCGATCCGACATCGTCGGTCCCTGTCACCTCCATGTCGCCAACCATGCCAGTGCCAGCGCAATCGTCAGGGGCATTCCCCTCATCTCCGGCAGCCCCGGCGGGGGCAGCGAGCCCCGGTGGGCCGGTCAGGCGCGGGTGAAGTCGACGAGGTGCCGGTGCAGGGGTGCGCCGGTGGGGGCGGGGTAGCGCCGGCCGAGGCGCGCGGGCGGTCTGCCGCGGCTGTGGGGTGCGGGCTCGGGTTCGGTGCTGGCGAAGGCCGCGAGGGTGGCTGGGGGCGGCGTGGATGGTGGGGGTTGGGGTGGGCCGATGTGCAGGCCGGTGTGGGTGGTGAAGGCGAGCCCGTCGGGTCGGGTGGGGTCGCCGGTGATGGTGAACTCGCCGCGGTGGTGTCCGTCGTGGTGGAACGGGCACAGGGCCAGCAGGTTGGTGACGTCGGTGGGGCCGCCGTCGCGCCAGTGGGTCAGGTGGTGGACCTCGAGGTGGACGGTGGCGCCGCAGCCGGGGAAGCGGCAGCCGCGGTCCCGGTCCAGGACGAGCACGCGGGTGCGGTGCGGGACGACGCGGTGGGTGCGGCCGACGTTGACGGGGTGTCCGTCGGTCTCCCAGACCGGGGTGAGGGTGCCGTCGCAGGTCAGGCCGTCGACGAGGTGCCGTGGTAGGCGGGGGCGGCCGGTGAGCCAGCCGCCGTCGGTGTCCAGGTGGACCTGGACCCGGTACCGGGCCCGCCGCGCCGCCCCACCGGTGGTCGACGCACCGGCGCTCGTGCCGGTGGCGTCGAGGGAGCGGATGGCCATCAGCTGCAGGGCGTCGGCCCAGGTGACCCGGGGCGTGCCGCCGTCGGCGGGACACCGGTTCGGGTCGATCACGTCGCCGTTGAGGGCCCGCCGGTCCGGCTCCGTCCCGGGCTCGGTGAGCGTGTGGAACAGGTGGTCCTTGGCCTCGGTGAGCGCGGCCTCGATGAGCGCGCCGACCTCGGCCGGGGCGTCGTAGCGCAGCCGGAACCGCCCGTCCGCGTCGACGCCCATCGACAGCCGCGGCGGCTCCACGGGCTCCCGCTCGACACGCTCCGGCTCGACACGGCCCGGCTCGCGCTCGTCCTCGTCGGTGCCGGGCTGGTCGGTGCCGGGCTGGTCGGGGTCCGCGGGCCTTGCGGGTTGCAGCTCTCCGGCGGCGTTGACGACCGGCTCGGGGAGGGTGAAGTCGTACCGGGTGACACTGCGCTGGAGCTGGCTGACCGTGGCGTGCTGCGCGAACGCGGCGACCGTCGCGTCGAACGCGGCCGGGGTGTGCCGGGCCACGACCGCGGCCTGGTCCAGGCTGATCCGCCCCTGCCGCAGCGCGGCCGCCGTCACCGGCAGCTCTTCAGACCGGCGCGCCACGAGCAGCACCGCCGCCGCCTGCCCGCGGGACAGCCCCGCACGCAGCATCAGCCAGTGCTCCGGCGAGCGCAGCCCGGCCGCCTGCCAGGACCCCTCGGCCAGCACGGTGCCCACGAAGTCGACCAGCCGGGCGTGCGCGTCGTGCAGGTCGGCGGCCAGGGACGCGACGTGGTCCCAGTCCTGCTCGACCCGCTCCGCGCTCTGGCTCATGTCCCAATCGTACAGGTGTTCGAATAGATCTGCCAGAGTGGTCGCAGCAGTTCGATTGCGCTGCAAGCGAACTCGCCACACGCCCGGATGGCGCTCGCTCGGCGCCCAACGCGTACGCCCTCCTCAGCCGCCCTGTCGGTTAGCGTGGTCGCATGTCCGGCCAGCCGTACTGGGAGAGCCCCGTGGAGAAGCAGATCCGCGAGGCGCAGGAGCGTGGCGACTTCGACAACCTGCCCGGTGCAGGCAAGCCGCTCGACCTCAGCGACTCGGGCGACCCCGACTGGTGGGTCAAGCGTTTCGCCGCCCGCGAGAACCTCGACCTCGGCAGTGCGCTGCCCGGTGCGCTGGCCCTTCGCAAGGAGGCTGCCGGCTACCCCGAGTCGCTCGTCGACGTGCGCACCGAGGCGCAGGTGCGCGAGATCATCGAGGACTACAACAAGCGCGTCCTCGCCGATCGGCGACGCCCGGCGGTCGGCAACCTGCCGCCGGCCATCGCCAAGACGCTCGACGTCGACGAGATGGTCGAGCGGTGGCGGCCGCTGCGTGCCGAGCTCGAGGAGCAGCAGCGCCGGGCGCGTCAGGAGCGGGCCGCTGCCCGCGCCGCCGAGCTCGCCGCCCGCCCGTCGTGGTGGCAGCGCCTCTTCGGCCGCGGCCGCTAGCTCAGGTCGTCTCCGCGTACGGCGTCAGGTCGGCGATCGAGTCGACGATCCGGCTGGGCCGGTAGGGGAAGTGCTCGACCTGCTCCCGGCTCGTCGACCCGGTGAGGACGAGGACCGTGCGCAGCCCCGCCTCGAGGCCGCTGATGATGTCGGTGTCCATGCGGTCGCCGACCATGACCGTCGTCTCCGAGTGCGCGTCGAGCCGGTTGAGCGCGCTGCGCATCATCAGCGGGTTGGGCTTGCCGATGTAGTAGGGCTGGCGGCCGGTCGCCGTCGAGATCAGGGCGGCGACCGAGCCGGTGGCCGGCAGCGTGCCGTAGGGGCTCGGCCCGCTCGGGTCGGGGTTGGTCGCGATGAACCGGGCGCCCTTCTCGATCAGGCGGATCGCCCGGGTGATCGCCTCGAAGGAGTACGTACGCGTCTCGCCGAGGACGACGTAGTCCGGATCCCGGTCGGTCATGACGTAGCCCACGTCGTGCAGCGCCGTCGTGAGCCCCGACTCGCCGACGACGTATGCCGTGCCGCCCGGACGCTGCTCGGCGAGGAACTGCGCCGTGGCGAGCGCCGAGGTCCAGATCGACTCCTCCGGCACGTCGATGCCGCTCATGAGCAGCCGGGCGCGCAGGTCCCGGGGTGTGAAGATCGAGTTGTTGGTCAGCACGAGGAACGGCCGGCCGGAGCTCTTGAGCGCCTTGACGAACTCGGCGGCTCCGGGGATCGCGTCCTCCTCGTGCACGAGGACGCCGTCCATGTCGGTGAGCCAGGTCTCGACGGGCCGGTGATCGGTCATGGGCCCATTGTGTCGGCTCCCGTGCCTCGCCGCTGCCGCGCTTCCCCTCCGCCCGGGGCGGGCCCGGCGCTACCGTCGAGCCATGGCACACCGGGAGGCGCAGGGACTGGTCCAGGTCGCGCAGCACGCCGAGGACCTCGGCCGCGCGACCGCCTTCTACCGCGACCTGCTCGGGGCCGAGCCGCTCGCGACCTACGACCCGCCCGGGCTGGTCTTCTTCGACGTGGGCGGCGTGCGGCTCCTGCTCGACCGGGGCGCGCCGAGTGCGCTGCACTACCTGCGCGTCGACGACCTCCACGGGACGGTGTCGCGGCTGCGGGCGGCGGGCGTCGAGGTCCGGACCGAGCCGCACGTCATCTTCGGCCACGACGACGACACCCTCGGGCCGGCCGGCACCGACGAGTGGATGGCCTTCGTCGTCGACTCCGAGGACAACCTCGTCGGCCTCGTCGAGCAGCGCCCGCGCGGCCGAGCCGGCTGACCCGTGCGCGTTTGTCGAAGTGGCTCCGGCCCGTTCGTGGACAGGGTGGAGGACGCACGACGGGTGCGACCCCGGACCACGAGCCGGCCGGCACGCGCCGGCGGGAGGAGAGAGTCATGAAGACCTACCTGATCAGCCTGTTCTCACCCGACGGACCGCCACCGGCGGACCTCGACCTCGACGCCGTCATGGCCGACCTCGAGGTCGTCAACGCCGACATCCGCGCCGCCGGCGGCTGGGTGTTCGCCGGAGGGCTGGGCGACCAGTCCAGTGCCACGACGATCCGCCGGCAGCGCCGGAGCCCCGACGCCGTGGTCACCGACGGACCGTTCGTCGAGGCCAAGGAGCACCTCGGCGGCCTGTCGATCGTGCGCTCCGACGACTACGACGTGGTCCTCGGCTGGGCCGAGCGGATCGCCGGTGCCACCGGCCTTCCCGTGGAGGTGCGCCCGTTCCAGGGTGAGGACGAGCCCGGACAGGCCCCGACCGACCGGTGACGCCCGGACGTGACCCTGGACATGACGCTCGGTGACCCCAAGTGACCGGCGGTAACCTGCGGTCATGAGCAGCCTGCTGGCCACTGCACCCCTGGACCTCGCGACGCCGTGGGGCGGCACCAGCCGCACCATCGACCTCGAGGGGCCGGTGCACTGGGTCGAGTTCGCGGGTACCGACGGCGAGCCCGGGCGTGGCACGGCAGGTCCGCCGGTCGTGCTCGTTCACGGGCTCGGTGGGTCCTACCTCAACTGGGTCGGCATCGCCCCCGCGCTCGCGCAGGGGCGCCGGGTCGTCGCGATCGACCTCCCGGGCTTCGGCCTGACCCCGGCACAGGGTCGCGACACCAGCGTCAACCACAACGCCGCCCTGCTCAGCCGCTTCATCCACGAGGTCCTCGGTGAGCCGGTGGTCCTCGTCGGCAACTCGATGGGCGGCATGATCAGCCTGCTGCTCGCAGACCGCCGCCCCGAGCAGGTCGCAGGCCTCGTGCTGCTCGACCCGGCCCTGCCCAACCCGGGCGGCCGCCCGGACCCCCAGGTCGCCGCGACCTTCGCCTTGTATGCCGTGCCGCGGGTCGGCGAGCTGGTGCTCACCCGCTACAACACCCGCTTCTCCGACCGGCAGCGGGTGCTCGGCACGGTGGCCCTGTGCTTCGCCGACCCCTCGCGCGCCGACCCGGCGGTCACCGAGGCCGGGGTCGAGCTCGCGGCCTGGCGCCGGTCGCTGCCGAGCCCCGAGGCGGAGTTCGTCGGAGCCGCCCGGTCGCTGTTGCGCGTCCTGCGCGGGCGACGCGACTACGACCGGATCATCCGCGAGGTCGACCGTCCGGTCCTGCTCGTCCACGGCACGCGCGACCGGCTCGTCCCCGTCTCGGCCGCGCGCCGGGCCGCGCGGCTCAACCCGGCCTGGCAGGCGGCATACCTCGAGGGGGTCGGGCACACGCCCCAGCTCGAGGTCCCCGACCAGGTCCTGGGGCACCTCGAGCCCTGGCTCGACTCATTGGGCTGAGGGAGGGTCGAGCCAGGGCCGTCGAGGCCGCGGTCCGGCCGTCAGGAGACGCCGTGGGCCACGCGCGTGGCGAGCGTCGCACCCCACGCACGAGCGCGGTCGAGCTCACCCTCCACGACGGGACCGGCGGTGTCCTGCACCCAGAAGGTCTCGCCACGCTCGACCCGGTCGAAGCCGCGGTGCCGCAGCGCCTTGGCCGCAGCGGCGGCCGCCGATCCGGGCATCATCCGGACGTGGATGCGGGTGTCGAAGGTGACCACGGGCAGGCCCTTGCGCGGTGTGACCGCCTCGATCCACTCGCGGACGCCCTCGCGGGCTGCGGTCGCACCCTTGGTCTGCGCGTCCTCACGGGTCGAGGGCCGGGTCATGCTGAAGGCGTGCGTGGGCCCGCCGACGAGCAGCAGGTCGACGTCGTCGCCGATGGTCGTGGGGGCGTCGTCGACGTGGACGAGCCTGACGTCGGCCGCCTCCGTCGCTCCGTCCTGCGCTCTGTCGCGCAGCCCCTCCGCGATGGCCGTCGCCACCTCGCGGGTGTTGCCGAACAGGGACTCGTGGACGATGAGGACGTTCATGTGCTCACTGCCTTTCTGGCCTCCACGCTACGCGCGGCGCAGGTCGCCGACTCCCGTTCCGGGTCGAAGGAGAGGCACGCCACCACAGGCGCCACCAGAATGGGACCGAGGCCGTCGCCGGGCGGCCCGTGACAGCGAGGAGGGCGCCATGAAGGCCAGCGACTGGGACGAGCGGTATGCCGCCCACGACCTCGTGTGGTCCGCGGAGCCCAACCGCTTCGTCGCCGAGATCGTCGGCCCGATGACGCCGGGACGTGCGCTCGACGTCGCCGCGGGCGAGGGGCGCAACGCCATCTGGATGGCGCAGCAGGGCTGGACCGTCGTGGCGGCCGACTACTCCACCGTGGCGGTCGAGCGGATGCGGTCGCTGGCCGCCGACCGGCTCGGCGACGACCTGGCCCGGCTGACCCCGCTCGTCGCGGACGCGACGCAGCCGGCGCCCGGCGGCCCGGCGGCATACGACCTCGCCCTGCTCTCCTACCTCCAGCTGCCCGCCCCCGAGTGGCGCCAGGCGCTGCGCGAGGCGGTCGAGGCCGTGCGCCCGGGCGGGCGAGTGGTCGTCGTCGGGCACGCGGGTCGCAACCTCGCGGAGGGCTGGGGCGGTCCCGGCGACCGCAGCGTGCTCTACGACCCCGACGAGGTGCTCGAGCGTGCCGACGGGCTGCCCGTCACGGTCGAACACTCCGGCATCCGGGAGCGGCCCGTCGACACCGACGAGGGCGAGCGCGTGGCGCTCGACACCGTCGTCGTGCTGCGCCGGGAGGCCTGAGCTGCGCCGGGCTCAGCTCTCCTGCGAGGCGGTGCGCCTGATCTTGCCCGGGCCGCGGAAGCGGTGCACCTCCTGCGGCCAGTCGAGCGTGGTCGCGAGCCGGCCGGCCCAGTAGCGCGCGGCCTCGTCGTCGGGCACGTCGACAACGCAGAAGCCGCCGAGGTGCTCCTTGGTCTCGACGTAGGGGCCGTCGGTGAAGACCGGGCGGCCGTCCTGTGACTCGACGCTGAAGAGGGCCGTGGACCGGTCGAGCCCGCCGTTGGTGAAGAGCAGGACCCCGCCCTGCTGCATCTCCTCGATGACTGCGCCGACCGCCGTGGCCTTGTCGTTGATCTGCTCGCTCGTGTGCTCCTGCACCCACTCGTCGTTGAAGGTGATGAGGTACTCCGGCATCGTGCTCTCCTTGGTCTCGGGTGGCGGGGACGGCGGCATCGCCGTTCACCTACCCGACGAACGGGTGTGCCCCGATCCGACAGTCTTCCCTGCGCGGCGGGCAGCCGCTCAGCGGCGGCCGTACTTCTTGTGCACCGCCTGGCGACTGACGCCGAGCTGCTCGGCGATGTCGGCCCACGCGAGCCCCTGGTTGCGGGCGCGGCGCACCACGGCCGCCTCGGTGCGGTCGGCCGCGCGCCGCAGCTCACGCGCAGCCGCGAGGGCGGCTCGCGGGTCGTCGTCCCCGGTCGCCCGGGCCAGTGCCAGCATCTCGTCGACCTCCATCGTCACTCCGGTCACGTCGTCGCGCGTGTCAATCTCGGTTGACAACGTATGCCGGCCGGTCCGGCGTGTCAATGGACGTTGACATATTTCGGGCTGAGCTGTGGAGGACTTGACGGCAGGATGTCGGCATGGCGCTCGCTCTCTCGCACACCACCGTCAACGCCCTCGACGCCTACGCGCAGTCGGTCTGGTGGGCCGAGCTGCTCGACTACCACGAGGACCCGAGCGACCCGAACGAGCCGGGCCACGAGGAGTGCATGATCTTCTCGCCGGACGGCTCGCACCGGTTGCTCTTCATCGAGGTCCCGGACGCCAAGCAGGTGCGCAACCGCGTGCACCTCGACCTGCGTCCCACCGACCGGCCCCGCGACGAGGAGGTCGCTCGTGTCGAGGGACTCGGCGCCACCGTCGTCCAGGACTGCCGCACGGAGGACGGTCGCGGCTGGGTCGTACTGGCCGACCCCGAGGGCAACGAGTTCTGCATCCTGCGCAGCGACGAGGAGCGCCGGGCGGCCGGCGACCTCTGAGGAGACGAGACGACGGTGCGACGATGGCGCGCGTGACCGTCACTCGCTCGATCCTGCTCTTCGTGCTCGCCGCCGTCGCCGAGATCGGCGGAGCGTGGCTCGTCTGGCAGGGCGTGCGCGAGCATCGCGGGTGGGTGTGGGCCGGCGCGGGTGTGATCGCCCTCGGGCTCTACGGCTTCGTCGCGACACTGCAGCCCGACGCGAGCTTCGGTCGCATCCTCGCGGCCTACGGCGGGGTGTTCATCGCCGGTTCCCTCCTGTGGGGCATGGTCGCCGACGGCTTCCGGCCCGACCGGTGGGACGTGGCAGGCGCGCTCGTCTGCCTCCTCGGCGTCGCGATCATCATGTACGCGCCCCGCTCGGGCTGAGCGGAGCGGGCCGTCGTGCCCCCGGGACACGGCATACGGCATACGTACCGGGGTATCATGGACGGACAGTCCACAGACCCAGGAGGATGCCGTGGAGCTCGACCTCGACGAGATGCAGTCGGTCATCCGTCGCCTCAACCGCGCCCGCGGCCAGATCGGCGGCATCGTCAAGATGATCGAGGAGGGCCGCGACTGCAAGGACATCGTCACGCAGCTCGCCGCCGTCTCCAAGGCGCTCGACCGCGCCGGCTTCGCCGTCATCGCCACCGGGCTGCGCGAGTGCATCACCAACCCGCAGGGCGAGACGATGGACGTCGCCGAGATGGAGAAGCTCTTCCTCTCGCTGGCCTGACCGTCTGGTCGCGTCCATCTGCCGCCTGCCTGCTCTGGACGAACCGCGCGCCGAGGCCCCACCATGGACGCCACGGAGGTCGCGCCCATGAACGTCCAGCCGAATGCAGCCAGCCCGCCCCTCACCACGGCGGCGCAGGCCGGCGTGGACCTCGCCACCCACCTCGAACGCGTCCGCGCCCACCGGTCCGAGCTGCACGAGTCGCTCGCCGCCGTGGTGCTGGCCCTCGAGGCGCCGATCGCCCGGGGCGGGATGTGGCGCGAGCGGGTCCGGGCCGCCCTCGCCGAGCTGGCGCACGACTTCGAGGACCACGTGGCGCTGACCGAGAGCCCGGGCGGCCTCTACGACCGGCTGCGCCACGACGCGCCTCGGCTCTCCGGGCCCGTCGACCGGCTCGCAGCCGAGCACCGCGAGCTGCACGCGGTGATCCACGGCTACCTCGCGGTGCTCGAGCACGGTGGCACCCTCGCGGACCTGCCGGTCTTCCGCGAGGAGCTCACCGTGCTCGCCGGCCGCCTGGTCCGGCACCGCCAGAAGGGCGGCGACCTCGTCTACGAGGCCTACGACGTCGACCTCGGCGGGTCGGACTGAGGGCGGCCCTCAGCCCTCGGAGGGCTCGAAGCGCGGCCGCAGCGCGAAGCCCGAGACGCCTGCGCTGCTCGTGCGCGACCCGAGCACCTGGTGCAGCTGGATCTCGTTGCGCTCGAACGCGAGTCGTGAACCCGCGAGGTAGAGGCCCCACACCCGCGCCCGGCCCAGGCCGGCGAGCTCGACGCAGTCCTCCCAGTGCTTGGCGAGGTTCGCGTTCCACGCGGCGCAGGTGCGGGCGTAGTGCTCGCGCAGGTTCTCGTGGTGGCGCACCTCGAACCCCTCGTCCTCCATGACGCGCACGATGTCGCCGCTGCCGGTCAGCTCGCCGTCGGGGAAGACGTAGCGGTTGATGAACCCGCGGGCCGGCAGGCCGGCGTGCTGGTTGTCGGGCCGGGTGATGCAGTGGTTGAGCAGGCGCCCCTCCTCACGCAGCCGCTCGCGCAGGAAACGGAAGTAGGCCGGGTAGTTCTTGACGCCGATGTGCTCGGTCAGGCCGATGGAGCTGATCGCGTCGAAGCCGCGCTCGGTGACGTCGCGGTAGTCGCCGAAGCGCACCTCGGCCCTGTCGCCGATGCCGTCGGCCGCGATGGCCTTCTGCGCCCACGTGGCCTGCTCGCGCGAGAGGGTGACGCCGAGGGCCGTGACGCCGTAGTGCTTGACGGCGTGGCGCACCATGCCGCCCCAGCCGCAGCCGACGTCGAGCAGGCGCATCCCGGGCTTCAGGCCCAGCTTCTTGGCGACGAGGTCGTACTTGTAGGCCTGGGCCTCCTCGAGCGACGCCTCGTCGGTGGGGAAGCACGCGCACGTGTAGGTCATGGAGGGCCCGAGCACGTGCTCGTAGAACTCGTTGGACACGTCGTAGTGGTGGTGGATCGCCTCGGCGTCGCGGCTGCGGCCGTGGCGCAGGCCGTGCGCGAGGCGGCGCAGCGGGCTCGGCGTCTCCTCCGGGGGCAGCGTCGGCGGGTGCGGGCGGTGGTGCGCCACGAACCGGGCCAGCTCCGCCGCGTCGCGGCGGTCCGGGCGCCGGGGCGTGAGGCCGTCGCGCACCACCCGCAGCACGTCGTAGGGATCCGCCTCGTCCATGCCGTCGATGACGAGGTCACCGCTCAGGTACGCGCGTGCCAGGCCGAGGTCGCCGGGCGCGGCGACGATGTGGTTGAGCGCGTCGGGGTTCGTCAGCCGCAGCACGAGGCCGTCGGGGCTGCCGCCCTCCGAGCCGTCCCACGCGACGACCCGCACCGGGGCCTCCGGGCCGAACACCCGGTCGAATGCCTGTCCCACCGTCAGCGTCATCGAGCCTGCACCGCCTTTTCGTAGAGAGTGGGGAACCGTCCCCTCGGGTCATATCTGTGCTTGACCGGCGCGTACTCCTCGCCGCCGTAGAGGGCGGCGAAGGTCCCCTCGTCGTAGTACGCGTCGGAGTAGAGGGACTTGTGGCCTCCGAGCCTCGTCACCTCCGCCTCGATGCGACGGTTGACGTCACCGTCGCTCGCCCCCGGCTCGATGGGGACCGTGGACCAGAACCCGACGTTGACGTAGGGCTCGTCACGGCGCATCGGGTAGAGGGGCCATGGCGTGTCGTCTCCGGGTGCCCGCCCGTCCGGCCGGAGCTTCACCGGGCACAGCCAGACCGGCTCGATCGGCACCTCGCGCAGGAACCACCCGACGAACTCGGCCGTGTGCTCGAGCGGGATCTCGACGTCCTGGACGACGCGCTCGCGCTCGGGCAGCCCACGGATGCGGTCGATCCGGGCCATCACCCGGTGCCGGTTCTCGAAGGCGACGATCTTCCAGTAGACGTCGCTGCGCAGCAGGTCGCGGGGCCAGAGGCGGCGGATCGTGGGGTTCTGGGCCCCGAAGGCGCGGCTGCACCAGAACCAGTCGGTGTCCCACCGCCACAGGTAGTCGTGGGCGGTGAGCACGTCGGTGCGGCGCGTCTGGATCGAGCGGTAGAAGATCTCCGAGCCGGTGTAGTCGCTCGGCCGGGGCTGGCCCTCGAGGGTGTCGGTCCACCGGCCGAGGGTGAGGTAGGCCTCCCGGGCGCCGAAGACGACGCCGTCGAGGAAGTCGACGCGGTCGCCGTCCCACGTCTGCGACGCCATGACGTCGCCGATGGCATCGGTGAGGGCCTCGAGGGAGTCGAAGCGCACGTGGCGCAGGGCGACGTAGGGCCGGGCCGGCTCGAGCTCGATGAGCAGGTCCAGCGCGTAGCCGAGCGAGCCGTAGGAGTTTGGGAACGTGCGGAACAGGCCGGCGTGCTCACCGTCGGGCGTGGCGGTCACGACCTCGCCGTCGCCGGTCAGGATCCGCATCTGCAGCACCGACTCGTGCGGCAGCCCGTTGCGGAACGACGCCGCCTCGATGCCGAGGCCCGTGACCGCCCCGCCGATGGTGATCGTGCGCAGCTGCGGGACGACGAGCGGGACGAAGCCGTGCGGGAGCAGCTCGTCGACGAGCTGCTCGTAGGTGGTCAGGCCGCCGACCAGGGCCGTTGCCGGTGCGCCGTCGCGGCCGGGCCGCACCTCGACGACCCCGCGGAACGCCGACAGGTCCAGGCCCGGTGCGTCCGTGGCGCTGCGCGTCCGGAAGAGGTTGGACGTGCGCTTGGCGAGCCGGACCGGCCGGTCGGGCGGCAGGGCGGCATACGCCCGCTTCGCCTGCTCCAGAGCGCGCTCGTGCTCCTGCACCCGGGCCGGGACGCCGTCCACAGGAGAGGTCACCTGGGGTTTCGCCATCACGCCAGTCAAACAGATCTCCCTGAGGGGTCGGGGTCGGGGTCTACTCGCTCGCCAGCATGGCCGCGCCGAGCCCGACCATCATGACGCCGCCGGTCGCTCCCAGCTTGTCGAGACGAGCGGGCTTGCGCGCGAACCACTCCCGCGCCCGAGCGGCCAGCAGAGCCCACACGCTGTCGCTGCACAGGGCCATGGCGCCGAAGACGGTGCCGAGGACCGCCATCTGCGCGTCGACGTGCCCGGCGCCCGTGTTGACGAACTGTGGGAGGAAGGCGACGAAGAACAGGATCGTCTTCGGGTTCGTCAGTCCCACCAGGACGCCGACGCGCAGGGCGTGCCCGCGCCCGGCGGTCACGAGCGCTCCGTGGCCGGCCATCGCCTCACGCGCCTCGCGACGGTGCCGGATCGCCTGGATGCCGAGCCAGATGACGTAGGCGGCACCGGCGAGCTTGATGACCGTGTAGGCCGTGACGCTCGCCGCCACGACCGCACCGAGACCGACGGCGACGAGGAGGGCCTGCGTCGTGACACCGATGGCGTTGCCGGCCACCGACAGGAGCGCCTCACGGCGCCCGACGGTCAGTGCGCGCCCGATGGTGAAGAGCAGGCTGGGGCCCGGGACCTGGATGAAGAGGATCGACGCGACGAGGAACGCGACCCACTGGCTCGATGTCGGCACGGTGCCAGTCTGCTCCCCGGCGCGGAAACGGGCAGGCGTTTTTCGCGCCTCGGACACTAGCGTCGGTGACCATGACGACCCCCGCGCACACGCAACGCACCGACCCGCCCCTCGCCGCCGACGAGGCGACCACGCTCGTGGCGTTCCTCGACTACCACCGCGACACGCTCCGGCTCAAGACCGAGGGCCTGACCGCCGACCAGCTGGCGCAGCCGCTCCCGCCGTCGAGCCTGACCCTCGGCGCCCTGCTCAAGCACGTCGCCCTCAACGAGGCGAGCTGGTTCGGCGAGGTGCTGCACGGGCGCCCGATGCCCGAGCCGTGGGCGAGTGCCGACTGGGACGCCGACCGCGACTGGGAGATGACCTCGGCGAAGGACGACAGCCCGGAGGAGCTGCGCCGGCTCATGGACGAGGCGGTCGAGCAGGCCCGTCGCGACATCGACGCGGCGCTCGCCGACGGCGGACTCGAGTTCCGCTCGGCGACGTTGGCGCGCAAGGAGAACCAATCGTTCACGCTGCGGTGGATCCTGCTGCACATGATCGAGGAGTACGCCCGCCACAACGGCCACGCCGACTTCCTGCGCGAGGCGATCGACGGCGTCACGGGGGAGTGAGCGCCCGCCGCAGGCAGAAGCGGCGCAGCGGCTCGACGTCGACGACCTCGGCCAGGTCGCGGTAGCGCTGCGCCGCCCGCTCCCGCCGTCCCGTGCGCCACTCCAGGTCGGCGAGGGCGAGGGCCGCGTCACGGCTGGCGTATGCCGGACCGCGCGTCTCGAGGGACGCGAGCTCCTGCTCCACCGCGGTCACCGACCTTCCCGCCCAGCCGTTCTCGCCGGCCAGGACGGCCTGCGCCGTGGCGACGAGGCGCGCGACGCGCACGGAGGGGGAGGGCCAGCGGTCCTCGAGCGCGCCGTAGAGCTGGACGATGCGCCTCCAGTCGGTGCGCTCGAAGGAGGGCGCGATGGAGTGCAGGCCGGCGATCGCCGCCTCGATGGCGAAGCGACCGTCGCCCGAGACGGCGGCCGTCGCGTCGTCCAGGCCGGCGCCCAGCAGGTCCCGGTCCCAGCGGGTCCGGTCCACCTCGTCGAGGGCGAGGGCCGTCCCGGTGGCGTCGACCCGTCCCGGGCGACGCGCCAGGCCGAGGCGGATGACGGCCCGCAGGCCACGGACCTCGGTGTCTCCGGGGAAGGCTGCCACGAGGGCGTCGGCGATCGACAGGGCCTGGCGACCGGTGTCGGCGAGCGCGTCGGCGGGGTCGAGGACGGTGCGGTGCGCAACCGTGAACATGCCTGCGACGCAGGCGATCACGACAGGAAGCCGACGCTCCCGCTCTGCTGGTGGTGGCACGCTGAAGGAGCCGCGCGCCTCGGCGAGGGCGCGCTTCGCGCGGGTGAGCCGGGCGGCCGCGGCCGTCTCCTGCACCCCGAGGTGGCCGGCGATCTCGGGGATCGTCAGGCCGCAGACGACGCGCAGCGCGAGCACCATCCGCGAGGTCGGGGAGAGCGCCTCGTCGCAGGCGACGAAGAGCAGGGCGAGGCGGTCGTCCAGGCCCTCGCGGGACAGGTCGTCGGCATCCATGGCGGTGTCGTCGGACGGGCCGCACGGGTCGGGGGCGTCTGCCACCTCGGGGCGGGCGAGCTCCGGCGCGAGCCGGCGCTCCACGGTGCGTCTGCGGGCGTCGTCGAGCCAGGCGCGCTTGGCCACGGAGGTGCACCAGGCGGCATACGACTCGATGGGACGGCCACCGGCGCGCTCGTGGGCTGTGGCCCGCGCGACGGCCTCGGCGGCATACTCCTCGGCGTCGTCGAGGCTGCCGGTGAAGGAGGCGAGGGCGCGCACGATGCGCGGCCACGCCTCCTCGAACTCACCCGACCCGAGCGGCACTCACATCCCCGTCGGGAAGACCTTGCGCCACTCGATGTGGCCGGTGGTCGGCACGAGGGCGGCGAGACGGCGCGCGGTGTCCTCGTCGTCGGTCTCGACGAGGTAGAAGCCGGTGATGACCTCGGAGGAGTCGGGGAAGGGGCCGTCGGTGTAGACGGCGTCCTCGACCCGGCTTTCGCCGGCGCCGGGGGTGACGGTGCCGCCGTGCCCGGTGTGCTGCAGGGCGGCGCCACCGACGATGCGCGCGCCGAGCTCGGCGACGGCCTTCTGGAACGCCTGGTGCTCGGGGAACGAACCGTCGGTCGCGGGCTCCTGGCCGGGGGCGGAGGGGTCCTTGCCGGCCGGGCCGGTGGCGGCGGTGGCGGCGGTGGCGGCGGCCAGGAAGGCGTCGGAGTCCCAGTCGGCCTCGTGGATCAGGTAGGCGTACGTGTCAGCCATGGATGGCTCCTTCTCGAACAGAGGTGGCGACCCTCGCCACATCATCCTGACGAACTCGCCCCTCCGGAATCGACACGCTCAACTCGCGGTGTTGAGGCGCTGGAGGCGTGCCTCGAGGGAGGACCGGCGGTGCGCGTTGCCCTCGAGCTCCAGGTAGCGGGTGCCGAAGGTGGCCAGGAGCGCGTCGTCGAGGCGGCGCACCGCACCCGGTGGGTACTTGTAGCCCATCCGCTCGATGAGGTCGGCGCTGTCGACGGGCGCGATGACCTCCGCGAGGTGCTCGACGGAGGTGATGCCGAGCTCGAGCAGCAGGCCCGAGACCCACGTGTAGTGGTCGGTGCGGGCCCAGCCGGCGCCGGCATACCGCAACGCGAGGAACTTCGCGAGGTCCTGGGAGCTGATCCTCGCATCGTGCTCGGCCGGCACGGCGACCGTGGGGGGCACCGTGATCTGGAGGCGGTCGCGGATGGCGGAGAACTCGCGGTCGGCGAGCTCGATGAGCCCGGCGGCGAGGGTGAACCGTCGGTCGAGCTCGTGGGCGTGCTCCTCGGGGATGGTGCCCTTGTAGCGGATGTCGTGCTCGAACTCGGCCCACGCGTGCTGCAGCACCGTGCGGATCTGCACGGAGGCGCTCAGGCGGCGCAACGTCTCGTAGGCGGTGGGCACGGTGCGGCTGGCGTCGACGGAGACGAGCAGGTGCCGGCTGGCGTAGCCGAAGCGGCCGGCGCGGGCGGTCTCGAGACCGAGGTCGCGGTCGTCGAGGACGGCGAGCTCCTCGTCGAGCAGCTCCGCCACCGCGGCGACGTCGTCGTGGACGTAGGTGATGACCCGGACGCCGATCTGGTCGGTGATGTCGGAGAGCGGGTCGGGGTAGAGCAGCCTGCCGTCGCGGCGCCGCTCGGCCTTGGCCGCGAACGAGGCCACGCTCTTGGTGCGGCCCGTCACGCTGAGGTAGTTGATGCCCGCGTCGTCGAGCAGCCCGGTGAGCATCTGGACGAAGAGGCCGGTCGCCGCCTCGAGCTCGGGCCGCACCGCCGCGTAGGCCGTCGCGGCCTCGCTGCTCTCGGCCGACGTCACCGCCTGGTTGCCCTGCGTCGGCGTCGCCGCTTCGTCGCTCGCCCCTGCACCACTGGTCTCGGCCATGCGGCCATCCTGCCGTGGTCGGAGCACCGGCGGGGCCGGGCGTCACCAGTCGGCGCCGCGGCACTCCGAGCGGTCGGTGGTCTCCACCTGCAGGGTCGCGTGCGCGACGTGGAAGCGTTCGCGCAGCATCCGGCTGGCCTGGTCGAGCACCTGCTGACCGGCGTCCTGGGGCGCGGTCACGAGGTGCGCGGTGGCGACGTCCATGCCTGAGGTGAGCGTCCACACGTGCAGGTCGTGCACCTCCGTGACACCCGGCACCTCGGCGAGCGCCTGCTCCAGGTCGGCGGGGTCGATGCCGGTCGGAGCGTGCTGCCCCAGCACGGCGAGAACCTCACGCCCCAGTCCGACAGCGCGGACGGCGACGAAGACGGCGATGGTGAGGGCGACCGCCGTGTCCCACCAGGCGCTGCCGGTCGCGCGGACCAGCAGGGCAGCCACGATGACGCCGACGGACCCGACCGTGTCGGCGACCACCTCGAGGTAGGCGCCCTTGACGTTGAGGCTCTCACCGGCGCCGCCGCGCAGCATGACCAGGGCGACGAGGTTGACGACGAGGCCGATGACCCCGACCACGAGCATGGTGCCGGACGCGATCTCCGGGCTCGCGCCGATGCGCCCCACGGCCTCGATCGCGATGTAGACCGAGACGCCGAGCATGAGCAGGACCGCCAGCCCGGAGGCGAAGACCTCCGCCCGGTAGGAGCCGAACGTGCGACGCCCGGTCGTGTCGGCGCGTGTGGCGACCCGCGTGGCGACGAGCGCCGCCCCGAGGGTCACGACGTCGGCGGCCATGTGCCCGGCATCCGAGAGCAGCGCCAGCGACCCGGAGAGCAGCCCGGCCGCCAGCTCGACGAGGAAGAACGCCCCGACGAGCCCGAATGCGACCGCCAACCGCCAGCGGTGACGGCCACCGGCGTGGGCAGCCGCACCCCCGTGCGAGTGGCCGTGCCCGTGTCCTCCGCTCACGACGTGGCCGCCTTCCGGTCGTCGAGCGCGGCCCTCTCCGGGTGGACTGCGGGGGCGGCGCAGCCGTCGAGACCGCTGACCGTGTCCACGGGTCTCCTCCACATCCGAACGACTGTTCAGAAGCCACGTCACCGCAACCGGTGCGCTGTGTCAACGCCGCGCCCGAGCTGCTCGTCCTGACGCCGCTCGACCGAACTCCGGTCAGCGGGCGGCAGACTGTGCGACATGCTGAGACTCACGGTCACCACCCCCAGTGCGCTGACCGACCAGGTCACCGAGCTGCTCGCCGACTCCACGGCCGTGAGCACGCTGTCGGTGCTGAGGGGAGCAGCCGTGCGCCCCGTGGGAGACGTGGTCCTCGCAGACGTGGCCCGCGAGGGCGCGAACGACGTCGTCGACCAGCTCCGTGATCTCGGGGTCCACGAGGAGGGCTCCCTGCAGCTGGAGCCGGTCACCACCTGGATCTCGCGTCCCGGCTTCGAGGCGGAGGTGCGGACGCCGGGCAGCAGTGCCGACGCGGTCGTCTGGGCCGAGGTGGCCCAGCGGTCCTACGACGACAGCGAGCTGAACTGGACGTTCCTGTCGTTCATGACGCTCGCCACGCTCATCGCGGGCGTCGCGATCGTGCTCGACTCGCAGATCCTCGTCATCGGCGCCATGGTGCTCGGCCCCGAGTTCGGTGCCATCGCGGCGCTCGGCGTCGCCCTGGTGCGCCGCCGGCGCCTGCTCCTCGGCGTCGCCGTCCGGGCGCTGGTCGTCGGCTTCGCGGTGGCCATCGTCGTCACCTGCCTGGCAGCGCTCGTGGCGCGCGCCCTCGGCTGGGTCACCGTGCACGACATCACCGGGCCACGGCCCAGCACCGGCTTCATCTACAGCCCGGACAAGTGGACGTTCATCGTCGCGGTCCTCGCCGCCGCAGCGGGCGTGCTGTCGCTGACGTCGGCCAAGGTCGGCGGCCTGAGCGGCGTCTTCATCTCCGTCACGACGATCCCCGCGGCCGGCAACGTCGCGCTCGGGCTCGCCTTCGGCGCCTGGCACGAGGTGCGCGGCAGTGGTCTGCAGCTGCTCTTCAACCTCGTCGGCATGGCGCTCGCCGGCTGGGGCACGCTGGCCCTGCAGCGAGCAGTCTGGTCGAGGGTTCCCGTCCGCCGGTCGCCGTCGAAGCTCGCCCGCCACGTCCACGCCGAGCGACCACCGGGCCGTTGACCGTGGCGATCGAGGTCAGCGAGTGGGCGTGGCCGCCGGCGTCCTGGGCGGCGTCGGGGCCGCTGGCAGCGCGTACGTGGTCGACAGCGCGCCGTTGACGAGAGAGAGCAGCACGCCCGTCTCCTGCCGGATCACGGCGTAGCGGCTGGAGGCGACGGGCGAGCCCGCCTGTGCCTCGTCCGAGGCGGCGCGGGCGAAGAGCCCCAGCGAGTAGAGCCGCCCGTAGTAGCTCGGGGAGTCGAGGCCCGGTGGCGGACCGTTGGCGCTCAGCCGGGCCAGGTGGTGGTCGAGCAGGTCCAGCTGCAGGGCGGCGGCGTTGCCGGTCAGGGCCATCCGGTCGAGGACCGTCACGTCGCTGACCAGGTTCGCGTAGTCGGCGAGCGCGACGGGACGGTTGAAGGCCGTGCTCGTCGTCAGGCTCGGGCGCGGCAGCGCCGTCACGGTGACGGTCGGGCTGAGGGTGACGGTGGCGGTCTGCACCCTCGTCGTCGTCGCCGTGACCGTCCTCGTGTCGACCTGGGTGACGGTCACCGTCTCGGTGGGCACCGGCGTCCCGGTGGCGGCCGCGACCTGGCTAAGCTCCACCCCCGGCTGGCTCGAGGAGCAGCCGGACAGCACCAGTCCGGCCAGGCCGCCCGCAGCCACAATCACGGCCGCGGTGGCTGCGGTGGCCCGGGCTCGGCGCACGCTCGACTCCAGTGCTCGACGTGGACAATGCGTCGATTCTGCGTGCTGACCCGGCGCCGTGGAGGGCTAATGCGCGAATCGTCGCGAGGTCGGATCCTGGCGCCGTGGCTCAGGTGCGCGCTGCGGCCAGCTGCGGCCGCGTGAGGAAGAGGGCTCCCTCGAGCCGCGCCCCGCGCAGGTCGGCGTCGCGCAGGTCCGCGCCCAGCAGGTCGGCCCAGCGCAGGTCCGCGTCGCGCAGGTCTGCGGCGATGAGCAGCGCCCCGCGCAGGTCCGCCGTGCGCAGGTCGCGGCCTTGCAGGTCGGCGGCGACGAGGTCGGCGCCGGCTCGCACCCGCCGCGGGGGCACGGGTATGCCGTCACGCCGGCGACGTCGCGCACGCTCCCGCGCACTGACGTCGCGGAGCAGCTCGCCGACGCGCGAGCGCAGGGCCACGAGGTCGACGGCGAGCACCTGCTCCGGCGATCCGGCCGTGGCGGCGTCGACCTCGGCGAGCGCGGCGGTGACCCCGTCGCGCAGCGGGCCCTCCGTCTCGAGGACGAGGGCGTCGTGGAGGTGGACGAGCATCTCGTGGAGCTGGCGCATGACGGGCAGGACGGCATACATCGTCGGGGCGGTGCCGGGCGCCTCGCGCCACGAGACGCCGCCGAAGGTGACCTGCGAGACCTGCTGGCCCGCGCCGAAGCAGTCGAACGTCACGCAGCCGCGCCAGCCCTCCGAGGCGAGCCGGTCGTGGATGCCGCAGCGGTGGTCCGCCAGCAGGTTGCGGCACGGCTCGCCCCCGGCCTTGTCGACCGGGAAGTCGGCCGAGCGCGCGAACGGCAGGGCCACGCAGCACAGGCCGAAGCACCGCGTGCAGTCCGCCTCGAGACGGCTCACAGCAGCGAGCGCGGGTCGTCGGGGATGTCGGCGGCGTACGCCTGGAGCAGCTGGAGCGGGACGACCTCGAGGGCGCGCTCGTGGGTGGCCGCGAGGACGACCGGTGCGGCCGCGCCGTCCTGGTGGGACTGCAGCCAGCGCTGCGCGACGACGCACCAGCGGTCGCCGGGGGTCAGCCCCGGGAAGCGCCACTCGGGGCGGGGGGTCAGGAGGTCGTTGCCCACGCTGCGCTGGTGCTCGAGGAACTCCTTCGTGGCGACGACGCAGACCGTGTGGCTGCCGCGGTCCTCGGGACCGGTCGTGCAGTAGCCGTCGCGGTAGAAGCCCGTCAGCGGGTCGGTGCCGCACCCCTCGAGCTCCCCGCCGAGCACGTTCCGCTCACGCGTTGCCATGCGCCCAACCTACTGGCCGAGCGCAATGTGGCGCCCGGTGTCGGACAGGGCCACTTTGCGTCCCCTTTACCCTTTGCGGTGCAAATCGTGACTCTGGGCGGTAGTGTCCGGCTGACGGCACCGGTACAGGGCGGCGCCGGTGCCCGATGCAGGAGCTGTGAGTCCCGTGATGACCGGTGCGACACACGACGAGCGACGCGGCGACCACGCGCGCCGCGGTGCGCGAGCGGGTTCGCGTTCGCTGCGGGTCATGCGCCACACTGACCCGGTGATGCCCGAAATGTCCGGTACGACGGGTCTGGACGACGCGTCCTCCGCGCTGTCGGCACGAGCCGGTGCGGGCCTGGTCGAGCACCCGCGGGTCGACCTCCTCGCGGCCGACCCCGGCAGCCGTCACCTCCCCGAGGGGGCGGTGGCGGGGTTCGCCCTCCTCGGCGCACTGGTCCTCCTCAGCTGCCTCGTCGGCGGCCCGACGGGCGGGTTCGTCGTCGTCGGCGTCTCCACCCTGCTGACCACCTGTGCGGGGCTCGTCACGGGCCACCTCTCCCTCGGCCAGGTCGGCGGGCAGCGCAGTGCCAGCGCGCTCCTCGGCGTCGGCGCCGCCGCGCTGATCCTCGGCTCGGTGGTCTCCGAGCACGACAGGCCGGCTCCCGGGGTCGCTGCCGGCACGCCCGTCCCGGTCAGCGCAGAGAGCGCGGTGCAGGCTTCGAGGACGTATGCCGCCGGCAGCGCCACGCCGTCCCGGTCGGTGCCGGTGACGGTGGCCTCCGCGTCGCCGACCGGCTCGGCCGGGCCCGTGACGGACGCGGGCCTGACCCTGTCCCCGGACGCCCTCGCTCCCCGTCCGACCGAGGGAGTGGAAGGCGGAGTGGACGGCGGCACGGGCAAGGGCACGGGTGCCCCGAGGCCGAAGGGCTCCGAGCAGGGCACAGGGCAGGGCTCCGAGCAGGGCACAGCGCAGGGCACCGGCAAGGCCGGGCCTGCCGTCGACGTCGCCCCGAGGACTCCCCAGGCCTCGCACGCCAAGCCCGCCGTGCCCGCGCAGGCGGCCAAGGGGGCCACGGCCAAGCCGGGCAAGAGCAAGCCGGGCAAGAGCAAGCCGGCCCAGAGCAAGCCGGCCAAGAGCAGGCCGCCGGTCGCGGTCCGGCACGGCTTCGCGATCGTGGCCTCGGCGGTGCGCGACCTGCTCTGACGACCGAGGCGTGGCGACGCGGCTGGGGCGAGGCGAGTGCTGCCTGCAGCGGGGCGGTGCGTGTGCCACAGTGACCCCGTGGGGAAATCAATGACCCGAGCCACGATCATCTGGTTCGTCGGCGCCGCGGTCGTCGGGGCGGTCGCGGGCGGCCTGCACCTGCTCCGTTCCCAGACCGGTGGCGCGCACGAGGGCCTGCCCCTTGCCGTCGGTGCCTTCGGGCTGACCGTGGTCGCCGCGGCCATGCTGTTCCACGGCGTGATGGTGGCCGCCGGTGAGCAGGACGCCCTCGCCGGTCCCGACCCCGTGGTCGAGGACGACGGGGTCGGCGACACCGAGCAGACCGACGAGGTCGCCGGGCTGCACGAGCACCAGGACGTGCATGAGCAGGTGCACGAGCACGGGGCCGAGGCTGGGATCGAGGCAGACGCGGGGATCGCGGCAGACGCGGAGGTGCAGGAGATCGCACCCGAGCGGCACGACGGTGAGCGGCCGAGCGACGAGACGGCATACGACCCCGCGTCGTCCGACGACGGGCAGGCCGTCTACACGTTCCGGCGCGGCAAGCCGGTTCGTGAGCAGGCGGAGCGGACCGGCCGCCCGCCGCGGCGGGACCGCCCCGCGTAGGGATGGACGCCGGGCCCGCCCTCGACCGCCCGGGGTGGGTGCTGCACGTCGACCTCGACCAGTTCATCGCCGCGGTCGAGGTGCTGCGGCGACCCGAGCTGGCCGGCAAGCCCGTCATCGTCGGGGGTCGCGGCGACCCGACCGAGCGGGCCGTGGTGTCGACGGCGAGCTACGAGGCACGGCAGTTCGGCGTCGGGTCCGGCATGCCGCTGCGCATCGCCGCGCGCAAGGTGCCCGACGCGGTGATCCTGCCGGTCGACGCCGCCGCCTACACCGAGGCCTCGGAGCACGTCATGGAGGCGCTGCGCGGACTCGGCGTCGTCGTCGAGGTGCTCGGCTGGGACGAGGCGTTCCTCGGCGTGCGCACCGACGACCCGGAGGCCTTCGCCGAGCGGGTCCGCGCGACGGTGCTCGACGCGACCGACCTGCACTGCTCGGTCGGCATCGGCGACAACAAGGTGCGGGCCAAGATCGCGACGGGCTTCGGCAAGCCGCGCGGCGTCTTCCGGCTCACGGCAGCCAACTGGTTCGACGTCATGGGGGACCGCCCGACCATCGACCTCTGGGGGGTCGGCGCCAGGGTGTCCAAGCGGCTGGCCGGCCACGGCATCGCGACGGTGCGCCAGCTCGCGGAGGCGGACGAGGCGGTGCTCGTCGGGGAGTTCGGGCCGCGCATGGGGGTGTGGTACTCCCAGCTGGGGCGCGGCATCGGGTCGGCGGTCGTCGACGACACCCCGTGGGTGGCGCGGGGGCACAGCCGCGAGACGACCTTCCAGAGCAACCTCACCACTCCCGAGCAGGTGCGGGCCGCCGTCAGGGAGCTCGCCTCGCAGGTCTTCGACGACACCGTCAGGGAGGGGCGGCCGGTCTTCAGGGTCGCGCTCAAGGTGCGTTACGCACCCTTCTTCACGCAGACCAGGGCGCGCAAGCTGCCCGCCCCGACGAGCGACCGCGAGGTCGTGGTCGACGCCGCCGTGGCGCTCGCCGACGCCCTCGACCCGGCCCGGGAGGTCCGGCTGCTCGGGGTGCGCGCCGAGATGGTGATGCCCGAGGACGGTGACCCCGTCGAGCGCACGCCGGTGCGCGGGCGCATCTGAGGCGGGCCGCGCCGGCTCCCATGTTGGTGTCCTACCGTCGCTCCATGCCAACTCCTCCTGACGGCGCGGTGGACGTGCGCCGACGGTTCGCCGGCGGGCGGGCGACGGGTGCGGTGCCGACCCTCCTGGTGCTCCTCGCCGTGTTCGCCCTGCTCTACCTGGTGCGCGACGCGGCCTACCGCGCGACCGCCTCCGGAGCCGTGGCGCTGCCCTCGGTCGTCGGTGGGTTCTTCGAGGTGGTCGGCGAGCTCGGGCTCGTCGTGCTGGCGCTGGCGTTCGCCGTCCTGGCGTGGCGGGCGCGGTCGCGCGGGCTCCAGCACGTCACGGTGGCGGTCGCGGCCGCCGCCTCCACCGTGGCCGCCTACGTCCTCAGCGAGGTGGTCAAGGGCATGGTCCGCGAGGAGCGGCCCTGCCGTGCCCTCGTGGTCCGCACGGTCGCCGCGTGCCCCCCACGCGACGACTGGTCGTGGCCGAGCAACCACGCCGTCATCGCCGGGGCGCTCGCCACGGCGGTCGTCGTCCTGTCGCCGGTCTGGTGGCGCTTCGTCGCCCCGCTCGCGCTGGCCGTGTGTGCCTCGCGGGTGGTCACGGGGGCGCACTACTGGCATGACGTGGTGGCCGGGGTGTCCGTCGGCGTGGTCGTCGTGTGGTTCGGCACGTGGGCGCTCGCCCCCGTGACCTACCGGCTGCTCGAGCGCTCGGCCGCCGGGGGACCGGCCCGCTGGCGCCGCCTGCTGGGAGAGGACGAGATCGTGCCGTATGCCGCCGAGGGCGACCAGCTGCCAGGGTGACGGGTGCTGGGCCGGACGGTGCCGCTCAGACGGTGGCCTCTCGCGGCGCGGGCGCGGACGAGCCGCTGCGGCTGAGCGCCGGCGCACGGTGCAGGAAGTCGACGAGAGGTGCCAGCTCCGGCACCTCGCCGGCGCTGCGCAGCGACTCCTCGAGCACCGCGTCGTGGGTGGGCGCAGCCTCGCGGTAGAGCGCCCAGCCACCCTCGGTGAGCTCGGTGTAGATGCCGCGTCGGTCGTCGGCGCACAGCACCCGGGTCAGCAGACCACGGTCCTCGAGCCGGTTGACGAGGCGCGTCGTGGCCGACGAGGAGAGAGCTGCGGCGCGGGCGAGCTGGCTCATCCGCATGTGCCAGCCGTCCTGGCGTGACAGCGCGTCGAGCACGGTGAACTCGACGACCGAGACGCCGTGGCGACGCACGAGCTCACGCTCGAGCGCGGTCTCGATGTGCCCGTGCAGGGCGGCGAGGGTGCGCCACCCGGAGGCGCGCACCTCGACGGCGGAGTCGGCGATACCCATGCCGCCAGTGTACTCGGCGTTTGCAATAGACCGCGTGTGCAACTAACGTCCCCGTCGTCAAGTAGTTGCACACGCGGCATACCGGCGACAGCAAGGGGGCTGGTCGGGTCCTGCGCCACCGTTCGGAAGGAAGTGTCACAGTCGTGCCACTCGGTCTCATCGCCCTCGCGCTCGGGGGCTTCGGCATCGGGCTGACGGAGTTCGTCATCGCCGGCCTGCTCAGCACCGTCGCCGGGGACATGGGGGTCACCATCCCCGTCGCCGGCTACCTCATCAGCGGCTACGCCCTCGCCGTCGTGGTGGGCGCCCTGGCGCTGACGCCCCTGCTGTCCTCGTGGCACCCCAAGCGGGCGCTGCTCGCGCTCATGGTGCTCTTCGTCGCCGGCAACGCCCTCTCCGCCGCCGCCACCGGCTACGGCCTGCTGCTCACCGGCCGCGTCGTCGCCGCGCTCGCGCACGGCGCCTTCTTCGGCATCGGGTCGGTCGTCGCGGCCTCCCTCGTGGCGCCGGACCGCAAGGCCGGGGCCATCTCGATCATGTTCGGAGGGCTCACCCTCGCCAACGTCCTCGGTGTCCCGCTCGGCACCTTCGTCGGCCAGCAGTGGGGCTGGCGTGCCACCTTCGCGGTCATCGCGGTCGTCGGCGTCCTCGCCTTCGCCGGCATCGCCGCCCTCGTTCCCGCCGGCCCGGCGCATTCGACCGGTGCCTCTGACGGGGCTCGGACCGGAGGCCTGCGAGCCGAGCTGGCGGCGTTCCGCAACCGGCAGGTGTGGTTCTCCCTGGGGATGACGGTCCTCGTCTTCGGTGGCATGTTCGGCGCCTTCATGTACGTCGAGCCGCTCCTGACCCGCGTCACCGGCTTCGACGAGTCGGCGGTGCCGTGGCTGCTCGTGCTCTTCGGGATCGGGCTCTTCGCCGGCAACCTGCTCGGCGGCCGCTGGGCAGACCGGGCGCTGGCCCGCACCCTCACCGCGCTCACGCTGGCGCTCGCCGTCTCGCTCGTCGCCTTCGCGCTCCTGGCGGGCAGCCGCCTCGGCGCGGCGGCGATGCTCCTGTCGATGGGCTTCTTCGGGTTCGCGACCGTGCCCGGCCTGCAGATGCGGGTCCTCGCGCACGCCTCCGGTGCACCGACGATGGCCTCCTCGGCCAACATCGCCGCCTTCAACGTCGGCAACTTCCTCGGGGTCTGGGTCTCGGGCCTGACGATCGCCGCCGGCCTCGGCTGGACCTCACCGCTCTGGGTCGGTGCCGGCTTCGCCACCCTCGGGCTGGGCGTGCTGCTCCTGGCCGGGGCGGCCGGGGCGGCGGGGGCGACCGGGGCGGCGGGGGCGCCCGCGGCGGAGCAGGCGGCGCCGGTCGACCTCGCCACGTGCTGAGCCGCTGAGCGAGGCAGGACGCACGCGACCCCGGCAGCCGAGTGGCTGCCGGGGTCGATGTGTCGGTCGAGGGAGTGGCCGGGCCGGGTCGGTCAGGCGCGACCGTGGGCCGCGCGGCTGCGGCGGGAGATGGCGTCCACCGTCACGGCCAGGAGCAGGACGGCGCCGGTGATCATGTAGAGCTCGGGGGACTGCAGGTTGATCAGGTTGAGCCCGTTCGAGATCGACTGGAGCACGAGGATGCCCAGCAGGGCCGAGTAGGCGGAGCCGCGGCCACCGAAGAGGCTCGTGCCACCGATGACGGCAGCGGCGATCGCGTTGAGGTTCGTGTCCCCGCCACCGCTGCTCTGGCCCACCGACGAGAGCCTGGCCATGGCGAAGACACCGCCGAGTGCCGCGAACGTCGAGCACAGCGCGAACACCGAGATGTAGACGCGCTTGACGTTGATGCCGGCACGACGAGCCGCCTCGACGTTGCCGCCGACGGCCATCACCGAACGCCCCCAGCGGGTGCGTCGTATCGCGAAGTCCATGATGACGACGAGCGCGAGGAAGACGAGGAACATCACGGACACGCCGCGGTCCCGGTTGAGCACGTACACCGGCAGGAGCAGGAGCACCGCGAGGGCCGCGGCCCGAACGGCGATGGCGCCCACCGGGGTGGTGGAGAGCCCGGCCTCCGAACGACGCGAGTTGGCGCGGAGGCGACTGATGGCATACGCCGCGACGACGAGCAGGGCGAGGACGTAGGCCACGGCGTCGGGCAGGAAGGCCTGCTGCGCGAACTTCGTCAGCGCCGACTCGAACGGGATGTTGATGGAGCCGGTGTCACCGAGGACCTTGAGCTGCAAGCCGAGGAAGCCCAGCAGGCCGGCGAGGGTGATGACGAAGCTCGGCACGCCGAACCTGGTGAAGATCGCACCGTAGGAGATGCCGATGACGGCGCCCACGCCAAGGCCGGCGAGGATCGCGACGACGAGCGGCCACCCGGACTTGACGAAGGTGACGCCGACGATGGACGCCGCCAGGCCGCTGATCGAGCCGACCGACAGGTCGATCTCTCCGAGCAGCAGCACGAGCACGATGCCGATGGCAATGGTGCCGATGGCCGCGCTCTGCAGCGTGAGGTTGACGAGGTTGCGACTGGAGAGGAACGCCGGGTTGAGGCTCTGGAAGACGATCCAGATGACGACGAGGCCGATCACGACGGGCAGCGCGCCGAGGTCTCCGCTACGGAGGCGTGAGATGAAGACGCGCACGGCGCCGGACACGCCGCTCTGCCCGATCAGGCGCTCGTCCTGCAGGTCGGCGGGGACGATGTCCGATGCGGTCGGGTCGGCCGGGACCGCTGTGTCGCGGGTGGGTTCGGGAGTCGTGGTGCTCACTGCTGCTCCTCGCTCTGCTCGCGTCGCGAGGCACGCTCGGACACGGCATTGGTCGTGGCGCCGGTGATCGCGGCGATGATCTCCTGGGCGTTGGTCTGGCTGACGTCGAAAGTGCCGTTGTTGCGGCCGAGTCGCAGCACCGTCACCCGGTCGGCCACCGCCATGACGTCGCTCATGTTGTGGCTGATGAGGATGACGCCATGGCCGTTCTCACGGAGCCGCTCGACGAGGTTGAGCACCTCGGCGGTCTGGGCGACGCCGAGGGCAGCCGTCGGCTCGTCGAGCATGACGACCTTGGGGTTGCCGAGCAGAGAGCGGGCGATCGCCACGGTCTGGCGCTGGCCGCCCGACAGGCTGGCGACCGGGATGCGCACCGACGGGATCCGGGCCGACAGCTGCCGCAGCAGCCGCCAGCTCTCCTTCTCCATCGTCACCTCGTCCAGGGAACGGGCGTTGTAGAGCTCACGGCCGAGGAAGAGGTTGGCCACGACATCGAGGTTGTCGCAGAGGGCGAGGTCCTGGAAGACCGTCGCGATGCCGAGGCGCTGGGCCTCGGCCGGGCTGCTCACGGTCGCCGGCTTGCCGTCGAACTCCATGGTGCCCTCGTCGGGGGCGTAGACGCCCGCGATGGCCTTGACGAGCGTCGACTTGCCGGCGCCGTTGTCGCCGACGAGTGCGACGACCTCGTGCGAGTTGACGTCGAAGTCGACGCCGCTCAGGGCCTGCACGGCGCCGAACCGCTTGGAGATCCCCCTGAGGGAGAGCACGGCCGTCCTCGCCGGGGCCGGAGGTGGTGAGGTGGTAGCAGTCATGAGAGTCCTTGGGTCGGTCCGGTCGCAGGGCCGGAGATGCGGGACGGAAGGGGCTCGTGCTCGTCGCTGAGGGCGGTGCGTCCGCCCCTTCGACGCGCCGGACGCAGCGCCGGGTGGGTGGGCTCGCGCCCACCCACCCGGTCTACACCCGCGCGATCACGAGAGACAGGTGTTCTCGGTGATCAGCTGATGCCGGCTGCCGTGCAGGCTGCGGCGACCTCACCCGTGCAGATGTCGCTGACCTTGTAGATGCCGTCCTTGACGACCGTGTCCTTCACGTTCGCCTTGGTCACGGCGATCGGGGAGAGGATCGTCGAGGGGACGGACTTGAAGTCGGTGGTCTTGGCCGGGGTCTTGCCGTTGGCCAGGGCGATGGCCGCGGCCGCGGCGGCCGAGGCCTCGGGCTTGATCGGCTTGTAGATCGTCATGGCCTGGTCACCCACGAGGATGCGCTGGATCGCGGCGAGCTCGGAGTCCTGACCGGTGACCGGCGGGAGCGGCTTGACGCCCCCACCCTTGAGCGCCGCGATGGCTCCGCCCGCGGTGCCGTCGTTGGCGGCATAGACGCCGACGAGGTTGTTCTTCACCGCCGAGATCTGGCCGTCCATCCACGACTGGGCCTTGTCCGGGCTCCAGTCGGGGGTGTCGTACTCGGCGGCGACCTTGTAGCCGCTGCCGTCGATGACGCTGTGGGCGCCGGCCTTGAAGTCGGCGGCGTTCGGGTCGGTGGGCGCGCCGTTGATCATGACGAGGTCGCCCGAGGTCTTGCCGTTCTTCTTCATGACGTCGACCAGGGTCTGCGCCTGGAGCTTGCCGACGGTCGCGTTGTCGAAGGAGACGTAGTAGTTGGCGCCCTCGATGAAGCGGTCGTAGGCCACGACGGGGACGTTGCTGGACTTGGCGCTCGCGACGACCGACGCGGCGGCCTTGCCGTCGACCGGGTCGAGCACCAGGACGTTGGCACCCTGCGTCAGGGCCGACTCGGCCTGCTGCTGCTGCTTGGCGGCGTCCTGGTCGGCGTTGCTGTAGAGGATGGTGCAGTCGGCGCAGGCGGCCTTGACGGCCGCCTCGAAGAGCGGCTTGTCGAAGGTCTCGTAGCGCGTGGTCTTCGACTCGGGGAGCAGCAGGGCGATCTTCTTGCCGCCGCCGCCGGCAGCGGAGCCCCCGCTGCTCGAGCCGGACGAGGTGTCGTTGCTGCCGCAGGCCGCGATCGAGGTGAGGCCCAGACCGGCCGCAAGAGCGATGCCGGCGAGGCGAGTAGAGCGAGCACGCATGGTGTGGAACTCCCTTGTTCTTGCGCCGGCAACCACGATGGTGCAGGCCCGTACTCCGGAGTAAAGGGGTTGTGGGGCTTGGCGTCAAGGCTTGAATTCAAGACGTTGACGAAACTGTGACCAAGAGGCCCTCGGCGGCGGCGTGCACCGCCTCCGCGGCGACGATGGCGCCGACGACATCGGCGTCGGTGTGCAGCTCCGAGGCGCGCACGACGAGGGAGGCCGTTGCGCTGGGGATCGCGCTGCGCTCGAGGGCGTGCCGCATCGGCACTGTGATGACGTCCCCCACGAGCGAGAGCTGACCTCCGAGCACGACCACCTCGGGGTTGAGCAGGTTGACGAGCCCGGCCAGGGCCACGCCGAGGTGACGGCCGGCATCGTGGAGCACCCGGCGGCACCCGGGGTCCCCCTCGATGGCCTTGCCGATGATGTCGCGCAGGGTGAGGCGGCCGTGCGAGCCCGCCAGGGCCTCGCTCAGGGCGTGGGCGCCGATGAAGGTCTCGAGGCACCCTCGGTTGCCGCAACGGCAGACCGGTCCGTGCTCGTCGATGGTCAGGTGGCCGATCTCGCCCGCGGTCCCCGCGCTGCCGCGGAAGACCTCCCCGCCCAGCACGAGGCCGGCTCCGACGCCGTAGGACAGCTTGATGTACGCCCCGTCCTGGACGCCTTGCAGCGCACCGCATCTCAGCTCGCCGAGCGCGCCGAGGTTGGCCGTGTTGTCCACGGAGACCGGCGCGCCCAAGTGCCCCCGGATCTCCTGCGCGACGTCGACGCCGCGCCACCCGGGAAGGATGCTCTCCGACCCGACCTGGCCCGTCACGCTGTCGACGGGTGCCGGGACGCCGACACCGACGGCCTTGACGTCCGGCATCGTCTTGCCCGACTTCTCCACGAGGTCGTAGACCAGACGGGTGGCCCGCTCGATGCCCTCGTCGGCGTTGTGGTTGGCCGGCAGGGGCATGCGCTGGCGGCCGACGATGTCGCGGGGGCCGGTGGCGATGGCGACGCGGACGTCCCGGTCGCCGAACGCGATGCCGGCGAGCAGCGTGTTGCCCGTCGCGAGTGAGACGAGGACGGCGCGACGGCCGTTTCGGATGCTCGGTGCCAGCTCGACGGCGCCCGCGCTGTCGAGGTCCCTGACCACGTTGGACACGGTGGCCGGACTGAGTCCGGTGGAGCCGGCGATCTCGACCTGGGTCATCGCCCCCTGCTCGCGCAGGGCCTCGAGCACGCGGAGCCGGTTGGCCTCCCGCAGGGAAGCCTGCGAGCCGGGAGCCGCGTGCGTTGCGTTCACGGGGTAAAGATAAGCGGACGGGTCGGGCGTTGGGTAGCCCAGCCCGCCCTGCACGGGCCACCTGCGCTCACAGAGCCGCCGCGACCGACCGGCCCGCAGTCCTGCCGCTGAACAGGCAGCCACCGAGGAACGTGCCCTCGAGCGAGTTGTAGCCGTGCATGCCGCCACCGCCGAAACCGCTGACCTCCCCGGCCGCGTAGACCCCGGGCAACGGGTCGCCGTCGGACCGCAGCACCCTCGCGGCCAGGTCCGTCTCGAGGCCGCCGAGCGTCTTGCGGGTCAGGATGTTGAGCCGCACCGCGATGAGCGGTCCTGCCGCCGGGTCCAGCAGGCGGTGCGGGCGCGCGACGCGGATCAGCTTGTCTCCCAGATAGTTGCGGGCGCCCCGGATCGCGGTCACCTGCGCGTCCTTGCTGAAGTCGTTGTCGAGCTCGTTGTCGCGGGCCACGATCGTGCGCCGCAGCGACTCCACCTCGAGCAGGTCCTCGCCCGTGAGGTCGTTCATGCCGCGCACGAGGTCGTCCAGGGAGTCGGCGACGACGAAGTCCTTCCCGTGCCGCTTGAACGCCTCCACCGGAGCCGGGGCGCCGCTGCGGGCCCGGCCGAGCACCTGCCTCACGTCCTTGCCCGTCAGGTCGGGGTTCTGCTCGGAGCCGGAGAGCGCGAACTCCTTCTCGATGATGCGCTGGGTGAGCACGAACCAGGAGTAGTCGTGGCCGGTCGAGAGGATGTGCCGCAGTGTGCCCAGGGTGTCGAAGC